>CAVPGW010000006.1:0-170694 GCA_963704055.1 Pirellulaceae bacterium | reverse complement strand
ATCAAAGAAGGCAATCGGAGGCGAATTTCAGCGAGTCCGAATTGTATCGTGGCAGCTGGATTGTAAAAGTCGCAGGATTCCAGATTTCCGGGGAGCTCTCCAGCCCCGGGGGCAGCGTCCTGCGATCCAAGAGTGAATGCGCGAGTTGTTCGACGGAGAACCGAGAGGTCTTCCGCTGCTGCTTGAAGACGGCGCCGTCACCGCGATCACGCTGATGGGCGCCGATGACAAGAGAAGGAAACGAGTATTTACTTACGGTTCAGCTTTTCTTCCGCCTTGGCGGCCCTCAATGCCGCCGCTTCACGCGGAAGTTTGAACTCGGGACCCGACGGGAAGTACTGTACGTCGTCCTGCAGGTAGTAGGGACTCGGCAGCGTCTGGCCATTGAGCGAGACCTGGCAACCAGTTGCTCCGACCAGACAGAACCCTGCCGCGAGCGTCAGGATGATGGTTTGGGAAGTGCGTTGAAGGGTTGCTTTGCGGTTCATCGTGTATGCCTTCGCAGTCCAGGCTTGTTCTGGGAGGTTGCGGCGGAGCGAAACGGATCGTCGTCGCTCTTTCTCGTCACAACCGATATCGACCGAACAACCGTTAAATCTTAACTCTCGAGCCGGTAAATTCTCAAAATCACAGTATTCGCGGACTTTGGCCGATATTCGTTACTCGCATCAGCCTCGTGAAACTGCAGCGCCGGTGAAAGCGAAACGAAAATGCCAAATCTGCCGGTCACCGTGCGACTGGCGTGAAACTCTCCAATGGAGGGAATACTGCCTTGCGACAGCAGGTAGCTGCAGGCTGATGTCCAATGCCATCTACTTTGAGCGTCATTCTGTTAACGGCAAGGAGCGAGCCTCCGGCGTGAGCGTGAAGACGCGAAGACGCGAGACCGGAGGCTCGCGCCTTGCCGTTAAAGTAGCGGGCATTGGGCTCATGTCTGCGGCACTCCGCCGCTAACACTTACTCGCTGCTGTTACCAGCTGGTCGATCAGGGTTCGGTTATTCCAAGTGTTTCGCTGGCGACCGATTGTACGTCATGCTCCATTGTTGTCGGCGAAGTCTATTGACGATAGCACGCGCCGAATTTTGCTATTGCGACTGTCGATCTCTGTATGCAGTCTCGCGAAACTTTGTTCGTACGATGTGAGTTTGCGGACGATGTCATAGGTACTCGACCAGAACTCCAACCACTTGCATCCACGGACCACCCTCCCGTCGGGGATGCCTGCGAGTGTCCGAGCGTCGACGTAAACCAGTCCTGAAACACCTGCGCTGTGCGGTCAATCTCCCTTTTCCGCCGGCGTTTTCGGTTTGCGTTGACGCTCGGTTCCCTTGCGGTAAATCTGACTTCTCCGTGGACGCGTCGAGTCCTCGTTCCACCCTCCCGCGACGCCTCCTCCCGAGAGCAACCATGGCCAAAAAAGACACCTTTCGTATTGTCACTCGTGGCAGCGACGGATCGTTGTTGATCCGCGACTTCCCTTCATGTGATCCGCTATTGAAGATGCACATGCAGATCGGTACCGACGACTGCAGCACCGACTTGGCACTTCGCGGCATGCCTGTCTTTCGTGGGCTGATTGGTCCAATTCCGGAAGGCAAGAACATCGTGCGATACGAGTCACCGGAAGTCTTTGAGACGCTGACGAAAGAATGGGGCGCCGCGAAGCCGCGTCGTCGCACCCGTCGCCCCAAAGCGGAACCGGCCACTGTGACAGCCGCCTTGTGAGCGTGAAACTCCAGTCGGCTTTGAACTGATCTTGCCCGATGGGGGTTTTTAGGGCTATTTCTTGGTCTTCCCACCATGAATCCAGCCTTGAAAACTGCCCTCCCCGGCTCCCTGATGGACATCCCGTTTGGTCGCTTGATGAGCAACCGATCCGCTGTGTTGTCCGCTGCGCCGATGCTGCCTGTTTGAGCATGGTTGGTTGCGGTACGACTCGCGAATACAACGCGACCGAGCAGTTGGTGATGAGCGATGCGGTCGATCGAAGTATCGCGTCGATCGATTTTCGACCACTCAGCGGACGCAAGGTCTACTTGGATACGAGCTACCTTGCGTCACGTCAAAGGCGAAGGCTTCGTCAACAGCGAGTATGTCACCAGTGCGCTGCGGCAACAGATCGTTGCGGCGGGATGCTTGATCCAAGATGCGAATCCCGATGCCGACATCATCATCGAGGCGAGAATCGGAACACTGGGGACGGACGACCACCGCGTGACATACGGCGTGCCGGAAAACAACGCGCTGGCATCCGACGGTCTCCCTGATTCCAGGCTCGCCGAATATTCCCACGATTCCGGAAGTGGCACTTGCCCGGCGTGAGTCTCGCGAGGCGGCCGCGAAGATTGCCGCGTTCGCCTACGACCGCGAAACCCGAGCAGCCGCTGTGGCAATCCGGCGTGGAAAGTTCGTTGGCCACAGCCAAAGACACTTGGGTGCTCGGTGTCGGCCCATTTCAGGGCGGCACGATTCGCGAACAAATGAAGTTGGCCGGCAGCGAGATTGGCTTCGGCGCAAAAAGTGCCACCGGATCACCCGCACGGTTCTTCGATCGCCCACCGGTCAGTTACACTGCCGAAGGTGCGATTTCCAGCAAGGATGGCCGGTCTTTGAGGACGGCGGTCTGAGTGCGGACATGATCGGAGTTCCCGATAATGAAGTCGTCGGATCCGGAGATCGCGGGATCGGAGGTCGCCGAAACCGACGTCGCGGCATCGGAAGGCGCCGGCGGAAAATGATGCAAGCGATGACGGAACGGAGATCGCCTCTGCAAACGAGGAACAACAGAACCTGCAACGCTGAGTTAGTTTGTTGTCGAACGATCGATACGAATTGGTCGATTTTGGCGATGGTCGCAAGCTTGAGTCTTTCGCAGGTCACCTCGTCGATCGGCCCTGTCCAGCTGCACTGAGCTCTGCCCCGCACAGTCCGCAGCATTGGAACGACGCGGATGCGCGCTACGACTTGCCAACCAAGTCGTGGACGCATCACCGACCATGGCCGTCGCTGCTTGATGTCGACTGTGGCAACTTTCGAATGCCGGTCCGTCCAACTCCGTCCGGGCACGTCGGCATCTTTCCCGAACAATTCGACAATTGGCAATGGCTGGGCTCGAGACCCGCGGACAGAGCCGATCCGAAACACGCCTTGAACCTGTTTGGGTATTGGGGCGCCAGCACAATGGCCTTGGCGGTCGCCGGCTACCATGTTGCCCATGTGGACGCCGCCAAGCCGAACGTCGAGGCAACACGTCATGCGGCCCAGCACAACGCGATTCCCCACGCGCCGATTCGATATTTAGTCGATGACGCGGCGAAGTTCACGGCCCGCGAGGTTCGTCGCCAGCGGACGTACCACACGATCGTATTGGACCCCCCGGCCTACGGACACGGGCCAACTGGCAAGGCCTGGCGACTGCAGCGCGACCTGTGGCCTTTGCTCACCGATTGCCTGCGGTTGCTCGATACCAGTTCGTTTCGCCTGCTGATTACCGGCCATTCGCCTGAGGTCGAAGTCGTCGAATGTGACTGATTTCCTCGGTGAATCGCGGATTTCTGGGTCGCGCTGACGATGCCTCCGGTTTGCTTCTCGAATCGGGACGGTCACAATTGAAAGATAAGATCGGTCGGTCACTCGACGCCGGTTTTTATGTTCGCGTGCAGTCACGCGATTAGCGACCTGCCCACCCATGACCGCCAGTATGCAAACGCCGGAACAAGATGCTCAGCGACTGATTTCGACGCTCCGCTCGCTCGGTCGAGTTGTGGTCGCCTTTTCCGGAGGCGTCGACAGTACCGTCGTGGCGGCCGCTGCCCAGGCTGCGGGGCCAGAATTGGCGATCGCCGTCACGGCCCAATCGCCTAGCGTTCCCCGTTGGCAGATTGAGCTCTCCCGCAAGATCGCTGACGAGATCGGGATCAAGCATCACGTCATGGCGACCGGCGAAGGTGATCGTCCAGAGTATCAACGCAATGACAACCGACGATGTTTTTTCTGCAAGGAGACTCTGTACGAATCGCTTCGCGAGTTCTGCAGTAGCTTGTCAGATGACGTCACGATCGTGTCGGGCACCAACGCGGATGACTTAGGTGACTACCGACCAGGCATCGAGGCGGGAGGTCTGGCGGGGGTGGTGACGCCGCTTGCCGATCTCGGTTTGAACAAACTGCGGGTTCGTGCTTTGGCGAAGCACTTTGGTCTATCGAACAGTGATCTGCCGGCGTCCCCATGTCTGGCCAGCCGTATCGCCTACGGCACCGAAGTCACCGCGGAGCGTTTGCGGCGGATTGAACAAGCGGAGGATTGGCTGCGTCACAAAGGATTGTGTGAATTCCGGGTGCGATTGCACGACGGGGAATTGGCGAGAATCGAGGTGCCGAAGGACCAGATTGGATTCCTGGTCGAATTGGACAAGGACGGAATGATGACCAACGTGTTTCAGGATTTTGGTTTCAAGTTCGTCACGATCGACTTGGAAGGATTTCGATCGGGAAGCATGAATCGAGTGCTCGTCTCGATCGGCGGGCAAGTCTCCTCCAAAACGAAAGAGGTCATGCATTGAGCGCTGACGAAACGAATGATCAACGCCGGAGATTCCAGCGATACGAGTCCTGGTGAAGCGGCAACCGGTAATGGTGCCGATAGCACACGCCTCGGAAACGACGCTGACACGATCGCCTCGAATTCGTCGGCAAGTCTGATTGGCACTCGCTTGGGTGATTATCAGGTGATGCGGAAACTCGGCCACGGCGGGATGGCGGATGTGTATGCGGCCAGACAATTGTCGCTAGGTCGTGACGTGGCGCTGAAAATTCTCCGCACCGATTTTGCCCGCGACAAGAATTATGTCGAACGCTTTCGACGTGAAGCACGGGCGGCCGCGAAATTGAATCACCCCAATATTGTCCAAGTCATTGATGTTGGCAGCATTGGCGCGACTCATTACATCGCACAGGAGTTGATTGATGGCGAGAATTTGCGTCAGTCGCTGGAACGTCGTGGGTCGGTCAGTCTCGACGAAGCGATTGAAGTACTCATCGGTGTCTCATCGGCGTTGGAGGTCGCTTGTGAGGCGGGGATCACGCACCGCGACATCAAGCCAGAAAACATCATGCGATCGTCGCGCGGCGTCATCAAAGTTGCCGACTTTGGTTTGTGCGGCTGGGGGCTGACGATGGTGCTTCGCGGGCAGATCTGACACAGGCGGGGCTGACCCTGGGAACGCCTCGCTACATGAGTCCGGAGCAAGTTCAGGGGCAGACGGTCGATGTGCGGAGTGATCTCTATTCACTGGGTGTGTCGATGTATCACCTGTTGTCTGGGCGACCACCGTTCGAGGCGGATGATCCGTTGGCGTTGGCATTCATGCACCTTCACGAGACGCCGCAGCCGCTGGACCGGGCCCGTAACGTGAAGGACGCCGGCGGTGAGCCTGATTTGCCGGAGTGGTTGATCGAGGTGGTCAATCGGCTGATGAGCAAGCTTCCGCAAGATCGCTTTCAGTCGCCTTCGGAGTTACTCGATGCCGTCCGCAACGAGGCATCGACATCCAATCTTGGTGGCTTGGGCGTGGGCACCGCGGCCGCCACGATTCGATTGCAAAGAGCGGCCGATCAAGCACGCATGCTACGACGTCGTCGGCAACGACGAATGGCGGCCGCAATCCTGTTGCCGTTGGCTTGTACGGCGACCGCGGCGCTGGCGGCCTTTCAAACGAAAGGAAAAGACATCAGCGACATCCTGACTTCTGACACCGTGGCCAAGGCCGAGACAGTGCAGGAGCAGTTCCTCAACGCTGTCAAACGCAACGACGAGGTCGGCTGGAATTCAGTGGGCGAGTATTTTCCGCCTGAGGAGAACGAGACGAACCGTAGCTACAATGCCAAATCGAAACTCCAGCTGGCCACGATGTTAGTGGCGGTAGGGCGTTTAGAGGATGCCGACCAAGCGCTCGAAAGCCTGCTGCAGGATCCCAGCGTGGACCGTTTGTACCGTGCACTCGCCCTGGCACGTCGTTGCTTTCTGTGTGAGGAGATGGGCCGGGTCGAACAGTTGGCCGAGAGCAAACGCCAGCTGCAGACGCTGTACGTGGAAATGGGGACCAACAGTCCAGCCGCCCTGCATACGCTCAATCGGATTTTGTCCGAAGAACAGCTGTTGCAGCTGGGGATTGAAGAACAATAGACCGATGGGTGCTCGGACGCCGTAAATCACCTTTCCGAGGGGTGCAAATTGCGTCTTGACCGAGGGTGGACTATCGTCTGAAGTGAGGCGAGTTTGCCTCGAATTCCGAAATCTCCCACTTCATGTGTCGCGATGTTGTTCTTCATTCCTTGGGTTCTGCTGCTCGTGGCTGTGATCCTGGCGGTCCCCGTTGCTTCGTGGCTCGACAAGCGACAGATGCAAGCTGCCCTGGGCGTAACCAATGATGTTCGCGGAGACGCTGGCTTTGACGACGAAGCTGGCGAAGTTCCCGAAGGCGAAGCCGGCATGGAGCAAGGTGGCGACGTCTTGGACGAGTTTGGCGGCGAGGGCGACTTCGGTGGTGAGGGCGATTTCGGTGGAGAAGAATTCTCGGCGTTTGAAGAAGTCAAGTAGAGACGTAGGTTTTGACAATCGCATCAATGGCGTCGAGGAGCTCCTGCGGCAGCGGTTTTCCGCGAGCAATGTCTTTCACCTGTTCGGCTCGCCGAGCGCCTACCAACGCGGCCGTCACACCGTTTTGCGAAAGTGCCCATCCGATCGACAGTTGCGCGATCGTCAGGCCCGAGGAAGACGCGATCGACTGCATTGCGTCAAGCACGTCGTGTGCCTGACGACGAGCGTCCCCCTGAAAGATCTCGTAGTTCGGACGACTGTCTCCTGCGCTAAATTCATGGTCGCGTGAAATCCCTCCGGCCAGCAACCCTTTCATCAGTGTCCAGAACACGTACACCTCGCATCGCTCGCGTTCACACTGCGGAATCAATTTGGTCAGCGAGCCTCGTTGGATCAGATTCAAAGGACATTGGATCGCGTCACACGAGGCTGCTTGCGAAAACAGTCGCTGCTGCGCGGTCGTAACATTGCAAACCCCGATCCGTCGGCAGAGTCCTCGATGTTGTAGACTGGCGATCGCTTCCGCCGAGCGGGCGATCGCCACGTTCGGGTCAGGTGAATGCAACATCAGTGTGTCAAAGTACTCAATTCCGATTCTCTTCAGCGATGCTTCGGCGTCCGCGATCAGTCTCCTTGGCGAACCATCGACGACCCTTTGACGCTGCCCGCTCCAGCTCTGCCCGACCTTCGCGATGACCGTGAATTGATCACGTTGTTGACCGATCACCGAGCCGAGAAGACGGTCGCTCTCTCCGTCGTATCCGTAACTGAAGGCAGTATCGAAAGCGGTGATGCCGTTTTCCACGGCGGCGGTCATGGTTGCCTTTGCATCAGCTTCCGTGACCCCCACGGTTGTGATCCCGGCCAGAGGCCATAATCCCAAAATGACTTTCGACGTGGACATGAATCCTCCCCCGGTGCCTGTCATTGTAGCTCGTTTGTCCCAAACGAGAACTCGTGCGAGTGCAAAGCGGGTAAGCCGTTTGTCCCAAACGAGAACTCGTCTGGGACGAACGAGCAACACTTGCAAAAAAAGCGTGGAGGAAATTTCCTCCACGCTTTCGTGTTTTTGCACACCGGCTCCGACGCGGTGTTCCGGACTGCTTGATTGCCGGAGCCGCTCAGGTGATGAAGCGACTTAGAAGTCGATGACCACACCCAAGTCGAGACCTTGGACCCAAAGGCTCGAATCCCCAAAGGCAAATGCCGGACGTGGTCCGAAGGTACCCGTGCCCAGCTGAGATCCGTCGGAGACAACGCGATCAACCGCGTCGCCTGTCAGAGCAACATTATCAAAGTAGATAAAGCTGTACCCAACGCTCAGCAGCATGTTCTTGTGAAGACAATACGCGAGCTTGAAGTTCACTTCCGGAGCAAAGGCGAATACATCTCGTTCATAGACACCCTGGTTTCCTTGAGCCAACAGACCACCCGAGTTAATCACGGGGCCGCCAGCACCCGGTGTTTCGTCAGAACTGATACCGGCGATACGAGTGTTCTGGTTCATATTGCCCAAGTGAACCTTGGTCAGCGAGCGAGCCATCCAAGGGCCTCGTGTGATCACCATTTCGAAGCCAACTTGGCCACCGTTGAACTCGTTTTCCGACGTCGAAAGAGTCGGCGAAGGATCGAGTTCGACCGGTCGCGGGGTTGGCAATGTTGATCGACGTGCTGGCGATCCCAAGCTCGTCATGGATGCTGAAGTGCGAGTAACCTCCGATGAAGTCGAGTCGGCAGTTCTTTGCACAGCTGAATCGAACTCGGCTGTAGGCCTCCGCTCCCCAGATCGAGAGCGAACTGTCCGCTATGACACCGCCAGCGAAGCTTGGGTTTCCAGCCCCCGACCCATCGTAATTGACCAACACGGCATTCTCGCCACCGAAGGCGAGATCCAGGAATGGTCGCCCAATGGATGTGCCCGTGCCGTCACCTGCGGCAGCGAACGAATCGTTGTTATTGGCCAAGCCCCAGAAGCGACCGCCAAACCCAACGTTTTCTGTAAACCACTTGCCGTAATCCAGACGAATGCCAGCGGAGAGCTCGCCCTGAACGGGGTCGCCGAAGGCGACGTTCGTTTGTGGATTGTCCAAGTACGGTAAAGTGCCCGCAGGCGAAGTCGTTACCAAAGGCGCCATCTTGCGATCCGGAGTGAACCACAACAGCAACTCGGCTTGTGCCCAAGTGTCACTACCGCAGCTGTCAAAGAGGCCGCCAAAACTGAAGTTGTGAAGTCCGCAGCCGGAATCGCAGCCGGAATTGCAGCCGCCGTCACAGCCTCCACCACAGGTGTAGCTATCGCAACCACCAATGCTGCAGCTTCCGCCACAGGCACCGCCGCCGCAGCTAGAGCCGCAGGCACCGCCGCCGCAGCTAGAGCCGCTTAGGGTTTGCAGACCGACCTGTTGGAACGCAGCAGGCTGGAGCTCAGCAGCACCCACCGGGGCAAACTGAGGCGACTCGCTGGGAGCGGACGGCAAGTCTGAAACGGTTGCGTGGCCGGCCGGTGCCACATAGTTTGGTTCTGCGTACGCGGCCTCTTCGTCGAAGTACGCGTCTTCGCCATATCCAGGAATGTCGCCCACAGCGGAGCTTACACCTTGATCGGCGAATGTCATGCTAGTACCTGTCAGCAAGATTGCTGTCAAAGCTAGCCCTCGAAATTTGGTTTTCATAGAACGTCTCGTACAGTCCGGGAACACTGATTGACTGGTATAAGACGATCGACTGAATTCATCGTTAGATGCAGTACGGTCGTTAACCCAGGAATACTCGATCCAAATTGCCCAGCTTGCTACAAGAAACCGCTCAACTTTGCCTAGTATCCCAGTGCGATGCGTTAGAATGAATGTTTCACGAAATCCAGTGTTTAATTGATGACTAAACCAACTCAAGAATTCGCACAAAGTGGTATCGATGTCGTCTGGTGAAACGGATCCCCAAACCAAAACTGGTGAATTGACGGCCGTGTCCGTCGGGCCCGATGCTGAAATCGCATTGCCCGAGCGCGAGATCGCACTGCCGAGCGAAGAGGCGGGTTCAGCCGAAGTCGCGAGCGCTGTGATTCCCGCAGCGGACCCCAAACCCGCGATTGCCGCCGGATCAGGTCGAGCTCTCTCCATTCTTTCCGGCGCGGGTTTCGCCGCCGGATGATCCGATGGCGTCGTCAATTGAGTCAGATCAATGATTTGGAGTCGACCCTTCAGGCGGAAGATGACGCGTCGCTACGGAAACGATCATTGGCCTTACGCTACCGCGCCATGGCGGGCGAGAAACTGTCGACCCTGCTGCCGGAGGCTTACGCGTTGGTCCGCGAAGCGGGCCGCCGCGCGCTGTCGATGCGACACTACGACGTCCAGATCGTCGGTGGTATTTCGCTGTTCGAGGGCTGTATCGCCGAGATGCAAACGGGTGAGGGTAAAACGCTGACGGCAACGCTACCGCTGTATCTTCATTCGCTGGTCGGCAAAGGGGCTCATCTGGCAACCGTCAATGACTACCTGGCCAAACGTGACGCCGAGTGGATGCGGCCGATCTATGAATTGCTGGGCCTCACCGTCGGCGTGATTCAAACCCCGGACGATCAAGGATCGCGCCGGACGTCCTACGCGGCCTCGATCACGTACGGCACGGCAAAAGAGTTTGGATTCGACTTTTTGCGTGACCGCCTGTTGCTGCGGGCCCAGAATCGTCTGCAAACGGAAATGCTCGGCGATGGTGCCGGCGGATTCAGTGACAGCGGCGACAAACCCGTGATGCGAGGCATGCACTTTTGTCTGGTTGACGAAGCTGACAGCATCTTGATCGACGAGGCTCGGACACCGCTGATCATCGGCAGCATCGAAGACACCGTCCGCGATCAAATTGTGGAGACCTACCGTTGGGCGTCTGAGCACGCTCACGAATACGAACTGGACGAACACTACACGATCGATCCCGATACGAAACAGTACGAACTGACCGCCCGTGGTCGACAAAAAGTTCGCTCGTTGCCCAAGTCCGATCTCGTCCGCACGATGGGGCTTGTCGACATGTACGAATACACCGAACGGTCAATCAAAGTGCATCATGAATTCCTGCTCGATCGACAGTACGTCGTGCGTCCCGGCGACAAGGGCATTGATGAAATCGTGATCGTCGACGAATTCACCGGCCGGCTGGCCGAGGGCCGAAAATGGCGTGACGGTATTCATCAGGCGATCGAAGCGAAGGAGAGAATCGAGATCAGTGTGCCGACTGGCCAAGCCGCACGGATCACGGTTCAAGATTTGTTCCTGCGATATCCGCACCTGGCCGGTATGACCGGTACGGCGGCATCGAGTGCCCGCGAACTACGCCGGATTTACCGCACGCCCGTGATTCGCGTTCCCACCAACCGACCGCCGCGGCGGAAAAAACTGCCCGACCGTGTCTTCGGTTCGATGATGGAACAAATTCGAAGCGATCGTCGACGAGATCCAAGAGGTTAACCGCGAAGGACGCCCGATTCTGATCGGTACCCGATCGATCGACAAGAGCGAGATCCTTTCTCAGATGCTGACGCAGATCGGAATCGAACATCAGGTCCTGAATGCAAACAACGTCGAGCATGAAGCAGAAATCGTTGCCGCTGCAGGAGGACAAGGCAAAGTCACGGTGGCAACCAACATGGCCGGTCGTGGTACGGACATCAAACTTGCCGCGGGTATCGAGTCAAACGGTGGGATGCACGTGATCTGTACCGAATTTCATGATGCGGCCCGCATTGACCGCCAGTTGATCGGTCGTTGCGGTCGCCAAGGCGACCGTGGTTCGTATCGGCAGTACCTTTCGCTGGACGACGACATCTTGAAGAGTGGACTTGGGCCCAAAAAGGCGGATCGGATGAAGGAACAGGGCGAATCGATCAGCCGGTTCAGTCGATCGATACGCAAAAATGTTCCGCAAGGCCCAACGCAAAGTCGAACGCAAGCACTTCCGTGACCGCATGGTCCTGCTGCATCACGAAAAAGAACGGAAGAAAATGCAACGAGAAATCGGACAAGATCCGTATCTGGACACGCCAGATTAAGCCTTAGCTGTTGGTCGAAGGTTCTTGAGAGTCATCCGCATTTCGTTGCCTGTCTCATTGAAGATGACTTCGTCCATGAACGTCTGGATCAGCAACAGCCCGCGACGGCCCTCACTTTCCATGGCTTCGTCGGCAGACTTGGGAAGACTGGCTGCCACGTCGAAACCGGCGCCATCATCACCGACGACAAACTGAGCTCGATTTCGCGTGAAGTCAGCTGCCACGTGGATCCGTCGCTCTTTGTACGGCGATTGGTTCCGTCTCTCTTCTACCAACTCCGATGCCTGTCCTTCGTGCAGGAGTTTACGGATATCCGCCAGCCGGTGGGCCGGTAACTCCAAGTTGCCGTGACACATCGCATTGATCAGTGCCTCTTCCAGTGCGATGCCAACGTGCATCCTCTGGGCTGCGGAACAAAGCTGCATGCCGATCATCCCCAGCTGAACCCGGTCCACCAACGGAGCAATCAATGTCGGATCGTTCTCCAGATTGAATCGGTATCGCGTGTTGGTTGTGATCTGGACGATCCGCTCGTCATAGTGATCGACGTCACGAACTGCCAACACCTGTTCGACGGTATCCAGCAGTCTCTCGCTCAGCTGCGTTTTGGGAACGAAGCTGGCCGCACCATGTCTTAAGGCCTTCATCGCGAGCTGTGCATCGTCCTGTCCCGTCACTAACACGACCGGCACTTCGGGGAAGGATTCAGCTAACTGAGACACCAACTCCATACCGTCCATCTCGGGCATCATGAGGTCGGTGACGACTGCATCAGGCGTCGCATCGCCGATCATCGCCAACGCCTCGACTCCATTGGTGGCGTGGGAGACTAACCAGTCGAAATCCGCACTCAGCAGGCCGGCCATCAGGGTGCGATCGACTTCCGAATCGTCAACTAGCAAAATGATTGGCATCGGATGCCGCCTCGTTGGTGGGAGCTCAACTGACTGACGCAAGTCGAGATTACCACGGGGGACCCTCCGATGCTAGTTTGTTTCGGATAGGTGCGACATCGAAGACACACAAAAAAAGACATGCGGCTCCGCGGAACCGCGTGTCGGCAATGCTGGACTGTAGCTTTCTTGGAGCTGAGTGCTACTGGTTTAGCTGCTCCTCAATCACTTCCGAACTGGCTCGCGTTCCCAGCGATCCCCATAGTCCATAAGGGCTTGCAACGCCCGGTGCGCGAGCACCCATTCCATTCCATACGACCATTCCCGCCGTTTTATTGCCAGCTTCAACCGAATCCGTCATGAACACGACCGCGCCGTCGCCCATCAAGACGTGAGCGCCACCTTGGTGCCTGCTGCTCGCGCCATAGATGCCCGGTCGCCATGTACCACCGTTGTTGCCATTGGTGCAGACTGGACTATTTGGAGGAAGGATGGTCGTGAACCCCGTATGGACCGCGTACCCGCTCGCCCATCTCATCCCGCGTTGCGTCTGGTTACCGCCGGATCGGGCTGCCGAAGGCAACCAGAATCTTGGCCGCGATGGGTCGATGTCCAGCTCACAATTCGACGGGTTCGCCTGTGCGCCTGGTGCAATCACCGTCTGCGTTGTGACGTCGGAATCACCAAGATCTGAGTTCATCTCACCAGCCATGATCGTGTTGGCCAGACCATCCAGACAATCACGAAATTTTATCTCAAGGCGAGGAACGAACATTCCGCGACATGTCGCTCTCGACCGAATCGCGGCGTTGTTGTTGAACGTGCCGTTTTGGTTTCGGGGCCCGGTATTTTGAAATTGAATTGCGTCGCCGATACTTGCGCCGTAGTTCGTGCGGCCCTGACCAGGAAGTCCCTCAGCAGGATCACTGGGACAGCGAAACGTTGGGACGGTGGTCAGCCAGGGGTCGTACTGGTACATGGCGTGTTGAGCGAGGCTAATGTCTGGGTTTGGTCCCATCGCACTGTACACCCACTGCCCAGCAGCGGACGCCGGCTCACGCACGGTAAACTCGGTTACTGACTTGCTCCCAGATCGCTTGTTGTTCAACAAAAGGAGTCAGTGGAACGAGCACGCTGAGATTATGAATGTTGTTTCCGCCATAAGGTCCACCCGGCATCCGGGGAATGCGAGATTGTGGGTTGTTGTTGCCGTGAACAAGAGCAGTGCCGCCCCGCATCATCGGCAGCTGCTTGTACGCCGAGTGATAGTTGTGCAGCCCAAGGCCAATCTGCTTAAAGTTGTTACTGCAACTCATCCGTCGCGCCGCTTCACGTGCCGCCTGAACTGCTGGCAACAGCAGCCCGACGAGCACGCCGATGATGGCGATGACGACGAGCAACTCCACCAAAGTGAAGCCGCTCTTTCTTGAATCGATTCTCATCAATATTGCCTCTCGAAAAACAAAGGAACAAACAAGACGCGAACAATACGTTCGCTCTAAAAACGTCCGCAAACAAAAATTCGTGCAACCCAGACGGCTCACTCATCCTCAGCGGCCGAAAACTCAGTTTCCTCGGACACCTCTTCCTCATCGACGAGGGCCTCTGGATGCTCGTTCAAATAAGCTTGAACAGCCCCCACCTCGGGAGCTTTGGGTTGCGTGCTATCGCCGCCGCATCCGCACAACAGACTGAGTGAAGCAAAGCACAGGACGAGAGTGAGATTGGTCTGAGAAACACGCATGAAGGTAAATCCGCTCAATAGGAATGAAAAAATATCCAAACAGGACGCCGTCCCAATGTAACCATTGTTCTTGGGTTTTTCACCGGATTCCGCGAAACTTTTTCGAGAGTCCACTCCGAACGGTTCAGCGACGACTGGTGTCGCCAGCGGTCGTCGTCGACACGAGCATGTATAAATAAACAGTGAGTCACGAACGGTGAGTCAACCCGATACGCGTGGGAGCATATCTCGCATCGATGGATACTAAAATCGTTCTATTAATGCGCGGATTGCCATCGTGCGGCAAGAGTCATACCGCGCGGCGCTTAGCGGGACCGAACGGCGTCGTGCTGGAAACAGATCAGTACTTTTACACGCAGGTTGGTGATGATTCGGGCAGCTACGACTACAGCGAGGAACTGCTGGCGGACGCTCGCCAATGGAACTTTAACCGTTTTCGGGATGCTTTGGCGCATGGAGTCACACCGATCGTCGTGGACCGCGGCAACGGATTGAATCGCGAGTCACGGGAATACGTGGTGGCGGCGCACGAGCAAGGTTACCAAGTCGAGCTGCGTGAACCGGATAGCCCTTGGTGGGGTGAGCTACGCGTGTTGCTGAAGTACAAGAAGCACGTGGACCCAGAACTGTTCGACCAATGGGCCGTGACACTCGCAGCACGCAGTCGTGGAACTCATCGCGTTCCTGCGAAAACCATTCGCCGTTGGATGAACGCCTGGCACTCAGAATTGACCGTTGACGATATCCTCAACGCGAGCTGAGGGTGTGGCTGGAGGTCGGTGCTGCTTGGACGAGAGCCGCAGGCCAGGACTTGTCCTGGCGACGAACCGCATTCGTCAGGCTGCCAGGACTGGGAGACCGTCCGGCTTAGCCGTCCCGTTTTTGTTCGGATTTCCGACGCTCGTCGTTTGGTATAGTCACCGAGAAGAAAGTACATCACTCGATTGGACAGCCGCGGAGCGGCGGAAGCATGTAGCCTGGGGTAAGGGTGCGAGCTTTCAGCGAGCAACCGCAGCCCCAGGTTGCGGTTGCTCCACGACATTTTCCCCGCGGCGTTTCGGCGGCGTAGCCGCCGAAACGCCGCGGGGGAAGGTTCTTTCGGGTTCGCTTACCTGGGGTTACACCAGCCTCGCTGTCGCTCGTTGGTTCACCCCAGGCTACCCTCTTTCACTGCTCCGCGGTTACCCAAATCTCATCACAACCTGCATCCTCAGCCGGACGGTCTCCTTGTCCTGGCCTACGCTGCTCCAATGGGCAGGAACAGCAGGCTATTGCCAGGCGGCTGATCGAAACTGGCGCTGTCCCTCTAGGGCGCTGTCCCTCTAGGGCGCTGTCCCTCTAGGGCGTGTCCCTCTAGGGCGTGGCGGGGGTGGCGGAGGTGGTGTGACTGCGGCAAAGTAACCGGCCAATTGCGGCACTTGTGATGCCGGTGTCCAAGTCTGCATGCCGGCAGACCAGACGACCGAGTCGCTCCGCACCTCGGAACTCGCGATGCCGGCGGCGACTTGCTCTGTCGTGAAGGGGCCCTTGGTTTGCCCGTCGACGGCAAGATACCAGAGCACGCGAGGGGGTGGAGGCGGAGCTGCGGCAACCGCCGGACCAGGACTCGGCGCCGGACCCGCCATTTGACCCGGGATCATGCGGCTGGCCATCGCCATGCCAACACCCAGACCCATTCCTTCGGCCGCGCCGCCGCCGCCAGGATTCTCGGCCGCCATCGTCATCGCTTGCCCCATCTGGTACTGCTGGAATTTCTGCATGTCGCCGATCACTCCCATGCTGGTTCTGGTGTCGAGCGCCTTCTCGACCGACTCGGGCAAAGAAATATTGACCACCAGCAGCTGTGGGCAATCGAGCCCATACTCGTCATCGATGCGTTCGCATACCGCTTGACGCAGCTGCTCGGACAGTTCGACATATTTCGTTGCCAGGTCGAGCGCCGGCATCTGCAGCTGGGCCAGCAGGTCGGCAAACGTGGATGCGATGATCGAACGCAGCAGTTCGGTGATGTCGTCGGCGCCGAAGTCACCGTCGGTACCGACAATTTCGGTCAGCAGTGCCTTTGCATCGACCGCCTTGAGTGCGTAGGCCCCGAAAGCGCGAATTCTTATCGGCCCAAATTCTGGATCACGCATCATGATCGGGTTGGGCGTTCCCCATTTCAGGTCAGTAATCTGCGTTGTCCTGACGAAGTAGACTTCTGCCTTGAACGGACTCTCGAAGCCGTACTTCCATCCCTTCAACGTGGAGAGGACCGGCATGTTCGGAGTGGTCAGCTCGTAGTGCCCAGGCTGGTAGACATCGGCAAGCTCGCCATCGGAAACCAGGACCGCGACCTGGCCCGGTCGCACGATCAGCTGAGCGCCGTTCTTGATCTCATTTTGATGCCGCGGAAAACGCCAAACCAAAGTGTGCTGTGAATCATCAATCCATTCAATGATGTCGATGAATTCGCCGCGAAACGTGTCGAACAATCCCATCGTGTTTCCCGCTTTGTGAGGTATAGGAGACTGCTGGCAGTCGAGAGGAACCCAGACGTTTCAAGGCTGGGATGGAAGCTTGCAAATTGGGCCGCAGTGATAGGCTAGAAACGAACCTGAATCAGGCGCGAGCGACAGAACACGTCACGGCAAGACTCGGCAGATCCCAATCATACCGCTCCACCAATAGCATGGGCAACTAGCTTGACCCTGCCGCTTTCAGTTCGTAGTGACCCGATTCATCGGGTTTTTTCGCATGCAACCGCATGGATGCCGTCACTACGAACAAGAACGCGTTGATTGTCGATTGACGGACGATTGGCATCACGGGTTCCGAGTCGCAATGATTGTTCGTACGATGAATCGATTGGGACAACCAAGCAACCATGAGATGTGCGAACCTGTATCATCTTGCTTCAAAAAGGGTACCAGCCATCAAAGCCAGGTTCGAGTCTTGAACCGACCGACAGCACAGCGTTTCAGAATTTGCTTCGCGAAGGTGCGATCGGAGAATGCGACTTAGAGTCCGTCGTGCTCAGAGACGCACCCGACCGACTGGAGTTTACCGTCGGTGTCCCCCGAGAAATCCGCCGGCTTTTTTCCTTGCCCCGGCTATCGTCAAAGTTTCGCTGCGTGACAGGTATCTCGACAGGAAACGATAAGCGATTCCTCTCGAAACAGCAGAAGCCGGGATTCGCGGTGCCGTTCTAGCGTAGATTGTGATGCCCCAATTCGATTCACTTGAGACACGGGCCTTACGATCGCCCCGCTGGCCGGCCGATTTTTTTCTTGCGGTACTTGTTTGGATTGTCGGCTTTGCCCGTGATCTCATACAGGAAACGACTGGGCGTGGTGGGCCTTGGCTTGCCCCATTTTCTCCTCGTCAGTGCCAATGACATCGTCAGGTTTTCCTGTGCGCGGGTGATGCCGACGTAACACAATCGTCGCTCTTCGGCGATGTCGTCTTCTTCGCCGCTCTTGATGCTGCGACTATGCGGCAGAATCCCATCCTCCAGGCCGACCATGTAGACAACCGGAAACTCCAGGCCTTTGGCGGCATGCAGCGTCAACAGCCAAACCGCGTTCTGGGCTGCCAGTTTGTCTTTCTCGTTGCCCATCTCGCGACCGGACAAAGCGATGTCAGAAAGGAAACCGGTCAGATCGGGTTTCTTGGCGCTGTCTTCGTAGGCGCTGAAGTGCATTGGCAAATTCGCCAATCGATTCCATGCGGGATTCACGCTCCTCCGGCTGATCATACAAACGCGCGATCTCGTCTGCATAAGCGGTTCGTTCCACCATCGTTCGCATTGCATCGGTCAACGATTCGTTGGCGGCACGCTGTCGTACATCTTCGGCCATCGTGGCAAGTTGGTCGATCCCGCGGCGTGCGGCTGGAGGCAAGTCGGCGATCGCCGCGCGATCCTGCATCACGTCCCAGACCGGAACACCACGCTCGACGGCACGTTTGACCAGCAGTTGTACTGTCTTGTTTCCGAGGCCTCGTGCCGGTGTGTTGATGACTCGCAATAACGAAACTTCATCACTCGGCTGTTCGATCCATTTCAAATAGGCGATCAGATCACGGACTTCGCGACGATCAAAAAATGACTGGCTTCCCAGCATCACGTAAGGCACATTCGCTTTCCGCAGTTCGGTTTCGAAGATTCGCGGCTGCTCATTGGTGCGAAACAGGATGGCGATATCGCGAGGCTGAACATGCTCTTTGTCAATCAGTTTGCTGATTTCGCCGACCACCGACTTGGCTTCGGTGATCTCGTCCTTGTGCTGCTCGATTCGCGGGCGAGGTCCCTTGGGACGGCTTGCGATCAACGTCTTGTCGTGACGCTTGGTGTTGTAGCCGATCAGCCGATTGGCGATGGCAAGGATCTCGGCGGTACTTCGATAGTTGTCTTCCAAGTAGACAACTTTCGCGTCCGGCCATTCCTCCGTGAAGCCAAGGATGTGCGAAACGTCGGCGCCGCGCCAGGCATAAATCGACTGATCGTCGTCGCCGACCACGCACAAGTTTCGATGCCGCAGTACCAAGTGTTTGGTGATTCGATACTGGCTTCCGTTGGTGTCCTGGTATTCATCAACCAGGACATGATCGTACTTGGCGGCCTCTTCGTCACGAATCGCGGGATGCTCGTCAAACAACGTTTCGGTGTGCAGCAACAGATCATCGAAGTCCATCGCCCCGCGGATCTGGAGCCCATTTTGATATCGCCGATAGGCGGCGGCGGCCAAATGCTCGCGGTCCGTCGATGCGACAAAAGCTGCCTGCTCGTGGCCGACCGACGCGTTTTTCCAACCACCGATAATCGAAAGCATGTCACCAGGGCGAAGTGCCGTGCCAGGCAACCGCAGCTCGCGAAGGACGTCACGAGCTAGAGATTCCTGGTCACTACGGTCGTAGATCGAAAACTTGTCTGGAAACCCGAGTGCCTTGGCGTGCCGCCGCAAGATTCGGACACATTGCGAATGAAACGTGCTGATCGTCGGCCTGGGTGGATCCTGCTGGTCGCTGCCCTTGCGCGGGCGTCGCCGCCTGCCCTTGGCTTGACTGGGCACACCGATCAATTCCCCAACCCGCTCGTCCATTTCACCGGCGGCCTTGTTGGTGAAGGTAACTGCCAAGATTCGGTCTGGCGGAACGCCATTGCGAATCAGGTTGGCAATCCGAAACGTGACGACGCGTGTCTTGCCCGTGCCAGCCCCCGCTAGCACCAGCATGGGACCGGAGAGTGTGGCAACCGCGGCCGCTTGGGCCTCGTTCAATCCATGATTTGCTGCGCTGAATCCGTTTGGCATTTCGTGACGTCGGGTGACTGCGGTGAGGGTGGTCCGCGAGTCTAACGCAAATTGTCTCGATCGATCACCGGGTTAGCAGATCCCCGGTCGAGCAAAATCAGCATCCCCTGCTGCGGCCGATTTGTCGCCACCGTACTTTCGTTGAAGGGCACGTAATAACAAGCGTAATTCCCAGTTGCCGTATCCAAAATGTAGACGACGCACGCACCCGTCGGACGGTTACTTGCTCTGGGAAAATCGGCGCGGCCAGTCACCATGATGTAGCTGCCGCCTTTCCCGCCGGTTCCCAACGCTTCACCGACGTTGGTGGTGAACTGTCCCAAGAATTTTCCCAGACGCGGATAGATCACCTTACATTGCAGCAGTCCAGAATTGTGGTCCAACACAAACAGCCCTTCCGAATCTTGGGCAACGGACCCCGTTGCGACCGAAAACTTTTCGCTCGTCGCCGAGGTTGAGGCGTTGATCAGAGGCAAACGGTTCAACCACTCTTGCTGATTGACTGCGGAGGCGGCGTTCGCAGCGGCCATCGCATTGCTAAGGCCTGCGAAATAGGCGGCTGAGCAAATCGATACCAACGTGACCACAAGCAGCGCGGGAATGACAACCGCGGGGCTGGTCAATCGCGTCAGCGAGCAGCATGCTGGCCGCATCGGCGTGAATTTGGCGTCGTCGATTGGTGGGTTTTGGACTTCGGGCAGAGAAGACATCTTTGGGCGGCTCCTGCGTGGACAAGTGACTGGTGTGGCAGACTCTGTTCGTTACGCCGATCCTCGGGCATCGAATATTTTCGAGTCCTCGGGCGTCGGTCACCCGGCTCTGACTTCAGGGAATTGTACGCTGGCGGCTGGAACTTTACGATTGCGAACTTGAAAAGACCGCCGATCAGTTTCTTGAAATATCCCGCTGGCCGAGAAGTCGGATCCCCGGATTCTCCCTTCCCCAAGAATCACCGACAAGCTGAGAAACATCATGGGCATCAACGCACCGCTCTGCCGCAAGCTCCGTATGGCTCTGGTTGGCGGGGGCGCCGGGGCGTTTATCGGCCGCGTCCACTCGATCGCCGCCTGCCTGGACAATCGCGCCACCGTGATCGCGGGAGCACTTTCCAGTGACCCCCAGCGTAGCAAAGCCTCCGCAGCCGATTACGACATTGATCCGTCACGAGCGTACGGAAGCTACGAAGCGATGCTGGACGCGGAAAGCAAATTGCCCGACGGCGAGCGGGTCGACTTTGTCAGTGTTGCCACGCCGAACCACGTGCATTTCGAGGTTGCTCGGGCCGCAGTCGAAGCAGGCTTCAATGTCGTCTGCGACAAACCGATGACTTATGATTTGGCGCAGGCTGAATCGCTGCTGGAGACCGTCACCAACAGCGACGTTGTGTTCGCAGTGACGCATAACTACACCGGATATCCGTTGGTGCGCCAAGCTCGCGAAATGATTCTTGCTGGTGAGCTTGGCGAAATCAACGCGATCCGCGTTCAATACATCCAGGGCTGGCTGCGTACGGCCTTGGAAACGGAGAAACAGAAACAAGCCACTTGGCGGACCGATCCGTCCAAGAGCGGTGCGTCGGGCGCTTTCGGCGACATCGCGACGCACGCCTACAACCTGGCCCGCTACATGACTGGCGTCTTGCCGGAATCGGTCAGCTGTCATTTGAAGACTTTCGTCGCCGGTCGCCGATTGGATGACTATGGAACGGCAGTCATTCGTTACGAAAACGGCGGCCTGGGAACCGTCACTGCTTCCCAGATCAGCCACGGCCGCGAGGCTGATTTAGAAATCGAAATTGATGGAACCAAAGGATCGCTCCGCTGGCGACAAGAGAATCCGACCGAGTTGATCTACCGCCAAAACGGAAAGGCTCATCAGATTTATACGCCCAATCCAAGCGCCTCCTACATGAATGCATCAGGTGCGAGCGTGTGTCGCGTGCCAGCGGGTCACCCCGAAGCGTTCTTCGAGGCGTTCGCAAACATCTACGCCGCTGCGTTCGACGACATGGCGAAACGCGCCGCCGGCGAAACGATCAATCAGCGTGATACGATTTATCCGAATGTGTTTGACGGCGTCGAAGGTATGTACTTCATCCAACAGTGCGTCGACAGCAGCGAGCAAGATGGCGCATGGCTGCCGCTGAAGCACGAGGCGGCGAGGCGATAAACACCGCCAATTCCCTGCGTTGCCCATTTTCGCGGGAATAGCGTTGTGGCGAGGGGCTGATTCTAGGTAGGATCGCCCCGGAATCATGAGGATTCTCAAAATAGATTCATTTCGCCGCGATCCGCCAAGGAAGGTCTCGTTGTGTCCGCAGATCCTAATCAGCTGGCAACCGCCCGTTTCGCTTCCGCTCCGCCCGCCACTGTGATCGAACGTTTGCGCGTGCTGCGCGAGATGGTTTCAGCTGAGGGAAAGGCGATTCTCGGTTGTGCGGCTTCATTGTCGTCAGAGGCAGTTCGCGCGGCGGAGATGACTGCAAATTGCGATGGGTGCGTGATGGTCACCGGCGTGGGAAAGGCCGGTCTGGTTGGTCAGAAACTGGTGGCCACGCTTGCCAGCACTGGAACACCCGCACATTTCTTGCACCCCAGTGAAGCGGTCCACGGTGACCTTGGCCGCGTTCGCGAGTGTGACTTGGTTTGGGCCATCAGCAACTCGGGCCGGAGCGAAGAGGTCGTGCGGATCGCACCACACCTCCGCGAGAACTCGAGTGGTTTGGTCGCGATCACTGCCAGCGAAGACAACCCGCTGGCCGCTGCCGCGGACTGCGTCGTCGTGTTGGGCAAGCACAACGAAGCATGTCCGAACGGGTTGGCACCGACCAGCAGCACGGCCGTCATGATGGCGGTCGGAGATGGAATCGCACTGCTTGCCAGCCAACTGCGTTCCTTTTCGCCTCAGGACTTTGCACGCTTTCATCCTGGTGGTTCGCTCGGTCGCAAGCTAGCCGGAGTGGACCAGATCATGCGTCCTTTGGAAGCCTGTCGAGTCGCCTCGAAAGAGACAACCATTCGCAGCGCAATGGTGACTGCATCCAAATCGGGCCGCCGATCCGGGGCCGTGATGCTGATTCACAAGAACGGTACTCTCGCCGGAATCTTCACCGACAGTGACCTTGCACGACTCCTTGAAAACCGGGACGACGCCTCGCTTGACCAGCCAATCGAGTCGCGAATGACCGTCAATCCGGCAACGGCCGCGACGGGTTCGTTGCTGCAAGACGCCATGGCGGTCATGTCGCATCGCCGGATCAGCGAATTGCCCGTCATCGACGACAACCAGCGGCCCATCGGAATGCTCGACATCACTGATATCGTTTCGCTGACAGAGTCCAACGACCAACCGCCGACGCTGCCGATGACGCGTTAGCAGGCTGCGCGAGACACCGATCGCAAATACCCTCTCCCCACGGGGAGGCGACCCAACACCTCCGTCCTGATAACTGAGTATGCCCGTCCTGCTTGACACCGAAACCGCCGCTCCGATCACTTGCATCTTGTCCGATGTCGATGGCGTGATGACCGATGGTCGCATCATCTACGATGGCGTGGGTATCGAAACCAAGCGTTTTCATGTTCGCGACGGACTTGGAATCAAGCTGTGGATGAAGAGCGGTTTCTCGTTCGGCATTCTGACCGCGCGAACCAGCCAAATCGTGCCGCAAAGAGCTGCCGAACTCGGCATCACCCATGTGCTGCAGGGGTACGAGGACAAGTGGCCGGCTGCCGAGAAAATGATTTCAGAGCTCGGCTGCAAGCCGGACCAGGTGTGTTACATCGGCGACGATCTGCCCGATATTGCGGTGATGCGGAATGTTGGCCTCGCAGTCGCTCCGGCCGATGCCGCGAGTGACACGAGAGGCATCGCGAATTGGATCCTGAAAAGCGCAGGCGGCGATGGCGCGATCCGCGAGTTGGTCGAGAGATTGCTGCGAGCCAAGCAACGCTGGGAGGAGCACCTGTAGCAGTTGACGTACGAATTGTGTACGAGATTGCTGGTCAATCGCCATCATGATGCTTCGTTTCACTCATTACATCACCGCACTGATAGCGGTATCGGCGGCTGCGGTTATCTACGACAATACGATCACGCCGTGGATGCAGCCGCCGCTGCTGAACGTGGTTGCGATGTCGGAGAGTCGCGAGGATCGCGACAACGAGGCGCTCAATGACCTGTTTGCCGAGGGATCTTGGCAGCGCGGCAATTGCAAACAACTGCAAACATCGGACGGCATGCTGTTGTTCGAAAACTGGAAGCAAACGGCGAACGACCAATGGAAATTGTGGCCCATCACTGTGGTCATCGGTCGCGGCATGTCAGGCGTCAAGTCATCCGCACCTGTGATCATTGAGTCTGAAGAAGGCGCCGACGTCAAATTCACCGAATCGTTGGATGTGATGAGCGGCGGGGCTCCGCCGATTCAGCAGGGACGAATGATCGGGTCGGTCCGCCTGCACCGCACGGGCCAAGGAGATCAGGATTCGCTTGACATTCAGACAGCGAACGTTCGGATCGATAGCAAGAAGATATGGACCACCGATAGCATTGAGATGCGAGTTGGTCAGGCACACATGGTTGGCCGTGACTTGACGATCCATCTTGCCGGACCCGCCGCGCCTAGCGGCAGTGCAGACTCGCCCGTCTTGGAACGCATGGAGCTGATCTACCTGGATAAGTTGATCATGCCACTGGAGAAAGGTGGTCTTTGGAAGTCCGAGCCACCTGCGACAGCCGGAGTCACGCCATCCAAGGCGGGGGCAGGCCCGGCGATGATATCGATCCAATGTGGCGGTCGCGTCGAGTACGATTTTGTTCTCGATGAACTGTACCTCCGCGAGTCGGTTTCCTTGGTTCACCAAATCCCTGGGGCTCTCGCTGATCGCTTTGACTGTGCATCATTGAGGTTGCGGCTGCATGACCCGTCCAATGATTCAATTCAGCGTGAAGGACCGCTTGATTGGTTGGTTGACATCGTCGCAATGGGCTCGCCCGCCGTAGCAAAGCTACCCAGTTTCGATGCCGAGCTCGCCGCGGACAAGATCGAGTTCCATGCGATCGACGGACTGATTCTTGCAAACGGCAGAAAAGGTGTTCGTCTCCGATACGGTCGCGTCACTGCGAGTTTGGCCAGTTTGGTGTATCAGTTTGATCCACAGCAGCCTCAAGCGATCGGTGCCATCGACGCACGGGGTGCTGGCATCGTGTCGTTCGACGACCCCGGCATCCCACTTCGAGAGATGCGTTGGCGCGACGGACTAAAACTTACGCCGGACGGCGTTAGCACTGCAGAGAATATTGATACGGACATGGACCTGCAGATTGACGGCAACTTCCATGCCTGGCTGACCGATGGGGGCGAATTCAAAGCCGGTTCCATTCATGGCGTGCTGACGCCTGAGAAACAGGCCGCCAACCAAGGAAGAACGTCACTGGTTCCGCACCGTTTTAAGGTGGAAAATGACGTGGAAATTGATACGTCGGCCGTCAAGGTGAAAACGCAGCTGTTGACCCTGCACTTCGTGTCCGAAGCGGATCCGCGTCCCCAATCTGTAAACGCGGACAACGGCGCGACCGCTTCCCCGCTGCGGCAATGGGTTGCACAGCCGAAGGTGGAAGGCCAGATGGTTGATCCGATCGCTCGGCCTCGCCCGACAATCAAGGGGGATTCAATCAACGCGCTATTGCGTCGAAACGAAGGTGCTGTAAGCGTCAAGGATCTTATCGTGGAAGGCTCGGTCAATGTGCTGCACCAACTGCAAACGGGTGGACAATCACTGCAGGCCGAAATGACCGGAGAAAAGATGCGATTGACGGACGCCGGCGGCCAAGATGTCTTGCAACTCGGCAGCGGTTCCGAATCACCAGCCCGCTTTCAACTCGGTGACGGATTCTTTGTCGGTCCTCTGATTCAAATCCGGCCAGCCGATAACGTCGTATGGATTAACGACGCCGGTGAATTTCAGATGCCTACTGCGGCGCTGCCAACGGGACTGGCGGGCGATTCTGATTCAAAGATCGAGTGGCGAGAACCACCACACTGCACCTGGCAAGGGCAGATGTTGTTTGATGGCCGCACCGCAACCCTGTCCGGCGGTGTCGACATCCAAGCATCGCTGATCAACGGTCGCGAACCCTGGGAATTGAAAATGACCGGGGACCAGCTGCAAGTCGACTTGTTGGAAGACGTGCAGATTCGAGACATGGGAGCGATGCGTGCGGCCACGATCCAACAGATCTCGCTGCTCCAGTCGGACGATCGGCCCGTCATGGTCCAAGCGATTCAGCTGGCGCCCGATGGAGTCACGGAGTCAAAGCATATGATCCATGCGGAAAAGCTGACCCTCACTCCCTCGGCGGGCGGCAAACTTGTCGGTGATGGTCCTGGATGGTATCGCGGTTGGATGCGTCCGCAACGCGGCGGCCTGCTGACTGGAGAGGGTGACCAAGAGCTGATTGACGGGCAAGACACTGCATTGACTGGCATTCACTTGGTTTTCAATGATTCGATGCAGGGAGACATGACGGGCCGCAGCCTAGACTTCTTGCGTGGTGTCCGCGTTGGGGTGCGTCCCGTAGCAAACTGGGAAGCGGCTTTCTACGCCGAGACGATGGATGCGATCTCGATGGGCGATTCAACGCTCGATTGCGATCGGCTTCGCTTTACCGTCGAGCCCGGCTTTGACGCTTCTCGACGGATTTCCGGAGCTCCGACACCGTGGGAGATGGAGGCAACCAGCGGCGTCGTCTTCCGCACGCGAAGCGATCGAGGGTTGCTGGCTGTAACGGCGAGCCGCGCGGCCTATTCGTCACTGAAAGACCTGTTCACCCTCGATGGGGCGCCCAACCGCGCGGCGACCTTCAAGCAAACTCTGCCGGATGGATCGCCAGGTCCCGAGGGCGCGGTGTGGACGATGTCGATCCGAACTCGCACCATGAATATTGAAAACCTGGTCCCCGAGCGATTCCAAATTGCCACGCCGGCAACGACCTCCACTCGTTAACGCCCTGATCCGCGCCGCTCATTGATCCGCGAACTCAAGATGACGGTTTAGCGAAATGCGATCTATTCGGCTGAATTCTCGTTCGACGCGCCGTCGAGGCCGTAGTCCTTGATCTTTTTATGGAGCGTATTGCGGTTGATTCCCAACTTCGTTGCCGCTTTGGTTTGGATCCCGCCGCAAGATGCTAAGACCTGGGCGATCAACTCCTTTTCAACTCGCTCGACAATGAACGCGTGAATCTGGCCGGTCACTGCGCCCACGTCACTGAGTCCACGCATGACCACTTCTTGGGTCAGCGAGCCGAAGTCGCCGACCGGAAACTCCGTACCGGGCGGTACCTCCCGGCTAATCACGCACTGCGGCAACAACTCGAGTGCCAACTCATCTGTTTCCGCCATCACGACTGCCCGCTCAATGTAGTTCTGCAGCTCTCGAACGTTGCCGGGCCAATGGTAGTCTTGCATTGCCTCCATCGCGCCAGGTCCGATGTGAACCACGTAGCGGTCATTGATTTCGTTGTAGTACTCCAGGAAGAACGACACGAGTGCAGGAACGTCCTCGCGCCGCCGCCGCAGTGGCGGAATCTCGATCGGCACCACGTTCAGCCGCCAGTAAAGGTCTTCCCGAAACCGCTCCTCACGGACTTCTTGCATCAGATCACGATTGCTGGCCGCAACGATCCTGGCGTCCGTGCTCAATGTGCTGGTATCACCGACCCGCTCGAATTCCTTTTCCTGCAGCACGCGCAGCAGCTTCACTTGAAGGGTCAGCGAGGTGCTATTGATTTCGTCCAAAAAGACAGTTCCGCCATGTGCCGCCTCGAAGCGACCGGTACGATTGGCCACCGCCCCGGTAAAAGCTCCGCGAACGTGCCCGAACAATTCGCTCTCCAGCAGACTCTCACTGAGTGCTCCGCAATTGACGCGGACGAAGGGACCATTGCTGCGGTGGCTGAGCCGATGAATGGCACTGGCGATCAACTCCTTGCCGACGCCCGTTTCACCAAGAACCAAAACGGAAGCATTGCTACCGGCAACACGACGCGTCACACGATACACCTCCTGCATCGCCGGCGAATTGCCGATAATCCCAGGAATCGGTGGCCCACCAGAGCCGCTCGGGGAAATGCCAAGAATCGCCATGAGGATCGTAGTAGGTCTCGATGATTGCTAGTGCCCACGCGGCAAGAGTCCGTTCGACCGGAATCGATTCCGATCGCCATCGAATCGCCCACCTGGTCGAGAGCGTCTGACCATACCTCGAATTCACATTTTGCGGTAGGCGCAACACCCGATGCTAGAGGGCCTGGCGAATTCCGCGTTGGTCGTCAACTGCTTGTCGAAAGTGCGGGCAGTTAACAAACGACATTCTTGATCCAGCACCGAAGATGCAACCAAATGCCCGGTCGGCTTCGGGTTTTTCAGGAACCGTCATCACCGCACCAAGGCATGGATCAGCGAACTTGCGCCAACTCGGACAGTAACTCCATGGCCGCGGCACGGTAGGATTGCCGGTCAATCACCGACAATTCGGGAAGACGCCGTCTCCGCGCCACCGAGTCCAGCAATCCGTCAAATGCCGCGGTCGAAGCCGGACGCTCGATCAGCACCGTGGGAGCCGTCCAGCGACCGCGATCGATTCCGGGTGGCTCCCAACCATAAAACAGAATCGGAATGTCGCGTCCTCTGTCGATTCGTCGGACTAAATCGAGCATTTCGATCGGCGGAAAGTCGGACAACTCGGTCTTGGAAAGAATCATCCGAATGTCGCCGCCCTGTGCCACTCGTCGCTGCAGCTGGGCGACGTTGCCAACCACGTCGACGCGATAGCCGAGCTCTCCCAACATTTGCTCCAGCGGCAGAACGACGTCCGCACGGGTCTCGACCAACAGAGCCGTCGGTCGATCACCAAGGGATCGCATCTCACCAAGGCAATACTTGACCCGGCTGCTGCCGGCAAACGGTGCTCCGCGGGCCAACCTCGAGATCGCCAACGCCGCTTCATAACGCACGCGTGGCTCGGGTGACGACGCGGCCTGCACCAACGGCGTAGGCAAAGCCCCATTGCCTTGCAGCAAGAGCGTTCGATCAAGCACGGAAGCATCCGTATCGATCAAACGAATCAGCCCGATCGCGGCAGCGTGATCGTTTGCGGCCAGCGCGACGGCGACTGCATCGGACAACGCCGATCCACTGCGGCTGTGCCATACGCATCGCGGATTGCTTCGATCTGATCTGGGTCACCCCAATCAGGATCGATCATGACTCGATAGGCCATGTCCGCTGCCAACACCTCTGCTACCGATTTCATAGGAAAGTCCTCCAATTCGACGCAGACGCGATCCCGCATCAACGACATCACGATAGGCGGCGGTCATGACGCGAGACGGAACGAACGTGACACCATTTCGATCATCGTTCACACTCCACAGGGCAATCATCTGGTCGTCGTTATCGATCAACCGCGCCTTGTCTTGCTTGCTTTGAAAATCGATCGCCAGATACTCCAACGCCGACTCACGACTTGGCACAGTGCCGCTGATCCGCTTCAGTTGCGCCGCAGCGGTCGCAATCTCGTCTTCGTCTGAGTCTGCCGCGTACAAGGCAGTCAGCAACTCTGCCAGATGCGCTTCGCGGTCAATCCGTGCCAGCGATGCGACCGCTCGTCCACGAATTGGCGGCGCGGCATACAAGCCAAGCTGGCGGAGTGCTCGTATTCCGCCTGGGCCGAGTTCTACTAAGGTCCTGAGAATATCATCACGCGGGGCGGGCGGATTTTCGGAAACCGCGGCAGCCACTAACTCAGCCACCGCCGCATTGCCACCGCCCAGTAACGTCCGGCCTGCCGCCAACTTCAAGTCCGCCGATTCACCGTCAAGTTGATCGATCGCGCGCCGCAAACGTTCGGGCGCCTCCGCCTGTGCGACCGCGGCAGCTGCCAGTTGGTCCATCGCCTTGCGGGCGTTGTCGCTCAGTTCTTCCTGCCGCTTCATTCGCAGGAACAGCGCAGACCCGATTCTCCGCTGCATTTCGGCCAGCGTGGCCGGGTCAACATTTCTTTGCGAAAGCTGCGTCAGGAGTTGGTCAACCTGGGACCAACGAGCAGTCCTGGCGAGCGAGGCAATGGCATCGGCCATCTGCAAATCACCGCGTCGAGCGTGCTCGAGAAGCTGCGTTGTCAGAGGACTCTCCTCGACACCTTCGCTAGCCGCGGCATCCGGCTTCGCTTCGTCCGGTGCGACGCCAAACAGTCCGGCGGGGTCATCGAAGATGCCATCCTGAGCGATGCCCGAAAGGCAAAACACGCAAGAACTGATCAGCAGAGCGAATCGAGGAAGTACCGGCATGCAATCAGCCATCCTGTTTGCGGTGATGAGAGGTCAGCCACCATCATAGTTCGTTGCCGCAAGGCTGAAACCGCGACGCACTGCTGAATCGAGCCTGCACAACCGGAAAAAACGGCGTTTTCACCAATGGCTCTACCGTGGCCCGTCCTCAAGTGACTCTTCCAGGCTTTGCCTGTAAGCCCACTCCAACGAGCCTTCTCTTGCGTCACGCAATTCGTTCAACTGCTTGTGGACGAGCGTCACGTGTCGTTGCCAGTGTTCTCTCGATTCCTGGATGCCGGGCCGATCACGCTTTTCTGCCTCTCGCTTCCTGTGGATCGAGCGCATGAATTCTTCGTCCAAAGCAATTGCTGCCTCGCGAAACTCTTCCGCATTCGATCGTCGTTCTCGAATCTGCTCGATTCGTGGGAACGCCTGGTTGTGCGTCGTCGCCTTGCGCTGAGGAGACAATTGGCGTGCCGGTATGACGGAATGGCAACGAGAATGCCCAGCCAAGAATCAACGCTGACAAAGTGAACGACAAGGCAATCCAAACTTTGGAGCCTTTCGAGCGTTGGTTCGCCTTCACGAATTCTCGAGTCTCTGCTGATTGTGTCACGTAAGAACCTTTTCCAAAAATAGAAACCCCCGCTAGCCGGCTCGGCGTCGACCGAGCCAGCGCGGTTCTGTGTTACTGAGTCAAAATCGTGGGCAAGTTGTTGGCGATTTCCTCGAAGATCGCCACCAACTCCGACACCGGAAGCGGCGTGATAGTGTTTGCCACCACCGATCAGCGCGACCTCTTCCATCAATTCTTCGTCCGCGCCCTCACCAAAGGTCACCGTGTGGATCGTCAGGTTGTAGGAAGTCATCAAGGTGGTTGCCACGGAAACAGGACTGATTCCGCGTGTTGTGCATTCCATCGGTCATCACAACCATCGTCTTGGCTGCAAAGGGACGTGCCGCGTCGTCAAGCAACGCCTCAATCCCTTCTTGCATGCCCCTACCGATTGCGGTATTGCCACCTGTGTTCAGGCCGTCGACGGTATCACGAATGATATCGAAGTCCTTTTCCAACCAAGTATCCAAGGTTGCCGAGCTCGAGTAGCTGGCGATCGAGACCTGCTCTTCCTGGCTTGTCGAATCGAGCACCGCCAGGAACGCATTCACGGCTGCGACAAGATCTTGCCACGCGTTCGTCGGCGCGGGGCCCAGTCCATAGTGCTCTTCCCAAACCCATTGCTGGTAAGTGACTTCGTCATTCCCATTGGCATAATAATAATTGCCACGCCTGTAACTCAATTCGCCCGCTGAAACGGCCGCGTTCATTGTCGAGGTGTACCAGGGTGACTTCCCCGACGGCCAATCGAAGTCAATGTCGTCCATCGATCCCGACCGGTCCAAGACCAACGAGATGTCACGGTCGACTTGCATCGCCACGGAGGTCTGCACCGTCGAGAAATCATTCCTGCTCAACACGCCTGGGATGATCAAGGGAACTTGGCCCGAAAGTGAATCCGTTTCCCGTCGACCACGCACGCGAATTGCACTGGCGATCTCGCCACCCGATTCGACGCTGCTGGTCGGAATTTTCTGGAAGTAGTAGCGACCAAAAACGCCATCGGGTTGCTCGGTGATGCCGAATTCGATTTCATTGGCCCCATCGGCCGATTGCAGCTGAAGTGGTTCGCCGTCGACGTTGTTCATTGCCGCCGTCGTGACCGCCGCTGTTTTCGCCGCGGCCACAGTTTGCAGTTCACTGAAGGCTCGCCCGGCAGCTCGTGCCGAAGCATCGGTTGCGACCATCAGTTCAGTCCGGTTCAACTGCATTTGTGCAGCGTTGATACAGAACGCCGCCAGAACCGCGAGTATCGGAAGCAGGATCGCCATCAATCCCATCACACTACCGCGTCGAGATTGAATGCGACGGAAGCTTCTTGGGAGGTTGGTTTTTGCGGGTGAGTCGGCTGCCAGTCATGATGGATCTTCAAGGTTAAGAGGAGTGGGCAACACAATCAAAAAGAGGCGAATTGGGTTCGGTCCATGAGAGCTTACTGCTCGTAGAAATGGTCGTATCGTTCCGTACGCATCGTGGCCTCAGTCTGAATCGTCGTATCCGTCAAAAAGCGAGGTGCGAACAAAGCCACTTCGGTCAGGTCGACCGCGACCGTGACCGTGATCTCGGATGCTTCCGAATCAAGGTTGCTGACATCCACGGAGTATCCGTTGGAAAGCATCGAACTCAAGACTGACTCGGCTTGCTCGATCGCCTCCGCTGCGGTCGCGCCTGGCACAATCGCGTGGCGGTCGCCGAAATAGGCGGCGTCTTGGGCCAGGTTCCGAACCATGTTCATCCGTGCAAACTCCATGCAGGTCAGAACCAGGATGAACAGAATGTTGGCAACGATCGCGAACTCGACCGCTGAGACGCCGAGGCGTGAATCACCTTGGCGTCGTGGACGTCCGATGAAGCTGCCTCGGGTGATCGACCCCTGTCGTGCTGCGGTTGGATGGCGTCGGCGTTTCATTGGTGTTTCGCTGTTGCTCAGTGATGTTGATTAGGTCAGGTCAAGGCGGCGTCCGTGTACCAACCGTCGCGAATCAAATGTCCAGGTTTTGGTACTCTTTTCGCATCGTAACGCTCGCTTGGATATCCATTTCTCCCAGCAGTTGCGAGGGAATGATCAGGTTCCCCGTGGTTGGAATCGTGACCGTAACAGTGACATTCTCGAGCGTTGAAGCGCCGTCAAAGCCGGGCGAGCTTACGGTCACCGCATTCGATCCGCTGTACTCGAATGCCTCGTTCGTCCAGAAATTCCGTGACCCGATCAATCACATCAGTATTCGTGCGGCCACGACCCACACCACGTCGGGCCCCCTCGTAAGCGGCCAAGACCGCCGACTCTCGCAGGAACATCATGGAGCAGATGTCCATGGTCCCAAAAGTCAAAGCAAGCAAAGCAGGCAGAACGAGTGCGAATTCGATGGTGGCGACACCACTACGCCTGTGGAGCTTTCGCGATCGTCGTCGGCCAAATCGTGATGCGGACATTGTGGGTGTGCTGAATGTTTGAGGAGATGTACTCGTGCTCTTTAGGAAACCTAGTTCACGAAACCCCTCGACGCTGAATATTTTTCACTTTCTGCTTGCCGCGCCCACAACCGCGTGCCTCGCCGGAACGCGTCGCCCACCGGCAGGCTCATCGAAGAACAATGCCCCCTTCAACGCACAGACCTGTCAAACCGCAAAATCCGATATTGCTTCTCTCGCCTCGGCCAATCGTTTTCGCGGGAGGCGACTCTTGCTATTCAGATGACTTGTCGAGACCCGCTCCTTTCGAGTCGTCGGTCGAGTGCCGAGTCCATGTCCTTGACCGTTGCCGAATGACCCCCTGCTGCGGCCAGATTCATGAACTCGTGGGGGTCCGCCTTCATATCGTACAGTTCTTCGTGCCATCGCTGTAACGCATGAAGTGCCAATCCGGCGGTCCGCAGCGAGAATCCCTTATGCAATGACAACGCTCCCTTCTTCACGGTGGAGTTGTGGTTCCGCAACACCGGCACCAAACTCACACCCTGTGTTTCATTCGGGACGTCCAGTCCGGCAAGATCGGAGAGGGTTGGATAGAGATCGACCAGCTCGACAATCGAATCGGTCCGCCCCACGGGATAGCCTGGCACCGAGATGATCAACGGAACACGCAAGACCTGTTCGTGCAGATTCGATTTTTGCCAGAAACCGTGTTCGCCCAAGTGATAGCCGTGGTCACTGGTAAACACGACCGCCGTGCTGTCGCGGAGACCAAGCCGATCGAGTTCGTCGACGATTCGTCCAACCTGCTGGTCCATGAAGGTGACCGACGCATAGTACGCCGCCCACATGCGTTTTTGATTATCTGGATACTTGCCGATCGGATTCGTTGACGAAATCGTGCCGGCCAGCCCTAGCTTTGGAATGTCATCCAAGTCATCGGTCTGTTGCGGCGGCATCTGCATTTGCTGCCACGGGTAGGGTTGAAAGTACTCACGCGGCGCCACCATCGGATAGTGCGGGCGCACAAGCCCGACCGCCAAGAAGAACGGTTCGTCTTTGTGTTCACGTAACAATTCGACCGCCTTGGTCGCCGATTTGTAATCGGGCTGATCCGACCCGTCCCCGTCGTACTCGACCGATACGAACATGCGGTGCTGCATCTTCGTCGATTCACGATTGTCCAACGAATCCTGTGAAGACGTTCAGATTCAAGCAGGCATAATCGCCCGGAGTGTGCGCCTCCAGTCCGGGCGAATTGAATCGCTCGGTCCAAGACGACGCCACGTCCAGGCCGTTCGTGCCCGCGATAATGTCGCCCGGAACACGCATGTGATAGATCTTTCCGACTCGCGCCGTGTACCATCCGTTCGCTTTGAAGTGCTCGCCCAGGTTAACGTTGCTCTTGTCCTGATATCGACTGAACATGAACGATTGCCGTGACGGACCGCACGATGTCCCCTGGCAGTAGGCACGGTTGAAGAGCAGGCCGCGACGCGCCAAAGCATCGACATTCGGCGTTTGACAGAATCGGTCGCCATAACAACCCAAAACACTCGCTTTCAGATCATCCGAAATGATGAACAAGACGTTCTTGATCGGCGTCTTGGCGTCTTCCGCGCCAGAGGGTTTGCAGGCCAGGCAAAGGCATATCAAAATCAGCCACGGGAAAAATCGTGTCATGCTCGCTAACTCACTCAGCCTTCGGCGGCAAAAAAGGAAAAAGTGCTCGAATCTCGGCGTCGTCGGGTTGTCGGCCGTACTCGCAAATCTCGAATGCTTCCGCGTACTCGATCTCCTTCGCCTTCTCTTCGCCGTACCAGCGAATCAATGCATCGCGAGACTGTTTCGCCTCGGCTTGCTGACGTCGGACCCAGCGTTCCTTTAACCAGGCGGCGCGAAGCTCGGGCTTCGATTCTGGCGGCGCTTCGGCCATGATTTCAGCACTGCCAAGTGCTCCACCTTCGTAGGTCTGGGAAACCAATGCAGTCAGCGCATGGACTTTCTTTTCAAAAACAGGACCAACGTCGACCGCGATATCGGCCTCGAACGGATACGGCTTTTGAAAGCGGTCGCTGGAATAGAGGAACACCGGATTCTTCTTGAGTGCTGGGACCGACGGCAGGAAGTGCGGCACGGTCACCATGAAGGCTGCGTCTTGCACCAACACGCCGACGTATCGATGATCGGGATGGTAATCCCAAGGTCGATGGGCAATCACAATGTCGGCTTTCCAGTCGCGAATCAAACGCGTGATCGTGCGGCGGTTCTCGAGAGTCGGCATGAGTTCGCCGTCGTGGATGTCCAGCACCTCGGACGTCGACGCCCAGCCGCTCGGCAACCAAGGCTGATTCGGCCGTCCGCCGTTTTGCCAAAGGTCCGCCCGCCATGTCCCAGTGCCCGATGTCGCCGTTGGTGACGGAAACCAGTTTGACGTTGTGTCCCTGCTCTGCCCACAACGCTCCGGTTCCGCCGCTCTTGTATTCCGCGTCGTCCGGGTGCGCTCCAAAACAAATGATCCGCAACTTGTCGCCGTCGCTGGAATCCTGTGACCAGGTCCGCGTTGAGATGGCAAACAGAATCGCCGCTGACAGGAGAAAGATTTTGTGTGGCATGTTATGCTCCGGGTTGGCTACTTCGCTCAGAATTCACGAAACCACAGTTTAGCGATCCGCGGGACGCAGAGATGCCTGCTACCACTACTCCCGAAACGCTTTGCTTCACCGATGGCAAGCTGGTGCTGATCGACCAGACTCGGCTTCCGGTCGAATTGGTGACGCTGGAGTGCAGCTCGGTCGAGCAGACTCATGACGCGATCAGGCGGTTAGTCGTGCGGGGAGCACCCGCGATCGGCATTGCCGCGGCTTACGGCGTTTGCTTGGCCGCGAATTCGGAGAACGCCAACCTGCGTGATTCCTGCTTGAACGCCGTTGAGTACCTGGCCACCAGCCGGCCGACTGCCGTCAACTTGTTCTGGTGCTCGACCGGATGCGAGCGGTTATCGAGCGGACCACGTCCGACAACGACTTGCCGCAGGCATTGATATCGGAAGCGACGGCGATCCATGACGAAGACCGTGATATGTGCAAGAGCATCGGACTTCACGGTGCCACGCTACTCGCGAAATGTCATCGCGTCTTGACTCACTGCAACGCTGGCGGGCTGGCGACTTCGATGTGGGGGACAGCGCTGGCGCCGATCTACCACCTGCACGCGGCGGGGCACGCGATTGAGGTCTATGCCGACGAGACACGCCCGCTCTTGCAAGGCGCTCGGTTGACCGCTTGGGAACTCTCCCAAGCAGGCGTGCCGGTCACTGTCCTAACTGACTCGATGGCGGGCAGTCTGTTACTTACCGGTAAAATCGATGCGGTCATCGTCGGTGCCGATCGAATCGCTGCCAATGGTGACGCCGCGAACAAGATCGGAACCTACCCACTTGCCGTGCTGGCGAACTACCACAATGTGCCGTTTTACGTTGCAGCACCCTCAAGCACTTTCGATCTGACGCTGGAGAGCGGCGAATCGATCCCGATCGAGGAGCGTGGGCGCGACGAGGTTGCCGCTCCGTTTGGAATCCGCAGCGTGCCCGAGGAGGCAGACGTGATGAACCCGGCGTTCGATGTAACTCCGGCTGATTTGATCACCGCAATCATCACCGAGCGTGGGGTGATCAATGCCCCTGATGGCGAGAAAATAGCACGACACCTGACTCACGCCGGCGAACCTTCTTCTTGAAATCGGAAAAAATTCTTCATCGGTCTCTTCGCCTTTGACCAGACGTGTCATAGCCCTTAGCGATAGTCCTGTTAGTCGCGAGGACAGACAACAATTCTCATTGCGAGACATTTTTGTCCACCTCGCAAATCGGATGAGACGAAACGGACCAGTCCTTTTGCTTGCACGAAATAAAGGATCAGGAAACTTCTGACCCTGCAACCTCCCAAATAGTTGGTTTTTTCTGAACTTTGAGTGGAGTTGGCGGGCGGACTTCCTTGAGCATTGGGCCATTCATCAGGAATTGGTACGTGATTTGTACTACCGGAACATCGATCACACTCTCAAACCACTCGATATCAGGGAAGTAAGCCATGTTGGTACTAAGTCGCAAAGAAGGTGAGCAACTGTTGATTGGCGATAACATCGTATTGACGATCAATCGGATCTCCGGCAATCGAGTTGCAATTGGAATCGACGCCCCTCGCGAAGTTCGCATTGTACGAGGCGAGTTGGAACGTCACGAAGTAGCCGCTGGTGGATCTGCTCCAATGGCGATGCCGATGGAGGAGGCAAGAATTGCTGTCGCTAGCAAGGCACATCACTAAGCAACGTGCGGGAAAAAGCTGCTCTCCCGGGATTGGCTTGTCGATTCTCGTTTGGTCGAAACTCACCCGAAGCGAGCAGGCAGGTCACTTATCGTGATTTGACCGGAAAAACAGAGTTCGACATCGAAACCGGTCTGCCTCGGTCGCCCGTGGAAATCAGACTCCAAGTAGAGCGTTTTTCCCACGCTTTTTGCTTTCCGCACCAATGGCTGAGAATCGACAGCACACCTGACTCTCGGTGGCGGAGGCGACGACGGATCGATTGCCGGCAGGTTGACGTTCCACAATGCCGGCTTGTCGGTGTTTGCATCCACTGGCGACGGTGCCTGCAAACTCCCGCAGCGTTTCGGCGAGCCAATCTGGCACGTGATCCCAGGTTACCGGCACGTCCGGCCGGCGATAGTGGGACACCGCCATCGCTGGAATGCCGTGCAATGCCGCTTCTCTCGCTGCGGCGAAAGTGCCGCTGACCAGTAAATCGATTCCCAAATTTGCCCCAGCATTGACGCCAGAAACGACCAGATCGACGTCCGGAGCAAGCGACGCCAACGCGGCGCGAACGCAATCGACGGGTGTTCCGTCGACTGCAAACCAGTCAGCTTTTCGTTGCTGGAATTTGAGCGGTCGGCCAGTCGTCACGCTATGCCCACATTCGCTGCGGCCTCGATCGGGCGCAACAACGACGACCCGCGCAGAATGGCCAAATGTCTGGGACACCGATTTGAATAGCGCATCGAGTCCAGCGGCGTCGATTCCATCATCATTGGTCAACAGAATCTTCAAGGGATGATCTAATCCTCTTCGAGTCACGGCAAGGAAAGTTAGCAACGGCCAGCCGCATTGCCCTGGGTTTGACCAGGAGCTCCCCACGCGATCACTGCAGATTCTATCTGCTGCGAAAGAGTCTGGCCAATCGCTAAGAATTCGATTCGTCTTCATCGACGGCGGTCTCACAAAACATCCCCTTGCCCTGATCCGCTTCCAGCGAACGGGACCGTCGCGCGACACCCTGAAAGGCGACAAAACACTTTGCTTTTTCGCCTTGGTCCCATTTCGGTCATCTGCTAATCTCCGCTTCCGCTCGCCAAACGTCACATTGGCGGCGGGGGACAATCGAATGAGTCCCATTGACTGGTGTTTCGCAGGAAAGGAGTCCGACGTGGATACCAAGCCAACTTCCGTGTGCGTTCATATTCGCTGGATGATCCGTCGGGATATGCCCGCTGTACTTGGAATCGAAAATCGATGCTTCGAGTTTGCCTGGAACGAGGATGATTTCATCCGGTGTCTACGGCAGCGCAATTGCATCGGAATGGTAGCCGAAGAAGGCGACAAAGTTGTCGGCTTCATGATTTATGAGCTGCACAAAAATCGTCTACACATCCTCAATTTTGCGGTCCATCCCGATCGTCGCCGAAATGGTATCGGCCTGGCGATGGTCAGCAAACTGTTGGGCAAACTGTCTCACGAACGTCGCAACCGCATCATGTTGGAGGTCCGCGAAACCAACTTGGAGGCACAATTGTTCTTCAAGTGCATTGGTTTCCGCGCGATTTCGGTGCTGCGAGACTTCTACGATGACACGGTCGAAGACGCCTATCTGATGCAATACCGCTATCAGCCAAGCGACGAAGAACTCGCACAGCCTCACAACCGTATCTCGCGTCTGGCGGGTTAGGGCGCAAGAAAAGTAATCGGCCAACAGTCGACAGTCGCCAGAAAGAAAACAGCATTCCCATATTCTTGCTGTCGACTGCCAACTGTTAACTGCCTTCGCTCCCCTCGTGGATCTGTCGCAGACAGTCCGCGAGTTCTTGATAGCGTGACGGCTCGATTAACAGCGCTCGATGGTCGAGTAGAAAGAGTCTTTCTGCAAGCTCGTCCGCTCGCGGCGTCGGAGCCGGTTTACGGCATCTTCGCTGGCTGCAACGCGACATTGAACGAAAGCCATCGCCGACCGGAAGGTTTCGGCGATCGGCAGCCGCCATGATTCGAACGCGTTCTTCGCTCGACTCGGCCGTCCAGGCGACCTTGTAAAAGGCCGGATTCACCTGTTCGTTATTGCCGCTGTGCCATTTCCAACGCGGCAGCTGTGGATTCAGCTCTTGCTCAATGAACCGCGCCGTCCGATTGCGCAGCTGATTCATCTCACCGAGCCGGTCCAGCTGCGGCCCAATCACGGCAGCCTGCAGGGGACTGAGCGGGAATGTTTCGCCAGGCCGATCCAATAGCGGCCCAAGCCTGGCCGCCAATCGATCCGCGTTCACCAACAGGGCTCCGCCGCTGCCAGCCGATATCAGTTTGCTGCCTCCGAAGCTGAGAGTGGCGAAGTGACCAAAGCTGCCGACGGGTCTGTTTTCGATCTCCATCCCAGCGACCTGGCACGCATCCTCGATCAAAATCCAACCACGTTCATCGCAGCTTTCGCGCAGTTCCCTGATCGGCGCTGCGGATCCAAACAGGTGCGAGGCCACAACTGCGCGCACGTTTTCGCTGCTGGCGTGATTCAGCGCGGCTGGATCGAGGCAAGCTGACCGTGCGGCGACGTCGACCAGGACAGGAGTGGCTCCGAGTAATTCGATCGTGCGAAAATTGCCGGGGTAGTCCAGCGCCGCCAAAACCACTTCGTCTCCGGGGCCAATCTTGGCCGCTCGCAAGGCAATTTCCAAGGCTGCCGTGCCGCTGCAACAGAGCCTGGACGCGGAAGCCTGGAAGGTGTTGGCCAAGCGTTGTTCGAGTGCGGAGCAGATCTCTGAGTGATATTGGCCCCATTGCCCCGATCGCACGCATTCTTGCGCGGCCTCGGCAATTTCAGGCCAATCAGGCGGCCAAGCAGGGCAATCAATTGGCATAGGAAACGGGACGCGGCAAATGATATCGAATAAAAAACGGAGCGATCGACCCTGAATATATTCGCCAAAGGCACAGGAATGTCGACGTTCGCTCCGAACGAACGTTCGTTGGCGGAGCGAACGACGACTTTGATCGGTCCACCATCAATCGCCCTGGAATTTGCTGGGCTTGTGACGATTTTTTCCCTTCCATATCATGCTTCATTCGCAAATCAGGCCCCAGGTGGGTCCTACCATCCAATGCCAGCATATTTCGACGGGCCGACCAGTGCTCGCCGCACACCCTGCAGTGGTTGTTCGTGATTCCCCCTGGGGCAGCCGCTTATGCGGAAGGCTTTTTGTTGATTCCTGACGATTTTGTTCCTTTCGCGATCTCGAGCTTGAGCGTATTGGCTCAAGGAGAGGCTGCGCAGGATCCTTCGACCATTGTGTCGATCCTGAACAACCCGCTGACGCCATTGGTGGGATTGTTCTTTTTGTTCTACTTCATCTTCATTCTGCCCGAGAAACGGCGGAAGTCGCAGGAGGCGTCGATGATGTCGGCGCTGAAGAAGAACGATCGGGTGGTCACGATTGGTGGGATTCACGGAACGATCGTCGCCGCACCGGCGGACTCCGGCGTCGTCACCATTCGAATTGACGAAAACGGAAACACGCGGATCAAAGTCAATCGATCCGCGATCGCGACAGTCGTTTCCGACAAGGAAAGCCAAGAAACGAAAAACAAGGAAACGGTTTCCGATACGAAGGACAAATAGCGGGGCAATCATTGCCTGCTGAAGAGACCGCCCGAGAATAACACCTCGTGGTACTTTCCTGGCAGCTAACTTCTCTGCCTCGACATCATCCGATCCAACCTCGAATCCACGATTCAGAAAACAACGATGGACTGCTCTTTTTTGACCGACATGTCGCTCGACTGTTTGATGCTTGCCCAAACCCAGGCCGGCGCAGTCAGCAAAGGGATCTCCTGGGATCAATACGCTGCCGTCGCGATCGCGATGGCGGTTTTGATATTGCCCTTCATCGCCGGCAATTTCTTATCCAAATCGCTGAAGATGCCCAATTATGGCACCCGATTTGGCTGGATCCTGTTTGCGGTCGCCGCCAGCACTGTGGTCCTCTGCAACAAATGGCCAGGCCTGGGCGTCGACCTTCGCGGTGGCACCATTCTGGTCTACGAGATGGACCCTGGGAAACTGGGCGTCGAAAATGAGAAGCAAATCACTTCCGAGGACCTGATCGAGCCGTTGACTCGTCGTATCAATCCCAGCGGTACGCAAGAAATCGTGATTCGCCCCTACGGTGAAACGCAAATCGAAATCATCGTTCCCGAGGTTGATCAACGCGAAGTGGATCGGATCAAGGGATTGGTCGAGGAGGCCGGTATTCTTCGCTTCGCCATTCTGGCCAACCAAGCAGATCACCAGCCGTTCATCAATTTGGCGATCGAACAAGCTGAGTCGGACAACGCCGGGATCAAGACGAGCGAAGTTGTCAAGGACAGCAACGGTGACGTGGTCGCACTGTGGGCCAACGTCGACCGTGAAGATGCCGATCAGGGAACCGCACCGCTGCGCGTGAATGTCGGAGACGCCATCGTTCGCGATCCCACGACCGGCGAGATCTTGAAGTTGCCGCCTGAGGTTCGAGGCGACGGGGGCGAATACAAAATCGCCGCGTGGATTGATCAGATGGGGATGAAGGGAATTGAGACCCTGATGATCGTCGATCCGATGGTGGATATCACGGGCGAAGATTTGGCGTTTGCGGCCAGCACGTTTGACCAAAACGGTTCGCCGGCGGTTGCTTTCACCCTGACCGACGAGGGTTCGGGCCGCTTCTTTGTGTTGACGACCAACAACGCACCAGTCGGTTCGCGACAACGACAACTCGGAATCGTGCTGGACGACAACTTGCTGTCCGCCCCGAACATTCTGCAGCCGATTCGCAAAGAGGGTCGAATCACCGGACGGTTCACCCGAGCCGAAGTCGAAAGTTTGGTCCAAATTTTGAAGGCCGGCCAGTTGCCCGCGGCGCTCACGAAGCAGCCGATCGCCGAAAACCAAATCGACGCGACCCTCGGTGCCGATACGATCAAAAAAGGAGTCGCGGCAATCGGCGTTTCACTCAGCCTGGTGCTGGTGTTTATCCTGATCTACTACCGCTTTGCCGGGATCGTGGCTTGTTTTGCACTGGTCATGAACCTGGCAATGATTCTGGGGACGATGGTGCTGATCAATCAGCCGCTGACGTTGCCCGGTTTGGCCGGTCTCGTGTTAACGGTTGGTATGTCGGTCGACGCCAACGTGCTGATTTTTGAACGAATACGGGAAGAGTTAAAGAAAGGTGCCGCCGCGCGGATGGCGATCCGCAATGGCTTTGCCAAGGCCACGGTCACGATCATCGACGCGAACTTGACGACGTTGATCACGGCGATCGTGTTGTACGCGATCGGGACTGACCAGATCCGAGGTTTCGCGGTCACGTTGATCTTAGGAATCCTGTTCTCGATGTTCACCGCGATTTATGTTTCGCGAACGTTCTTCGATCTCGCCGAACGTCGTGGGTTCTTGTCGCTGAGCATGTCGGACGGCGTCAACTCAATCCGCACCATGGTTTCGGGCGAATCAGGCTCCCTGGATTTCATTGGCAAAGGCAAATTGACGTTGGCGATTTCAGGCGTGCTGGTTTGCATTGGCATCGCTTCGCTGTTCGTCCGCGGCAAGAGCATCTTTGACATCGACTTTGCCGGCGGTTCGTCGGTCCAGTTCCGATTGGATCAGCCCACGCCAGCGGACAAGATTCGCGAGATCGTGAAGTCGGAAATGCAGATCAACGGCCAAGACGTTCCCTACACCGTCAATGGCGTCAGTATGGAAGGAATTCCAGATGACACGGTCTACAAAGTTGATTCCTCGTTCGAGAGGGTCGAGGAACTGAAATCGGCCATCGCCAGAGCTTTCGCGGAGGACAGCTCCGTTGGATTGGTGACCTACAACATTTCCATCACGCCGACCGGCAAAGCGCAGGCCGAAGACGGCGCGCGGCTCAGCCCGCCGTCGGATTCCAATGGCGTGATGCTGACCGTGGCACGAGCCCAAGAATCACCGCCTGTCGGTGGAGACGAGAATTCTGAAAGTGCCGCCGAGACTCCGGCTGTGCAACAGCAGTGCCATCATCGAGCTTGGAATAGAAGGCGGAGGCGTCGGTGGAGCATCCATCAACGCCGTGACGTTGACCGAAGCGTTGGTCGCGGCTGCCGCGGAGGTCAATGTTCCGTTGACGGATCGTTTGATCGAGTTGAAGCCACTTGGCGAAGGTGTCGAGGAATGGAAGCCTGAATCGTCACTGACCTTCTCGAAGTGGCAAGTCGACATGCCGTTGCCGGCCAGCCAGGCTGATTTGATCATGGAGAATATCAAGCAGAAGATGGACAGCGATCCGGTTTGGATCAGCAGCAGCAGCGTTGGGGCACGGGTCGCCGGCGACATGATTGGCCGAGCGTTAGGTGCCTTGTTTGCCAGCCTGCTTTGCATCATCGGTTACATTTGGTTCCGCTTCCAAAGAGTGATCTATGGATTCGCCGCGGTCGCCGCCTTGGTTCACGACGTCTTGATCACACTCGGCGCCATTGCTGTCAGCTACTGGCTAGCCGATGCACTCGGGTTCCTGCTGATTGATCCCTTCAAGATCAGCCTGACCGTGGTGGCAGCGATTTTGACGATCATCGGTTATTCGTTGAACGATACGATCGTTGTGTTTGACCGTATCCGCGAGACGAAAGGCAAGGCGCCGAAGATTGACCGGCGAGATGATCAACACGAGCATCAATCAAACGCTCAGCCGAACGTTGCTGACTTCGCTAACCACGTTGATCGTGGTCGTGCTGCTGTATTGGTTCGGTGGCGAGGGCATCCACGCATTCGCGTTCGCACTGGTGGTGGGAGTCATCGTCGGAACTTACAGCAGCGTCTTCATTGCCAGTCCAATCCTGCTGTGGCTGATCGAGCGCAAAGACGCAGTCAAGACAGCATAGAGGGAAGGAAGTCATCAGTTCCAATAAGGAAAGCGAACCTTGAACGCTCGTCTTCTCTTGCTCTGGTTCGTCTTTTTGCCGACGACTTGCCCTGTCTTCGCTGAACGCCCGATCGATGCCGATCGGGCGTCGCGACAAGCTCAACAATTGCAGTCGGATCTCGAATATCTGGCAAGCGATGATTTGCGCGGTCGTAGCGTGACCGATGAAACAATCGACCTGGCCGCCAACCACATTGCCAAACGAATGGAGGAAATTGGCCTGGATACGACTGTGATCGACGGATCGCCGTTTCAGAAGCTGAATATCACTGTCGGTGCTCGGCCGGGTTCGGCCGAGAACAATCGCCTGACAGTCAAGCATCGCGAGGAAGCATTCGACCCCGTGACCGCATCGCTCGCCCAAGGAATGAATCCAATGGCGATCGGCTCCCACGGCGGTCAGGTGTCCGGGCCGCTGGTGTTCGCAGGTTACGGGATCACGGCGGAGAAGCCCAGCTACGATGATTACGCCGGGATCGATGTGGCGGGGGCAACGGTGATCATTTTGCGAAAAGAGCCGGGGATTTCAGATCCCAATAGCCCTTTCGCAGGAACGCGTAACACGCGCCACGCCTTCTTTAACACGAAAATCGAAAACGCCATCAAGCATGGCGCTAACGCAGTGATCCTCGTCAACGACCCCGAAAGCGTTTTGCAGAGCGTTCAGAACGAGCGGAGCAAAATCAATCGCGAACTCGATCGCAAGACGCAAATTGAAGAGCAAATCGCAAATCTGCCGGCCGAGGCGGTCAACAGCCGCAAGACGTTAACGGAGAAGGTTGCCGCCATTGACTCGATGGTCGAGTCGATGCGCCAGGACCTGAACCAGGCCGGTCGCGGTGTGCTGGGAATCTCCGAAGCAGGCGATCGGGCCGCCGATAAAGATTCGATTCCTGTCGTCTCCCTGGCACGTGATCTGGTTGATGGACTGATCCAACAGTCGCGCGGCGAGTCACTTGCAGAAATCGAAAAGAAGATCGATCAAACTTATGCACCCCAAAGTTTTGTGTTGGCGGATGCGAGCATAACCCTACGAGTCGAATTGAAACCGTCATTGGCGAAGACCAGCAACGTGATCGGCGTGCTTCCCGGCGCGGGCCGCTTGCCAATGAAACCGTGGTTGTCGGTGCGCATTATGACCATGTTGGGATGGGTGGCTACGGTTCGCTGGCGCCGGGAACCGTGGCAGTCCATAATGGGGCCGACGATAACGCCAGCGGCACCGTGGCTTTGCTTGCAACTGCGGCTCAGTTGCAGCAGAGGTTGGCCGATAGCAACTCGCATCGCCGCATCGTCTTCATTGCGTTCACGGGCGAGGAGCGTGGACTACTTGGTAGCAAGTACTACGTGCGAAATCCTCGATTTCCGCTTGAGTCGACGGTGGCCATGGTGAACATGGATATGGTAGGCCGGCTGCGCGACAACGAATTGACTGTCTACGGAACTGGATCGGGCGATGGCTTGGATGAAATCCTCGAGAAGGCGAACCAGCAGCAGAAATTTGATCTATTCAAGGTGCCAACGGGCTACGGCCCCAGCGATCATCAATCTTTTTACGAGGCTGGGATTCCGGTTCTGTTTTTCTTCACGGGCCTGCATAACGATTATCATCGTCCATCCGATGATTTCGACAAAATCGAGTTCGGTGGATTGAGCCGCGTAACCGATATAGTTTCCGAAGTCACTTTCGAGTTGGCGACTGGCGAGCAGCGTCCGACGTATGTGGAAACAGAGAACAAGGTCCAGATTCGCCGTCAAATGACGGCATTCATGGGCGTGACGCTCTCAGATCGCGGCGATCACGTCGTGCTGTCGGGACTCTCACCAGGTGGACCAGCCGAACGTGGTGGACTTCGGATCGGAGATCGATTGGAAAAACTCGCAAAACGGCGGGTCAGATCGGCTGCGGATGTCCTTGAATTCATGCGAACGCGCTCGCCTGGCGAGCAATTGACGATTCAGGTGACGCGTGGTGGTCGAACGATGGATGTGACGGTTCGATTGCAGCCTCGACCGGGAGGTTGAGTCTGAAAATGAGATTTTTTTGCCGAGCGTCGTGTTACGGCAATTTCAATCTTTACGCCTACGCAAAGTGGTGACACAATCCGACCCGAATCGAACCTGTTGAAGCGACTTCAACAGATCGGCGCGAGTGCCTCGGTAAAGACGTTGGACGTCTTGAAATCCGAGCGGATGCACAAGCGTCGGTATTGGATGCGCACCCACAACGCAAGGAGAGCGGACGTGCGATTAATCGGCAAAGCGGCCATCGCGATGGCCATCATTACTCTTACCGCCATGGTCCCAGTTTCCGCGTCGGCCGATGATACCGGCCACCGTATTGCGGTCGTGGACGTGGCTTACATTTTCAAGAATCACCCGGGCATCAAAGCCCAGGTGTCAAAGGTCGAAAACGACTTGAAGGCGTATGACGCCCAGCTCCAAGCGCAACGCGAAGAGCTGAAGCAAGCGGCCGAGCGTCTGAAGACGTTCAAGGTGAACTCACCTGAGTATGCGGCTCAGGAAGAGCTGGTGGCTGAGATGGACTCGAAGTTGCGACTCGACATGAACCGCAAACGAAAAGAGTTGGCTGATGCGGAAGCCGGTATCTACTACGAGAACTACAAGCTGATCGCTAACGGCGTGAAGTTCTTGGCCCAGCACTACAAGATCAACTTGGTGCTTCGCTACAACAGCGAGGACATGGATCTTGCCAAAGGTGATTCGGTGATCCGAGGCGTGATGAAGAATATCGTCTATCACGACGATTCCCTCGACATGACCAAGGGTGTGATGCAGTATCTGGATCAAACCATGAACAAGACTGCTGCGAAGCCCGGTGGTACGACTCGCTAGTCGCGTTCAACCGTTCATCAAACCGAGTCGCCATGCAAGCTGCGTGGCTGGCTTGGAAATTTTCAGCCAGCCCATCAGTGGGCTGGTGCAAAACAAAGAAGCTTGCAAAAGGATTTGCGGGCTGCATGGCAGGGAGGCCAGGCGTGAATCGTTCACGCAACGAACATACGATCGCGGTGTCTTGCGAGGTCAGTGGCCGAGGCTACTGGAGCGGGCGCGAAGTTCGCGTCGCAATTCATCCCGCGCCCATGGGAACAGGCATCCGTCTGGTTCGCATGGATCTGCCCTCGCATCCCGGGTGCACCGCGTCGATCGGTCATCGCGAAGACGCCAATCTGCGAACCAATCTGGTTTGCGGAAACGCGAAATTCCAAATGATCGAGCATCTGTTGGCGGCGCTTGCGGCGCTGGAGATCGATAACTGCGTTGTCGAAATCGATGCAGAGGAATTACCGGCACTCGATGGCAGTAGTCTAGGCTTCGTCCAGCCATTGCGAAAATCCGGCTTGATCGTGCAGGCCTGTCCCCGACAGCAACTCGTGATCCGAGATCGCTACCGCATCGGAACGCTGGGCGCGTGGCTCGAAGCGGCACCCTCGCGAAACGGCGAAAGCTATTTCGAGTATCAGCTTAGTTTCGACGACGATACGCCAATCAAACCACAGGCCTTCGGAATCGAGCTGACGCCCGATCGCTTCATTCGTGAAGTTGCCCCGGCGCGGACCTTCGTGACCGCGGCTCAGGCTGAACAGATTCGAGCGACGGGCGTGGCATCGCACGTGACAAATCAGGATCTGTTGGTGATCGGTGCGGACGGCCCCATCGAGAACGTCTACAGATACTCCAACGAGTGCGCTCGACACAAGACACTTGACCTGATCGGCGACTTGGCACTTGCCCGCGTCGAGTTGGTGGGGCGGTTCACCTCGTTCCGCGGTGGACACAACCTGAACGGGCGAATGGCAATGCAGCTGACCGAACTGGCTGCACAACAAGTGGCGAATCACAATGTCTCGCGTTGGCCGACAAACAGCGACTGTCGCAAATCTGCGTAGCTTCCACGACTCACGACAGACAAGCCTTGAAATCAATTCACACCATGGACACGCCAAACTGGTTACGGAGCAATCATGAGCACAATCATCGCTCAGACCGCCGTTGTTGATCCCCGCGCGAAGCTGGGGAAAAACGTCCGCATCGGTCACTTTTGCGTGATCGGGCCTGACGTGACCATTGGTGATGGCACGATGATCGAGGACCACGTGGTCGTCTCAGGCGTCACCTCGTTCGGGGAAGACAATCACATCTTTCCCGGTTGTGTGATCGGAGCCCATCCTCAGGATACAAGCTACAAAGACACACCGACTCGCGTTGAAATTGGCCACGGCAACACTTTTCGCGAGCACTGCACCGTCAATCGGGGAACGGAAAAAGAGGATGGCGTCACGCGCATTGGCGACAACAACTTCTTCATGATCGGATGCCACGTTGCTCACGACTGCAACCTGGGCGATCGGATCGTGATCGCCAACAACGGCATGCTAGGCGGTCACGTGCACATAGCCAACGACGTCACGATCGCGGGCGGCGTAGGTGTTCATCACTTCGCTTCCATTGGACAGCTCAGCTTTCTCGGCGGCATGAGCCGAATCTTACACGACGTGCCTCCCTACATGATCGTCGACGGCCAACCTGCCAGGGCCCGGGCGGTCAACTCGATTGGGTTGAAACGCCACGACTATCCGGCAGAAGACATCGAAATCCTAGGTAAGGCGCATCGGTTGTTGTATCGCTCACGTGTCGGCATCGAAGTCGCCCGAGCCGAATTGATGAGCTCGGGGCCGATTCGACCAGTCCTTAAACATTTGTTCGATTTCATTGACCATACCAGCGGCGGACGACATGGTCGTGGCCGCGATCGACGAAAGAAAGCAGCATGAGTACGTTACGGACAGCAGTCATCGGCGCCGGCCATTTGGGACGGATCCATGCGAAGTTGCTCGCTCAAGTTGACGGGGCCGAATTAGCCGCGGTCAGTGATCCGATCGAGTCGGCGCGAGAGCATGCCGCGAAGTTGTTCTCCGTGCCAACGTTTGCCGACTACCGCGACTGCATTGAGAAAGTCGATGCTGCAATCATTGCCGCACCGACCGACGCGCACGCCCAAATTGCTACTGATTTTTTGAAGGCAGGCAAGCATGTCTTGGTTGAGAAGCCGCTGACGATCGAGCGTGCGGATGCCAGCAGGTTGGCGATGCTTGCCGCGTCGCGAAAACTGACTCTGCAAGTCGGACACGTCGAACGATTCAATCCAGCCTTCACATCGCTCGAGAAGCTGGCCGTCGATGTCAAATATGTCGAAGCAGTGCGGGCGTCGAGTTTTCCAGGTCGCTGCTTGGACGTGGGAGTCGTCATGGACTTGATGATCCACGACTTGGACTTGGTGCTGTCGATGACCGACGCGGCTGTTCAATCGGTTTCCGCCAGCGGGCTGGCAGTCATCAGTCACCACGATGATCTGGCCGAAGCGCGGATCGAATTCGAATGTGGTATGGTGGCCAACTTGAAAGCGTCGCGCGTCAGCCCAACGCCCGCGCGAAACATGCAGGTCTACAGCAGCAACGGGTTTGCCGATATCGACTTTGGCGCCCCCTCGTTGTCGGTGGTACGCCCCTGCGAAACCGTGGTCACACGATCCTTTGACCTCGCCACTGAGACCGATGATCCGCTCGGCTACAGCGGAACTCTGTTCAGCGAACGACTGCGGTGTGAAACGCGTGAACTGGCGCCGCGAAACGCGATCCTTGATGAATTGCATGATTTTGTGATCAGCGTTCAAACGGGAATTGCCCCGACGGTCGACGGCGTCGCCGGTGCCCGTGCTGTCGATCTTGCCCAGCAAGTGCTGGAGTCGATCGACCAACGAGTCTGGTATGCCGCTGCGACGACGGCCGAGATCGGGCCGCACGCGACGGCCCGCGAGCGAATCGAGGACGCCAGCCGCCGGATTCATCAAGATCGACGAGCAGCCTAGTGCCTCGACCATCATGAATTGACGGGTGCGATCGGCGTGGGCCAGGACAGGGAGACCGTCCGGCTTAGGATGCCGGTTGTGATCAGATTTGGGTAACCGCGGAGCGGTGAAAGAGGGTAGCCTGGGGTGAACCAACGAGCGACAGCGAGGCTGGTGTAACCCCAGGTAAGCGAACCCAAAAGAACCTTTCCCCGCGGCGTTTCGGCGGCGTAGCCGCCGAAACGCCGCGGGGAAAAATGTCGTGGAGCAACCGCAACCTGGGGCTGCGGTTGCTCGCTTCAAGCTCGCACCCTATACCCCAGGCTACATTCTTCCGCCGCTCCGCGGCTGTCCAATCGAGTGATGTACTTTCTTCTCGGTGCCTATACCAAACGACGAGCGTCGGAAATCCTAACAAGAACGGAACGGCTAAGCCGGACGGTCTCCAGGTCCTGGCCTACGAGAAGCAAGTCGATCGACTGTTGAAGTCGCCACACTACGGCGAGCGGATGGCGGCTCCGTGGCTGGACATCGTGCGATTCTCGGACACTGTCGGTTATCACGGCGACCAGAATCAACGCATCTTCGCCTATCGTGACTACGGCATTGATGCCATCAATCGTAACAAGCCGTTTGATCAATTCACGCTCGAACAATTGGCTGGCGATTTGCTTGACGACCCCACGCCGCAGCAGCTGGTCGCCACCGGGTTGATCCGATTGAACATGATGACTCGCGAAGGCGGTGCTCAGCCGGCCGAGTACCTTGCCAAGTACACCGCGGACCGAGTGCGGATGTTGGGCACCGCCTGGTTGGGTTCAACGACCGGTTGCTGCGAATGCCACAATCACAAGTACGATCCGTTCGCGACCAAGGATTTCTACTCACTCGGGGCGTTCTTTGATGATGTGCGCCAGTGGGGCGTCTACACGACCTATCGCTACACACCGAACGAGGATCTGCCCGGGTTCAGCAATGACTATCCGTTCCCTCCGGAATTACGAGTCGAGTCAGGTTCGTTGAAGGACCAAATTGCAGCGCTGGAGCGAGATTCGGATCGAACGGCTGCCAGCCACTTGAAACCTGGCACGCAACAATCTGAGTCCTACCAGCGTTGGCTGTCCGAATCACGGCGCTGGATCAAGCAATACCCCAGCGGATGGCAAGCTCTGACTCCCGACAAAATCGACAACGAAAAGAAGACACCGCACAAGCTTGTCGAAGACGCGGTGCTGTTGAGCGGTGAACCGATCACGGGCGAGCAGACCGTGCTGAAATCGCAAATGGTTCAGCCCACGTCGGTTCGATCGATTCAGTTGGAAGTCTTGCCGGATGAGGCCAACGGAGACGCTGTTGGTCGCGGTCCAGAGGGTCGCTTTGCCGTCACTCTGTCAGCTTCCGTCCGCCGCGGGTCGGCTGAGGCAAACACGACCGAGCCGGTAAACATCGCGTTTGCGCAAGCCAATCGTCTTAGTCCGAAAGGTTACAAAAGCGGCCACGATCCTCGCTTTCTTGACAGCGTGTGGCGATCCGGGCCGACCCTCTGGCAATTGCCCGATGAGACTCGTTTGCCGCATGTTGCCGTCTATCATCTCTCCGAAACGGTTGCGCTGGGGCCGGAGGACGAATTGGTCGTTCAGCTAACCAGTGACGATATTGGCAAGTTCCGAGTTTCCGTTTCACCGTTTTCGCGGTACGTGGCCGGGGCGTCGTCGGTCGATCAAGTTCTGTCCGCGGCACTGGAAACAGCCGAGCGTGACCTTTCACCGCGACAACTCGATGCGTTGCTCGCAGCTTACGATCGCAGCGTCACGCCGGCAGACCAGCAGAATGCGGAAGCAATCCAATATCGCAACGCAATCCTCGATTGCCGCTCGGGACTGGCCATGACCATGATCGCTCAGCCGCTGCCCAGCGACAAGATTCCAGAGGCCCGCGTGCTGCCTCGCGGAAATTGGCAGGACCGCTCGGGTGAAATTGTCCAACCGAGTATTCCTGAGTTTCTAGCGGGAAGCTGGCAGGACAAGCCGACCCGTTTGACTCGCAAGGATCTCGCCGAGTGGCTGGCGTCGGACGAGAACCCATTGGTGGCAAGGCACTATGTCAATCGTATGTGGAAACACTTCTTCGGTGCCGGCCTTTCAGGCAAACTCGACGACCTTGGCAATCAAGGTGAATGGCCGAGTCATCCACGTTTGCTGGACTGGCTTGCCAGCGAGTTCCGTGACGGCTGGGACATGAAGCACATCACTCGGCTGATCGTTACCAGTCACACCTATCGTCAATCGGCGGCGCTGCCGAGCGAATCGGCCAGCGGCGATTTGAAGGACATCGATCCGTACAATCGACTGTTGTCTCAGCAGTCGCCGCGACGATTGGAAGCGGAAGCCGTTCGAGACAATGCGCTTCGCCATTGCCGGCTTGCTCAATACCGATTTTATCGGCGGCCCCAGCGTCTTTCCGTATCAGCCCGACGGCCACTACGAAAATCTACAGTTTCCCAATCGTGTTTATGTTCACGACGTCGACGCGCGTCAGTATCGGCGGGGCGTCTACATGCACTGGCAACGAACTTTTCTGCATCCGATGCTGGTCAACTTTGACGCTCCGGCACGCGATGAGTGCGTTGCCGATCGCACCCAGTCGAATAGCCCGCAGCAGGCACTCACGCTGTTAAACGATCCGACGTTTGTGGAAGCAGCTCGAGCGATGAGCGATCGGTTACTAGGCGAAAACGACGAGGCCGATTTTGATCCAATCATCAATCAAGCGTTTCGGCTCACCGTGTCGCGGTCGCCGACGGATACAGAAAAGGCGGGCTTGCGAAAGCTCTTGGACGCACAGCTCGAATATTTTGCAGCGAACCCGGACGAGGCTGAAGCGTTCAGTCGAACGGGGCTGCATGGCACCGCAACTAAAAACTTGGACGATGCGGTCAAGCATGCCGCGTGGTCTCAGGTATGCCGGCGTCATTTTGAATCTGCACGACACAATCACACGATATTAACTGGTTCTTCTGGAGTGGTAATGGAAGATTGAGAGTTTCATATACGGGGTGGCCGGCGGTCGAGCGTCAGCGAGCCCCCGGAATCCCATTGGCTCGCTGCTGGGGGCTCGCTGACGCTCGACCACCAGCCACCCTCATGCGGTTAGGCCCGCGGAAGACCCGATGAATCGGGTGACTACGAACATGCGAGGAAAACGATCCATGAACACAAACTGGCATGACCGTCAACGTGACGTAGCGCGGTGAACGTTCTTGTCGAATTCGTTCGCGGGAATCGGTTCGTTCGCTCTGGCATCGTTGTTGGCCGGTGACACGAAATCGCAGGCGGCTGGAAAAGCGAGTCGACCTTGGCCCGCGTTGGCGAACCTCCCGCACTTCGCGCCGAAGGCGAAGCGGATCGTACATCTGTGCATGGCGGGTGGGCCATCCCATATCGAGGCGCTCGATCCCGAAACCGGAGCTCGACCGCATCGATGGCCAGCCTTTTCCCACGTCGTTCACCGAGGGACAGCAACTCGCCCAGCTGCAAAACACGGAGCTCAAAGCACGTAAGTCGTTTGCAAAGTTTCGGAAGTGGGGCGAGTGTGGTACGGAGATCTCTGAGTTACTGCCCCACATCGGCGGCATTGCGGATGAGATCTCGGTGATTCGAAGCATGACGACCGAACAGATCAATCACGACACCGCACACGCCTTCATGAACAGCGGTTCGATCATCAAGGGGCGACCGTCGATGGGGTCGTGGTTGTTGTATGGACTCGGCGCTGAAACAGAGAATCTGCCCGGTTATGTCGTGATGACGTCGCAGGGACCAGGTGCTCAGCCGGTCTCGGCGCGACAGTGGTCCGCCGGTTTCTTGCCCAGTAAATTTCAGGGCGTTGCCTTTCAAAGCAAAGGCACGCCGGTGCATTACATCGGCAACCCCAGTGGAGTCTGCCAATCGACGCAGCGCCAGGTTGTTGACGAGATTCAGAGGCTCAACGGATTGCTGGCCGAGCGGCACAACGATTCCGAAATCGCAACCAGAATCTCGCAGTATGAAATGGCGTTTCAAATGCAGTCGGCAGTCCCGGATCTGATTGACATGTCCAGTGAATCGCCGGAAACACTCAAGCTGTACGGCGTCCAACAGCCGGGCGATGGATCGTTCGCCTCCAACTGTCTACTGGCTCGAAGACTACTTGAACGGGGCGTTCGTTTCGTACAGCTGTATCATCGAGGCTGGGACCACCACGGTGATCTGGAAAAGAACTTTACGAAGTCAGCTGGCGACTGCCGTCCCAGCGCGGCTGGTTCACGATTTGAAGCGACTCGGATTGCTCGAGGATACGTTGATTGTTTGGGGCGGCGAGTTCGGGCGGACGCCGATGGCTCAGGGTTCGGGCCGCGACCACCATATCAACGCTTTCAGCATCTGGATGGCCGGCGGAGGCATCAAGGGGGGAACCACCTACGGTTCGTCTGATGAACTCGGTTACAACAGCGTCGATAACGTTGTGACGGTACACGACCTGCACGCCACGATGCTGTACCTGTTCGGAATCGACCATGACCGCTTCACCGAGTCGTTTCAAGGCCTGGACATCAAGCTGACAGGAGTGGAACCCGCCCGCGTCGTTGAGGATGTGATCGCGTAATTTGGCGACTACCCAATCTTAGCGGTAGGGTGCTGGCCACCAGTCGGGCCTCGCCACTTCCCGTTCGTAGTGACCCGATTCATCGGGTCTTTCCGCTGCGACAACCGCATGAATGCGGTCACTACGAACGGGAACTGGCGCAGTCCACCTAAAAATGCCGCGGCAGGAACACTTTCAAGCACCTGTTCAGCTGTTTAGAATATAGTGAGTCGGTCAGGCGGTCGTAGGAATCGCATTCGTATTGAACTTGGCAGTTGGAGCAAATCATGAGTCACGGAACTTTTGGCACAAGAACGTTGGCTGCGATCCTGGTCGCCAGCTTCTGCTTGGTGGGCATGACCAGTTCCGCTGAAGCGGGTTGGGGGCATCACCGCCATTTTCACCGAGGCTATGGCTTTGGCTACTCTTTTCCGAGCTATCGCAGCTTCGGTTTTTATGGCGGGTATGGCTATGGATACGGGTATGGTTTTACCGGGTATCGCGCGTACTATCCGACCTACTACCGCAGCTATTATCGAAGCTACGTTCCCACGCTACTATGTAAGTCCTTACATCGGCTACGGCTGTGGAGTTGGCTACGGTTATCAACCGTGGGTCGGGTTCGGCGGCTTCTACTCCGCCAATTCGGTTACTGACGGATCCGCTACCAAGCTTCGAGCCCCAAGTCATGCCAGAGCTTGTCGTACCAACGGTGCAAGTTGCCGCGAATGATCAGCGTGCAGCGAGTGGCAACATCGAGTTGACGCTTGATGTGCCGGAGGACGCCCGCGTCACGATCAACGATCGTCTCACGTCGCTTGCCGGTCGTGAGCGGACCTTTGTGATTCCTGGCGCGGAGCCCGAGGCACAGTACGAGTTTGACATTCGCGTGGAATTCGAACGTGACGGACAAACCGTGACGGAAACGAAACAAGTCGCATTGCGCGGCGGTCAGGTTTCATCGCTGGCCTTTGATCCCGGTGATCAGTCGACACAGCTCGCCAGCGCTGACGAACCGGTGAGCACCACGGTGACTCTGCACGTGCCGGAGGAAGCCAGAGTTTACCTGGATGGTCATGAGATGAAGCAGACAGGGTGGAACTCGAGTATTCGAGACGACCAAACTGCGAGCCGGCGAAGAGCTGGAGAACTACAGCGTGCGGGTCATCACGGGTGATGGAGCAGAGGAAAGCCGCGAGAAACTGCTGACGCTCGTCGGTGGCGAAACGCAGGAAATCGAATTCGACTTCTCATCCGCAGCAGCGACTCGTCGCGCGTTAAGGCCTGCTGTTCTTGTTCGTAGTGACTCCCATTCATGGGGTCTGATTGTGTGATCAACCGCATGAATGCGGTCACTACGAGCAAAGCATCGCTAGTGATCTTTGTTGGTCAACAGCTCGATCTTGGAAACCAGTCTTTCAAAGTCGACAGGTTTCGTTTCGTATTCGTCGCAACCGATGCCGACCATCGCGTCGCGTCGTTTTGTCAGCGCATGGGCGGTAAGAGCGATGATGGGAATATGTTTCGTCCGATCATTTGCTTTGAGCATTTGAGTGACTTCTCCGCCATCAATTTTCGGCAGGTACATGTCCATGATGATGATGTCGGGCATCTCTTCAGTGGCTTTGTCCAGACCTTCTTGTCCATCGACCGCAAGCACAACCTCAAAGCCCAAGTCTCTTAGCCGATGTGACAGCACGAGTCGGTTGACTTCAGTGTCCTCTACTATCAGTACCTTGGCCATCACATCCCCCCTTGTTTCTCCACCCATGATAGCAGCAGATCGTCTATCTGTCCGGCGGAGGCGGCCGATTATGGCCTGGCGAGTGGCCTGATATTGGAGCCAGAGCCATCACTCTACGAAACAAGGCAGGCGTTTTTCCGCTCCAACGCGCCCAAAGCACTACAGAAACATCGCGTTGAATGTGAGCCAGCGAGCTGTCAACAGCGTAAGCGCCAGGCAACTCCACCAGGAAGCGACTTGTGCGAGGGGAGTTCGGTGAAGAATGTAGAGCAAACCAAGCGCCGTCGTCGTCACCACCGACTTGAACAGGATCAGATGAACTGTGTCACCGATCATTTTGCTGCCCAAAGGATTCAATTCGCGCATGGAACCGGTCTGCGAAGCTGTGATCGTCCAAACCAGATCAACAAGGGAGAGGAGTCCAACGATCAACAGCGAGCGTAGGACAATTTGTCGCGTACTGTCGGAGACTCTTCCATCGGGACCTGGCGCTTCGACCATCGGCTTGTGCGAGAGCAAATGCCCAAAAGCAAGAACCACGACGATCATTGCGAATGTGGTCAATGGGTAGGCCACGCGGTTGCTCCAAATATTTGCCAGCGCCAGTTTTTCGTCGCTCGCTTGCCTCGCGATCCGCCGTTCCAAGTGTCGTCTTGTTCGATCAAGAAAATCGGGCGACGCCTGGAATTCAGCGGTCAACTGGCTCCATGTTCCGCGATCAACCACGGAGATCAAGTCATCGGGGGCTTGATCATTGCCCTGTCGTTGCGACCCGGGAATGCACAGGATTTGCAACAGGTCTTGCCCTTCGTTGGCCCCGGACAGAAACAGCGGCTTTCGACCTGCTGACAGCACGGTAACCTCTCGCTTGCAGGCGACGCCAAGATCATCAAAGAACGCCGAGAGCGCGATGATCTCCGGCGACCGTGGAGGTTGATGTGGATGCGATTCCTGGTCGCTCAAGATGTCATAATGGTACGTCTTCAAGAGGTCAAAACTCTCAACGTCCAACGCGTGCCCGTTCAGAATGACCGCCGAGGCTGTTCGCTCGATGTAGTAAGGCGGCGCCAGATACTGGCCGTTCAAGAACACGAAGCCGTCGCCCACCAGCCGCGTGAGGGAATAATTCACTTCTTGATAAGCGTCACTTCCGTCATCCGCATGGGCCACGTTCACGATGGAAAGCACGAGGGAGACCGCGATCGCAGCAGCGCGCGTTCATCGGCGATTTGATCGAACTTCTCATGCTCACAGGGCCCTTCATGGTCACCATCGCGTTGAAACAGGCTATTGGTTCAATTGTTCCTCGATCGTCTCTTTGTTTGCCCGCGTTCCCAACGCACCCCACAGCCCATACAGGCTCGCCGCACCTGGAAGCGCAGGGGCGACACTGGATTGTGCGGTGTAGTTCACGTAGATGGTTTGTTGGTGGCTGTCACCAGCCTCAATCGAATCGGTAATGAAAACCACAGCACCGTCGCCCATCAGAATGTGGGCCCCACCCTGGTGTCGGCTGCTGGGCGGGGTAATTCCCGGCGAGTTGATGGCATTTCGCAAGCAAATCTCGCGATTCGGCGGCGTGATGGTCGTGATCTGAGTCCAAAACGGATATCCGAAGGCCCATTTGAAACCCCGCCCATTTTGGGCCCCGGTGATGAGGTTCGCTGCGGTGGTGGACCAAAACTGCGGTCGCGCTGGGTCGGCCTCTAATGCACAAATACTGGGGTCGTCATAGACGGCGATTAACTTCTGAGAATTGGCCATGGTCGTGATCGCACGGTCACCCAAATCGGTGGCGATCTCACCAGCCGCGATCGTGTTCGCCAAGCCATCAAGGATGTCACGAAATTTGATGTCTTTCCGCGGAACAAAAAAACCACGTAGTGATTCTCGCGCTCGTTGGGCACGCCCCGAACTCGGCATGTATCGTTTGTTTGCCGCAACGTAATTCAACAGGCCCACGTTGGACTGATGGATGGAGTCTCCTATGGAGGCGGCATAATTCGTTCGCCCCTGTGCAGGAAGTCCCACTCCTGGGTCGCTAGGACAGCGAAGCGTGGGAATCTCGGTCAACCAGGGAGTGTACTCACCGTTATTGGTGTGGTTGGCCAGCGACATATTGGGAATTGGCCCCATTGGGTTGTAGACGTCGTTGGTCGTGGTGCCGTCGCCATCGGCATCGAAGGGGTTACTGATCTGCTCCCACAACGCTTGCTGCTCCATGAACGGAGTGAGCCCAACGAAGATGCTCAGTTGCATCGCGTTGTTACTCACAGCCGGTAACGCGTTGTTGGCGTTGGTAGCCGAATCGGTACCACCCATCAGCATCGGCGTCTGCTTGAATGCCGAGTGGTAGTTGTGGATGGCGAGCCCAACCTGCTTGAAATTGTTGCTGCAGCTCATCCGCCGGGCTGCCTCACGTGCCGCCTGCACCGCGGGGAGCAAGAGCCCGACAAGCACGCCAATGATCGCGATCACCACCAGCAGTTCCACCAACGTGAATCCCTGCTTGCGTAACGGTTTTCTCATCAAATTGACCTTTATAAAGTCGGTTTAGGAGGAGGGTTATTCACAAGGAGAATCAATTCGCACGCGTGAACAGCCTTCACTCGTCGCCCACTTCCATCGCGGGAGCATCTTCACTGGCGACATCGGGGTTGTCGGCCAAATAGGCCTCGATTTCACCTTTTTCCGGTGCGGTTGCTTGAGAACCGGTATCACAGCCCACAAGTATTAGCAGGCACAGCATCGATAGCGCAAAGTGAACACGAGTCGCCGGAGACTGATTCATGATTGGCGGTTCTTGAGAAAAGTGATGATGAGAATCGGTACGTCATTCCATCCAAAACGGATTCAAGATCCCCCTTTACACTGGCAAACCACACGGGCTCACAAATTCGTGGCAAAAACAGTTGCCGCCTACAGAATCGGTTGCAATGCCAAGGCCAGATAGCGGAGTTGGCCGTCATGGGAAAGAAAGAATTTCAAGTCGCCGTAGCGGACAAGCTCGGCGCCCTCGAAGGAAGGCCCGTTGCTGATTTCCGAGGCCTCGAAGGGGAAAAGCGATCTTGCTTCATCTGGCACACCGAATTGCCGCAGCAGATAAGCAGCGTTTACTTTGTTCGAGTACGTGAGTGTCGCGTGCTTGATCGCCTGAGCGTCGCCGGATCGCGACGGCTGGCCTTTTTGTACGACTTTGATTGCTTTGGAAATATGCAACGGTCGCTGTCCGCCGTAGTCGTCCGTGGGCACTGGCAGTTCTCGTTCGATGGCCTGCAATGCGCTGCTGACATCGGGTCGTTGCCTCTGCCACTTGGTCGCTGTCACCCAACCTCCTTCCATTCTCTTGGCAGTCTCCGTCCAATGCACCGAAGTCAAGTAGCCAAGCTGCAACTGGTCCCCTTCACGTCGCAGGAAGAGATCGCGAACTGGGTGACCATCGATCATGGGCGGCTCTTTGACGAAACCTGACAAACGAATGTACCCATCGGTTGGCTTGATCGGGCCGGACTGATGTGTCGGTCCAAGCTGGTCGAATACAGTCGAGAACGGCGCGATTTGCTCGAATCCATCTGCATCGTCAATCCGCTGCTGCCCATTCGAAATCACCGGTCCATGATTTTCCCTGCACGTTGAACACGATGCAGCGGCCATCGGCGCACAGCGAAATGCCGAAACTCGGTTCACCTTCGTTGCTGGAGATGCAGATCCAATCACCAATCGCTTGACCACGCGGCATCGACAACCGTTTCCAAAACGAAAACGCGGACGAGACTCCGGCAAGGAGCAGTACCAGGCAAATCAGCTGAATCGCGAGACGCGGGCGGGCAAGACTGCCCAATAGGCCTGACATTCCTTCGCGGATCGGCAGCACACGACTCGGCAGCACACGGCTCGACCACATGCGCGAGAGTCTCGAGGGCGGAGTCGCGTTCTCGGGTTCCGCTGCGTCGTCGCGGCTTGGCTTCGGCTTCGCGACCGCCACTTCATCGTTTTTTGAAATCGGTGGCGGTGGTGGAACCCTGGCGATTTCCCTTGCATCAACCCTCTTGGCAATCTCAATGGGTGCGCGTGCTCCATGCACCTCGTCGGTCGCCTTCGATTTTTTGGCCAGAACACTGCTGCGTAGCACGATTTTGCCGGTGCCATCGGTCAACACGAGCTCGCCATTCAAACAGGCGGCGAGCATTGAAAAACGTCGGGCACGGACCCATGTGTCACTGCCATCACTGCGCACCAGCGCGTCGGCGGGCAGCATCCCTCGCGCCGCAAACCCAATTAACTCGCGCAGTTTGAACGGCCCCTGGAACGCACTCGACATTCCCCGGACTTGGTAGTGAGGGATATGGGTGCCGGGTGGATGAGGTAACGGCGTCTGTTTGTCAGAGAAAAGACCGATGTCGGCGGCGCGAAACCAAGGTCCGTGTTGATTGCCCGCCACGACTGCGCTGGGTCCAATGATCCCGGCCAAGGCCGCCTCACGAAGCTCCACACCGGTAAACGGTCCGGAAACGCAACGATCAGTTTGGACGAAAAATGCCGTCATTGCGTCATTTTGATATTTCCGCGTGCGGATCTTTCCGCTTGCTTCCCTTATAAACTATGGGATCATTCGTTCGTTTTCAAATTGCCGCGGAACGAATTGGGACCTTGCCTCATCTTATCCAGGTCCGACACGTACTTCGCCCCCCGGAAAGACCATGCACCGTAAGCTGACGATGGCGAAAGACACCTGGCGTGGTGGCTTCACGATGGTCGAATTGCTCGTCGTCATTTCGATTATCTCCATCCTGGTTGGATTGCTGTTGCCGGCGGTTCAGGCCTCACGCGAGGCGGCGCGTCAAACAAGTTGCATCAACAATCTGAAGCAGATTGGGCTGGCGATTCAGAACTTTGAGAGTCAGCGCAAGGAGTTGCCGCCCAGTCGCAACTACGATCATTTCACCACCTGGGCATTTTTGATCTTGCCGTTTATGGAACAGACTGCGTTGCCTGAGGAATGGGATGACCAGCTAAAGTATTACTATCAGAGCGACAAGGCACGTTTGACACAAATCCCAATGTACTACTGTCCGTCGCGTCGTGATGCCACCTTGGTCAGCATCCGGGGTGACGACATCTTGTCGCCGTACGAGACCAGCGACCATGTTCCGGGCACGGTTTCTGACTATGCATGTTCCGCCGGACACGGGCCGGCGGGTGTTTGGAATTGGATTACCTCCAACGGCGCGATGATCATGGGCATCGGAGAAACGGATCCGCCCACCGTTCCCGCGGGCAGTTTTGCACCGCCCAACGCGAAACTAATCAGTTGGAGCAGTCGCACAAACTACGCGAGCCTGACGGATGGAGCGAGCCACACGATTCTGGTTGGCGAAAAACACGTCAGGGAATTGCGGCAAGGAATATCGCCGGAGGATGGGGCAATTTACAACGGAGATCATCCGGCCAACTTTTCACGCTGTGGCGGTCCCGGTTACCCACTCGCCCGCTTTCCTAACGATCGCTTTCAAACAAACTTCGGCAGCTATCACACCGGTGGCGTCAATTTTGTGTTCGCCGACGGCAGTGTTCGCGTGTTGAACGTCGACATTGCGACCGACATTCTGGGGCGACTAACGCACCGCAGCGACCACCAATTCGTTTCGGATAATTAGTTCGTAGTGACCCGATTCATCGGGTTTTCCCCGGACAACCGCATGAATGCGGTCACTACGAACAAGAACCGCTACTTGCGGCCCGTCTATTCGTTATCGCTGTCGGCCCGCTCGACTTCTAATACGATGTTATTTGTGCCGGGTTTGACTTCGTGGACCAGACCAGATGTTCGATAGTCCCGGTACCGCGCGTGCACCGTGGGTTCGGGGATCAGTCCAGGGCGTTCTGCGCCGCTACCGATCACGTAGTCGGCGATCACAACGACGCGATGTTTCCCAGGTAGCGCACCGTCATCCAACTCGTACGTGCCGAGCACAAAACTGCCGTCGGGTCCGATCACTCCTGTCGCTGTGACCGGTTTCTCGCGACCGATGATCTCGAATTCGACAGAACCATCACGCAACACCTCCCCATCGGGAAAGCGGACGATCCCGCGCACCGGGTAAGTCCTTTGCCCTGAGTCGGAACAACCGATGCTGCAGGCCATCGCCAACGCCGAAACAGCGTAGAAAGTCGAGTTTGCCGAGGTTCGCATGATTGTTGAAATCCAAGGGCTAGGAGCAGCAGACTCATTGTAGCGAGAGTCCCCTCGGTCACCTGGAGATCGCGTCGCCTTGTCGTTGTTTCTCCCCACGGGAAGTGCCAACTTCGGTCCCGTCAAGGCATGTTGGGGCCACGACAATCAAGTAAACTACGCAACACTCCAACCCCTCAGTTCCTCGCGAGATCGGAATCGCAAATATGACCGACGCCTCTCGACAAATCGACCATGTCCTGACCGAAGACCGAAGCTTTCCTCCGCCTGCTGAGTTCCGCGAGAAGGCAGTGATTTCCACGACGCAGCAGTACGATCAGCTGTGCAAACTCGCACTCGAAGATCGTGATGAATTCTGGCGCGAGCAGGCGTTGGAACATCTTCACTGGTTCGAGCCTTTTCAGGAAGTCTGCAAATGGAACTCGCCCCACGTCGAGTGGTTTGCCGGCGGCAAGACGAATGCCAGCTACAACTGTCTCGATCGGAATATTGACGCGGGTTTGGGCGACAAGAAGGCGATCATTTGGGAAGGAGAACCGGGCGACACACGGACGCTGACCTACGCCGAACTGCGGACCGAAGTTGCCAAGTGTGCCGCCGCGCTTCAGGAACTTGGAGTGGGAGCAGGTGACGTCGTCAGTGTGTACATGCCGATGACGCCGGAGTTGGCGATAGCGATGTTGGCGTGCGCGCGAATCGGCGCGATCCACTCGGTAATCTTTGCCGGATTCAGCGCCGAGTCGATTGCGGATCGCAACCACGATGCCAAAGCCAAGTTGGTCATCACTGCCGACGGTTTGCACCGCCGTGGCAGCGTGCTGGCGTTGAAAGAGACCGTGGACGAGGCCTTGGCCAAGTCACCGTCGGTCGAAAAATGTCTCGTGCTGAAACGGATTGGCCAGGACGATGTGCCGATGACAGAGGGCCGCGATGTTCTGGTGGCACGATGTGGTCGACAAACAGTCGGGCGACCTGCCGCGGTTCCGCTCGATAGCGAAGACGGATCTGTTCATCCTTTACACCTCCGGCAGCACCGGCAAACCGAAAGGAATTCGGCACACCACCGCCGGCTATAACCTGTGGGTCAAGCGAACCTTTCAATGGGTGTTTGATCATCGCGACGACGACATCTTTTGGTGCACCGCCGACTGTGGTTGGATTACCGGACACAGCTACGTCGTGTACGGGCCGCTTTCCGCAGGCGCGACGTGCATGATGTACGAGGGCGCACCGAACCATCCGGCCGAGGATCGGTTTTGGGAGCTGATCGAGAAGCACAAAGTGACGATCCTGTACACCGCTCCGACGGCGATTCGCGCGTTCATCAAGTGGGGCGACGAACATGTCCAGAAACATGATCTGTCGAGTCTGCGACTACTCGGCACCGTCGGCGAAGGAATCAACCCCGAAGCCTGGATGTGGTACCACAAAATCGTCGGCAAGGAGCGTTGCCCGATCGTTGACACATGGTGGCAGACCGAAACCGGCGGGATCATGATGAGTCCGCTGCCAGGCATCACAGCCACCAAGCCTGGTTCCTGCGTCGGCCCCGTGCCGGGAATCGTGCCGGAAATCGTCGACGAATCAGGAACTCCGGTCGATCCCAATCATGGCGGCATGTTATGCATTGCAGAGCCATGGCCAGGAATGCTCCGCGGCATTTGGGGTGACCAGCAGCGGTATGTCAATCAGTACTGGTCCACCGTCCCCGGCATGTATCTGACCGGCGATAACGCTCGACGGGACGAAGACGGATACTACTGGATCATGGGCCGGATCGATGATGTGATTAACGTTTCAGGTCACCGGCTGAGCACGATTGAGGTCGAAAGTGCGCTGGTGAGCCACGAAGCGGTTTGCGAAGCCGCGGTGGTTGGCCGCCCGCATGACCTGAAGGGCCAAGCAATTGCCGCCTTCGTGACGATCCGTGATCGGGAGCCGACCGAGGAACTTCGTACAGAGCTCTGCCAACATGTTCGAAAGCAGATCGGGGCCTTGGCACAGCCCGATGATCTTCGATTCACAGCGACCCTGCCCAAAACACGAAGCGGAAAAATCATGCGGCGGCTGCTGCGTGACATCGCTTCGGGCCGCGAGGTTCGCCGGTGCACTACGACTCGACCTCTGGAGGATTTCTTCAGTGCTAGGCCAGAGCCCGGCGGAGACGTCGTAGGATGCCGGTTTGATGAGATTTGGGTAACCGCGAGGGAAGAGGTAGCCTGGGTGAACCAACAGCGACAGCGAGGCTGGTGAACCCCAGGTAAGCGAACCCGAAGAAACGTCGCCCGCGGCGTTGCGGCGAGCCGCCGCGGCGAGGTGCGGTTGTCCTCCGAAAGCTCGCACCCTCCCCAGGCTACATTCTTCCCCGCTCCGCGGTGTCCATCGAGTGATGTCTTTCTCTCGGCCTACAAACGACGATCGGAGTCTGCAGAACGACGGCTTCCGTCGCATATCCAAAATGCCGGGCCAATTTCGGGGTCCGATTGCGACTTCTCAATAAAGTCCATGCTAGCAAAAAATTCGGCTGGTTCGGGATTTCGCACTTCGGTACAAGAGGCGACCTGGATCTCTCGGACTCGTCAAGGATGACGAACTACTGATGAAAAATTTTGGCCGCGTTTTGCGATTGGCTGCCCGAAAAAGGTGGTCGCTTTTCGGAATCTTGTTCAGCTCTTTGCTGATTGCAATTCTGTGGGGAGCGAACATCGGAGCGTTGTATCCATTGGTGGAGGTCGTCTTCAAAGGGGACAGCCTGCCGATCTACGCGCAGAAGCGGATGGACGCCGCGGAGGACGAGGTTTCGGCGCTCGATCACGAAATCTCCGTCTTACGCGGCCAGCTTGCCGATGCGCAGGGGGATGCCATTCGGCCCATCGAATTGAAGATCGAAACGGCCCAGGCGAACCGAAAAGTCGTATCCGAATCGGTTTACTATCTGGCGCTGGCAAAACCGGCAATCGACACATACGCTCCCAGCGGAGCTTTCGCGACGCTGATCATGATCGTCGTCGCCTTGGTCGCAGGCACAGCACTCAAGCTGATGGCACTGACCGCCAACATGATGCTGGTACAGAATGTGGCGGAAAAAACATCCGTTGAATTGCGTTCGTTGTTCTTCCGCAAGGCGCTGCACTTGGACCTCGATGCGTTCGGCGAAAACGGTTCTGCCGCACTGACAGCGCGACTCACCAACGACGTCTCCCATGTTTCTGGCGGACTCGCCGTGCTCTTGGGGCGACTGATTCGCGAACCGTTGAAGATGATTGTCTGCTTGTCGGGAGCGATGTTCTACTGCCCGCGGCTATTGCTGTTGGTGTTGGTCGTCACGCCGGTCGTTGGGTTGGTGATGCGTCACCTGAGCCGCGCGATTCGCCGTGCCAGTCGTCGTGCCATGGAAGAGATGAGCCAGCTTTACGGGATGCTAAACGATTCGTTTGCCGGCATCCGGGTGGTCAAGGCGTTTAACACGCAAGCGTTTGAACGAGCGAAGTTCAATCGTGGGATCCAGGCCTTTTATCGCAAGTCGATGAAAATGGCGTTTTACAACACGTTGGCGCGTAGCAGTAGCGAAATGCTTGGCATGACCACGGTGGGGCTGGCGATTCTTGCTGGCGGATACCTGGTCGTCAACAAGCAGACGCACCTGCTCGGGATCCCGATGTGTGATCAGCCGTTGAGCGTTACCGACGTACTGATGTTTTTCGCGTTTCTGATTGGCGCCTCCGACCCGGCAAGGAAATTGGCCGACGTCTGGAGTGGTTTGCAGCGTGGGATCGCCGCAACGACTCGGGTCTATGAGATCATTGACATGCCTGTTCGCGTGAGCGAACCCAAACAACCAAGAACCGCTCCGCGGCCCCATTCGAGAATCACCTTCCAGCAAGTCGCGTATCGGTATCCGTCTGGCCCAATCGTGTTGCGGGGCGTTGACCTGACGATACGGCATGGCGAAACCATCGCCGTCGTCGGTCCCAACGGATGTGGAAAAAGCACGCTGGTTAGTCTGCTGTGCCGGTTTGACGATCCGCAATCCGGCTCGGTCTGTCTTGACGACGTACCGGTGAACGAAATGCGAACACGAGATCTACGCAAACGCATCGCCCTGGTGACGCAACGTACCATCCTGTTCGACGACACGATCGAAAACAACATTCGTTACGGCAGCCCAGGCGCAGACTCGCACGCCGTGGTGCGGGCTGCGAAGTTAGCATTCGCCGACGAGTTCATTCACCGCAAGACACCCGATGGATATCAAACCGTGCTTGGCGTGGGCGGAATGAGGCTCTCGGGGGGACAGATGCAGCGGATCGCGCTGGCGCGAGCCTTCTTGCGGGATCCCGATATTCTGATTTTGGATGAAGCGACTAGTCAGATCGATCTCGAGAGCGAGCAACTGATTCACCGAGCCTTGGCGAAATTCTTGGTCGATCGCACCGGAGTGATGATCACGCATCGCCCAACCAGTCTGGCGATGGCGGACCGGATCGTCGTGATCGAAGGTGGCCAAGTCGCAGATAGCGGCCAGCACGTTGATTTGATTGTCCGCAATCGCTTTTATCAGAGTCTGTGCGGTGGTGACATGAAGATGAGTGCGTGAGGATGCGGTCCGATCGTGCCTGACCGATCTGCCAGCAACGCGTTGAAGTCACGCTTTCGGAGCGACCTGCACAATTCCCCTTGCCCAATCTAGTCACCCCAGTTGCGTCACGCAGCAAGCACGACCGCATGGATGCCGCCCCACAACTACCCACCGTTTCTCAATTCCTTCGTTCCTACGCGTTTCGTGTCGGCGTCTATGGCATCATCACGTTCTTGGTTTTCCACTGCACCTATCTCGCGATTCAAGCGTACGGCGGGGCAGTGATGGGGGCCGAGAACGGACCGATCGAAATGACTCAGCTGACGTTGGCAATTCTGGCTGCGGCGAGCCTCTTTTGTGCCGCTCGCTGGGCTCGAATTGGACGTGCTGGCTTGGTGGTGTGCGGCGCGGTCGTGGCCTACGCCGCAGCGCGTGAATCGGATCTGTTTCTCGAGACCTACTTGTTTGACGACGCCTACAAATGGGTCTTCGGTCTGCCGTTGGCCGTGCTTGCTGGTGGTCGTGGTTATCGCGGACCGTCGCCAGTTGGTCGGCGAAACGATGTGGCTGTTCCGTCACCCGGCCGCGACACTGTTCGCCGTTGCAGGCATCTACCTCTGTTTTGTCTGCCAATTCTTGGATCGTCCTGGCATGTGGGTTGGCATCAGCAACCCAGCGGAGGCGAAAGCAACGAATGCAATGATTGAAGAATTCGCCGAGCTGTTCGCGTACCTGTTGTTGGCATTCTCGGGGCTCGAGGCCGCCATTGCGGCCCGACAGGACCGAGCCGCAGCTGCCCGCCAACAGCATGCCGAAGAAGGCTATCCGCGCATCGCGGCCTGAGAATAAGGAGTCAGGAGCCAGGAGTCAGGAGCCAGGAGTCAGGGACCAGGAGTCAGGAGTCAGGAGCCAGGAGCCTGGAGCCGGAAACAACCTTGGCATTCTCCCTGGCTCCTGACTACTTTCTCTGACCTTGTATCAGCTCGCTGGCTCCGCGATCGATCAGTGCGGTCGTAACGTGCGTCGCCAATTCGTTCGCAGCTTGTTGCCAAGCGTCTGAATCTGGTCCATCCGGGTCAAATGCGACCTGATGTTGCTCGTCAAGTCGCTCGCTACCATCTTGTGAGAGCACGACCGCCCGCATTCGGAGTGTTTTGCCAACGACTTCTGCGTAAGCGGCGATGGGTGCCAGGCAGCCGCCGTGCAGTGCCGCCAACAGTTGTCGTTCGGCGGTCACGGATGCTCGGGTCGAGCGATGATCCAGCGACGACAATGCCCGGAGCGATTCCTGGTCGTCGCTTCGCACCTCGATACCCAGAGCTCCCTGGCCGGGAGCAGGCAACATCTCGTCAAGCGAAAGTGTGACGCGACTGAGATCGTGCATCTGCAGTCGCAGAATGCCGGCTTGGGCCAGCATGATCGCATCAAACTCACCGGCGGCAAGTTTCTCCAGACGGGTTTGCACATTGCCTCGGATCGATTGAATTTGCAGATCGCCGCGAACGCTCAGTAACTGTGAGCCGCGTCGTCGACTTCCTGTTCCCACGCGTGCCGATTGTGGCAATTGGGCGAGAGTCCAACAGGCTGTGGATACCAGGCAGTCTTGGACAGCCTCTCTTTCGGGTACGGCCGCCAGTGTGAGCCGATCGTCGACCTCGGTTGGCAAATCCTTGAGCGAGTGGACTGCGATGTCGGCTTCATCATCGATCACCGCCTGCTGAATTCGCTTGGTGAACAGCCCGACTTGGCGCGTCCCGTCGATCGGGCTCATGTCAGTGTCTCCGCCACTGACCAGCGGTACGAGTTCGGTCGTCACCCCTCGGTCTTCCAGCAGTTTGGCAACGTGCTCAGCCTGCCAGAGTGCCAGGGGGCTTTTTCTCGTTGCGATTCGAAGCGTTTTCATCAGCATGTGTGGGGAAAGCAACAGGCTTCGGGGAGACTAGCACTTCCTCGAATCTGGATGGAGCGGGTCAGAGCACGGCCTAGCGTACTCAAATCCTACGATTTGATAACGCTCCAGTCGCTAGCCCCTGTTTTCTCGAATCGGCGGTGGCTCGCTTGAATTTGGTCATCAGCCGCCCAGCGATAGCCTGCGGTTCTTACCGACCAATGCATCAAGAACCGCTGCTCTATCGCCCACGCGGCTGGATAAGAGCGGGCGTCCCAACAGCTAGCTGCAAAAGCCAAACGGCATCGTGCACTCGCCTGTTTTTTGACGATTCACTGTCAATCTGCAACATTGACGACTGTATACGGGATAGCGATTCAACATTTGATTGCTGGGTCGCTTGCCTTCGTGGGCCTAGTCAGACACCAGGTGTGAATCGTGATGGAAACGGACGATCAATCAAACAGCTGGCTGACACTTCCGAACCTGATCACGATGTTTCGGATCGTGGGGTCGCCAGGTCTCATCGTCCTGGCGATCGCGGGACAGACTGCTTGGCTGGCTGGTTTCACTCTGTTTCTGGTGTTCACCGAGTGGTTGGACGGCTTTCTCGCCCGACGTCTGCACCTGACGTCGGCGATCGGTGCGCGACTCGACACGGTCGCTGACGCGGTTTTCTATTCAGCTTTGTTAGTAGCGGTCGTTATTCTCGTCCCTGACCGGATCGGGCGCGAGAAGATCTGGATCGGCGTTGCCTGGGCGAGCTATGGGTGCAGTTGGCTGGCAAGCTGGGTCAAGTTTCACCGCTTGCCGAGCTATCACACTTGGGCCGCCAAGGGAGCCTGGGGCGTCGTCGGCGTCGGCACCATCTGCTTGCTCAGTGGCATCAGCCCCTGGCCTTTTCGTGTCGCCATGGCCTACGTGGCGGTGACCAACCTGGAAGCCATCTGGATCACGTGGGTATTGCCGGAGTGCAAAGTAGATGTTCCGTCACTCTGGCACGCGCGCCGTCGACAAAGGCCACACTGACCTGAGTTAAACGAATTGCAGCGATGGACTCGGCTGGCCAACGAATCTACACTTAGAGTGAATTCGCAAAACCGGTTCTACATTCGATTCGATCTGAGGAGACTCACAAATGCTCCGAGCCGCACTGCTAGGTTCTCTCGTGTTGGTCGGCCTTCACTGTCCGGTGATCGCTGCCAATCCGATTCGCGGAAAGTATGTCGAGGCGCGAACTTGCCAGGTTTATACCGGGCCATGTTTCGCCAATGGCGAAGTCGGTTCTGTTGGCAAGGATGCGATCATGACTTGGATGATCGACCGTGGCAGCTTTGCCGGTGTCGACTTGGCGGGACACTCCGCAGCGGTCATCGTCAAGTGTTCTCACACGCTCGGATTCAATGGATTCGACGATGCCGAATCGACGAAGGCCATTGTGATCGTGGATCGTTTGTCGGACGCGCGGGAAGCAGCCGCGTTGACCAGTTTCGTGCTTTCCCAAACCGGCATCAGCGAGGACGACGTGGTTGACCGACAGCGGGCTGAGATTGAGATGCAATTTGATGTCACAGAGCTCACCGCCACCGTCGAGGTTGGCGATGTGGCCCGCTTGGAAACGCGAAAGGCCCGCAAAGGGGACTGCATTTGCTCGAATGAGTCAGCGTACTATCCCCCACTGACAAAGCTGTTGGGTTCCGTCCCCGGCGTGACCATCGAAGGTGAAGTCTCCGCACGACGCCTGGGAACCCGATGGTCGATTCCCGACAGTCGGACTGCCTATCTGGGTTTGTTTAGCGTCGACGCAGCAGATCTGCGACTGGCCGGCAAGCTTTAGGCCGCATCATCGATTCGGTATGGATCGAACTCACGCTTGTTCACCGGTTCATAGTTTGCACTCCACGATAACGCTTCAGGATTTCCGATGTCGAAGAACAGTTTGTTAGGTGCCCTCATGCTCTTGCTGTGTGCGCCGGTTGTCAGTGGCCAAGAGTACAGCGTCGAGAAGATCGAAGCGGCGCCGGAGGCCGATGGACTTTCGGATGAGATTGCCGAGCTGATCGCCGAACAGGGCGTGCGTGTCAAAAGCGGATCGACTCGGACGGTCTGCGAGCTCTGGCTGTGCAAGGAGTTGGCAATCGATGCTGAGTTCAAACCGACCCCAGCACGGCTTTATCCATTTGTACCCGGCCAGCTAATCGGACTGGTGCACTTTGGTCGTCGTGGCTCCGAGTTTCGCGATCAAACCATCTCCAGCGGCTGGTACACGCTTCGATTCGGATTGCAGCCAACCGATGGCAACCACGAAGGAACTTCGCCAACCCGCGACTTTCTATTGCTTGTCGACGCGGAGCAAGACGATTTGCCGGAGAATTGGGATGCAGATGCCCTCAACGAAGCCAGTGCTGAAGCGGCGGGCTCGTCGCACCCCGCGATGTTGTGCCTGCAACGCCCCAGCGAAGGTGCCGCGCTCGCCATTCGGCATGACGAAGCAAACGATTGGTGGGTGCTTCATCTGATCGGGCAATGGAGTCGTCGGTCAGAAGTCAACAGGCATTCCCATGGACCTGGTTGTGGTCGGCCATGCGGCAGAGTAATCGCGGCGGTCAAAGATGCGGCAACCTCGCCGCTGTCGCACGATCCATTTCGTCATTGATGGCCGTCGTTGCGATCCTTGCGATTCTAACATCCATCGACGGCTGCTGATGAACCCGCGACAGGACGTAGAAGCCACCGAGTCGCAAGCCGATGCTGACGGACCAGAGATCGTTTGAGCCGGAGTTGATTCGTGGAAAGGTCGTTTGGTTGGCAGCCGCCCTGAAAAGCGAATTCGGAATCTCGACTGTCCCGGAAGTCGCCGAGAACTCGTTGGCAATCCTCACGACGGAAGGCCAGCTCCTGCCGATCGTGGAAAACCTTCGCGGTCGAGCCTTCCGCACCGACAAGCGGCTCCGCGAAATGGAGCTCGAGATCCTGGCGAGACGGCACCAGCGGCAGCCGTTCATTCAAGTATTGCGGCTTTATCAGGTCGAGGGCGACCAGCGATACGAAATCGATTACTGGTGCGACGTTTGCGCAATCGTGATGTACGAAACCGGACCGTGTGCCTGCTGCCAAGACAAGAATCGGCTCAGGAAGCGTCTTGTCGAGCAACCGGATTCACCTACTAAGTCTCTCGAATCCGCCACGCGATAACTGTCGCAAACTACCTGTGTGCGGCAAATCCCCGCAGCGCAAATTCCGACACTAATCCCGCCCGCTTGCAGGAGGCTCGGACGCGGGAGCGGCCGGGGAGGGTTAGATGCCCCTCTCCGGCCGTTCAAACGTCCGACTCTCCCAAGGGAGAGTGATTTCAAGATCCGCTACGCGTTGCCTTGGGCCGATTTAAGAATTCTCGCTAAGTGCTCGCTAAGTGTTTGAATCTTGCCGAGAATCCTATATACTCTCAGTCTGTTTTGACGATTTGGGCAAGCTGTCAGCCCTTTCGACGCTTCAAGCCGACGGATTCATCATGTCACAACAAACCAATGGCGTCAGTAGACGTGCGTTTCTGAGAGGCTCGGGCGCAGTTGCCGCGGCCTCGACGGTCGCTTCGTCCGCTGTTGCTCAGGACACTGCGACCGGTTCACCAGTTGTCGCCGGGGAAACCACGATTTCTTTGAAGGTGAACGGCAAGTCGATGACCGCCAAGGTCGAACCTCGAACGACGCTGCTGGACATGTTGCGTTACCAGTTCGACTTGACCGCAGCCAAGCCCGTCAGCTCCGAGGGTACCAGTGGCGCGAGCACGGTGTTGGTGGACGGTAAATTGGTCATGGCCTCCACCGTTTTCGCGCTCTCGGTCGCCGGCAAAGAAGTGACCACGTGTGAGAGCGTGGATGACGCGGTGCCTCATGCTTTTCTCGAACATGACGCCCAACAGTGTGGTTTCTGCACGCCTGGGTTTGTCATGGCGGTGCGAGCGTTTGTCAACAAACATCCCGATGCGACCGAAGAACAGATCCGCACGGGGCTGAACGGGAACATCTGTCGTTGCGGCACCTATGCGAATGTTCTGCAAGCTGTCATTTCTCTTGTGAAAGGAAATCAAAATGGCTGAGGTGAAATACAGCTGGCCCAAAAACCACAATTCACGATTGATCGGCAAGCGGATCGATCGGCTTGACGGCCTCGTCAAGTCAACCGGAACGGCCAAGTACACGTACGATGTTAATCTTCCCAAGCAACTGATTGTTCGCGCGTTGGGCTGTCCTCATGCCCACTGTCGCGTCATCTCGGTCGATACCAGCGCGGCGGAAAAAGTACCCGGCGTTGTCTTGGTGCATTTCATCAAGGCACCAAAGCCGGGTGATGACCCCGTCGAAGTTCAGGCCGATGGCACGCTGCTGGTGGCCGTGGCAGCCGAGACCGACGCGGCTGCCGCCGAAGGTGTTTCCAAGCTAAACGTCAAATACGAAATGCTGGAAGCTTTTGTTGACGACCACGACCTGGAAGCGGCGGAGTCAAAGAAACGAACCAAACGTGCCGGCGGCGGCATCGAGTTGGACGAAGCCCTCGGCGAACCCGGCGACGACGAAGACGAAGAGGAATGGGAAGAAAAGACGATTCAGAGTCTGTTCGATCAATCGAAATACGTGGTGCAGGGTAACTACGGAATCGACGCGATCACGCATTGCTGCCTCGAACCGCACGGCGCAACGGTACGTTGGGAAGGTGACAAATTAAAAGTCCACCTTTCCACGCAAAACGTTTCGCAAACTGACGACGGATTCGCCGGTGCCCTCAACGTGACCGCCGATGACGTCGACGTGACGTGCGAATACATCGGCGGCGGATTCGGCAGCAAGTTTCAACCGAACTACTGGGGCATCGCGGCTGCGGAGATCTCCAAGAAGGCGGGTCGACCGGTCAAGTTCATGCTCTCTCGCGATCAAGAACTGAAGATCGCCGGCAACCGACCCTCGGGATTCATCGATGTCAAAGATCGGTGCGGATGAAAACGGCGTCGTGCAAGTCTGGGACTCGCATCATTGGGGCACTTCCGGTTTCAATGGTTCGACGGTTTCGGTGGGAAATTTCCCCTATGTATTTCATGCCCAAGAATTACCGTCGCAAGGCTACCGGGATCATCACCGACAATGAACCGTCAGTCGCCTGGCGTGCACCGAACCATCCTCAGGCTTGCGCGATCACGCAAACCGCCTACGACGATCTGGCCGCCAAGATGCAGGCCGACAGTCTTGACATCTTTTTGCGCAATCTGGAGAACATCGATTCGCCCGAAAAAGCCGAGGTCTATGCCGAGGAGCTGCGGATTGCGGCCGATTTGATTGCTTGGCGCGAACACTGGCATCCGCACGGCAAAGGGAAACGGCAGGGGTCGGTGGTCGAAGGTCTGGGGATCGGCATTCATAAGTGGGCCGGCACCGCCAACGACTCCAACTGCCTGCTGAAGATCCATCCCGATGGTGGCGTCGAGTCGTATTGCGGAACGCAAGACTTGGGAACCGGCACGCGGACGGTTTGTGCAATCGTCTTGGCCGAAACGTTCGGGCTGCCGATCGACGCGGTCAAAGTCAACATCGGTAGCTCGACCTATCCCTTCAGCGGTGCGTCGGGAGGAAGCACCACGGTGGGAGCTGTCAGCGAGTCGCATCGGCGTGCCGCGCAGGATGCGTTGGCTCAGATATTTGAGCTCGTTGCCGCTAAGCTTGAGGTTCCGGCCGATCAGCTGGAGGCTTACAACGGGAAGATCTCGGTCGTCGGTTACAGCGACAAAGCTCTTTCGTGGAAACAAGCTTGCAGCCTGATCGGAATCAAGCCGCTTGAGGTCACGTCCAGTTACAAGCGTGGCGGCGCCAGTCCGCTGTCAAGCTCGAACGTCGCCGGCTGCCAGATGGCTCATGTGGCCGTCGACACCGACACGGGTGTGGTGAAAATCAAAAAGATGGTGGCAGTCCAAGACATGGGCTTGATCATCAATCGAAAAACGGCCGAGAGCCAAATTTATGGCGCGTTGATCATGAGCATTTCGGCCGCGTTGTTCGAGCAGCGAATCAACGATCCGAAAACCGGTGCTTTTCTGAATGCCGAAATGGACAACTACCGATTGCCCAGGCTCGGGGACATCGGTGACCTGGTGATTCACCTGCATGAGCCAGAAAGTGAACGAGCCCGAGGCGTGATTGGGCTGGGTGAACCGCCCGTCATCAGCGGCTGTGCTGCGATCTCGAACGCCGTCTGCAATGCCACGGGAGTTCGCGTGCCAAACCTGCCAATGACACCCAAACGCGTGCTCGATGCACTCCGAACCGCCAAAGGATAATTGCCATGAAGAGATTCGAGTACGCACAGCCGCGAACCGAACGGGAAGCCGTCGAATTACTTGCCGATGCCAAGAAACAGACGGCGGTCCTCGCGGGCGGCACCGACCTGGTCGGACTGATGAAACGAATGGTCGTGACACCCGACCGCGTTGTGAACATCCAGGAAATCGATTCGCTCAGGCACATCGAACGCGACGCCGACGGAAACGTTTGGATCGGAGCTGCCGTTCGCCTGGACGAGTTCTTGGACGACAACCTGACCGATGAATTCCCGTCACCCAAACAGGTGATTCAAGGCATCAGCAGCATTCAACTACAGTCACAAGGCACGATTGTCGGCGAACTACTGCGTCGACCCACGTGCTGGTACTTCCGTGACGGGCATGGATTGTTGTCAGACAAAGGCCGCAAGGTTGTCGATGGTGATAATCGTTACCACGCCATCCTCGGCAACCGCGGACCGGCGAAGTTCGTGAATGCTTCGCGGCTGGCCCCCGCTCTGATCAGTCTGGGGGCAAAGGTTCGAGTTTTGGGACCAACTGCCGACGAAGAGAGGCTTTTGGAGCTTTCCGATCTCTACCAAACGCCGACGTTGGAGAGCGAATGTGAGAACGTTTTGCGACCTGGTGAATTGGTAACGCATGTGGTGATCCCGCCAAGCGGGCAGCGGCTCAGCGCGGCCTACGAGGTGCGTCACGGTGAAGGTCCCGATCCGCCGCTGGCCGCTGCCGCCGTCAGCGTTGATGTCCGCTTGGGCCGCGTCGAACACGCACAGATCGTGCTCGGTCACGTCGCTCCCACACCATGGTTGGCGCTGCATGCGGCGCAGTCGCTGCGAGGCAAACCAATCAGCGAGGAATCGGCCGCGATTGCAGGCTTGGAGGCGGTGGCAGGGGCGATCGCCCTGTCCCAAAACGAGTACAAGATTCAACTGGCCCAGGTTGCCGTCAAACGCGCGCTTCTGAAAGCGGTTGGTCACGAGACCGGCGGTTTGGATCGTCCAGGCAACAGTGAACCATCCGAATCGCATTCGCAACAAACGCACATCGCCTAACGTCCGGAGATTACTCATGGGTTACAAACGCTCGTTCGATGACGGCAAGCCAACGCAGCCGCAACCTCCCTGCATGAACCTTCGCAGCAAGGCCATCTATGTGACCGGCGATCCGGACCCACAGTCGCCCGATCAGGAAGGTAGCACACGGTTCAATTGTTGGTGCAACAAGTCGCAGCACGTGATTGGACCGGACCAGGAACTCGTCGACCGCAACGCTTGCATCAGTGGTCGCACCTGCTTTGTCGCCCGCGCTTAGCAAGGCAGCTGCAGCCCAATGTTGTCATTCTTGAACGGCAAGGCGCAAGCCTCCGGCCTCGATTCTCCGCGTTTTCACCCGTAAGACCGGAGGATTGCGCCTTGCCGTTCAAGGACGACGCGGCGATGGCTGGTTGTCAGTTTCGCGTGTCGCCTCGACTCAGCGCCACACGTTCCGGCTCGGCCAATTCATCGCTCATTTCGTAGGGCAACCGCCAAACGCGATCGCCCGTGGAATCGGCGAAGTACAAGTGACTTGGACTCAACTGCGTGGGATCGCCGTCAGCCCAGAAAACGTAAAATGGATCCTTCACGTTGATCGGTCGTCGCGCGTAGTTGTGGTTGCGGGCACTCCCTCGGGTCAATTGTTTGATTTTGGACCACGTGGCGCCTCGATCACGACTCTCCCACGACACCATTTCACCGCCTCCATGCGACGGCTGTGGGCCAGGCGCAGAGGGAATGCGTACCGTCCAGACTTGCTCTGCCAGGTAGAGACTGCCCATGTCGTAGTTGTGATCGGTCGGGCAAATCGTCGATGTTCGCCACTCGTTGCCAACCCAGTGCGTAATCCGAAACTCACGCGGATCGTTCGGCGGTCCCGGCTGGTGCCCGCGACTGGTCACGTACAGCAACGCAGGATGACCATTTTGGTCGAAACCCATGTCTTTCAAATAGACGTTCAGCTTCTGCGACGCGTAGTCGATGACCCGTGCCGGTGACTCGACCTTGGACAAAGGCGGATGGAGAACTGTTTTGTCGACCGTCGTCCACGTTTCGCCGGAATCATTGGTTTCGACGTAGTACAGGTCAGTGCGCTGATCGACGTTGCCGTTGGGATGCCGATTGAAGAACGTCCCAACTCTGTTGCCCAGTGACGCGCTCGTCTGGTAGTGGCCGCCACGATCATCGCCTGGTTGCCGAATTCCGGCTAGCTTTTGATCTTCACTCCATTGCCGACCATCGCGGCTTCGCTCCCAGTAAAGCTCGCGAACGCCAGTGTATTTGGTGAACAAATGCAAGAAACTGCGATCGGCGAGGAAGTGGGGCTGGGGATACGTTAACTCCTCTTCCGACACAAGCTCGAAGCGATCGATACTGTAGGGTTCGATACTGCGATACTTAAATCCTGGTCGCGTTCTTGCTCGCCCGCTGACAAAGACCCACAAGTGCCCCGCTGCGTCAACGGCCAGGCTCGGGTTGTCGTGCGGGTCATTGACGGACTGTTTGTCATGCACGACAACCGGCCGGGGGACGCGATGTGACGTGTGGTCGTAGTAGGAAATCATGCACAGCAGATGCCGCTCGCCGGGCGCCGTGGTGCCGCCATAGACAAAGAAAGTCCTGTCGACCGCGGCACAATAGATCGCTAAAGGCGTGTGCTTGGCGGTGTACGTTCCGAGCCCGCCGGAATACTTGTCACCATACGGAAAGACTGGTGTGCGCGACGCCTTGGAGTACGGCTCGGCTCCACTCCCCTGGCCATAAAACTGGCCGAGTGTGAACCAAATCCCCTTATACCCGTCTACCCTCCGCGATGAATTCACAGGTTCGTCGGCGGACGCGAACCCAATCAGCGTTGCAAACAAGGTCGCGGAAATCAACACGCGAAGCATCCAAGCGGATATTGCTGACGTGCCGACCAGCGGCAATGCACGCCGTCGCGACAAAGTGGGTCGATTCGGATTCATCGCATTCATTTCTTGACGGCAGGAAGTAGGCAGCCTGGACGTTTACTCCACGCTCATGATAGCACTTCGCTGAGCACCAATTCTTGGCGGTGCTCACGTGCAAAGTTTCTGACCGGTCCGCAATGAAGATTCGGAGACAGGCCAATTGACTTGCCCTGGCCTGTCCGGATGCGTGACTTGATGGCAGATTCGTCAATCCGCGAGACGGCGTATTCACAACCGGGGGAAAGATCACGGATGATGGCAAGTGGGTGGGGTTGGTTGTTCTCTGTTTGGCCGTCCGCGTGTCGGAACCGACCGCCGCCGTGCTGCTCAGGCAACCGTGGCCAAGAGGTGCGTCCATCGAACGGTTTCATCTTGCGTTACTGCGAGACGATGTTGTCTTTCTATACTCGGCAGAACTGAACAATGCGCGTTTTAGCATGCTTCCGACGCAAGCCCGCTGGTGCTTAAACTGCGAATTGACATTGTTGATAAGCTCGTGGAAAATTTTAACCCGAAGCGTGAGTTTTGAAGTTGCGCTTTTTAGCCGCGTAGCGGCGACAGCATCTAGCCTGGGGCGTGAGCCCCAGGAAAACGGAACGAACGATGCCCATCAGCCGCGGAGCGGCGACAGAAAACGGAACGGTCACAATGCTGTCGCCCCTTCGGGGCTTTCGGTCGTTTTCGATTACAAATCCTGGGGCTCGCGCCAGGCTACATGCTGCCGTGCCTCCGGCACTAGCGAAACGCGCAACTTCAAAAAGCGTGAGCGAGGCATGTTTTTCAGTGTTTCCTCGCTCACGCTTCGGGTTATGAAGCAAACGTCACTCACAAGGCCAGCACTAGTTGATTGGCATCGCGCGATGCCGCGCCGCAGCGATGTTTGCTCGTCGTCTGGAATTCTGTTAGTCTCAGCAGTAACAAAGAGGTGGCGGAGATGACAACGCATTGCGATCTATATGTGGCGCAAACAGGTAAGGGATTCGTCGTCAGAGTGCAGGGGCGGGGAACTTCGACGCACAGTCCGGCGCTCGCGAGTTTTGTGAGAGGTTGCTTTGAACAGGATCCAAATGCTTGCGTTGTCGTTGATCTGCTCGCATGCGATTACCTTGACAGCACCTTTCTTGGCTGCTTGTTGAATCTTCAGCGAGCCGGGACAGAAAAGCGATTTCAAGTTGTCGCGGATGATGTCGTGCGAAAGAGGCTATTGGCTGCGACTCAACTCGATGCGTATCTGACGCTGGTCACGGAAGCCCCGAAATCGGCGAGCACGTTTTTGAGGATCGATGCAAATCCTCTGCCGCCGCACGAACTGGGGAAGCACATGATGGAAGCGCATCAGGCGCTTGCAGATGTCCCCAGCGATTCCGCTGCCGCGTTCAGGCAGATCGCGTCCCAGCTGAAACACGAGTTGGAAAAGCAGCAACGCGATTCACCAAGCATGGCTGACACGGTGATCTTGCCGATTCGTGCTCGAGAGTGAGACTCAGCGGGCTGGTCCGTTACTTCGTGTCGCTGACTCTCCGACAGCAGCCTGATATCGTTCCGCTAAGAACCTCTCAAAACGGTTTGCGTCGAACGGTTTGACGATGAAGTCAATCGCACCGGCATCGATGCAGGCGCTCAGTGTCGATTTCTGGTTGATGGCACTTACCATGACGACGCGAGCTTCAGGGTCAAATTTCCGAATGCGAGTGAGGCTCTCGAGGCCATCGATACCCGCCATCACGATATCCATCGTCACCAAGCTAAACGGATTCTTGCGATACAGTTCGACTGCCTCGACACCGTCGCCGGTTTGAGAAATCCGCTTCCAACCGGCCGATTTGGCGAGTCGTTCAATCTTGAGACGCATCATCCGCGCGTCGTCCACGATCAGCAGCGATGGTTCGGTCATGCTTTCAGCTTGTCCGGTCGGATCAAATATATTTTCTGGCATTTCAGGCCTCGCGGTTTACCGAATCACCCGCCAATTTCGTTAATCGATGCCAAACTTGAGAACGCCAGACCATGGCAAAACGCGTATTCACCGCGTGGTTGGCGACCGGAAACGTTCCGGTCGCTAGCCAAGCCTTGCTCTTATGCTCGCCCCTTTCCTCGACCTCAAGGATCGCCGCATCCATCCAGCCGCCCGCGTATGCATGTTCGATATAAGGCCGATCAGGAATCAGCGAAACTTCGGTGTCACTGATGTCTCGAATGCCCTCGGCGATCGCATTCAAAAACACACAGCCAACGACATTGGAGGTTTCCGCGATGGCAGACCGCTCCAAATCTCCCCATGTCGAAGCGTCCCGAGACGTTCCGTTGCTATTGAGCGATTGATCAATCAGCCACGCTGCTTCTTCCGACCGCCATGCCAGCAACAACAGGCCAGCCGAACTGATCACTGTTGCGGACGGATCGGTCAACCGCGGGGCCCCGATTGTCACGTCCACGGGCATGGTGCAACAGCACATGACTTCGTGGGGCACCGCAAGCGACAGCTTGGTCGCCACGACATCTTGCGAGTCAATGGGGTGATTCAACCAACTAGCGAGCGCGTCCGCCGTAACCTTCAAGGCATCGGCTACGATCTTCGAGACGTTCGACTGGTCGCCAGTGAGTTCGGGCATATTCTGAAAAAGAAGTGGAATAGGTCCCCGGGATTATAGCGACACTATACACTCTGAGTCATCCCAATGAGAGCAACACGGCCGCCTTGATTTCAGCCAAGCACGATGGATCGCCAAGCACTCAAGTACTATTGATCATAGTCCAGCAATTGGGGGATATTGACAATCGGGAGCAGTGATTTATTTGCCGTCGCCGGTCAACCCTCCGACGAAGATCGCTCGCATTCGGTAACCCACCGCCGCTACAAGATTATCCCCTCCGGGAGTTCGCATCATGATTGGGCGTCTATTTTTCTGCCTGCTGATGGCGGGCAGCATCTTGCGGATAGGTGGCGCGAATGGAGCCGAAGAGCCACCGACGAGCGATGAAGAAGGCGCCATCCACGTGCCGACTCCAGCGGACATCGTGGCCAAGATGCTGGAAGTAGCGAAGGTCAACAAGGAAGACCTCGTGTACGATCTGGGTTGCGGAGACGGTCGCATTCTAGTGGCTGCTGCCTTGACGTATGGATGCCGCGCGGTTGGGTACGACATCGACGCAAGAAAAGTCCGCCAGTCAAGGGAGAACGTCAAGAGACACGGGGTCGAAAAGCTGGTCCGTATCGAGCAAAAAGACATTTTCGAACTGGATCTCCGTGAGGCCACCGTCATCACGCTTTACTTGTTACCAGAGCTGAACGAACAATTGATACCGCAGCTGGAACAGCTCAAAGATGGATCAAGAATCGTGGCTCATGAGTTTGCGATCGAAGGCGTCCAGCACGATCGCTTGATTACGCTCAAATCTCAAGGAGACGACGTCCCGCGTCAGATCTATCTCTACACGTTGCCGCTTCGCAGACAACTGAAAAGTCAGCAGTGATCTGATCCGTTTGAGTGATCGTGTTCATGGAGACGTCGTCAGTCCCCGATAGACCTGTTTGAACTCCGACGCCATTCGATGCGCGGAGAAATCATTGGCATGGCGGTCTCGTGCAGCCTCGGACATCGCACACCAATCGACCTTGCCGGAGACAAAACTTTCGACCGCGTCCGCCAAGGCTCCATCATCAGCGGGCGGAAACAGCAATCCGTCGACTCCCGGCCTGACAACGTCGCCGACTCCGGCCACTGCCGATCCAATCGTGGGCAAACTGTGAGCCATCGACTCGAGCATCACCATTGGCAGGCCTTCGGGCCCAACACTGGGCATCACGAATAGATCGAACGTTTCCAACAGGGCCGGCACATCACTACTGAAGCCGACAAAGTGAATGACTTCAGCGACACCAAGACGCTCCACTAACTCCATGATCTCGCGCTGGTATTGCTGAGTCGAGAAGGTGCCCACCACGGTCGCGATGACAGGGCAGCCCCGATTTCTTAAATTCGCGACGGCACGAATCAGGACCTCGACGCCTTTGCATGGGCGAATCAATGCGACTGTGCCAAGATTCCAGGTGCCCTCGGGACTGGAGCCGCCTGGGACGCTGCGTTTGAATCCGGGTCGCGCCGCAGGGACGCCATTGAGAATCATGCGACGTTGCTTGCCGAGCTTCAGCCGTTCAGCCAAACTCGCCGTTGACTGTGAGACAGTGGTGACGAAGTCCGCGGATCGAAGCCGCGAAATGGTGTAAGAATCAACTGCCTTCCTGGCTAAGTTGGCAGGTTGACCGAGAGACACATCGTGCATGGTGTGAACGAAAGGACAGCCAACTATTTTTGCTGCTCGTGCCGCTGCCCAGGCACTACGCGGTGTGTGCGAGTGGACCAGGCCATAGTCTTGTTCCCGGATGATCCGCACGAGTTCACCAACCGCTCCCGCGCTCCACGGATAGCTCAGTGGTGTTCGCACTAGCGGCACATCCTGGCATTGGCGTTTGAGCGGGAACTGATCGGCCTTGACGCAGGCGAATCCCACGTCACATCCAGCCTCGGCGAGATGCTGCGCCAGAAGATCCTGGACTCGCTCGGCACCGGCGTAGTACTGGCCGTTGACGACGTGCAAAACACGGATTTCGCCGGTCCGCCGTGCCACGACCAGCGGAACAGGGGCATCCGTTTGGAGTGCCAGGTCTTGGTTTGTCAGCGCGTCCACGGTGCCGATCGCAGTCTGTGCAAGGAGTGTGTGCAGATAACGTTCAAGCCTAGGCCGCAAATAGAGAATTCCGCGGAAAATTTTGATCGTTGTCCGAGGATGACCTAGGGTTGGGCAGGATTCCATATTCTCACCCGGCCACCCACGTTTTGAAATTGCGCGTTTGGCTGAAACAGTAACCCGACGCGTCAGCGAGGGATCTCGCCAACACCGGTCTTCCCTCGCTGACGCGTCGGGGTACCAACAAAGCGCAACTTCAAGACACCCGCACTGGGCGTGTTGATTCCCTTGAAGTCGTGCCTCCAAACCAGCAAGGGACAATGTCCAACTATTCCAAGACAGCAATTCTTGAAGCGTTTCGGTGTCTCACGCTTCCGATTCGCGGAGCCGCGAAGCTGCGTTTTTCGCGCCGCGGTCAAATGCCGGTCGTCATCCTTTATTACCATCGCGTCGCCGATTCTGATCCGGTTCCCTGGTCTTTGACGAACGATCAGTTTCAGAGGCATATCGATTGGCTGGAACGTCATTTCGACATGATCTCTCTCGAAGAGGCTCAGCGACGAGTTACCGAGGGGAGTTGTCATCCGTCGGTCCACATTACGTTTGACGACGGATACGCTGAGAACTGTGACCGTGCATTGCCTCTGCTCATCGAGCGTCGAATTCCATGCACCTATTTCGTCACGCTTGACAATGTGACCAATGAAAGGCCTTTCGTCCACGATCAAGAGAGGGGCAGCGAATTCCCAGTGAACACAATCGCACAGCTTCGCGAGCTCGCTGATTGTGGAATCGAAATCGCTGCACATTCACGCACCCATCGCGACATGGGCCAGGTTCATGATCTGCAGACTGTGTACGACGAAATCGTACTCGCCAGGCGAGAGTTGTCGCGGCAACTTGATCGGCCGGTACGTTATTTTGCGTTTCCGTTCGGCATGAAATCGAACCTGAGTCATGCTGCAGCGGCGATGGCCAGAGCAGACGGTATTGAGTGCGTGGTCAGCGCCTACGGCGGCTACAACTATTTCGGCGACGACACATTTCACCTTCAACGCTGCCACGGTGACCCGGAATTGCCGCGACTACGCAATGTGGTGACGTTTGATCCCAGACAGCTGCGCAAGCAAAAAGCCGTTCTGGAAACCAACGGTCCGAATGCGACCGAGGCGTTAGCATTTTATCGTGAAAGAAATCGTTCCTCTCCACCGATCGATGGCATCGAATCTGCTGCCGCCGTTTCGGTTCCACTGCCAGCCTAGCTCGTAAGAATTTGCCATGTTTGGTCGAAGTGTCCGCAATTTGACAGCACCTGAAGACCGCGGTCCACTCCGCGTGATGTTCGTTCACACCGAAATCGTTGTCGGTGGAGCCGAAACGCTGCTGCTGGAGATCATTCGCAAGATGGACCGCGAACGTTTCGCACCAGAGCTTTGTTGCCTGAAGCGACTCGCGGAACTGGGCGAGGTCATCTCGAAAGAGGTTCCGACGTTTGTCGGCTTGCTGGAACATAAGTATGACTACAGAGTCCTTCGTCGCCTCACTGATCTTTTGCGACACCGCCGAATTGACGCCGTGGTCACGATCGGTACCGGTGGCGACCGTATGTTCTGGGGGCGTCTGGCCGCCTGGCGCGCCAACGTACCTGTGATTCTTTCCGCATTGCACGCGACGGGCTATCCGATGCAGGTCGAACACGCGAATCGAATGCTCTCACCGATTACCGATGGGTTCATTGGATGCGCATCGACGCACTCCAGGTTTCTGGTTTCCGGTGAAGGGTGCCCGCAAGACAAAGTCTTTACCGTCTGGAACGGCGTCGATGTCGAGCGGTTTTGCATCCGCAATCAGGCTGACATGCGTGCCAGGTTGGACATCCCACCAGAGATACCCGTTGCCGGAATTGTTGCCGCACTGAGGCCGGAAAAACAGCACGTCATGCTCGTGGAGGCTTGGGCCAAAGTGGTTCAGCAATTGCCCAGCGCATTGTTGATCGTCGTCGGTGACGGCGCACAGCGTCACGCCATCGAGCAGAAAGCAAACGAACTTGGCCTGACCGATCATGTTCGCCTGTTGGGAATGCGGCACGACGTTCCTGAGATCCTCTCGGCAATGGACTTGAAGGTCTTGTCGTCACGCATGGAAGCCAACCCGGCCTCGACGCTGGAGGCAGGCGCGTGCGGATTGCCAGTGGTTGCTCCCAACGTCGGTTCGCTGCCCGATACTGTGATTCAGGGGGAAACCGGCTTGCTGGTCGAGCCAAACGATCCCCTTGCATTGTCCGACGCGATCCTACAGATTCTCGCGCTCCCTGACCGCGGGCGAGCCATGGGGCAGGCGGCCCACGAATTGGTTCACGACCGTTTTTCGGTGGAAGTCATGGTTGGGGGCTACGAATGTCTGATCGACGGTGTCTATCGAGCTGCTATCGCAGGAGACCCGCTGACTCCCGCAGCCTACGATCAGCGTATGGAAGAGCTAGTCCAGAAGGTCGCCAGAGAGCGAGCGAAAAAAATCTCGGTGACCCCATCGGTGATTGGGCAGTAAGTTCAATCGCAGCGATCTCAATCTCGGGGTTCTTCAGAGCCGCTTGCCGGTCAGTCTTGGCAGGGAGTCGACGTTGACACGAAAAATGTCTAGACTGCTCTTGTTTCATCAGGGAGAAGAATCAAGATGGGATTCCGCCAAGATATTGAACAGGATCCGGTGAGCAACCTTCCGCTCCGCGAAGCCGTTGTCGTTCAACCAGATACGCCGATCCGAGAAGCGGTCGCGCAGATGCAGGCAAAGCCGCTCGGCTGTGCTGTGATCGTCGATCAGGCCGGCACTCCGTCTGGCCTATTTACCGAGCAGTCTTTGCTCGATGTGCTGACGCAGAACGTGTCTTTGGATGATCGAACGGTAAGCGAGTTTCTTGATCCCGCGTTTCTTGTGGTCAAGTCGGCTGAGCCGATCTCGCGCGTTTGGGATGCGATTGAGCGGGATGGATTGCGGTTCGTCTGCGTGACAAATAGCGATGGCAAGCTGACCGGAGTAACGGGGCAGCGGGGAATTTTCGAGTACCTTGCGGATTGTTATCCGCAGGAAGTCGTGGTGCAACGTCTCGGCAGTACGCCATGGATGCAGCAACGTGAGGGAGCCTGAGCAAATGAAAGACGCGTCACAAACGGATCCAGATGCCTTTGAGGATCCACTGAGCGATTATGAGCCGGCCGAGTACAAGAGCGAGCTGCACCGGGTTCTTGCCGAAGATACGGTCAGTTCCCTCGAGTCGAGCCCGTTCGTTCAGGTGTCGGCAGCGTCGTCGATCCGTGAGGCGGTGGAAGCCCTGCAGGAATCGAAAGTCTCGAGCCTGTTGGTCGTCGAGGATGACAAGCTTGTTGGGATATTCACCGAGCGCGACATGCTTGAGAAAGTTGCCGACCAGTACGCACAGCAGTCAAGTCGTCCGGTGCGAGAAGTGATGACATCGAGTCCCACCGTGGTGTACGAGACGGATCCGGTGGGAATTGCGGTGGCGGCAATTGCAGTCGCGGGACACCGTCACGTGCCGGTGTTGAAGATCGATGGCACGATCGCGGGCATCGTCAGCCCAAAACGCGTACTCAGTTTCCTCAACGCACACTTGAACTGAGCACACCGCTGGCGATGGAATGGGTGGCTGGTGGTCGAGCGTCAGCGAGCCCCCAGTTGAGAGCCCCCAGTTGAGAGCCCCCAGACGTTCACCCGAAAACAACGAGACGGGGACGAGACGGGGACGATACGGAGACGAGACGGAGCAACATTGTGTTTCAACTCGGCTTAGTGAATGACAGACTTTCAGTGCCGACAACGTTAAAGTGCTGATGATCGAGTCGACTCTTGTTGCAAAGGAGCCCGTCGGTGCGAATTGTTATTGGGTTTGTGGCATCGTTTCTTTTTGTCGTTGCTCTTTACGGTGATGAAGTTGAATGGACCAAACAAACCTTGCTTGGCGAGTTCGTTAGCGAAGGTGCCTCGGTGGCCGACTTCGACGGTGATGGCAATCTCGATTTGGCGAGTGGACCCTACTGGTGGCGCGGACCTGAATTCAAGGAACGTTTCGAGTACCGTACAGGCAAACCGTTTGATCCACGAGGCTATAGCGATCACTTCTTCAGCTTTACGGCGGATATCGACGGCGATGGCGATGCGGATCTGATCAGCGTTGGTTTCCCCGGCAAGGAAGCCACCGCCTACCTGAATCCCGGCGACCCAACCGAGAACAATTCCTGGCCGGCACACGTGATCGCCGATCAGGTTTCCAACGAGTCACCCACGCTGGTGGACTTGGTCAAAGGTGGATTGCCTGAACTTGTCTGCAGTCGCGACGGCGCGTTCGGCTATTACCAAGCCGGTGAGGATCCTGCGACAGCATGGACGTGGCATGGTATCTCAGCCGGAAACGTCACTCACCAACCTTTCGGTCATGGCCTCGGCGTCGGCGACGTCGATGGCGACGGTCGACTTGATGTGGTTGACCCGACGCGCTGGTGGCAGCAGCCCTCAAGCGACCAACTCGATCAGCCGTGGCAAGAAAACGTCTGGGCTTTGCAGCTGTACGGCGGTGGCGGAGCTCAGATTTTGGTTCACGACGTCGACGGCGATGGGCTCAACGACATCATCACATCGTTGAACGCACACGGTTACGGTTTGGCCTGGTTCGCGCAGAAGAAGGTTGACAATAACGAGCGTCGATTCATACGCCACGATGTGTTGGGCAACAGCGCGAGCGATAATCCGTATGGCGTCGTCTTTAGTCAGCTACACGCCCTGCAGCTTGTTGATGTCGACGGTGACGGATTTCAGGACATTGTGACGGGAAAACGTTACTGGGCACATGGCGGTAAAGATCCCGGCGGCGGGGACGCGCCGGTTTTGTACTGGTTCAGCGGGGCCCGACAAACCAACGGCGATGTGCCGTTCCAGCCCTTTTTGGTTGATGATCAATCGGGTGTGGGAACCGAAGTGGTCGTCACCGATATGAACGGCGATGGCCTGGTCGACATCGTTAGCTCGAACAAGCGAGGTGTGGCAATCCATTTTCAACGTCGGCACAAACCTGGCGAAGTAGACCTGGGGTTCGGAACGAAAGCAACGGCGACTGGCAAATCCAGCTTCGTGGATCGGTTCAGCACGACAGGCACGCAACGTTGATCAGCCCAAAGAATCTGGAATTTTCCGGATATGTGGTCTGGCGATACACAGCTTTGGTGGACAGGCTCACGACAAGATGGGATCTTGGAGCGCAGCCAAACGCTTGGGCACCGCGGTGACCCATATTCATCCCCTCGTCTCAATTCTGAAAGAGAAACACATGTCCGAAGATTCGACGAAACAAACCGACAAAAAGAGTGGGGGCACTCGCAGTAAGGTGCTGTTCGCAATTCTGGCCCTCGGCTTAGTGGCACTTGCCTACGACTATAGAGTCGCTCGACCAGCCGTTGAAGTTGCCTACAACAAGATTGCCGAGCGTAGCACCGCGGTGAATGCCAAGAGCACCGAAGTGTTTACGAACTTGGATGTCCGAGAGCTATTGGGCATGGAACCGTCCAGGACGTTCGACGACACCAATGGCGACGTGGTCGAAGTCTTCAGCTGGCGGAGTGGCCTGCCCATCAAGACGCATGACCTGTTCGCGATTTACAAGCCCAATGGCGGCAAGAATTTGTTTTATCGCCATGCGAAATACAAGTACGAATCGAGCGGCGATGTTTCAACGATTAGCGTGCTCACGACCATCGATAGTGTTGGCGGCGAGGGCGATTTCGATGAAGCAGCCTATGAATTGGAGACCGGCAGTGGCGGCGGTGGTGGACAAGCCGCCGGTGATGACAATGGCGGTGGCGGTCCCGGTGGCGGGCGAGGTGGCGGCGGTGGTTGGAATCCCGAAGCGATGTTCGCCGAAAACGACGCGGATGGGGACGGGATCCTGAAGGGCGAGGAACTCTCCGATCGGATGCGTGAGAACCTGGCTGAAATCGACACCGATGGCGATGGCGGAGTCTCGAAAGACGAGATGATGGCTCGCTTTGCGGCCAGAGGCGGTGGCGGCCGACCCGGTGGCGGTGGTGGTGGCGACGCAGGCCGTCGAAGCCCACCTGAATCGGAGGATGCTCAACCAGCGAGGGACGGTGATTCCAGTGTCGCATACCAAGAGGTAATGAAGGCGAAGGCTGAATCCGACGCGAAGGCTGAATCCGAGGCGGAGCCTGAATCCCAGGCGGAGCCTGAAGCGAAAGCCGAAACCGAGCCCCAAGCCAAAAATAAGAGCGAAGGCGACGAAGCCTAACGCACCGATTCCAACGTCTCGCCAGCCGCTGCGGGGGCTGGCTAGTTAGCAGTTGCCAGCTAACAGATCGGCGTGGCCCCGGACCTGGAGACCGTCCGGCTTAGGATGCCGGTTGTGATGAGATTTGGGTAACCGCGGAGCGGTGAAAGAGGGTAGCCTGGGGTGAACCAACGAGCGACAGCGAGGCTGGTGTAACCCCAGGTAAGCGAACCCGAAAGAACCTTTCCCCCGCGGCGTTTGGGCGGCTACGCCGCCGAAACGCCGCGGGGGAAAAATGTCGTGGAGCCGCAACCTGGGGCTGCGGCTGCTCGCTTAAAGTTCGCAACCTTACCCCAGGCTACATTCTTCCGCCGCTCCGCGGCTGTCCAATCTAGTGATGTACTTTCTTCTCAGTGCCTATACCAAACGACGAGCGTTGGAAATCCTGACAAAAACCGAACGGCTAAGCTGGACAGTCTCCCTGTCCTGGCGACAATCCGCATTCGGCATCCTCAGCCGGACGGTCTCCAGGTCCTGGCCTACGAATGCCGCCAATCGACGACGGTCCAGGTACTCGTGAGCAGTTGACAGTTAGCAGCAAGAACCGGGCCCTGGTCTTGCTTGCTGACAACTGTTAACTGAACCACGGAGCGGCCAAGCCGGCCAGTCCCATCAGGAAGAGCAAGCCTAGAGTAACGCGGCGCAACCTGACGCGGCCAAGCTTCGTGCCGAACTTGAGACCGAAGTAGGTGACCAGCAGCAACAGCGGAATCATTGCTGCCGCGACAAGACCCGGCTGGATGATCCGATTGCCAAAAAAGAAATACAAGATCCCCAATGCGGGCACGATGCTGACCAAGTACATTGCGAATAAGAATGCTCGCGTTTGCTTGGTGCCCCAATCATGAGCTTGGATCCAAAACACCATCGCGGGCCCGCCCATGCCCACTAACCCCTGCAGGAATCCCGACAAGGGAAAAGCAAGCATGCCCCAGAGCGGGCTGAGTTTTTCACGCGGTGCGGGACGAAAAACCATAATCGCCACCGTAGCGGCCAGCACGATGCCGCCGACAATTTGGCGAATCGTGCCGGTCTCCAACGTTTCCATCGACTGCAGTGTCCACATCCCCAGCGGCAAGAAGGTGACCCGTCCGATCCCTGGCCAAACCACCTGTTGTAGTGAGACCGATTCACGCAGCGACCAGACTCCCCAAACATTCTGTGGAATCGTCGCAACCAGCAGTGAGCATTGGGCAGCTGGGATCGAATAACCACACCACAGGAGAGCGGGAACGATCAGCAATCCAGCCGCGAATCCCGCGGCCGACTGAACAAAGATTCCAACGCACAGAATCAATGTGAAAGGGAGCATGCTAACAATGGAATCCATCCCCGCATCGTATCCCACAAATGCTGTAGCCGTTAGACGCCCAACTAATACGCGAAACCCATCGTATTCCAGCATCACTCCAGCGAGATTGTTCAACACTAAGCCACAGGCAACTGTGGCAAAGTCGCGGTTTCTCAGTAAGCCGACGCGTGAGCGAGGGAAAACCGGTACTGGCAGCTCCCTCACTGACGCGTTTTGAAGTTTTGCGTTTCGCTAGTGCCGGAGGCACGGCAGCATGTAGCCTGGGGCGCGAGCCCCAGGATTTGTAATCGAAAACGACCGAAAGCCCCGAAGGGGCGACAGCATTGTGACCGTTCCGTTTTCTGTCGCCGCTCCGCGGCTGATGGGCATCGTTCGTTCCGTTTTCCTGGGGCTCACGCCCCAGGCTAGATGCTGTCGCCGCTACGCGGCTAAAAAGCGCAACTTCAAAACTGACGCGTCGGGTTCGTATTTCCTTGTGCATCAGCCAAACGCGCAACTTCAGAGGCCGACTGCGAGCGGCGGACGCAGTCGCCTGCGGCTTGCCGTTAAACGATTTCGCTCAGTTCAAGGCGCTGGCCGCTTTCCGCATCAAACAGATGCACTTCGTCACGACTGGCGACCAGTCGCACGGCGTCTCCCACCCGCCACGCGTCATGCTTTCCTGCACCAAGTTGCCATGACTTGCAACGGACGATCGCCAGAATTGTCTTGCTGCCAGCACGCACGTACAAATGCCTGTCGCGTTGCATTTGTCTAATTTGCGCAACTTTGCCCAGAATCGCCATCCCGCTTGGGGCAGTTTCGTGATCGCCACTGGTTTCGTGATCGACAGCTGTGACGCGAAAAGAGTCCGGGCGCACGCCAACGATAACATCGCCGTCGGGAGTGTCGGCTGGTAAATCGAGTGCAAACGAAATCGCTGGACCGCACCACTCGATGTTTCCATTGACAAGCGTAGTTTCAATCAGATTGATCGGCGGCGAACCAATCGCTTGCGCGACGGAGACGGTTTGCGGCTTCAAAAAAACCTCGGTCGGCGTGGCGAATTGGGCGATGCTTCCGTTGTGCATCACAGCAATCTTGTCGGCCATTCGCATGGCTTCTTGCCCATCATGCGTGACGTGAATGGTAGTGCCGGGAACCGTCGAGTGCCAATGGAGGATGTCATCCTGCAGTGCGTGCCGAACCGGGATGTCGAGCGCCGAAAGCGGCTCGTCCAGCAACCGTATTGAGTTTCGCCGGGCGATAGCTTTCGCAATCGCGGCTCGGCGCAGTTCTCCGCCGCTAAGTCGGGCCGGGTATCGATCGAGAATGGACTCGATCTTCGTCAATTCGATCGCCTCAGCGACTCGCCTGCGAATCTCTTTCGCCGGCACTTTCCCTTTCAGCGCAAAACGGATCGACTGGTCGACGGTCAAGTGTGGGTAGAGTCCGTCATGCTGAAACACCATTGCCACATCGCGATCCCGCGGGGGGACGCCCACAACACTCTGGCCGTTCAGCAGCACGCTTCCCGCGTCGGGTGATTGCAATCCCGCGATGATTCTTAACGTCGTCGTCTTTCCGCACCCACTGGGCCCCAACAGGACCACGTATTCGCCTGAATTGACGCAGAGCCCGAGCCCGCGCAGGACCGGGTGTCCATCAAACGAATGCTGAATCGCCTGTAGATCGACAGTGGCCATAAAATCCGTGATTGAACGTAAAAACGCGGCGTCGACGGCCTCCGCGGCGGCCAGGCTGGGCCGATGAACATCTTCAACGCATCCATTCGAGGCTTCGAGGCCCCTAATATTGGAATGCTGCGTGATTTTCCGGCCTAAGGGGAGGTCCGGGGAAAAAAACTTGCGAATTGACTTCCAAACTAACAATACTTCAATGCTTACACCGTTCGAAGGAGCCAAATGTCATGAACTCATATTCACGTAGCCTTTCGCTCGTTTTCGCTACGATGATCGCGGTCTTCGCATGGGCCGTGTTTGCGGATGAATCGAAAAAGCCGACGGGCACGGAGACCTCATCCACCCAACCAGATGGCGTTACTCAGTCGTCTCAGGAAGACGCGTACGTGCCGAAAACGAAACGGCAGTTGAGCAAGATACTCACGCCGTTGCAGTACGAAGTAACGCAAAACGAGGAAACGGAACAGGCGTTTCGGAACTTGTACTGGAACAACAAGAAAGAAGGCGTCTACAAGTGCGTCGTGTGCGACCGTGATTTGTTCAGCAGCGAAACGAAGTACAAGTCGGGTACCGGTTGGCCAAGCTTCTATGCGCCGATCAAGGAAGAGAACGTCGGATTTCGCAAAGACTGGCGACTCATTTACGCCCGCACGGAAGTCCACTGCTCACGCTGCAAAGCCCACCTGGGGCACGTTTTCGACGATGGTCCCAAGCCCACCGGCAAACGCTACTGCATGAACAGCGCTGCGTTAAAATTCGTCGAGGCGCCGACAGGAGTCGAGCCAGGCCGAACTCGAGCCCGAGGAAGCCAAATAGTCGGCTGCGGACGACAGCTGTCCGATTTCTTCCGGAGATTGACTGGTAGCAGGTGGAGAGTTGCGTTCCCAGGGTGGCCGGCGGTCGAGCGTCAGCGAGCCCCCGGAATTCCATTTGCTCGCCACTGGGGGCTCGCTGACGCTCGACCACCAGCCACCCACTCAGGTTCACGAAGCGTCGTGTCTGATTTCCGGCCTAGAGATGACTACATTGTTACATAACGATGTCGGCATCCCTTGACCCCGGAATCTCTATGTCACGCTTTGCATACCTGATCCTGCTCACGCTTCTTGCTCTTTCCGCGGTCGCGGAGGATCCACCGACTACCCCCAAGGTCGATGCCCCAATCGTCGATGCGTCGCAGCTCAGCGTCGAGCGCATTTACGGCGGCAATGAGTTTGACGGCAAGTCTTTCAACGGAATTTGGCTCGATGGTCAGTCAGCCTACGCGACCGTTGAGCCGTCGGTGAGCTTCGATGGAGGAAAAGACATTGTTCGTCATGATGCGGCCAGCGGCGAAACGACGGTCATGGTTGCGGCGAGCGACTTGATCCCAGCCGGCGAAGACACGCCGCTAAAGGTCGAAAGCTATTCATGGTCGAAAGATCGCAACCTGCTGCTGATCTACACGAACAGCAAACGCGTTTGGCGAAGCAACACTCGTGGCGATTATTGGTTGCTCGACCGCAGTAGTCGGCAGTTGCGGAAAATCGGCGGAGACGCAACATCCTCGTCATTGATGTTCGCCAAGCTGGCACCAACCGGAAAGCAAGTCGCTTACGTTCGCGAGCGGGATATTTATGTCGAAGATCTCTTCGATCATACAATCCGCAGGCTGACTCACAGCGAAAGTGAAGATGTCATCAACGGCACCACTGATTGGGTGTATGAGGAAGAACTGGGACTGCGAGATGCGTTTTGCTGGAGCCCGGATGGTCGATGGATCGCTTATTGGCAGATCAACACGGAAGGCGTCCAAAGATTTCCGCTGGTCAACAACACTGATTCGCTTTATCCAACCGTGAAATGGTTTGCCTACCCAAAAGTTGGCCAACGCAATCCAAGCTGTCGCGTCGGCGTGATTCATTGCCAGACTGCCGAGACGCGATGGCTCGATCTGCCGGGTGATCCACGTGAACACTACGTGCCGCGGATGGAATTTCTGCCGACTGCAGAGAGTGTCGTCGACGATCCGCCGAGATTGCTGATCCAGCAGCTGAACCGGCTGCAAAACACGAATCGGTTGTTCCTTGCCGATTTTCGCAGCGGAACAGTCTCGGATGTATTGACCGAGCAGGATGACGCCTGGGTCGATGTTCACGACGAACTGAAGTGGATCGGTGGAGGCAAACAGTTCACTTGGGTCAGCGATCGTGACGGCTGGCGACACATTTACATCGCGTCCCTGGACGGCGGAGAGCCGACCTTGCTGACCGAAGGTGACTTCGATGTCATCGAGCTGCTGCATGTTGACGAGAACACCGATGAGGGCAACGCACAAAGCGGTGGCATCTATTTCATTGCTTCCCCCGATTCCGCGTCTCAGCGATATTTGTACCGTGTCGGTCTCGACGGGAGTGATTTGAGGCGAATCACGCCAAGGGGTTCCGTCGGCTCGCACTCATATCAGATCTCATCCGACGCAAACTGGGCAATCCACACGTATTCATCCGCTGACGTGCCGCCGGTCACCGACTTGGTTTCGCTGGATGATCATCAGGTCGTGCGGGTTTTGGAAAGCAACGAGGAACTGTTGGCCAAGTTGGAACAGCTATCGAGATCGCCCACGGAGTTCTTTGACATCGAAATTGGTGACGGCGTCAAACTTGACGCTTGGTGTATCAAGCCACCCAATTTGGATCCCGCCGGCAAGTACCCACTCTTGTGCTACGTGTACGGCGAACCTGCGGGGTCAACGGTCGTGGATCGCTGGGGAGGCAAGTCGTACCTCTGGCATCTGATGCTTGCACAACGCGGTTATGTCGTGATGAGTATTGATAATCGCGGCACAAAAGCACCACGCGGCCGGGCGTTTCGAAAGAGCATTTACAAGAAGATCGGCATTTTGCCGCCGCAGGACCAGGCGGCCGCGGTCAAAACCGTGCTCGCCCAGCGATCTTACCTGGACCCCGATCGCGTTGGCGTTTGGGGATGGAGCGGCGGCGGTTCGTCCAGCCTGCATGCGATCTTTAAGTACCCCGATCTCTATGCGACGGCAATCGCCATCGCGCCGGTTCCAAACCAGCGGTATTACGATACGATCTATCAGGAACGGTACATGAGTCTGCCGGAAATGAATGTCGAAGGCTTCCGTGAAGGATCAGCGATCAACTTCGCCAAGAATTTGAAAGGCAATCTGTTGCTCGTGCATGGCACCGGCGATGATAATTGTCACTATCAGACGACCGAAATGCTGATCGATGAACTGGTCGCCAATAACAAACAGTTCAGTTTGATGGCTTATCCGAATCGGACTCATTCGATTCGCGAACGCAAGAACACGACACGGCATCTGCGTGAACTGATGACACAGTTTTTGCTTGAGCATCTCCCGCCCGGCCCGTCTTCGGCGCCGTAAGAAAGAGCATTCCTTGTGGCATTGATGAAAGAGATTGGGTGGCTGGTGGTCGAGCGTCAGCGAGCCCCCAGAACTCATCTCTTTCGCAGCTGGGGGATCGCTGACGCGCGACCTTCGAAGTGGATCGATACTGATACGCGAACGCTCCTGGGGTGGAACGAATCGTGGCACGACCACCGACCGGTCCATATGCATTAAACTATTTTGGAAAAGTTCCTTCCCTCCATCAAAAATCGAATTCGATGAGAACATGCTCGCTGCTTTTCGTTCTGTGCTTGGCGTTACCCTGCCTGGATTGTCGCTGCTGACGATCGTCCGAATATCGTCATGATTGCGATCGATGACCTGAATGACTGGGTCGAGCCGTTGGGAGGTCACCCGGACGTCAAAACACCTGCCATGAGCAGGCTCGCCAATCGTGGTCTGACGTTCACCAACGCGCATTGCCAGGCACCTCTTTGCAATCCAAGTCGCACGTCGTTGATGACGGGACGTCGACCGACGACAACCGGGTATCTACGGGCTTGCGCCCTGGATTCGCAACGTGCCCGAGTTTGCGGATGTGGTGACGATGCCTCAGCACTTTCACGACCACGGTTACCGGACACTGATCGGCGGCAAGATCTATCACGGTGGCAACGGCCGAGGGAAAGGCTCGCAACAGGAAGCCGATGTCTGGGGACCGAATGCTTCGGTCGGCGCGAAACCGAAACAGAAACTGATTCCACCGACGCCCGGAGGCAATCACCCGCTGATGGACTGGGGCACGTTCCCGCACCGCGACGAGGACAAGGGCGATTGGCAGGTCGCTTCATGGGCGGTCGACGAAATCAAAAAGATGCCCGACGACAAGCCCTTCTTCTTGTCGGTCGGTTTCTTCTTGCCACACGTGCCTTGTTTCGCCACACAAAAGTGGTTCGACATGTACCCCGACGAATCGTTGACGATGCCGCCGATCCTGAAAGGTGACCGTGATGATACGCCGGACGCTTCGTGGTACATCCATTGGGACCTGCCGGAACCGCGCACCAGTTGGCTCGAGGAAAACAACCAACTGCGACCGCTGGTTCGCTCCTACCTGGCCTGCATCAGCTTTGTCGACAGCCAGGTTGGGCGGGTCTTGGATGCGGTGGATCAGTCCCCGTTTCGCCGACAACACGATCGTGGTTTTGTGGAGTGATCATGGCTATCATTTGGGCGAAAAGGCGATCTCGGGGAAGAACTCGTTGTGGAGGAATTCGACGCGGGTGCCGTTGATCTTTGCCGGGCCCGGCGTGCCTCAGGGGCAGAAGTGCAATCAGCCGGCTGAGTTATTGGATCTGTACCCGACGCTTTCTGAATTGGTTGGTTTGCCCGTTGCGGACGGCCTGGAGGGGCTGAGTTTGATGCCGCAGATCAAGGATCCCGAGGCCACACGGGAGCGACCGGCGATCTGCACCCACAATGCCGGCAACCACTCGGTGTGTGACCAGCGCTGGCGGTACATCCGTTACGCCGACGGCAGTGAGGAGCTGTACGACCGAGTCGAGGATCCATTTGAGGCCAAGAACCTACTGTTTGGCGATTCGGTAGCCTCGACGCATCGCCTGATCGCGAACGACCTGGCGCGTTGGTTACCGGAAGTTGAAATGCCGTTGGCTCCCAATAGCGCCCACAGGATTCTGGAGAAGCGGGGCGACGAATTCTATTGGGAAGAAAAGTTGATCGATCCGGCCAATCGGATCGAATGACGATGGCGCCGGCATTTCGGTCTTGCCGGGTTGTCGAATCGCGGCGGAGGTTCGATAGTGGTCGTTGGTAGCTGGGCGTCGCCACATTTTGTCGGCCGTTTGGGTGCTAGCGGGGCTTTGATTTCATGTGTCAGCCGTCGTTATTTTTTAACGGCAAGCCGCAGGCGACTGTATCTGCCCTTAGCAGTCGCCTGCGGCTTGCCGTTAAACGACGAGGTCAACAAGAAAATTAGGAAAAGTCGCGTAAGGGAATCGCGTGGACCAGACATTGGTCCGGGTGGTTCCGAAATTCGTTTCCTCGATCATAAGAACAAAAGGGTTCAAGATGAGTGTCCTCGTTACACAACAGGCTCCCGACTTCAAAGCACAAGCCGTCATGCCGGACGGGCAGTTCAAAGAAATTTCGCTGAGCGATTACAACGGCCAGTACGTGTTATTGTTTTTCTGGCCGCTTGATTTCACGTTTGTCTGTCCCACCGAGATCATTGCGTTCAGCGATCGTGCGGACGAATTCGCCGCCTTGGGCGTCCAGATACTAGGTGTCTCGATTGATAGTCAATTCACGCATTTGGCCTGGACCAACACGCCACGTGACCAGGGCGGCATCGGCAAGACCGCTTATCCGTTGATCGCGGATTTGAGCAAGCAGATTGCGCGTGACTATGACGTCCTGCTCGACGGCGGCATTGCACTGCGTGGTCTGTTCTTGATCGATAAGGCTGGGAACGTTCGGCATCAAGTCGTGAACGATTTGCCGCTCGGTCGCAGCGTTGATGAGGCGTTGCGAATGGTCAAGGCTCTTCAGTACTTCGAGGAGAACGGCGAAGTCTGCCCAGCCAACTGGCAGGAAGGCAGCCGCACGATCAGTCCCGATGTTGAAAAGAGCAAGAAGTTCTTCAGCGCCGAGTACGCGGGCTAACGCGTAGCCGAAAGTGAGGACGCAAACCATGTGGACGACCGACCAACTCGGCTTGGCTGTATGGCGCGATCACGCGTCCAGATGGTATTTGGATGCCCGTGGCGGAGAGTTCGGTGTGGGCGTGATCGCGGCGAGCGACGACGACAATGCCTTTGCGGAGTCACGCCGCTTTGTCTCCTTGAGTCCCGTTGATCAAGACGTATTGCCGATCGCCGGCGAGCAGTACGTTCGTGGTGATCAGTGGCATGTGAACTATCCGCAATCCGCCGACAGTTCCTACGCCGTGCGGTTGGCGTTGAAGCCGATCGAAACGGCGAAGAACTTGATCGTGCTGGAAGTCACGATCTCGATTCAAACCGATTTGCTCGACACGCATCCAAAGATCGACATCGATGCGTTTTGCCGATCAATCGTCTCGCACGTTCCGATGGATCCGTCGGGCGATGACGACGTCACAGGAAGCGGCTCGGCGCCGATTTCGGTGGCCGCAAGCAAAGACTACTCGGTCAGCGTCCTGTTGGGGCCGCATGACAGTCCCTTCACCACGAATCACTCCACCGATTCTTTGTTGCGGCTTCGGCTGTTTGGGGAATTTCTGGAAAAGGGGGTGATTCGAAAGGCGAGGCCCTGGATCGTGATCGATCGCTCTGCGAGCGCGCCTACCGAAGACCAGTTGGAAGGGTGGTGGAGACAGCTTTGCGGAAGCCCCCTTCCGTTGACGCCCTGAGCGAAATTCCTGCCCGTTCGCAGTACCCGTGAAGGCCTTCGCACGGCGAAAACTCGATGAATCGGGTTACGACGAACAGTTGGCTGAATCTCTTTCGGTTATCATGTCCCCTCCTACCACTCACCCGTCCCTCGCAGGAGCAATCTCTCATGCAGTCATCACGTCGCGGATTTTTAAAAACTACAGCAGCGGCAGGTTCGGCGATCGCCGTGTCTCAAACGGGCATTTCACCCACCGTTGGCGCGGACGACGACAACAAACTTCGTCTCGCCGCGATCGGGGTCGGCGGCAGTCGCGGTCGATACAACCGCGGTGGTCAGGTTGCTCGTGAGGCTTCCAAATTCGCAAATATGATTGCCGTTTGCGACGTGGATGACCTGCACACCAAAGAGTTTAACGAATCATTCGGTGGCAAGCTGAACACCTATCGTGACTATCGCGAGATGCTTGAAAAGGAGAAGCCGCAAGTCGTCACGATTGGCACGCCCGATCATTGGCACGTGCCGATCGCCATCGCGGCCCTGCGCAGCGGCGCGGACGTGTATTGCGAGAAGCCACTGACATTGACCATCGACGAAGGCAAGCAGATTCGCAAAGTCGTCGAAGAAACCGGCCGCGTGTTCCAAGTTGGAACTCAACAACGCAGCACCAAGGATAAGTTCCTGACTGCGATCGCGATCGTGCAAAGTGGACGATTGGGCAAGAACGTCAATGCCTATGTCGCCATCGGCGGCGCGCCGAATGGAGGGCCATTCGAGAGTACGCCCACGCCCGAGGGCCTGGATTGGGAAATGTGGCTGGGACCTGCTCCCGAGGCCGACTATTGCGAAGAGCGTCGTCGGATGTTTCGCTGGTACTTCGACTATTCAGGCGGCAAAATGACCGACTGGGGTGCCCACCACATCGACATCGCCCAATGGGCTCTGGCACCCGGTGAAGACGGACCGGTCAAAGTTGCCGGAACCGGAAAATTCCCGGACATTGTGCCCAGCAACTTCAATTGGAAATCGTACCTGGATGGTGAGGCATCGCTGCCCAACGGTTACAACACGGCGACGGAGTTCCACATCGATTTGACCTACGACAACGGTTCGGTGATGAGCGTCAATAACCACTACAAGCGAGAAGGTGACAACGTTGACTTCGACAACGGAATCTTGTTTGAGGGTGAAAAAGGCCGGATTTTTGTCAACCGCGGCAAGCTGGAGGGCAAACCCGTTAACGAATTGACCGATGCGGACAAGGCAGAACTGGACGAGGCAATCGTCAAGCTGTGCAAAGGCAAACGGCCTGGCAACCACATGGGTAACTTCTTCGAGTGCATCGAGGATCGCAGCAAGCCGATTTCAGATGTTTGGTCGCATCATCGCACGATGACCTCTTGTCATCTGTGCAACATCGCTTTGATGCTCGGTCGCGAATTGAAGTGGGATCCCAAATCGGAGAGCTTCGTGGACGACGAGCAAGCCAACGCACTGATGTCGCGAAAATCGCGAGAAGTCGCGTTGGCGGTGGGATAGAAAACGCAAACAGGTCTTCAAAATCGTTTAACGGCAAGCCGCAGGCGACTGCGATCGCCCTTAGTAGTCGCCTGCGACTGCGATCGAAAGACACAGACGCCTTCGGCTAGCCGTTAAACGAATGAGTGTACGCCGAAGCTGATGCGGAAGTCGTTCTTGAAACGCCTCCGCATCGGGGTTAGGACGAGATCACTTCATCGCCGGTCGCTCTAAACCTTGTCGGCAGACGGGACCTCGAAGCCTTTGCGGTACTTGCGGGTCAGCATCGAGTTGGCTTCGTCGTTGTTGGTAAAACGTTCGGTTTCATTGTCAAACTTCAACATCGGCCCCATCGCCAACGGTGTCTTATTGAGATCGACGCCGTTGGCCTGCAAGTGCTGGACAGTGTTTTCCAGAGTTGCCACGTTATCGTCCAGACTCTTCACGCCAGCGATGATCTTCTCAATCTCGCCCACCGATGCTTTGTTCTGCTCACCCAGATAGTACGAGATGTTGCCAAGGTGGCTGACACCTGCCGACAGGTGGCCGGTCATGGCGTTGGCGTTCAGCGAACTGTAATCACGCGAAACGCAAGCATCGATAAAGTTGGCGAAATGGGCGTCGCCGACATTGCCCGACTTTGAAGTCCTTGGTCGGATTCATATCCTTGTCAAAGGCTCGGCAGTAGTCGTACCGGATCTGAGCAAGATACCCATCGGTGCCGTAGAAGATCACGCCGATCTTGTTGCCTTTTTCCTTGCCGAACATGGCATCGACCTCTTTCCCCGCCGATTCGGTCACGTCCAATCCTCGTGTCTCGAACACGATGCACTTATCGCCGTAGTCGTAGATCGAAACTTCCGTGTTCGCCGTGTCGCCGGCGTCAACGTAGTTGGGGTCTTTTCGCTCGGCCTGGTATCCCAAGCGACCGCCGTAACTGATGATCGCATTGGGGTGTCGGTCGACGCCTAGACCCCAGCGAGCGATGTCGGTTTGATGCGGTCCTTGATTGCCAAGGTCTCCGTTGCCGTAATGCCGTTGCCAATGCCAATCGTAATGGAATCTCTCGCGAGTCAACTTCGGATCGGTGAAGGTCGCGGGCCCGCTCCACAGATTGAAATCGACCTTTTCAGGAATCGGATAGTTGCCGAGAGGTCCGATCGATTTGCGACGTTTGTAGCACAATCCGCGCGCAAACTTGACTTCACCGATTCCGCCGTCGGCAATGAACTTGACGGCATCCTGACAGGCCTGGCTGCTACGACACTGCGTTCCTGTTTGGAACATCCGACCGTATCTTGCCGCAGCGGCAACGAGGGCGCGACCTTCGTGAATGTTGTGGCTAATCGGTTTTTCAATGTAGACATCTTTGCCCGCCTGCATCGCCCAAACACCCATCAAGGCGTGCCAGTGATTGGGCGTGGCACAGGTCAGGATATCGATGCCGTCCATGTCAATCGCTTCGCGGACATCTTTGAACACATCGGGCCTGTTGCCCTGTAATTCGGCCACCTGATCCGCTCGTTTACGGCCGACTTCTTCGTCGATGTCAACGATGGCGCGAATGTTCGTTCGAGGATCTTTGTCGAAGCCGCGGATATGTTCTCCACCGCGGCTGTTGACGCCGACGATGCAGACACCGAGTTGCTCGTTTGGACTTTGGGCAATCGAGCGTCGGCTCGAAGCAGCAGCGATAGCAGACGCGGCGACCGCGGAGAACTGGCGACGATTCAGTTTGGACATGGAAGGAAGGCCCGTAGGGGAGGGGGTTTCTGGGGATACGTTGGCGATATTATGACACAGAAAAACCGCGGTTGCAGCCGTCAAAGGGGAGCCCGTATCCCGAAAGCTGATTGTTGCTCGGCGGCCCCAGCCGAGAATCCTCCATGAGGGCAATCGAGCAACACTTAGCGGCGAGCGACGACCCTGTGGAAGTGTAGATAGACCTCCCGATCGACGACGCGGCGGACGCCCTCGACCAAGCACGCCGGCTCGTTCTCGGTTTCGCCCTGGGCGATCACTTCCTCGATCGACGTGCCCGGGGCGACGGCGAATGTCCGTTGATTGATCGTTTGATTCCCCGCATCCAACTCAGGAATGATGAAGTGGCAGGTGGTGCCAAAAGTCAGCATTCGCGCGTTGAAGGCATCGTGATAAGGCCGGAATCCTGGGAACCCCGGCAACAGCCCGTGATGCAAATTGACAATCCTGCCACCGGCATATTGCCAACAAATTTGCGCCGGCAGGATTCGCATGTAGCGAGCCAGAATCACATAATCAACATCAAATTCGTCCAGGCAATCGACCATCGCATCGTCGTCGACCGCGCCGTTGCCATCCCCAATCATTTCGAAACGGAACACCGAATTCCTCTGCAAGTGTGGCAAGTTTCTGACGATTGGAGATCAAAACGGCTGCTTTGGCATGGATCACATCGTCGTTGATCGCCTGTAATACTGCGCGCGGCGTGTGCTCAACAAAGGTCCCGCAAATGGCCAGCCTCGGGCGATCGACATGTCGCTCGCTGCTCCACACGCGAATCGCCAGCTTCGTGTGATCGCCGATTTGCCGCATTGCATCGGTCAGCAGCTCAAACTCGGCTTGGTCAATGTCGATCCGGCAGAGCATCGCGAACAACTGCTGTTCGTCATGGTCATACATCTGGATTTCCGCGATCCTCGCCCCGCGTGCGGTGACATGGTGAATGATCGGGTCGGCCAAACCGACGTTGTCCGGGCCCAGGGCGGTGATGACGACTTCCACGAAAAATCCTCCAAACAAACCCGCACCGCAGCAAAGTGGTGCAATCCGCAACGACCTGAAAACCCGGCCCAATGGATGGGCAACGCAATATTGTTCCGCTTGCAGGCGATTTTGCCGACCCCGCGTTTGTTTGGCTGAAATGGGGGCATTTTGGCGCATCCCATGCTTTGTTAACGTCTATACATGACAGCCGCACTTAACGCGCGGCTGCGGCGATTCACAAAACCGATATCCATCGAGTCCAGCTTGTGTCCACCATAGCGCCCCCGACCAAACAGCTACGCAGCCAATTTCCCGACGATGCGAACCTCTGCGAACACTGCGTCGCCAAATGTTGCCATTATTTTGCGTTGTCGATTGAGGTACCGGTCGATCGCAGGGATTTCGACTTCATGCGTTGGTACCTGCTGCACGACCGGGCGACCGTTTTCGTTGAAAACGACGACTGGTACCTGCTCGTCCACACGACCTGCAAGCACCTGCAGGATGACTATCGATGTGGCATTTACGAGACGCGCCCGCAGATTTGTCGCGATTACACGACCGTCGAATGCGAATTCGAGGACGATTGGTGCTACGAAAAATACTTTGAGACTGCCGAGCAGATCGATGAGTACGCGGACGCCCTCTTCGGTCCCCAGTTTCCCAGTCCAGCAGGCAAAGAACGCGACTCGCTGAGAAGCCGAAGACCGACCGGTCTGCCGCTGGCGTGAGAACATGTTTGAAAAAGGGGTCTGACCCTCTGGAAGTTTGGTTCGCGGCCGCTAGAGGGCGATGAATCGAATGCAAATGGCGGCGTCAGGTTTCTCTCGGAAAGGGTCAGACCCCTTTTACAAACATGTTCTAAGAGAAGGATTGCTCGCAGTGAACCTGTCGGCTTGCCCCGCCTCATGTACTTTGCTTGCTGCGTCTTCCCATTTGCTTCCTGAGCCATCTCTTTCGTAAGTTTGATCCATGTCGTTGATCCAACCACGCACGCTGAAAGGCTTCCGCGATTACCTTCCCGCCGTGATGATTCCGCGCGAGCAGATGATGCAAACGGCGCGAGACGTGTTTCGCTCTTTTGGGTTCGCGCCGATTGATACACCAGTGCTGGAATATTTGGAGATTCTGACTGGCAAAGGTAGCGACGAAACGGATCGCCAGATTTATCGCTTTCAGGACAACGGTGGTCGCGATGTGGGCATGCGGTTTGACTTGACGGTCCCGCTGGCCCGTTTTTCCGCGCAACACATTGGCGCGCTGGGCACACCATTTAAGCGATATCAGATCGCGCCAGTGTGGAGGGGCGAGAATCCACAGGCGGGTCGTTACCGCGAATTCGTGCAATGCGATTTTGACACGATCGGTACACAATCGGTGTTGGCCGACATCGAGGCGGTGGCGGTGATCAACAACTTGATGGAGTCGATCGGCTTCGATCGGTTCACGATCAGCATCAACAACCGGGTGATACTAAGCGGACTACTTGAACAGCTCGGCTTGTCCGACCGCACGGTCCCCGTGTTGCGAAGTCTCGACAAGCTTGCCAAGATCGGGCGTGAGAAAACCTGCGAAGAAATGTGCCGGGTCGCCGAGATCACTCAGGCGCAGGCTGACAAAGTGTTGGCGTTGGCCCAGTGCGACGGCGATGCAGACTCTGTCTTCTCGCAGCTGCCCGAAATCACTGGTGGAAACGAAAACGCTGCCGGCGGAATTGATCGGCTGCGACAGATCTATCAGGGCGCGATCGCCTCGGGAGTACCCGCCCGGCGTTTGAAAGTCGACGTGTCGATCGCGCGAGGTCTCGACTATTACACAGGGGTCATCTTCGAGACGATGCTCGACGACTTGCCCGAAATCGGCAGCGTCTGTAGCGGTGGACGCTATGACAATCTGGCGGGACTCTACACCAAACAACATCTACCTGGGATCGGCGCGTCCCTCGGACTCGACCGATTGTTGGCCGCGATGGAACAGCTGAAGCTGTTGCCGACCGCCTCCACGCCCGCGCCAGTACTGGTCGCCTTTTTCGAGGCCGATTTCCGCGACGACTATTTGCGTTTGGCAGCGAATTTGCGAATGGCCGGAATCGGAACAGAGGTCTACCCCGATGCAAAGAAACTGGGTGCCCAATTGAAGTACGCCGATCAAAAAGGATTCACGGTTGCCATCGTCGCCGGCGGAAACGAGTGGAGCGAATCACGTTGCCAAGTCAAAACGCTGGCCACCAAAGAGGCAACCGAGGTCCCCTACACGCATGATGACCCCGCCGCGCTGATCGAGTGCGTCAGGTCGATCGTTTGCGGGTCGTGATCGCTAGTGTGACGCGATCGTCAGAGGCGCCGTGAACTCGCTGACCTTCGCCACGATCTGTTGAAGCGAATGCGGCGGCAGCGAGTCATTGTGTCCGAGATCGTCAACTTTGATCATGTGCTTTTGCTTGCAGGGAGCGCACGAGTAAAGATTCTCGGCATGTCCGATCGGGATCAAATTGTCGGTCGTCCCGTGCAGCATGACCAAAGGTCCTTTGTAGACAGTCAACTTGGCGATCGAATCGTATCGATTCTTCATCAGCCAGTTGACCGGTAGGATCGGATATTTCTTGCCGGCAACGCTGACCAGTCGGTCGAAGGTTCGCTCCAGCACGAGCGCTTTCGCGCCCCCTTGAGATGCAAGTGCGACCGCACAACCGCCCCCCAGCGACTGGCCGTACAGAACGATGTCGGCGGGCGTTTTTTGGTAGCGTTTGCACAGATAATCACGAGCGGCGAAGCAATCTGCGAGGACCCCTTTTTCGTCAGGCGTGGCGTCATCGTCGTAGCCACGATACTCGGCGATCAATGTTGTCGCGGCGAATTGGTCGGACAACTCGTGGAGCCAGCCATCCAGCCACTTTGCTTTCGTGTCATTGCCGTGCAGGAACAACACGAGGTTTTCGCTCGGTGGTCGTTCGATCAGACGCCCGCGGAGTGTCAGCCCATCGGTCGAGACATACTCAACCGTCTCAATTGCCGGGTCATCCGGGCTTTCCCGATCAGGAGCGTCCGTGAAGTAGGCACCGGGATAGACGAGCCGCGTTTCCATCACGACCAATGTCACGAGAACCGTGGCATAACCTAGCACGACCAGTCGTAGCAGCGACCTGATCAAACGTTGCGTGGGACTGCGGTATCGCGGCCGCTTCGTCTTGCTCTTCTTTTTCGGCGCAACTGCCTGAGGCTTCGGCGCATCGTTGACGTTCAGCTGGGAATCGTCGGTCTGCATGTCAGAGTCCCGAACGGTTCAAGTGTCATGGTTCGCTCCAAGAGGAATCGCACGAGGAGCGAGCTCTAACTTCTCTTCTAAGATTATCCGATCAGCCACCCGCGCGTAAAGATTCGCGCTGAAAAGCGGTTCCTTGGAGTGCTCCGGATCAGTCGGTTGGCATCGTGCGGGAAATCGCTGCCCCCTTTTCCCGAAGCAAATTGAACCCTCATTCTTAGTCGTGACAAAGCACGAGTTTCGAGCGGAGGTGCCGTTTTGCGTTGATTGAAACTGGCGCTGTCCCATGAGTCACTCTCCAGCGACTGCGGCATGGCGTGGGCATCAAGAACAGATTGTGCTGATCACTTCTACTGCTCACCGTTGACTGCTGGCGAACTGAATTTACAAATCTGAAAATCTTGGAGTCGTAGGTCTCAGTCCACGCGTCATGCCCGGCGTCCGGATAGATCGTGAATTTGACGTTACCACCCGCTGCTTTCAACTCCTTCACCAAACGCTGCGATTTGTGCATGGAATGACGGCGTCCTTCGCGCCGTGAAAGACCCATGTTGGCAGATGTTTGATGCGTTTGACGTAAGGAGCGGGGCCGACGCTGGTCTGAATGAGCACGAACTCGCTCGATTCCTCGTACTTTTCCATGTCCGGATGGGGATCAAATCCACTCGCATCATCACTCGTTGCCGCCAAATGAACACTGATGACCACGCCAAGGCTGATCAACACCGCAAGCCAGGTCTTGGTGTCAGATACAATCACGAGCATACTGGATCGCAGCCAGAAGGAGTCGGGAAATTATTCTTGCACAGACAACTTCCTGACACTCTCACCACTTCGACAATCATTTGAGGTTCCGCATGAGCGACCAAGCAAGTTCCGGGCTTTCACAGGGCCCACTGCTGATCCGGCACCAGGGCGAGGCTCCTCGCGAGCGAAGCGCATGCGGCTGGCGAGACCGACTGATTAGCCGCGAAGATATCTCACTCGGTCCGGCTGCGTGGGCGCACGCTGTCGACATTGACGGTGGCGCACCGCACTATCACAAGCGTTCGACCGAGTTGTACTACGTCGTTGAAGGCGGCGGGAGTGTTGTTCTCGACGGTGTTGAACACGAGGTTCGCAAGGGCTCGCTGGTGCACATTCCTCCAGGAGTTGTTCATGCGGCAAAGGGTAAAATGCGCGTGCTTGTCGTTGGGATTCCGGATATCTCGGACGATGACTATTTCGCGGCGCCGGCCCCACCATCGGAATGAGTCAGAAAATGCGTGATCGAATTGGAATTTTGCGACTTGCGTTGATCGGCCTGCTGCTCAGTTCGCAGGTGCGCGCTGATGAACCCGCATCGTTGAAAATTGAGCGGGGCATCGTCTTTGCCGAGGTCGATGGCAACCAGTTGAAGCTCGACCTGTATTTGCCCGCCGTGGACAACCGTCCGCCGTTGGTGGTCTGGATTCACGGAGGCGGTTGGCGCGGTGGATCGAGGAACAGCCCGAAGATTCAGGAAGTTACAAAGCATGGCTACGCACTGGCCAGCATCAGCTATCGCTTCACGGATGAGGCTATTTTTCCCGCACAGATCCACGATTGCAAAGCCGCTATTCGGTGGCTTCGTGCCAACGCGGATCGATATGGCTACAACGCCGACTGGATCGCCGTCGCGGGCAGTTCAGCCGGTGGACATCTGGCGTTGCTGGTGGGAGTCTCCGGCGATGTCAAGGAATTGGAAGGAACGGTTGGCGACAATCTAGAACAGTCGTCCGCAGTTCAGGCCGTGATCGATTACTACGGCCCTTCCGATTTCGTCTTACGGGGCACGACGCAACCGGAAAGAGCCTACACAGAAAAGTCCGGCAGCTTCGCCTTGCTGGGCGGACTGCAGACCGGCAAGGTGGCACCGGAGATGGAGCAATCCGCTAGTCCGGCCCACTACGTTTCTGCAGACGATCCGCCGCTGCTTGTCTTTCAAGGGAAGGCCGATGAGGTCGTGCTTCCAGATCAAAGTCAGCGGATCGTCGCGCTCTATGCAGAGGCGGGATTGAAATCGCAACTGGTCGAACTTGAAGATGCGGGCCACGGAGGAGCCCAGTTCTTTACCGGCCAGAATTTCGAGACGGCGAGAAAATTTCTGGATCGTCATCGTCCGCAATGAAGCCGACGTTGGACGTTGGCTTCCCACAGGTAGCCGATCGTGCGGTTGCTCGTCGTTGCTTCGCAAGGGGTTGCAACTCAATTCGCACCTTTTCCTTCCCGCTTGCGGCAGGGTCGTGCAGTTTTCAGTAGCCATCACGCTTGGTCGTGATGTAGCCCGACAATGTGCTGTGTTTCCGAGAAATCCAGATCGAACGAGTCGCATTCCATCGAGAACGCAAGCTTCGATTGACGTCCCGGACACTGGAAAATTGCTCGGTCGGGCTACATCACGACGGAGCGTGATGGCTACTTTGAAGAATTCGTTGCGCGTAAACTGCATGACCTCCCCAGGGAGAGTGAAGCCATAGACCACGACACGTACGCCGTCGACCTACGAGAGTGGAATCGTCCAATACCTTACATGCTTGCCGAAGCTGGCATCGGGCGAGCGACTTGCAGCTACAGACAGACGCAAAAACGACAATTATGCTGTCGTGGATGAAGCGACATGTTGCACTGATCGTCGAGACTTCAAGCAGCTACGGTCGGGATCTGTTGGCTGGGATCGTGCGTTATATGCGCGTGCATGATGAGTGGTCGGTGTTTTTGGAGCAGCGTGATCTTGCTAAGAAACCGCCGTCATGGCTGGCAGACTGGAAGGGTGACGGAATCATCTCACGGGCCACGACACGTAAACTTGTTGAGGCTGTCGGTGCGACGGGAGTACCGCTGGTTGAACTGACGGATCGAAAAGGAGATTCGCAGCTGCCTCTTGTTCGATCAGACGATCAAGCAATTGGAAGGATGGCGGCAGAGCACTTGCTTGAACGCGGATTTCGACGGTTTGGTTTCTGCGGCTTCAGTGGTGAAGCATGGTCGAGTCGTCGACAAGACGGATTCGTGACTGCCGTCGGGAAAGCGTCGAGGACATGTGAGGTGTACAACTCGCCTTGGTACGGCCCGAGTGCTTGCTCTTGGGAAGAGCAACAAGTTCAGCTGGTGAACTGGTTGGCTAAATTGGAACCGCCATTCGCAATCATGGCCTGCAATGACGTGCGCGGACAGCACGTGCTGGACGCCTGCGATAAACAACGCCTGGCGGTCCCCGAAGAAGTTGCCGTGATTGGTGTCGATAATGACGATCTTCTGTGCCGGATTTGTACGCCTCCGTTGTCGAGCGTGATCCCAAACGCAGAGGTCGTCGGCTTTCGAGCTGCGGAATTACTCGCCAGGCTGATGAACGGCGAGGAACTTGGTGGGCACTCGGAGTTGGTGGAACCGCTGGGCGTTGCCACTCGTCAGTCGACAGATGTCGTCGCGATCGAAGACCGAGACATTGCGGCGGCACTGAACTACATTCGCCAACATGCATGTCGCGGGATCACGGTGGAAGAAGTTGTTCGCAATAGTGTCGTTTCGCGAAGCACGTTAGAACGCCAGGTGAGAAAATATCTTGGAAGAACCCCTCAAGAAGAAATTCGGCATGTGCAGGTCAAACGCGTGCGAGAGTTGCTGCTGACCACCGACTTGCCTGCGGAACAAATCGCCACACTTTGTGGGTTTGAACATCCCGAGTACATGCACGTGGTATTCAAGCGAATCACAGGGACAACACCGGGCGAATTCAGGCGACAGGCGAATCCCTGATCGCGATCCGCCGCGATTGACAATATATCTCAGGACATCTACGGGCTGTCTCATTGTGTGGTGGGCGATTCATGACATAATCTGGCCTGGTTCAAAGCCTGAATGCGGGCAAGACGCGATCGCAAATGTAGCGACACTGGCCAAAGCCTGGTTTTTACGGGGGTCGCGTTGTTCGGTCCGCCGCCTGGCGACGGCATCTATGGAAATTCGTCAACACCCGAATTAGCGTGCTTGCACTCGAACGAGCTTGAGATTTTCTGCACATGAGTACCAACGAACAGACCGTCGCGCCCTTTTCCCTGGCGGCACTCAACGAGAGGGTGGAGAGCAGCTTTCAACAGCAATTTGGCCGACCTGCTTCCGTCGTCGTTGCCGCACCGGGCCGAGTGAACCTCATCGGTGAGCATATCGACTACAACGATGGGTTCGTGCTGCCGTTGGCACTTGAGCGATACGTGTTGATCGCTGCTGCCCCGCAGCAAGGCGATTCTTTATCCTCTTCCATACAGCTTCACAGCATGGAACTCTCGGAGGCTGCGACGATTTGCCTTGATGAAGTGATTCGACCCGGTCGACAAGGCTGGGTCAGCTATATCGAGGGTGTGCTCGCCGGCTTCATCGAACTGGGCGAAAGCATTCCGGCATTTGATGCCGTGATTGGATCGACCGTTCCTGTGGGCGGAGGCCTTTCAAGTAGCGCAGCGTTAGAGGTATCGACGGCCACGCTGTTGGAGCAACTTACCGGCCGCAAGATCGAGCAGCTTGAAAAGGCGTTGCTTTGTCAAAAAGCCGAGCACCAATTCGCAGGTGTGCCGTGTGGAATCATGGACCAGTTCAGCAGCGTGTTCGGTCAAGCTGACGAATTGATGCTGATCGATTGCCGCAGTCAGAAAGTGGAGGCGGTGCCTTTTGATTCCAGCGACATCTCCGTCCTGATCACCAACAGCAATGTCAAGCACGAGTTAACGGGTGGTGAGTACGCGAAACGGCGATCGGAATGCGATTCGGCGCTGAACAAGCTCGCTCAGACGACTTGGCGTGATGTCACATTGGAGGATGTCGAACAGGCAGCTGGTGCATTGAGCGACGCTGAGTTTCGGCGGGCTCGGCACGTTGTGTCCGAGATCAGTCGCACGATGCAGGCTGCCGAGGCCTTTCGCGGCAGCGATTGGGAAACGGCTGGCAGGCTGATGTATGCAAGCCACGATTCATTGCGAGATGACTATGAAGTCAGTTGTCGCGAGCTGGACGTACTGGTTGAGATCGCCAGTGAGCTCGGCAAGGACGGAGGTGTGATCGGTTCGCGGATGACTGGCGGAGGGTTTGGCGGCTGTACTGTTTCGCTGGTGAATAACGAGAATCTGGAATCAGTGATGGATGCGCTGATGTCGCGATACGAAGCGGCAACGGGAATCAAGCCGCACTGCTTTTCAAGTCGGCCGGCACGCGGGGCGCATGTCATAAAGGGATGATCGATGAGCCAGAATGTTCAACCACATCGACGATTCAATCCTTTGACCGGGCAGTGGGTGTTGGTGTCGCCGCACCGCACCCAACGACCGTGGCAGGGGAAGCAGGAGCAAGCTTCAGACGCTCCTAGGCCCGCGCACGATCCGAACTGCTATCTGTGTGCCGGCAATACGCGGGCTGGTGGTCAGAAGAATCCGGACTACACCGACACTTTTGTGTTCGACAACGACTACCCGGCGCTGTTATCCGCCATCGGCGGTGACGGGGCGCAGGCCTCCGCCGGCGATCAACTTTTTCAAATTGCGGAGGTGGAGGGCAGGTGCCGGGTGATTTGCTTTTCACCACGCCATGACCTGACGCTGCCCCAGATGAGTTTGGAAGCGATTCGTCGCGTGATTGATCTTTGGTCACAGCAAACCGAAGAACTTGGCCAACGATACAAATGGGTGCAGGTGTTTGAGAACAAGGGGGCAGTCATGGGATGCTCCAATCCGCACCCGCACGGCCAAATCTGGGCCAGCGACCAGCTTCCGGAGATTCCTGCCGCTGAAGATTTTCGTCAGGCGGAGTATCTTCGCGCCGGCGGTAGCGTCATGCTTGCTGACTACGCAGAACGCGAACTCGAACGCCAGGAACGTGTGGTCGTCAGCACGAGTCACTGGCTTGCGGTCGTTCCCTATTGGGCGACGTGGCCTTTCGAGACGCTGCTCCTTCCCAAGCGGCATGTCCAGCGAATCAACGACTTGAGCGACGCCGAGCGTGATGATCTGGCGTCCGCCATGAAGGCGCTGCTGACGCGGTACGACAACTTGTTCGAGACTTCGTTTCCTTATTCAATGGGTTGGCACGGCGCGCCGTTGGTCGAAAGTGACACATCGCACTGGCAACTCCACGCTCATTTTTTTCCGCCGCTGCTGCGGTCGGCGACAGTCAAGAAATTCATGGTCGGATACGAGATGCTCGCCGAGCCACAACGCGATCTGACACCTGAACAGGCGGCCGAGCAACTGCGCGCGACCTCGGACCAACATTATCTCTTGCGCAAGGCGTGTACCACATGAGAGTGCTGGTGACAGGCGAATCCGTGTTGTGATTCTTGTTGGGACCGGAATATCAGTTCCTTCTCTCCTTTTTTTCCATTTAATCTATCGTTGCATCCATGAATATTCTTGAAGTAGCCCTGTTCATCATTGCCGTGGTCGGTGTTGTCGCGCTTGGCATTTGGAAAAGCAAAGATGATGATGGCGACGATACCAACAACGCGACGGACTATTTTCTTGCCGGGCGCGGTCTCACCTGGTGGCTGGTCGGTTTCTCATTGATCGCCGCCAATATTTCTACCGAACAATTTGTCGGCATGTCAGGTGCTTCGGCCAATTGGCTGGGGATGGCGATTGCATCCTACGAATGGATGGCGGCCGTGACTCTGATTTTCGTCGGGTTCTGGTTCTTGCCCAAGTTCCTCAAAGCGGGACTTTACACGATTCCCGAGTTCCTGGAGTATCGCTTTGACGGCGTCGCACGCTTGGCGATGGCGATCCCCGCGATTGTGACGCTTGTGTTTGTCACGACCTCGTCGGTCATTTTTTCCGGTGCCAAGTTCGTCTCGGAGTATTACAACACAGTCCCTGTACTCAACAACTTGACAGCGATGTGCTGGTTGATTGCCGGCTTTGCGGCGGTCTACGTGTTTGTCGGTGGTTTGAAAGCGTGCGCGTGGACCGACCTGATCTGGGGTTCCGCATTGATTGTTGGCGGCGTGATCGTGGCGTGCCTGGCGTTTGTTCGTCTTGGCGGAGCGTCTGCGGAGGAATTGATTTTGACCAAGGTCGCGAATTCCAACGCGACCGTCGCACAAATTGAGGCGGCCGGTGCCTGGGAGCGATTCATGTTGCTCAATGATGGAGTCGATGGCGAAGCCGAGGTGCGAAATGGACCGAACGGTTCGGGCGGCAAGGTCCACATGGTTCGCCCCAAAGAAGATTCCGACGTTCCCTGGACGGCACTACTGGTCGGCCTTTGGATTCCAAACTTTTTCTATTGGGGCCTGAACCAATACATCGTCCAGCGAACGCTGGGCTCGAAGTCGCTCGCTGAGGGTCAAAAAGGCATCGTGTTTGCCGCATTCCTGAAACTGTTGATTCCGTTCCTTGTCGTGATCCCGGGTATTCTCGCCTTCAATTTGTTCAGTGCCGATTTGCTCAATGCGAGTACTGGCGAGTACGATTACGACCGCGCCTTCCCGGTCCTGGTGCGCAACCTGGTCAAGCCGATGCCGCTGATCTCTTGGTTCGTGCTGGCGGCTCTTTGTGGTGCGGTCATCAGTTCGCTGGCGTCCATGTTGAACTCAGCATCGACGATCGCCACGATGGATTTGTACGCAAAATTCACCGGCGAAAAGGACCAAAACAAGCTTGTCAAGGTAGGCCGATTTTTTGTCGTTCTATTTGTCATCCTGGCCGGTCTCGTGGCTCCGCGATTGGATAACTTTGAAAGTATCTTCGCTTACATTCAGGAGTTTCAAGGGTTCATCTCGCCCGGTATCCTCGCCGTCTTCATCTTTGGTTTCTTCTCGCCGAAGACACCGCGTTACTTCGGTGCCATGGGCATCGGCTTGAACGTGGTCGCCTACGGTGCTTTCAAGTGGATCATCGGTCCCTGGCTCGTGTCCAACGGATGGTGGTATGCCGATCAAATCGCGTTTCTTGACCGCATGGCGATCTGTTTCTTCATCGTGATGTTGGCGGGGATCATCCTGACGCTTGTCAAACCAATGCAGATACCCGTCACGCTGCCGGTGAACGACAAGATCGCTTTGGAAACATCGCCGGGCGCTAAGCTTGTGGGAATCGGCGTCGTGTTGGCGACAATCGGACTGTATGTCGTATTTTGGTAACAAGAACACGAGAACTAACTTGCAGAGTCAAGCATTCGTGAAAGTTAAGGATACCGGCGGTGCGCTGCACGACCGCCGGCTAGTCGCTTGCGATCCCCTGGGGAACAAGAGATGGGCGTCGAACAGTATTCGGACGTTCAATGATCGCGAGCGAGGCAATGCAAACGTGCCACGCATTCTTGCGCCGGTCATGCCAACTTTGAAAGCAGCAAGGTTGCCATTCCCAGTACCAGAAAGAAGCCACACATGTCGGTCACGGTTGTGAGCAACGGGCCGCTGGCGACGGCGGGATCGAAACCGAGTCGCTTGAGGAGGAGCGGGACCGTGCCGCCAATCGACACGGCGATGATCGTATTTGCGAACAGGGCCAGGCCGACGACGAGACCAAGGTATGGGTTCCCGTTGAACAGGATGGCCGCAATTGCGACCAGCAGCCCGAGTACGGCGCCGTTGATCAGCCCCACGTAGACTTCCTTCAGCCAAACCAGCATCATTTCGGTTGGTCGAACCAAGCCCAAGGAGAGTTCTCGCATGCTGACCGCGACTGCTTGATTGCCGCTGCAGCCGCTCATGTCGCTGATGATCGGCAAAAAGACCGCCAACGCAATGACGGACTGTAAAGTGTCCTGAAACAGCGCAATCACGCTGGCGGCGCCGATGTTCAACAGCACGTTGATGCTGAGCCAACTGAGCCTCCGCCGCGCGCGAAGCCATAGGGGCATCGTCCGCAATTCTTCTCCGCCAACGATTCCTTGGCTCTTCAGGTAATCCGATTCAGTTGCACGAGCGGCTGCGTAGTCCACCGCCTCGCGATGTACGACACCCTTGAGTGTGCCGTCTTTATCGAGGATGGGAACACCGAGAAAGTCATGAGTGTCGAAGAATTCAATCAGATCGTCCAGCGGCGTTGAATCGATGAACGATATCGGCTCGCGGATCATCGTTTTTCCGACGGTCGAAGAACGCTTCAGGAACAGCAAATTGCGCATGGGCAGCACGCCCACCAGTCGACCTCGGTCGTCGCACACGTAACCGTATCGAATATCGTAATCGCCATATTGATCCTGCTGTTGGCTAAGCAGGTCAATCACGTCGGCGATGGTCATGTCGTCGGCGAACCGCAGCAATTCGCTGACCATCAAGCCGCCCGCGACGTTGTCGTCGTAAGCGGTTAGCTCTCGGACTGCAGCCGCTTCGTCATTGGGTAGCGAATCGAGAATCGCTTCGGCTTGTTCTTCGTCCAGGTCACCGAGCACATCTGCCTGTTCATCGCTGGAAAGCAGGTGAACGATGGCTGCGGCCGCATCCGGCTCTAACGCGCTGATCGCCTGGGCAGCCTGCGCTTCCGAGAGATGACTAATGAGTTCGGCCGCTTGGTCTGGATGCAATGCTTCAAGGACTTGCTCCGTTTCCGCCTCACTCAGACGGCTAAGCGCGAGAGCCTGATCCGAGGTCGAAAGTTGTAAGACAAAGGTCTCCAGCTCATCTGCGCTGTTTTCTTCAGCCAAGCGAACCAGTTCGATCCACGGTTTCGCTTCACGTTCGGCTCGCTCGGCATCGAGGATCTCGTTGGCGATGTTCATTCGATCTCGTTGGGGGTTGCCATCGCTATGGAGCACAAGTGAAAGAGGAGACGATGTTCATGATCATTGTGACCTGAGATCTAGTCTACACTTCTTGCGAAATATAGCAGCGCCAGATTTAATGTTGTGGTTCAATATGCACCGTGTCTACAGGATCGTTTCACGGCAGCACCGTTCGTCTTTCGTTTAACGGCAAGCCGTAGGCGACTGCGTCGATGAAGACGCAGTCGCCTACGGCTTGCCGTTAAACGATTCAAGAGCAGTGTCCCAAAGTGCGTTCCGCAAAGCGAGTATGGCAGGGTTCGGGTAACCGGAGCGGTGGGTTCGTCATCGAACGGGCTGTTGGCCCATGATTCGCAAACGAACATGATTCGTGCTGAAACCCGTCACCAAGCGAAAAGATTATGCGACTACTTTTGATTTCAATCGTGCCCCTGCTTTTTTGCCGATCGGTCTTAATCGCCGCTGAAATCGAACACCGCCAAGGTGACTGGACAGTCAGTGGGGAAGAAACAATTCGCGGCCAACACATTCGCCTCCATGGCAGTCTGATTCTGCCCAAAGGCTCCAAGCTGACGCTCAACGATTCCACATTAGAGATCGTTGGCGACTACTCGCGGCAGCACAGCGTTGAATGGAAAGGCGGCACGCTCGTTACGAAAGACTCTGCGGTAGGAGGATTCGTCGACAAAGACGGCACGGCGATACATACGGTGTTCCATTTGTACGAGGGGCTTTGGGAAGCAACTGACACAACGGTTTCGTACTCCTATGGAATCAGCTTTCATTGGGAAAAGGGGAAAGGTGTTCTTCGCGGCACACGGTTGAAAGCTGGGCCCAGGCCCGACGCGATCATCTTGTCGGGTGAAGCGGAGGTGGAGCTGGTCGACTCGGATTTCCCAATCGGACTGGGCGTCTACTGCGATCAAGGCGGCAAGACGACGCTGGACCTGTTGCCGGACAAGACAATCACGGCGACCTTCGACCGCGATTCGCTGTTGCCCGGAGTCAACTGGCGATTGTCCATAAGAAACAGTCGCGTTGAGCGATGGTTTTTGTTCCTTCGTCGTATCGGCGGCTGGCAACCGAAAGCAGAGATTACGCTTGCCAATTCCCAAGACATGATCGTCTCGTTGCTCGGTCACAACCTGAAAGGTGAAGTGAATCTGTCTCGCGGGCTTGAGCAACCGCTGGTCATCGGAAACGTGACACTCAGGGCACCGGAAGGGGAAACGGCCGGCGTGTCGATGTATGCATTGTATTTTTCCGGCGACGAGACGGATGTGGCGATCACAGGGGAGTCCCACATCTGTGAATTGATGCATGGCGGTGGGAAAATGAAGGTGGTTGGAACTGCTGGCAGGAATGAAATCAGCATCGGCTGCACGACGCTCGAATTGACCGGCGATGCCGAACTTCAAGTCCAAAACGTTCACATGGGGCGTCCGCTGACGTGGCAGCAAGAAAACAACATCGGCGAAGCCAATGTCAAGGACAACGCGAAGCTGATCGGGCGCGGTGTCTCAATCAAGAATGTCCGTTTCCGCACCGAAGGTAGCGGACAAGTCGATCTTCAGGACGTTCAGCAGCATGGAACACTTGAAACCAAGGCAGAGGGGGGCAAGATTCGCGTCAGCGAGTTGGCAGTCCTTGGGACTCCGGAATGAACGAGAATGGGGGGCCGACAGGGGATATTCAACGCCGACAGGGGATATTCAACATTGGTAAGCCGACAACAATCGTAAAAGTCAGAAAGATGAATCTCAGATCGCTTTCGTTGCTCAATGCCCTCCTTTTCTGCTTTCTCGTGGAGACTTCCTCATTCCTCCTCGCGCAGCCCAACGTGATTTTGATTGTCACGGATGACCAGGGTTACGGCGACATAGCATGCCACGGTAATCCCTGGTTGAAGACGCCAAACCTTGACCAAATGTTCGCCGAGAGTGTGCGGCTGCAGAACTATCATGTCGATCCGGTTTGCACGGACGTATTCTTTCATGAGTGTCATCGTTTTGTGTCGAAACAGTCAGGCAAGCCGTTCTTCGCGTATCTGCCGCTCAACGCGATGCATGGACCACACACGGTCGCAGAGGAATACTCGGCACCATTCACTGCGCAAGGTCACCCGGAAAACCGCGCAAAGTTCTACGGGATGATCACTAACTTCGACGAGAATCTGGGTCGATTGTTTGACACGCTCAAGCGGAAGGATCTGGCGCAAGGCACGATCGTCATTTTCACGGGCGATAACGGAACGGCAGCAGGCGGAGACGGCGAAAAAGGCGACGACGGTTTCAATGCCGGTAGGCGTGGTAAGAAAGGTTCGGTGTACGACGGCGGCTATCGAGTAGCCTGCTTTGTCCGTTGGCCAGGTCGACTGAAGGAGTAATCATTGATGTCAGAAATAACAAATCAGATCGCGGCGTTAGAGTTAGTGCGGGTGACCATCGGCGATCCACAAGCTGCGGTCCAGTACGGGGCGGCTCACGGTCCACTCGCCATGACGACCGCCGGCGGCACGTCGGTGGCGACCAAGCAAGAGGTGGAGCGACTTGTGCAGGGGGGCAGTGCGCGAATCGTTCGCTAACCGCGATTGACGATCTCGTATCGACGTCCATGTTCGCCTTCAAGGTCACCGAATGTCATTCCAGCGAGTGAACATTCTGGTATAAAACACGCGAATCGCGAACAACGGCGACGCGAGGCATTCGCCTGCGCGTCGAGTCAAGAATTGAACAAGAACCAATCGGCAAGAAACATGAATGAGAACCCTCCCGCCTCGCAAGATTCACCGGTGGACCTGAATTCCGACGCAGACAGAGTTGTCCCGAGCCAGTATCTCTATCCGTTCATTCTCGTGACAACCCTGTTTGCGCTATGGGGTTTTGCCAACGACATCACCAATCCGCTGGTGCGCGCCTTCAAAGAGATCTTCCTGATCAGCAACGCGCAAAGCAGCCTGGTGCAATGGGCTTTCTACGGCGGCTATGCCACGATGGCGATTCCCGCAGCCCTGGTGATTCGGAAACTCTCGTACAAATCGGGGATTATCATCGGCCTATTGCTCTACGCGATTGGCGCCTTGCTGACGATTCCGGCCAGCATTTTTATGGAATTCAATATCTTCCTGATTGGTTTCTACGTACTGACTTTCGGATTGGCCTTTTTGGAAACGACTGCCAATCCGTATATCCTCTCCATGGGATCGAAGGAGACGGCGACACAGCGGTTGAACTTGGCTCAGGCGTTCAACCCCATCGGGTCGCTCACCGGGATGGTGGTTGCCAGCATGTTCATCCTCCCCAGCCTTCAGGTCGCGGAGTTCCGGGAGAATGAAAAGGCGAATCACCCTGAGTACGCCAGCATGCTGCCCAGCGAAGTGGATGGGCTGATCACGGATTCGCTCGAAAGCTATGCACAAGCACAGCCAGAAGGCCATCAGGAGATGGTGGCGCATGATCTGGGAGTGGTAAAGACCCCGTACGTGATCATCGCCCTGATCGTACTTGGTGTTTTGGCGATCTTTGTCGTCTCGAAAATGCCAGATACGGGAAGCGAGGATGAGAAGATCGAGTTGGTTCCGTTGCTCAAACATCTGCTGTTCAACTTTCACTATACCGGTGGGGTGATCGCCCAGACCTTTTATGTCGGTGCACAGATCATGTGCTGGACGTTCATTATTCACTACGGGATGACGCTGATCGGGCTGAGTGCAGCACAGGCGCAGAACTACAATATCCTGGCGATGAGTATCTTCTTGTGCAGTCGTTTCATTTGCACGTTTATCCTGAAGTATCTCAAACCGGGACTCCTGCTGGGAATCCTGGCCATCGGAGGCATTCTTTTCACGGCAGGCGCGATTTTCATTCAGGGGATGACGGGACTCTACTGCCTGATCGCTGTCTCTGCCTGCATGTCGTTGATGTTCCCAACCATTTATGGAATCGCCTTGGATGGGCTTTCGCCGAATGATGCGAAACTCGGCTCCGCTGGTCTGATCTTCGCCATCGTGGGCGGTGCCTTTATGCCGCGGTTGCAGGGGACATTGATTGACGGGGAAGGAATGACTGTCGCGGGACAAGCACTCGAATCGGTACGCGTTTCCTTCTTCCTGCCCTTGATCTGTTTCGTCGTGATCGCTCTGTTCGGCTTCCTTGCCCACGGGCTGGCGAGGAAAGAGAATATCACGGCGTGATCGGAGGTCTGTTCGGTCACTTTCCAATGGCGAGCTTCGTCGTGATTGCCTTTTTCGGCACTCGTACGTTGACGACGTTCGAGAAGCCGAGTGCCGGTGAAGATTCCGGCTTCGCATTTGCATTCGACAGGCAGCATGGCTATCTCACGTTGTCCATCCAACACCCGTGAGTGAGAGAACCCACGTGCAGAAACACATCGGCATCCTGACCAGCGGCGGTGATTGCCCTGGCCTGAACGCGGCGATTCGCGGAATCGGCAAGGCGGCGCTCGACCATTTCGGGATGTCGGTGGTCGGATTCTGCGACGGCTTCCGCGGGATCGTTCAGGACCGCGTCCTTCGTGTGAGCAGTGATCAACTTGCTGGCATTCTGACCGACGGTGGCACGATTCTCGGTACCAGTCGTGACAAACCGCACAAGATGCTGATCGGAAACAAAACCAAAGACATGACCGAGGCAGCCGTAGACACTTATCGGCGACACGGGCTCGACGCGTTGGTTTGCATCGGCGGTGGAGGAACACAGAAAAATGCGGTTCGCCTTGCCGAGGCCGGACTGAACGTGATCACACTGCCCAAAACGATCGACAACGACATCTATGGGACCGACATCACATTCGGATTCGATACAGCGATGCAAATCGCGACCGAAGCGATTGATCGACTTCACTCCACTGCCACCAGCCACCATCGGATTATCGTCGTCGAAACGATGGGACACCGCGCCGGCTGGCTGGCCCTGGGCGCTGGCATCGCCGGTGGCGCCGACGTGATTCTGATTCCAGAGATACCCTATTCAACGGAGGTCGTTGCCGACGCGATTCGTCAACGCGCTCAGCGAGGCCGACGATTCAGCATCGTGGTCGTCGCCGAAGGTGCCATGACCCGCGAACAGGCCGAGACGATAGACGACGCCGTCAGTCAAAAAAGGGACGCCGGGACGAAACGCGAGCGAAAGGAAGCGTCATCAAGACTGATTGAATTTCACGAAAATCATGTAGGACACACACTGAAACTAACCGATCAACTGGAGGAACGAACAGGAATCGAATCCCGGTTGACCATCCTTGGTCATCTGCAACGGGGTGGGACGCCGTCCGCCGCGGATCGGATTCTGGCCACTCGACTCGGCACCGCCTGCGCGGGACTGCTTGACGAAGGCAGGCACGGCGTGATGGTCGCCGCACGAGGCGACTCAGTGGAACCGATGAAGTTAAGTGAGGTCGCTGGCAAAAAGAAGCTCGTTCCGATGGACCATGCTTGGGTCAGCGCCGCCCGACGCACTGGGATCTGTTTGGGAGAAGATTCGTAGCACCCAGATCGGATTTTTACGCATCTGGGAGTTTCCGTATTCGCACATCGATCCAATCGAGGCGTCACAACTCTTGACTGAGGTGACTCAGGACACTCGAAAACCCGCCTGATGCTGGGCCTGTGAGTCGACTTCCACTTCGTAACCTGAAAGCATGCACTAAACGCCGTGATGCCTTCGACGAACCTTTTGTTTTGGACGACGACGATCCTGTCCGCCGCTGCGGCGGTACCCATATTCAATGGCAAACCACTCAGCGAATCGTTCCTGATCGGTGTAATTCGTATTTCGATTATCGATCAAATGTCCCAACTCGTGGATCAGGATATTGTTCAGTTGAAAGTCGCGAGCAGACGCTTCGGTCCAAATCAACCTCCAGACGTCAGGCGCCGGCTGCTCCCATCTGCCGCCAAACATTTTGGATTCGATGACAAGCGAGCGTGGCGGCGGACGATAGAAGTACTCGTCCATGGATTCATCGAACGGGTACAAGTAAATCGCACAGCCCCACTGTAAGCCGTAGCACGGGCAAAAATTCTTCTTGCGGGTCATTTGGCTGAGTTGGACAACCTCAAGTCCCTTGAGAAACTGTTCGGGCAGCTTGGCAAGCCGAGTGCGAATTTGATCCGGTGTGACCACATGTCGGCATCTTGTCCCCGGGCGACGTACGATGATGCGATATCCCATGGAGCCTGTCGGTTCGTGCCAGTCCTCCGGCGGATCAAACGTCGATTGCTGATCGCGGTGGACAATTGCACGGCGCGATTTTGCATGCTCGCGAATTCGCAATCTGCCGTTCGAATTCTGATTTCTGATTTCGCGTCGACGCGGATTGGCTTGATAGGGACGCGGCGTACTCATCACTCGTCACTCCGGATAAAGTCGCTGGTCGCTTTAATTGCGACCGCGCAAGAGCCGTCCCTTTTCGTCTTCGATTGGCGTGCCAATCAGTTGCTCGAAAGTGGCAACAGAAAAAAGAGAATAGCGGACTCTTTGGCTGCTCCCATTTTAATTCGAGCCCCAACGAGAGCTGAAAAATTGCCGTAAGCCTATGACACCAAAGCGGTTACGCGTTGTGACAGGCAGTCGGGCAACATGCCAACACCCCTCCCCAATGGGGGGCTTGTGGCTGTCTCGCGGCCCATGATTCGCGCCAAATGCTGCCGTTCGCGGCAGCTCCTCCGTGCGTATGGGCACCTGGACTGCTCTCAGTCCCGAACATCGCACATACTCAACGCTGACAGGAGAAAGCTCGATGATACGTGTCGCCTATTTCCATCCGCGAAGACGCATGCTGCTGAGCACCTTCGGCGCAGCGGCAGGTGCAGCCCTCTCGGGGATAAACGCTTCGCCGGTGTGGGCTCGTGAAATCGATGCTGCAGCCACGGAGTTTCAGATCGCTTGCATGACGCTTCCCTATTCCGCGTTTCCACTCCAACGCGCGTTGGTTGGGATCCAGGCGGCGGGCTACCGCTTCGTCGCCTGGGGGACATCTCATCGGGAGACTCCCAACGGCCAGCCCATCCCAGTGATGCCGGCCGATGCGCCGCCCAGCCAAGCACGCGAACTTGCCAAGCAGTGCCGCGATCTGGGCCTCGAGCCGTTGATGATGTTTTCTACCGTTTATCCCGAAGCACCCAACGGTTTGGAAGTTCTGACCCACCGGATCAAGCAGGCTGGCGCCGCGGAGATACCGCAAGTGCTGACGTTTGGCCACACCAAAGGTGGAAGCCGCAAGTTGTGGATCGAGCGGTTCAAGCAGCTTGGGCCGATCGCACGAGAGCATGGCGTGCTGCTGGTGGTCAAGCAACATGGCGGCTCGACCGGCACAGGACAAGCGTGTGCAGAGATTGTTCGAGAAATTGACGATGCAGGTGTCAAAGTCAACTACGACGCCGGCAACGTGATGGACTACTTGAACGTGGACCCGATTCCAGACATTCGAGAGTGCGCCGATGTTGTTCATAGTCTCTGTATGAAGGACCATCGCAATTGGCCTGCGGATCAGGACTGCGGGCCGGGATTTGGCGAGATCGACCACTATCGTTTGCTTCATTGCGTTGCTTTCTCTGGCCGCAAGATGCCTCTTTGCTGCGAGAATGTCTTTGCGCCGCTGGTTCCTCGGCCTGACAAACCGGAGGGAATCGACGCGCTTGCGCGACGGGTCCGGGAGTACTTGGAGACGGTCGTTGCCGGGATTCAGATGCCAGCGAGATAGATGGGCTTGTCGACCGTGAAAAAACCACACCGTTGCCTTGAAATGGAAAACCTCATGACGAAGACGACCAGCGATAGCCAGATCGGCAAGTTTCAGGATTCTTCTCGACGACAATTCATCGGGAATTCACTCTCGACTGCGGCGGCCGCCGCCAGCGCGGGGACGTTTGCATTCCCTTCCGCCGTTCACGCCGCGGGTGAGGACGACCTGTTGCGAGTCGGGTTGATCGGGTGCGGAGGACGAGGCACCGGAGCGGCCCGTCAAGCCTTGCAGGCTGACGAGAGGGTGAAACTCGTTGCCATGGGTGATGCGTTTGAGGATCGACTCCAATTGAGCTTGAAATCGCTTGTCGGACGCCAAGGAGATCGCTGGCAAGATCGACGTGCCACCGGAGCAACAGTTCGTCGGCTTTGATGCTTACAAGGAAGTGATGGCAACGGATGTGGACGTTGTCTTGTTAACAACCCCGCCTCATTTTCGGCCGATGCACCTCAAAGCAGCCATCGATGCGGGCAAGCATGTGTTCGCGGAAAAGCCGGTTGCCGTCGATGCGCCGGGAGTACGTCGCGGTACTGGAAACTTGTGCGGAAGCCAAACGGAAGAACCTGTCGGTCGTTTCCGGACTCTGCATACGCTACGACGGTGGTTTTAGAGAAACAGTCAAACGGCTGCACGACGGAGCGATCGGTGACATTCATACGCTGATCGCGAACGATTATCGAGGAGGCATCTGGGTCAAGCCTCGCGAGGAAGATTGGACCGATATGCATTGGCAGATGCGAAACTGGTATTACTTCACCTGGCTGTCCGGCGATTTCAATGTCGAGCAGCACGTCCATTATCTCGATGTTTGTGCGTGGGTGATGGGCGGCTATCCGGCCAAAGCCGTCGGAATGGGTGGTCGTCAGGTTCGCACCGAGCCCATGTACGGCAACATCTACGACCACCACAGCGTGGCATACGAATACGAAAACGGTGCGAGGCTTTTTAGCAACTGCCGTCAACAACGCGGCTGTAAAAACGAAATGTCAAGTTTCGCAATGGGATCGAAAGGGCGAGCCAGGGTCTCGGAGAGCGGACTCGAAATCAAATCCGACACCACGTGGCGATTCGACAAGGAGGTCAAGAACATGTACCAAGTCGAACACGACGAGCTGTTTGCCGGTATCCGAACCGGCAAGCCGCTGAACAACGGCGAGTACATGGCCAAGAGTACGATGCTTGCGATCATGGGACGGATGGCAACGTACACGGGACAGGAGATTAGCTGGGAACAGGCGATGAACTCGGTGCAAGATTTGTCGCCGCAAAAGTATGAGTGGGGTGCGGCACCCGAAATCGAAATCGCGCGACCAGGAATCACGAAATTCGTTTAAGAGACGACACCAATTTTGGTTCGTAGTGACCCGATTCATCGGGTTCCTGTAGGACAACCGCATGAATGCGGTGACTAGGAACAAGAAGGGACGACACCTGCGCCGTACACTTGGAGCTGTTGACTCAATGAACGAAACGCCTCGACTCTTGATCCTGGGCGCTCATCCGGATGACGCGGAGTATCACGCAGGTGGCCTGGCAACCATTTATCGTCAGCTTGATCGGCCCGTGAAGATGATCTCCGTGACCGACGGTTCCGCCGGTCATCACCAGCGTTTGCCCGCCGAGTTGATTGGCTTGCGGCGTGCCGAAGCAGTCTGTGCGGGCGGCGTTATCGGAGCGATCTACGAAACGTGGGATTTCCCCGACGGCAGTCTCGAACCGACGTTGCAAGTTCGGCATCGGATCATTCAAGAGATACGCGAATTTCAACCCGACCTGCTGCTGACCCATCGCACCTGCGACTACCATCCCGATCATCGGGCCGTCGGGCAATGCGTCCAGGACGCCTCCTACATGGTGACGGTTCCGCACGTCGTTCCCAACGTGCCAGCCCTTCACAAAGACCCGGTCGTGGCTTTCCTTCCCGATCTGTTCACGCGACCGGCACCCCTGCGAGCCGACGTCATCATCGACGTCTCCGAGCAGATGGAGTCGATCGCGATGATGCTTGCGTGTCACCGATCACAGTTGTTCGAGTGGCTGGCGTACGAAGCCGACATTCTCGACACGGTTCCCGAAGATGAAAGTAAGAAGTTGGCATGGGTTCGGTCCTGGCTTGACCGGCATCTGCGGCCGCGAGCCGAGCGATTTCGAGGTGAGCTGATCAGCCGTTTCGGTGATGCCAAAGGATCAGCAATCGAGTTCATCGAAGTCTTTGAAATCAGCGAATACGCCAGACAGCCGGAGACGGAACTGATTCGCCATTTGTTCCCCAATGGTGTTGGTCGATGACGCTCGATCATCAGCCACTCAATCATTGCGGATCAATCTTAAATCTGTAGAAGAACCCCAGAGGAGTTGCGGCATGACACGCACCACGTTGACCGTTCTGATTCTATGCGGACTGACCACAGCACTTCTCGCTGACACAGGCGACCCTCAGATCCGCACCGATCATCCGTGGTACCCGGGTGAACTGGCCATCTCCACGTTCGATCGCTTGTTCGTGACGCAAGCCGAAGCGTATCAACGTGTGACTGGAATCGAAGTCAATTCCGACGAGCAGAAAGCGCTGGCCTCGTGGCTGTGGCGCAACACCCATTTTTGGCATGGAGAAGCCGGTCGTCGCGATTTGTGGGGCGAAGGATTCAAGTCGTCACGGGACACTCGCCTTCGCGAGTATTGGAATGGTCTCTTCGGCTATGGATTTGGTTTGTGCGGTACCACGCATTCACAGTGGACCGCTGAGTTCGAACATTTGCTGGGACATGGCCGCGGCCGTGGCGTCGGTGCGGCCGGTCACAATGCCTTTGAAGCGTTTCTGCAGGGTGATCACTACGGGGCGGAGGGACGCTGGGCGTTGCTTGATCATGACTTGTCGACTGTTATTTTTGATGAATCCGGTCACCGATTGCTGGGTCTTGGCGAGATGCAGTTGAACGTCGACCGCTGGATTGATCGTCGTTTCAAACCTGAGAGGCAGCGTGGTTGGCTGGTTTGCGGACTGCATCCCAGCGACGGGGAATCCTATCGAAAATACGCCGTTGCGGAGTACCTTGCCGGTTACGCCGGACCGCCGCCGATGGTCCGATTACGCCGCGGTGAGCGGATGCGTCGTTACTTCGAGCCTGGCCTTGAAGATGGGACAACGTTTGTCTTTTGGGGACGGAACTACAACACCGATGGTATCCCGGGGCCTGAGCGTTCGAGGACCTGGGTCAATCAACCGGAGCGCATGTATGGTTCCGACTCTGGGACTTTGCACAAGAATGGCCAGGCTCGTTTCGCGAATGTCCAATATGTGTATCGGCCGGACTTCGCAACTGGCGATTATCGCGAAGGTGTCGTGGCGGAAAGCGGAGATCAGGTTGTCTTCAGATTCCAGACTCCGTACGTGATTGGCGCAACACCACCGAATCACGATGCCTGGGGAATCTATGAGACCGGTTGCCGCAACGGACTCGTGTTGTCCGGCAGGGCGGACTGCGAGGTCGCGATCTCGGTCGATGGGGGTCGCACATGGCAGGCAGCGCAGAAATTCGTGGACGGCCTCGATTTAACGGACTTTGCCAAAGGCCGCTCGCAATACTGGCTTCGCTTCTCGGCGAGTGCAAAGCAACTCGCTGATTCGGATTTGGAGATTCGCACGGTTTGCCAGGCCAATGTGGCCGTTCTCCCACGACTCAAGGACCAGGGAACCACGATCAGCTACGAAGCGAGCGGCAACAGCGTCCTTTCGCTGGGCCCGGAACTGGAACTGGCAAAGACTTTTGTCAGCGATGGCGATTTTGGTGAACAGAGTGTGACACTCACTGCGACGTCGAGCGATCGAGTCACCGGCATTTATGCGGCCGCGCACACGGCATCTGGAAGTCCTCCGAATCCAGATGTCCGATACTCCATCGAGTACAGTCTGGACGCCGGCGAGAGCTGGCAGCCAATCGTGAAGGACTGGTCGGTACCGCGACGCGGCGACGAGCCCGGCGATTTCTGGTCACAGAGCCTCTGCTATGGCTCATGCTCGCTGCAGTCGGAACCGCGTCAGCCGATCCGGATTCGCTTTCGCAACGATGGCGATAAACGCTACCTGCGCGCTGAGGCACATCTGATTCAGAACACCGGCGACCCTGATCCGCTGAAGGTGACTTACCAATGGACGGACTCCGATGGTGAACACACGGAATCGCATTTGTTTGATTCGACTGACAAATGGCAGCTGGCAACGGGGAACAACGTCCGCACACGATGGGTTGAGTTTGAACCGATGCCTTAGAACGAGTTTGAAAAAGGGGTCTGACCCTCTGAAAGTTTCTCGGAAAGGGTCAGACCCCTTTTTCAAACACGTTCTTAGCGGGGAGTCAGTTTGTTGAAACCAATTCGAGAAAATGCCGGAGTTCCTCGTCTAAGGCGGCCGCTTCACGCTTGAGTGTCGTCAACTGCTCTGGAATCTGATCGAGTTTATTTTCTTTTCCTAGCGACTCAATGATCTCGGCAACCTCGACTAACTTGCTCGCCTTGAAAGAGCTTGCTCCGCCCTTGAGTGTGTGGGCGCCGCGTGTGACGCGTACCGCGTCCTGGTCTTTCAATGCGTCATCGATCTCGCCCAATCGTTGCTGTATTTCTTTCCGCAAAATTTTCGCGATTTCCACCAGCAGCGATTCAGCGCAGCCACCCATTCGCGCTCGCGCGTGCTGAATGTCGATCAGTTTGTATTGATACGGTTTTCCATCGATTGCGTCGCGCGAACGATCGCCCGCGTCATTAGTCGTCGGCTCGACTTTGCCGCTTCCCGTTGCCTTTGGTTCTGAGCTCAAGTGGCCTGCATGCACTGATTCTTCAAGCGGACGATTTTGCGGCTGAATGCTTGCAAGTGTTCGAGACAACGCCTCTGGATCGATTGGCTTGCTAATGTAATCGTCCATGCCGGCTTCGAGACATCGTTCGCGATCCCCTTTCATGGCTGCGGCAGTCATAGCGAAAATCGGAATGTGGCCCCCGGTCGCCTGCTCTTCCTTGCGAATCACTTGCGTCGCTTCTTTCCCATCCATCACAGGCATCTGCCAATCCATCAGGACCACGTCGAAGTCTTTTTCTCGCCAAGCATCGACCGCAATTTGCCCGTTTTCAGCGACCTCGACACGGTGTCCCATTCGTTCAAGCAGCCCAACTGCGACTCGTTGATTCACAAATCCATCTTCAACCAGCAGGATTCGCAGCGACACGGCGGCCGCCGCGGTTGTTTCCGATACCTCTGCTCGCTCGATGTCATCGGGCGAAACCATGACATGCAAGATTGTATCGAGCAACTCGGATTGAACGACCGGCTTGGTCATGTAGCGAGCGATCCCCAAGCTGCGGCACTTCTCGCTGTCACCACTGTGCGCCGCCGAAGAAATCATGATCGTCCTTGCCTCTCGCAACTTGTCATTTCCCAGCATTTGCTGGGCAACGCTGAAGCCGTCCATGTCGGGCATCATGCAGTCCAGTAGCACGAGCTTGTAGGGCTTGCCCGACTCAGCCGCATCACGCAACGCGGCCAATGCGTTTGGGCCATCCTCGACACAGGTCGGCTCGAGATCCCAGTGTCGTAGAACTTCACTCAAGATGATTCGATTCGTTTGATTGTCATCGGCAACGAGCACAGGCATGCCCACGAGATCGGCCAGCGCGGCGGGTCGTTGGGGTCGTTGCTGCTCTCCAATTTTTAATTTGACGGTGAAGTGAAAGGTTGTTCCTTCCCCAGGTTCGCTTTCCAGCCAGATGCGTCCACCCATCATCGATACCAACTGGGTCGAGATGGCCAGACCCAAGCCGGTGCCGCCGTACCTTCGCGTCGTCGACGCATCGACTTGCGAAAACGATTCGAAGATCGTTGCCTGCTTTTCCTTGGGAATGCCGATTCCCGTATCTCGGACCGAGAAATGAAGTCGGGTCCACTGTGCGGTTTGCTCCTCCTGCAAAACCGTGACGACGATCTCACCGTCCTCGGTAAACTTCATGGCATTACCGACAAGGTTGACAATGATCTGTCGTAAACGTCCAGGGTCACCAACCACGCATTGTGGAGCCTCGGGATCGATACGACAGGCAAGTTCGAGCCCCTTGTCCGCCGCGCGAAGCCCAAGTGAACGAGCCGTTTTTTCAACACAGTCCCGCAGGTCGAAGGAGATGGTCTCGAGTTCAAGCTTGCCGGCTTCGATCTTCGAGAAGTCCAGAATGTCGTTCAGCAGACGTAGCAACGAATCGGCCGAGCCGCGAACCATTCCCAGGTATTCACGTTGGTCTGGGGTAAGTTGCGTTCCGTCGAGCAACTCCGACATCCCAATGATTCCATTCATGGGAGTGCGGATTTCGTGACTCATGTTGGCCAAGAACTCACTCTTGGCCCGATTCGCTTGCTCCGCTTCTTCACGCGCGACTTCGGCGTCTTGGCGGGATCGTTCGGCCTCGGATCTAGCGTTCTCGAGATAGGTGTTGGAATCAGCAAGTTCTTTGGTTCGCTCTTCGACGCGGACCTCAAGCATCTCCTGTGACCGAACCAATTCGTTTGTCATGCGATTCAGCGCGGTCCCTAATCGCCCAAGTTCATCCGTCGAGTTGACTTCGACGCGTGCGTATCGATCGCCGTTGGCGATCCTGTCGGCTATGTTGACCATTCGGTAGATCGGGGACGTGAACCGCCTGGCCAACACAAAGGAGGCCAGTACGCTCAACAGCACTAAGGCCACCTCCAATCCCCATTGACGCATGCGCAAGTTGGCGATCGGCGCAAAGGCTTCATCGGCATTGATTTTGACGACCATCCCCCAGCGAGCGAACTGCGGATCGTGAAATGCAATCGGCTGCCAAGCCACCAGCGCTTCGTGACCGTCATACTGGCTGATGTCCTGGCCATGCTCGCCGTTGATCGCACGAATCATGTCCGGCGCATCTTCGATTGTGACGTGTTGCGAATGCGTCTTGGATGATGGAACCAAGTAGCGAAGCCGCTGACCATCTCGCGAGCCAACCAGCAGCTCGCCGGTGGAACCAAGGCCAGTATTATCATCAAGCAGGTCGACCAACCGATGAACATCAAGCAATACCATGACGACGCCAAGAAAGCGGCCGCTGTTTGTATTGGCTGGGGCTGTCAAGAAAGCTTCGAAGCTGCCGTCTTCGCTGACCATGGGCGTACCCAGGTGCGCCGAGGTTTTCCCCTGTAACCAATCCGCGTCACCCGAAAAGTCCTTGCCGAGGTACTTCGCGTCGGTGCTGGTGGTGACGCGACCCTGAGGGTCCGTAATCCAAATGGCCAAGAATTCCTGGGTGCTTGCTTTCGCATCGTTGAGAATACGTTCGGAGCCGGCACGAAAGGAGTCTTCCGGTTCCTTGCCATCCAGGTGCTCGGCAAGATAGGCTCGAAGCCGCGTCCGACTGGCGACCAGCAGTGCCCGTTCTTTTTGTTGGTTGACGTACGCATCGAGTCGTTTTTCACGATCGTACGCGGCCGTTCGCAGTCGTTGGTGAATCTGCGTCGTCAGACTTTCGCGGGCGAAGCGATAGCCCATCCAATTCGCGATCGTCGCGGTGAGAATCACGACGACCGCAACAAACAGGGCCAGTTTTGTAAGCAGATTCAGATGCATACGTACGATTGTACCTACATCCTAAACCAGGCGTAGACGCCGAATACTGCGACCGATCGTGACCAGGTGGAGTCAGAAATAGAGCTGGAACTGGGTACGGTACATCATCCCGTCATCACCCGGCAGAATATTCAAGGTTGGGTCAAAGACCGGTGCTCCATTCAATCGAGTCACGTCGAAGGTCAGTTTTGCACGCTGGCCGTTGAGATACCAAACCACGCCGCCGGCGACTTCATCGAAACTCTGATCGCGCGTTCCCAGCGTGCCTGAATCGCCTTGGATACGGGACCATCGGGCGATCAGCTCCAGCGTCTCGCGGAGAATGAATCGCCCGCCCTGGAGCACAAAGCCGTGATCAAACAGCGGGTTCACCACCGCGCCGGTGAATCCATCCATGTGGCGAAAGTAGTACTCGATCATGAGGCTGCTGCCGCGGAGTTTCCAGTTCGCATCGAGCGCGTACAGGGAATAGTCGTATGCCGATACAGTGGCGGGCAACAGATCAACCAGTCGGTCACCGGAATCGACCACTCGCGTTGATGCAAACTCGCGCAGTCCCTCGCGGTTGAGTCTCGTATGCGCAAACCCTGCGCCGACTCGCATGGCAAGTTGTTGGTGACAGTCGAGGTCCGCTTCGCCATCGGTTCCCCAATCTCCTATCCAGTCACTCCAGAGGCGACCAGAATAGCCGAAGTTGCGATCGAGTTCGCCAAGGCGCGACGGTCTGGCACCGCCCGTTTTGAATCCGTTCGAAACCGCCGTCTCCCAGTTGACTGTCCGGCCCAAGAAACCGAAGTTCCCGAACAGACCAACCGCTTGGCTGCGATTGATGTCGAAAAACACGCTTGCAACTGAGCGATCAGTAAATTGCAGCTTCCAACCCGACTCGGCCCGGGCACGGCTGTACGGCAATTTCCACTTGCCAACTTTGATTCCAAAGCTGCCCGGATCAAATCCTGCTGCGTGCCCGACGTCGGCGGTAATGTAATAGTCCAACCAATCTGCGACTTCACTTTGGTCGCTATCCCCATCGAACTGAATGAAATAGCGAAGATCGGTTGAGTACACGTTGCCTTGAAACGTCAATCGCAAGCGTTCAAACTCAAGATCATTCTCGCTCGGATTGGCCGTCTGCGAGTCGAAGACGGTGTGGCGAAATTGCATCCAACTGTTGATCCGCATCGTGAACGCGGCGCCTGGCTCGGTCTTCACTCCCGCGGGACTGGAAATGAGGAATCCGTTTTGATAGCCGAATCCCAGTTTCGGCGTCAGCTTCGGCTCAGCCCGAAGTGCCTGCTCAATTCGCCGCTCGATTTCCAGTTCCTGGGCTGCCGAGAAAACGGCAGGCTCTGCCGTGCCCGCGGTGATGTCGCCAGGTTTCCCGCCCGATGAAACGAGACCCTGGGCTCTGCCGACTGAGATCAGTCCACAAACGATGATGACGATCGAAATTGAGCGGCATGAACACGCGCACGGCATAAACATGCAATTCCGCATGATGCTAATCTCCCTTACAGACGGGGATCGACTGAGGTGGACGCTCGACGGAATGACTCAGGGAACTTCTCGCGAGCTTCGCAGTTGACCCAACTGATCATTCCGATTAGGCAAGGCTTACGGTTGCGTGCGCGCAGAAAACCTACCTGGGGAGGTGAAGAGCTAAGAAACGCAGGAAACTCTGCAATCCTTCGAGCACGCCGCTGGTGGCGTGGGATGTCGAGATGACAAGACGATCGGTCGTCCAACCGGCCGACCTGTGCATACGTTGTATTTCCTTCACAGCTAAGTCTGTTGCGTTTCCGACCACGATGCTGCGGTAGCCTGCGGTCAACGCAGCGATATCCTTTCCCGAATCGCCGGCAAAAATGATAGCTGCTTGATCGCTGCTTGGATGCGTTGCCCAGCAGCGAAGTGCGTACACCTTCGATACGCCCGAAGGTAACAGGTCGATGAGTCCATCGCCGGTGAATGGGTCGATACTGGAAATGATGCGGTACCGCGCACTGGTTCGGTCCAGCTCATTGCTTATGTTCGTAACCAATTCGTCCGGCGCTTCGGCATCGCAGTAGTAACTGATCTTGAATCTTGTTTGTTTTTCGTCTTCTTGCCATCGGAGCCCAACGATTTTGCTGAGCAGCTCCGTGAGGGCACCGCGAGTATGCTCACCGGCAAGGTCACACAAGTGCGGGCGTACGCGCGGAGCGGAAGGTACTGGCCAGTGTTGCTTGCCTGGTAGATGGAGGCGCCGACGTCGCAGATCATCCATGGCGGCGAGGGAAGACCGTGGGCGCGGACTGCGTCCAAGACTAACTTCAAGTGTCGACTGGTCACGTACATCAGTGCGATGACGTTGCCTTCAAGTTCCGCCTGGAGTTCGCACGAGTCAATTCGGTTTTGCTCGTTACCTTCCCACGGAATAAACGTTCCGTCCATGTCGGTCGCAAGCATTGTCACTGTTGTCGATTCAGACACGTACTAGCCAGACATATTGGTAAGGATCCAAAACCAGGTCTTCGCTCGTCGTGTAAGTTTCCGCGGTGATCGCATCTTGAAAGAAACGCCCAAGTCCGGCCGTCCGCAACGTATTCCCGCTGACTGTCTGCGGGGACTCGGAAAAGTTTGCCGCAACAATCAGGCGATGACCGTCGTGATAACGCAGAAAGCAGAGAACGTGCGGGTTCTTGGACGATACCAATTCCATTGCTTGACCGGCCAGCGCGGGCAGCGACTTTCGGACTTGAATCATTCGCTGCAACGAACGAAAGATCGACTTTCGGACAGAACCTTCGTGTGATTCGATCTCGTCGCCAAGGTCGTGCAAGAACTCCCAACGCATCCTTGGTCGATGCACCCAACGAGTATCGCCAGCTTTGGCGGGGTCTTTGACAAAGTCGTAATCGTTCAAAATGCCCCATTCTTCGCCAAGGTAGATCAGAGGAATGCCACCAATGCTGAGCGTGATGCTCTGCAGCAACATCATGCGGCGAATGCTTAGCTCTTGCTGCTCCCGCGAATCGAGCTCGATCGCAAGCTCCAACCCTGCGAGCGAAGCCAGTGTGCCGGCGATCCGCATGTCGCCTGTATCTATGTTCTCCTGAAAGGGGACGCCACGCGCAAAGGAACCAGGAAATTGTCCCGTGTAAAAACGATTCAAAAACTGTCGATGATTGTAAGCGTTAATGCCCAGTGCGGCTGCGTCGGCGTCATCGAACGTCCAACCGATGTCGTCATGGCATCGCAAGTAGTTGACCCAGGCAGTTTGTTTTGGCAACTCGTGTCGGTGGCTGAGTGAGCGTACGAGCAAATCGGTCCTTCGAGTTGCCAGCGACTCCCATAGCAAGGCCATCAATGTGGGATTGTACGAAACCTGGCATTCTTCCGGGCTGACGTACTTCACGACGTCATCGGGATGCACGATCGCTTCGGACTTGAACAGCAAACCTGGAGTTGCGATTCGGGCCAACTTGTTGAAGGCACGGATCAGTTTGTGGGCCTTCGGCAGATTCTCGCAGCTCGTCCCCATCTCCTTCCAGATAAAGGCAACGGCGTCGAGACGCAGGATATCGACGCCTGTGTCGGCGATGAAGAACATCTCTTCCAGCATCGCGCGAAACACGGCCGGGTTGCTGTAGTTCAAATCCCACTGAAAACTGTTGAACGTCGTCCACACCCACTGCTCCATGCCGTCGTGCCAGGTGAAATTGCCACGCCGCACAGTCGGAAAAATCTCTCGCAGCGTTTTCTCGTACTGATCTGGCACCCGACGATCAGGAAAAATGTAATAGAACTCTTGGTATTCGCGATTTCCGCTTTGCGCAAGCTTTGCCCAGTCGTGGTCGTCTGAGGTGTGATTGAACACGAAGTCCAGTACCAACGTGATGCCGGCTGCGCGAAGTTCAATTGCCAGCTTTCTCAAGTCGTCGATTGTGCCCAATCGCGGATCAACACTGCGGTAGTTGCTGATCGCGTAACCACCGTCGCTATCTCCGGGACGCACCGCAAACAACGGCATCAAATGCAAATAGGTTAGCCCGAGCTCTTTGAAGTAACCGATCGACTCGCGAAGCCGGCCGAGATTTTCGCTGAACAGATCGACATACAGTGCACCACCGACAATCTTCTCAGACGCAAACCACTCGGGCTCGTTGATGCGGTGTCGATCCAGTTCGCGCAGCGCTTGCGGGCGATGAAGCCAAGCTTGCGCGGCGGTGACCAAGATTTGCTCAAGGTGGTAAAAGAAGTCGTAACGCTCGCCGTACAAATCAAACAAAAGCTCGAACAGTTCAGGCCAGTACTCGGCCAAACGAACCTCGAATTCATGTTTCAGCTTGTCGTCGGCCAGAGCCGAATTCCAAACGTCATCGAGTCGGGGCTGTAGCCGCTGCAGTGAAAGATCGGCTTTGAATCGAATCGCGCTCCGCGCACCGACAGCCACATCATTCGGTGGGTGGCGATGGTTCGATTCGATCATTCGGGATCACGATATTGCCGAGGAAGTTGTAGTACTGGATGCCTTCGATGATGCCACGAGCGTGGTGTCCCTCGGCGAAATAGACCCGCGGTTTGTTCCGCAGTCGTTCCAGTTCGGGACTGTAATTGCCGACCACGACTCCGAGGGTGCGGCCCATCAGCATTCCAGCATCATTGCCGGAATCGCCCGCGACGAGCACATTATCGGGAGAGAACCCCCACTTCCACAATAGGTGCCGCATCGACAAATCGCTTCCGCCGCGTACCGGAATGACATCCAGGTACATGCCTAACGATAGCACCACTTTAGCACGCAGTCCGGATTCGCGAAGTCGCTTTTTGATCGCCGCAAGACTTGGTGATTTCTCCAAATCAATTTCATAACTGATCTTAAATTCTGACTGCTGTTCTTTCGGTTGTCGGAATAATCCGGGTAGCTCAGCCAGTAAGGCATCGATCTGGTCCGGCTTCCAAGCGTAACCAATCTGCTTTCGCCAACTGCGGTCGGGAGTAAGCGACTCGCCGTAGTGCAACTGCGTTCCTGCGTCAGTGTCGATCAGATCCGGCTTGGGCAATCCGAGCTCTTCCACGAGCTCCATTGCGCTATCGAGTCGTCGCCCGGTCGCGATCCCGAAACCAATTTTGTCGTGTTCGCGAATCAGCTCATTGAACTCGGCTAGTGACTCGGGATCGCCCGTCAAAGTGTTGTCCAAGTCCGTGATGACCAACCGATCAAACTCGGGCAAATGTCGCTCGCGAGAGCGGTTTGCCAATGTGGGAGTTGTTGAGTGCTGGAGGATATCGTCCAAGTCACGCAGGTAACGTTCGGCGTGCTTTCGCCATGTGTAATGCTTTCGCGTGCCGGTGATGCCCGCTTCGGACCATTGCTGCCATTGATCCGGTTCGGTCAAGGCCCGCAGCAGGGCACGTTCGATTTCGTCCGAATCGAGCGGATCGATCAACAGCCCATTGTTGCAATTTCCGATGATGTCGCGCGGGCCGCCATCGTTGGTCGCAACGATCGGCAGGCCGGTGGCGCCGGCCTCCAACAGCGTCAAGCCGAACGGTTCGGTCAGCGCGGGATTGATGAAGACGCCGCGCCCTTTGACTGCGAGTCGATACAAATCGGGAACGTCTGTGGGTGTGTGGTTTTTGGGATAGGCCACGCTGCCGTACAAGTCATACTTGTCGATCAAATGGATCACCTTGTTGATGACGTGTTGTTGCGATTTGGGCAATTCGCTCACGTCGTCGCGCGTGCCCATCACCATGACCAAGTTGGCGGCTTCACGAAGTTGTTCACTTTCCCCGTAAACCTGCACGAGCATTTCCAGGTTTTTTCGCTCGTCGGGACGTGCCATTGTCAAGATCATCGGCTTGGACGGCTCTCGCAAGAAGCGATTCAGTTCAGCTGCGATCGGAGGTTCCGCGAAGTGATCGTCGGGCGGTGAAAAATTCGTCAGGTCGACGCCCGGCGGAATCACTTCCATCCGTGACGGTTCGTAGTGATCGTACAGTTCGTATTGATCGCGAACTTCTTGGCTTGTGCTGGTCACTACCATCGAAGCCGTCTCGAGCGCAATTTCCTCGGCCTCGGTACGTAACGCAAATTTGTACTTCTTTTCCAGCAGCTCCGGCGATGATTTGCCAACCAACAATCGTTGACGTTTGACCCGGCCGAGCGAGTGGCCGGTGAAGATGTACGGAATGTGAAGCAGTTGAGCGAGTTGGGCCCCCGCCAAGCCCGCATCGGCATAGTGACCGTGAATGATGTCGGGCAATCCGGTGCGACGAAAGTGAACCAACGTTTGATCAACAAACATTTCAATGTATGGCCAGAGCGCCTCCTTTTTCAGGTAGCGTCTGGGACCAAACGGGATGCGGACAATTCTCGCGTTTTCGGAGATTGATTCCTGCAGTTGAGCGTAGTCGTCGCTGACTTTCGGGTCGATGATCTGACGTGTTAGTACTTCGACTTCTCTGACATTGGGATGCGAAGCCAACTCGCGAGCAAGCTCCAGCACATACTTGACTTGTCCGCCAGTGTCCGCGTCGCAACCAAGCTCCGCATCTTTGGCTCTGATCAACCCATGCAGACTGATAAGCGTGATCTTCAGCTGGGTCTCTGGGTCTAGCAGTCTCATTTCTTCTTTATCACGCGTACTTGCGAGACTCTCCGTTCGATTGGGTGGATAGGATGTTACATGCGTATCGACGGTCATCACAGAACCTCCTGATAAAGCGATTCGCGTCCGACGTCGCACCGTGAATTCCGCAAACGCGTTTGACGAGATTGCCGGTGCGAGCCGATGTTTTTGGCGTTTTGCCTGGCAAACTGAACATCGTTGCAGCAGAGAGAGAATGCATCACCCGCCTAAGCCATGTCGCCGAGCACAGCAGGAAACTGATCGAGAAGCAGTTCACTGCAGACGAGAAGACCGTTTTTCGAGAATCTACCTGAAAACGGCAGGATTTCGCTGCTTGCAGGTGAAATGGTCATCTCGGCTGTCCAAGGTAACCGAAACTGCGAATCGCGACAACCGATTGGCAATCATTGGTTTGCCGTCGACGCCGATTACTTGCCCCGTGATCCAACCTGAATTTTTCGAGAGCAGGAATTCCGCGATCGACCAGATTGAGTGCCCGCGATCAGAACATCCATTGGCTGTCGGTGTGCCGCCGCTTCCAGCTGTAAACCCACCCATAGCATTCGTTGACAAGTCGTTGCTTAAATCGCCTGTGCCTTGCCGCTATACTTCTCCGGAGTAAGGGGTCAGGTCCAATTGTGCGAAGCACGTTTCGAGATTCTTGGCTGTTCGTGACTGAACCCTGCTTTCGATCTAACGATGGCGGCAAAGTCCACAAGGTGTTTTCATGCGTTGTATCTTTTTGGTGAGCCTCATCACGGCGATGACGGTGATCGGCGGCGTTGACATCCACAGACTCGGGGCTGACGAGCGATGGGGCGTCTGCGAAGTCGAGTTGCACGATGGTCACGGTCCGCAAACGATCGACGCTGAGTTCACGGCGACCTTCGTGCAGGGCGATCAAAAGATCTCTTCGGCGGGATTTTGGGACGGCGGAGATTCGTTCAAGGTTCGCTTCAGTCCCCCCACAACCGGCGTGTGGACCTACTCGACGCACAGCAAGCACGCGGCTCTCGACGGCCACACCGGCTCACTCACGGTTGATCAACCGAGCAACGGCAATCATGGTCCCGTGCAAGTCTTCGATACGTATTATCTGCGCTATGCCGACGGCACGCAGTATCACCAATTCGGTACGACCTGTTATGCCTGGGTGCATCAGAGCGCATCTCTGCAAGAGCAAAACGCTCGAGTCGCTCTCAGCGTCACCGTTCAACAAGATTCGCTTCTGTGTCTTCCCGAAAAGCTACGCGTACAACAAGAACGAGCCGGAACGATTCGCTTTCAAGAAACTTGCCGACGGTAGTTTTGATTTCGATCGACCCGATCCCGAGTTTTGGAAGCACTTTGAACAGAGAATTGTCGATTTGCAGGAGCGGGGCATCGAGGCCGACTTGATTCTGTGGCATCCCTACGACCGCTGGGGATTCTCGGAGATGAGCGACGCTGCAGGACGATCGCTACTTGCGATACTGCATCGCCCGCTTGTCGGCCTATCGCAACGTCTGGTGGTCGTTGGCCAACGAATATGACTTCATGACCGATCAACCGCCCGGCCATCGCGGCAACAAGCAGCCGGGGGACTGGGATCGCTTCTTTTCCATTCTGGCAAACGAGGATCCGCATCAACGAATGCGCGGCATTCACAACGGCCGTCTGTGGTACGACCACACGAAGGATTGGGTGACACATGCCAGTCTTGCAGACGTCGGACATGAATGGCGGCTGTGCGGTATCGCGAGCAGTATCGAAAGCCGGTGATCTATGACGAGTGCAAGTACGAAGGCAACGTGCCGCAAGGCTGGGGAAACCTATCTGGCCGCGAAATGACGCAGCGATTCTGGCTGGGCACGATGAGTGGCTGCTACGTCGGCCACGGTGAAACCTATTTGAACGACGACGAGATCCTGTGGTGGTCCAAAGGGGGCCAGTTGCACGGCGAGAGCCCGCAGCGGATTCAGTGGCTTAAGGAATTCATGGCGGTCGGCACCATCGTTCGATCAGCTGCAACCGCTGGGCAACGATCAAGGCCAGTTTCCTGCTGGCAAAGCCGAGATCAGTACTACTTGATGTATGTACTGGGTGGCAATTCGCAAACCATTGACCTGGCACGGCAGCCAGTCCGTACAAGGTCGACGCGATCGATCCGTGGGAGATGAAGGTGTGGCCGGTCGGCACGGCTCACGGCGGCGAGTTCACTGTGTCGGCTGCCAGCATCGATCTGGTCTATCGGTTCGTCCCGTATCGCAGCGGGGAAAAGTTGCGACCGGTAGCGAAGCCGATCGCCGAGCCTGACCGAAGGCATCGCTCCGTTGACGGTCAAGTTCTCCGGCTCGACGAGCGATCGTGTGCACTGGGATTTTGGAGACGGCAGCGAGAGCGACGATCGCAATCCCACGCACACGTTCGACAAACCCGGTATCTACACGTCTCGCTGACCGTGACCGATGCCGCTGGCGGTGGGGCTCGCAACCAACTACTCATCTTCGTGGACCGCAAATCGAGCGAGCCGATCGTGCGCGCCGGCTTCGCTCATCGGCGAAACACCTGCCCTGGAATTGCAAGGGCACGGCAACGCGCAAGCCCGACGGATCGATCCATCTGCCAGACGGTGAACCGTTTGGATGGGTCAAAGCCGGTGACCAACCGCTGGAGGACTTACGCGGGTTGCGGTCCTTCACGATTCGTCGGTTGGCTCAAGCCCGAGAGTTTGAAAGTCGGCAGCGGCGGAAATCGAATCGTCTACTGTTTGCAGAAAGATCGATCCGGGATCGACCTCGTCCATCTGGCGGACGGCCGGTTACGGTTGTCGGTCAACGAGTGGCCTGACCGCGTCAACAACGACAGTTCGCCCGGAAAGCTGGTCGTTGGCAAGTGGACGTTTTTCGCGGTCAGCTATGATGTGGCCAAGGCGAGCGACAACGTAGCATGGTATTTTTCCTCGCCCGTTTCCGCACCCCGCGACGATGTCCGACATCAAGCTCGATCATGCGACGACCTACAACGTGGGACCGGTCGCCGCCGATATTGCACCGTTGGCGATCGGCAATTTCAACGAAACGATGCGCGGCTACGGACTTGACCGACAGTTTCGCGGCCAGATCCGAAATCTGCAAGTCTTCGGAAGCCGTATCGGCGGGCGGGGAGCACTCGCTGCTTCAGAGATCAAGCCTTGACGTGGCACATGCATGTCGGGGCCCTTTCCAGTCCAGCAACCACTTTCCTAGAGCAGATCCGTTTCAAGGAATTGACATCGATGAAAAATACTGTCCGAGTTTTGGTCGCCGTATGTGCCCTGGCATGCTCTGCCGCCGAGGCGATTTCAGCCGAGGTTCCGCAATGGACTCCGAGTGACTTTCGTTTCCAGTCCAACACGCCGGCGGCGAACCCGTTCATGGTTCCGTTTTCGGCCTCTGTGCGCGGGCCCAACGGAATCGAGTTTACACTGCCCGGTTTTTATGACGGCGATGGCACATGGAAGATCCGCGTGTCACCGACGGTCGAAGGAGAGTGGACGCTGGTCACCAAGTCAGAAATGAAGGAGCTCGATGGTCAGCGAGCCAGCTTCACATGCACCAGGAATGTAAATCCGAAAGTGCATGGCGTGCTGCGGGTGGACAAGGCGCATCCGCATCACTTTATTTTTGACGACGGTACACGTTTCTTCATGCAGGGTTACGAGTACGATTGGCTGTGGGCCCTGGACATGGACAAGTTGGGAGTGCCAACGGTGGAGAAGTCGCTCGATATTCTCGCCCGGCACGGTTTCAACTACGTCATTCTCAACTCCTACGCGCACGACACGCGATGGCGTCAAGGCAAGACGGCGGACGACGATTACGGGCCGCCGCTGCTGTACGCTTGGGAAGGGAGCAACGACGCGCCCGACCACAGCCGGATGAATCTTGCCTATTGGCAGCACTACGACCGCGTGATTGCGGCGCTGGCCCAACGCGGGATCCAGGCTCACATGCTGATCAAGGTTTACAATAAATCGGTCAATTGGCCCGCGCGCGGCAGTCACGAAGAGAGTCTCTTTTTTCGCACTCTGGTGGCCCGTTATGCGGCTTATCCCAACATCATCTGGGATTTCTCCAAAGAGGCTCACAATGAGAAGGACGTTGCTTACAAGCAGGAGCGGCTACGCTGGCTGCGTGAGAACGATCCTTATCATCACCTCACCACAGTCCATGATGATGACAAAGCCAATGACTCCGGCGCTTACGATGAGCTGACCGATTTCCGCGCCGACCAGTGTCACAGCAATTACCACGCAGTGATTCTCCGCCAACGCCAACGTCGTGACTGGCCGATCGCCAATGTCGAGTCGGACTATGAGCACGGACCCTTTGGACTCGAGGACAAAACGTATCGTGGAGTCCACACACCGGAAGAAACCATTCGCTGCGCATGGGAAATTGCCATGGCAGGCGGCTACAACGCTTACTATTACACCTACACTGCCTGGGACGTCGTTCGCCCGTTGGATGTGCCACGCGGGTATGCGTTGTATCAGAAGTTCGGCGAGTTTTGGCGCGCCACGCAGTACTGGCTGCTCGAGCCCGCCGATCACTTGGTAAGCAGTGGTTGGTGTATCGCGCAGCCTGGGTATGAGTATGTCGTGTTTCTCAACGAACCGAAATCCTTCACCTTGAAGATCGACGGCGCTGAGTCGCTCCTCCAGGCCGAGTGGTTCAATCCGCATACGGGAATCCGTACCGATGCGGGGACGCTCGCCAACGGCACGGCCAGCCTATCGCCTCCAGAAAACTGGGGTGATCGTGCCGCTGGTGTTGCACGTTTCCTCCGCACGCTGAGCGGGCAAGTTTGGACCCGTCGTCCCTTTGAGTCACGAGGCCAAGTCAATGTTCACTGCCGATTGGATTCTTGTTCGCTTCGCCGCCGTTATCTTGCTGGCCATCGGGCTGATGGCCGGCCGATCGCCGTCGTTTGCTCAAGAGATGGTTTTTCCCGGGCAGCATTGGCAGGAATCATCGCCGCGTTCGCAATCACTCGACGAAACCAAGCTGGCTGCTGCCGTCGATTACCTCCAGCAGAACTCCGGCCGCGACGGTGTCAAGGAATTGATGGTCGTTTGCAACGGGCGAATCGTGTGGAAAGGGGACGACATCGACAAGGTGCACGGCATCTGGTCATGCACCAAGTCGTTCACCAGCACGTCTTTGGGCCTGCTGATTGATGACGGAAAATGTGAACTCGATACCACGGCCAAAACATTCGTGCCGGAATTGACGGAGTTCTATCCTGAACTGACGCTTCGGCATTTCACGACGATGACATCGGGCTATCGCGCCGTGGGAGACGAGCCGCAAGGAGGTTACAAGCACGGACCAAGTCGCACGCCGTTTCAACCGTTCGACCAGCCACTCTTCACGCCGCCGGGATCAAAGTATGCCTATTGGGATTCTGCGATGAACATGTTCGGCCTCGTGCTGACTCGCGTCGCAGGCGAGCCGCTGGAAGTTCTCTTCAAGCGGCGGATCGCCGATCCAATTGGCATGAATGCGAAGGCATGGGACTGGGGCGATTACGCCAAAAGCGACGGAGTTGTGGTCAATGGCGGTTCCGGTAACGGTGCAAAGCATATCACGATCAGCGCTCGAGAAATGGCCCGCTTTGGACATTTGCTGCTCAACCACGGGAGCTGGAACGGCCGGCAACTGCTGAGTCCCCACTGGATTGCCGAGTCGACAACGGTTCAGGTTCCAGCCACCTTGCCGTGGGCGCACCCCGAAAGCAACTTCGATGGTAGGGGTGTGTACGGCTGCAATTGGTGGGTCAACGGCGTGAAGCCCAATGGTCAGCGGAAATGGCCAGATGCGCCGACGGGCACGTTTGCCGCGCTCGGTCATAACAACAATGCAATGTTCGTCATTCCCCACTGGAAGATGGTGATCGTGCGGCTGGGGTTGGACCAGCAGGACGGCAAGATTTCCGATACCGAGTGGTCCGACTTCTTGCGACGAGTTGGAGAGGCTCGGACGGATAAAGATGTGGTCAACGATTCGTCAAAGACAAGCGGCATGAGTTTTCACGATCACAAGCGCGATCAGCGATAGGGCCACTTGGCATTTCAAGATGCAATCGATGCCGCGGTCAATTGCTTTCAACGCGGCGGCGCGGCGGTCTTTATCGAGGAATGCATAGTCCTCGGAGGTGGTGGGATCGCGGAGAAACTCCATCAGACGGATCATGCTGCCGTCATTGAACGTGATATGCCGGTGGTATTGATTGCTGAGCGGGAAATACTGTGGCCATCCGCCGTTGGGATACTGGGCTTCAAGGATGTGGTCGAAGCCCGCCAGAAACGCTTTCTGATAGCGAGCGTCGCCTATCGCTCGGAAAGCGTGGGCCAGGAAACAACAAAGAACGCGATGAAAGTAATGCAAATTCGTCGGACCATGGTTGAGTATCGTCTTTATGACAAGAGCAGGTGCGCACAGACTCGAGAGGCTTTTCACGGCGATCAACGTACCACGCTATTGGTTGATATTGCAGCGTATCCGCTGATCAGCAACGAGCGTTGGCGTGCCGTTCTCGGTGACTTCCAGAATGATCTGGACCTGCTTACCAGGTTCGTTCGTTGGACAGCTCCACTTCTTGTTCGGACCGCCGATCGAATAGACTCGCAGCTTCGGCAAAATTTCCGGCGCATCGTGCAGCGTCTGAGCATCGAACGCACCTTGCTTGCAGATGTACCATGGATTGGAAATCCTCTGAATCCGTTCCGCCAATGTCAGTGGAAACGACCAGGCGATGCCGAGTCCCCTTCGAGCGCCCCGTCGCCGGCCATCGCTGCGGTCGATGTCAAGAAATAGCACCATGTGCCAACGGCGAGAATTCGACGCAACAGTCGTCTAGTGTTTGTCCGTGTCACGATTTGCAGCTCGGATGATTCTTGATGGTCAAAAGCTGGTTCGCCGCAGGTAGATTATCGACTGATTAGTTCGCATGGACGTCCTTCTTCATCATACTGAATCTGCTGGATCGTTCCTGAATCCAAGCTTCGTCGTCCAGCCTCCAGAATTGCTGTGACGAGCGATGTGTCTTCGGCTGTTGCCAGGATGTCTCCAAACTCATTGGGTAGCGCAGTCTCCAGCGCGGATGGCAATCACCGCATCGACGAATGCTTCAAGACTTCGATAGCCATATCCTGACTGTCCCGCGAACTGTGCGTTCACACCAGGTGTGTATTTCATAAAGAGCGGATTGGCCGAGGCAAAGCCTTTCTCATCCGTCGCGACGGTGTAACCACGATGCGCTTGATCGACGCTGAGCTCTCCGCCCTGCCCCATATAGAAAAACCTTTGTTGTGAATGCACATCACTCCGTGGAGCAATCCATGAGGAGGTGTAAGTCGCGGTTGCGAGATGCCCCGACACCAGGTTTTCCCAAGTCACGTGCAGGCAAATCGTGTCCTCCGTTTCGATTCCCTTCGATGTCGCGAGGCCGTAAGCAGCGGTTGCATAGACGCTTCTTGGCAATGCTCGGCCCGCGATCGACCAAGCGTGAAAGTCAATATGATGCGCGTTGAGATAATAGCTAATGTCGCTGGCGCCGGCCCATGTTTTGAAGGTTTCCAATTGAGTCTTTGGTTGACTCATGTAGGAAGCGAAGCTGCTGAAATCGCCCAAATTGCGAATTTGATCACGGGCATCGGCGTAAATTGGATCCCAACGTTTATGCACCTCCATGGCAACGAGCACATCTTTCCTTTGTGCGGCTTGAACCAGCTCACGGTGCTCTGACAGGAGCTTTACCAGTGGTTTCGCGACCAGGACATGAAGTCTTCGCTTGACCGCTTCCATCGCGATCTGGAAATGCGTGTTGTCCGGCGTGAAGATCGTCACAAAGTCGCCCGGCGACATCGAGTCGAGGGCGATCAAATATGCTTCAGGATTATATGCGACGGTATCCTCAGGAATGGTTTTGCAGCTGACATCGAGGTCACGGTATGTCTCGGCAATGGCACGTTGCAGATGTGCGCGAATGCCAGGAAACTTCGTGCCATTGGTGCCAACCATGGAAAGCTCCGCCACCTTTCCTCGGCGTCGCAGATCAAACAACGTCAGTGCGACCACGCCAGCACCTTTGTCAGACTGACTCGCGGCGCCGTGTACGTAGCCGGTCGTATACTCACCTGTGCCGATCATCAGGCCGTTGGGAATACTCACACTATCTCTCACTACTTTTCTTCCCCGCTTTTGAGTCGATCAATCGCGACGGCCGCCAGGATCACGACTCCCTTGACGACCTGCTGCCAAAACGGACAAACGTCCAACAGCAGCAATCCGTTGTTCAGAACGCCGATGACAGACAAGCAATCACCGTTCCCCCGATCGAACCTCGACCGCCGGACAGAGACGTGCCTCCGATGACCACGGCCGACCATCAATCCGACTGCCAACAACCCCGCGATCCAAACCGGAACGGGAGCCCCCAGAAAGCTGGCCGCGCTAATCATGGCCGGCGATGAACCCAGACCGGTAATCGGCAAGCCTTTTGTCCGCAGCATTGTCAGGCCGGGGGCGATGCCGACCATGCCAAGCGTTGCAACGAATGGTGGAATGCGAACGCGAGTGATCATCTGGACCTTGAACCACCCCAAGAACATGCCAACCGTGGGTCCTGCGAGTATACCACCGCCAACGGTGAAATTCAGTTGAATTCCCAGCCACGAGATCGGCACCGGAGTCTTGGTCAGTCCCGCCGTGATCGCGCCCGCCAGAGCAAGTATCGAACCCACTGACAAATCAATACCGCCCGCGATGATGATTATCGTCATGCCGATGGACAGGCAGACGTTCACTGAATTCTGCCGCATGATGTTCCAACTGTTGGCGGGTGTCAGAAATCGATCGGACAGCAGGCTCATCGACACGATCATCAGCGTCAACGATCAGCTTGAGAGGAATGTTGTCGACGAAGCCGGCAATCTCCGCGTCTAAAGTGACACGGTCGCCTTCTCTGTGAAACGACAACACACGCTCAATCGCTTTGTGACAGCCATCCCAGGGACGGTCTCATTGTTTATAGTCAAGCGGCTTTTGCCACTCCACGACTAGGTTCGTGAACCCTGCGGCTCACGCGCGCTGTCCAGGGAGGCGCTGCCGACGTTCGGGATCAGGTTGCGGCACTCGTTGATCGGCGATCGCGTCAACCACTTGCCGCTTTCGCGCTGACTGGCACGCAACCGATGCCCTGCCACAGTTCAGAGACGCTGCCGACAAGAGGCGGCTTGATTGTGGCCGGCGTTTGGTTCAGGTAACTTAGGTGCTTCGATCGGCGTCCTCCACTTGAAGGAAGATCACATACACGATGACCCATCTGCCCAGCAGCACAACCAAGATCCTTGAGTTCGAGAACGGCACCGCGCTCGGAATGAGCAATTTGTGGGAGGGCGGGCAGTACTGCTCGATCCTGACGAATGCCGGCATCGTCGGATGCGGCATCTACTCGATCGCGACGCCGACGGAGTTCGGTCAGGCAATCGCGATCGCGAAGGGGACTCCCGAAAGACCGCTGACCGACCCCGAAGATCTGTTCGACGCGAAGATCGTCGACTGCACGCCTCGAGCCGCAGAACTTGGTATCCAGGTCGGGATGAGCGGACGTGAGGCGGTTGAACTGATGTTGAAGGGGTCAAAGTGAATACCAATGCAGATGTGCACTGCGGTGCATCGATCGACGTGCAAGGAATCGACCACGTCACGATTGTCGTGAAGGACCTGCAACGCAGCCGCGATTTCTATTGCAACCTGTTGGGCATGGCCGAGATCGAGCGTCCCGACTTCGGCTTTCCCGGTTGCTGGTTTCAAGCGGGCAGCACGCAAGTCCATCTGATCCTGGAAAAAGACGGCTGCTCGACGCCTGGCTGCGGCCTTGATCCCGACCGTGTCGGGGCGGGGCTCACACATCACTTTGCTTTCCAGGTGAGCGACGCGCGCGGCGCGGCCGCCATCCTCGAGTCGGCCGGCGTCCGCATTCAAGGCGGCCCTGCGGTTCGACCGGATGGCTGCATTCAAGTCTGGTTCTACGATCCGGATGGTCACTGTATCGAAGTCTTTGATCGCGGTTGAGGTCGAGGCACAAGGATCGATGATGCATAAGACAAGCAGCATTTCTCTCTTGGCAATCGTGCTCGTTTGCGTTGCCAGCCATCACGTTTCCGTGGGAGCGGAGGACTGGCCGCAGCTGCTGGGCAATTCGCAGCATTCGGGCGATGCGCCGGATCGGTCGTTGCAGACACCGATCGGCCTGGTCGCCGCGATTCCGCTGAGCGATGCGGTGCTTGCCGCACCGGTCGTCAGCGACGGCAAGGTGATCGTCATCGATGGTTCCGGAGTCGTGTTTGCGATCGACACGAAAACGTTCGAGGTCGTGTGGAAGTTTGCGACGCGCGGAGGTTCGGGAAACTGCAACAACGTGGCTGCCCCGGCTGTGGTCGGAAACTACGTTCACGTCGGCACGATGGCCGGTTACTACTACGTGCTTGACCGTGACAGCGGGAAAGTGGTGAGTGAAATCGACTGTGGTGAGCCAATCTTTGCTTCGCCGGTGATTGGCGACAATCGTGTCTACTTCGCCACGCTGGGTGCCCAAGTCTACGCGGTGAATCCCCGTGGCGATGTCGCTTGGACGTGGGATTTCGTGAAGGAAGTCGTCGGCTTCGACGGCGATCGTTGGAAGGGCGAGGATTGGCTTGCCTTTCGCGGTGATCGCGTCACCTGGCGAGATCACTTCGTCTGCTCGCGCGACATTTGCCTGGTCGGAAACACGATCGTGATGCCGGCCGGTGGACGAACGGTCTTTCTGGAGGATGCCGGCGACAGTCCAACGCTACGAGCTGTGGGCGAGATCCCCGACTACGTGGGCAAAGAATTTCCGGCCACGTTTGGGCAGAGCGCCGATGACGCAGGCAACGTCTATGTCCAGTGGCACCGTCGCGACAACGCGGGGCGCGTCGAGATCCTGCGTTTGGAAGGGGATGAAGTCCAAACCAGCTTCGTACCGGGGACCGAGACATCGATCGATCAGGACGGACTGCTGAGTTTTGCGTCGGTTGCGATTCGCGGATCCGACGTCTATCGCGTTCGACCTGAACATGGGCGTGGTCTTTGTCGCCACAGCACTTCTCAGCAAGTGAGCAGCGAGCAGGGCGTGACGGGTGAAAGACCGCGATTCGAGGTGCTCAACCCGGCCGGATCGATCTGCCCTGCCGGTGCTGACGCGCGATCATGCCATTTATGGCGGGCTTGATGGCAGGCTGTACATCGTACCGCTGCATGGTGGCGAGCCGCCATTCTTTTGCCACCGCGTTTGGTGCACCGATCACGGCGCCGGTCGCGGTTGCCGATGGACGAGTCTATGTCCCCTGCGAAGACGGCTATCTGTACGTGCTCGGACCCGACGGCAACGCGCCACTGCCTGAGACAGATTTGGAGCTGTGGAAGATTCGCAGTCCGCTGACCGGACCGCTGGCAGGGACAGAGTTCGACTGGTACACGAACTATGGCGACTTCAGCGGCACCAACGCCAACGATCAAGGTCTTGAACCGCCACTGCGAATGCGGTGGGCGCGGCGACTCGAAGGAACCGTCAAACACCTGCCCGTCTGCGGCGGCGGGCGGCTCTACATGCACACCGCCGAAGGACAAATCATCGCCGTCGAACAAGACACCGGGCGGCTGCTTGTGGAGACGGTATTGGCCAGACGTTTATCTTTCGTTCACTTCGCCGCTGTACACCGACGGCAAACTGATCGTGCCGCAGGCCGGCATCAAGCAGTCTCGCATGCGTTGCCTGGATGCGGCCACCGGCAAACTGTTGTGGGAAGCCCCGTTCACGGGATCGCCAAGCTGGAGTCGTCAGTTTCCGCCGGTCGTGCATGAGGGTGTTGCCATCTATGCATCCGGATCCGGGCGATTACGCCGCGCAGGGAACCGAGAAGCCATTCACGTTTCGTGGCGAACCGGTGGCCCGCGACGGCCAAGAGGTGATGAGTTGGATCTACTCGAACGACAATCCGTACTACCCCAAGAACCACCGTCCACGAATCTGGGCATGGGATCTGGACACCGGCAAGATCGTCTGGGAAAAGGATTTTTCGGAGTATGGCCGCGGTGGCAACGACTGCGGCATCTGTATCCTCGACGGCAAGCTTTTCTACTCCACCTTTTTCGGCTATGCGGCAAGCCAGCGCATGCGTCGCGGGTTGCCGGCGGAAAACAACGGGCTGACTGCTTGTCTCGATCCTCAGACGGGTGAAGTCCAGTGGCTGACCACCGATTACTACGTCACCTCCAAATGCACGCTCAGCGCCCGCGACGGACGCATCTTCATCGGTGGCTTCAATCGTGCCATCGAAGGGACCGACGACCGCTACGTCTGGTGTCTGGACGCCAAAGACGGCTCGCTGGTCTGGCAGTCCGATCCGGTCACCTCCGCCTTGAACGTGGTGACCGTCGGCGAGCGATTCATTTTCTCGAACGCACTTCGCGGCAAGGGCAACATCTTTGACCATAAGACCGGCAAGGTCACCGCCAGTATCGGTCACAACTACGCCTGCTGTCGTTTTACGCTTTCCGAGCCGTACGTGCTGGGCGCGAACATGGACATGATCGATCTATCGGACGATGGCAAGCTGGTCTCGACCGGTCCGGCGATCGACTCCCGCGAGTGCCTCGGCGCGGTCGTCTCCAACGGCCGCATCTTCTACATGTCTCAAGCGAGCGGCTTTGTCGTTTCACAAACGTTTGGCCCCGCGTCAAAGAGCTTGCCCGCTGTTTGGGAAAGGCAGTAGATTCAACTTCCTTCAGCGTGGCCGCCAGTCCCGCGTGCGATCGATCACGCGAATGCGGTCTCCCGCACCCAACTTTTCGTACAGTTGCTGCGTCCACCGATAGGCTTCGGGCATCTTGCCTACAAAAGTGATCGGACGCGGATAGGCGAGGGCCAGATTGTGAGGCAGGTCACCGACCCGTAGCACACCTAGAAACTCGGGCGTTTGCGGATCCTCGTGGCTTGACGGTGGATCTGCCAGCACGATCTCCGTGATCTGAGGATCGAGAATCGCTGCATAAATGGCCAGCGGCGCGGTGTAGCCCTGACCATACACCGCAATCGGCCCGGTTGTCGGCTCCTGTCGGAGCAGCGCGATGCCTGCCAACAAATCGCTGACCTGACGTTCGGGAAGCGTCTCACCAAGCAGCGGAAAGCTACGTCTGGCGGTCCATAGGTACCCGGGACCGACGGATGTTGCGGCCGTATTGCGGACCTCGACCGCCGCGCTGGCAAGCTCATCCGAGAGACTCGGGCGAGAAGAACCTCCGCCGGCAAATGTGCTCCGCGCGTCCGGTTGCACTGCCAAGGCAAGCATCGGTGTCGGCCCTCGGCTCTGTTGAGGACGCTTGGTCTTGATGCCAATGGTCATCGAATCAAAGCTGTCAAAGACCCACGTGGCGAAGCTGTTACCATTGCTGCTGCCGTCCGACCGGAAGTCTCGCTGTCGCGGAGCGTCGCCCGCACGCGTATAGCGAAACGTCGTTTCGCGAAGTCGATCGAGCGCGGTCTGTTGATAGGCACGCCAAGCCGATTCGTCGGTAATCGTTGGTACTTCGGATCGCTTGACGAGCAGCTCGTCAACCCGTCGCATTTGATCATCCTGCGGCAACTTGCCCTCGAACACGAGCAGGTTTTCCTCCGGTTCGACAAATTCGGTCACATCATCGGTCACCGGTGTTGGGTCGTTCTTCAGGTGCGTATTGAACCAGGTGAATATCGCGCGGCGCAGCTTGGGTGTGTACCCGTGCGGTGTCTGATCCTCGACGATCGCGAATTTCCCGTCGGCTCGGAGCGTGGCGTATTGTCGATCGATGCGCTCGGCAACATCCCGGTAACCGTAGGGACGCCAGAGAATATCTTCGCTTCCCGAGGCGATCATCAACGCTCGGGGAGCGATCAAGGCGCCGATGTCGGGCCAACACCAGCGATAGTAGTTGATCCAGAAAGCACAGTCGCAGTGCCCATCGGTGGCTCGATCGGTGATGACATGTTCAATGCTGCCCGTCTGACAGACAGGCACCACACACTTCACTCTCTCATCTGCCGCGCCCAAACACCAAGAGATCACGCCGCCGCCACTCAGACCGGTGACTCCCATCCGCTGAGCGTCGACGTCGGACCGTGTTTCCAAATAATCGAGCGCACGCATCGCGTTCCAGACCTCCGTCCCTGCCGGTGAGTAACCTCGGCTCGGCCAGTCCCAGCGTTCGCCCCGATAGGTTCCGTGATGAAATCCCTGTGACTCGCCTAGCTGGATGGGATCAAGCACCAGCGCGACGTATCCGTGCTGGGCGAACCAACGCGGGTTCGCTTGATAGGGCGGATTGACTTTCCCCTTGGAGTGGCCGCACAAGTAAAGCACCGCAGGCAATCGCTCTGTCGACTTGGCCGGTCGATAGAGATTCCCGATCACGTAAGCCCCAGGCAGACTTTGAAAGTGGATCTTCTCGACGATGTAATCACCGCGATCCAGCACGCCGGTGACGGTGGCTTCCAGCGGCGTACGCGGCGGCAGCGGCGACAGACCAAGCATTTCTCGCCACATCTCTCGCCGCTGCGTTACGCTCGCCTGCCATTGGTCCGGGGAAAGCGGGACAGCCAACGACGAACTTGATACCTGACGCGCCTGCTCACGAAGAGCACCATAGATCGTGGTCCAGTCGTCACCCAAGGCCGGAGTCAACGCCCCAAGCACAGACCACCAAACGATTAGGAAAATCCGCCCAAAGTACGCCATTTTCATCTCCGAACCTTGTTTCAATGAACGCTGTATTTGTTGCAAGTCAATCTCTCTTCTCATCAATGCTTCTGCTCTTTGAGTACGTTTTGCAGCCAGTCGCGGACTTGTTGGCGGTACTTGCTTTCGCGGTGCATCCACAAATCGGTGTGCGAATGCAGGTACTGGCCCTCCGGGATGTCGAAAATTTGCGTCGTCGGCACGTCGAGGAAGTCGAATCGGGCGAGATCCAGGTGGTCCTTGAGATACTCATCCCGCACCGCGCTTGCGTGCTGGCCGCAGATCAGCACCGGTCGGCCCTTGAGCCGGGCCAACCGTACCAGGGCCGAAGCTCGATCGCTGTCGGGATAACCCCACTTTCTTTGTCCATCGAAGTGGTCGTGCGTGATCATGCCTTTCCAAAGCGCGGCAATTTCGTCGTTGGCCAAGCCAATGTAGCTGGCCCCAATGGCGCCGCGAGAAAAGCCGCAGATGAACACGTTCTCTGGGTCGCCGCCGAACTGTTCGCAGATCCGCGGCAAATTGACTTTGCAGTATTCAACCGTCGCCTGCTTGTCTCCCCACCAGGTGACGGCGTTCATCGTGCCTCCCTTCTCCACGTAAGGCATGGCTACCCAGATGAACCGCTGGCCGCCGCTGATCCCATAGCCAAGGTTTGCGTGCCTCACTTCGCCGCTTCCCTTGCCGGCAGGAAACTTGTTGCCGGTGTATTCGACGATCACCGGATACTTGCCTCCCGGTTGCCAATCCACAGGCAGATACAGCGAGTGGTAGACTTCCGTGCCTTCATACTCCGGCGCGACCTGACGCACCCGCTTGCCCGCGGAGGGCTGTTCGTCGGTCATCATCGGCGTGACCAGATCCTTCGCCTTCTCGACGTGATCGCCGTTGACCGCAGCGGTGATCAGTGACAGCAGTCCACATAACGGCAGTAGCCGTTGGTTTTTCGTCAGCTGCAACTTACTTCTCCTGAGTGGTGCAAGCTTCCAGCTTGCGATTGACCCAATGCGGCTCGCTCTTCGTTTAACGGCAAGCCGCAGGCGACTGTGTGTGCGAGACGCAGTCGCCTGCGGCTTGCCGTTAAACAATCTGGCTGGATCGATTCACCGATGGCGACATGCAAACGGTATTTCGATCACGAATAATTCGCAAGCTGGAAGCCTGCGCCAGACCTTCATCTGCCCCGTAGACGTCATTTTCCTTCGCTTGCCCAGCGCCGGTACAACTCGGCGTTCCGGCGGTAGGTTTCTCGCGAATCTTCCCACCGTGGAGTTGCACCTGCATGAAGAATGGTTGACCGCCGGCGCGCCCCGCCCAATCGTGGCTGTCGTAAATCTCGTTTTCCCAATCGAAGTTGTAATCCGTCTTGCCCAAGCTATCACGCTTGGTCGGATTTCCGCTCGAATCGACGCCCGGCAAACCGCTACCGATGCAGGTGTAGTAGCCGGCGTCCTGGAACAACGCGGGGACAGGCCTCGCACCGCGTGGCAACGTAATGCGATGCTCGCCCCGCCCGCTGCGATGATGATGCGCGCCGATCGAGGTTTGATACATCCCGGTGATCAAGGCCGAGCGAAAGGCTGAACAGATTGGCGCGGTCGCATACGCGCGCGTGAATCGCAAACCCTCCTTGGCAAGGCGATCCACGTGCGGGGTTTCGATCGTCTGCTCGCCGTAGCACGAAAAGTTCGCCGACATATCGTCGATCACAAACCAGACGATGTTGGGACGCTGGGCGGCATGAGCGATGGGTGCCGTGATCGCAAATGCAATCGCGCAACAGGCAAGGGCGAAGCGTGGACGAAAGTTCGGAGTGCTCGCAATTCTGCTAGTCATCTTGTTCGATCCTCCCTGTTCTTTGGTTCTTCATGGCTTGACGTGGCTACTCCGCATTGTAAACGGGTGGCTGGTGGTCGATGCGTTCGGAGTGAGGGTACGCGTCACGGCTCAAGCAAAGGTATCGTAGCGTCTTTTCTTCGAACAGATCGTTGGCCGCGATCCAGCTCCGATCAACCATGATTTCATGGGAAAACGGCTGGGTCGCGCCAATATTTCGACGGAGCGAGATGGCTACATGGCAAGCCGCACGGTGCGTTTGCTACTGTCCGCATTCCAAACCAGGTGCTACACCTGCGAGCAAAGCTCGTTACCATGGTCTCCGTTCGAAGCCCTCGGTGGAGGGTCGCAGAAATCTCACTCATCGAAGGGACCGTGATATGAACGATCATCTCCTGCACTCCAGGCGTGATTTCTTGCACTTTAGCGTGCAGTCGGTGGCAGGTTTCGCGGCCGGATCGCTTCTTGCGCAAGCCACTGCCCTGGCGGCGGCCGATGATCGGTTCGAGTTGAGCATTCACCAATACTCGCTGAAAAAGCTCTTTCGACGAAGGTCAGCTCGACACGTTTGCCTACCCAAATTTCGTGAAAGAGCAATTCGGTTTTACAAACGTTGAGTTTGCCGTTGAGTTCTGTGACGCGCTGCGAGCCGATCCAAAGCAAGCTGATGCGATTCGCGACAAATCCAAGCAGCTCGGCATCAAGAACCGGGCGTTGCTGTGCGGTGCTGAGCCGATGCTCGATGCGGCTACCGACGAAGATCGTCAGGCTGCCGTTGCAGAGCACCTGAAATGGGCTGAAGTCGCCGAACATTTGGGCTGCGAGTTCATTCGCGTGCGTGCATCGACTGAGGGCAACCGGGACGAGCAACTCGACCACGCGACCAAAGGCATTGGCGCTTTGTGCGATGCGCTCGACGATTCACCGGTCTCGGTCCTGATCGAGAACATCGCCGGCTTCTCGCGCGACCCCGACTGGCTTGTCGCAGTCGTCAATCGCATCGGACCAAAGCGTGTTGGCCTGATCGCCGACTTCGGTAATTTCGAAGGTGACATTTACGAGGGCATGCGGCAGTTATTGCCCTTCACAAAATCGGTCTGCACGAAATCATGGGAATTTGACGCAGAAGGAAATGAGACGAAAATCGATTTTGCGAGAATGATGAGCATCATCAAGGAGTCGTCCTTTCGCGGTTGCATTGCAATCGAGTACCTCGGGACAGAACCTGTTGCTGGCGTGCGAAAGACGGCCGAACTGATCAACCGCTACCTCTAACGCTGCACAGTCTGTTGATTGTTGCGCACGGGACTGGGATCGTCACCGCGCCGTTAACAGTCGACGCACCGCGTTGATCGCAATGCTGGTCCACAGCAGCAGGCAAGCCGCGGCAAGCACGGAGGCGAGTGGCCGGTCAAAGAACGCGACGAGACTTCCCTGGCCACCGGCGAGCGTCTGCACGAACCGTTCTTCCAGCGGTCCGCCCAAGATCAACCCCAAGACAAGTGCGCCGATGGAGATTTTCCAACGCTCGCATGCCACACCAAGCAAGCCGAAGACGAGCATCAGTGCGACGTCAAAGGTGCTGCCGTTGACCGCAAATGCGCCGACGATACAGAACAGCAGAATCACCGGCAGCAAGACGCGGCGGGGAATTCGTAGCACCTCGCGTCCCAATTTGATCGCCACCCAACCGACCGGCAACAAGACAAGGTTCGCCAGGATAAAGATCAGGTAGATGCTATAGACCAGCGTCCCCTGCTGCTCGAAGATTTCTGGACCGGGCTTGAGATTCTTCATGTACAGCACCCCGATCACGATGGCGGTGACCGAGTCCCCGGGAATGCCGAAGACCAACGCCGGAATCCACGCGCCGGCAAGCGAGGCGGAGTTACCTGCACAGGCGTCGGCGATGCAGTCGGTGGAACCTTGACCGTATTCTTCCCGCCTCTTGCTGAATCGCTTGGAGACGGCAACGCATACCCAGGCGGCCATATCCGCGCCTGCGCCGGGCAGGATGCCAATCACCGCACCAAGCATACTCGACCGCAACCAGGGCCAGGGGCGACGCCGGAACAGACCCAACGCTGGGCTGAGGATGCCGACACGCCCCGATCTCGCCGGAGCCGCCGGCGGTACGGCATCGAGATTCGACGCGTTTCGCAGGACTTCCGACAAGCCGAACAGGCCGATCATCGCGGGAATGAAGTTCACACCCTGAAACAACTCCGGATGACCAAACGTGAAACGGGCCTGCCCATGAACAGCGCTTAGCCCGACCGTGGAGAGTAGCAGCCCGATCGATAAACCTGCCAGCGATCGCGCAACACCGAACCGACCGACCACAACCGCACAGCTCAATCCCATCAGGTAGAGCCAAAAATACTCGGTCACACTGAACCACGCGGCCATCTTTGCCAACTGGTGACCCAGCAGCATCAGCACCAATCCGCCTAGCAAACCGCCGGTCACGCTGAACCACAGGGAGGTTCCCAACGCCCGCTCGGCCTCGCCGCGCTGCGCGAGCGCGTAGGCATCGTCGGCGTATGCAGCCGAGGCGGGCGTTCCCGGTATCCGCACCAACGTGGTCGGGATATCGCCCGAAAAAATCGCACACGCCACCATCGTGACAATGGCCGCCAATGCCGGCACGGGTTCCATCCAATGGGTCATCGGCACAAATAACGCCACGCCCATCGTGGCCGTCAAACCGGGCATCGCCCCCAGGAAGACACCGTAACACGCCGCCAGGCAAACGATGCCCCAGACCGCGGGATCGAGGAAGACTTGTTGCATCGCTTGAAGCAGGGAATCGTTCATGTCACGTCACCAGCCCAGTAGCCCACGCGGAAGCGGAACACGCAGCCCGATGGCAAAGACTTGATACACAGCCACGCTGAAGACCGCGGCGAGGGGCAATGCAAGGGGCAGACGGACTCGGAAGGCGGCCAGCAATCCGCCGACCATCAACGCCGCGGTGAGCACAAACCCTAACCACTCTGCAACCAGCAAGTAGAAAACCGCTGCCCCCAATACCGTCGCGGCCGGTCGGAGACTCATCGCGCCGGCGGGCGGCGGTGCGATTTCGCGTTTGGCCTGCCATACCACGCTGCCCACCGTCAGTGTCAGCAGTGCGGCGATCATGGCCGGAAAAATCATCGGACCGAAATGTTCACCACGGATCGAGCTAAATGCCGGTCCGGTAAGGACTTGGCGAAACAGTTCGTCCTGCCGCTCCAGCGTCGCGGAAAATTCCTCCGGCCCCTCGCGACTGAGGTTAAAGCCAGCGTTGCTCATGAAGGTTGCCAGATCGTTGCTTTGCGCAATCTGATCCAATTCGCTTGCCAAGACAGCAAGCCGTTCTGGCGGCGTATCACACGGTGCTGCGATTCCGCGCCAGCCCGCGATGGACCAGTCATGTCCTTGTTCGCGGAAGGTTGGTACGCCTTCGAATCCCGGCACCCGTGTCTCGGCCATCACACCCAGACAACGAACCTGTCCGCCAGCGAGCATCGCATCCGCCTCCGGCAATGAGCAGCACACGAAGTCGACACCGCTGGCATTGAGCTCTTGCAGGGACGGACCAGCGCCGTTGATCGAGACCCAGGTCGCCGCGCTCGGATCCAAGCCTCGGGCATTCAACCAACCCGCCAACGCGACGTGCCAGATGCCGCCAAAAGCGGTGCCACTGGCCTTCCATCGACCCGGCTCGGCTGCGATCGCCGTTTGCAAATCGTCCAGCGTTGCAAAGGAACTGTCGCTGCGCACGAGCAGCGCGGTGCTATCCCGATTGAGGAGTTGAAGCGGCGCAAAATCACGGTAAGTCACCGTCGTCAAACCGCGCCAGTGGAGCATGTTCAACTCGACCGTAACCATGGTCAGTGTGTAGCCGTCCGGACGAGCCCGCGCCCGCGAGTGTGACCGGTCACACCCGAACCGCCGGTCGCGTTAATCACATTTACCGGCACACCGAGTCTCTCTTCCAACTGGGCGGCGACCTGCCGCGAGACGCGATCGGTGCCGCCACCTGCCGACCACGGGCAAATCAGCGTGATTGGCCGATCCGGAAAACGACCCTCCCCCCGCAACCTGCCAGCAAAGCGAGCACGAGCATGATTGCGAGCTTTCGTACCAACATATTGTCTTGACGTTCTTGAAGGGGACTTGCATCGCTGCGGCAGAGCTGCCGATCGGGGGTGAGCTACCAATCGACGACGGATCCATCATCGGGATCGAACTCGGCACGATAGCGTTTGGGCTCGCCGACTTCGGCCATCAGTTTTTCTTCATCGATGGTGATGCCAAGGCCGGGGCCGGTCGGGATGGGCCGATAACCGTCTCGCACTGGCGGCAGCGGTTCGGCGAGCAGTTCGTGTTCCCGATCGCCCCGTTCCTGCACCATGAAATTTGGAATCGAGGCCGCAATTTGCAGGCTGGCCGCGAGCGAACAGGGCCCATTCGGATTGTGCGGAGCCAAGGGTGCGTAGTAGGCCTCGGCCATTCCCGCGATGATCTTAATTCGGTGATGCCGCCGGCGTAACTGACGTCGGGCTGCAGAATCATCGCCGCTCGCTTCTCGAGTATCTCCCGGAAGCCCCACTTGGTGAAGATGCGTTCGCCGGTTGCCAGCGGGATGTGAGTCTTCTTGGCGAACTCAGCCATCACGTCCACGTTCAGGGCCTGCACCACCTCCTCGTAGAACCAGGGATGCAGTGGTTCGAGAGCCTTGATCAGCAGGGTTGCCGTGGTGGGCTGAACCGCTCCGTGGAAATCGAGGCCAATGTCGACTCCGGGATACTCTGCCTTCGAGAGCGGCAAAACGCTCGACCACCTCGTCGACGAACTTCTGCCCCTCGATGTACTTGAACGCCTTGCGAGTCGTCCAGGGCCCGACCTTCATGGCGTTGACACCCGTCTTCTTGTCAGGCACACCGTAGACCCGCACGCGATCGCGGGTGGGGCCGCCTAGCAGTTTGTAGACGGGCACGCCATAGCATTTTCCCGTGATGTCCCAAAGGGCTTGATCGATCCCGGAGGAGATCGCGGTCTTGATCGGGCCGCCGCGATAGAACGCACCGCGGTGGATCGCCTGCCAGTGGTGGACGACCGGACGGGGATCCTTGCCGATCAAGTAGTCCGAAACTTCCAGGGCCCCGGCGGCGCAGGCCTTGGCGTCGTCCTTCAGCATTTCGCCCCAACCGGTGATCCCCGCATCGGTCGAGATCTTGACGAAGACCCAAGAGTTCTTCAGCACGAACGTTTCGATCTTGGTGACCTTGATCGAGTCGTTGGGGGAGATGGGCCCCTGCTCGCCGGTCTCCGCGGCAAGCTCTTGAGTGCTTTGATTGAGCAGCGCCAGTCCGGCCGTCAAGGCAGCACGATCCAAAAAACTTCGACGTGAAATCTGTGGCCGCCGACTGCGATGTTCTCCTTGCCGACCAACGAAGGAGGCGTGCGGATCGTTCATGGAATGAACCTTTCCATTGCTGGAGCAAACGAATTTTCAGACTTGAAACTTCAACGGCCATCTGGCTCGAATGCGTGCGACTAAGGAGTAGATCGCAGGCAGACTGGCGATGATCGGTCGATTATAACGTAGCAGGCTCCACCACGGATGGTGTCATCACTGCTTGAGAAATCGCGTCGCAGCGATGGAGCCCAAGTTGCCCCCGATTTTTGCACACATCAACTTGCAGCATTCTCGTCCGACGAATCTCGGGTAAACTTGGCGATTCGGCTTGGACATGCGTTTCCTCCAATTTTCTGACTTGATGATGACTTTGCGTGTGCCGCAAGAATATCTCGGCTTCGTTCGCGTTGCGCTAGCTTCGATGGTCATCGCTGTGTGTGTTAGCGCGTTGCCAGGGCACGTGACGCTCGCAGATGAAAACCAGACGCGTGTCGCAGATGCTGTTTCCGATGCAACCGCTGCAGCCGAAGAAGAATACCAGCGTGTCGTGTTGCCGATTCTGGAACAATACTGTTTCGGTTGTCACGCCGCAGGGTGCAGCCGAAGGCGACTTTTCATTCGACGAGTTTCCTTCGGTCGAAGCGATGACGACAGACACACAGACGTGGTGGTCGGTGCTGAAAAATGTTCGTTCAGACGTCATGCCACCCGACGGTGAAGATCAACCATCGGACGCGGAAAAGCGATTGTTGTTCGAATGGATCACCGGACACGTTTTTTCGTCCAGTCGCGAGCAGTCCGATCCGGGCCCCGGCACTTTGCGACGGCTCAATCGACTGGAGTACCGCAATACGATTCGCGATTTGATGGGTGTCGAATTCGACACTTCCGTCGAGTTTCCGCCCGATGACTCGGGAGACGGCTTTGACAACAACGCCGACGCGTTGTCGATCTCGCCGTTGCTGGCTGAAAAGTACGTCGAAGCGGCCCGCGAAATTGTTGACCGTGCAGTGCCCAAAACATCTCGCGTAGTTCCGGTTCAACTTGATCGATGCGGACAAATTCGAGAACCGACATCGATTCCAAATCGAAGCGTCTTTCGTTCGACACGGCGACGACCGCCACCGCGACATTCGAAGTCGCCAGCGATGCGAACTACCGCGTGATCGTCCCGATTGAGATTGACGGCAGTTTCGATTTCAATTCCGCGCGAGCTCGCGTGCAGTCTGTTGTTAGATGGACAAGTCGCTGCACGACCACGAATACGGATGGCAAAACGATTTCGTGTACGAAGTATCGCTCCAGCGGCAGCTGAACGAAGGCGATCATTCGCTCCAATTCAAACTGGACCCCGTCGATATCGAAGGACGCGAACGGGCGTGAGCCGGATGAGGACGGGACATTCGTGAAGTTGCAAATCGCGACCGCTCGCGTTGAAGGACCTTTGGACCCGTCGCACTGGGACAAGCCCGACGGCTATGATCGCTTCTTCCCTCTCGACGACCCACCAATCGATCCCGCTGAGCGTCTGCGATATGCCGCCGAAGTGCTTCGACGGTTTTGTCTGCGTGCGTATCGTCGCCCCGTTGATGAAAATCATTTGAGTCGGTTGCTCGAGATGGCCGGATTTTCGACGGCGGGGAACGACGAGGTTTCGGGCATTTCATCGACCGCTCACTCGTTTGAGCAACGCATCGGGCGTGCGATCACAGCTGTGCTCGCCTCGCCCCGCTTCCTGTTTCGCGTCGAACAACCGCGAGCCAGCTCCGCCGAAATGTTCCCCGAGGTCGATGAGTTCTCACTCGCATCACGACTGTCATATTTTCTCTGGTCGACAATGCCGGACGACGAATTATTGCGATTGGCCGCGCATGGTGCCCTCAGGACAAATCTTCGCGAACAAATCCAGCGGATGTTGCGGGACGAACGCTCTGACATGCTGATTGAAAATTTCGTGGGACAGTGGCTACAAACACGTGATGTCGAAAGTGTCTCGATCGACCCGCTGGCCGCCCAAGGCTTGCGTGCGGAATACGACCGGCTCCGCGATTACCTCGAATCCACTGAGAGTGGGCGGCAGCGCGCCACCGGATGGCGCGTCCCCGGAGCATCACGCCGCGTACAACCGATATCGCCAGATCCGCGATCTCAGGGACCGCCTTGACGGGGATGTTCGCCGCGACATGGCTGAAGAAACCGAGCGTCTGTGCTCCTATGTGCTTCGCGACAACCGGTCGCTCGTCGAACTGATTGAATCCGACTACGCATTTTTGAACCGGCGACTCGCCAACCACTACGGTGTGCCGGGAGTTGAAGGCGATGAGATCCGCCGAGTCCAACTGCCTCCGCAAAGCCCGCTGGGCGGTGTGTTGACCCAAGGCACCTTCTTGGTGGTCACGTCCAATCCGACTCGCACGTCCCCGGTCAAACGGGGGCTATTCATTCTCGACAACATTCTGGGCACCCCCGCTCCGCCGGCGCCGCCAATGGTGCCTGAGCTCGAAGAATCGGCCGATCAGAGCGAGATGAAGAACCCGACCTTGCGCCAGTTGCTGGAGATCCATCGCAGCGAAGCATTGTGTCGTTCCTGCCACGCTCGCTTCGATCCGCTCGGATTGGCATTCGAAAACTTTACAGCCATCGGCACTTGGCGGGACGATGAAAACGGCCAACCGATCCAACCGGGCGGTCGGTTGATTTCGGGCGAATCGTTTGACGATGTGACAGAATTGAAACAAATTCTCGCGGGGCCCCGACGCTCAGATTTCTACCGTTGTCTATCCGAACGCATGTTATCCTATGCGATCGGTCGAAGCCTCGATTTCGGCGATGAAGTCGCCTTGGCACGGATCACACTGGAACTGGAACAACACCAGGGTCGCGCACAAACAATGATAACCAGCGTGATCGACTCGGCCCCGTTCCAACGGATGCGACGACCTGCAACGGATATCGCCCAGCCGTGAAGCCGGTCCATGTGGAATGCACTGTGATTTGGTAAATTTTTCCTCGTGTGAGCCGACGGCACTGGGCTAGCATCTGCGGCTCACACTGCTGACACCCTCCGCACATATCAGAACTCGCATGAACCAACACGCAAATCATCGGCGGCGAATGTTCCTGAAAGGAGTCGGGGTTTCGATCGCGCTTCCGGCTTTGGAGGCGTTTCAGATCGCGCCGGCTTCGGCTGCGAGCGGTCGGCAAGGCTCCCCCATCCGTGCGGCTTTCATTTATGTTCCCAACGGTGCTCAACAGGACGCATGGTTTCCATCGGGAACGGGCAAAGAGTTCCAGCTAAGTTCGACGATGAAGCCGCTGGAATCGGTGCGGGAGCAGATCCAGGTCATCACAGGCCTGGATCATCAGCACGCCGAAGCGGGACCCGATGGGGCAGGAGATCACGCCCGGGCGAACGCAACGTTCTTGACCGGCATGAGGGCAAGAAAAACATCCAGCTCGAATATTCATGTGGGGCAATCGATCGACCAGTTGATCGCCAAACAGGTCGGACGCCGAACCAAGTTTTCGTCATTGGAATTGACCTGCGACGCGATTCGAAAATCGGGACGTTGTGACTCCGGATATTCGTGCGCCTACCAGTACAATCTTTCCTGGCGAACGCCGGTGACGCCGATGACCCCTGAACCGAATCCCAGGAATGTCTTCGAGCGGCTGTTCGGCGACCAGGATCCTCAGACGCATCGACAACAACAAATGCGACGAGACGAACAGAGATCGATCCTCGATTTCGTGCTCGAAGATGCGAACCAATTGAGGAAGAAACTGGGCAAGGCCGATCACCGTAAAGTCGATGAATACATGACCGGGATTCGCGATATCGAGCGACGCCTCGAACGCATGGAAGCCTTTCCGACAGGCAAACTGGCGGATTTCAGTGCCACCGATCAAGTCGGTGCCTGATGGGATTCCACAAGACTACGCCGAGCACATCGACGTCATGTTGGAACTGCTCGCTCTCGCGTTTCAGACCGATACGACGCGAGTCGCCACGTTGATGTTGGCACACGATGGATCGAATCGCAGCTTTCCGGAACTCGGGATCCAAGAAGGGCATCACAACCTGACGCACCGGCAAGAAGAGCAATATGCCCGTGAAAGAGTTGCGAAGATCGACGTCTTCTATATCAATCGATTTGCGAAGTTTCTCGAGAGACTGCGAGACATCGAGGACTCCGGCGGCGCGACGTTACTGGACAACAGCATGGTTGTTTACGGAAGTGGCATTGCCGATGCCAACCGGCACACTCACGACAATCTGCCGCTGATTCTGGCAGGCAGCGGTGGGGGGAGTTTGAATAGCGGCCGATCTGTCGACGCGGGGTCGCAACCGATGTCCAACCTGTTTCTCTCGATCGCTGATCGAATGGGAGTGAAAAACGTCGATCGATTCGGCGATTCCACCGGACGATTCGCGGACGTCTAGTGCTGTGTAACGGAATCAAGTGAACAATTCGTTCCAGCAGTACGTGGGTTCGTCATCGTCGCCATCGACTCGCTCCATCGCTGCACTCAACCGAATGTCCGGCTTGTCCCTCGGCATCTTGTAGGGACAACCGGTTCCTGGGTGTTGTCAACGACTGGCCACGAGATCGTTAAGACCAAGGTGAAAAAATGAGTGCGGTTCATTTGCGTACGTCTCAGCTTCCCGCCTGTTGATGGAATCGCCTCGGGCCATGTTGAGCTCTCCAGTCTCGAGTACCTCACATCGACGTTCGCCCAGGTGTTCGCGGCCGCTAATTTTCCGTGATGCCGAGTGCCGTGTCGGAGACGAACGCGTTGTCGAGTCGCTCCTGACCGAATGTTGACGTCGGACCGTGGCCGGGCAGGAACTGAATCTCCTTTCCGAGCGGCCAGAGTTTGTGAACGACCGAGTGGATCAGATCTTCGTAGCTGCCGTACGGAAAATCGGTGCGACCTATCGAGCCGCGAAACAGTACGTCGCCCACAAAGGCGAACGAGTCATCGGGTTGCACCAGCACAATGTGGCCCGGTGTATGCCCCGGACACTCGTAAACATCGAATTCGATTCCCGAGAGTTCCACCTTGTCACCCTCGTGGAGGTATCGATCAGGCGTGACGTTCATCCCCCCCTCGATGCCGTACTTGCCACAATTAGCTGCGATCTCATCGAGCAAGAATTGGTCCTTTTCGTGAGGACCAATGATTGGGACATCGAACTCTCTCTTGATGCGACCGGCTGCGCCGGCGTGATCCACGTGACCATGCGTCAGCCAGACTGCCACGACGTTGACTTTCAACTCTTCGACCGCCGAGACGATCCGATCAAAATCGCCGCCCGGGTCAACAATGGCGGCTTCCATGGTTGCGGTCGACCAGATGATCGAGCAGTTTTGCTGTAGCGGCGTGACGGGGAGGATGCAGACTTGAAATCGGGGCTGCGGCCCTTCGCTTGGCTGGTCGGAATCAGTCATGGTTTCGGAGTTCTCGTGGTCGCGTTTGTTCAAGTTTGCTGTCAGAGGGGTCTAGTGCTTTGTCAATTCTTGATTTTGGGGTTGGCCGGGAAAGGGGTTCAGGTACGAATGGCACGGGCATAGCGAGCGTCCGTGCCGCGACATGCTGGTGTCTAGCCTTTGAGCGATCTTCAGGGCGAGGAATCGGCTAAAGCCTACACACCAACTCCTAATGCCCGTGCCATTCGTACCTGACCCCTTTTCCAGAAGCACATTGAACCCTCATTCTTAGTCGTAAAAAAGCACTCGTCGTATGAAAATCGAAAAACTCGAAACCGAACTCTACCACGTTCCCTTGGCCAAGCCGATGGAAGATGCCATCCACGGCGTGCAGAAGGACTTTTCGCTGATTGTCGTGAAGATCACGACCGACGACGGCGCGACCGGAATGGGTTACACCTACAGCGTCGGGCAGGTCGGCGGGACTTCGATCGCCACGCTGATCAAAGACAATTTGGCTCCCATTCTGATTAGCGAGGACCCGCGTCGCATCGAGCAATTGTGGAACAAGATGTGGTGGGCACTGCACTATGTCGGTCGCAGCGGCATCGCCGTGTTTGGCATGTCGGCTGTCGATACCGCGCTCTGGGATTTGACAGGCGAGGTTGGCTGACGAACCGCTATGGCGGTTTCTCGGAGGTCACGACAACAAAGTCGAAGCGTATGGCGGTGGCATCGACTTTGACATGACCATCGAACAGTTGCTCGAGCAGACGCAAGGCTTTCTCGATGCCGGACTTCGCGCGATCAAGATCAAAATCGGTCGCGATTCAATCGCAGAAGAATGCGAGCGAATTGCGGCGATGCGTGAGTTTCTTGGTCCCGACAAAAAGCTGATGGTGGACGTGAACATGAAGTGGAGTGTCGAAAACGCGCTGCGTGCGGTTCGCGCTTTTGAACAGTACGACCTCTACTGGATCGAAGAGCCGACAATCCCGGACGACATCGAGGGGAACCGGCGGATTGAGATGGAAGGTCCGATCCCCGTCGCGACAGGTGAAAACTTGCATTCGATCTACGAGTTTCGCCAAATGATTGCCTCGGATCGTCCTGGACATGGCGTCGAGATTGATTGGGACAAGATCGCAAAGCATCGCGTCTCCATTGCATAGGTAGGCGGCGAGCTTGAAATACTTCGATGGCGCCCCGATAGACTTGAAGTGCAAATCGCGGAATCCGAAAATAGTTTAACGTGCAAGACAGATATAGTCGAAACCTGTCGTCCCTGTTCCTTTCACGAACAACTCCTTCATTAGCTTACCCACCAACCAAGATGAAACATAAGCATTTCGTGATCGGCGTTGTCATTGGCGTCTGGTCCGTCACCACCGCACTGGCCCAACAAAAGATCACGCCAACGGCTGAACAGATTGACTACTTCGGCATCACCAACCCGGACAAACTGAGCGCGGCGACCAAGCGCGCGCTGCAATGGAAGTACCTCGCCAACGATTGGTTCATTCAATTCGATACGCAAGACTTGAAAGGCGATCTCGCTTATGAGGAAGGTATCGTTCGTCGAGATCCGAGCGCGATCATCAAAGAGAATGACAAATACTACGTTTGGTATTCCCGCAGCGTTGGTCCGAGCCAAGGATTCGGCGGCGACATTGAAAACGACAAAGTGTTTCCCTGGGACCGCTGCGACATCTGGTTTGCCACATCGACCGACGGTTGGACTTGGAAAGAGGAAGGCCTGGCGGTTCCGCGCGGTGAAAGAGGCGCTTACGACGATCGATCTGTTTTCACCGTCGAGATCATGAAGCACGATGGCAAATACTACCTCTGCTACCAGACCGTGAAGTCTCCTTACAACGTTCGCGTCAAGAACCAAGTCGGTTTGGCGTGGGCCGATTCACCCGATGGACCGTGGACCAAGAGCAAGGAGCCGATTCTGAGCCCCGCCGACAATGGTGTCTGGAAAGGCGAAGAACAGAACCGATTCATGGTGGAGAAGAAGGGCGACTTCGATAGCCACAAAGTTCACGATCCTTGCATCGTGCCTTTCAAGGGCAAGTTCCATCTGTACTACAAGGGGGAACAGATGGGCGAGGAAATCAACTTCGGTGGGCGAATGATTCGTCATGGGGTGGCGATCGCAGACAATCCGCTTGGGCCTTACGTCAAATCGCCCTACAACCCGATCAGCAACAGCGGTCACGAAGTTTGCGTCTGGCCCTACAACGGTGGCATCGCTTCACTGATCACCACCGACGGACCGGAACGGAACACGATTCAATGGTCGCCCGACGGAATCAACTTCGAGATCATGTCTCACATCCAGGGGGCTCCTCATGCGATCGGCCTGAACCGCAGCGCGGACAACGAGAAGGAACCGACCGAGATTTTGAGATGGGGCCTAACGCACCAGTATCGGACGGGCGACTACCAGTACATTCGCCGCTTCTCGTCATGGCGACTGTCGCAGCACACCGCCAAGGGCGAGCAGGCGAAAAAGTAAGACGGACCGAGGTACTACAAGGTCATGGCGATGTGCGTAGCTCGAACACGATCACCGATTTGGCAGGCAAGACGGTGACCAGGTCGCCGGCTTCGATCGTTGCGTCCGCAAACGCGACGGGCTTGACAGTATCGGGTTGATCAAACGTATTGTGCGAGTTGATCTTCGCTGCGGTGAGCAGACGTCCGGTGACCGAGGTTACCGATACTCCTTGCAGCGAACATCGAATCGGCACTTCGCTGCTTGCGTCGGTGTTGATCAGCGACAGATGGATGACGCCCGCATCATTTCGAGTCGCCGAAGCGCTGACCGCCGGGATGCTTTCGCCACCAAGCGTGTACTCGGGAGTTTCCAATTCGACCGGCAGAAAGGTACCGCCTTGGTGAACTTTGAACATTTCGAAGACATGGAACGTCGGTGTGCGAAGCATCCGTTCTTTATCCGTCAGAATCATTGCTTGCAGCACGTTGATCGTTTGCGCGATGTTCGTCATCGTGACGCGATCCGCGTGACGATGGAAAATGTGGAAATTCAAACCCGCGACGATCGCGTCTCGCAGACGTATTCTGCTGATACAAGAAACCTGGATTTGTGCCTGGTTCGACGTCCGTCCAAATACCCCATTCGTCGATCACCATCCCAACGTTTTTGTTGGGGTCGTGCTTATCCATGATCTCACTGTGCTTGGTGACCAATTCATCCATGTGCAACGTGCGTTTCAGCGTTGAGTGATAAACCGCTTCGTCAAATTCGGTCGCCGAACCTTTGTTGCCCCAATTGCCGGTCGGGATGGTGTAGTAGTGCAACGACAGACCGTTCATCTTCCGGCCCGCGCGACTCATCAGCACGTCCGTCCAGTCGTAATCCTCGCCATTCGCACCGCAAGCGATTCGATAGATGTTGTTGCCCGAGTAGTTTTTGACGAACGTGTTGTAGCGTCGATAAAGATCGGCGTAATACTCAGGCCGCATGTTTCCACCGCAGCCCCAGCTTTCATTGCCGACACCGAAATAGGTCACCTTCCAAGGTTCTTCGCGTCCGTTCGCGCGGCGCAAATTGGCCATCGGTGAATCGGCATCCGACGTCATGTACTCGACCCAGTTCATCATCTCCTGGACCGTGCCGCTGCCGACGTTTCCACAGATGTAAGGCTCGGCACCAATTTGCTCACACAAATCCATGAATTCGTGTGTTCCAAAATGGTTGTTCTCGACCACGCCACCCCAATGCGTATTGATCAACTTGGGGCGGTCTTCGCGTGGACCAATTCCGTCCCTCCAGTGATACTCATCAGCAAAGCAGCCGCCGGGCCAACGAAGCACGGGAACCTGCAATTGGCGAAGTGCTGCCACCACGTCATTGCGAATACCGCGCGTGTTCGGAATCGGCGAGTCTTCCCCAACCCAGATGCCTTCGTAGATACAACGCCCGAGGTGTTCGGCAAAATGCCCGTAGATGTTCCGGTTCACTTTCACGCCGGGCGAATCGGCGCGTATCTGCAAGCTGGCCTTTGGCGACTGTGCGCTGGCGATGTTTGCCAGAGCCAAGCAGGAAATCGCAAGGAAAAGTATCGCTGAACGAGCCCCACCGTTGGTACGCCAAACTGAATTCATGACTGCGTGTTTGAAGATTTTCAGCAGCAAGACTGCGAGGGATTTTTGTCGATGAATCATGGTTTTGTTTCTCTTCTTCGTGCAGTTTCTACGTAGGCCAGGACTTGTCCTGGGGAATAATGAATCGGTACGTGTGCCAGGACGGGTCCTGGCCTACATGAGCTTTGAAGTTGCACTTCCTTCATAACCCGAAGCGTGAGCGAGGCGACGCCAAGGTCCTTCTTCCTCGCTCACGCTTCGGGTGATGAAACACGCATCATTTTGGGAGAAAGGGCAACTCAAGAAGTGAATGGGAGGCGGATGAAAGGCGTCGACATCAACCGCGGAAGTACAAGTAAGCGGCCAAGATCGCGACCAGTACGAAGCCGGAGGCGACCACATCGACCGTGCCCCAACTGCTGCGCGACTCCTTTCTGTGCTCTGCCGTGAGCGTCCCGAACGTCAAGCCGGAAATTCGACTGTAGTCCGGCTGGCGCGTGGCATAGCTAACGACCACCATCACCAACATGCAGACCGCCAAGATCAACATGCTGTAGTACTGGAAAAAGATGTTGTTGACGATCCACAGCCACGAGCCTTCGCTGTACTGAAAACCCTCGATCAATTTCACCGGCGTGTC
>CAVPGW010000005.1:0-174191 GCA_963704055.1 Pirellulaceae bacterium | reverse complement strand
TCCAACGACAGGAAATGGAACTCGACCAGGCCATCATGCTAGCAGGTATTCTTTAATATTTAAAAACAATTCAAATAAACCCAACATGGCCCGTAAGAAGAAAACCCCAAAATGTAAATGTGAAGGACCACAACTGGTCGTCAGACACGTGGAGAGACCGAAACGGCGTAAACATCATCCGAAACGAAGCCAGAACCTGTATGGGCGCGGTCCTAGTTTTGAAAGGAAGTTTCCCTCAATACGCTACCGACCGACACGCAAAGAACATGGGTGGAAGGCAAAAGCAAGAAAAGGTACAAGTTTACAAACCCCGCGAATTTGGTACCTATGGGGTTTGCCCACAACCCTAGCTCACACGCCCAGAATCTGTTTCAAAATTAAACGACCATCACCCCGCCCGGTTTATCATTGTACAGCCGGCTCATGCGTTCGGCCGCCTGCCGGCCATCGGGCACCTCGGGTCGCTGATGTGGTAGATCTTGCTGGCCCGTGCATAGATCCGGCTCTGTTTGAGCAAGCGCATAGCCTCCTGGGCTTGGAGCATCAGTTTCTGGGCTTCCTGTTCGTTGACATTATCAAACATCGAGGTGCGTGGACAGTCATAGGCCGCATACAGTGTCGGTGGGTCCACGTTGCACGAATAGACGGCCACCTCGCTCAACCCGGATGCGGCTTGCACTTCAATCAGGTCGGCCACCTATCCGGACGCTGGCTCGGATCCTTGGCCGCTTGGCTCTTGGCGAACTGGGCCCGGCGTCGAAGATACGGTCACTGATGACTTGAGGGCTGTACATGTTGTCCCGTACCGTGTTCTTCCTTGGTCCATTTCAAATCGGGTCAAGGGCGCCGGATCGACCGGGGATGGCATCAGGCTCATCTCCATGTTGCTCGGATTCAAAGTGAACCAACATGGTGATCGAGGCCCCCATGACGATCACCATGCTGGCGGCCTTGGGGAGTTTGATTGCCGTCTTGTTTGAGAGTTTTCGTAAATCGAGATGTGTCTCCATCAAATCATGCTGTGGCCTGTTCGAGATCGAACGGGAGCTCGAGAAGAGCCGGAAAGAACAACGATGTGAGCGAGACACGATCACGCCGTAACAGTCGAAACAGTGATGCATGATGATCAAGGTTAATTAGTTTATTTTTGATTTGGTATAAATCGCTAGGTCTAGTTGTTCGACCAGGGCACATCGATCTCATTATCGGTATGTTCCACCAGGCGTTTCAGGACCTCCATGACAAGATCCTTGACTTTATCCGACTCGATGGCGTTGAGCACGATCTGACGCGCCAGCGACATCAGGCATGTCCATGCGGACATGTGGGTCAGATTTGATTGGGTCTGATGAGATCGAATTTATCATAGTACTTGCTATCCGGTGGCTGCCCGGCCTTGATCATCAGGAACCCGTACTTGTTGCGCCAGGCCCGATCGAGGATCCGTCGCGCTTGATCCTGATCCAGATCGAACATGAGCTCATCCATGATGAACCGCAACTCGGACCGGTTTTCGGTCTTGAACAGCTTCGCATGTGAGTCGAAAGTTTTTCCTTGTCGCCCACGTGCCGGGCCGCTTGCTCGATCATCAAGGCCACTGCGGGTCGCTCCATCGGACGCACATTCTCGCTTCGTGCGAGCGTGGCCAACAACTGGGCATACAGACTGCAGTTCTCGGCGGTGCAGTCTGTTTCGTCATTGAAATCGGCCGCGACCTTAAACAACTCATCAAAGTCCGGATCGTACTCTTGCAACAAGTAGTACAACAGTCGATCTCCCAGCAACACGACCTTGGCATCCCATGGAATGGGTTCCGGTTGCAGGGACACCGTGCTGATCAGACTCAAAGCGGCACCGAGCGATTCGATATGGATACTTCCAGAGCGCAACGCTCGTTTCAACGCCTCCCATGCGAAAGGTTGCGTTAGCACGTCGCGTGCCTGCAGGACCAAATAGCCGCCATTGGCGCGATGAAGTGCGCCGGCCTTGATCAACGAGAAATGAGTAATCAGCGAACCCATGTGACTCTCGTGCTCGACGCGTCCAATCAGATTGTGGTAGTACGGGTACTCTTCGTAGATGACCGGCGCCCCCTTCGTATCGCTATTGTCGACCAGAAGGTTCACAAGGTACTGCTCAAGTGAAGGTCCACGCGTTTCAGCCATGAAGATGACGGGAGTTTCTTCCCCGGAAGGACGAAACTCATCGGCATGCTCGATCACATCCGCTTCGACAGCCTCCAGGTGGGCGAGGACCTGATCCAAGTCGCCATATGTTTTCTTGATTGGCAAAATCAGATGTTCGATTGCAAACCGCGTGCCTTCTCGGTTAAGCTCTCGCACCTTCTCCCGAGCCAACTTCCTGAGCTGCGGCAACTTCTGGATGATCGCTTGAAGTTTTGGCTGCAACACTTCAATCGCATCTTCGATCGCTTTCTTTTTTTCATCGGAGAGGCTCTCGAAATCCTCGGGGCCGAGCACTTTGCCGTCTCGAATGGGGGCCAACGCCACGCCGCTTGGCGTGCGAATGACCTCCATCCCGCTGGAGCGGGCTTCCTTTGCCAACTCGTCAAGAGCCTTCTCGTGCTCATCCTGAAACTCTTGTCTTGCTTGTTCAATCTTGCGTTGGTGATCTTCAGTTTCCAAGGCCGCCGGTAGGGCAGACTGTAAATCATCAACCAGTTGCGCCATGTCCTCCTGGAGCTGACGACCCAAACCGCACGGAACACTCAACGCTGTCGGGCGGTCTTCGTTTTCGAAGTTGTTGATGTAGCACCAATCGGAGGGGCGCGGTTCATCTTGTGCACGCTTCTCGAGATACTTGCGAATCACCGTTCGTTTGCCCGAACCGGGCGGCCCGAGCACATAAAGATTGTATCCGTCCCGACGCATGCCCACGCCAAATGCAATCGCGCTTTCAGCTCGTGCCTGACCGAGCAAGCCGTCGAGGTCCGGCAGCTCCGCAGTCGTCTGGAAAGCAAACTGCTCTGGATCACAGATCCAGCGCAACTCCGCAGGCGTTAGCGATCGTGCACCCTTGGGGCCAAGTCGCATCATCTCGTTTTCCTGGAGTACTTGTGGTGTGTCGATCTGTTTCGTGTGCTCTTCAGGCTCATGAGTGAGTGTGTCCGTTGCTCATTTGCTTAACTTTCGTGAACGCTGTTTGGATAGAGCTTCAAACCCGCTAACGACGTCAAGGAGTTCTTCCGTGATTGCCGATTGACGCAACTGGTTGAAAGAGCTGCGGAGATCGTCCAGCCGCTGCTCGATGCTCTTTTCAGCGGCCTGCATCGCGGTAATCCGGCTGGCATTTTCGCTGGATAGCGATTCGGCGCATGCTCGGAACAGAGAAACGAAGAGGTACTGCCGGACGATGCAGGAAAGCAGCCGACGACGATCCATCGTGAACATCGGCAACGAACAAGACTGCCAGGGTTGCTGGCTCCAATGGCGGAAGCGTTGGGGATCGACGGGAAGCAACTGCAGTTGCTGAGGCTGGTACGACGATCCAGTGGTCCGCGTGTTAAAGAACACCAGCAATCGCGAGATGTCGGATTCCGCTTGCCAGCGTTCGACGCGCAATAGCAACTCTTGAACCAGATCCGTTATCTCAGAGACGGATGTGGGAATCGGATAGGTCTGTTCGAGCGTGAAGCCGGCATCCTGAAGATGCACTTCGACTCTTGCGCCCACCGCGATCAGTTTCCACGACTCGTTCTCAGTGTCTGGCACTCCTGGAACGGCGGATGCGATCTGTTCATTGAATTGACCGCACATCCCCTGATCGGTTCCGAAAACGATGGCACCGGTTTGTTGCCTCGCCTCACGTGTTTCAGTGTGAATCGGTTGGCCGCGTAGTGCGATCTGGAAACCGAGTTCAACGGTGCGGTTGTAATCGGTCAGTGCTTTGACCGCCTGCTCATATTGACGAATACTCACCGCCGCCAGCGTCTTCATCGTTTTGACGACCGAGCGGAGATCGCTGGCAGTATCGATTTTCCCGCGAAGACTTTCTAGAGTTTGCATGGTTCATCACCGAAAAGTTCCGACACCGCCTCGCTGCCGATCTTGCGGATCTGCACAAGGTCGTCTTGCGAGAGTTCGCGACCAGCGATGATCCGTTCGCAAATTTCGGGAAGGGTTTCCGTGATTGCGACTTGAATGACTCGCTCAGCCTTCGCGATTTGGTCGGCGTGCACACGATCAAGCACGCCACTGGTGAGGGCGACCATCGACGCGATTTGTTCCGGCACGTTCAGCAAATGATGCTGTCGCTGTTTGAGGATTTCTCGTACGCGGAGCCCCCGATCCAGCGTTGCCCGTGTGTCTTCGTCGAGTTGACTGCTAAAGCGAGCGAACTTTTCCAGTTCCTCGAACTGCGAATAGGCGAGCCGCAAGTCTCCGGCCACGGTGCGATAGGCGGGCAATTGTGTCTTGCCGCCAACTCGCGATACCGAGCGGCCCACGTCAACGGCGGGAAGGATCCCTTGGCGAAACAATTTCGGTGACAAATAGATTTGCCCGTCGGTGATCGAAATCAAATTGGTCGGAATGTATCCGGAGACGTTTTGGGCTTCGGTCTCGATGATCGGCATCGCGGTAAGCGATCCACCGCCCGCCTTTTCTCGCAGATGCGTCGAGCGTTCCAAAAGCCGTGAGTGAACATAGAAGATATCGCCAGGAAACGCTTCACGTCCGGGCGGTCGACGCAGCAACAGCGAGACATGGCGGTAGGATCGCGCGTGCGAAGTCAAATCGTCGTAAATCACTAGAACATCGCGTCCCTGCTCCATGAAGTACTCGCCGATCGTCGTCGCCGCATAAGGCGCAATGAACTGGACTCCAGGAGGCGCGTTGTCCGCGCCAATCATGACAATTGTATGGTCGATTGCATCCTTGGCTCGCAAGGTCTCAATGACTCGGGCAACGTTCGTGCTTCGTTGTCCGATGCTGCAGTAGACACAAACGACATCACTCGCCTTCTGATTGATGATCGTATCGACCGCGATGGAAGTCTTGCCGGTTTGCCGGTCTCCCAGAATAAGTTGCCTTTGGCCGCGCCCGATAGGAATCAACGCGTCGATCACTTTCAGAGCCGGTTTGCAACGGGACTGAGACGGCGTCGCGACGCATGATCCCAGGCGCGTCTCGCTCACAGGGCATGCGTTTTAAAGTCGTCAGTCGATGTCCTCCGTCCAACGGCCTGCCGATGGGATCGATGACGCGACCGAGCAACTCCTCACCGACGGGCGTATCCAAGACGCGACCGGTGCGTTCGACGCTGGTTCCCGCCTGCAAGTTCTCGCTCTCATCAAGCAGAACACAACCGACTTCGTGCCGATCCAAGTTGAACGCGAACCCATGCTGGTTACCGGCGAAACGCAACAGCTCGTCCGACTGAACATGTGGCAGCCCGACAACGTTGGCGATGCCGGGAGTGACTTCCATCACGGTGCCTGTTTCGCGGGCGCGGACTTCCGCTTTCTGTTGGGCAACCGCCTGTAAGAACATCGCGGACGTTTCGCGAAGCAGGTCACGCAAGTTGGATCGCGTGTCGTCGGATCGTTCGCTTGCTTCGGATGATGTGTTCATGTGCTGACCGTCGTCGTTTCCGACCGACACTACCTGTGTCTCCTCATCCGATCACCAAAGTCAAAGTCAATCTGCCGGATGAATTCATTGACATTCCATCCGAAGCTGTACCCACCCATGTCCAGTTGAAGTCCACAGATCAGATCCGCAGATTCCTCGAAAGAGACTTCCCCGTCATGATCGAAACTCTGACGTATCACATCGCAAATCTTGTCACGCCACTGGGCGGACAATCGGAACGCGCTACGCACGGCAAATTGCAGATTCGCCGTCTAGCAAGTGCGCCTTGATTTCCTCGCGTTGTGGGTCATCGAGTCGCTGAACGCGCGTGACAAATTTTCTAACGATCCATTCCTCCAATTCCGCGTTTGCCAGCTCAGTGAGGGTGTGGCGCGCTGCATCGACCGCCAGTTCGCCAAGTTGTTGCCTGACTTCGTCCAACGTTTCCGTCTGTTCACGCGAGAGCGACTGAAGCCATTCGACCCGTTTCTGCTCGACGTCGTCGCGAGCTTCCCTGGTCAATCGCTCGCGATGCTCATGTGCTTCGCGGTGAGCATCTTTCAACCGTTCCTCGCGTTGCTGCTCCAATTCAATGTTCTTTTGATCGTATTGGCGGGCCTTCTCGTCGGCTTCGGCGCGCTCGCTGCTCGGCATCATGCCATCGAGCCGCAATCTTGTCCTCGCGCTGCTGCATCGCGCGAACGATCGGTCCGTATAGAAACCACCGCAACAACCCGACCAGGATCAGGAAGTTGATGATTTGCGCGACGAATGTGAACCAATCGATGCTCATGAGGGACTACTGGATGAAGTAGTTCCAAAAAGGGTTTGCGAACAGCAGGATCATGGAAACGACAAAGCAGTAAATCGCCGTGGACTCGATCATCGCCAAACCAACAAACAGCGTGCGCGTGATCGTGTTCGATGAGTCCGGCTGCTGGGCGATGGCACTGAGCGCCTGCGCTACCGCACGACCTTCTCCTAACGCTGGAGCGATCGAGCCGACCGCGATTGTCAGTCCGGCAATGACGATCGAGCCCAGAGCAATCAAACCAAGATTGTCCACCGACTGATTGCCCGCGACATTTGCTGAGCTGCCGGTGTTTTCAGCCGTGCTCGCCAGACTCCTGCGGAAACAGGGGCCTCTTGCGCCAGGGCGGGCTCAACGGAGCCCACCCAGAGCGTGAGCCCAAGCACGAGGACCGATGTGAATCTCAAGACGCGCCGATTAATCATTGTGTTCTCCTGCAATAGCTGCTGGCTTTTTCTTTCTGCTTTCGCCCTGGCGATAGACCACCGTTGCCGACGCGATGTAAACCATTGCCAAGACGGCGAAGATGTAGGCTTGGATCAATCCCGTGAGTAACCCCAGCATTTGCATCAGAATCGGCACAAACAATGGCACGAATCCGATCAGGATCGCTGCGATCACGGTGCCGCTCATCATGTTTCCGTAAAGCCGGACAGCCAGAGCAAGCGTTCGCGAGAGTTCTCCGATGATGTTGAACGGCAACATGAATACGGACGGTCGAACGTAGTGGCTCAAATAGCCTCCAATCCCCTGACTTGCGATGCCGAAAATCGGAACGGCAATGAACACGCAAGTTGCCAACGCCGCTGTTGTGGAAAGCGAGCCTGTTGGTGGTCTGTATCCCGGCACAATGCTGAGCAAGTTGGCCGTGCAAATGAATAGGAAAAGTGTGCCAACAAAGGGCAGGTATTGGCCCGGATCACGGCCGCTGACTTCGCGAATCTGGTCGCGCATGCCCTTGACGAGCACTTCCAAGACATTCTGTAACCGAGGAATTCTTGTATCGGTCGAGAGTCGGCGAGTCACCAGCCATGAGCCGACCTACCAGTAAGCCCATGATGCCCCAAGTGAACACGATGGTGGCGTTCAATTTGACAGTTGGCCAGGCATCCGACTGCCAGAAGACCCACTGGTCCGTCGTGATTTGGATGCCGTCCATCAGCGTGTCCTCTCGGCAGCTAGCAGCGGCGCCGTCTCACGTCCGCAAAAATGCACGACGACCAAACGGGTACTGAAAAAACCTATCAGACACGGCTGCCAGCAGTGGCCAGTCGCAGTTGACAATCACGACATAGAAACTTGCTAGCACGATCGCCAATCGAAACATCAAGCTGCAAAAGTACAACGCCGCGGGAGACCGAGTGAGTGGCAATCTGCGAATCGTCCACCACAAACCGCCGAAGTAGACCATGGCCAGAAAGCCACCGAAGACAATGGACAGCAGAATTTGAATTGCGTTTGACATCTTGCATTTCCTCGTGTTGACTTCAACAGCTTGCTGCTATTCTTCCTCTTGGACTTCGCTCGCGCGGGCGATCCATCGCCACGCGTTGAGACACCCCAGTGCCACACCCAACACGAGCAACATCAGGGTCCACGAAAAACGACTCGGCCAGCGACCATCGATCCATAATCCCAACGAAATTCCGATCAGCGCAGGAACAGTCACCGACCAGCCAACCAAGCCGAACGTTCCGAGTCCGAACCAAACGGTTCGATACTCCTCTTGCCTGCGCCTTGATCTTGCGTTCCGCTTTCGCGGAGACGTCTCGTTCCAGGTCACGCCGGGCCTGATGTCGATCATCTTCGTCGGTTGTGTTCATACCGATTCACCGGTCAATTCCAAGTATCCGCGCAGGAAGCTCGCTTCCAGTTTTGCGACCGCCGCATGGGCAGCCCGTTCTCGATCGTCGAGTGTTTCAAATTCGTCACGCACCGTGCGACGAAGCCGGCCTAGGTCGCCTCCCCGAACCGCTCGCCGTACTGAAACCAGCACGTCATCACCTCGCTTCACCAATAGCCCCTCGCCAACAGCCGCGAACTGTTCTTTGCCGTCTTTGTCCACAAACACGAGCAGACCAGGGACGAGGAAAGCCAGAAAGTCGACGTGGTGGGGCAGCAAACAGAAACTTCCGTTCTCCGCCTCAGCGACAACCTTCACGACTGGTTGGTGAATGAGTATGTTCGTCGGAATCAGCAGTTTCAGGTTCATGTCGATCGCTATCTTTCCCCTGGTCGGTTGACGGCAAATTGCCTCTCCCGTTTGGCGGTGGAGGTGCAACTACGTCTTGGTTTTCTTTGCCTCGTTGATGCTGCCGATCATGTAAACGGATCGTTCCGGGTAGTCTTGGAATTCGTCATCCAGGATTCGCTGGCACCCCTCGAGTGTTTCGCCAATTCGAACCGTTCTTCCAGCGCTTCCGGAAAACTGCTCGGTGGTGATGAACGGCTGTGTCAGGAATCGCTCCAGTCGTCGTGCGCGGTTGACGGTGCGCCGGTCGTCTCGCGACAGTTCTTCCATGCCCAACATGGCGATGATGTCCTTCAGTTCTTCGTAGTTGGCCAACGTCCGCCGGACATCACTGGCGATCTTGTAGTGTTGATCGCCGACGACCTGAGGCAACAACATTTCCGACGTCGATTGGAGTGGATCAACGGCCGGATAGAGACCTTCCGAAGCACGCTTTCGCGAGAGTACGACGGTGGCTGACAAGTGCGAGAAAGCATGAACCGCGGATGGATCGGTGAAATCGTCGGCCGGCACATAGACCGCTTGAACCGACGTGATCGCTCCCGATGCCGTCGAGCAAATCCTCTCTTCCAATTCCGCGAGGTCCGTCGCTAGTGAAGGTTGATACCCGACACGAGAGGGCAGCTGTCCCATCAGACCTGAGACTTCCATTCCCGCCTGGATAAAGCGAAAAATATTGTCGATCAGCAAAAGCACGTCCTGGCGTTGGTCGTCGCGAAAATACTCGGCCATTGTCAAGGCAGCGTGTCCCACGCGAAAGCGAGCCCCCGGTGGCTCGTTCATCTGCCCGAATACCATCACGGTATTGTCACGGACCCCAGCTTCGCCCATCTCGCGATAGAGTTCTTCTGCTTCGCGACAACGTTCGCCAATCCCGCAAAACAGACTCACGCCCGAGTGTTTTCCCACGACGTTGTTGATCAGCTCGGTGATCAAAACGGTCTTGCCAACCCCAGCCCCGCCGAACAAGCCTGCTTTGCCTCCACGCTCCAAAGGAGAAAGCAAGTCGATCGCCTTGATGCCGGTCTCAAACACTTCGGATTTCGTTGTGCGACGAACGATGGCCGGCGGTGTTTGATGAATGCTTCGATGCGGCAGATCGTCGAGCCGCTCAGCTTCATCGATCGGTTGACCAAACACGTTCAAAGCACGACCCAGCAGCTCTTTGCCGACCGGTACACATAGCGACCGCCCCAAATCCCGTACTGTTGCCCCACGGGCCAAGCCGCGAGTGGAGTTCAATGCGATTCCCCGGACCGTTCGCGGATCAAGTTGTCCGGCAACTTCAATCACCACGTCGTCGTTCGTCCCGGTTCTCAACTCGTTGTTGATCGCAGGCAATTTGTCCGAAAAGACCGCATCCACAACGCTGCCACGCACCGCTACCACGCGACCACTGTTCGGTCGAGTGTTCGGTCGAGTGTTCGGACGGCGATCGGAAATGTCAGCGATGCTCACGGTGCTGTGCCAATGCGGGCAGCGATGTGTGATGTCGTTATACCCCTGGGCGTTAACGCACAGGCAGTCGTGGAAGCAAACGCTGTGCCGCATCACGTCACAAGCGTCATCAATGGGCACTACACCCAATGCCAGGTTGGATTACCGGCGGGTTTCTCGGGTCGGCACATTACTTGCACAGTAGTCATGCGGTTTTTCGAGCAATTCTTCAATGGATTGAGTCGACGAGTGCCACATGATTCCATGTTGGAGCGGGGCACGATTGGCAATGAAGTCAGTGGACACAATGTGTTCCATGGCGGAACGAAGTGGAGTTAATCATGAGTAAGACAATCGCAAAGAAGACGGATGTCCATCTGCAACGAGACGTTTTGGACGAACTCGAGTGGGAGCCAAGTGTTGACGCCGCGCAGATCGGTGTGACTACCAAAGATGGCATCGTGACGCTAACCGGCCATGTCTCGGTGTATTCGGACAAGCACACCGCGGAGAAAGCGGCTAAACGCGTTCACGGTGTACGGGCGGTTGCCAATGAAATCGAGGTCCGACCATCGGGCGTGCATGTGCGTGACGATGAAGAGATCGCAGCCGCCGCGGTCCACGCCCTTCAGTGGGACGCCAAAGTGCCCGAGGCGGACGTCCAGATCTCCGTCGAAGATGGTTGGATCAAAGCCGAAGGGACGGTGCAGCATAGCTTTCAAAAAGCGGCTGTCGACCGCGTGCTTCGCCATCTGCATGGTGCTCGCGGGGTGACCAATGAGATTCGCGTTGTTTCGCCAGAAGCAATCAGCGCGATCGCCAGTGCGATCGAATCAGCATTCAAGCGGAGCGCTGTGCTGAATTCCAGGAAGCTTGCTGTTGAGGTGGAAGATTCGTCCGTCACCATTACCGGTGATGTCCACTCGATGAGCGAACTTGCGGAAGTGGAGCGGATGGCGTGGTCTGCCGGTGGAGTGAGCGAGGTGCGGAACTGCGTCACAATCACGCCGTGGGGATTTGGCCCTGCAGAGGAATGGGGTTACTGATCCAGGCACCGAGAAGGCTGAAGGCGAAAGGATGCGACTTCGCGTACGCGTCGACAACGACGCATTGGCATGTGGTGCCGGCACGCGACTGGTTCGCTGTTTATCGGGCTCCGATCCGGCGGAGTGACAAAGTGTGCGAATGCGGACACTTGGGCGGTCCCGTGAGTGCTTGAAACGCACAAGAGGCTTCAAATATGCCGATCCGGAATCTAAGCAAGGTATTTGCTCCAGAGCGCGTCGCTGTCATCGGTGCGAGCCAGAAGAGGGCCAGTCTTGGATACAAAGTGCTGGATAATCTCCAAGATGCAGGGTTTCCGGGAGCCGTCTACTCGGTAAACCCGAAGTACAAGAAGGTCCGGGATACCGTCTGCTATGCGAAAGTCACTGACTTGCCAGATCCCGTCGACTTGGCCGTCATCTGCACTCCCGCACGGACGGTGCCCGAAGTCGTTCGTGAGTGTGGACAGGCAGGCATCTCGGGACTGGTGATTCTGTCAGCTGGTTTTCGCGAGTCCGGCAAGGAGGGTGAGGAGTTGGAACTGGCGGTTCAACGAGAGGCGAATAAGTTCGATGGACTTCGCATCGTCGGTCCGAACTGTTTGGGGATCATCGCCCCTCACGCTGCACTGAATGCGAGTTTCGCGAGCGGCATGCCGGACAGGGGACATGTCGCGTTCATTTCCCAATCTGGAGCGCTGTGTACGGCGGTGCTGGATTGGGCCCTGAAAGAAAAGATTGGTTTCTCGCACTTCGTTTCGGTTGGTAACACGCTTGACGTCAGTATCGGTGATCTGATCGATTACTTCGCAAGCGACGGCAGGACGGAGTCGATCATTCTTTACGTTGAATCGATCAGCGAGGCCCGTGAGTTCATGTCAGCGGCTCGGGCCTTCGCGCGCAACAAGCCGATCATCGCCTACAAGGCCGGTCGATTTGCCCAGTCCGCGCAGGCAGCGGCATCGCACACCGGAGCAATGGCGGGTGTGGACACCGTCTACGAAGCAGCATTCAATCGCGCTGGGATCATTCGCGTGTTTGAAATGGTCGACATGTTCGATTGCGCCGAACTATTGGCTCGGCACGAGCCTCCCAAGGGCCCGCAACTGGCGATCGTGACAAATGCTGGTGGGCCGGGCGTGATGGCAACCGACGCTCTGCTGGAACAAAAGGGTGTGCTCGCGAAGTTCTCCGACGCGACGCTCGAAAAGCTAAGCCAGCATCTGCCCGCGGCTTGGTCGCACAGCAATCCCGTTGACGTTTTGGGCGACGCGACTCCACAGCGGCTGGCCAAAGCCCTCGAAACCGTCTTGGCGGAGAAGGGAGTCGATGCGGCGCTGGTGTTGTTTGCTCCGCAGGCAATGAGCAAGCCAACCGACGCCGCCAAAGCGGTGATTGAAGTCGCCAAGAAGTCGACGAAGCCAGTTCTCACGTCCTGGATGGGCGGACTCACGATGGACAAGGCTGTCGACCTATTCAACAGTGCGGGTATTCCGACTTATTCCGCACCCGAGCAAGCCGTGCGGGCGTTCATGTATCTGGTTTCGTATGCTCGTCGGCGTGAGGTGTTGTACGAGACCCCTCGCAACATTCCGGTCGAGTTTCCACTTGACCGCGGTCGGTTGCGAGCCGTTTTCAACACCATTCTCAGCGAGGGCCATGACATTCTGACTGAAAGCACCTCGAAAGCGTTGCTTGAGGCCTATGAAATTCCTGTGGCGAAGCCGTACGTCGCCGCTGCCCCGACGACGCCACCACACTGGCTCGGAGGTTGGGGTATCCCGTCGCGTTGAAAGTCATGTCGCCACAGATCACACATAAGACGGACGTCGGCGGCGTGGAGCTAAACCTCGCCAACGACGAAGAGGTCGCCACTGCATTTGAGCGAATCGTCGGCATCGCAAAGGCAAGGCGGCCGGAAGCCCAAGTCGAAGGTGTCACCGTGCAAAAGATGGTCACCAGTCCCATCGGCCAGGAGTTGATTGTCGGCGCTCGACGAGATTCAGTTTTCGGCGCGGTTTTGCTGGTGGGTGCGGGCGGAACCGCGGCCGAGCTCTTTCAAGATCGTGCGTTGGAGTTGCCGCCACTGAGCGAACGGCTTGCGCGGCGGATGTTGGAGTCGTTGCGTACCTGGCCTTTGCTGCAGGGTTACCGGGGCCGTCCGCCCGCCAACCTCGATCGCTTGATCGAGGTTTTGATGCGGCTGTCGTATCTCGTCGCCGATTACCCCGAGATCCAGGAACTCGACGTCAACCCGTTGCTGGTCACACCCGATGATGTGATTGCGCTGGATGCCCGCATCATTCTCGACCACGAAATGATCTTGAACCCGCCGCGACCCTATTCGCATCTGGCCATTCGACCGTACCCCGAAGAATACGTGAAGCCCGCAAGACTGAAGAACGGCACACGGATCCTTCTCCGCCCAATCAAACCGGAGGATGAACCGATGTGGCACAAACTACTGGCCAGTTGCTCGCGGGAGTCGCTTTTCTTCCGCTTCCGCTATCTGTTCAAGCAAACGACCCATGAGATGGCGACGCGTTTCTGTTTCATCGACTACGACCGCGAGATTGCCATCGTGGCCGAGCTCGAAGAAGACGACCAACGGAAGCTCATCGGGGTCGGTCGCCTGGTCGCTGACGCCGATCACACGGACGCTGAATACGCGGTCCTGGTCGCTGACGCCTACCAGGGCATCGGCCTCGGTGCTCTGCTGACCGATTACTGCCTTGAAATCTGCAACCGCTGGGGCATTGGTACCGTCGTCGCGGAAACCGCACCAGGAAACCACCGCATGCTCAGCATCTTTGAACACCGCGGATTCGAGTCGGACCGCAGCCTATCATCGGACGTGGTGCTACTGAGAAAACTTCTGATCTGATCGCCAGAATGCTCGAAGCCGCGCACCGAAATTCTCGTGGCTTAGCATCGTGCGGGAAATAACTGTCCTGTATTTCCGGCGATCATCACGACGGAGCGTGATGGCTACTTTGAAGTCGCGACAGTTATTTCCCGCACGATGCTTACTCGATAGGATCGCTGGGAATGACGATGTTGTCCAGGAAGTTGTAGTAGTCGATGCCCTCTAGAATCCCTGCCGCGTAGGACGATTTGGCAAAATAGATTCGTGGCCGGTTTCGCAATCGATTGAGCTCCTTGCTGTGGTTGGCCACCACGACTCCCAGCGTTCCGCCGAGTAACATCCCCACATCATTCCCTGAATCACCGGCGACCAACACTCGCTCGGGGGCAAAGCCCCACTTCCAGAGCACATGACGCAAGGAAAGGTCACTTCCGCCCCGAACAGGGATCACATCGAGATACATCCCATGGGACATGACGACGTTGGCTCGTAACCCCGCCTCGCGGAGGATTTTTTTGATCTTTGTCGTGCTCGGAACGCTCTTCGCGTCGATGTCGTAGCTGACCTTGTAATCCGACTGTTTCTCGTCGTCCTGTGGAAAGAATCCGGGCAGTTTGTCGAGCACCTCGCGAATCTCACCCGGTTGCCAGGCATAGCCAATTTGCTGTTGCCAACTGCGATCGGGCATCAGGTCTTCGCCGTAATGGAGCTGGGTCCCGCAATCGGTCTCGATGAGGTCGGGACGCGGCAGGGAGAGTTCGTCGATCAATGACATCGCATGGTCAAGTCGCCGTCCCGTGGCAATCCCGAATCCGATGTGATCGTGCTTGTTAATCAGCTCGACGAATTCCTGGAGCGACTGATCGTCACCGATGAGGGTGTTGTCCAGGTCCGTAATGATCAACCGGTCGAACTCCGGTAAACGGCGGGCTCGTGGCTTGTTCCGTAGTACGGGAACCGAGGAATGTTCGAGGATATCCTTGACGTCGCGCAGGTAACGCTCGGCATGTTTTGCCCAGGAGTAATGTTCACGTGTTCCATTGATACCACCTGCCGACCACAGGGCCCATTGCTCGGGCTCGGTCAATGTGCGCAGCAACGCGTGTTCAATCTCTTCGTTGTTGAGCGGATCAACCAGCAGACCGTTATTGCAATTGGCGATGATGTCGCGCGGCCCACCGTCGTTGGTCGCAACGATCGGCAGGCCGGTTGCGCCCGCCTCGAGCAACGTCAGCCCAAAGGGTTCCGTCAGTGCCGGGTTGACAAACACTCCCTGCAGCGATTCCACATAACGATACAGATCGGGCAGCTCGCTCGGCGCGATGCTCTTTGGATAAGCAATCTTGCCGTACAGGTCGTATCGGTCGATCAAATGAAATATGTTCTCGACGATGGCCTGGTGTGCTTTCGGCAGGTCGCGGTAGTCATCACGCGTTCCGATGAACATCACCAGGTTAGCAAGTTCCTGCAACTGCTCACTTTGGCCATAGACTTCGACCAGTTTTTCGAGGTTCTTTCGTTCATCCAGCCGAGCCACCGTCAGGATGACGGGCTTCTCGGGGTGCTTGAGAAAACGCGACAAATCATCGGCCAATGGAGGCGTTTCCCAATCGTCCCCGCGGGGCGCGAACGAGGCCAAATTAACACCCGGCGGTATGACTTCCATGCGCGAAGGGACATAGTGATCGTACAACTCGTATTGTTGCTGCACTTCCTGGCTCGTGCTGGTCACGACCATCGCCGCCGTTTCTAACGCCACCTCCTCGGCGTCGATCCGCGTCGTAAACTTGTACTTCTTCTCCAAGGTTTCGGAGTTCGCCTTGCCCAGCGACAGCCGCTGACGCTTCACTCGTCCCAGCGAGTGTCCAGTGAAGATGAACGGGATGTGCAGGAGACGAGCGAGTTGTGCACCGGCCAGCCCCGCGTCGGCGTAGTGACCGTGAATCACATCCGGTAGGCCACTCCGTTTGAAGTGCGTCAGCGTGTGATCGATGAACATCTCGATGTGTGGCCACAGTGCTTCTTTGACCAGATACCGTTTGGGGCCAAACGGGATCCGCACGATTTTGGCGTTTTCCGAAATCGGCTCCTCCAACTGGGCGTAGTCATCACTGACTTTTGGATCGAGAATTTGCCTTGTGAGCAATTCAACTTCTCTCACATCAGGTTGTTCGGCGAGCTCGCGAGCTAGTTCAAGTACGTACAGCACCTGACCCCCGGTATCTGCGTCCTTGCCCAATTCGGGATCCTTCGCACGAATCAATCCGTGAAGACTGATCAGCGTGATTTTCAGGTTTGTCAGTCGCGAGAACGTCGTTTCCGCGACTTCATGATCGGCATGGGTTCCTCGCTCGAACATGTCGGAGGACATTGGATTTCCTTTCGGGAATTGATGCAAGCAAATGATTAATGTAGCTGAATTTGTGAGACTTCGGTAATCGCCGCCTTCCCGTCGTCTGCTCGACTGGAGACGCAACTTTTCAACTGGCCCCGCGAATTTCCAGCTCTGGATTGCACTCGGACTTCGTGAGTAACGACGGCTTAACAAGTGTCGATGCCTTGAGGTTAGACGCCAACAGAGCCATCTCTTCCCTTGATCTGCGACCTTTTGTCTCGTAGAAAAGGTGAATGGCTTCCGCATACCAACGGCTGTTTGGTGATCGTGGATTGCCTCTGCAATCACACGGAATTTGGAAGTAGTTCGTGAGGAGAACGCGAAGATGACTACTGAAAGCGCCGTCGCAAGCGACTCAACGGAAGTCGCAGAAGTGTCCACCCAGGAGTCATCGAGCCCGTCCGGCGGTCGCAAACAACCCATCAGTCCCGCTGAGCGTTGGATGTTGATCTGCAAGAATGTCTACTCACGGGCGCAGAAACGCGGCTTTGTCGGGGGCAATCCTCTGCAAGATCTGGCGGACGCTCAGCAAGAAGTCGACGCTGCCTACGAAACGGATTTCGACTGTGTGTTTTCCCTGACCAATACTGCTGAAATCAGCGAACAACTCAAGAGCCTGTTTGCTGGTTACGGTGTAGACCAGGAAGATCTCGAGCACCTGCTGGACGGGCATCGAGAGGCACTGGAAAAACTTGCCGGCATGAACCGCGAGTTTCTGCACGGCACGTCGAAGTTGGTGGTGAACCAAACCCAACTGCTGAAAGACGTGGTCAACGAATCGGTAAAGACATTGCAGTCCTTCACGGATGTGCGGCTGCGTCCGCAAGGCGTGTTCAATATTGCTGAATTGTCCATGCAGGCGATTGATAACGTGCTCTCGGGTTTTCATGACTCGACCAGTTCGCTACAGCAAACTTGCAGTTCGGCCTTGCTTCAGGACGCCGTGGCGAGCGACCACCAGGGCCGCACGGCAAAGCAATTGACGGACGCCCCCGTTACGGTGCTGAAAGGGATTTCGAGGTCACTCGCAAACAGCCTCAAGCAGGAGCTTGGGATCAGCACGATCCAAGAGATGGCGGCCAACAAGGACGCCCAATGGGCGCGGGCAGTCGTGCTGCTGGCAGATGCGATCGCTGCGGAAGACTACACCTCCGAGGGAAGTGCTGCCAGTTCCACGGCCAAGCCCGAAAAATGTAATCAGTTGCTCGCCGTTGCCGATGCTCCGATCACCGACGTTCGCGACATCGGTGAGAGTCAGACCCGCCTGTTGCAGGAAGGGTTAGGAATCGAAACCGTTCGCGACCTCGGTACGCATCCCCTGTTTGATGTCGCCTGTGCGATCGTCATGCTGGCAGAATCGGAAGGTTATTGTTGACGATCTTGCTTCGATTGCGCCGGCCGACCTCGCACGTACAGGGTGCCGACCCAATCTTGCGAAGCACTCTTTCAGCATCCATCAGCTGCTGAGCAGCGGTGGCCCTTTCGCCTCGGACGCGCGAGTCCAATGAGGGGCTTCGGGCCGCCGGCGGCTATTGGACTCCGGCCCTTTTCGCAGACCCGCACCGGGCGCGGAAATGTGCCATCGCAGGTAACAGCCCGATGCTTTAGGATGCTTCGGGCTGCCGGAAATGCGACGTGTTGTTATTCTCACAACTCCAGCATTCAGACCGATCGATGTCCCTCCTTCGTTTCGGCCGCAAGAATTTCTTCGGAGTAATTGACCCTTTGTAATGAATAAGCCATCGAAATCGATCAATGACAACACGTTGCCACGAGGCGTTATGTTTAACGCTTATCCGGACAGCATCGGACGCAACCTGTCGGATATTCTCCAAGTGTTGGCGAGGCCGGAGTTGGAAGGTGCCTTTTCATTGCTCTACATCCTTCCGACTTTTTTCCACAGTGACTTGGATCGTGGCTTCTCGATTATCGATTACGAATTCAACGAGGAACTTGTTTCCGCCGAGGATCTGGAAACAATCGCAAAGCTGAACATTCACTTGAAGTTCGACCTGGTACTGAACCATCTTTCGGTGGGGTCTCCGCAGTTTCAAGACATGCTATTGCACGGAGATGATTCCCAGTACAAGGATTTCTTCGTTGACTGGAACGAGTTTTGGCGAGGGAATGGAGAGCTGGGCGATGACGGCTATGTGATACCGAGGGACGAGTACCTTAATAAACTGTTCATGCGAAAGCCGGGTCTGCCGATCCTCAAAGTACGCTTCCCAGACGGGACGGATCGATGCTATTGGAACACCTTTTACCAGGAGATCAGCTACCAAGAGCTCAAGCCGGAAGACTTGAAGGAGCAGGAGGGAATCCCGGATGGGCACATCGAGACTCTGGTGCGGATTTTCAACGAGGCGTTGCAGGTAAGCGCGGATCTCAACGAAATCGATTTGGGCGCCATGTCAGGCTATAAGGACAAACTGCTTGCGGTCGTGGAGCGAAAACGCAAGTACCTTGGCCAAATGGACTTGAATGCCCGATCGGAAAAAGTCTGGGAGTTTTACGATGCGACGCTGAAACGACTGCGTGATTACGGGGCGAAGCTTGTGAGGTTGGATGCCTTCGCCTACCTCCACAAGGAACCCGGCCAGACGAACTTTTTCAACAAGCCAGGCACCTGGCAGTATCTTGAGAGGCTCAAGCAGATCGCGCAAAAATACGATTTGATTCTGCTTCCAGAGATCCACAGTCAATACGGCTACGGGTTGCACGAAGAAGTCGCCGGCGAGGGCTTTCCGATCTACGACTTCTTCTTGCCAGGACTCATCATCGATGCACTGGACCGCGGCACGAACAAACATTTGCTGCGTTGGATCGGTGAGGTGGTGACCAACAACATTAAAACCATCAACATGCTGGGCTGTCACGACGGCATTCCCGTGCTGGACTTGGCCGGCCAGGAAATCTATGGCGTCTCCAAGAAAGGATTGCTGAGCGACGACCAGATCGAAGCGGTCATTGAAAGAATTCTCAGCCGGGGCGGTCGCGTAAAGAATCTGTACGGCCCGGACGGAAAGAAGATCTCCTATTACCAGGTCAACGCTACCTACTTTAGTGCGCTGGGAGAAGACGAGCGGAAACTGCGGCTCGCACGTGCAATTCAGTTGTTCACGCCCGGTATTCCACAAATCTGGTATTTGGATTTGTTCGCGGGCACAAACGACTACGAAGCAGCCGACAGGGGCGGCACCGGCGGGCATAAAGAAATCAACCGCACAACTCTCGAACTACGCGATATCGAACACGGGCTGAAACAAATCGTTGTGCGGGATCAACTCGAACTGATCAAGCTCCGCAATTCCTCGTCAGCATTCTACGGCGAGTTGCAGATCCACAGCTCAGATGAACACCTGTTGCAACTGACTTGGACCAACGGCGCATGCACCGCATCGTTACATGCAGATCTGTTGGAATTCAGCTTTAGCGTCGTCCATCGCGACGCGAGCGGGAAAGAAACGGTGTTATCGTATCGCTAAACGAACCTGCGGTGATCAACACAGCGGATTCATTGGCATTGCGGTCGTGGCAGTTGACCGACGATGTCAAGGGACGGGCACGCGGTTGATCGACGACTTGTTCAGCAATTTTCGGAGTGCCGAAGAGGAGGAATCGAGGTGAAAATACTTGCCACCGACTTGGATAGAACGCTGCTTCCGAACGGCCGTTGGGAACCCGACGAGTCGGCCATCGGGCTGTTTAACGAACTGACCGAGAAGCACGGCACGCTGGTCGTGTACGTGACCGGTAGAAACCTCAATCTCACGGAACAGGCCATCCAGCAGTACGGCGTCCGGCATCCAGACTTTTTGTGCGGTGATGTCGGAACGACCATTCGGAAATTCGAGAATGCCCAGTGGCACGACGACGTAGGATGGGTCGCTCATGTCAAACGCTCAAGTCCCCGCTGGGACGCCACCGCCATCAAGCAAGCAGTCGCTGATGTCAAAGGCATGCGCGAGCAGGAAAGCGAACATCAAAACCAGTTCAAGCAAAGCTACTACGTCCAGCACGAAAAGAAAGACGCAGTGCTGCAACAGGTCGACGCATTGGTCAAGGACAAGTTCGACGAGGTAATCGTCTACAGTTTCGACTCGCTAGATGGCAAAGGGCTGCTTGATTTTCTACCAAACAGTGCGACAAAGCAAACCGCGCTAGAGTATGTCGCGGAAGCGTTCGGGGTCGCGAAGGAAGAAGTCGTGTTTTGCGGAGACAGCGGCAACGACATCTTTCCCTTGACTTCTGGTTTCCGAGGCGTGCTCGTGAGAAACGCCGACGATCAATTAGTCGAAAAGGTAAAAGAGGCGATGGCGCGCGACCCCTCCCTTCAGGCCTATTTCGCCAAGGGTAACTTCATGGGACTCAGCGGCTACTACACCAGCGGCGTGATCGAAGGTGCGTACCACTACGGAATTTTCTCGTGAGGCCGCTTCGCATCGTGCGGGCAATTCCTGTCGCTCTTTTTCTCGGCGTGCTCTCCGAGCTCGCAGGAGAAAAGGGGTCAGGCCTCTTTTTTTGCGAAGCACCCTGCGGGCGGTGCCTTAAAAAGAGGCCTGACCCCTTTTTTGTCGTCGAAACTGGCGCTGTCCATCTAGGCAAACCAAGACCGTTGTCGATCCTTTACACTCCTCAAAGTCTTGATTGCCGTGTTAACGTTCTTCACCACTTGGAAGTCGAACATGCCGACACAAATGAAGTCGGCACCGTTCATGAACGCCCACCTAAAGCCATTTGCGGGTTGAATCGCACCGGCCGCGAGCACCTTGTACCCCATCACGGGCACCTCCGCGTTCTTGACAAACTCGATCGTCTTTTCCGGGAAGGGGCAGAAACAGTTGTTGTGGAATTGGTCGTGATCGGGACTGTTCTTTCCATCCACTTCAAACGGTTTGCGGTTCTCTCTTGGGTGCGCGGACCAATAGTTGTCATGGTGCATTGTTTTCATGTAGTAGTCCGGAATGATCCCCTCTTCCCGACAGGCGATCAGCGAATCGACCGTGTGAGCACCCAGCCCTGCAACATAGTTTTGACCACGAATGTGCTCGAGCATCTGGGCAATCCCGTCCATCTTTCCGTCACGGACCAACCAATCGCACCAGTTACCCTGCACTTGAAGAATGTCTGCGCCGAGATCAATTGCCTGATCGATGTGAAGCAGATAATCGCCATCCTTGGTGGGAGCCACTTGAGAAATCACTTTGATTTCACTGCCGGTAACATCCTTGTATTTCTTCATGAGCGCGTTTGACGGAAAGCCGATATTGATCGCATTGATCCCGGCTTGTTCCGCCAACTGCAAGGTCGCAAAGATCTTTTCTTCGGTGTTGTAAGCTTTGGATAAGGTTGAAACATACAACAAATCGCGGGCATGCATCCATCCACCGATCATGTTGCCTCCCAGCACCAGCCGTCCAATGTCGTGTGGACCGATTTTGCCTTTGGGCAACTCACCTTCCAGTTCGCTGATGTCCACCGCGTCTACTTTGATGGTCGCGCCGGACATCGCGTCAACATCGTATTTCTTCTTCTGCTGATGCGCTCCCCAACCCAAAACGCCCATCGTCGGAACCACTAGCAAATTGGCAAACGAGGCACGCCGACTCATTCCCTCGACTTCCAACTCCTCTTTGGGTTGCCCGCCAAACCGGATTGCGTACAGACCAAAACCTCTCTCTTTGACTAGCAGCACTACGAGCAACGCAACGGCTTCAAGAAAAATGCGATTGACGATGAACAGGCTCCCCTCGGTCGTATTCATCGCCGTCGCGCCGAACGGTGGATAGGCAAAGTAGTAAAGCGTCAGCAACCCGATTCCAAATGCGGACGCAGCCCGAATACAGATTCCGAAAAACAAGGCCAGCCCGATCGCGATCAATCCATAAATGTTCGCTGCGTCCACAAGTTGAAGCAGACTCTCAGACGAACCTAGCCAGTGGTAGAAACCTGCGAAGGGTCCCTGCGCATGCGTCAGGTAGTCTGCAGCCGACCAGTCCTGGGAGGTCCATTTGCTGAGTCCTTCGTAAAGAAAATGCCACCCGATTGCCATGCGAAGCAAGGTGATTGCCCATCGACTGGCTAGAGCATTTTTCATCTTCTTTCCTTTCTCGTCGCACCGAAATAAACGCCTCATTATAACAAATTTCTTGGGCGGACGCCGCACCGGAATGCCGGTCGATGGAGTCGCTGGTGCATACCAGGGTTTGTAGCTGTCTGGTTGGTCGATGACTTGCCTCCCAGTTACTCCACGCATCCCGATCGACGCTTCCCGGTCGTGTACTGCATTCCCAGTTTTGACGTCACGCATTTGAGCAGCCGCCATTGGCAACAGCTACGCTCGTGTTCAGCGAAGCAGCGAGAAAGGGGCTGAGGCCAGTACCGGCAAAAACGAGGATTTGGTTGATACCCGCTCCCCAATTTCAAAAAAAACAGATTCGATGTAAGAAGACCGGCACGGAATGTCACTAACCGCGGGGCAGCTTCGGCGCCAATCGTGAGTTCAACATCGCTAGGAGTTCGTTTACGAGGAAATCAGAGTGTCCGCGGTGCAGACGACGGGTCTGAGGCTATGAGGGATTGGGCGTCGGTGTAGGATGGAGGGCCTCATCTATCGGTCTGCTTTGGCCCACGTTGGAGTGGGAGGTTTTGAAGTGGGCGTGGACTCGTAGGAACGGGTTTTGGTTTGTCGCGAATTGATGCCGCACGATCGAATGCACCTGGTCCGCCGCACAGCGATGATCGCTTGCTGGTCGAGCGGTTGGTTTACGGTGACGCGACCGCCTGGGCCACCTTCGTGGAAACGCATGGAAGGCTCGTTCGTGCACGCGTAGCCGATGTTGCGTCCTCGTTCGGTCGGTCCCGCGACGAGTCGGCAATTGACGATGCCACCGCAGAAGTCTTTGCGGCGTTGTTGGGTAACGACGCTGCCGCGCTGAAAGCGTTCGCCGGTCGTTCGTCGCTGGGTACCTACGTCGCCGTGATAGCTACCCGCAGCGCCACCCGCGGTTTTGCTCGACGGCATGCAGTGGTGGCCTCGACAGACGACGGTGAGCTTGCTCGAACGACAGCCGACCGGCACTCCAAAGACCCGATAAGCGAGTTGATCGAAGCAGAACAACAACAACAATTGCATCGACTGCTGGATCGATTGCCCGCGAAACAACGTAGCGTCGTCTCGCTATTTCATTTGTCCGGCAACAGCTACGCCGAAATTAGTGAGACACTGGAGATGCCGATTGGTTCCATCGGCCCGACACTTCGCCGTGCCGAAGCGAAACTCCGCGAATGGATGGAGGGCGACTAAGACTGATTCCTTCGATTCCTAGGCAGCCTAAAACAAACCGAACACCCCCGACGTCGAATTAGCGTGAACCGTCAAACGATTCTTGCCAGTATCCATCGCCAACTCCGCGAGAGCTTCGCGGAGACGGGGGAGATGCGTCCGCTGGGCGAGATCGTTGCGCGAGTAGCCGAAGAGATTCGACCGGGATCCCGGGTGTCGGTTGCCGGCGCGTCAGCAACAGTCATCCCTATCGAGAAAGTTGCCTCGTTCGTCGACGGTCATCTCGATCCAGCCGAAGCACACGCGATTTGCCAAGCCGTGATGGTCGACAACAGCGTATTGGCGGAATTGATTGCAGCGGTCCGGGCAATGCAGACTCCGATCGATCAATTGCCGCCACTGCCAGCATCTCTTGCTGCGCAGCTGCATGCCATGCACGCGACGAACTCCGTCCACGACGATGCCGCACGCGCAGTAGCCGAAGAGGTCTCCGTTGATCGCGCACAGCAAGTGCCTGAGATCGTGGTGCAGACGGTAATCGAACCGGCCGGAGAAAACAAAATAGCTCAACACGGCAGCCCGCTGTCGATCGCGGCTGGACTGCTGGCGATCGCGGCGACGATTGTGATCGCGATCCTATTGCTGGGGCGTGGCGATCATGAGGCTCCCGACAATTCCATCGTCGTCGATGCCGGTAATGCTCCCATTGAGCCGCCCTCGCTGCCGGACGAGATTCCCAACGTGAGTAGTGACTTACCGGAAGCAGAACCGGCGGATCGAGGAGTCAGCATCGTTGAAAACGAGGCGCCGATGCTGCCCTCCGAGGATGACCCAAGAACCATCGCTCCCGAACCAGAATCGGTGATCGAGCCACTGCGGCCAACCACCGACGCGATTGTGAAGGATGACGTACCCGTGATAGAGAGCATGCCGATTCCTCTTCCAGAAAAAGGCCGGTTGAATACTCCTGATCGAGTCCGTATCAGCCAGGCTGCTCCGAAGTTGGCCGATTTCAAATGGACCGAGATCTCCGGGTTGCTGACGCAAAGAAACGAACCGGCTGCCGAGCCGAATTCCCAACAACGCGCGATGACCTGGAAGCGAGTCCTACAAGGCGCTGTTTCTAGTGCCAGCTCGACCGACTCGGCAGAGCAGAGCAGGCTCGCGATTCGAACTCTGCCCTTCTCGCGAGCCAGCGGCGAGTTCGCGACGGGTGGCCGAATCGTGATCGCGGGCGACACAGGCTTGCTGATCGATCGCAGCGTCACGGATGCGTCCGCGCAATTCGATTTGCTGCACGGATCGATTGCAATGATGAACATTGACGAAGGGACGCTGGTAAATCTGCAGGCCGGGGACCAGCCGATTGTGACGCTTCGTTGGAAGAGCAAGGCCTCGGCCGTGGTTCATCGTCAAGCCAGCGGCTTGGAAATCCAGGTCGACGGCGGTCCGATTGAGATCAACGATCGGCTTGTCGACGAGGAATCGGTGCGTGTTGCCGCGGATCGGGAGGTCGAGACGATCCGAGCACCGAAGCGATTGCCGCGCTGGATCACGCGGCCTGACGAGAGCACGCCAGCGGAACGGACGATTCTAGCGCAGATCGCCAACAGCGATGATGTGACGTCTACCCTGGTTCAGAGGATTAACGCGCTGGCCGCATCGGATCGGCTCAGCCGCGACGAAAACTCGGCGCTCGCGAAGCTAGCGAGCTGGCACGCCGCGATGTCTGGTGCCAACCTCTATCGGCTGGCCAATAGTCGTGTTCCCGCGATGCGATTGGCGGGTCTGCAGCGATTAGCACAGATGCCTGAAACGGATCCGCGATACCAACGCACTTGGAACGCAATCGAGAGAGCGGTGAACGATCAGCAACGCTTTGTTCAGATTCGCAACTGGTTCCAGATGCTTCGAGCCGGAACCCGACCGAACATGGCGCAAACCGAATTGTTGCTGGCCGGTTTGTCGTCTCGCGACTTCGCCGTGCGCGTGATCAGCGACTTTGTTCTACGGCAGTACGTACTCAATCCGCCACCGTTTGATCCGACCTGGAATGGCCAGACGTTGCAACGTGCGATCAACATTTACCGCGATCGCGCGGGAATTCCGATCGATCGCACACGCCCCAACGCGGCCGTACGTTAGGTGGCATTGAAACCGCACCCCGCCAGGAGGGAAGGGTTTGGAAATGACTCCGGCATTTCACTCTCCCTTGGGCATTGGTGTCGACACATCTCTGATCTGTTGTTGCTAAGCGAGTTTCACCCTCCCGCAAGCGAGAGGGCGAAATATTCGGAAGTATCGAAGCGAATTAGCTACCGTTGCCAAGCGAGCACTATTGCCGTTTTCGATTTGCGCGTCCTGGATCATCATCTGGTGTCACTTGGTAGTGTTCACGCAGCCGGTCTAACTCATCCATCATGCTGGATCGGACTGCGGCGTAGTCCGGATCCCCATAAACACTACGCAGTTCGTTGGGATCCTTCTCCAAATCAAACAACTCCCAGTCGTCGAGCTTGTTCGCCTTCGAGCGCATAGTAGCGAATCAGCTTGTGCTTGCCGTTGGTCACGCCGTAATGTCGGGCCACGTTGTGGGCACCGGGGTTTTCGTAGTAGTGATAGTAGAACGACTTTCGCCAATCCGCCGGCGTCTTGCCTTGCAGCAGCGGCACCAGGCTGCGGCCCTGCATGTCGCGAGGGAACTTCGACGCCGGCGATGTCGAGAAAGGTCTCGGCAAAGTCCAAGTTGGAGACGATGTCGTCGTTGATCGAACCGGGTTTGACCTTGCCGGGCCAGCGGACCAGCAACGGCGTCTTCAGCGATTCTTCGTACATCCAACGCTTGTCGAACCAGCCGTGTTCGCCCAAGTACCAGCCTTGGTCGGACGAGTAGATCACGACCGTGTTGTCGGCCAATCCGGCTTCGTCCAGATAATCGAGCACTCGACCGATCCCGTCATCGACGCTTTTCACGCAGCGCAGATAGTCCTTGACGTAGCGTTGGTACTTCCACTTGATGATCTCGGTCTCGCTCATGCTGGGCCTCGCCTGCAAGTAAGCCTCGTTCTTCGGGCCGTAGGCGGCATCCCAAGCTTTGATTTGATCGGCATTCATGGTGCCGTGGACCGGTCAACTTCAGATCATTGCTCGTTCAGATGCGTTGCGGATCGTCATCGTCTGCCGTCGAGGCAGATCTGCGTGCGACCGGCGTAGTCATCCCACAGCGTTTCCGGTTCGGGAATCGTCACATCGTCCAGCCAGTTCAGGTACTTTGGTCCCGGCATCCAATTGCGGTGCGGTGCCTTGTGCTGGAACATCACCATGAACGGCTTGTCGGGATCGCGTTTCTCTTTCAGCCAGGCGAGCGTCTTGTCGGTGATGATGTCGGTCGTGTAACCGGTGTGCGGCCGAGTCACCGGCTCGCCATCGTCACCGGCGGTGATCATCGGCGGGTTGTAGTACGGCCCCTGGCCCTTCAAGCACGTCGTAATAGTCGTAGCCTTGCGGTGTCGACGCCAAATGCCACTTGCCGATCACTGCCGTCTGGTAGCCCGCCGCTTGCAGCAATTTGGGAAACGTCTGCTGGTCGCCGTTGAACCGATTGCCGTTGCGAACGAAACCGTTCAGGTGGCTGTACTTGCCGGTCTGAATCACGGCACGGCTGGGACCGCAGATCGAATTGGTGACGTAGCAGCGGTTGAACCGCATGCCCTCTTTGGCGATGCGATCCAGGTTCGGCGTGGTGATCCGCGACGGATCGTAGGCACTGAGCGCCTGCTCGCAGTGGTCGTCGGTGAAGATGAAGACGATGTTGGGCCGATGGTCGGCCGCGAGCATCGGCGTGCAGAACAACGACAGGCAGAAAGCAAACAGCGGCAGCTTCGATCGATGCATGGGTTGGATTTGGGGCAAAGAGGGATGGCGAAATGGAGACGCAACCATCATACCCAAGCGAGAATGAGTCGTGTGGGCAGGTGCTCTCGCCTGGACGGTTTCTGGAGTCGTCTAGCGTTGAGGACTTCCGCGACTTGCGGATGACCAGGCCTTCGGCGATCTGGCGTGCTTGGATAATCCCTGGATCGACTCGCCGCACATCGATCGCCTGCACGCCAACCGTATCCGTTTGACGAATCTCCACATCTGACCCATGTGTTCGCCCACGCGCGCGGCGTTGCTGACCCGTCGGCACTGCCGCCGGCACGGCGCTGGACAGATCCTGGTGCGTCCTTCTCGTCGTTGTCGGCCGGTTGGACGAATGCGGCCGGAATGCTGTTTTCCGGCTGAATGAGTTGCATCATTCACTCCACACTCATGCTCTTGACGTTTTCGTCGTTGAGGACTGCGGCGCTCACGTCGGCTAACAGGGCGCGGTCTTGACTGGTATATGTCGTGCTGCCGGCGAACGCCTTGATGTTGGCGTCGATCTCGGCGGGATAGCGCATGCCAATCGTAAGCATGTGGACACGGTCGTCTTGGAGCACGTAGCGAATCGCCGCACCCGGCAGCCTTCCCAACTCCTTCTTGCCGAAGCCTCCGAGCATGCCGGCCCCCAACACTTTCATCGCGACGATGCCCATTTGGAGCTCATGCGCTTTCGCCAGGCAGGCGTTGCGCAACTCTGTCCTCCGGGGAGAAAAGAGCCGACTGTTCCCGCGCGGCAAGTATCCGTAAGCCAGCATGCACAGATCAAATTCATTCGTCGAAATCAAAGCCAGGGCCTTGTCGAAGTAGTGATGTGCCGAGAAGTCCACGAATCGCACCTGGCCCTTGTCCCGTGCTTTGACGAGTTCCGAATGGACTTCCATGCACTGCTCGACGGTCATCTGCTTATCGAAGGTGTAACTGACGGCGGTATCGAAATCGCGGATGCCACTGTCGTAAGCGTGGCGAACCAACTTCACACGATCTTCGGTTGACAGGGGGTTACCCCATTTCTTCGGCAGTTGGCACGTCGGGCCGCAACCGCCGCGCAAACTGCTCGCGGTGAACGTGCACTCTCAGACGCTGTTTTGAAACTCATCCGCCGTGGTGCTACCTCTGCACCGGGCGATGACCTATCACAACCGACCCGCCCAGGAACTCGCGAGGTGTTGTCGGAGCCCAGCCCTACGAAGTGCTGGAGAGGATGCTGGTAGATGCCGGGGCGGTGCGACGGAAATGATGGCACGGTCGGTTCATGGGGTCGCATGTCCTGTTGCCCACATCGTTTTCCTGGGCGCGGTTGCTTCAAGCGTTCGGATGGATATTCAGGTGACAACACGCCGAACGGCCGGGCTGCCAGGTGTCCGGTTGAAACGAGAAGCCCGCGGCCTCAAACGTGCCCTTGTCGATCTCTCCGGCAATCTCGCACATGACTGCTTTGTCGTGGTCATCGAGACCCAGATCCTCCCATGCTTCCTTGAGCGGGCAGGTTGTCAGGTGGATCACCAGCGACTCCGCATCGCACTGCACAACATGCGGTTCGAACAGCCTGCCCTCGTCAGGAATGATGCTCAGAAACGCGTCCTTGAGGCCCGCAAGATCATGCGGTGCAAACTGGCAAAACTTCTTGCCGATTTGCTGGCCACGACGATAGATGGCGCGCTTGAGAATCTCTATCGCACGCTGCTCGCCGATTTCCTTACGCAACTCGTCGAACATGAAATAGTAGAGGACGGCCCTGTTCTTGAAGGACGCTTGAAGTTCGTTCCTTAGATTTTCCTCGCTCATGATGTCACGCGCCCGCTTCGGATTGATATTGCCAATTCGACAATTGCCCCCGTGTCACTCCTCGATCATCTCTATCTGCTCGCCGATTCCGCGGCTCCAGTCAATCCAGGCGGCGGAGCCGGTGGAGAGAGATCCGGGTTGCACGATGGTCGTGTGGGCGACCTGCTCAACGCCTCGACCCTCGCTCGGTCCTGCCACGACGCAAAGTTTGGGGTGATAGGTGTCGATCAGGTCACCGGCGACTGGATTTCCGGTCGATCCGCCCAAGACGCCCTTGGGAGCACTGCCCAATAACAGAATCTTCTCCGATTCAGCTGCCGTATCGAAGGCTTGCAGAAAATACTGGGCAGTGGTCCGAGAAGACCTGACCATCGGGTCGCCGCTGTCTTCGACCTCCGTCAATTCACCACCAACGCCCGAAATGACAACGTCGCGAGCGGAAACGATGGTGCAATGAACCAAGTGGACGCCGGGCGACTGCGACCGCGCGTTCATCCCAGCCATCAAGAATGCTCGCAGCGGTGAATCGTTCGGACCCGGAATCACCGCAGCGACAGTTCTGGTGGCGCCGAGCGTCGCGAAGAATTGCTCCAAAAGTTGAACGTCCCGGTGGCGACGTTCGGCCGCTGCAGCTGGCGATTCCTCCGACTGGGGCGGAGCAAACAATCCGCCAGCGAACAGGATCGCATCCGGATGCCGCTGCCGAACAAGCTCCTCGAGTTTGTCGATGGCGTTTTTCTGTCCGTCGATACCGGAACAAGCAAGGAATGTTCGCATGGTACAAGTCCTCCATTTCGCTGCTGTGAATGACGGCCGGACGGAAGCCGTTGCCAACTCAAAACAAGCCGTCACAATAGCCCCGTCCACAGACGTTGAGCATACCACGGCGGCCAGGGAACGGGTTGATCGTTGGCAAGTTTTGATCACGTCAAGTCGACGCAGCGTTGCGGCACGTTCATCATGGGAACGTCATGCGAGTTCGCTCGTTGAGGTGTTTCGTTTTGGTAAGATTGGGCGATTCTCTTCATCCAACGCGAGGCGGCTGAATAAACATGATTCGCAAAACAATATCCGTCGTCATCGGAATTGTCGCTGGCGGTGTATTCAACATGGCGATGGTGACGGCTTCCCACGAACTGTACCCGCTGCCTGCAGGAATTGACCCCAACGATTTCGATGCGTTTAAAGCCCACGTCGAAACTCATGGAATGCCCACCGGTGCCCTGATCATGGTGCTCGTTGCGCATGCAGGTGGCAGCCTCGTGAGCGGTTTTGTATGCGGGCTGATCGCAATGCGATCCTGGTATGTCGCCGCCATCGGACTGGGGATTCTGTGGACCTGTGGAGGCATTACCATGCTGATGATGCTACCCGCGCCAACCTGGTTTGCCGTGGCGGATGTTGTTCTGTACATACCGGCTGCATTGCTAGGAGTCCGGCTCGGAGGCGCGTTGACCGACAGAAGCTTGCCGCCCGATCCCACGGAAATGAGTCTAGAAAATCACGACCGTCAGGAGGCCGGATAGCAATAGCGTGAGCAGCAAACAGACACCGCCCCTGGTCCAATCTCCATAAAGGAAATCGGAAACCGCCGTCAAAATGCAAAACAGGATCAAAATGATCAACAACGTCGCCAGCATGACTGTAAACGCGATTGAGAACCGATGACGAAGGCCAAAGAGCTACTAAGCCGGAATCAGTATTCACCAATTATAGCCACCGATCCGCTCGCCGTCGCGAGGATTATCCGAACATGACGTGATGCACACGCCGGCCGGCCGCGATCTGATCCTCGATTTCGTCGAAGGATCTCGATGCCGGTACGCTCACCGTCCGCTGTACCGGGATTTCCTGCGGCACCCATACGGTCGTGCGATTGGTGCGTCTCTCTTAACGTGTGTTGCGCAGCCTCCCACCGGAGGTCGTGCAGTCTATTTGTTGCGAGTTTGCAGGAGTTCAAGAAACATGAATCATACCACCACGACTGTTCGCGTGAATTTTCGTTTTGTTGGTGACAATCGTACTCAATTCCCGAGGCTTACCTGGATCCGCCAAAGATGTCTCAGCGGACGACGTGCTGTGGTACACCAGTCCGCGCAGAAATGGTCGGAGGAGGCACTGCCGCTGGGCAATGGCCGGCTCGGGTGCATGATCTACGGCGGCACCGACAAGGAACAGATCCAATTCAATGAGGATACTCTTTGGACAGGTGACGAAACCGATACGGGGGCGTACCAGGCCTTCGGCGACATCATCATTGAACTGGGGCACGAACATCCCGACGACTATCGACGCATGCTGAATCTAAGCACTGCGGTGCACACGATCACTTATAAAGACAAGGGAATTCGTTACCAGCGTGAGTGTTTTGCCAGCAGCGAGGCAGGCGTGATCGTTTGTCATTTCACGGCGGATCGCCCGGGCGCCTACAATGCCACGTTGTTTTTGCAGGATAGCCACGAGGGCACGCTTACCAGTGGTGACAACCGCCTGGGAATCGCCGGTTCTTTGGCTGGATACGTTTATAAGTCAGGATCGGGTCGGGGGACGAATACCGACGCCTATGCACTGGCCCTGGACTATGAAGCCCAGATGTGGGTTCGCCACGAGGGTGGCGCTGCTGCCGTGAAAGCCAGCAGCATCGAACTCGTAAACGTGGATAGCTTCACGGTTTTTCTTGCCGCCGGCACAGACTATATCAATCAAAGAGACCGAGGATGGAAGGGTGAGCACCCCCACAACCGGATCGAAGCCCAACTGAAGGCCGCATCACAGCGGCCTTACGACAGGTTGCTGCGCGAGCACATCCAAGACTACCAGAGTCTTTATGGACGATTGACATTGGATGTTGGCACAACACCAACCGCGACTGGGCAAGTGCCCACCGATCAGCGTCTTGAGGCCTACCAGCAGATGAAGCCCGATCCTGATCTGGAGGAGCTGGTCTTCAACTACGCTCGCTATCTGATGATCAGTTCATCGCGTGAGGGAACGCTGCCGGCGAATCTGCAGGGGCTTTGGAACAACAGCAACCAGCCACCCTGGCGCTGCGACTACCATACCGACGTCAATATCGAGATGAACTATTGGTTCGTGGATCAGGCCAACCTGTCGGAGTGTTTTCAACCTCTTCCCGAATGGGTCAATTCGATTCGTGAAGTCCGCAAAGCGGAAACCAAGGCGACCTTCAACACGCGTGGTTGGTTGACTCATGCAGAGAACGGCGTCTTTGGCGGGTCGACTTGGAAATGGTCCAAGGGCGACGCTGCCTGGGTGGCTCAGAATCTTTGGGACCACTATGCCTTCACCCAAGATGTCGACTACTTGCGGACGCGCGCCTATCCGGTGATGACGGAACTTTGCGAGTTCTGGGTCGATCACCTCAAGGAACTGCCCGATGGCACCCTGGTGTCACCCGATGGCTTTTCTCCGGAACACGGACCTCACGAAGATGGTGTCTCGTTTGATCAGCAGTTGGTATGGGACCTGTTTACAAACTTCTTGGAGGCATCGGAGACACTCGGCGTCGACGGTGATTTGCAGCGAAACATTGCCTCCATGAAGCCCCAGTTGTTGGGCCCACAGATTGGCAAGTGGGGACAGTTGCAGGAATGGATGGTCGATCGGGATGATCCCAAGGATCAGCATCGTCACTTGTCCCATCTGATTGCCGTCCATCCCGGCCGTCAGATTTCGCCGCTGACCACACCCGAATTGGCAGAGGCGGCTAAAGTTTCCATGAATGCCCGAGGCGATGGAGCGACCGGCTGGAGCAAAGCTTGGAAGATCAATATCTGGGCTCGCCTACACGACGGAGACCGTGCCTACAAATTGCTTTCCGAACAGCTCCGCGGTAACTACTACCAAAATCTGTTCGGCTTTCATCCGCCGTTTCAGATCGACGGAAATTTCGGATATGCCTCGGGTCTTTGTGAGATGCTGTTGCAATCGCACATGGGTCAGATTCATTTGCTGCCAAGCCTGCCAAAGGCGTGGCCCGACGGCAAGATTCACGGTATCCAGGCACGGGGAGGTTTTGAGTTGGACATCGATTGGCAGCGTGGCATGCTGACGCGAGCTGTAGTTCGCTCAAAGCACGGTCAGTCTTGTCGGATTCGAGTGACCGACGCCATCGCGGTCAGCACTTCGGGTAGGCCGGTCGAAGTGATCCGCCATGACGATCAAACGATCGAATTTGAGACTGACGCAGGGAAGACCTATTTGCTGACGCCCAAGTCCGATCTGAACGATTGATGATCTCCAGCTTGTTCATCCCTGCGTTCGCGACACCCGCGTAAGCTGCGGAGGTGGGGCAATAGGCCGTCAACTTCTCGGGCCGGGTGATTGGCAGTGCGGTGTTCTGCTCGAATGTCCGTGGCCATGCTGATCACAACTACTGGGTCATCGCGGCGGTTGGTGGGAGGGCATTCACGAACCCGGCGTCGGTGCGCTGCAATTCGGCGACGGCTTTCGCTCGCAGTCGCGCGAGCAATTCGTGGTGTTCCGGTTTCAAGGCGAGATTGACAAGTTCTTCCGGATCGGAACCCAAGTCGTAGATCTCCTCCATTTCGCCGGCGGCAAACGTGCGAATGTATTTGTACCGGCCGTCACGAAGCAATGCATACCATGGCACATCGGCTGTCTCGGTCAAGCTTTCATCCGTCGGGATCTTGTCAGTGTCACTGCCATAGGAACGACCTGTGTGGGTCATCAACATCGGTGAATCCCATTCGTTCGACTCCGGATTGCGCAAGAGGGGCCGAATATCGCGACCGTGCATTTTCCAGGGAACCGAGACTTCCGCCGCGTCGCAAAACAACCGCACCAGGTCGGGCGCATTGACGGGATGTCGACAAACCTTCCCTTCGGGCAACTTCCCCGCGTGGCGAATGATCAACGGTGAGGCAACGGTTGAATCGTAAGGGGCCACCTTCTGGTTGAATCCATGTTCGCCCAATCCAAACCCCTGGTCAGCCGTATAAACGATGATTGTGTTTTCGAGTTGACCGGAAGCCTCCAATGCCGCGACAAGACGCCCGACGCCTTCATCGATCGCCATGGCGCATTCGTTGATCTGTTGCACCCAATCATCATACGACTGACCCGGTGTGTTGGTGTTGAAGTTACTCGCCGCAACTCGCTTCTTGCGGCGGTAGGCTTTGTTGTCGTCTCCGCGCATCCAAGCCGACGTGACTTCAAGGTACTTTGGCTTCTCGAGCCACGGTCCGAAAATGTCCGCAGGCAACGGGGCGACGTTGCCGGCTAGCTTTCCCTCGTGCCGATCGGCGGGCGTTGTCGGCCCATGTACCGCGCCGTAGCACAGCCACAGGTACCACGGTTTGGAATTATCCCGTTGCTTGCCATTGATATAGTCGACTGCCCAGTCGGTGTAATTGTCGGTCGAGTAGCCATCCACTTGCCGGTCAACGCCATTGAAGGTGACGATTTGATTCTTGAAGTAGTTGCCCGCGTTGTCGGGATGCGCTGGGCGATTCCAGACAATCTGATGATCCCAGTCACGACCGTTGCCGGTGTCGACACCGGTGTGCCATTTGCCGATCTGTGCCGTGTGGTAACCTTCCTTGCGGAACACGGACGGCCAGAAACGACATTGATTCGGATCATACGTGCTGCCCGGATAGGTTCCCTCCATTCGCATCGTTTCCACTCCATGCTGGAGACGACCGGTCAGCATGCTCGCCCGCGAAGGCATGCACCAGGCTCCCAAGTAGGCGCGTTGGAAACGGATGCCCCGATGCGCCAGCGCGTCAATGTTCGGCGTCTGGATCCAAGCTGGCGATTCCGGAAAGCAGGAGAGCGTTTTGTACGATTGATCGTCCGCGTAAATGAACAAGATGTTCGGTCGCTCCGCGTGACAGGCGCACCCCGCCGCGAGAACCATTACCAGCAACATTGCATACAGGAACCTCGCACCCATCGGGTCTCTCCACTCGTATCGAACGCGTCTTGTCAGAAGCAGCCAGGATTGTACCGCAGTATCGGCTGTGGGTGGTGAACTTGCGCTGGCAGGCAGACGCCGTTCCTATATCGGAGGCGAGTCTGAATCGGGGGCCAATGCTGGATCGGCGAATGTCGGGCGCTTCGTGATTATCACGCGCTACAGCAACCGTCCCACGCTGGTTGTTTCAACCACCGGCTGCACTTGCTGTTCATCCTGCGGAAAGACCTCCGAGAAACTTTCGCAACGTACGACGACGAACTCATTCCGGAGTCGTCCATTGAGATCCTCAGACGCTCTTTTTGTCGGCGTGCTCTCAATTTCAGCGAGCGGAGGCTTACTCATAGTTCATCGCCGCGTCCATGGACGCGCGGAAAGTGAGCGAGGATTGAGCGAATCAGATTTCAAGGCTACTCCTTGACTCTGCTTTTCGGCAGGTCGGTTTCGGCCACGCCCTTCTCGACTCGGAGGTCGCCGTAGAGAACCTGGTAGGTATCGCTGTCTTGAGGCTTGTACCAGAAGATCGCGGTCTTGGCGTCGTCAAGCTTCACGCCCCCTCCTTGATAGTGCCACTCGCTTTTCGGCTGCTCGAACATCATGAATGTGCTACCGCGAGCGATCCTGGAGGAGTACTCCACCAGGGCGGTCTTCCACTGCGGCGAGTCCTGGCCGTGCTTCGTCGCAACCTCGTTCAGCAGCTTGCCCATGACCAAGTGCACACCCTTGGCACCGCTGATTTCCTCGGGGAAGACGCCGCCATTGTTCTCGGCAGCGAAGCGAAGCATGTCTGCCAGATCTTCGATCGACGGAGGAGAGAGACTGACCCCCATCTCGCGGACTGTATAGTCGCTCGGCGGGTCGAAGCTGAAGAGCGATTTGTCCAGCTCAACGTCATACTGGAAGTTTGTCATCACGACTTCGACTTTCGTTTCACCCAGAAACGTCGTTTCGACGCGAATCGGCAGCGATGTTTCGGGATCCACCCAGACGTCGGTAGAGCCGGTCTTGTCGTCAAGCCGAAATCCAACAGCGCGAACTCCATCGATCTGCTTCTCGCCCAACGGCCGGGAACCCTTGTCTGGATCGGCCTGGGCTTTTCGGACACGCTGGCGAATCAGCTCGAACGATCCGTTCGCCGGTCGATCCTCGGGAGCGTTCTCCATTTTGAGGACGATCGCCATCTTCTGGCCGGGGATCAGCGTGAGCCACTTCTTGGCCCGCAGGTCGCAGATATTGATGCTCATCATCTCGTCCCCCATTTTCGTCTCGATCCGCTCGAGCGAGGGCGCCAGGAACATCGCTTTGGACTGATTCTTCACATCACTTGTTTCTGAAGTCATGTCGCAAGTGGCGCTCCGGATTGACTCAAGCGCCACGGCGACCTCCTCGATTGCGAGCGCCCGGCTGCGTGGGGAGAGCAAGCCAAACAGCCCGCAAATCACCAAGAACAAACTGGCGACCACTACGAATCTTGTGATCGGTTTCATTGCCTGGATCCTCTCGAAAAGTGATTGGGGTTGAACTATGACAGCGGCTTCCTCTCGCTCGAGGTGGGCCACCACGTTGGTAATCAGATCGTCTGGCGGGCCGGCTGAGATCGGCGTCTGCCGTAGGGCCTCGGTGGCTCTTTCAAGCAGATCATCGTGACTGGGATTCTTGTGCATGTTCACGGCGAGTTCTCCTGTTCGATGTTCCCTGACGTCACAAAACGATCCAACAGTTGCTGCAACCGTGTGCGAGCACGATTGAGCAGAACTCCCACATGATTGACGTCGACTTCGAGCCTCCTGGCGATTTCCTCGTAGCTCATTCCTTCGACCGTGCGTAGGCAGAAGGCTTCGGCTTGGCGATCGGGCAGCCGGGCCAAGGCGAGACCGTAGATGGTCGCTCAACTCGGCCGCCTCGGCTTCCTGTTCGGGCAGCGGTGTGTTCGCAGTTGCCTCTGCTGCGGCGGCCATTGGTTCGCTGCGATTCCGACGGCGATAGCGATCTCGCAACAGATCGAGCGCCCGAGCGGTCGCCATTTGCCGCAACAAGGCGGGCCATTGGTGCACTGCTTCGCGGCGGGCTACCTGGACAGCGTCCAGGAACACCTTCTGGAAGCAATCCGATGCGTCGGCGTGGTTGCCAAGCAGCCGGTAGGCCGTCTGCCAGACGACTTCGCCGTGTTGCTCGACGACCCCTCGCCAGTCTGTCATGTACGTTCTCCGGCTGTGGTTGCCATTTGGGGGCTCGTCGGGCCAGTACGCCGCTGCTTAGCGGTTCCAACCATCTAGTCGATGACACGACGGTGTTTATTACACCTGATCTCGCGAAAGTTGGCAAAAGACATGCGACCAATCGCCTTGTGCGGAACCGCATGTTAGGCGGTGTGCGAGGAAACCCGGAACGCTACGATGCTGATCTACACGACTCTGGATTGCCTCGCCTATCCGCAGATTCCCGATCTTGGCGGATAACGATCCAATCGGGGCCTCATTGCTGTGGACCCCTCGACGTTCGCCGACTGAATATAAATTGGATAGCTCAATTCCCGTTTGTGCCAACCCGGCTTCCTGCAATGTCTGAGCCACTCCTAAAGATCAGCAATCATCACGTTCCTGCATCCGGTGATCCGCCGATCGTTGATGGAGAGGCAGGCAACAACTACATCGGGTACTTTGAAAACCCATGGGGTGAACAGTGGATCTTCACGTTCGATCACGAGACCCGAACTGCCATATTGCGAGGTGGTGATGTCGGTTGGAACGAACAGTTTGATGTCTCTGACGGCAGCACAGGCGATTTGATTCTCGGACAAGAAGAACAACTTTGGCTTCAGGCCTGCTTGCTTGCGAGCCAGCGTCGGAATTTTTCGCGGTAGTCCGAGATTGGGTGCTGCATAAGCTTCGCAGCTCGAATTGGTCTCGAAGCCAAAACGATGCTGGTACATCCCGCTCATCAGCCCCGCGCGTGACGGCGAACAAACCGGATGAGTGGCATAGCCGTCGGTGAAGCGGACGCCGCTGTTCGCAATCGCGTCGATGTGCGGCGTGAGAATATCCTGACTGTCACCACCCGCCCCGATGTCGGCGTAACCCAGGTCATCCGCCAGAAAGATGATGATGTTTGGCTTCTCGGCAGCACCGGCAGCCAGCGCAGTCAACAGCAACGGAATCAGAAACAGAAAAGCTGGAATTCGAGGTGATGAAAGGAATGCCGACATCGAAAATCGCCGCTGAACTCGATTCAAGTCGCGGAAGCATCTATCCATCTGCCCGGAATGCGACGAAGAACGCAACTCTTCGCCGCTTGATTTAGATCGAGCGATCTTGCGGTTTCAGTTCACGCAAGATCAAACAACAAAATGTCCGCGTCACTTGTCGCGGTAACATGCAGGTCGGTCGCTCGACTCGATGCCACCGCGTCGCCGGTCTTCAGCGTTGTGCCATTGACCGTGATCTCGCCAGTGGCGACTTGCAGCCAGGCGTGACGGTTTCGCTCGAGCGTGTAGTCGAGGCTCGCGCCGCGATCGATCTTGCTGGCGAAAATCTTGGCGTCTTGATAGATCCCCACGGCCGCGCCGGAACCATCAGGTCCAGCGATGAAGTTCCACCTGTTCCGCTTCTGATCCGCCGTGACTTTGTTGTCGCTGTAACGTGGACGCACGCCACGCATTGCCGGCTCGATCCAGATTTGCAGGAAGTGATTCGAATCGGTTTGCGACGGGTTGTACTCGCTGTGCGTGATCCCCGTTCCCGCCGACATCATTTGAATGTCGTCAGGCGTGATGATCGCGCCCTGGCCGGTGCTGTCCTGGTGTTGCAGCGAACCTTCCAGCACGTACGAGATGATTTCCATGTCGCGGTGCGGATGAGTGGGGAAGCCGCGACCGGCGGCAATACGATCGTCGTTGATGACGCGGAGGCTGCGGAATCCCATGTGTCGTTGGTCGTAGTAACCACCGAACGAGAACGAGTGATAGCTCTTCAGCCAGCCGATGTCGGTGTGGCCACGCTCGGCCGCTTGGCGAATCAGCAGATCATTGCTCAAAGCCTCGTTGTTAACGGTATCGCCGCCGAGCGTCTGTGCGGGACTGGCCGCGACGTGGATCAGTCCGGCGGCGGTCAGGGAAAGCATGTTGCGTCGAGAAGCGTTCATGTGCAGTCTTCTATTGAAAGGGTGAACGTGCACCGGCAAGGGTAGACTCCCGAAAAGTCCATGGATTACAGGTAAACTATTGGCGTCAAAAAAGTTGTTCACTGAGTGAGTCTGGGGGCATGGGAGTTCCAGGTTGGCCGACCGCAATACTTTACATGCAAACTATCGACGTGTCAACCCTCCGGCTTCAGCTATTTCGAGGCGGTTTCGCCGAAAAAACAAGGCGCTGGCTTTTCAAAAACTTCGGCACCCACGCGGTGGCGGCTCGCGAGGCTTATGACGCGGCAAACAAGTCAGACTGATACCATGCTCGCAACGCCGCTTTTCGGAGCGTGTGCACTGATCAAAAAACTCAGTCGAGTCCAGGCATGCGTTTGTACTTCGCCACATTCACTGACAATCGGTCGTGGGTTGCCTTGCTTGCAGTGCAACAGGATCAACGCCCGCAAGACTTCCTCGAGCTCAGTAACCAATCGTCAATACATCATGAATGTCTTCGATCGTCGCATCAATGTGCTGGCCGTTGGTGCGAAGCTGCGTGTGCGGGTTGGTGGCGGTGACCTTCTGAGGTGCCCTGGGCAAAACGAGGCTGGCTCGAAAGATGGGCGTGTCTTCAATCAGGCCCGGCAAAACGTAGGGACGATTTTTGGCAGGCGTGGTGCGAGGCGTTGGGTTGTAAGCCAGAAAATGGACTCTTAGCGTTCGGGACGCGGTATCATCCGTCACCACCGATTCCACATTTGCCGGCGCCGTGATTGTGATGCGGCTTTCCGGATGCAAGGCACGAACAAGATTGCGGAACAGGATTCGGGCCTCGACGGTCGCGTGTTCGCTGGCTGTCGCGTCATCGGGCGAGCCGGCGCAGGTGACCACGGTCCCCTTGCCCAATCGGTGGATCAGCATCGCCGGCCCCACCGCCGATCCAGCACTCATCGGCCAGTCCGTTCCCATCCTCCCTTGGCGTTGGCGATTGGTTCGCGACGGCCCCAAGAGTTCGCCAACAGCCTTTGCCGATTCTGGTTGGTAAATGGTCGCCGGCCCCTTCACGAGGAACGGCCAATCTGCCGGCAGGTCGCGCCGCAGGGCCTCGATCCTCGGGCGCTGCCCGGATTGACGACTCCCCAGTCGGATCCAGTTGTCTTGCGATTCGAGACGACCGGCAACGCTGGCACCAATTAACTCCGCAAGCATTGACCGCTTCAGAGGATTCCCGTACTGATCAAACTGGCCGCTCTGTCCTGTGATCAGTAGTTTGCCACCCTGCGTGACGAATCTGTGCAGCAGCTCAACTTCTCGCTGGGACAGGATGGCGACATTGGACAGGCAAACAACCGGAAACTTTCTTCAGCACGTCCAGCGAAACGCTCTCGTCGAACACGACTCCGAATTGCAGGTGCTCCATCGCGCACGCTCGATGAGCTCCCTGAAAACTCTGGAAATAGCTCGCCGCATCTTCGCGGCCCATCCAGTCGCGGGTGCGGCTGCTGAAGTACAGCCCGATGTCATACACAGGTGACTGCCCAAAATGCTTCTCGCTTCTGGCGTGCTTCTCCCAGAACCTGACCCATCCGTTGGTAAGCGACCGGATCCAATTGACCTTCGAATCCAGTCTTGTCGATCATCGTGACGAAGGCTCCGTGGGCGAGTAGCGTGAGCATTTCCCAACGCATGTCGTTCAGAGGCCGAGTCGTCTGGTCGTGGTACATTCGCACGCCGCGCTGAACGGCAACTTGATAGGGGCGACCCGGGATTCGCAGCTCGATAGAACTGAGCATTCAGCCCCACTCCTAGAGCACTGAATCCCCAGACCCCGGTTTCGCCGGTTACGAAGTCGGCGTTGCCTGCGTGCTGCACCGGACGCTGTCCAACCTCAAACGAAAACGGCGGGTTGCCGTGATAGTTGTAGTCCACCGTGGCCGCAGGATTCAGCGATTTAATGTGCGCAGTCAATTCCTTCTCGAACAATTCGCTGGTGTCGTAGCGAAACTGCAGCATGTGATCCCAGTTGCCGTCCCACGTCGCGGCGGCTGGCATATCGTGCCCGTACGTGCTCGCGGAACAACTCGCTGCAGCTTTCACACCAACAACCGTACGGTGGACCGAACCCCTGATCGAGCATGTCGATGTGAAATCCATCGATTCCGTACGCCAATTGCTCGGCCACAATTTGCTTCATCGCTTTCAGGTAGCCGGAGTTGAAGCAGAATCGAGCGATCGTGTTGCCGTCCGAGTCACGCATGGCCCACTCGGGATGCGCCTCAAGAAAGTGGCCGCCTTGCTGAACCACGCAGTAAGAGATCAGCGGCAAATCATGCTTTCTGGCTTCTTCGACAGCGTCAAGCAACGGATCGCGATCTTCGCATCCAGGCACTTTCGGCAATAGCTTTGAGTTGTAATACGCGTAGTCTCCGTCCCGCGCCCAAAGGACAAGGTACTCCGCATTTGCCGCGACTGCCTTGCGAACGATCTCTTGCCCATTCCAGAGAGAACAATAACGGCCGTCGCTCGGGTCGCTGTGGCCGAATTGCGCACCAGTTGGCCCAATTTCCATGCCAACCAAAGCTGTTTCGTACCAGGGACGTGAAGGAGAGTCCTGCGCTGGCAGCGACAAGGGGACCAGCGTTGCAAAGAAATGCATCGCCACAGCAATCAATGCGGATCGGGACCGCAACGTCGAGTCCACATCTGAGCAAATAGAGATATTCAAGCCGCGACCCTCCCGGCACTCGTTTCATCCAAGCTTCGCCTGTTGAAAAATTGGGCGACGCACTGTTCAGTTCTTCAGGTGCGACCTAAACCGCATCAGATCATCTTCATCATTTCCGGGATCATACTCGGTTTCATGTTCGTGGCGGATCAAGTCCAACGCGTTTGCTTCCATTGCCGCACGAAGGCGTCTGTCCTTCGTGGCGATGTAAACGCCAACCACCGCAATCCGATCCTCGATCACCAGCTTAACGTTTTCAGCCGCATGGTCTACGTCATGAGTCTCGTCCGCATCGATCCGGAAAACATGCAACGGAGCTTCCCGCCACTGCGGCAGCGCGAATGCGAGCTTCGCGTCTCGCGGCGCGAACTTAAACTCGCGATCATCCGGGTCGCGCGGCAGGCCAGTCCGTTCCTCACTGAGCGTTACGGTGGTCGCCAGCCGACTGGGCTGATAGGGTGCGAGTTTCTGCCAGACTTCCTGCGGAGCCACCGGTTTGCCGCCGCCATACTGAGGCTCGCCCAGAAACTCGACGGCGTGGATCTGCGGCAGCATCGCATCGGTATCATACCGTTTCAGATCCTGCATCCGATTGAAGCGTTTGATCGGATAGCGAGCGTACAGCTCGGGGTCGTCGGTGTAGCCGCTTACCATCGCTCGCCCATTGGCAATCGACGCTCAAGCCCACTTCGGCTAACGCTTCTTCAGGTGGTAAGGCCCACTCAGACTCTTACACCGACCACAAACCCGTTTGCCCGCTGATTTCAATGGTGCACTCCAATCGCCGACCTTTCCGCAGAGCGCGCCGCCGTCCTCCGACGTTACTGGCACCCAATGCACCGACCGTCCCCGACTCGCCAAAGTTCGCAATTCACAGGCTTCCGATCGAACTCGTTTTTTGTTTGGTTTATAGACCTTTGCGTATGCCTTCACGTCTGGCTCGTAGTAGACTTCGATGCCCGTCCCACCGCACATCTTGTGGCTGCGAATCTTCGGTTTGCCCGGCACTCCCTTCGACGCGCGGACGATGTTCGTCGGTGGCACGCTGTACTTCTGCGCAACGGCATATAATGTCCAATATTTTCCGATTTCTGACTGCGTCAGGAGGGGCTTTATCTTTTGCTTGCTCATCTTTACGGCCTGCATTCGGTTGACTGCACCTGACGCATTCTACTCCGTCAGCAAAGAAAAGCGACCCGTGCAACGACCTCGAAGCCGTCACACACGGCCGAGAAACCCGCTCACTCGCCTTTTAAAGATCGCTAAGGTGCTTCGGCGTGAAACACCGAAGCAAGTTTCAGAACTTTCCCAACGTGCGGCGGTGAAACTGCCCGCTGTTTTCGACCGCATATCGCCTGCATGCGGCGGTGTGACTCACCGCGTTGAGTACTGGTGGGCAGCTCAGCAAGCAATGCCGGCTTCGGAAGATCGTCGTTAGCTTGCGGCGGCTCTTAGGGATTCATGTCATCGTACCATTCGGGTCGATGTTAGCGTGTTACCCAATTAGGCGACGACAAACCAGCCGAGCTGAATGAACCAAGTCGTTGAGCTTCGGCTCCTACCTTGCGAAGTCAGTGCACGGTTGGTTTCGCAGGCTTGGAGCAGAAGGCGGCATTACGGACCAGTGTTTCGACCGCATCCTGTGTTCGCTTGCGGATCATTTTCGCCATCAGCGGTGATAAGATCAACCACGGCGCGACGGGCAGCATTGCTCCACCGATGGCCACAACCATCCATTGCCAGCCTTGGGCCCATGGCACGCCGAATCCGACACCAAACTGATGTCCAAAAAGCAGGCCGCCGCCGACACCAATCAACAGCCCCAGCCCCAAACCAAGCAAGAATGGGAATCGCATCAGAAAGCGTTGCATTGCATCCACGCCACCAAGTTCGGCGTCCGCGTCGATTGAGTTTCCGCGAAGGACTAAGGTGATCTTCGATGCACCCAAGATCGGGTTCTGCCGAGTGCTGTTCAGGCCCGGCCCCGTCAACGAAACAGATGTTGCGCCGCGGTGCGTTATCGCGAACCCGTTGTTCGTCAGGGTTGTTATGGCCGATTCGAGAACGCCATCGGATGAGCCTTGCGTTGTCGACGAGGTTGTGAACGTGGTCATAGGAGTCTCCGAAAAGCCGACATGGACGTGCGGGTGTTGGTTGTTCGCTCGCGTCAAGACAATCTTGGCAGTATGCGGTTCATTTCCTGCTCAGATCAACAGCGCCGGTTTCGAGCGGAAGTGCCGCTTTTTGTTGACTCATCAGCCGTCTGGCGATAGCCTGCGGTTGCTGCCCATTGGAGAGGAGACAACCGCGTGCTATCACATTTCGGCTGATTGAAAGTGGCGCTGTCCCATTAGTCCCATTCCCAACTGCTCCCACCGCCTGATGTTTCGAAATTTCCTTCAAGCCATCCTGCTGTCGACCGTCGTGATCAATGTCAATGTCATGGCCCAAAGCATTAGCGGCACGCCGGCCGACTATCAACGGTGGGAAAACGGGATATCTGATGATCCCAGCTATTTTCCCATCGCGGTGTGGCTGCAGAACCCGCGCAACGCCGAGCGATACAAGCGAGCGGGCATCAACCTCTATGTCGGATTGTGGAAAGGCCCCACCGAAGAACAGCTGTCAGTTTTGAAGAGTGCAGGGATGCCCGTCGTCTGCAGTCAAAACGAAGTGGGTTTGCGCTCGGACAACGCCGATATCGTCGTTGGCTGGATGCACGGAGATGAGCCGGATAATGCACAGAGACGTCGGTCCGGTGGTGGTTATGGCCCACCGATCGAGCCAAGCGTGATCGTGAAAGACTATCAGAAAATACGCGGGCGCGATGCTAGTCGACCCGTGCTGCTAAACCTGGGGCAGGGAGTTGCTTTCGATGACTACATTGGCCGCGGCGTACGCCGCAATCATCCCGAAGACTATCCAAAGTACATCCGCGGCAGCGACATCGTTTCTTTCGATATCTATCCGGCCGTGCACGAGCATCCGCTGGTCGCGGGCAAACTGGAGTACGTCGCCCGCGGTGTCGATCGCCTTCGTCGCTGGTCAAACAACGAGAAAATCGTTTGGAACTGCATTGAGTGCAGTCGTATCAGCAACACGACGCGGAAACCAACACCCGACCAGATTCGTTCGGAAGTCTGGATGTCGTTGATTCGCGGTTCGCGCGGAATCATTTACTTCGTTCACCAATTCGAGCCCACCTTTCAAGAGGCTTCCCTTTTGGATGATGACGAACTGCTGCCAGCCGTCACCCTGCTGAACCGTCAAATCATGGAATTGGCGCCCGTCCTGAACAGCCCAACGGTCACGAATGCAATCGCAATGGATCACTCCTCGTCGGAAGTTCCCATCGCCGTCATGTGCAAACGTAACGCGGGATCGCTGTACGTGTTTGCGGTTAATTTGGGCGCCCAGCCGACAGAGGCTACCTTGCGAATGCTAACTCCCCCGTCGCAATCGAGCGTCGAGGTACTGGAAGAAAACCGTACCATTGAAATCCGTGATCGCGAATTTGACGACGAATTCCCTGGGTACGGCGTCCGATGCTACCGAATCGCGGAGTGACCAGCGAAATTTCGGAGACTGACAGCGACTGGATCAGCCCGATCGAGATCGTCCAAGTAACTGCCCGAAGATCCATCAACCCATCTGAAAAGCGGAGGGACGAGTTGTTCCACCGGGCATCCAACGACCGTTTTCGGCGTTGGTGACTCACTCTCAGTAGATCACGACGCGTTTTTTGGGGTGCCGCTGGTGGCTTCGGAATGGCAGACACCGGATTCCAAGGGTAGAAATCGATTTCGCGCGACTGACGTAGCTTGTCGTTGCCAAAGCCACCCAACTCGACGGATCCACGCTGTCGATAGCGGCCCGACACGACGGAGACGAGCGCTCAATGACTCGGCTTCCCTTCTTCCGGCGCTTGGGTGATCAGTTCGTCGACCAGGTCGAGTCTCACCACCCAATATCCCCGACCTCCTGAGATGCTCGCTTTGCAGGGCGCGTTAATTCGATCGTATCCAAGTTGATTGAGCCGCCGATGAATTCTGAGCGCATCGTGACTGCTCAGATACCCGGCTTTCCTGCCAGCGACCTCGACGTCAATCGCATACGGATTGTTTCGATTGGAATCGTTGGGAACGAGCTGTACATACGTGCTACGTTCAAAGCAGTCACCGCCGTCTGGCAAATCTCGGCGTTCCCATTGGTCCGAAGTCGCTCGCCAGAATAGCTCCAGGTTTTGCCAGTCGTCCGATTTGCTGACAACCTCTACGTCGAACGTTCCGTTTCCGTGTAAACGATCGACGAACGTTCGTGATGCGTTACTCTTGGCAAATAGTCGCCGCAAGAATTCAAGCAACACACTTCCCCAAGACATCGAGAGTAAAAATACCGGCTCGGTCGAATCGGCAGTTTGAGGTTCGATCCCGCCGCGCTTCTTCCTGATAACTTAACCGTAGGGAAAGCATACAACAGCATGGCAAGTGATTCCCGACAGCAGGGCGGACCGTGAGTGGCCTGCAAACCACCCAATGATGGCATCCGCCTACCTCCGCGATGCCGAAAGTCGCAAGGCATTGATGTTAAAGTAGCCGCTCCCTTCCAAACGCCCAACAGGTATGCCCTTCCATGAGATTCATCATCGCCCTGGCTCTACTGTCGATCACCGCATCGCTGTCTGCCGCCGACTCCGATCGTCCTAACGTGATTGTCATTCTCGCGGATGACATGGGCATCGATTCGGTCTCCGCACTGAACGAGAAGATGGGGCTGAAGACTCCGGCGATCGACCAATTGCTGCGCGAGGGGATGTCCTTTACCGATGCGCACTCGACGTCGGCCGTCTGCTCACCGACGCGATACAGTGTGCTGACCGGTCGATACAACTGGCGATCCCGACTCAAACGCGGAATCGTAGGAAAGTGGGAACGCCCGCTGATCGAAGATCAGCGTCTCACCCTGCCAGAGATGTTTCGCGAGCATGGCTACGACACGGCGTGCATCGGCAAATGGCATCTCGGCTGGCACTGGCCCAAACAGGGTGGAGGGACAACCGAGAAGCTCGCGGAAATCGATTTCACCGCCGCGGTGAAGGGTGGCCCAAACGATCACGGTTTCGACTACTACTTTGGCGACGACGTTCCCAATTGGCCGCCCTACGTTTGGCGTGAAAACGAGAGCCTGCTGGGTGCGATTACGACGGAAATGAAAGCGGGAACGATGGTTGGGGTTTCCGCCGGACCATCCGTTGCCGACTGGGACTTTCGCGCCGTGCTTGCCGAGTACTCCAAGCGATGGTCTCAGTACATTCGCGAGCGTGCTGATCAGAAACGACCGTTCTTTCTTTACGTTCCCATGCCTTCGCCCCACACGCCCATCGCACCTCACGAGGACTTCCGCGGCAAATCGAAAGTCAGCGAGTACGCTGATTTCCTGATTCAGACGGACAACGCGGTCGGTCAGATCATGCGGGCTTTGAAGGAAACAGATCAGGACGACAACACGCTTGTGATCTTTACGTGCGACAACGGAACATCGGACAAGGCGAACTTTGCCCAGCTTGATGCCGCGGGCGTCCATCTGAACGTGAATTGGCGAGGCTGGAAGGCGGACGCCTACGAGGGCGGGCATCGAGTGCCGTTTATCGTCCGCTGGCCCGGCCACATTGAACCGGGATCCCGCAGCGAACAGACGATCACGCTGGCCGACATCATGGCGACTTGCGCGGACGTCGTCGGACACGAATTGCCAGCCGATGCCGCCGAAGACAGTGTCAGCTTGCTTCCCACACTGCGCGGCGATGATGCTGCCGGGCCGCTGCATGAACTGGTTGTTCATCACTCCGTCTCGGGGCACTTCGCCGTCCGCAAGGGGAAATGGAAACTGCTTTTGTGTCGCGGCTCGGGCGGCTGGAGTCCACCTCGAGAGGCCGTCGCCCTCAAGCAGAATCTGCCACCCGTTCAGCTCTTCAACCTTCACGATGATCCCAAGGAAACGACCAATCTTCAGGCAGAGTACCCGGAAGTCGTCGAGCAACTGACGGCGGAACTTCGTCAGGTGGTCGAACAAGGACGTTCGACTCCGGGGCCGAAACAGCCCAACCACGCGGGCGCCGAATGGTGGAAAGGACTTCCCTGGGATCAGAACAATGCGCCGTAGCCCGTCGTCCTCAGGTTCATCGCGTGCTTGTTCGTAGTGACCGCATTCATGCGGTTTTCCCGCAACCACCCGATGAATCGGGTCACTACAAACGAGAAGCTACGCAGGCCAGGACAAGGAGACCGTCCGGCTCAGGATGCCGGTTGTGATGACATTTGGTTAACCGCGGAGCGGTGAAAGAGGGTAGCCTGGGGTGAACCAACGAGCGACAGCGAGGCTGGTGTAACCCCAGGTAAGCGAACCCGAAAGAACCTTTCCCCCGCGGCGTTTGGGCGGCTACGCCGCCCAAACGCCGCGGGGGAAAAATGTCGTGGAGCAACCGCAACCTGGGGCTGCGGTTGCTCGCTTTAAGCTCGCACCCTTACCCCAGGCTACATTCTTCCGCCGCTCCGCGGCTGTCCAATCGAGTGATGTACTTTCTTCTCGGTGCCTATACCAAACGACGAGCGTCGAAAATCCTAACAAAAACGGAACGGCTAAGCCAGGCGATCTCCAAGTCCTGGCCTACTTGAGTTGGGAGCAACCCAAAACAAACCTTGTAGTAACCTATTGCGTCGATTGCCGCACGCTGGATTGATGTATAGCGTGTTGAACGCAGAAGTGTGAACAGACTAAAGGAGAAAAAGAGTGCACAAAATCATTTCTAGTGATGTTGACATTGTATTGTGCTCCGGCAAATGCCGATGCGAACTGGAGCCGCTTGCGGTTGACGTACGACAAGCCGGCGGCGGAGTGGACCGATGCGTTGCCAGTGGGAAATGGCAGCGTCGGTGCCATGGTGTTTGGCGGCGTTCATGAAGATCGAATCCAATTCAACCACGATACGCTTTGGGCAGGCAGACCCCGTTCCTATTCGCATCCCGGTGCGGTCGACTATTTGCCGCAACTCCGGCAGCTGTTGTTCGACGGCAAGCAAAGAGAAGCAGAAGCGCTGGCGACGGCACATTTTATGTCGCAGCCGCTGCGTCAAGCGCCGTACCAGCCGTTCGGGGATTTGGTCCTCGAGTTTCCAAACCTCGGAAGCATAGAGAACTACCAGCGCACACTGGATCTCGACGGGGCCTTGGCAACTACCGTTTTCAAGTCGGGCGGAGTTACCTACAAACGCTCTGTCCTGGCCAGCTATCCGGATGGCGTGATTGCCGTTCGACTTGAGGCCGATCAACCGGGCCAATTGAATTTAACTGCACGGCTGACGACGCCGCACCAAGAGTCTCCAGCCATGGGCGCTGTGGATGCATCTACCTTGCGTATGCGCGGCGTTGTGGCGGATTTCAAGGATGAGCGGCGGAAGACTTTCTTTGAGGGCATGGTCGAGTTCGAGGCTCAATTGCGAGCGGAGACGAAAGGCGGCACGTTGACGGTCACCGATGGCGGCATCGAAGTGAGCGGCGCCGATGCCGTGGTGTTCTATCTGGCCGCGACGACAAGCTATGAAAATTACCGATCCATGGAAGCCGATCCCGCCGCGAAATGTGCAGCGCATTCTTGCGGGGATCGAAGGCAAATCGTACGGGAAGATTCTGGCCGACCACCAGGCCGATCATCGGGCGTTATTCCGGCGCGTGAACCTTGACCTGGGCGGCGGTCACTCGGTTGACCTGCCCACCAACGAGCGATTGAATCGATATCAGGCCAATCCAGATCCCGATTTCGTGGTGCTGCTCTATCAGTACGGGCGCTACCTGTTGATCGCCTCGTCACGCCCCGGCGGGCAGGCGGCCAACCTGCAGGGGCTGTGGAACGATAGCCAGCAGCCGGCATGGGATTCAAAATACACCATCAACATCAATACCGAAATGAACTATTGGCCGGCGGAGCAGGCCAACTTGTCGGAATGTCATGAGCCGCTATTCAACATGCTGGACGATCTTGCGATCACGGGCGCCGAAGTGGCCAGAGATTTCTATGACGCCAAAGGCTGGGTCGTTCATCACAACACCGATGGCTGGCGCGGGGCGGCACCGATCAACGCTTCCAACCACGGGATCTGGCCAACCGGCGGGGCCTGGCTCGCGACGCACCTTTGGGAACGCTATCTCTTTAGCGGCGACAAGACGTTTCTCGAGCAGCGCGCCTATCCGCTGATGAAGGGCGCATCGGAGTTCTTCCTTGACTACCTGGTTGAAGATCCCGAATTCGCAAAAGGCTGGCTGGTCAGCGGTCCGAGCAATTCGCCAGAACGCGGGGGCTTGGTGATGGCTCCGACCATGGACCATCAGATTATCCGCCACTTGCTACGGTCCACGGCGGAAGCTGCCGATCTGCTCTCACGCGATGCAGCGTTTGCCGCGCAGTTGCGCGCGACGGCAGATCGGATTGCTCCAAACCAGGTCGGCGCGGAAGGGCAATTGAAGGAGTGGCTCTACAAAGAGGAGCCTCACACGAACCATCGCCACGTTTCGCATCTGTGGGGGCTGCATCCCGGTTCGGAAATCACGCCGCGAAACACCAGAGCTGTTCGAGGCATGCAAGAAGACGCTCGAGCTGCGCGGTGATGAAGGAACGGGTTGGTCGCGCGGGTGGAAAGTGAATTTCTGGGCGCGTTTGCGAGATGGCAAGCATTTAGAAAAAATTCTTACCGGGTTTTTCCAAAATTCCAGCTTGAAGAAGCAAGCTGGGTTCTACAACAACCTGTTCGATGCCCATCCGCCGTTCCAAATTGACGGTAACTTTGGTCTTACCGCCGGCATTTGTGAAGCTTTGTTGCAGTCGCATCGCCGTGATCCACAGGGCAACCCTATTGTCGACCTCCTTCCTGCCCTGCCGCCTGGATGGCCGCAAGGCTCGGTTTCCGGTCTGCGCGCCCGAGGCGGATTCGAGGTTTCCATCTATTGGAAAAATGGCGTGCTCGAACGGGCGGAGATCAAATCGCTGTTGGGCAAGCCGCTTGTGCTGCAAACCGAAAACGGTCCGCAGGTTCTTTTTGCAACGACGGACGTCGGAAAAATCTACTCATTGCACGGGAGTGACTAGTCCTGAGAACTGAGGTGGACCTTTGCTTACTAGCTCGAAACGCAAGTTTTGTAGTCGCGCTATTTGCGTTCGAGATAGAGTTTGAGCTTGTAGATTAGGGAGAGAGATGAGAAAAAACGCGACTTTAAAACTTGCGATTCGGGCTTGTAAGAACGCCCGGGGAATGATCAAGGTCAACTTCAGTTTTCAGCACTCGTTGTTTCCTGCGTTGTCATTCCTGCGGACGAAGAGGATAGTGCCATGAGAGATTTCATTGCAGCATTCAGTGTTGCCTTCGCCGCTTGCTCGCTCTGCGCAACGGAGTACCACGTATCGACCACCGGTCACGATGACGGCAAAGGTTCAAGCACAGAACCCTTCCAGACGATATCGGCTGCTGCGGAGATTGCGCAGCCGGGTGATGTGATCACGGTGCATGAAGGTGTGTATCGCGAGTGGGTGAACCCGCCACGCGGCGGCAGGTCAGACAGCAAACGCATCGTCTACCAGGCTGCTCTTGGCGAGACGGTTGTGATCAAGGGATCCGAGATTATCAAAGAGTGGCGGAAGGTTCAGAACAGTACATGGAAAGTCACTCTACCTAATAGTTACTTCGGGTCCTTCAACCCCTTTGATGACTTGATCAGTGGCGACTGGTTCAACAGCAATGGCAACAAGATTCATACCGGGGCGGTCTATCTCAACGGACACTGGCTCACCGAGACGTTCACTCTTGACGATGTGGTCGAACCGGTTGGCAAGAGCCCGCTCTGGTTTACAGAAGTAGGCGACAAAGACACAACCATCTGGGCCCAGTTCAGCGGCCTGGACCCAAACCAGGAAGAAGTGGAGATCCATCTCCGCCGAACGGTTTTCTACCCGCAGAAACCCGGCCTGAACTACATTACGGTGCGGGGCTTTACGATGGAGCACGCGGCCACTCCATGGGCGCCGCCAACAGCCGAGCAGATCGGTCTTATCGGCACGCACTGGTCGAAGGGATGGATCATCGAAAACAACACCGTTCGTTATTCTGTTTGCTCGGGCATCGCCCTGGGGAAGCACGGCGACGAGTTTGACAATACGTCTCAGAACTCGGCCGAGGGCTATGTCGAGACGATCAACCGGGCGCTGAATCGCGGTTGGTCGAAGCAGAACATCGGACATCACGTCGTGCGGAACAATCACGTGTCGCACTGCGGACAGGCAGGAATTGTCGGCAGCATGGGCGCAGTGTTCTCAACCGTCACCGGCAACGAGATCCACGACATCCACTTGGATCGGTCGTTTAGCGGTGCGGAAATGGCCGGCATCAAGTTTCACGGTGCGATCGATACGCTGATCAGCGATAATCATCTTTACCGTTGCGGTGGCCACGGCGGCATCTGGCTGGACTGGATGACCCAGGGGACGCGGGTGACCGGGAATCTGTTGCATGACAATAGTCAAGACCTGTTTGTGGAGGTAAACCATGGGCCGTTCCTGGTAGACAACAACGTGTTTCTTTCACCCGCTGGACTGCTGGAATCCTGTGGTGGTGGAGCTTACGTTCACAATCTATTCGGCTGCCAAATCCGGTTGCGAGCCGAGTTGGATCGCCAAACACCGTTCCACAAGCCACACAGCACCGAGGTGCTGGGACTGTCCAAGGTTGTCGGTGACGACGAACGCTTCGTGAACAATCTGTTCGTCGGTCACGGCGGTTTGTCCGTCTATGATGAAAGGATCGCGAATCTCCAGGCCGTCGGCAACGTGTTTCTGGCCGGCGCCAAGCCGAGCACGCATGACCGCGACGCGATGGTCATTGCCGACTTCGATCCCGGCATCAAGCTGCAACAGATGCGTGATGGTTGGTGGCTCGACATGGCCGTCGATCGCGCCCGGACGGCGGCGCAGCAACGAGACGTTGTCACCACCAAAGCACTCGGCAAGGCAATGGTTTCCAATGCCAAGTACGAGCAGCCCGATGGAACGCCCTATCGACTCGATACCGACTATTTTGGCGTGAAGCGAAGCACGAGGAATCCGGCGCCCGGTCCATTTCAACTCTCCGGCAAGAAAGCCATCCGCCTCAAAGTCTGGCCCAAATAGCTTGAGGATGAACAGTCATCGTTCCTTGATAGGATGTTTCCGGTCGCACTTTAGATAACTAAACGATTCGCTGAAAGGATCGACGATGCCTCCTTGATCCAAGAAGGTCGTGCGGTTATCAGTAGCCATCACGACGGAGCGTGATGGCTACTTTGAAGAACTCGTTGCCCAGAGGGAGAGTGAATTCCCGCCCGAGCCCCAACCTTCTGTTCATCATCGCGGATGACCTTGAAGAGAATCCGGGCGAATTCACCAACCTCGTCGACGATCCTGAGCACGCTGAAACGATCCGCAAGCTCAAACAGCAGCTGAATACCCGAATGCACGTGGCTGGCAGATAACGTCGAGCCGAGAAACTAGGAGAAGAAGAATGAAATGCGCATCGCTCTCCATCGTCGTGCTGATGACAGGCATTTTAGCGACGCAAGCCCAGACGCCCAGAAAGAAGCCGACGAACAACACCTCGTTCGAATACCGTTTTTCCGGCGATCTCAAACAAGGACCTGACTCCGAGGCGCGGCTGGACAAATGGTTCCGCGATGCCAAGTTTGGTGCCTTCATTCACTTTGGCGCCTATTCTCCGCTGGCAGGCCAATACAAAGGTCGTGGTACTGATCACCGTTACTCCGAGTGGATCCAAGTCGCCGCCAAAATTCCGGCCAATGAATATCATCAGGTGGCCGCGCAGTTCAATCCGTCGGAGTTTGACGCCGAGCAGTGGGTGCAGGTCTTCAAGGATGCCGGTATCCGTTACGTCGTCATCACCTCAAAGCACCATGACGGCTTTGCACTCTTCAAGTCGACCGTCAGCCCATACAACATCGTCGACGCCACACCGTTCAAACGCGACATCATCAAAGAGTTATGCGATGCCTGCCATCGCAATGGCTTGAAGTTCGGCGTCTACTATTCGCAGGCTCAGGACTGGGATGAGCCCGACGCTCCTTACTTGAACAAGAGAGCCAACGTACGCGACATTCACACCGAACTGCCGGCCGATTTCACGCCCGACATGGATCGCTACATCGAGCAGAAGTCGCTGCCCCAGGTGGAGGAACTGGTCAAGAACTATGAACTCGACCTGGTTTGGTTTGACACTCCCGTCGAGATGACTTACGAGCGAGCTCTGCGGTTTCGCGACATGGTCAGGAAGTACCGGCCCGATTGCCTGATCAATTCCCGAATCATCTATCGTGGCAAAGACAAGATTGAACAGCAGAGCATGCCGCTGTTCGATTATGTTTCGATCGGCGACAAAGAGGTCCCTACCAAGAAGCTTCCGGTTTACTTTGAATCACCCGACAGCGTCAGTTCTTCCTACGGTTACAAGACCCACGGCCAGTGTTACTACCACAGCGCGAAAGAGCTGATCGATCGCTTTGTGCATACCGTTTGCTCGGGAGGGAACTACTTGCTCAACAACGGCCCGATGGGCAACGGCAAGCTCGATCCCGAAGCGGTCAGGCTGTATGGTGTGATTGGGGAATGGATGAAAGGCAATGCCGAATCCTTGCTCGACACGCGAGCCAATCCATTGCCACAGCGTCCCGATTGGGGCGACGTCAGTGTCAACCAGCAAGGCAACGTGCTCTATTTGCATGTGCTCCAGTGGCCGGAGACGGGAAGGCTTACACTCAGCGACGTGCCCGTCAAAGCGACCGCAGCGGCCTATGTGGCCAACGGCAAGAAGGCCGACTTCACTCAGGATGGCAGTACCCTGAAGTTCACGCTGCCAACTGAATCCCTGAACCAATACGACACCGTGATCAAGGTCCGTCTGGAAAGACCGCTGCACTCAGATTAATGGGTACCGGCTTGAATTCAGCGAAACCGCGCGGCAGCGGGAACAGCAGCGTCCTTCGAAAATCCATCATGCCAACCAACGTTGCTGTGTGTGCAGGGCCGCTGAGATCGCCAGGCAGTTGATGCGCCGCGGGGCAGGCAGGCTTCCAGACGACGAACATCCAGTGATGGTTTCTTGCCGGCATTCAATTCGCGTTCGTTGTCTTCCTGTTCGCTTGATTCCTTGACGAAAACAGACCGCGGCTTTGCCCATACTCTCTGTCTTTCGCACGGAGTTGATCGAGCTGTTGCCCGCTCACGACGGGCGTGTCGGCCAGACCGTAGACCTCTTCGAGTTGTACGATTGGATTGATCATGCTGTGGCTAATCCACGGAAGCCATCTGTTGACACCATGCCCGCGGCCGATGTGCGAAGGCGAAAGCGTCAACGCTTCGGTGCACAATCCCGTGTGGCCATAACCGAGCGACCCGTCGATATCGACGCTCTGGCGGGGATGGTGCAGCAACTGCCTGGCGATATCGGCGTAGTGTTGGTCGCCCGTGCCCAGGTAGAGCCTGTAGTAAAGGAAGGGAGCACCTGCCAGAAAAAGATCGGCGCCGGAATGGCCTGTCGCAATGATGCTCATTCCTGTCGTTGTTGCTGATCTCGGGTAGGTTGCCTCGGTGTCCTCCTGCGGGATAGGAATTTCCCAGCAATACGCCCAGGTTTCGGTGAAATCTGCGGCCTGCGCTGCCGCCCCGAGCCAACGTCTGTCGCCAGTGACGTCCCACAGTGCCAGGAACGCATCGATCGCCAGGAAGCCGGCTTCTTTATCCATCACATTGGGGTTGTCCGGCGTGCCGCCAACGTAGGCAAACTTTTCGTGAATGTTTCGCCAACAGTATTCGCCGGCTTTCAACGCTGCATCGCGATATTTGGTACTTCCGGTTGCCTTCGAGAGGTCAATCAGAAACGGTATTGGATTCGTCGTATTTCCTTTTCCCTGATGCGCCGCAGTGCTATCCCAGTTGTATTCGCGAAACCAGGATCCATCCTCATTCTGATACGTGACCAACCAATCTGCGAATCCAATACAAAAGGCAAGCCAGTCCGGTCTGGAGTGACCGTGCTTTTTCATCACATCCCAGGCCATCAGTGCGCCGCCCATTCCGTCGGAGGCAACTCGCATGAACGTGTTGTATTTTCGCCAATGTGGTTCTGGAAAAGTGTCGAACCAGGTACGCGGCAATCCCTGGTCCGTTGCTGAGTTGGCGGCCCAGAAGTCGACCATCGCCTCGCCCTTACGACGGATCTCGGTGTCATCGCGGATCAAGCCATAACGCAACAGATGGTACGCCAGGGGAAGCTGTTGTCCCACGAATCCCATCTGGTAATTGATCATTTCGGCGTCCTCCAAGCCCCCATCCGGTAGCCGCAAGCGAAAGGGCAGCCCGGCGGCACCCTTGGTCGTCTGAGACCAGTCCGCAACCAGACTGATGCTGGCCTCATAACAAGCGGGGATGTCTGACGTTACCTTCGGGCGCGGGACGTTTTGATAGGCGACCCGCCATGCCTGACGCATCGCTCGTGGGAACTTGTCATGTTCGCTGACGTGGATCAGCATCTTGTAGCCATGCTGCATGTCTTGTTTGACGGGATGAAAACGTTCCACCCAACGGCCCGCCTCGCGATTTCTGCGTTGACCGGCGGAACTGCGGATATAGCTTCGCTGACCTTCACTCGCCGGGAAATAGAGACTGACTGCCGTGTTCTTCCGAGAGAACACTCCCAACGACGCCACCTGGATTCGCTGATCAATCACCCTCTGAGCGGCATAATCCGGCAGACAGGTCGAACCATCCGGCTGGAGGTGAACCAGCGTGATCGTCGCTCCGCCGTGTTTGTCGCGCATCATCACCATCGGCAAGGGCATGCGGTCTTCGCGAATGATGAAGAATTCATGAGATGAACTCGTGCCCATGGCTCCAGGTCGCGCAAGGCGATTGTCTCCATACCAAATGCCGGGAACGAAGTAATCGTTTGACGAGAAGTCCGTGGAGGACCGCAATTGGAAACGCGAAAGAAACCCCGCATCTCCCCCCGCGTGTGTCACCGTCACTTTACGAGAAAGTTCGATTGCGTCTGCCGTGTTTGCCACCAAGTAAATGTCTTCAAATCGAAAGATGCTCCCCGCGTTACTATGAATCTCTCCAACGCAAGTGATCGAGCCACCGGTTTGTCGCACAGATGAATACTCACCCTTGAGCCAGGCCGAAGTGTTCGCGTTATCCAAGACACACAGGTTCAGTGGCGACATCGCCTGGAACGCGTCAGACGAATCATTCGCACGAGATAGCGACACATCAACCACGTTTGAACTGACGTTGATGATCGCCTTGCCAGCGGTAAGGGTTTCCTTTGCCGAAACGGAACCAGCCGCAGCCGAACATACGACGAGGATTGCCGCGATGGCGGATTGCAATCCGAAGACGTACCGGCGAGTCCCATCAACAAAGGGTGAAGACCGATCAGTTTTCATAGATGTTCTTCATCTGCCAAGCATCAAGCCAGCGGAGCTGTGCATCCTGGCCCTGGGCGCGGAGTGAGACGCCGAGGCTGTCTTCGCGTCCCGGGTAGACTCGCAACGCAACACATTGTTTGCCGTTGGCGAATACTTCGACCACGCTCTTGTCGATAAACACACGAAGCCTCAGCGGCTCACCCTTTTCGATCGCAACCTGTGCCGTTTCCGGCGGTCGCGAACGGACGTCGGGTAGGATCGACGAACGCGTATTGTCGAGTGAAATAACGCCCGGTATTGGGCGTTGCCGATATGCGCGGTCACGGTAACCTCGCTCCGGCAGGAAGGCGATCCGAGTGACTTCTTCGGCGCCGGCCGACCGCAGCACATTTAATTCCACCATGGACGCCCCCTTTGGATCAATCTCCACCGCCAACTCCAGCGCGTTGCCGCGCACGCCCTCCAAGACGATCTCTTCGTTTGCAGCCAGTCCCATCGTGTCGACGTGAACGTGCTCAGCTCGCAATGATTCAATGTCTCCGGCCGGCTTGATCCCCAACTCGTCTTTCGCAATCAACGTCAATTGCCGCGGCAAAGTCATGATTTGATTCCAAGGCTGCGTCGGCTTGGCAGGGTTCATGTTGAAGATCGCGATCACGCCACCTTTGCCATCGGGACAGGCTGACGGGGCATGCACGCCACCCGGCCCGCTGGGTCCGAAGTTAAAGTCGCTGCCGTAGGTCACCACAAACTTATTGCGATCGGTGTCGTAGTCCCCCAGCAGATATTTGCCGCCACTGGTATGGCTGTAGTGAAGCAAGATGTGGCGGTCGCCGATCGGCCAGAAGTAAGGGCAGGCTCCGTCATCACCTACGATCCCGTATCGATCGTCTTCCAAGAAAGGATGCAAGTATTCCCACTTGTCCAAGTCCATGGAGCGATGCAGAAACTCGGCGCGGACCGGCTTTCCGCCCGGGCCCTCGTTCACGGTGCCGGCCGTCAGCGCGTAGTACATGCCGTCGCGCTTCCAGATGCACGGATCGAAGATGTTGTAGGGAAGCGGCGGATCACCCGGCTTTGGAAACGGAATCACCGGCCCACCGCTGACTTTTTCCCAGTTCAACAACAGTGGATCGCTGGAGACGGCAACCATCGTACCAGCCGCAATTCCGTGGTAGATAGCGATCACTCGATCTTCCTCCACCAGCGTCGATCCGGAAAAACATTTGTCTTCCGGGTGGGGGTAAATCGCCAGCGGCAGATCACGCCAGTGGATCAGGTCGTCACTGACGGCATGGCCCCAGTGTTGACGAGTGTCTTCCGGCGGATAGGCCTGATAGAACAAGTGCCAGCGCCCCTGCCAGTAGCAAAGACCATTGGGATCGTTCAAACGGCCTTCGGGATTTACGTAATGATAAATTGGGCGATGCGGGTCGGCGGTCTGCGCGGCTCGCGATTTGTTCATGCGAAGCAACAGCGGATTCGACTTCAGTTGCTTCTCTTGTTCGGCCAGCGTCTCGGCAAACGTGTATTGGGGAACGAGCGATGGCTCACCCACTTTGGGGCGTGTCTTAACGACCGGCCACTGTTCGATCGCCGGTTTACGTGGCGAGTCCGTTTGAGCTTTTGCAGTCTCGCCATCCAACGAAAAGACTGCGAAGACCATCATCAACACGATCGCTGTACTGATTGTTTTGCTTAACATGTTTCGCTTCCGATATTGTCTTGGCTGTGCGTGTTCAGCTTTCTTCGTTTCTTTCGCAGAGAGGCTGTGAATTTATTGGCCAGTGGCGAGGGGATGTCGTCGTTTGCTCCGCAAGCGAACGCTAACGGGACGTTCGTTCGCGGAGCGAACGACGACTTTCATAAATTCACAGCCTAGGAGCGAAAGACGACGATCAAAAGCCCCTCGATGCGAACCCGGGCACGAACGAACATATGGGCCAGCATGCAGAATATCATGTTCGAGAGTTCGATGCTCAGGCACCGGAACACAGTCTCATTCGTGTTCGGTTGGAGCCGTCTAAGCATCGTGCGGGAAATTACTGTCGCTCTTTTTGTCGGCGTGCTCTCCGAGCTCGCCACGGTCCCTGCTTTTCGATGCGAGCTCGGAGAGCACGCCGACACTTATTTCCGGCACGATGCCAGTGCAATGGCCAGTATCAGCCGGTCGCAGGACGCTCTGAGAGCTGCCAGGAATGGCGGCACATGCAAATGCGACGAATGACCGCGTGACAAAGCGACTCAACAGATGGCCGAATGATTGTCGGCGCTACCGGATAGAGATAGGTTGAGCCGTTGATGGGATGCCACTGACCGTTACACCGCTAGCTGAGGCACCGTTTCGATGCGCCGCAAGAACACATTCCTCGATGATCGTCATGGCGTCCCGCGACGCCGCTTTCTCAAATCGGCCAGCGTGGTTGCCGCGCCCATCGCGGCTCCCTACGTGATTCCCAGCAACGTGCTGGCGGCGCCCGGAAACGTCGCCGCCAATGAGCGTTTGACAATCGGATTTATCGGCGTTGGCGGCAAAGGGGGCGGAGCGCTTCGAGAAATGGTCGGGCGGATGCAATCCGGTGAAGTCAACATCGCCGCCGTCTGTGATATCGATGCAAAGCGACTGGCGAACGCATCACGTACGGCCGGTCCGCAGGCGGATTGCTACCACGATTACCGATACCTTCTCGACCGTGAGGATATCGACGCCGTTATCATCTCGACGCCGGATCATTGGCATGCGGCCCAGATGGTTCACTCGGCCCAGCGCGGAAAGCACGTTTATGTCGAGAAGCCGGCGTGCTGCACCGTCGAGGAAGGTCGAGCGATGATCGACGCAGCCCAGCAGGCGGGCGTCTCCGTCCAAGTCGGCTCTCAAGGTCGCAGTCAACCCGAAGCCTATTTAGCCCATCGATATTTGGCGAACAACAACATTGGCAAGATCTCTCGCGTTGAGTGCTTCCACTATCCGAGTCCCGCCGGCAGCTTTGCGCCGGACAGCCAGCCTCCGGACGAGCTTGATTGGGACATGTGGCTCGGGCCACTCCGCGACCGTCCCTACAATCGCGGTTACGCCCACGGCACGTTTCGCTGGATGATGGAATCGGGCGGCGGCCAAATCCGTGATCGCGGAGCACATGTGATGAGTTGCGCGAAATGGTGGATGGACGCGGATGGTACTGGTCCGGTAGAAGTCGAGGCCACGGGCCAGTCGCCCACACGGGGCTTGTGGGACTCGGCCGTCAAGCTGAACGTCACTTACACCTTCAAGGATCCGGATTGGACTTTGACGTGGAATCAGCCTGGCACACCGGTTCCGCCAGAAGAACGAACCGGCAAGGAACCTGGGGGACGAATCAGCCGCCCCGGCTATGGTGCCGTTTACTATGGGGAAGATGGAACCTTCACTCACTGGGGCGGCGACGGCGGAACGTGGGCGGAGAAAAAAGCGCACGAGTGGAAACCGGGCCCGGGGGCAGTCGATGTCTATCAGAGCCCAGGCCACTTTGATGATTGGTTTCTCGGTATCAAGACCGGACAGAAAACCATCATGAATATCGAGGCCGCCGTGGATGTTGCGATTCTAACCGTGCTCGGAAACCTGTCCTTCTTGTTGAAACGAAAGTTGAAATGGGACCAGGCCAAACGCGAGATCATCGATGATCCGCAAGCCCAACGATTGATGGGGCGGCCTCAGCGTTATCCTTATGCGATTTAGTCATTCCGCGGGCAAACGAGGGTAAGCGGCTACGATTTTCCGACGGATTGCCGCGTCGAACATCTAATTCTTTCAAACCAAAACGTTCCGGCACGACACAATGAACCAACTCACACTCGAACAACTGATTCAAGACATCCAAAGCGAGAATCACAACATTCGCGCGGCAGCACGAGACCAAGCCGGCACGGTCGGCGCCGTGGCGGTCCGTCCTCTCGGTGAAATCGCGGCGGGGGACAACTTCGAGATCGCCAGGGCGGCCAATCGCGCCATCCAGAACATCGTCTATTTCACTGGCAGACCCGGTGCCGAAGAGGAAGCCGCCGCGGTTGCCGCCGAGTTGCTCGGCTTGCTCGACGATTCCAATCCAACGCAACTGCGAAAAGACGCTTTATGGATGATCTGGCAAATCTCCGGTGAACAGGCAACCCGTCGCGTAGCCACGTGTTTGCAGGATCCTGCGATTGCCGAGGACGCGCGGATGGCGCTGGAACGGTTGCCGGGTGAGGGAGCGACCTCGGCCCTGCAGGAGGCCTTCGACAAAGCGAGTGAGGAAGACCGCCCGGCTTTGGCATACTCACTGGGGATGCGAGGCGTCTCGGTCGAGGGTGTTCCCGATCTTCGCCTTCAAGGAGTCAAGCCATCCACGGTTGTTCCAGAAAGCGCCTCGGCAACTCCATGAAACCTGGCAAGATGTTGCTGAATTGGCCCGCGACCGCCATCGTTGTCTGTTGCCTCATGCTATCCGGGTGCGGCACCAAGGCTCGGCAACGCGTCGGCGACGAGAACCCATCGGCGCAGCGTTCGGCGGATTCTGCCAGTCAAGCTTCTCAAGATCAACAGATCGCCGAAGTCGCCGACGATCCAAGAAAACCGCAGTTCCCCAAATTGGTCGAGTCCCTTGAAGAATGGGGCGGCAGCTACACATTCGATGCTGACGGAAGTTTGTTGTCCGTCGATCTCTCCGGCGCTAACCTCTCTGATGATCAAGTCGCTCAACTCGCGGTATCGGACGGCCTTCAACGACTGAAGCTCAAAGGAGTCGGCATCACGGACGCGTCTGCCCCGGTTCTATCGCGACTCAACAGTCTCGTTTCACTCGATCTTGATTCCGTTGGCTTGACGGACGAGGGCATCGCTCAATTGACGTCACTGAAGAATCTGACGTCGCTTCGGCTCCATCGTGCCAGTCGAATGACAGACGCCGCGGTCGAGTCATTGATCCAGCTTCCGAAACTAACCGAGCTCGTACTCACCGATAGCTATATCAGCGACGGGGGTCTGTACTCGCTGGCGCAGTTGACGGAACTACAAGTCCTTGATCTCGAGGGAAGTGACTTAATCGGCGATAGTGGATTGGAACGGATCGCCCAACTGCCAAAGCTGCACACACTTCGCATCCGCAGTCGCAGTGTCAGTGACATGGCCTTGGAGCTGATTTCCGAAATGCCGAGTTTGCGGGTACTCGCGGTTGAAGACTCATACGCAGTTACCGACTACGGGTTGGAATACCTCGGGAAGCTCACAGGCCTGGAAGAACTTTCCTTGGCGCAAGCGTTTCAGGTCACCGATGAAGGGCTCGCTTTTCTCGGGCCACTCGTCAATTTGCGAGCACTTGACTTGCGGCGTACGTCGCTCGCCGGCGACGGACTGTTACACATGTCCAACATGAAACAACTGGAGCGACTCGATCTTGGCGCGGTCCCCCTCGGCGACGAGTCATTGGTCGCGTTGCAAGCTCTCACTCGTCTCAAGTCACTGAACCTGATGGCGACGCCGATTACTGACGCCGGCATGAAGACTTTGGGAAAGATGCTCCAGCTGCGAGCGTTGATCCTGCACGACGTGCGGATTTCCGACGAAGGACTTCGATCGCTGCAATCCATTGAACGGCTGGGGCGGCTTGAGCTCAACAATGTCCCCATCACCGATGCCAGCATTCCAACTTTGCTAGGCATGACCGATCTCGTGCGGCTTGACGTGCAGGGGACGAAGATCACTCAAGAGGGAATCGCGACACTGATCGAGGCATTTCCAAACGCGCAGATTCTTCATTGAATGGCAGGAAGTCGGCGTGCGAGGTTGGGTAGGAAAATTGAGCTAAGGTGCGCCGCCTACCTAGGTGCCGTTGGGATATCGAAACGTCAGATTCTTGATTGTTCCCGTGAAGGCATTGGGTGTCTTGTACTCACCGACGGGACTGTCTAAGTCCGCGCCGATGTGGATGGAATCAGACGGTTCTTTCTGCATCTGGGTTTCTGTTTTCGATTTGGCGATGATCTTTTTGTCGACCCTGAGCGTCATTTCTCCGTCAGCCCTCCAGGAGGCTTCAAAATCTATGGGCGCGATCAGCTTCGTCGCTGAAGCGATCGTCTCGCGAATTCCGCCTGAGCAAGTGGTGAACTTCAATATTCCCGCATCCAGGTAAACGCTGTATCCATCGCGAACGCCGCCGTGCGCCAGGATCACGCCGTTGTCGTTTTCCGGCTCAATCGCGCCTTTGATCTGGATCCAACGACCGCCTGCCACTTTGGGGGCGCGGAACGATGGAAGCTCAAGCCACGACTTACCGTCAAATTTCAGCGAATCCGAATCGCCCTGTATGCCGTGATTCACAAATCGCAGGAGTTGGTTGCTGGCGAGTACTGCAATGGTTGGAACCGGTGCAGTGAGCGGCGCACTGGCGTCAAAGTCGAATCCAAGCTCATCGGCCCATGCAGCGATGTTTGCGGCCATCTCCACGGCGCGCCGGCTGTCAGTCGCGAGGAGACTGCTCTTCTCCCCTGGATCCAGCTCGAGGTCAAAGAGTTGAGCTTCGCTGCCGTCGGGATTGACGAGGAACTTCCAACGCCCATCACGCATGGCGAAAGTCGGGCTTTGGTGCTCCGGTTTTCCGCCCTTGAGAATCGCGTGCGGATGGCCGTACTGCCAGAAGACCGGTTCGGGCCGACGCGACGGGTTGCCAAGGAGCACACCACTGCAATCGATACCGTCGAGATCCTCTTTAACAACCACTCCCGCCAAAGAGCAGATCGTTGGCGAGATATCGATCGCGCTCATGACACTCGTTGTATCTTCAATCCCGGCGGGAATCGTGCCGCGCCAACGCGCAATGAACGGCATGCGAATGCCGCCTTCGAACAGCGACCACTTGCGGCCGTGGAAGGGACCAGTGAAACCCGCCGGAGGTCCGGTCAGATATTTCCTCGGCCAGTCCGTGGGCCCGTTGTCGCTGGTGAGAATGATGAGAGTCTCCCCATCGATACCAAGCTCGTCGATCGTGGCCATAACACGACCGATCTGACGATCCAACTCTTCAAGCACTGCTAGAAAATCGCGCACGAACGGATCATCGGAGATCGCTTCATATTTCTTCGCGCTGCCGGGTATGGGATCGTGCCGGTCGTGAACGTCGTTTGGAAACAGCCGCACGTAAAATGGCCCATCCTTGTGTCGCTCAATGAAGTCAATGGTTCGGTCTGCCTGGATCTGAATGCGTTCCCACCGCTTGCAGGGGATGACTTCTCCGTGGCCAAGCGCACGCGCTCTGTCAACTCCATTGGGGTCCGAGATAATCCGATCGCCAAGTCCTTCGAAGGATACCAGGGACTCGTCGAAACCGTACGCCTGCGGCAACGGAGCGTCGTCAACATCACGCCCGCCGCCCATGTGCCACTTTCCGAAATGAGCCGTCGCGTAACCGGCCGCCTTCAACTTCTTCGCAGTGGTCGGTGCATCAGGATCGAGGTAATTGGCCATGCCGCGATTGGCGTTGCCGGCGCGGGTGTTCAAGTAAGAGTGAATCTTCCATCGTCCCTGGTATTGACCTGTGGTGAGTGCGACTCGGGACGACGAACAAATCGGCGAGTTGACGTAGAAGTTCGTGAGTTTGATGCCTTGCTCAGCCAGTCGATCGATATTGGGCGTCTTCACAAGCGGGTTGCCGAAGCATCCTGGATCGGCAAATCCCATGTCGTCAATGAAGATCACCACAATGTTCGGCTGCTGCCCGATCTTTTTCTCTGCTGGTTGGGCCGAAGCCGAACGCCCAAAGCCGACCACCAAAGCGAAGAAGCAAATTATCGACAAAATGTTTTTCTGCATGCTGACTGTTCGTGGTTCTTTCGGAGTTTTGGTGGCAGATGGAAAATGGCCTTCAAGGGGTGGCTGGCGGGCACATTCACTTGCAGGAACGAGCCGAAGTCAATCCTTGTCGTTCTCGACGTGCTCTTCGATGTATCGGGTAATTCGTCAAACCAGAATCGCCGCGGCGCGTCACCATTGTCAACGCCTGCTGACATGGATCTTCCCTGCCTCGGCTGATGGCTGGGATCCCGCGAATGGGACGTAGCTTGTTCGCGAGGCGTTGGAACCGAATCCGCGTTTTCTCACGAGAACGACGAAGTTCTTCTTGCTTTCTTTGCTTGCGAGCTACAGGTCGTCTTCAGTCACCACCGCGAACACGATCCGTTCGTATTGCTTTTTGTCTTTGCCGGCCTCAAACAGCACGCCGTATTTTCCGGAATCCAACCTAACCATATCGCTGTAAGCCGCCAAGCCTTCGTGGATCAGCGGCCCGTCATTCCAGGTCGCAGCCTCGTCGGTTGAGAAGCGAATCCGCAGATCACTTCGCCCTTTGCCGGTCGGCCCATTTTCGTCAGGACCAGAAAACAGAATCAAATCGCGATCATCGCCCCAATGCCTGGATGCCGCTCGAAGCAACGCGGATTGAACGACCGGTGGATCGAGTTGCGGTGGCGACGGAGTGAACACCGCATATGGGCCCTTGGTGCGGTCAAAGGATTCGCCACCGTCGCTACTGAATGCTCCGCCTCGCGTCCCTTCGGCTTCCCCACCGTGATCGCGTGTATTGAAATAGAGCCGCCCGTCGTTGAGTTCGACGACCGTCGTTTCGTTAGCATTCAAGCCGTCTTCGTAGGTATCATCCACGGCACCAAGTCGCCAGGTCTTACCGTGATCGTCACTCAACAGAGCATGAGCACCGAGGAGTCCGCCATCGTGTCCACCTTTGCCGATGCGATGATCACACGGCACGACAAGACGTCCTTGGTACGTTCCTCGTTGCAATTGAATGGAATGCACCGGACCGGTTGCGTACCAGCCCCAGTCCTTCTTCTTGACCTCAGAAGTCAGTTCACGTCGATTGGCCCATGTCTTCCCATGATCGTCGCTGTAAGTCACAAAGACGCGATCATTCTCGACCGTAAAAGGCAACCAAATGCGTCCTGAGTGCTCGGGATCGAGCAGATCAACAACCGGCGCAGGATTGCCAACACTGATCTGTACTTGTTCGCCTGCGAACAAGCCGCGAAAGTCATCGCTATCCTGGACGACTTCAAGAGGCTGCCACGTCTTGCCGCCGTCTGCGGACCTCTTGAGGACAAGATCAATCTCGCTGAGGTCACCCCCCTGACGAGCTTCGCAGAAAGCAAGCACATCGCCATTGGCCGCCATCACGACTGCCGGAATGCGGAAGTTGTTGTAACCGTCATTTCCACCGCGAAAGACAGTCACTGCATCAAAGTTCGCAGCCCCGGCGCAAGCGCGAAACACCCCGAGGCCGACGATCAGGGCAGCGAGAAGTGTTGTCGTTGCAGCCTGCCGAAAAAGGCGTCTGACCCTCTCCAGGCATTCATATTGGTCATGTTTCTTGATGCCCTCCAAAGGGTCAGCCCCCTTTTTCAACAGGCTGTGAGGGATGATGTTTGTCATATGTGATTCCATGTCCGTTCATTTTCCATATTGACACCCATGAGAGCTTCTTGCGGTAAACTACCAGTCAATCGTACACCGGCAGAGTCCGCGACATTGAGTCGGAACAACCGGTTGCGGCAACGATGGAGAAAGAACTGGGGCGGTGCCACAATTCTAATCAGTTCCCGGCCGTTGGCGGCAACTCGCTCAAGCCCGAACCGATCTGCCTCCAGTGGGCGTTGCGGATGTCAAACGGCAGCGTGAAGTGTGGATTCAGCCGGGGCCATTATTCGATGCCATTCGCGTCTCCATTTCGTTGCCATTCTTGTTCACTCCCTTTCAACGACACGGAGTTGATTTGATCCACGGTGGTGCGCTGAATCCACTGCCGATAGCTCCAACCTTCCGCGATCACACAGACATGACAATCGCTGTTGACGCCGGTGGGCCAGTCGACAGGGAGATCGACGTGACATCGCATGCAAGTCCGCAATCATTTCATCGAGATCTTGGTTGCCATCCATGAAGTACCAATAAACGCCCGGTCGCGCTGAATTAGGTGGATCGCCGAACTGCGATTCCAAATCGCCAGCCAAAACGTTCGGCGTCGCGACCGGAAGAAGTAGCAACCAATTCAGAGTTGAATTCATGATTCACTGCATTCTTGATTTGCCGAAACTCGATCTCTCCGCCTCGAAAGCGTGATGGGGCGACACGCTTTTTCTCTCCTGGACGCTCACTTCACCTCGAACTGCATGGTCCCGGTCACTTCATCCTTCAAGACCCAACGGCCAGCCTTTCGGGTCGCGGCTAACTGCTTGCCCCCGGAGAACACACCCGATGTGGCTCCACCTGAAGGGAGTTCCATCTTGCCCGACACTCCATCGGGAAGACTGACTGTGAGCGTGAATGTGCCCTCGTTTCTCCACTCGACTTTGATTGGTCCCTGTGGGGTTGGAACCTTGCCGTTTGCGTACGTCAAACCACCGGTGCATGGGCGGATGATGGCCGTTGCCCAGCCAGGTGCGGCAGGTTGGGCACCGAGTACGAATCGGGGCAAAAGGTTTGCGGGCGCTGCGCCCAAGCGTGGTTCCAGTCTTGATTGGGCTTGTACTTCAAGTCCCAGGCTTCCCACGAGATCGTCGTTCCGCTGTCCACCATGTGTTTCCAACTGCGATTACCGTCGGCCAGGATCAAGTCGAGCGCCTTCTCATCGCTCCCGCTTTGAAACAGTGCTTCCATGAAGTACTGAGCCGCGTACACACTGCACTGCATGTCTTTCTGTTCGAGCCACGCGATCACACCACTGAGTTTGTCATCAGGAACCAGCCCGAACGCCAACGGAAAAAAGTTCGCGTGAACGCTGCTGTGATCCGTGCCGATACCGTCGCGGTAGATGCCCGCGTCTTCGTCAAACAGTGTTTTCTGGAAAGAGGCTTTGGCAAGTTCCATGCGGGCCTCAAACGCCTCGGCTTCGTCCTGCTTCCCGACCGCACGCGCCATCTGAGCCATCTGCTCGAGTGCTTTGATATGAAACGCATTGACAACCGTGTTGATCTCGGTGAACACAAACCCGTCGCGTTCCTTTTGCGGCCAGTCGACAATGTCGTGACGACTGCGATCCTTTTCGGCACTGCGCACCAGTCCGTCGTCGGCACTGCGATGCAGCAACGTTTTCGCCTTCAGGGATTCGTAGCGATGTTTCAACCACTCGATATCGCCTGAGTACATCCACTCGGCGTGCGCCATGAACACCATGTGGGGTGCCCATTCGGTCGGCCACGTCCCGTTTTCCATCAACCAGTCAAACGTCCGAGCCGCCATGGTGACGTCGTCGTCGGTGGTGTAGTGGCTCAGCTGATTCAAATATGCGTCGGCTTCGTAAGGAATCCGCTCGCGATCACCATCGACGTAGACGCCAGCGAAGGTCGTCGCTTTGATGCTGTATTTGCACAGTTCCCAGATGCGATTGAGTGTTTCGTCCGAACACTCGAATGAACTTGCATCGTCGTTCCAAGTCTTCGAATAAGCAGCTCGGCGACGAATAAGATCGAATGGATAGTCCGCTGTCGAGCCCTTCGATCTCAACCCAGCGGAACGGCATCACCGAACGCCACTTTGGTGGCGTGACGACCGCGGGCGGGTTTGCGTAAATCAATCCCGCTTGTTCGATGTTACGGGCATCGACCGGAGCCGGAACGATCCAGTTTCCACGCTGCTGTCCGCGGCCAATCGGGGTAACCCCATAGCGAACCGTGCCCGGCGGATCTCGGTCGATGCGACCGTCTTTCAAGTTTTCGCCAAAGTGCACGTTTACCGAGCCGCGGCCGGCAGGAACGGGCATCACGATATTGCCAAAGGCCGCTTTGCCAAAATCAATCAGGGTCACTTTTTCATTGATTCGCTTGATCGACGTGGGTTCCTGCTCCGTGATCGAGACATGCTGCTGGGCCGGAACCTCTGGCAGCTCTTTGATGAACAGGTTGCGAAAGCGATACGTCTGTCCCTTTTCGCCGTGATGTTGAATCCCAATGAATCCGCTCGCATCCGTGGCGTCGCGAAAACGAACGGTCTCGACGCCATTGACTTCAATTCTGATCAGATCTTTGACGCAGGTGATTTCGTAGCGATTCCAACCATTGCGATTGAGCGCATTGCGAATTCGGGGCTCTGCGAAAAACTGTTGCGACTCTTCAGCATGCTCAAGAAACTGATCGGTGGATCGCCCTTTGGTACTGGGCCAAATCCAACCGCGTCTGGATTCATCGTAGAATCCTCCCGACCAGCGCCGGGCAGAACCATCGCACTCCGCTTGATAGCCATACACCTTTTTCGATGCATCGTGGTCAACATGGCAACGAAACATCACACCCGAGTTCGCCGGTCCTTCGGGCAGATGAATCTCAACGCTCAGGCGAAAGTCCGAATACTCGTTCTCGGTAACGAGGAAGAACTTCTTATCTGCCATCAGGTGAATTTCACCATCGACCACTTTGGCTTCGCCGTGCGAGTAAGGATTTCGCCACCCCCTGAGATCCTTACCGTTGAACAACGGCGTGTAACCGCGGCTGACCATCGCGTCAAAGCCCACCGTCGCCGCTGAATCGATGAAGGGTTTCGCGATGAGGGCGAGGTCTGACCCCTGCGCGGCACCGGCCGCTGGCGGATACCGCAAGTAGTAAAACGAGCAAAATCTTGGGTTTCATAACATGCTTCTCATGCTTCTGAGGAGTAATACGAAAATGAAAAGATTCGGCCTGGAGAGCGGCTGAAAATCTACAAGCCGCTCTTGATGCTTCCGTCACAGATGATTCATCTCTCTTATGCAAAGCTAAAGCTACTGCATTCAGGTTCACTCGAGCCTGCGAGAACCAGTCCGTCCCAAGCGGAATTCCCGCCCGCTCGCATCGTTAAGGCAGATTCGTCGCCCAAGATTCTGTGCTGCAAGGCGTTACCGATCACAGATCATTAACCCTGGGCTTCGTAATTTAGATCTCGTGAAGCACCGAAACCTTGACGATCGACCCAGCGAATAGCACAATAGTCCCGCGCCGGTTTTGTCGCCTTACTGCGTGCGAAGATCGCAAAATTCATCATTGATCCGACGTTGTCCCCGTTTTCCCTGTGATAAAAGTACTCCGAAAGCAGGATTGGTTTCACGCTGACGGATTTCCGATCGTTGTCGAGCGTCGTGATCCTCAGAAGCCATTCGGTTTGCACTCGCATGAGTTCTCGGAAATCGTGATCATCACCGGTGGGACAGGAGTTCACATCACTGGCGAAGACAGCTACGAACTGAAGGCCGGTGATACATTTGTCATTGGGGGCGAGCGGCCGCACGACTACTTGAACATGGACGGCCTGAGCCTGATCAATATTCTGTTCGACGCTACCGAACTACCCATGTCACTTGGAGATCTGCAATCGCTCTCCGGCTTCCATGCTCTCTTCACGCTGGAGCCGGCATCGCGCCAGCGGCACCAGTTTACCAGTCGCCTGCAGATCAACCCCGCGGAGCTTGCCGAGTCGCTGCGTTTGGTCGACAAACTCGACAACGAGCTCTCGGCTCGCCAGCCTGGGTTTGAGGTAATGGCGATTGCTGCCATGCTTGAGCTGGTCACGTTCCTCTCACGCTGTTACGGCAAGACGCGAAATCCAACCAGCAAGACGCTCATTCGTGTGGGTGAAACGATCTCCCACATGAGACGCAATGTTGCGCGGGCAATCGCACTCGAAGAGCTCGTGACGATATCGCGAATGTCTCGAACCAACTATCTTCGGATCTTTGAGGCCACGATGGGGACGTCTCCGATCAAGTACCTCATTGAGCTCCGGATTGAGGAAGCCAGTCGGCTTTTGAGAAGCACTGATCAAAGCATAACGGACATCGCGTTCGATGTAGGATTCCGCGACAGCAACTATTTCAGCCGACAATTCCGAAAGGTACGCGGCCAATCACCACGCGAATACAGAAAACGCCATCGGTGAGACATCGTCGAAGATCTTTCCGAAGCACGAGACAAGGGATCCGCAGAACGTGACCGAGTCGATTTCGGATACCGAATCGTTGCTGGTGCGAGCCCAGCGCGGTGATGCTGACGCGGCGAACCAACTGCTGCAGCTGCATCGCAACCGATTGCCACAGAGCGTCAGTTACGATGCTAAACGTGCTTCATGCCATTGGCTTGGATCCCTGCTATCGATAGTTGGGAGAATGCAACCGCCGCGACGATGATCGGAACCGCTACTGGCCGGTCTGCGTAAGCAGAGGAATGCCGTTCCGATTTTTGACGCGCAGGCTACGGCTGGCCCAGGAAACATGCGGCAATATGGGTAAGTCGCAAGATTCGACGACCAAAGCAGCAAGAATAGACCTGCCTCGTCGATCATCCACCTCGCAGCGTCGGATGAATAGACTCCATCAGGGGATTCGGTGAAGGAGTTAAGAAACGTGTCGCCAGCGCACGAATAATTCTCTCAACCATGGCTGCTAGCTTCCGGTGCATCCGTGGTACGTTAGATGGGCAGCGCTAGTTTCGAGCGGAAGTGCCGTTTTTCGTTGAGTTATCAGCCGCCTGGCGATACCCTGCGATTCCTGCCCATTGGAGAGGAGAAAACCGCATGCTATCGCATTTCGGCTGATTGAAACTTCCGCTGTCCCACTAGGCGTCCAGAGGGCGCGGGTTCCGTCACTGGGACCTGCCCCGCACTGGGACCTGCCCCGCACTGGGACCTGCCCCGCACTAGGACCTGCCCCGCACTAGGACCACACCATGGAACTTGCGAATCTGACTTGGCCGGACGTTGATGCGCTGGACCGGAATACCCCCGTAATCATTCCTGTCGCTGCACTCGAACAGCACGGATGCCATCTGCCTGTCTTCACGGATAGCATGTTGTTGGGGGAAATTGTGCGCCGGGCGCATGGGGAATTCGAGGAGCAAACGCTGCTGGTACCTCTCATGTGGCTGGGCAATTCACACCATCACATGGACTTTCCAGGAACGGTTTCGGCCCAGCCGCGAGTCTGGCTCGATCTGCTCGGCGGACTTGTCGACAATTTTGTCACTCACGGTTTCCGTCGCATCGTCGTGATCAACGGTCACGGGGGAAACGATGTTCCGGGGCGTCAGGCCACTTTCGAGATCCGACAACGTTACCGCGATCGTCAAGATCTTCTGTTGCTGTTTGCTACATACTGGCATCTGGCCGACCCCGTGGCCAGCATTCCCGGTCTGGAACAAGACCAAATGGGACATGCTTGTGAATGGGAAACGTCAATGATTCTGCGGCTGACGCCCGACCTGGTGAAGTGCCACAAGGACGTTTCGGCGATCGAATTCGGCGACCCGTTTCTACCGGCACAGCGAGCTTGGATCATGCCTGATCGCTCGGAGCCAGGCCACGTTGGCGATCCGGCCCGCGCAACGCCGGAAAAGGGCGAACAGCTGCTGAAACTTTTTGCTGACGGGCTCGTTCAATTCATGCAGCGAGTCATTCGTTGGGACGGGAAGTCGTGGGAAGGATGATGCATTGAGCGAGCAATTGGATAATCCGCAGCAGCAGATACCGGCTCTGGATCCAGATGAGCCTCCGACGGAATCTTGCAGTGCAAATTCTGTTCGAGTGGCCGTCATCTGCGGCTTCTTGCTGCTGGCTTCGGCGATCAACTATCTCGACCGTCAGACGTTGGCCAGCGCGTCCGCACGGATCAAAACGGAGTTCGGGCTGCTAAACGAACAATACGGCGACATCGAAGCGGCATTCGGTTACGGTTTTGTGATTGGATCGATCGTGTTCGGGTTTCTTGCCGATGTCATCAGCGTTCGATGGCTTTACCCGGTCGTGCTGATTTCTTGGTCTGCCGTGACCGCAGCAACCGCAATGGCCACCGGATATCAAGATCTGCTATGGCTGCGTCTGTGCTTGGGAGTATTCGAGGCGGGGCACTGGCCTTGTGGTGTGCGTGTGGTTCGTGCTCTGACGAAGGCTCGCGGTAGAACGATGGGCAACGGCGTTTTGCAAAGCGGCACCTCCATCGGAGCGGTCTTCGCACCTCTGATCATGCTCTCGCTTCTGACTGATGAAGTCGGCAGTTGGCGACCTGCTTTTGCGATCGTTGGCGGCATCGGGCTGATATGGGTGGCAGGCTGGTTCTCTGTCGTTCGAGCCTCCGACTTTCCACCAGCGGAAAGCCAACGAACCTCTACATCATGGCGCGTTCTGCTTCAACGCCGAATGCTCATTGTCCTGGTCGTCGTGTGCCTGATCAACGCCGCCTGGCAGGTGTTTCGTGCGTGGCTGCATCTGTTTTTGCAGGAAGGCCGAGGATACACGGAGCAACATACACTGCTGTTCAATTCCGCTTGGTTTGCAGCGACCGATATCGGATGCTTGGGAGTCGGAATTGTCGTTTTGTGGCTGTGCTCGAAAGGAATCACCGTGACTCGCGCCCGGCAAATCATGTTTTCGGTGTGTGCCGTGCTCTGCCTGACCCTAGTTGCGCTGCCGCTTCTACCAAAAGGTTGGCTGTTGCTGATGATCCTGCTGATCAGTGGTGCTGGAGCGCTGGGTGTGTTTCCCTTGTATCATGCGTTTACGCAGGAGATTTCGGGCAAACACCAAGGCAAGATTACGGGAATTGCGGGAGTCACGGCGTGGTTTCTTGTTCCCCCCACGCAGAAGCTGTTTGGGCGACTCGTAGACACGACCGGTTCTTACGATTACGGACTTGCGGCAGCGGCCTGTCTGCCGGCCGTTGCAGCAATCATACTATGGGTGTTTTGGGGAGTGGATGCCGATGAAAAGCAACAACAATCATCATGATCGCCGCAGTTTCCTGGCCTCGATTGGCGTCTCGACACTGGTGGGCGCAGGCGCACTTGCCAACAGTGGGCCACTGATTCGCGTTGCCGGTGCCGCGGAACCATCCGCAACGCGACGTCCAAAGGTTGCTTTCCTTGGGACCGTGGTGAAAACGCATTCTCACGCGCAGCACTTTTTGGATCGGCACACGCTGGGTTATACGTGGAAGGGTGGCTGGCAAAAGCCACGCGTGAAAGTTGAATCGGTGTTCATCGACCAGTTTCCTGAGGACGATCTTGCGCGAGGCAGGATCCGGCGCCATGGATTGCGTTTGTATCCAACCATCGAGGAAGCGTTGACACTCGGCGGTGAGAAACTTGCGGTTGATGGTGTGATCATCATCGGTGAACATGGCGACTATCCCACCAACGAGAAGGGCCAGCATCGCTATCCACGATATGAGTGGTTCAAGAAAGTAGTCAAAGTCTTCGAGGAGAGTGGCCGCAGCGTGCCTGTCTTCAATGACAAACACTTGTCGACCGTCTGGGACGAATGCGTCGAAATGGTGGAAGATTCACGACGTCTCGATTTTGCGTTCCTGGCCGGCTCTTCACTTCCCGTGACGCGGCGAATGCCGGCGATTGATATGCCCTACAACGCGTCGCTGCTGGAAAGTGTCTGCGTGGCGTACGGTGGAATCGACAGCTACGACATTCACGCCTTGGAAACGGCACAGTGCATGTCGGAAAGGCGCTCTGGTGGCGAAAGAGGCGTCAAGCAAGTCCACGCCTTGCGTGGGGACAATCTTTGGAACCGCCTGTGGAAGGATGACTGTGAAAGAACGCGAAAGTTAATCGTGTCCGCTCTCACTCGTAGTCACAATCTGCCGGTCGAAACAGGATTCCCAACGGATCCGACATCGATCGAGTGGCTCCAGCGAACAATGCCTGAGACAACAGGCTATGTGATTGAGCACAACGATGGTTTGAGGACCACCATGCTGCTGACCGACATTCGGGACTTCAACTACGCGGGCATGCTCCGCGATGGTTCGATCGTATCGTGTCAGATGTATCTGCCAATGCCGAAACATGGGTCAACCACCGCGGACTTCTTCAACCCACTCGCCCGGCATATCGAAACCACGATCATCGAAGGCAAAGCACCGTATCCGGTGGAACGAACACTTTTGACCTCAGGAATGGTAATTGGCGGTATCGACAGCCTCTTCGCCGGGGAAAAGCCGCTGGCAACTCCGCATCTAGAAGTCGAGTACACAGCCCCGCACAAGTCCGCATTCTGGAATACCTGAATCCTCGAATCGCTCGCCGAGGTTGCAATCTCGCGACGAATTTTGCTGCCTCTGTGTACAGTTCGAACAATTCTGTGCGTCGGAACCATTCGCCGTCGTCAATCGATTAACCGCTCGGCGTAGTTCTTTCAGGAAGCCGCCAGTTTACCACGTCAAGAGTTAACCGATCGTCTCCGTGACGAAGCCTTTGCTGAAGCGGCAGGAGTACTAGAAATGATCGCACGAAATCCCCAAGAACGAGAACTCTACGAAGCCCGGCTGAAGCTACAGCGAGACGAGCAATCACGGATTGATGCGGCCGAGGAGCGTGGCGAGGCACGTGGAGAGGCACGTGGAAATGCGCATGGCCGCATTCAGTTGCTTCAGCAACTTTTGGGACAAACTGAGTCAAAGCACGAAGAGCTTCGCTCGCTGTCGCTGGATGCCTTGGCATCCATGGAACGCGGCCTACAGGATCAGTTGCGTAACGGCGGGTAGAGATCGCTCAGCCCAATTGCCTGTACGTCGACGGTCGCTGAATGTTGCCCGCTTCGAACCACAACCGACGCTCAAAAATTTGCTTCCCGGCGCGCGCGAAAACCGTACACACGTCTTCGGAAATTCTGCGATCGCCATCGATATAAACACCAGCGAACGTCGTGGCCTTGTTTGAGTCCCGACACAGCTCCCAAATTTGATTCAAGATTTCATCGGAGCACTCAAAGCTGGCGGCATCGTCGTTCCAGTTCTTGCCAAACGCTACTCGGCCAAAGTCGATTCGAATGACATTGGACGTTGGATTCAAAATGTATGCCGGCAATTGATGAAAAAGTACAACTGGACTCGCGGCCAAGCAGGCGGATCCAGACGCAACGAAAAGCAATAGAGGGGCAAGCCTCGATAGAACTTGTCTTGGATACATGTGATTGTTTGTATCAACGTGTTTTGACTTTGGAAGAATGAGGCTCCTGCCGAACCGATGAGCCGAGAAGGATACCGATTTCGGCTCTGCAGGAGGCTCGCCCTACCGATCAACATTCGACCCCAATGAGATCGACGTGTTCATGAGGCTGACGGGGAAATAGTCGCACACCGACTGTTTGCTCCATTGGGGGATTCACGGTTGAGGTGGCTAGAAAACAATTTCACACTCAGACTCCTACCCCGTCGTTCGGTCGGTCTTCACGGTTCGTGCCAGTTGATGCGGGCCTCTTTCTTGGCCAGATCGACCCACACCGAGGCGTGCGCGAACTCACGCGTAGCGGTCAGGCCCTCCCACGCGGCGGCAGCCTTGGGCGGTCCCAGCTGGCGGTCGAACTCGGGATAAGAATCCAGCATTCCGTCGCGATCCGTGTAGCCCCATGAGTAGCAGAAGTGGGATCCGGGCTGCGCGCTGATGAGGAAGCAGGCAAGCGGAAACGTGATACGCTGGCGAGCAAGTTTCAGAAGCTCCGCATGGGGCCGTTTCATCATCTCTCGATCGAGCCAGTTGAAGCCGGGCCAACCTTTCACGACGACGAATTTTCCTTTCTCAGCAGCGAGTGCCACCGAATCGAGGTCGGCCTTGATGTCCTCCGGCGCGGTCGTGTTGAACGCACCGAAGTGCTCGATCATCACGCCGTCGATGCCTTCCCAGTCGAGTATCTCGCGAAAATCGGTTGTGCGTAAACCGTTGGCGAGGACGATGCGATCCGGGCCAAGCTTGCGTTTGGTGAGCGCGATCATCTCGCGCAGCCCATCAACAATGGCACGAGCCTTGGTCTCGCCGACCTGCTTCGCGAGGGCGGGGGAAATTGCCTGCGGCAGGGCGTCGATGAACACACCGCCTAGCGGCGCGGCGCGGTTCGCAGCGGCGACCACATCCGACCACCACTCGCGAAACTCTGCGTTGGATGGGTCGGGACGCGGAGTGCCAGAGCGGTGTGTGACGATTTCGCCGGTCGCTTTCCGTAGCGTCCATTCCGGGCGGTACGTGTTGAACGCCTGATAGCCCGGCCAGTTGATGAACGCATTGAAATAGAACAGCACCTTCGCATCGGGATTGCGTGCCGTGATTCGCCGGGCGGAATCGGCGATGCCGGCTTCCGTGCTGCCATGCGCTCGGCTGCCGTGACCTTTCTCGAGAACGATGAACCGGCTGTGACTCGCAATGAAATCGATCTCGCTATCGGTCAGATCGACCGTGCGTTTTCCGAAGTGAATGTTCAGAGGCACGCGGTCCCAACTGAAACCGGGGAAGATGGCGGTCGCTGCCTGAGAATTGGCAAGTGGCTCGGCGCCACACGACGACGTTGACCCACAGAGCGAGAGAGCGAGCAAGGCGATGAAAGATAGTAAACGACTCATGGCCAAACCATTGTTAGTGCAATCATTCCGCCTCACCAGGCGACTCGACGTGTAACTCTTGGAATGCTGAATTCTCTCCTCGCGCGGTCACCGGTGTGACTCGCCATACGATCCAGCGAAAACGTCCCAAATGCTCGCCCGCTCGCGATCGCAATGACGCAGCATTGAATGCACCCGACTTCAGCGCCGTTGTATCGATCGAGCCCAGGGGCGTGAACCGTGATCGATCCTCGACCTGCCAGCCAGGATCGACTTCGGCGTTGCTGCCGTAAAGCGTCAGCCTTTGAGCACCTCGGTTACCGTTCTTGTTCGCTGTCCAACTCGTGATTGCAGAAACGTCGGCCGGTTCGCCCAGATCGATTCGATAGGCACCGGCAGAGACTTGATTCGCGAACACGGGGCCGTAGCCCTCCTCCAATCGTCCATCGACAAGGACCGTCAGCGGAGCATCTTTCGTGACTTGGTTCGCTTCAATCTTGCCACGCAGTTCTTCTGGAGGAGCAAGTTTGGAAAACCCGTCGGCCTTGGAAGCGGACTCGATCATCAGATACGCACCGCTTGCGACAACCAATTCCATGGTCTGCTGATTGCGAACGACGTTCAGTGTCAGGGGTGCGTCGCCCGCCTTGCCATACGCCTCGAGCAGATCGGCGACCCGTTTGACTCTTGTCCCATTGAGACCTTGAATCAGATCGCCAGCGACCAAACCGGCCTTCGCCGCATCGCTGCCCGCGGGAATTTCGGACAGCGAGACACCCCCTTCTTCCTTGCGTCACGCCAAACGCAGAGAATTCCTCGCCTTTCGAGTTCGTGAAGCTTCGCACCGAGCCAATAGGTCGGCAGCGGTCTGGTCGGCGCTGGGCTGTGCGACTGCGGTGGTGCCGGCGAAGTCCTGAATTTCCAAATCGGGAATCACCGGCGTTCTTGCCAACATTTTGAGCGAAGGTTTCTTCACACCGAACTGATCCATTGGAAAATTCTTAAAGCCAATATCGAAAGCGGGCGATCCTTCTTGGACGCGAAAATCACCGGCTTTCGCGTCGACGAATTTTGGATCTGCAACGATCGAGTTGACGTCCCACCCGAACTCGAGATGCCGATCCTTCATTTTCGGGTCCGCGGCGTAGAACAGGTTCCCGTCAACACGTTTTCCCTTGGCGATCTGGCTCGGCATCCGTGCGCCACGATGGGCCGCCATGAAGATATTGCCGAACACTTCGTCCTCGCTGTTGTTAAACCAAACGTGAGGATGAAAACCGTTGTTGACGGTAATGTTGTTCCAGGCGCGACGCCGGAAGCCTTCGCGAAATTTTAGACCGCCGGAGAGTAAGAGATTGTTGTAGATGTCATAGTTCGACGAACCATCATCCAGGTCGATGTCCCAGCCGTGATCGCAGCGCCAGCGACTGTCGCGAATCACGGTCGTTTCGACCGCATCCAAGAATGGCAACATGGGATCTTCGTCGACCGCTTTTTGGCTGGCGGTCAGATGATCGCTGCGCCAATAACGGTCGCGTCCCCACGAGTTGAACGAACCATGGTCATGCGTTTCCTGAACGGTATCAAAAACATCACACCGCTCGATCAAGTGGCCGCCCCAGGCACCGTCGCCGATATTGATGCCGGCACGGGCACAGTCATAGATCGAGCAGTCACGTACGGTGATGTGCTGAGCCATCTCGATTTGCACGCCGGCCGGTTGCCGCTCGACACGTCCGATGCCGTGAATCAAGCAATCCTCGACGGTCGAATCAGCCGGATAGTTGTTTGTCTTGGGGCCGGGCGTGCGATCGATCTTCGACAGATCATTCTTTTCGCCGTACTGAAACAACGGATCGCGCACCGCCTTGGGATCGCCGACGAAGCAAACGCCGCTGGCACCGGTGTCATGAATGTGGCAGCCTTTGACGAGCACTCGGCGGTTGTAGTTGTTGACGAAAATCGCATTGCCGCCGACTTGGTCGAATTCCGTATCAAGCATGCTCACATCTTCGGTCCCTGAAAGCAGCAACGCACCACCGCGATAGATGGCCCAGTCCGATCGCAGCATCGGCTCCTTGGTCTCCATGAACGTCCGCGCGGCATGACGAACGACGAAGCCTTTCAGGGTGATGAATTTGACCGGCGAGTCTTCCGTGCCTTGGAACTCGATCAGGTGACGCAAGCGAACGACTTGGACATTCGCGTTGTGCAAATCAGTGCCGTCGCCTGGCATGTAATACAGCGTTTCCTGTTCGGCGTCGTGAAACCATTCGCCCGGTGCATCGAGTTCCTCGAAGATGTTTTCCACCATGCGGTAGTCATTGTGCATTCCCATCTGGCGATTGTTTTGCCAACCGCCCTCGTAGGTCACTTCGCCGTTTGAATCCTTTCCCGTGATCAGGTAGTGGTATCCGCCCCAACGTGAACGATGCATGGCGTGAATGTATCCACCGGCCGGATTGGCCCAACGGGCGGCACGTTCCTTGGAAAACGCATCGGCCGCGAACCCCTGATAGGCCTCGGTCTTCTTGCTCGCGTCAAAGTTGGGGTAGCGAGCCATTCGCTGGTTCTGTCCGTCAACGAAGAGTTGATCGATGACCAGGCCGGGCTGAGTCTTGGCCATGTAGATGCCATCACGGTACGGTTTCCATTGCAGGTCCAACTGGGTCCCACCGCTCAGCACCGCACCACCTTCGTTCTCGGCGGCATAAACGACCGGATGTTCCGCCGTCCCCGAATCCGCCGGACGAAACACGAGCGTCTCCGGCAAGTAGTAGATTCCGTCAGCGACATGAACCGTTACCGATTCCTTTCCCGCGAAGCGCCTCGCCAGTGATTGCGCCTTCGCAAGCGTTGCCACCGGCGACGCCTGGGTACCAGCGTTGGCGTCACTGCCGGCCGGGCTGACGTAAAGGTCCGCAGCGATCGCCGCCCTGAGGAAGGTGAAAACCAAACCCAATGAAACGACTATTGGTCTGACGAACTGCATGCTTAGCTTAACTTTGCGTTGAACGTGATTGTCGATGTCCATGGAAGTACCGAGCGTTCCTATTCGGTCGGGAACAGCCCCAGGCGAAATGCTTTGGCGACTGCCGCGGGGGCATTCTGTACTTTGAGTTTTTCAAAAATGTGGACGACATGGGTGCTGATCGTGCTATTGCTTACCATCAATTGGCTTGCGATCTCTTTCTTCGTCAATCCGTCGGCCAGCAGCTGAATGATCTCCGACTCTCGCGCCGTCAGGACTGCTTCACCTTGGTCTTTGGGCAAGACGTGATGCAGTGTATTCAATAGAAACCTGGCCATGTTGGCATCCAACGACACGTTGCCTTGCATGACGTCACGAATGCCCTCGGTGATTTGATGCATCGTCGAAGATTTCAGCAGGTAGCCTAATGCACCAAGTGAGATCGCTCGCGTGATGTCCGCCTGCTGATTCGACTGAGTCAAGACAATGATCTTCGCATTGGGAGCGGCGGATGTGAACAGCGGAATCGCTTGCAGGCCATTGATCCCTGGTAGATTCAGATCCAACAGAATCAGATCCGGTTGGACGTCGACGCCGCCGTGCAGCAGGCTACGATGGGCGATCTCCGCAGCTCCAAAGGTTGCGATCATTTCGATGTCGGTTGTCTTGCTGAGTGCGATTTCGACAACATCGCGATACTCAGTGTGGTCTTCCACCAGGATCACGCGGATTTTTTGCGTCATGCTTGTACTGCCATTCATCGGCGGAATCCCCACCGTCTTGTGCGAAGGTTAAGGTGGATGCGTGTGCCGCGATCGTCCGGGTTTTCAAGTTCGACCATAGCACCAAGCAATTTTGCTCGCCGAAGCAGTGAAGGCGGCACGGCACTCAAGCTTGATTCGGTGGGCCAGCAACCGTTGTCGCAGATGGTCAGATGGATTTCATTTTTGCCGCCAACCAGCTGCGTTCGAAGCCGGGTCGCACCGGAGTGCCGAGAGATGTTGACAAGGCACTCTTTGTAGAACAAGAGCAGGTCAACTCGCGTCCGCGGCTTGAGCCGTTCGATGTACTGCTCACCCTCGACGGAAATCTCATGGTCCAGATCGACAACGATCCGCTCGGCAGCATGTCGCATATCCGGCAAGAAACCCTTGAGCGATTCTTGGGCATCGTGAACATCCACCAAGTGTCGCATGGCGATGCCGGTTCGTTCGGTCAACGCGCGGATTCGCTGCAGGTAGGTTGCCAACTCATCGGGCGTCTGTTTCGCATCGTCGGCAAGGTCGCTCAGCAACCCGATGGTATGCAGGTTGGCGCCCAGTTCGTCATGCAAGTCAGCCGCGAAGCGTTCTTTGATGCTAGAGAGCTGTCGCAGTCGAACGATGCGAGTGATCAAAAGAATAAAACCGATCGCGACGGTCAGCACCGCCGCCAGCAGCGTAACCAGACGCAAATCGGTTGATTGCTTGACGTACAGGTTGTCCAACTCGGCCAGCACGCGGGGACGTTCGCTTTGCAATTCATGCCGCCGGGCAAGCTGGTTCATCCAGGCTCGGATCGGCAAGATGTCGCCGTAGAAATTGCGGCCGTCGGTGAGCAGGGCCAACCGTCGCTTGTTCGGCGGAGGCTTAAAATTGGCGTCGATCGGTCGTTTCAGTGCAACATTTCGGCCACCTGAAAAAACTTCGATCTCCGCAAATCCGATCACCGGACCGGTCTCGATGCCGTCGTCTTGGAAAAACGGCTCGACTGCGGTCAAGCGAATGTAGCGGCACGGCACAGCCGGGAACCGCCGCATGATGATCGGTCCGGTATCGAAAACCGAGTCGATCCGAATGTCGCACAAAACATCGGCGTCGGAAAAGTCGCTTTGCGTTGCCCCGATGATCTGCATGCGTTTGGGAACCGCGAAATCATCGCCGTGACTTTGAGGAACGGTTTCGCTGGTATCGGGTGCATGAAGGTGCACTCGGTTGACGGTATGGGTTTCGCCCAAGTCAATGGTCAACTGTGGCCGATCGCCGACAACGACCTTGCTAACGAAGGCGATACTTCTCTTGCGAATCGGCGAATCCATCAAATACGGGACGTGTCCATCAACCAGAAATCGTTTGTCCAGTGATGCGACGGCGGCGTCAGCATCCGAAGAAACGTCGACGCGGGCTTGCAGGGCGACATTGTCGTCGTCGCTGAACACCATGATCTCGGAAAGCTGCAAGTCATAGCGATCGTCCCACAGACGAGGTGAGAGCGACGTGGCGACGACCCTCACCCAGGAACCCTTCGTTGCCCGCGGGCAGTTGATGACGACCGGAGCGACTCTGGGCAGAAGCAGATCTTCCGCTCCATAGCGCGCGATGACAATTCCATCCGGGGCTTTTTCACCACCGACCATGATATGGAACTCCATCGGAAACCCGTCGGCGCGATACCCGGATCGTGAGTGTCGCCAAATCGTCGGCACAAGCACGATCTGGTCAATCGCGACTTCTTCGTCGAGGTTCAGTTGAATCCAGACGGTGTGATCCGCGTCAGCATAGGACTGCGAGCGGTATCCCGTCGCGCCAATTCCGCCGCGCATGCTGAGCGGCGCGAGTTTTCGTTGTTCCGCACTGATATCGCTCAATCGTTGTTTGGCCTGCGACATTGTGACCACCGGTAAACGGATGCCGGATGCAGCCGGGTTCGGTGGGCCCCCCAACACCAGCGGCCCGCCGAGAGTCAGCAAGATCAATGGAATCAATCGGATTTGCACGCGAATCATGCGTTGCGTTTCGCCCAACAATAAATAAAGGCCGGTCTCGTACAAATACACGATACAAGCATCTTTGGGTGGGGAATAGTATTGGAACGTTAACCCAAGGTTTGCTCATCAACAGGAGATAGTGTCAATGAACAAGAGATTTCAAACTCGCGGTTTCACCTTAGTAGAGTTGCTCGTGGTCATTGCGATCATCGGGGTCCTAGTGGGGCTCCTGTTGCCGGCTGTCCAGGCGGCGCGTGAAGCAGCTCGGCGAATGAGCTGCAGCAACAATTTCAAACAGATCGGTCTCGCGCTCCACAACTATCACTCGACCTACAAGAACTTACCGGGCCAGATGGCTGGGTCCCGCGGGTTTCCGTACAACAACAACCAGAGAAGTAACCAACTTCGGCTGAGTTGGATGGTCGGTATTCTGCCGTTCGAGGAGCAGCAAGGCCTGTGGGAGAGAATCAGCAATCCGGATGGTCTCAATGCGAATGGATCGACACGTGCCACACCTTGGCCGCCGATGGGCCCAGCACCCTGGCGTTCCGACTATACCGCCTGGGTCACCGAAATACCTGGGTATCGCTGTCCCAGCGATCCGGGGACCGGTCCGTCAGCTTTGGGGCGAACAAACTATGCCGCTTGTTTGGGCGACGCGGTGGAATACACCGATGTCGGCAAATACCAATGGGTCATCCCCAATACGATCGACCAAAACAACGCCATCCAAATCAATGCGTCAGGTCGCGGGATGTTCGTGCCGCGCGCGTACATGAAGTTCCGCGATGTACTCGATGGGCTGTCCAATACCATCATGTGTGGTGAAATCGCTACGGACTTGGGCGAATCGCGACATTCGTACCGCGCCGATTGATGGCCCCGGTTCAGGACCACTCCGAGACAACCCGTCGTGGGCCAAGGACAACAACAAGATCGATCCTGAGCGTCCACGCTTCTGGTTGGACGGAGAAAACCTGACTACCGACAACGCGGCCGGCGACGGAACGCGATCTGGTTGGGCACGTGGTTTTCACTGGGCTGACGGTGTCATTCAGCACAGCGGAATGAATACGATCTTGCCGCCAAACAGTGAAACCGTTTCTCGGACCGACGCGGATAGCACGTGGGGTATCTATCCACCGTCCAGCCAACACCAGGGTGGCGCCTACGTTTTGATGGGCGATGGAGCGGTGGTCTTCATTACCGATTCGATTGAAGCCGGTGACCCGCGTGCGCAAACCGTTTATCTGGGTGCTGGAAACGTGGGTATCGAGAGTCCCTATGGACTTTGGGGGGCACTCGGCACTCGCGGCAATCGCGAGACGATCCAAGAGCAATTGAACCAATAAGGGCATTTCGCACCACCTCACAAACCCTCAACATTTAAGGTGACTTACTCGATGAGAAAACAAATCCTTCCGGCGATCATCGCTTGTGTTCTTCTGATTCCCTTCGTCGCAACGGTTGGTTGCGATGGAGACAAACAGAACACTGTGATTGAGCAACCTGACGATGCGGCGCAAGTCATGGAAGACTACGGTGCTCAAATGGAAGCCGATGACGCGGCGCGCACAGACTGAAACACAACGGACTGAACTCACCGAAGCAATCCAAAGCGAACCCATCGCGGTTCGCTTTTTTTGCAGGTTCCTTCAACGTCCTCGTGGCAGACTGAGAGTTACTTCAGGGGGTGGACGGCGTAGAGCGCCGGCAAACCCCTGGGGTATCATTGACTCGCTGCTGGGGGCTCGCTGACGCTCGACCACCAGCCACCCACTGATTACGCACGCGGCCACTTCAATCGCGGAAGAACTAGACCGCTGTCTGACCGTGCAGCCATCCTTCCAGAAGCGACTATCAGCCATGTTCAACTTCCATTTCAAACTCATGCTCTTGATCGCTCTGGTGGTGGGTGCAAGGGCGGTCGGCCAGGAACCCGAGACTCTGCCGCCGCTCGACGGAGCCGCCCCGCCTGAGAATTTCGAGGAGATGTGGAAGGACTTCGATCCACGGGCCGAACCGCTTGATGTGGAAACGCTCCATGAGTGGGAAGAAGACGGTGTGGTGCTGCGTGTCTTGCGATATCGGCATTGGAGTTTTCAAAGGTCAAAAGGCAATGATGGCCGCGTCTATGGCTACCCCAAGGATGGCTGGGATTTGCCAGGACTGGTTCAAATTCATGGTGGCGGACAATTCGCCGACTATCGAGCGGTGCTTGCCAACGCTCGGCGCGGTTATGCAACAATCTCGATTGCATGGGCTGGGCGAATCAGTACGCCCGACTACAGGGTCTCGGAAAGAGAAGTGAAGCTTTTCTGGGAGGGGAAAACGGATGATCCAAAGTATCGAACCACGACCGACTGGGGACCGCTGGATGCTTATCACGCGCCGTGCCGTAACCCCAAAAACGGATTCGCTTTTGTCAAACCGGCAGCATGGACGCTCGATCCTGTGGAATCGCCTCGCAACAACGCTTGGTTCCTTTGCGCGCTTGCCGCGCGACGTGCCCTGACGTTCTTGGAAAAACAACCGGAAGTCAACGGTGACAAGCTGGGCGTCTACGGACACTCGATGGGAGGCAAAATCACGGTCATGACCACCGCCGCCGACTCGCGCGTCAAGGCCGCCGCGCCCTCATGCGGCGGCATCAGCAACCGGCCGACGGACAATGATCTCTATGCTGCAACGATCCAAGATGGTGTGAGTCTGAAACACATCTCCTGCCCAATCATCTTTCTCAGTCCCGCCAATGATTTTCATGGACACATCGATGATCTGGCTAGAGCAGTGACGGAGATCCAGAGCGACGACTGGCGAGTCACCTGCGCTCCGCATCACAACCATCAGGACACGGCGCAGTACATGATCAATGGGCTGCTTTGGATGGATCAGCATTCTGAAAGGCACTTTCACTTTCCCTGAAACACCGCAGACTTCGTTGGTGCTGAAAACCGACCGCAGTGTACCTACCTTCACCGTCGAGCCGGACGCTTCCAAACCGATTTTGTCGGTCGACATTTACTACACCCAGCAGGGGCAAACGGACGGTGGGAAAGACGACCGCGAGAATACGAAACACCGCTTCTGGCACCACGCCGATGCAAAAAAGTCGGGAAACGTTTGGACGGCGGATCTACCTCTGGTCAGTACCGACCGACCACTCTGGGTCTATGCCAACGTCGACTATGCTTTGGAGCAACCCGAAACCGGAGCCGGGTACTACTACAGTTACTACACGGCCGATCGATTCACGCTGTCGTCAGTCGTTCGCATGGTTTCGGCTCGAAGAACTCAAGACGGCAGGGGTCCAGGCAACGCTGCCGACGTCCCTGTTGATCGAGGCCTTTGAGGACGGTTGGCAAAAGGAATGGTTTAGCTACAAGCCGGAGCTCTGGGGACGCAGCACTCACAAGGTCTACGATGATCGGTGGAAAGCGCCTGAGGGGGCGAAGCTGGCCTTCGAGGTGCGTTCGGCGGAGCAGAACGCGATGGTGGTGGGAATTGATGAATACGCTGCTGAAGTTCAGTTGGACTGGTCAATCCCAATGGCAATACCGTCGAGTTGACTCCGGCTGACTTTATCGAATGCCAGTGGCATGCCCCTGCCGGATTGGTCTGGGATCAAAGAATTGCGTTTGGGGGCCGAAGAACGACTCCGTTCGAAGGACCGTCGACAGGATCGTACTTTGGGGGGAGATTGGAAGGGTGAAAAACCCGATTTTCGGAACCTTCGCTGGATCACCGAATCGCCATGACGAAACCGATCGTTCTGCTGATATCTCTCTCGCTATTGTCCATCGGACTCTCTGGTCGGGTGGATGCAAATTCTTGGCGGGCTGCCGACTTGATGCCGCGCGCCGAGGACTACACATCGATGTGGTGGGTGGATGGGTTTCCGGGGACTGTGGCCGACGCTTCGTGGCGTCGATGCATTCAAAGCGGATACTTCGCGTTTGTCCTCAATACAGAAACGATGGAGATTCCCCACCTCGGTCCGATCGCCGCAGGAACCAACTATAAGACAGCGACCAACGATGCGACCGTGGACAAGCGTGACGATTCGACTTTGGCAGACACTCGGTCCCGCGGTACTCGAACTGGTCTACAGGTCGATGGCAAAACGTATCGATGCGCCGGGGGCGGGCAATGGAGTCAGGTACGCCGGGCCCCGCTTGGTCGAGTCGGGGCGATTTGTCCAGCGAGCCGACATCACCGAACTGTCGTTTCGTGGCCGACGATGGTGAGGTGCTCAATGCGGAAGCTCGATTCGAAACCGTCGCATGGCCCGATCGATTGGCTCTGATTCTTGCGGTCCGCCCTGGGGCACGACCTTCGCAATCGCGGCAAGAACCTTCTTCGCGCGGCCGTTCCAGATCCCGCCGAAGACCTGAAAGAATTCCCCGAGACCAATGGCAAGCTGCCGCGATGGAGATCACGCTTCGCTGCGAACGTGGAGAATTGAATCGGCGAATGGAGTTTTCAGCGGGTGACGAGCATTCGAATCAGCAGTGGCATGAGGTCGCACTCGCCTTCGATCCAACGTCGTTCCGGGCGGAGTCGGAAACAAGCCCAGTGTTGGTGCGAGCAAGTGAGATGCTCGTCAATCGGGTTTGTCCCGTCGACTACGACGCGGTCCGCGGTTGGCACCGCGTTGATTTGAATGGGATTGAACCGATTCTGCCCAGCAGCAACGTGACCACCGGGACCGGCGGAACGATTCGATTGAGCGAATCAAACTTGTCCTCACGAATCCCGAGGACAGCGAACAGGTTGCCAGATTGCTCTTTGCAAAGACCTCTGGCGGCATCAAACAAAACATTGGTTCTTCCATCACGGGAATCTCGGCCATGCTGCGTGACGCCGATGGGAACCCCACCGGCATCCCCGTCCAATTGAGCAAAAATTGGCACACGAAACCGGAGGGGGGCGTTTACTCCGGAACCTGGTTCCATGGCTTTTCACAGGTTCGCTTGCCGGCCGGTGCGACCGTCGAACTGGAGTTAACGCTCAGCTACGGCCATTGGGGCGGCGTTCCCGCCGCCTCCCACGCTCAGCTGAGTCTGATCGGTTGGGGCAGCAATCAGCACTGGAGCCAAAGTGCGATCGGTGCCTGGGGCGAAAGCATTTGCTACGAGCCTGAGCAACAGCAAGCCAACTGTACGATTACCGACGTGCGTCCCGTCATGGTCACCGTGGGCAAAGACGGCCCGCAGTGGCGTTGGACCGGCAACGTCGGAGGCGGCGACTTCTTTCGATGTTTCGATCCCGAGCGGCAACCGCGTGCCTCCCTCGGCGATGCAAACCATCTATCACCGCCAAGGCCCTTGTCTTACCGAGGTAAGCTTCGCCGGAAAACTTGGACCGGGCATCAGGCACTGCAGCACCGTTAGTCTTGCCCGCACCGATGACATCGTACGCGGCGTCTATCGAATTCGGATGGACGTGAACGAGGCAACTGATTTTTCTCGTTTCGTCATTTTCCAGATCGGCGCGGACACCTACAGTTACACTCGCGAGAAGAAAATGGCGGTCGGCAATGAATCCGGTTTGATCAAAGAGTGGAACAGTCAGTGGGGCGGCGATGCCTACCGCACGCAACCCTGGCAAGCCAGCGGTCGCATCCCCTGGGCTTCCTTGCATGAGACGGTTCGACCAGAGAATAAGCAGCCGAGCGGCTGGGCGAATCGCGGGATCGTCATCCGCCAGTGGAAAGCCAGGCTGGGCGGAAAGCCGGCGTCGCCGTGGATTGCTGAGCGAGGCGTTGATCGTGGCAGCAACGATTCATCCACTCTTGATGTCCTGCCGCCGCCCGGCCTTGCTCGTCTCGAAAAGGGCGACTTTGTCGAGGCAACGATCGAACACATTGTGATGCCCCAGTATGCCGATGACTATTACGGGCCTAACGAAGCTCTTCGCGATGCTCTGATGCAGAACGAGAACACATGGCGGATGATCGCAAGAGAAGCCGTGGGTAACGATCGTCGAGTCGAAATGATCGAGGGAACGGTCCAGCACGTCTACCCCGACATTCGCGTTGGGACCGATGGTGATCGTGCGACCTTCAAGCTAACGGGAGGTCTCGCCTATGTGCCCGTCACTTTCACCGGTCTCCGGTCGCATCAAGGATACGTGTTGACGATCAATGGCCAAGCGCTGGATCAAAGCATCCATGGCAAGGACTTCTGGCAAACGGACTACGACCCGGTCACTCAGCGTTGGAGCCAAACCTACAACATTCCCGTCGTCGGCGATCAGGTCCATACCGTGCATTTCGAACCGGAAGCGTCCGAGAAATCGCAACCGCCAGAAATCCGCTAAAGCATCTTGCGTTCGTAGTAACCCGATTCATCGGGTATCTGCGGGTCAACCGCATGAATGCGGTCACTACGAACGAGTTGTACTCCAGCGATCACCCGCCGCGTCATTGGTTGAGACGCGTCAGCTTTAACTGCCGAAGATTCATCGGTTGCCACATACCGGCGTCGGGCTTGACTTGAATGCTGCACTGGCCGGCTTGGTCGATGTCGATCGTTCCCAGGACCTTTTCGACATAATTCCCATAGCTGCCGGTGGACTTCACTTCCGCCATTTCGTACTGTCCCGCAAGTCCAAAGCCAAATCGAGTCTTCTCTTTTTCGACCGACATGGTTGCCCGCACCTCATAGCGTCCCGGTCTGTCGATGTTGATGTTCCACTCCACCCAAGCCTGCTTGTCGATCCAATATCCGATGTGCGGGATGCCATCATGAAACGTACACTGGCTTGTCGGCTGCCCTCGTTGTTGTGGATGTACGCCATGTCTGCCGACAGCACCAATGAGCCATTCTTGTCCGGTGAGGGTAGGTGAACACCAATGTCGAGTGCCCCGTCAACCTTCATCGCAATCACACTTGCGTTCTTGTCGGGGGCTTCGCTTGGCAACGACAATTCAACGCCTGCCTCGGTAGCTCGAGATTTCAAGACCGTGCCGCCTGCCAACAAGCTGGCGCGTTGCACCTCGTTCTTCACTCCAGGCACCAAAAGCTTACCGTCCGTGGGCCAATCAAAGACGTGCAAGTACAACAGCGTTCCGCCATCGACGGATTTCGCGGTGCAGCGTCCCCAAGTCAACTTGGGAAGCGGACTAGCCGAGGTCCCGTAGATCGATTCGCCGTTGATCTTCATCCATTGGCCGATCAACTTCAGTCGTTCGACTGCTTCCGGCAACAACGTGCCTTCGCCGGTCGGGCTGACGTTCAGCAGGTAGTTCCCACCCTTGCTGGCGATGTCGATCAGGTTGCGAATCAGTGTGGTTGGCGATTTGAAGTCTGTATCGATTTTCTTGTAACCCCAACTGCCGCTGATCGGCATGCACACCTCCCAATCCTTGCCGGCTGGAGCTTGAGGCGGAATCTGCCTCTCGAACGTTTTGTAATCGCCCGGGTAGTCGTCGCCCAAACGATCGTTGGTGATCACGCTTGGTTGCAACTTGGTCAACGAGTGGAGGCTGTCGAAAGATTCGCGACTCATGGCACGAGGCGTGTCCCACCAAAAGATGCCGATGGGGCCGTATTCGGTTAGCAACTGCTTGACCTCGGGAACAGCCTTTTGTCGGACGTACTCGTCATTGCTGACTCGCTTGATGCTCTTGTCCCAACTGTTGCCCATGCCGCCGGGATGATGCCAATCTTGCGCCTGTGAGTAGTAGAACCCTAAACGGATGCCTTGTTTCTGGCACTCGTCGGACAACTCCTTCATGATGTCGCGTTTCAGCGGCGTCGCGTCGACCACGTTGTAGGAGCTGCATTTTGACCCGAACATCGAAAACCCGTCATGATGCTTGGCCGTGATGACCAGGTACTTCATGCCCGCCTGTTTCGCCAGGCCCACGAACTCGGCCGCATCGAATTTGGTCGGATTGAACTGCGCCGCGTACTGCTCATACTCGGCAATCGGGATCCGACCCCTGTTCATCATCCATTCGGCGCTGTTCGGCAATTTTTGGCCTTTGTACTCACCACCGGTCACCGAATAGACACCCCAGTGAACGAACATGCCGAACTTTGCGTCACGCCACCAAGCCATGCGCTGGTCGCGCGTTTGTTCGCGAGACTCAGAATCTTGGGCAACTAAATGAACGGTCACCAAGGCGAGTAACCCGAAGCAAGTCAGTCGAAGTTGGCTACAATTCATTGAACATTCGATCGCTGGGTTTGGGAGGCACGGTGTCTTCAGTATGGAGCAAGTTTAGCAGGACGGCGCCCTCTTGATGCAATACATTGCAATTGACCGTGTAGGAACATTTCGTCTGAAAGGAGCCTAAGATGCAATCACTCTTGATTCGTTGCTTACTCATCGTTTGTTTGGCACCACTTTCCGTTGCTCTCGGCCAGCGCGACGCCAATCCACTTGATGAGTTGCCCCCCTATATCCGCAAAATCAACGATTGGGGACAGTGCGCCGACTTCTCTCATGACGGCAAACGCATTCTGTTCATCGAGAAAACCTCTGGCGACGCATTTGAACTCGATATCGCCAGCGACAATATTACGCCCGTCACCCATCACTACTACCACGGCGGCTACACCCGCGCACTGTACCTCGCCAATGGCGACATTCTGCTCTCGGGCTGCACCAAATTCGACGCCGACAACCCACACGTCAACCGCTACGACAACGCCGAACTCTGGGTCCTCGACAAATCTCTCACCAAGGCCCCTGTCCGTCTTGGCACTCACTGCTTTGAAGGCCCCGCCGTCTCACGCACAAAGCTACGCATCGCCTGGACCACCGAGTATAGGCAGTACCCCGAGACCTACGCCGAGGGCGAACTTCGCGTTCATGTCGGCGACATTGTTTACGAAAACGGCACGCCCAAACTCACCAACCGGCGTCTCGTGCTCAGCAATATCTCCAACGATTTCTTCGACAAGCCAATGGCCATCGAAACGCAAAACTTCGTCGGTCCCGACGAGAATCGCATCACGATGTCCATCTATGGTGCCGGAACAGTCGCCATGGTCGATCTGGAAACAGGTGAAGTCAAACGCGTCATTGCATCCGTGTGAATTCAATCGCCTTCAGACTTGCCGACTCGACATCGCCTTCCAAGCACTTCACCGAAACTTTGTACCGACCGGCTTTCGGGAAATTCATCCAGCCGATCGGAAACGATTGATAGTTGTGCGACGAGTTTTGCTGATTCTGAATCTGCTGGCCGCCTTCGATCGAAACACCCCAGACCAATCGACCATTTCCGGAATAAGTGAGTTCGACGTTGTAGTCACCCGGCTCAAGCACATCGATTTCCCAAGAGGCGGCGCCACCTTTTTCAAGGCCATGCACGTGAACCACACTTTTCCACTCGCCGAATTTTTCCATCCATCGTTTTTCAGATTTCTCGGCGTTATCGACCGATGCGAATTCGGCAAGCACTTCGGTCTTGATGTTGGGATCGAGCGCCCACACGGGGTCGACTTCGGGTTCGGACTCCAAGTTCACCCGGATCACCGAAACCAAGCTCTCCGGTGCACGCGGCGGAACATCGATGACCGTCCAATCGCCTGCTTTGGTCCAAGTCACCGCTTCGGCTTGTTCGCCATTTAGCAGTTCGGCCGAAGCGATCTTGGTTTTCAGGTTGGGCAGGTACAGTTTGCCGGATCGTCGGCCAATCAAACACGCAAAGGAAAAGCGTGTTGTCCTTGCGAGTCACATCGCCCCAGGGCAAGGCATGTTGCCAAGGCGACGCATCGGTGTTGTAGACGACTTGCGGGTAACGCCGAATCCACTCGCCCGACCTGGTCAGCGTTTTCACAGCACGCTCGGGAACCGATCCGTCGCCTCGCGGGCCGATGTTCAACATGTAGGTTCCGCCGCGTCCGACGCAAGCGATCAGTCGTTTCAGAATCTCCTTCGGCGACTTCCAATATTCGTCGTACCAGGCATACGCCCAAGAATCGTTGGTGGTATCGACGCTTTCCCACATGCCATCGATGTTGTGTCGCGGCACTTCCATGTCGCCGAGAGTTTGGTAGTCCCCAAGCCCATGCCCGGCGCGGCCGGAGACCAACGCTCGAGGTTGATTCTTGTGGACGACTTCGACGAGTTGTTGGACATAGTGCTTGGGCATCTTGCCCGGCGTATCGAACCAAACGAGTCTCGATCGGTCCGTACTCGGTCGTGATTTCCTTGACTTGCGGGAGGCATTTTTTCACAAAGTAGTCATCGAACGTCGCGGGGTTGCCGTCCTCATCTTTGCCTGGTCCGTTGCCGCCGCCGGGAAACGTCCAGTCCTGGTTGTGTGAATAGTAGAAGCCAAACCCCAAACCCGCTTCCCGGCACGCGGCCGCGAGTTCCTTCATCGGGTCTTTCTTCCACGGCGTAGCGTCGACGATGTTGAAGTCACACGCTTTGGAGTGGTACATCGCAAAACCGTCATGGTGTTTGGCGGTGATGACGATGTACTTCATCCCCGCTTCTTTGGCGATGCGTGCGATTTCCTTCGCATCAAAGTTCACGGGATTGAACTGACCGGCCAACTGCTTGTACTTGTCGACGGGAATCCCCGCCATCCGCGGGTTCATGATCCATTCGCCAATGCCGTAGTACGTCTTGCCATCGACTTCATTGCCGAGCAACGAATAGAGGCCCCAGTGGATGAACATCGCGTAGTTGCCTTCGTCGAACAGCTGCCCGCGTTTGGCATCCTCGGCACGCAGCTTGACAACAGCGTCGCCCCACAGTTTGTCCATCGCTTCCTGCGCCGCAGACAAGGCAGGCACCGAGGCGATCATGACGGCCATGCAGATGTAAAATTTGAAACGATTTTTCGAATTCATGAATGTACTCGCTGATGGCATGATGGGTCGACTGGATCGCCTGCGGTTTTGCGTTGGAAGCAATACCGCTCGTTCTTCGTTTAACGGCAAGCCGCAGGCGACTGTGTCCGCCCGTAGCAATCGCCAGCGGCTTGCCGTTTAACGATCTCGCTGCATCGGCAAGGAAATACGACTGGCATTGGCGTTTGTGGGCAGTCACTGGCGCAGGGCGGCAAAACGCGCTCGTGCGTTCTCCCACAGCGGCGAGGTCTGCGGTTCGAATGTCTCAATTGCAAACGAATCTCGCACCGATGCCCGTAGCGCCGCCAACGACGAAAGGTCTCCCATCGCGATCGCTTGAATCAACAGATTGCCGATCGCAGTGGCTTCCACTGGTCCGGCAAACACCGTGCGTTGAGTAGCACTCGCGGCGAATGCGTTGAGCAATCGGCTTTGGCTGCCGCCGCCAACGATGTGTAATTTAGTGATCTTTCGGCCGGTTAACTCTTCGACAGTCTCCAGCATTGTTGCGTATAGGAGCGCCAGACTTTCAAAGATGCAACGAGCAAATTGGCCCGGTGTCTCTGGAACGACTTGACCAGTCTCGCGGCAGTATTCGACAATCGTCTCAGGCATATCCTGCGGGCTCATGAACCGAGCGTCGTTCGGATTGATGATCGATCGAAACGGTTCGGCCGCTTCCGCCAATCGATTGATCTCAGCGTAATCCAATTCGCTGCCCTGTCGCTGCCACGACCGACGCGACTCCTGCAGCAGCCACATTCCCACAATGTTTTTCAGGAACCGAGTGGTCCCGCCGAAACCGGCTTCGTTGGTAAAGTTGTGCTCCAAGACTCGCTCGTTGATCAGCGGGCTAGGAAGCTCAACGCCGATCAGCGACCAGGTACCGCTGCTCAGATAAGCCCAATCCTCGCCTGGCTCGGCCGGCACGGCAGCGACCGCCGCGCCGGTGTCATGAGAACAAGTCGCGATCGTCTGGGCATCCTGCACGCCAGTGACTGCCGCGACTTCATCCGTCACAGGCCCCAGTCGCGTGCCAGATTCGACGATCTTGGGAAAGAGTTTTTTCGGCAAGTTGAATTGCTCGATCAATTCGGCCGACCATTGCCGTGCGATCGGATTGTAGATCTGAGTCGTGCTGGCCAGACTCACTTCCGCACTCGCGACGCCGCTGAACAGGTAGTTCATGTAGTCGGCGATGTTCAAGAATTGGTCCGCGATGGAAAGAATATCCGGGTTGTCTTGGACATCTGCGATCAAGTGATAAAGCGTATTGATTGCCATGAATTGGATGCCGGTCTCGGAGAAAATTGTTTCACGCCCGACTTGTTCCAACGCTTTGTCATAGGTTTTCTCCGTCCGCGCATCACGATAATGATAAGGCAGCGACACGATCGGTTGCCGCGCGTTGAACAGCACATAGTCGACGCCCCACGAGTCGACACTCAGCGAGGAAACCGAAACACCGCGGGCGGCGACTTTTCGCAACCCCGCTTTGAGTTCCTCAAAAATACCAAGCACGTTCCAGCGGAGTGAATTCTGGATCCGTGAGCCGCCCGTCGGGAAACGGTGCACCTCTTCCAGAACCACACGGCCCTCCGCCAGCGTGCCAAGGATCACTCGCCCGCTTTCGGCACCCAAATCACAGGCGACGTAATATCGACTCATCATAGTTTCAATGCTTGTTGGCGGTAGTGTTCGTCCATTCGATTCGCAATGCGGTCAACGTCGGCGTCGCTCATGAACACCGGCCCTCCCATCGCAGCAGCTCCCATGAAAATCTCGGCGGCTTTATGAGCCATCAACGTCGCTGCTTTGACCGCACCGGGCGTTGTTCCCAGCGTGATCAAGCCATGGTTTTGTAGCAGGATAACACGCGGCGGAGTAGCGAATTGGTCGATAAAGGCCTGGGTCTTCTCGCGGATCACTTGCGACAGTTGCAAACCGGGGTCGGTATAGGGAACGAAGACGGATCGGGAACCGCAGCAAACGATCTCGTCGGGGAACAGCCGCCCGGTCGCGAACTTGTCGGCCAACGGCGAGCAAAGAATCTGGTTCACCGCCACGCTGTGCGTGTGACCAACAAACTCGATTTCTGGCAACGACAGCAAGTACGCGTGAAAGAGCGTTTCGACGGAAGGCTTCTTCGCACTCGGGTCAACGCGGCAGGCGAACAGTTGATCTTCGATCTCTTGATCGCTGAGGTCGTCTTGGTCGAGCATCGACAGCAGAGATTCAAACCGGCACACGACGGCGTCGTCTTCACCGAGTGTCTGCAAACAACTGCCGCTGGCTTTGACGAAGAAAGTCTGATCGTCGATTCTTGCCGAGGTGTTGCCTTCGCCAAGAATGGCCAGATCCCGATGTTCCTCACCAAGGAAGTGAGACAGTTCCAGGAGTTTGCGAAGTGGTGACTGTTGAGCCATATTCAATCGGGTGGTTGGAAGCTAAGTCGTGGTGTACGATTGAAAAATGAAAAATGAGAACTGCAAAATGCAAATTGGCAGAAAGGGAGTTTGCATTCATTTTGCAGTTTGCAGTTTTCAATTTAAATTTCTCAATTTCGCTTCCCGTACAGCGGACCAAAGTTCTGACAGGCTCGGAAGTCGGCCGCTTCCAGGTTTTCGGTGCCGAACGCATTCCAAGCGCTCGGCCGGAAGACTCGATCCGCATCCACGTTGTGCATGTAAACCGGGATGCGAAGGATCGACGCCAGCGTGATGAATAAGTGGCCGACGTGACCGGCGGTCATCACGCAATGATTCGCTCCCCAGTGGTTCATGACTTCGTAGGTTGACGTGAACGCGCCGCGGCCTGTCACCGTCGGTGCGAACCAGGTGGTCGGCCAAGTCGGGTTGGTGCGCTGATCCAACACGTCGTGAACTGCGTGCGGCAATTCGATCGTGTGGCCTTCGGCAATTTGCATCGCCGGCCCCAAACCATCGACCAGGTTGATCCGAGTCATCGTGGCCGGCATGCCGCCTCGCGTGCAATATCGCGAGCTCATGCCGCCACCGGGGAAATACTCCGTGATCGACGGGTGCCATGTCGTTGCCTTCAGGCACTTTTCGACTTCGTCATCCGCAATCTCCCAAAACGGCTTCATCGTCGGCGCGCCGTCGGCAGTGGATTGTTGGCCGGTCCCATCCAAGGTTGCCGGCCCGGAATTGATCAGGTGCAGCAATCCGTCGCTCGCCAGACCATCGAGTTGGTAACCGACGCACGCCGCCGCGACCGCATCGGGGCTCCAGTAAGTCCGCAAATCGGCGAACACCTGCGCCGTGTTGGTCAGCAAGTGGCCAAACAACATCGTGGCCGCGTTGAGCGCGTCGTTTTCGGTTGCGACGATGTAGGGTGCGCGTTTACCGTTCCAGTCGAACGAGGTGTTGAGGATCGCTTCGAGGAAATCGCCGTTGGGGAAATGGTCCGTCCATTGACGTTGGCCTTGAAAGCCCGACGCGATCGCTTGGTGTCCTTGGGCTTGTTCCTGAAGCCCCATTTCGGCGAGCTTCGGGTTGCCGACCATCAAGTCTCGCGCAATCAACGCCATCTTCACGCAATCAGACCATTCGCTATCAAGTTGTTCCCGAGAGCGTTTTTGATCGTCACCGTTGTAGTCGTCGCCTTCGGGGCAATTGTCTTTGACCCAAGTGAGTGCGTTCTCATATTCGGCTTGATCGAACTGGCCCTTGTTCATGCGTCCGATGAACTCGCTCATGTCGATGTCTTCGACCCGCATGCCAAGCCATTTTTCCCAGAACTTGTAATCGACCATCGAACCGGCGATGCCCATCGACGTTCCGCCCATCGACAAGTATGCCTTTCCGCGCATCAACGCGACTGCCAAACCGCATCGGACGAAGTCCAAAATCTTGGCTTGCACATCCGCGGGCATCGACGCGTCGCCGGCTTCTTGCACATCCCTTCCGTAGATGCCGAACGCAGGAATGCCTTTTTGTGTGTGCCCGGCCAACACGGCGGCCAGGTAGACCGCACCGGGACGCTCGGTGCCGTTGAAACCGAACACCGCCTTGGGACGCAGCGGGTCCATGTCCATGGTCTCGGAGCCGTAGCACCAGCACGGCGTCACGGTCAGCGACACGCCGACGTTTTCTCGCCGGAACTGATCCTCGCACGCCGCGGCCTCCGCGACGCCGCCGATGCAAGCCTCGGCAATCACGCACTTGACAGCATCACCGTTGGGATAACGCACGTTTTCGGAAATGAGATCGGCAACGCGCTTGGCCAAGTTCATCGTTTGGTCTTCCAGCGATTCGCGGACACCGCCCAGCCGACCGTCGATGGTGGGCCGAATGCCGATTGTGGGAAGATTGCCGCTCCAAACGGTAGGAGAAGACTGGTGTGCATTCATGATCAGGTTCTCTCGATAAAGCTCGCGCTGCGGACGCAGGTCGATTGGTCGCTGTTGATCCAGAGATGATACTCGATTCAGCGATGCCTGACTGCGTGACAACGAGCGGGAAACAAGTGTCCGCGTGCTCTCCGAGCTCGCGACGAAAAGCTGGGAACGTAGCGAACTCGGAGAGCACGCCGACAAAAAGAGCGACAGTAATTTCCCGCACGATGCTAATTGTCAAGCTGCAGGCCGAAATGGCTCCGGCACAGATTGTTTAACGGCAATGCCCTGCGGATTTAAATGGACAGCGCCAGTTTCGAGCGGAAGTGCCGTTTTTCGTCGAGTTGTCAGCCGCCTGGTGATAGAGAGCGGTTCCGGCCCATGGGAGAGGAGAAAACCGCAATCAACCGGGTCACTACGAGCTGAAAGAGTTTCTGGTCAGCTAGAAATGAGACGCGATCTAAAATTCCCACTGATGCAAAACACGGCCATCGCCTGTCGTCAACTTTATGTTCGAGATCTGTATATTCCCTGCGCCGGTCGAAGGATCGATTCGCACGGCCAATACCGGATTCTGCGGAGACCACTTGATCGCGTAGTCGTGGGCTTCACCGTCATGCTGAACGTCGAACGGCGTACTGCGATCACGGAAGAAGGCGGGGGCGACGCCTTGCTCCTGCCAGAAGACCTGGCCCTTGCCGCTGGAATCCGAAACCATCGTGAACGTCAACACCAACGGCTGATCGTCGACTGACGCCGGCAACAGGTAAGTGATGTGAGGGTCTCCGCCATCACTTGTGACGACCAGCGAGTCGCCTTCTAACGACAGCTTACACGTGCCCCCGGGTTGCCAGCCGGCGACGGCTTTGGCGGGTCGCGACACTTTCTTCTTGGGAGCGTTGCTGCTTCCCTTCAGCTCCGCTTTGCCTTCGAGTTCCGGCTGGTACTTTGCAGGGTCGAAGTTCGGGTTGGCCAACGGCAAGACGGCGCCAGTGTCGGTCAGAAACGTTTCGATGAGCTGATCGAGTTCCTGCACGCGGTTGGGAAGATCGGCTGCCAGGTCCTGCTGTTCCCCGAGATCGTTCGCCAGGTTGAAAAGTTTGTAGCGATGCTTTCCCGGTTCGCCGCCATGAAAAATACGGATCAACTTCCAGTCGCCGCTGTGAACGCTGACCGATGGAGGCAACCAATCGGGAATGTTCGGTGCATGCGGAAAGAACGTGAAGATGGCGTCGCGATCGAGCGGCTTTCCCTGCAGCGCGGCAGCGATGCTGATGCCGTCAAACGACTGGCCAGGCTGCGGTGCGATCGACAGCAACTCCAGCAGCGTCGGATAGAAGTCGCTGCTTTGGATGACTTCATTACTGCGTGATGCCGCCGGCACTTTGCTAGGGTAAACCACGATCGCCGGTCCGCGCATGCCACCTTCGTACATGGTGGCCTTTCCGCCTCGCAGCGGCGCGTTGCTGGTCGCCGTGGTGCCGTCGACTTCGTTGTACATATTGCCGCCATTGTCCGAGGCAAACACGATGATGGTGTTGTTCGCGATCTGCAACCGGTCTAGCGTGTCGAGCAACGTGCCGACCGCGTCGTCCATACTTTCGATCATCGCGGCGTAGGTCGGGCTGCGTTGTGGATCTTGCGGATCGACTTTCTTCTTGTACTCTTCGATCAACGCTTGCTTGGCATCGAACGGTGCGTGAACGCTGAACATCCAATAGTTCAAGAAGAACGGCTCCGCCCGATGTGCTTCCAGAAAGGCGACGGCTTCTTCGGCCATGCGATCTTCGATGTGCTCGTCAGGCGTGTTCGGATCAAAGTCGGGAAACTTCCACGGTGCAACGTAGCTGCCCGCCGGTCCGGGACCAGGCCAATGAGGCACATCGACATCGAAACCGTGCTCAAGCGGCGAATACGGTTCGGCTCCAAGATGCCATTTTCCGAAGTGACCGGTCGCGTAGCCGTTGTCTTGGAACATCTCAGCCAACGTGTAGTAGTCGGTACTGAGACGCGAGACGGAGTTGGGCAAGATCGCCTTCTTGTTCGGCGGTGCACTGGTACCGGGCGTTGCCTTCAGCAAGACTTTCGGCAGATGGCAATTTGGCGACGTGATTCCGGTTCTCGCCGGGCTAAGTCCCGTCAGCACACTCGCTCGCGTTGGAGAGCACAGCGGGCTGGACGAATAGGCATGTGTGAACGTCATCCCGCGCAGCCAAGCGTTCGATGTTGGGCGTATGGTAAAACTTCGTCGTCTGAAAGAGCGTCGTGTCGCTCCAGCCAAGATCGTCCGCCAAGATGAAGACCACATTGGGCTTTGAGTCGGCAGCGGTTGCGGTGAATCCGCACGAGGCGGCAATCACAAACGAAACCAGGATTCGCCGAGTCAGCGACCTGAATCGTCGATCACCGTGAGTGAAATTCAGTAGGCAGGACATACATACGCCTGGGAGATTGTGGGAACTGAGAATTGGCGACATTGTTGAGGATATCAATGACACTGCCAGGATGGAATTGAGCTAAAGTGTGGTTTCCGTGAATCAAACCACTCTTCCTCACATAACATCACAGCAGTCATGATCACGCATCAACTCCGCGCCACGGTTTTTGTCGTATTCGCACTTGCTTCGGGACTTCTCCAGGCGGAGACGACATCGCCGAATGTGCTCTTAATATGCGTTGACGATCTCAAACCGGCGATCGGTTGCTTTGGCGATCCGATCGCGATCACGCCCAACATCGACCGCTTGGCTACTCGCGGTGTGCGATTCGACATGGCCTATTGCAACCAAGCGGTTTGTTCGCCAAGTCGCAACTCGCTGATGACCGGACTGCGCCCGCAAACGATTGGCGTCTATGATCTACCCACACATTTTCGATTGGCGGTGCCCGACGCTGTGACATTGAGCCAGTATTTTAAAGATCACGGTTATCACGCAGCCGGGCTGGGGAAGATCTTTCACACCGGCCATGGGAACAAGGATGATCAGCTCTCCTGGAGCGTTCCATCTTGGCGTCCCAAAGCACCGAGCTATGTCGACAAGCAAAATCTTGCCGCAATCCGCCCAGACGCCAAAGGCAAACGGCGCGGACCTGCGACCGAGTCAGCAGACGTTCCCGATGAAACGTATGCCGATGGCTTGATCGCCGGCGAGGCGATGAGGCGGCTGGAGTCTTTCAAAGAAGAACCGAGAAAGCCATTCTTTCTGGCTGTCGGCTTCCTGAAACCTCATCTCCCGTTTGTCGCTCCTCAACGTTACTGGGACCTGTACCAGCCCGCAGCTTTACCGATGCCGGAAATCAGATCTGCGCCGAAAGATGCGCCCAGTTACGCCAAGACGAGTGGCGGTGAGCTTCGCAACTACAGCGATATGCCCAGCAAGGGAGCGATCGACGAATCGACGACCCGACATTTGATTCACGGCTACTACGCCGCAACCAGTTATGCCGATGCGCAAATTGGCAAAGTACTCGCTGCCTTAGACCGGCTTGGACTAGCTGACAACACGATCGTCGCACTTTGGGGAGATCACGGCTGGCATCTCGGCGACCATGGGATGTGGTGCAAGCACACCAACTATGAGCAAGCCGCGCGGATACCCGTTGTCGTTGCCCCGCCTGGCAGCACTCGGGGATTTGCGTCGACGGCGATGATCGAGACCGTTGATTTGTATCCAACGCTGTGCGAACTGGCAGGTTTGCCAATTCCCGACACGATTGACGGGCGTAGTTTCGCGAACGTGATTCGGCAGTCCTCCGCCAGCGCCCGCGACTACGTCACCCACGTCTATCCCCGCGGCAATCGTTTGGGTCGAGCGATCCGCAACCCGCGTTACAGGATGGTTGAATGGAAGGTCCCTGGCGAATCGCCCGATACGGCTGAGATCGAATTGTACGATTATCAGAACGATCCACTCGAAACCAAGAACATCGCGTCCGAGTCGCCCGCGGTCGTCGCCGAGATGCGCGCGGAACTGGCCATGCAACCCGAAGCCAAGAAGCAATGGAAGTCGCCGTGAAGTTCTGACTGGGCAGCAGCACTTCTGGTTCGTTTGGACCCGATTCATCGGGTGTTTGCTGCGGGTGGCGGGTGGCTGGTGGTCGAGCGACAGCGAGCCCCCAGGTGCAAGCCCAAAGAATTCCGGGGGCTCGCTGACGCTCGACCGCCGGCCACCCATTGAATGCAAATCTCAATCTGACTAGGACTCTGGAAGAACCGAAGTTCGAGGCCGGATCCAATGCATCGACTTACTTCTGGATTGGGATCGTGCCAGTGTGTACCTTTCCAGCACGCAGATACTTGACTTCCACCATATCGCCTGGCTCTAGATTTGCGTTGGCGTAGGCAAACAAGTCGGCCTCTCGCGATAGGTTCGTCTGGTGATCGTACTCGATAATGATGTCGCCTTCGAGAAAACCGTGCGCGTCGAGCGGTCGCGTGATCGCCGTATTTGCCCACCGACTTCGCCCGCAAGGCCATGCCCGATGTGATCCCGTGTTGGCGCCGCTCCTCCTCCGACAGCCTCTCCAATCGCATTCCGCCCGTCATCATCCTGCACACGCCCCACGACGCAACACGCCAACTCGGGTCGTCCATTCGTCGCCAGCCCGCGGGCAAAGTGAGCGTCATCGACTGAGTGTGCCCATCGCGCTGCACCTGCAACTCCAATTTTGCCTCTGTCGAAGGAGCATGATGCAGCACCCATTGCACATCGGCCATCGAAACGATCGGCTGCCCATCCATTTCCAGGATGTCGTCACCTGGTCTCAACCCCGAAGCTTCCGCGGGCGAGTCAGGCGTGATCTGCTTGACTCGGGCACGCTTGGTGGGATCGAGCACCAGGCCGATTGACTTGGGATGTGGATACGGAAACAGCAACTCTTCTGGGATCGGCTGCGAACGATTCCAGTAGAACTCGCGGCGTGCGTCACCGATCTGGTGGCAATGGATGCAGCTCTTGACAACATCGCCCTCGTAGTTCAATCGATCGGTGTACTTGCTCTTGAGTGAAGGATATTGCTCGGGAGAGGCGAATTCGAGCGGTTTCCCACGTTTGCCCGCCAGCGATTCACGATTGCCGGGATACTTCTCGTGTAGGGCATGCGCCGCGGTCAACGCTTCTGCCATGCCTTCGACCGAAACGTCGCCAAGCCAATCCGTGCGATGAGACCGTGTTCCAAAGCGGCCGTAGACTGTCTTGTCGGCATTCAACATGAACATCGCGAACGACTGATCGGTGTCGTATTGGAAAGTTTCAAGATCGAGTCCATTGGTGCCAACGATTCGCACGCAAACGAACTTCTCCAGCAACGGCCGAACGATCGGATCGTTGTCGATCAAATCGTCATCCAACTTGACGCACTCTTCACAAGGCAAGCATCGCAGGGACACCAGAATCGGCTTTCCCGTCGCCCGGGCAGTCTCGTATGCCTTTTGAATGTCGTTGTAAATCCAAAATCCTTCCGCTTCGACCTTCGCTCGATCAGCACGCACCTTTTCCTCTCGCGTTTGTGCAGAGGCGAAGTGGCAACACAGAATCGAGAGTACCAGCACGAATGTGAAATAAAATCTCAGCACGATTGTGTCTCCAAATGAAAATTTGTTGGCAACAAGTTCCGAGATGACATTCTATGTCCTCGCGAACTCCGGCGGCGCTCGCGGAGGCGATAAACCGAGGAACGCCTGGAAAAGTACTCATCGCCTTCGAGGGCCAGGAAGCAGAGTTTTCTCGGAGCGAGTCACCAGCCAAACGTGCTAGGTCCGCCTTTGAACGGACCCACGATGTTGCTCGTGATCCAACCGCCATAGAAGTCGCCCGGTTGGGCCTCCACCTGTTCGCCATCGACGTAGCATGCGTCCATTTTGCTGGGATAGAAGGCGAGGTAACCGGTGATCGACGCGAATCGATCTGTGGGATCTTCGTAGCTCCACGCGGCATTCTGAATGATGCGATCGGGAAGATGCAGTGAATAATAATGAGCGTGACCTTTCCACTCGCAAAACGATCCGTGCTTCGATTTTCGCAGCAGATCCATCCGTATCCATTCCCGCGAAATGTAATACACCGGTGGATGACTCGTCTCCAAGACGCGATACGACTGAGTCGCATCGACGATCGTATTTCCCCCCGCGATGACGGAAATCTGCTTTCGGAAGGCTTCTAGTCGCGGTGGTCGGGGATAGTCCCAGACCGATTCCTGGCCAGCTTGCGGCTCGATTCGTCGATGATTCATCGCTGCGTCGTTCGAAGTTGATTCGAATGAAGTCGCTAGGACCGGGCCAGACGAATTCCAGAGAACTGCCATCGGGCATCCGGAGGAAAAAAGTTTCGGTAGGTCCTGCGGGCATGATCACGCGAAGTTGCACAGGAGCTTCCGCGGAGCACATATTGGTTGCACATGAACTTTCCGTTGTATTCGCCGAGTGCTCCGTTTGGCGGTCGATAGCCGGGATATGCGGAGTAAGAGCTGGCGGTCCATTGCCAGGTGCTCCCGAAGAGCGACCGAAAGTCTCCGCATTCGCCTGAATGGTTAGGGTGCACCGGAGCATCGATCTCGAAGTAGGCCTCGGCAGACATCCCGTTCACCGGATGCTGGCCGGACGCGACTTCCCATTCCGCTTCGGTCGCCAATCGCGCGTCCGCCCATCGAGCGTAGGCGTCCGCCTCGAAATAGCTGAGGTGCGTCACCGGTTGGGATTCATCCAGTTCCTTGAAGCCGCCAAGCGTGAACTCGAACAGTTGATCGTCCCGACGCTGCCAGTAAAGCGGAAGTACCCAGTCGTTTTGACGTATGTGATTCCAACCAAGCGAGAGCCAGAGTTCAGGCCGCTCATAACCGCCGTCTTCGACGAATTGTAGATACTCGCCGTTGGTCACCAATCGATTGGACAGTTCAAACGGCTCGACGAAGACACGATGTCGTGGTGACTCGTTGTCAAAGGCAAAGCCGTCGCCATCGTGTCCGATTTCGTGCAGGCCGGCGGAAAATGCAATCCAGCGTTGCCGCGGCGGCTCAACTGCATGAAGCTCGCCCGCGACGTGAGCAGGCAGGAGCGGATTGCGGGAGAAGACGTGCTTGATATCTGTCAGCATCAATTCCTGATGCTGCTGTTCATGATGGAGGCCAAGCTCGAGAATGTCCAACAAACCGCGGTTCCATGCATGCTCGCGACCCAAATGATCGTCGATTCGCTCGTCGACGATGTCGCGGTATTCGAGGATTTCGGCAACAGTCGGACGAGTGAGATGACCGCGCTGATCCCGCGGGAATTGATCACCGACGGTGTTGTAATAGGAGTTAAACAGGTACTCGAACTGATCCGAAACCGGCGCGTAGTGCGGAAATCTTTTTAAGATGAAAGTCTCGAAGAACCATGTCGTATGGGCCAAATGCCAGCGCAGGGGACTGACATCGGGCATGGACTGAACCACAAAGTCCTCTGCCTCAAGCGTTGCGCCGATCCGTGCGGTATGTGAGCGGACCAGTCGGAAACGCTGCCGCAGGGATTCTTGCAAAACGCGGATCTGGTTCGGGCTGCTCGTCCAGGTATCAGAGTCACGACTGCACCTGGACACCTTGCCAAAATCGTTCGGCCATAACTCGGTCCTCGTGTTGCTGATGAAGATTAAGGTTGTGAACGAAACGCCTTATTGTTCCAAGTACATCACAGCAAAAAAGTTTCGCTCGTCTGTCCAGAGGTCTTTGCGAGCCCATCCGCCTTCGGCTGCCAACGCTTCGAATCCAGCCACGGTGAATTTGTGCGAATACTCCGTTCGAATCGTTTCGCCCACGCCAAACTCGAAATGCAAACCAGCGATGGTAACGCGATGTCTGCACTGGCTAACCAAATGCATCTCGATCCTTCCCGCCGCTTGGTTGTAGAACGCGAGATGCTCAAATCGATCAAGATCGAAGTCTCCATCCAGTTCATCGTTGATTCGCTGAAGCAGATTCTTGTTGAACGCCGCCGTCACTCCGGCCTGATCATTGTAGGCTGCTTCCAGAACACGCACGTCCTTTTGCAGATCAAAACCGATCAGCAAGCCACCGTCGTCGCCACTTACGTCCGCCATGGAGGCGAACAGCCTTGTCGCGGATTCAGGAGTAAAGTTGCCGATCGTCGACCCCGGGAAGTAGACGCACGATCGGTTCGTGCCGAAACTCGACTTCCGGGAGTTGGAAACGCCTGGTGAAATCGGCCACCACGGGCGACACGTCCAGCAAAGGATACTCCTCGCTCAAACCCTCTGCCGTTCGCAGCAGATGTTCGCTGGAAATGTCGACGGGGACATAGGCTTGCGGGTCTAGCAAGTGATCGAGCAACACACGTGTCTTGACGCTGCTTCCGCTGCCGTATTCGATCAACCGGATGTCCGACCCGAGTCGGTCTGCCATCTCTGATGCAAAACGCAACATGATGTCTGTTTCAACTCGAGTCGGATAATATTCATCCAACTCACAGATCTCATCGAACAGAATCGACCCCCGTTCATCATAAAAGTATTTTGCAGGGATTGATCGCTTCGGCGCGGACAGCCCCGTAACGACATCGTTCAAAAACTCGGTAGCTGAGCTTTGCAGGGGAGCGTAGCGAAGCTTTGAAGCAAAAGGCATAATTGGACTTCCTTGGTTTCAACTTAGTGTTGAAATTATGCGGTGAAGTCAACACACCATATTTCCCGTTTCAGGATTGCTGATAGGGGCAGAACCACCGCCTTTGACGCGAAGCCAACACTCAGCTCGGTTGGCGGGCCGTCGGCTGCGAAAAACGACATCAAGTTTAGAAACTCATCGTCGCTCTGAGCATGATTGTGTCGCCGATTCGAATGTCGGCGATTTCGCTTTCAAACTCAAATTCGCGGGCGAACGCGTAACCGACCTCCGCCCCAAATTTGCGTCCGCGAGCGAACGGCATTCCTGGTTCCGCTCTCGGCTGTGACTCCCAACCCACCACCACTTGCCAATCACGGTAAGTCAGCTGGTCATCGATTCCATCAGCCCGCTGATAACCCCAGGTCCCGCCATTGAGTCCGGCTCCGAAATAGCCCCATTGTTGTCGTAGTCCGTCGTCGGAGAGCAACAAAGACGCTCGCGGCCTTGGGAATGCCAGGTCGTATCGCACCGCCCGATTCGGTTGGTAGATCAATCCGACGGCTGGAACAACTGGGATGTCATTACGTCCGAGCGCCAACGCGCCGAATGTCCACGTCCATTGTTGGTTCGGTTGGTAAATTGCGAACACTCCACCGCGGAACTGCCACGAATCGCTTGAGTTGTTTTTGCCATCGGTAGCATTGGCCACACCGAGCATGGACCGAAACATCCAGCGTTCGCTGCGTCGACGCATCCAGGAAAGACCGAGCGAGCTTTCGTACAGTTCGCTCGGCAAGTCGAAAAAGGAGGGTGCGTTGAGATCGGTGTAGGCAAAGCCGACATTAATGAATGGGGGCGGTGGTCCGAAAATCGGGAACGTCGGGACCTTGACCCTTGCCCGATAAGTCGCCAACTCGACATCGTCGGCCTCCGCATACCAGTCTGCTCCGAAATCAAACGTTGGCCGCATGAGCTTCTTCAGTTTCTCTGATGAGAAGCCGTCGTCGATCCGCGCTGAAATCGTGTTGGCCGGGTGGCGGGGAACGTCATATCCGCCCATCGGGACGGCGGGGGGTGGAAGATGCGGAATCGGTGCAGTTGGCGACCGGAGCGTCGGCGAGTCCTGGGCGAGCGAATTTCCCGCAAGAATCGCGAGAGATGCGAGGAGACAGGCAGTGACTCGCGATCGTGAGTATCCATTCACAAGCAAGACTCCAATTCCATGAAACTGTCGGCAAAATAATGTTTCACGGCGTTTTATCTGCCCAAACGTAGAGCCGGTCGTCTCGGACTACGTTAGCAGTCGCCGTGAAATCCGTGAATAGTGATCGCCGAATCAGTTCCAAGAGAGAGTTTTGAGCGATCCTATCTCGTCAAGATCATTATCTCTTGCTGGCAAGCAGTGTGATGCTGAGTGGCTTCACAAAAATTCGAACGATCCGAACCAACTCAAAGCAGGTTCTTCAGGGTGTTCACGCTTCTAAGGTGAATTGTGACGTATCCGAAATTGGTATTAATCACCTCACCCACCTGTTCTCTGCGAATCAGTGCTTTGATGACGAGAAGAAAATTGTCTTTTTTGTGCGTTTTGATTGTGTTTTCGCTTGCCTCGACTCTCGCGTGGAACCTGACGGCAAGAGCCGCGTACGAGTCGGCTCCGTACGAGGTCGTAGAATCGGACGGCCCCTTTGAGCTTCGGGATTATCCCGAGTTGATGCTGGCATCAACAGACATGCGTACGGACTCGAAAGGGAATGACGGGAGTTTCATGCGTCTGTTCCGCTACATCAGCGGCGAGAACGAGGCTGACCAGAAAGTTGCGATGACGACTCCCGTCTTCATGGAAGATGCACTAAATGAGTCGAGCGGACGCATGGGATTCGTGATTCCCAAAGAAGTGGTTCAAGGAGGTATTCCTACGCCGAACGCACCGACGGTCCAAGTTCGCAAACGCGCGGGCGGCCGATTTGCGGTCATGCGATTCAAAGGTCGAATGGATGCAAAATCCGTCGCGGAAGCTGAGAAAAAGTTGCGGGTTTGGGCCTGCGAGCAGGGGATTCGTTTGTCATGACGAGGCAGAATCGGCCGGTTACGATCCACCATGGACGCCGGGCCCATTTCGCCGTAATGAGGTGCTCGTCCGCGTGCGACGCTAAAACGGACGGAAGCACTTCCGCCGCAACCTTACGTCTTCCACTATTGATCTGCCGCGATGCAATACAGCCGTGAAGCGGTGCGGAAAAAGAGCGGCCCCGTTCGCGACGGCGGGAGTCGCCCAGGTCTGCTCATCAATCTCGTTGACACGCTGTACGTCCAAACTCCTTTCCCCCGGCCAGAACGTGTGTGGTGCCTCCTGTGTCGACGCAAAAAACTTTGTCGCCGCTGACCCAAGGCGATGCCCAGAACGCTCGCGCACCTGGAATTCGCGATCGATACGCCGTCTCCCCCGTTTCGGCGTCGACGCAGTGGACGATTCCGCTCCGTCTTTCCAGAAGATAAAGATGACCTTCACAGAAGTACCGGAGATGCCATTTCGATGCCCGATCGAGCAATCTTCCAAACCACGTATTCGCTCTTCGAGGAATCACCGGATGGTGAAATATCGCCACTGCCGCCCGGCTTGATGCAGAACAGATAGCCGCCGCCGTCATCGGCTCCGCCACGATTACGAAATTCCGTCCCCACATACAGCCGGTCACCGATCGCCAGTGGAGTCGCAGAACTACGGCCTTTTTCCATGTCGAGTTGCCATAACAGTGCACCGGTTTCTGGATCATAGGAGCGGTAATACATCCCGCCAACAATCAATTCGTTTCGGATGCTGTTCTGCCAGATGATGGGGGAGCTGTACTGGGATTTTTCAGCACGTTGGACACGCCAAAGTCTCCTTCCCGGTCTTCGCATCAATGGCCACCAGGAACGACTGTTGTTCATTGTCGACCTGCAAAAAGAGCTTGCCGCCAAACAAGACCGGAGAGCTGGACGTGCCCCAGCCGGCTCGCATTTCGTAGCTACCGAGATCCTTTTCCCAGAGCAGTTTGCCGGACAAGTCGAAGCAGTAGAGTCCCATCATTCCAAAGTAAGCGTAGATTCGTTCGCCGTCCGTAATCGGCGTCTCCGTCGCGTAGGTGTTCGAGCTGTGACGTGGAATCGTGGGGCGACCCTCCCTTGCCGTTTGTCGCCAAAGTTCCTGCCCCGTCTTCGAATCCAAGCAGACCACCTGCCATCGGAATGTCATATGCTGTCAAGTCATCGCGTCGACGACCCCCGCCGCCGCTGTATTCCTCCGGCTTCGTGGAAGCTTGAGTCTCCTGGGAAGTGACTGGGACGGCAGCGGTCAGAAAAACTCGATCGTCCCAGGTCACGGGGCAAGACCAGCCTTCGCCCGGCACATCAATCGACCAGACCACGTTCTCTGACTCGCTCCATTGCTGCGGGTGCCCGGACTGAGCAACGCCATCCCAGTTGCTGCCGCGGAATTGCGTCCACTGATCGGCTCTCAACCCACCGCTGGTAAACATGAGCGAAATGAACGGCGCGGCAAGAAAACGTAACCAATTCTGGTTGGGACGCCATTGAAATCTCCGTCCGCGAAAAGCGAGAGTTGACTGAAAATCTTCGAAACGGTTGTTTGACATGCGTATTCTACCGCGAAGACAACTTCAGCCCGCTCAGTCTATCGATTGCGGTGCGGTTAATAAGTAGCCGGCTTAGCCTGTTTTGCAACAACCTTCCTCCGGGCCCGTCGGACGCGCTAGCGGTTTCTGCGGGCTTGCCGATGACGACTGCATGAAACCGGTCGTGGGATCGAAACTACCTGCCGATGCTGTGCTTGTGCTGCAGCGAAGCCTCCGACACCCACGAGATGATTCCCATATCACGGTGCGGGTGAGTGGAAAAACCACGACCGGCGCCGACACGATCGTCGTCAATCAAACTCGGTGATTCCCCCGCGAGCGGTCTCCAAAATGGCGTTGAGCGACTTCAAATCCGCTTTCGACACGTGGCCGAGCAGTCTCCTATGCAGTTGCCGAATCGGTTCGTCGAGTTTCTTCAACATCCGCATTCCCGATGGGGTGAGTTCAATCAAGAAAACACGTCGGTCTTCGCCGGATTGTTGCTTGTTGATCAGTCTGCGCCTGACGAGTTGATTGACCACGCGCGTGATCGCCGGAGCGACTTGGATCATCCGGTCGGCCACTTCCAGACATGGCATCGGTTGCCCCTCACCACGCATGATTCGCATCGCGTTGTACTGTGACGGCGTCAGATCGTGCTCGCGCAGCAATCGGGCCAAGCGGTTTTCGAGCAAGTCGCTGGTGCGGAGGATACCGAGCATCGCTTCCTGTTCGAGCGAGTCGAAAGGGCCTTTCTTTTTCAGTTGTTCGCGGAGTGAGGCTGGTGGCATGGAAGTTCCAGTGTTGGTCGACAGAATTACCTAGATGTTATCGATCAGCATGTAAACCCTCCGGCTCAACGCATTTCGAGGCTGTTTTCGCAAGCGACACGGTTGCTCATGTGGCCTTCGGCAGCGAATTCAATTCGCTTGCGCATTCATTTGGTGGCAAAGGGAAACAGCGATCACCAGAAAAGAAGATGCAAATTGGTCCACAGGATCGTGCCGTTGATCCGCTCGGTGACCGGAAACATGTGATGATGATTGCCCAATCGGTGCACTAGCATCGGCGGCCCCACCGTAGCTTCAGCCCTCACCGGCCAGTCCGTTCCCGTACTGTTCTGAGCCAAAAGCAACATCGGACTATCCCGTGATCAGCTTTAGGAGGTCACCGATCTTTCGGTGCGACTCGATCGGATGCCGGAGTGCTTCGTCGGTCAGCACTTCGTATTGGTTCCTGCGTCCAACTTTCTCGCGGCGAACGAACCCTTCCTCTTCCAAATCCTGGACGATTCGTTGCACCGCCCGCTCCGTGATTCCGACGCGAGTCGCCACTTCTCGCAGCACGAGCCCCGGCTCGGCGTGCAGCAGGATCAAGACGTGAGCGTGATTGGTGAGGAAAGTCCAATGCTTCGGCGATTCGCTCTTCGGGGACGGGCGATTGGCGGGATTAGGATCAGTCTTCGATTCTCTCTTGCTCATCGCTCGCAGGTGTCCATTTGCACAAATACTGGTCGGGAGCTTTCCGCGTGAGGGAGGAAGTCGGCGACGTGCCAAGTTTACCACAGATCTCGTGCTAGAAAATTCACGAAAAATTTTGCGTGTATAAAACGAGGGTTTTGTCGAGGATTTTGCGATTTTTCGCTCCTTTCGACTCAAGATCAGGGCGTGGAAGTACGAAAACATATTTACGACTCGTAGATCGCATATTAGTATTCGCGTATTCCATCTCGTGAACTAAGGAGCACTCTTGATGAACGACGTCCTCGCAGCCCTGCTGGTCACTCCCGCTCTCGCCCTCATCGCCTCTGCTTTGCTGCTGCCTCGCCGTGCCAGCTCGGGCGTGGCTCGATTCCGCCAGTTGGTGACATGGATCGCGGGGGCACAATTTATCGTTGCGACTTCGCTGGCGGTTGCCTACGCGACCGGCGTGACTTCGATGGTCGATGTGACGCTGCTGTCACTCGGCACCGATTCATCGGTCGGCATCTCGGTGCTGTTTGACGGCGTTGCCAGTTTGATGTTGGTTCTGGTCAGCTTCGTCGGCTGGGTCATCTGCCGTTACTCGATTCGCTTTCTCGATGGCGAACCAACTCAGGGTCAGTATTTTGCCTGGACCGGTTTCACCATTGGCGCGGTATCGTTGATGGTGATCTCAGGCGACTTGCTGATGTTCGTGATCTGCTGGGTGATGACCAGTCTCGGTTTGCACCAACTGCTACTGCACTACGGTCACCGACCGGCCGCACGGCGGGCAGCCTGGACCAAGTTCACGATCAGCCGAATCGGCGACGCCGCCCTGCTGGCCGCGATCGTGGTGCTCTATTCCGAATTCAAAACGCTTCACTTCGCCGAGTTGTTTGCGTCTATCGGTTCGTCTGCAGGTGCCGCATCGCCTGCCACGAGCGTTGCTGGGCTGCTGCTGATTGTCGGTGCAATTACGAAGTCGGCTCAGTTCCCCTTCCATACCTGGTTGCCACAAACGATGGAGACTCCCACCCCCGTTTCGGCACTGATGCATGCGGGCATCGTGAATGCCGGTGGTTACCTGATCATCCGAACCAGTCCGATTGTGTCGCTGACGCCGTGGGCACTATCGCTGCTGGCGGTCATTGGGGCGGTAACGGCCTGCTTTGCGGCGGTCGTGATGCTGACGCAGACAAGCGTGAAAAAATCGCTGGCATATTCAACGATCGCGCAAATGGGATTCATGATGTTGCAGTGTGGTCTGGGTGCTTTCTCCGCCGCGATGCTGCACATTGTGGCTCACTCGCTCTACAAGGCGTACGCATTCTTGAGCAGTGGAAACGTGATTGCGGAGCATGCGGCAACGCAGGGCGTGAAGCCGGTGGGTCATGACGTCACCTGGACGAAGCTTGCGTTTGCGGGCGCGATCATCGTTTCCTTTTTGGGAATCGCATTCGTATTGTGCGGCATTGACGCAGCCGAAAAACCGGGCGGCATTCTGCTGGGCGGGGTCTTTTGCCTGGCTCTGACGTACTGGGTCGGTCAAGTGATGCGGGGCGGGAACCATCGATTGCTGATTCAGGCCTTCGCGGTCGCCGGTCTATTGTGTTTGACCTACAGCATCAGTTTTGTCGCAGTCGACAAGATTGTCGCTTCGAGCTTGTCAGCGGCCAGCGTCCCGGCCTTGGTCTGGCCCGTTGTGGCGATCGTTCTTGTCGGCTTTGCCGGATTGTTTGCCCTGCACGCTCAGCTTTCACAGATCGCCGGGGCGTCCAAGGGTGCTGGGCCGCAGCGGATCCACGTCTGGTACGTCCACGCCTCCAATGGCTTCTACCTGGAGAACGGTTTACGTCGAGTCTTCGGACCACTTCGATCAATCTGAGCACGAGTTCGAGAAAGGTATCTGACCCTTTCCGAGCGAAGTTCTAGGTTCCCACAAGTCAATACATTTCCATTCTTAGTTTAGAAACACAACTTGAGAGGTTTACTCCGATGTCCCAAGTACAAACCGCCTTGCAATCCACCGAGAACAACGAAGTCTTCCTGCCACCGCCATACGAGCAACCGCATGTGCGAAGGCAGTTTGATGACCTGATGCGAGAAGTCTCGGATGTGATCGCTCCGGTCTGGCCGCTGAAGGATTATGTCGCCGTGAATCCGTATGCGGGTGTATCCGAGCGGCCATTCATGGAAGCGCGGGCATTGCTGAAGGTATTTTCCGACTGCGAAACACTGATGCCGCTCGACTTCTTTGCTCGTCAATTCGAGCAAGGTCGGTTCAGCATTCACGAGATTGATGCCGCAATCGAAGAGCTTCGACTGGCCGGAATAGGCGGCGACGATCGATGGTCGGCGATATCCATCGTTGAGCAGCTGAGATCAATTCTCGGGAAGCCCGGCCGCTACGCAGCAGCCACGATTGATCCCACGTCGCCGACCCGCAAGAATCCGCGGATGATCCGAACGCTGTCGGAATATGCCGACGGTCTGTCGACTGTGAATTGGAGCGACACGATTCGCGATGAAGTCGGCAAGTGCTGCGCGGCCCATTACGACGAAGGGCAAGCGGCTTGGAACAGCCCTTGGAAACATTTGTCGTTGTACCAGGCGTGGCGATCCACGGCCGTCATCGACCTCAACGTCGAGGCACTCGGGCTGACTGGTTTTCGCAAGTTCGTTTCCGAGTTGCCGCATAGTCCCGACGCGGCAATCGTGTCGCTGCTGCAGTCGTTGAATCTTCCTCTACACCTCTGGGAACCGTTCCTGTTAGCCCAGGCGTTCTCGATTCCGGGATGGAGTGCCTGGGCCAAGTACCAATCGAGCTGGAACGATCAAGCCGCTGAGGACAACAACGACTTGGTCGGTTTGCTGGCCATGCGATTGGCCTACGACGTGGCGATTGGTCAACAATTCTCGATCAGCGTGAATTGGAATTCCATCACGGCGCATGATTCGGCCACTTTTCAGGCTTCCACCCATCAGGCCGATGACGACTCGGGGCTTCGTTACTTGCTGTTGCGGGCGAGCGAGATTGCCTATCGCAACGGTTTGCTGAATTCGATATCCGCCGCGAGCCATCCGGCAGAGTCCTCGCAGACGGCGTTCGCATCGCATGATTCAACAGCGAGCCAAACGGATCGCAAGCTGGCTCAGATGGTTTTTTGCATCGACGTGCGATCAGAGCGGATGCGACGCAACTTGGAATCGCAGTCCAGCGAGATCGAGACATTTGGTTTCGCGGGTTTCTTTGGGATGCCGATCGAGTTCGTGCCGATCGGCGAGCGATGCGGTAATTCTCATGTGCCCGTCTTGCTGAAGCCCCAATTCCAATTGCATGAAGGACTGCACGAGTCCGATTCGTCTCGCGAACCGGCCGTCATCAAAGACCGCCAGCAGATTCGATCCTGGCGGACGCTTTGGAGAGGTTTTCAGAGTTCCGCCGTCGGGTGTTTTTCCTTCGTCGAGACCATGGGCTTACTGTACGGTTGGAAGTTGTTTGCCAAGGCCGCGGGCTCCAACACCGCAAGCCAAGAGGCTCGATTCGATGGGATTGCCGAGACCGATCACGACAAACTTGGCCCCACGCTGCGGGGATTGAACCAGCAGGGAATCACCACGTCGCAGCAGGCCGATCTGGCCGAGTCGATGCTGAAAAACCTGGGTTTGACTCGGGACTTTGCCCGATTGGTCGTGTTCTGTGGGCACGCCAGCCAAACCGATAACAATCCGCTGGCGGCGGGCCTGGATTGCGGAGCCTGCGGTGGTCACTCGGGTGAACCGAACGCTCGATTGGCAGCGATGTTGCTCAACCAGCCCTACATCCGCAAGGCACTCGCCAACCGGGGAATCACCATCCCCGAGGGGACACATTTCCTTGCCGGCTTGCATAACACCACGACCGATCGAATCGAGTACTTCGACTTGGACGATGTTCCGGAAACGCATCGTGGTGATGTTGAAGAGCTTGCCAGCTACTCGGACTTCGCCGCTGCCGCAAACTCGAAAAGAGCGGATGCCGATCTTGGCCAGCGATTCGATTGCAGACTTGATGCGACGAGCCGCTGATTGGTCGGAGGTCCGACCTGAATGGGGATTGGCGGGCAACGCTGCGTTCATCGCCGCACCGCGATCGCTCACAAAAAACGCGAACCTGAATGGTCAATCGTTCTTGCACAGCTACGACCACCAGAGCGATCCAGACGGCGCGGTGCTGGAGACGATCATGACCGCACCGATGATCGTCGCACACTGGATCAACATGCAGTATTACGCCTCGACCGTGGACAACGTTCACTTCGGCAGCGGTCATAAGACGATTCACAACGTCGTCGGCCGATTTGGCATCTTGTCGGGCAACGGCGGCGACTTGATGACCGGATTGCCGTGGCAGTCATTGCACAGCGGAGAGGATTACCAGCACTCGCCGATGCGATTGCAAGCCGTGATCGCGGCACCTCGGACATCGATCGAGAAGGTGATCGAAAAACACGAAGTTGTCGCCAATTTGTTGGCAGGCGGCTGGTTGCACCTGATCGCGTTGGACGGCGACGTGACGTATCGCTACGCCGAAGATGGAAGTTGGCAGGCGATTCACTCGGCAATCCACAAAGAGACGCAACTTGCGTGATGATCTAATTTCGACCTCTTTTTCCACCGGAGACATTCAATGTCGACTGCAGCTCCCGAATACAAGACCGACAGCCCCTATCTCGCCAGCCTGCAAAGTCTGTTCGAGGACAGGCAACCAACGTTGCAGTGGCTGGTCATCGCGCACAATGATCCAGCGCTGGTGCGGCGCCTGTCCGAAGTCGTTGACAACGAGTCCGCGGCGATGCTGCAGATACCGCAAAGCAGCTGGGATTTGGATCGCGGAGATCTGCCGGTGGCGGTGAAGTGGTCGATTGACGTCGCTCGAGCGGAGCGACTGTTACTGGTGGGACATTCTCAAGCCGCCCCGCAGCCAGAATCGGCCAGCTGGATTGGCGATGAATTGGTAGCCGTCGAACCTGCGGATTCGCTGCAATCAAGCTATCAGCGGCTGCTCGGCGGAGCGAATCAGGTTCAGCATGAAATCCAACAGTCAAAGGACCATTTCGCGGCCCAAGTTGCGCACCTTTGCGAGATCGAAGAGGTGCAGCGTGCCCTCGCTGAAGGGCGGCTGCAACTTCACGCCCTCTTCTACGTGTCGCAGGGCGGAACGTTTCTGCTGTTCGATTTGGTGACGCAAACATTCAAACCACTGAACAGTTAGTCTCGTCTTTTAGTCTGGTCTTTGACAAGCTTTTAGTCTTTGGCAACCTCTCCACGAAGGATCACGCTATGCCCTCCAACGCCATGGTTGAGCAGGAACCAGCTGTCCCTGCCGATCGATCGCGGCACTTGAAACGTCTTGAAGCAGAGAGCATTCACATCCTCCGCGAGGTTGCTGCCGAGTTTGAGCATCCGGCGATGCTGTATTCGATCGGCAAAGACTCGTCGGTGATTTTGCATCTGGCCCGCAAGGCGTTCTTCCCGAGCAAGCCGCCATTTCCGCTGCTACACATCGATTCGACTTGGGAATTTCGCGAAATGATCGAGTTTCGCGAGCAGTATGCGCGGAAAGAACTCGGATTGGACGTGATTGCGTATGTCAACGAGCACGGCGTCCGCGATGGCATCAACCCGTTCGACCATGGCCGAGTTTACACCGACGTGATGCGAACTCAGCCGCTGAAGAAGTCACTGACCGAATACAAATTCGACGCGGCGATCGGCGGTGGACGTCGTGACGAGGAAAAGTCGCGAGCCAAAGAGCGGATCTTTTCTTTCCGTGACCGGAACCATCGCTGGGACCCTCGCAACCAGCGGCCGGAATTGTGGAACGTGTTCAATACCTGGAAGCATGCGGGGGAGAGTTTGCGGGTTTTCCCGCTGTCCAATTGGACCGAGCTGGACGTTTGGCAATACATCATGCAAGAACGCATTCCCGATCGTGCCGTTGTACTTTGCCAAGCCCCGACCGGTCGTCCGTCGCGGTGATGACTTGATCGTCGTCGATGATGACCGGATGCGGTTGGCGGCGGGCGAAGAGCCTGAAATGATCAAGGTTCGTTTCCGCACGCTGGGTTGCTATCCGGTGACCGGCGCGGTCGAGTCGGAGGCGGAAACGATCGAAGATATCGTGTACGAAATGCTGACGACGCGAGTGTCCGAGCGGCAAGGTCGCGCAATTGACCGCGACGAAGCCGCGGCGATGGAGCGAAAGAAACGCGACGGGTACTTTTGAGTCCCGAAACAAACGCAACTTGGCAGCACAGGACACTCATGAAAATGTTGAACATCGAATCCTATCTCACGGATCATAACGCGAAAGACTTGCTGCGTTTCATCACGTGTGGCAATGTCGACGACGGCAAGAGCACGTTGATCGGCCGATTGTTGCTCGAAGCCGGCGCGATCTACGATGACCAAATTGCAGCGCTTGCGAAGCGATTCGGAGAAGCACGGAACCGTCGGGGATCGCATCGACACCGCATTGCTGCTGGATGGACTCGAAGACGAACGCCAGCAAGGTATCACGATCGACGTCGCCTATCGCTATTTCACCACGCCGACTCGCAAGTTCATCATCGCCGACACGCCCGGCCATGAACAATTCACTCGCAACATGGCGACCGGAGCTTCAACGGCTGATCTTGCCGTCATCCTCGTTGATGCCACCAAGGGGATTTCCACGCAGACTCGTCGGCATGCGTTCATTGTCTCACTGCTGGGCATCAAACACATCGTCCTGGCCGTCAATAAGATGGACTTGCGCGACTACGATCAAGACGTGTTCGAGCAGATCTGCGACGATTTCGATCACTTCGTCCAGGAGCTGTCATTCGATGATGTTTGCGCGATCCCGTTGTCGGCACTCGAAGGCGACAATGTGATCGTCGGCGAGCAACCGCACGGCGTGGTACGGTGGACCAACTTTGTTGCAGCACCTCGATTCCGTGCAAGTCCAGGCTGACCGTGAGGAGGGTCCGCTGCGTTTTCCAATTCAGTGGGTCAATCGGCCCGATGCAAGCTTCCGCGGTTTTAGTGGGAGCATCGCATCCGGGACGCTCAGGGTTGGTGATCAAGTCGCTGTGTTGCCATCAGGAAAAATGGCTCGCGTGAATTCCATCGTGACGATGGACGGCCAGCTTGATCAGGCATCGACGCCCGATTCGATCACCGTCACACTCGATAGCGAAATTGACACAACCCGCGGCGACATGCTCGTGAGCCCCAATTCTCAGCCGTCGGTCAGTCGACACGGCGAAGCGACGCTGGTGTGGATGGGAGAAAAAACACTGGTTCCCGGAAAATCTTATTGGTTCAAGCACACCACGCGGCGGACCTCTTGCGAGATAGAATCGATTCGTTTTCGCACCGATGTCAATACATTGAAAAGAGTGACCGCTTCGTCGTTGGCACTCAACGAAATCGGGCGCTGCCAAATCAAGTTTCATGATCCCGTGATGTTCGATGCCTATTCGCAGAACCGCGAAACAGGGTCATTCGTTCTGGTCGATCGGGTCACTCACGAAACGGTAGCCGCTGGGATGTTTTGCGATCCGACGATCGATCCGGCGACTCCCGGCCACTGGGATGAAAAGTCGCAGATGGTCGCGCCGCAATTAGCCCGCAGTCGCGTTTCAGATCAAGATCGCTTATCGAGATACGGCCAAAGCCCGCTGACCATTCTGATCACCGGCTTGAGCAGTTCGGGCAAGACCAGCGTGGCGATGGCGCTGGAGGAAAAACTGTTTCATGCGGGGCGAACCAGCATCGTGCTGGATGGTCAAAGCATGCGAATGGGGATCAGCCGCGATCTCGGGTTCACCGCGGAGGAGCGATCTGAAAACCTGCGCCGAGCCGCCGAGATCGCCAAGGTCATCAATGACGCCGGTCAAATCTGCATCGCAGCGTTTGTCGCGCCGAGTGCGTGGGTCCGCCAGAAAGCCCGTGAGTTGATCGGCGAGCAGCGTTTCTTCCACGTTCACCTGGCAACGTCGGCTGAAATCTGTCGAAGTCGCGACATCACCGGTCAATACAAAGCGGCGGACAAAGGAGAAATCTGCAGCTTCCCTGGCGTGACTTTCCAGTACGAAACACCAACGGATGCCGACCTGACGTTCGACACGCAAAACATCTCGGCCGATGAAGTGGCTGCATCGATTCTTCAGGCAATCCAAATGCGCCCTAGCATCGTGCTGGAAATTACTGTCGCTCTTTTTGTCGGCGTGCTCTCCGAACTCGCTACGGTTCCAGCTTTTCGATGCGAGCTCGGAGAGCACGCCGACACTTATTTCCCGCACGATGCTTAGCAGCCTGTCGTTGGTCGCCGCCGCAAGGGTGCGACAATGCATCTTCTCACCACCTTACGAACAATATCGTCGGAACTCTTGCCAGACTGGTGGAAGCGGGACACCATCTCAGGAACAATGGACAGAGCTTCGGGAATGCAATTCGATGTCTGTCACCAGAATCGGTCGGCAGAGAGTATCACCCGGACGCGTCAGGATCGAGTTTACGAGTTGGGGCGCCGTTGTTTTGCGGTGCCCCCAAAGTCCGCCGGGCGGCACCGAATTGACTTCGGCGCGGCTGTTGGCGGGAAGGAACCGGGTTCGCCGTCCACCGCCATGTTTGATGCCATAGAACAGGATCGGAAGATTTCCAAAAAGGAATTCGAGGAAGCACTTCCGAAATTGCGGCACGACCTGCTGCAGGCGCAATTCGCACTGAAGCACACTCAGCATTCGGTGATCATCATCATCGACGGCGTGGTCGGGGCGGGCAAAGGCGAGGTCGTTCATTGGCTAAACGAGTGGCTCGATCCGCGGGGCATGGACACCCACGCGTTCTGGGATTCCTCCGACGAGGAGGACGCCAGACCTCGATACTGGCAGTTTTGGCGCCGGCTACCCGCACGCGGATGCATCGGGATCCTGTTCGGATCGTGGTACGCGCGGCCGATCAGCCAAAGAGTTCATGACGAAGCCAGCGACGCCGATCTGCAGCGTGAGATGGAGCGTGTGAATTTTTTCGAAAACATGCTGATCGAAGACGGCGCCTGCATCGTCAAGCTCTGGTTCCATTTGTCCAAAGTGGAGCAACACCGACGTTTGACGGCCCTGGACGCAAACCCCAAGACTCGTCGGCGCGTGCTTCCCTCGGACTGGGAACATCACAAACTCTACGGCACCTACGCGGAGGTTTCGGAGCGGGCGCTGGAGCTGACCAACACGAGCCGTGCGCCCTGGCACCTGATCGACGCAAGCGACTGGCGTTATCGTGAGCTGACCACCGGCCGCATCGTTCGGCAGGCGCTTCGAGATCGCCTGAAGGCAAAAACGCCGACGCCAAAAATCAAGAACGCAGCCATCCCAACGCCCGGCTCGCCAGAGTCGAAGACGAACGCTCTTGCCGCCATCGATCTCACACAGAGAATTGGAGGCGGCGAATACAAGGAACGGCTCGCCGATTGTCAATCCCGGCTGAACGAACTGGCCTGGCGCGCCCACGACCAGAACGTTTCCTGCGCGGCGGTTTTTGAGGGCTGGGACGCGGCCGGCAAGGGGGGCGCCATTCGCCGCGTGACACGTTCGATGGATCCGCGACTGTTTCACCTGTGCAGTTTTGCGGCGCCGACCCAGGAGGAGTTGGCTCAGCATTATCTCTGGCGTTTCTGGCGCGTGGCACCCAAGGACGGCAAGATGACTATCTATGACCGTTCCTGGTACGGCCGCGTCCTCGTTGAACGTGTCGAAGGCTTTGCACGCGAGCATGAGTGGCAACGCGCCTACGACGAGATTAACGAGTTTGAAGACCAACTGATCGACCACGGAACGCTGGTTCTCAAATTCTGGCTGCAGATCGACAGGGATGAACAGATGCATCGCTTCAAGGAGAGGGAAAAGATAGCCCACAAACGCCACAAGATCACCGACGAGGATTGGCGCAATCGCAAGAAATGGGAAGCCTACGAACACGCAGCCGAGAAAATGATCGAACGCACAAGCACAACCCGGACGCCCTGGACGTTGGTTGCGGCCAACCAGAAAAGACATGCCCGCATCCAGGTTTTGAGTGCCTTCTGCGAGCAACTGGAGAAACGACTGAGCTAGCGGCGGACTTCGTTGGGGCGCGGCGGCGACCAGATTCGCGCGGCACGGGAATATCATGGCGGCACATCGACAACCTGGTTACAACCAAGGGCTTGCGCTGGCGTGATGTTTGTTGCTCACCTACACACAAGGGAATCGCATGTCACGGGTTCTTATCGTTGACGATTGCATCGCAGATCGGAGTAAAACCGCAGCCCTTTTGCGAGAGGACGATCAGTACGTAGTCGAATTTGCCGACGATGCGACCAAAGCGATGTCGCAGATCAGCACCCGAGTCCCGGACATCGTTTTGACCGACCATTTTCACGCGCAGCAAGATGGGCTGGATCTTGTCACCAGATTGCGAGATGAGTATCCGAGCCTGCCCGTGATCATGATGACAGACCCCGGCGACGAAGAGTCCGCGTTCGAATCGCTGCAGTGTGGCGCCGCCAGCTATGTGCCGAAGAGCCTGGTTCGGCGGTACCTTGCCGCCACGGTACGTCGGCTGATTACCGTGAGTCGCAACCAACGCGGCCGCGAGAAACTGTTAGGGAGCATGACGGAGAGTCGCTCGTCATTTCGCCTCAAAAGTGACCTCGATGTGATTCCCCCCTTGGTAGACTACTTGCAAGAGTGCATGTCCCACATGGGGCTGGGGGACGAGTCCGATCGACTGCGCGTATGCATCGCTTTGGGAGAAGCTCTCTCGAATGCGATCCACCATGGAAATCTGGAGGTCGATTCGCGTTTGCGCGAGCAAGACGAACATGCGTATCACGCCTGCATCCGTGCGCGGCAACGTCTGTCACCGTACTCAGAAAGAGAAGTGGTGGTGCAGGTACAAATGTCTGAAGAAGAAGCGACATTTTCAATTCGTGACGAAGGTCCTGGTTTTGACGTCGACGCAATACCCGACCCGACCGACAAGGATCATCTGGAGAACAGAGCCGGTCGAGGTATCTTGCTGATGAAATCATTCATGGACGAGGTTTCCTACAACGACGTGGGCAATGTCGTTGTTATGACAAAACGCCGTTCGCGTTGATCTGGCTTGCATCCTGCAGGAAATTACGGTCGCTCTTTTCGTCGGCGTGCTCGCCGAGCTCGCCACGGTGCCAGCTTTTCGCTGCGAGCTCGGAGAGCACGCCGACACTTATTTCCCGCCCGTTGCTTAAATTCGAGCCGTTGAACTCGGAAGTTACTCGGTCAAAAACGGAATTTGCTGGCCATCGACTAGACGATCACAGCCAATTCGGAAGTTTGACGCATCCGCTTTCGCGGCAATTGAGAACACGCGATGCTCGCCCGGCAACAAGTGCTTGAGAGTGACGTTGGAACGAATTTCCTTGTTGCCGGAGCCGAGGACTGTCGGGTAGGCATCGTAGTAGATTGGAGCGACCCCGCGATTGACGATTCTGCCCCGGGTCTCGATTCCGTTGGTTTCTAAACCCTCGACTCGAAACTTGTAGCCACACGCCGAGCCGGCCTGGCGGATGCGATCGAGCGACTGATACTTAGCCTGATCATCGCCGATCATGAAGGACACATGAAAGCGGGCAGCCGCTTGCTCGAAGCTGTCCCCATTCGGCCCGGAAGGCGCGAGAGCCATGCGTTGATCGCGTTTGTTGTAATAACTGAATTCTCCTCCAGCTGGCGCCCTTTTCCAACGATCGGTTCCGAATGCTCGCCAATTCAAGGCATTGACCTTCGCGTGCTCTTTGCAGAGGAACGAATCATCAAATAAGCCGAAACTGCGTTCCAGCAATTGCTGATCTTGTGCCATCGGCGACCATTCGGGATCGGCTGCATCGACCGAGATCATCCAGGGCAACCGCTTGAAAACCGCATCCATGTGATCCGCAAAACGCTTTTGAAACTCTTTGCTTGGAAACGTTTTTCCGACTTTCATGGGGCCATCATAGATGTGGTATTCCGCCCACAATCCAAAGCCCGTCTGCAAAAAAGCAATCCGTCGATCATCGTCATACCGCTTGGCAAACTCGCTGTAGAAATCGATCGCAAACGCCTGTAACTCAGGATTCGACCAATCGCAAAACCCCGTCCTCTTGCCTTCGCTCTTGGCCTTTAAATCGGCGTAGTCGGCAAGTCGTCTAATGTAGGCGGGCACTGTCGTGGGCTTGCCAACATACACGAAGTAGAACCGCAAGACTGCTTGGTGCCCACGCGCAGCGATGCCTGCAAGCTTCTGATCGACAACTTGCCAGTCATACACACCCTTTTCTGAGACGACTTGATCGTACCCGACGTACGAGTATTCAAGCTGAATCGCATCGGTTTGGTTTTTGTCGTTATCGTCCCACAACACGATTCCAGTCATCGGCGCGACCTGCGGGCCGGCGTTGTTCAGCTCAACTCGTTGCCACGAATCGGCGGCAACCACGGCGATGCTGCATGGAATCACGAAACTGGCAAGCAAGGCCGATCGAAAGGGCTGCATCTGGTCAAACCATTTGTTGGAGCTTCAACCAGCAAGCATCGGAAGACTCGTATTCCGATGTGGGCTGGCTAGGGGGATGCGGTGCGGGAGCGCCTCTGAATGAGCTCGGCTAACTGATCGGGGTCAATCGGTTTGACCAGGTGTGCATCGAACCCGGCAGCGAGTGCGTTTTCAACATCCGATCGTTGCCCAAACCCGGTCAATGCGATCAGCATCGTGTCGTTGCAGTTTGGATTCTGTCGCGTTCGTCGAGCGACTTCGTAGCCGTCGATTCCCGGCAAACCAATATCGACCAACGCAATATCCGGCAGATGTTCCGCGATGGTATCGACGCCTGACTCACCATCGGGTAGGGCGTGGACGAGATGCCCTTCGAGCGTCAACAGTGACGATAGCATGCGGCGGCTATCGTCAATATCTTCGATCAAAACGATGCGCCGCGACTCGGTTTTCTTGCTGTCGACGACAGACATCGACGGTGCGGTCTGCGGCGGATCATCGAGCGAGCCGTCGATTGCGGGTAACCAAATACGAAACGTGCTGCCGTTGCCGAGTCCCTCGCTGGATGCCTCAACGCGTCCGCCATGTTCCTCCACCAACGCCTTCACGAGCGTCAGCCCAACACCCAGCCCGCCGTCACTTTGACCCTGCGTTTCGCTGATCTGCACGAATGGATCGAAGATGCGTGTCAGTTGGTCTTGAGGTATCCCCACTCCTTCGTCGGTGACCGCGACCACTGCCCAATCCTCGTCACGCGTGATCGAAACGTGAACGTCGGTATCCACAGGCGAGTACTTTGCCGCGTTGCTGATCAAGTTCACGAGCACTTGAATCAAACGAATCGCGTCGCCGACGACGATCAGCGGATGATCGGGGATCGTGCAAACCAACTTCCGGGCATGCCGTGAGATGTCGGATTGAACTGTTTCACGCACGATATCCATCAGTCCGCAAAGGTCCAGCTTTTCGCGTTTGAACTCAATCTTGCCTTGCGAGATGCGTGACACGTCCAACAAATCCACCAACAGCGTGCGCGTCATCGATATCTGTCGCTCGACGACCTCTGCCGCTTGTTCGCGCATCGGTTCGGTTGACCGCTCATCGCGAATCAAGCGACTCGCATTCAAGGCGGCCGCCAGCGGATTGCGGAGTTCATGGGAGAGTGTTGCCAGAAACGCTTCGCGCTGTCGTACCTGATCACGGATCTCGTGCTCCATGGCGATCCGTTCGGAAACATCGCGGGCGATCTTGGAAATTCCAATCAGACGGTTCTGCGAGTCATAAACAGGCGAGACGGTCAGCGACACATGCAATTGCCGTCCGTCGCGGCCAAGCCGAATCGAATCACGCGTGTGCAACCGCTGGCCGGCAGCGATCGAATCGTGATACTCCTGGATCTCATCCCGACATTCTTCGGGAATCAGCATGGATACGTGCTTGCCGATCGTTTCGTCGGGAGTGTAGCCATAGAGACGTTGGGCACCCGCGTTCCAACTCGTAATCACGCCATTCAAATTTTGGCCAATGACCGCGTCGTCGGTCGATTCGACGATTGCCGACGCCCACCGCAGCCGATCTCGCAACACTTCCAACGACGAGACGTCGACCAGCATCAAGACCACTCCTTCGACGGAGTCCTGGGTGCGATAGGGCAACATTCGCATCAAATAGCAGGTCCCATCATCAGCCAGTGTCTCGCACTCCTGCGGCTCGTCGGTCTCCAGCACCTGCTGCAAGCGAGCGACCAAATCGCCGACCTCGAACTTGGGCAGGAAGCTGCGAATCGGTCGGCCAATGTCATGTTCAACGAAATCGAAAACGTTCTTCACACGTGACGTGAACCGACGGACACACAACCGCCTGTCCAGAAACACCGTCGCCACATCGGTATTCTCCAGCAAATGATTCATGTCCCGGTTCAGCTCGGCGAGTTCGCCGATCTTGCGTTGATGTTCGGCGTTAACCGTGTACAACTCCTCATTGACACTGTGCAGTTCCTCGTTGGTGCTTTGGAGCTCTTCGTTGGACGCGATCAGTTCTTCGTTGGTAGCCTGCAGCTCCTCGTTGCTCGTTTCCAGTTCTTCGATCGTGGCTTGCAGGTTTTCACGCGAATACCGCAGATCTTCTTCGAGTTGCCGAATGTGATCCCGCGACGCATCGAGTTCGCCGGGTACGGCTTCCATCGTGATTTCACCGGCAGCGGGTCGAACGTCCAACGCCTCAAACGCAATGACATGATGTTTCCCTGAGATGGAGGGATGGAATATCGGAGTCACGGTCAAGTTGTAGGCACGGTCTCGATGCTCGCCATCGGGCTCTTCGGTGCGCAGCACGACGTTGGAGAATCGCACCGCTGCGTTCTCCATCAGCGTTCGACCGATCGCGCCGGAAAGGGTCGTCCGCAGGCTCTCGTCCATCAAGTCGAGGACGTCGAGCGATGGCTGCCGGGCCCTCAAACGCAGGAACTTCTCAGCCCCTCCAAAGCTGTCGATCAAGCATCGGTTCTCGTCGATCAACAAACTCGGCGGCATGAACCGATTGAGCATTTGATCATGCAACGTTTGCTGTTCCGCCTGCAATCGTCGTGGTGCAAGCGGAACTCGCACCGCTGAAACGTGCAGATCGGCCCCTGACGGACAATTCATTGCGCGCGGAATTCGCTTGGCAATCGCACGGCACGCCGCTTGCGGTAAATTCTCGCTCTCTCATGCACCACATCGAACTCGCCGGACAACTCGCCCGGCGATTCGCTGCCGCCCAACAGCATGATGCCGCCTTTGTTGAGCGCGTAGTGGAACATCGACAACGCCCGAGTCTGAGCCGGCTGTTGAAAGTAAATCAGCAGGTTTCGGCAGGACACGAAATCCAAATCGGTGAAAGGTGCATCGCTCAGCACATTGTGCGGCGCGAACACGATCGACTTGCGAATCTCGGGCGAGACCTGATAGCCGTGCTCGCGCGGAGCGAAGTACTTTTTCAATCGCTCTTCGCTCATCCCCTTCATCGCATCGGCGGGGTAGATGCCGCGGCCGGCGTGTTCGAGTGAGGACTTGTGAACGTCGGTGGCAAACAATTTTAGATTGGGTGTGCGGCCTGCCTTCTCGAATGCTTCATGGATCGCGATCGCCATCGAGTACGGTTCCTCGCCCGTTGCGCAACCAGAAATCCAGGCGCGAATCGGCTCGCTCCCATCGCGGCTGTTGACCAATTCCGTGAACACAGTCTGTCCAAGCAGCGTGTACGTTTCAGGATCGCGAAAAAACTGAGTCACACCGATCAACAGGTCGCTGTAGAGAGCATCCAATTCCTTTGGTTCGTAGTGAAGTTTCCGAGCGTAGTCATCCACGCTGGCGGAGCCGACCATCGCGACACGGCGATGGATGCGGCGGAGCACGGTGGTGTCTTTGTAGACGGAAAAGTCAATGTCGTGGTGACGTCGAAAGAGTTGGTAGATAGCATCCATGCCTTGCAGAGAATCTTGACGCAACTCCTCTTGGTCGATCCGTTCTTTTCGGGTCAAGCTCGGTTCGGTGGCGAGACGCACGAGAAGTTGTCCGATTTCTTCGGGCACCAGGATCTCGTCCACCACGCCCGAGGCTTGGGCGCTAGCCGGCATGCTGTCGAACTTGGCCGTCTTGGGGCTTTCGCTGATCACGAATCCGCCGTAGCGAGCGATCTCGATCACGCCGCGCGAACCGTCGGAACCACTGCCGGAAAGAATGATCGCGATCGCCTTACTTCCGCATTCGCGAGCCAGTGATTCCAAGAAGATGTCGATCGGCAGCGCCAAGCCCTTGCTGCGATCTTTATCCGTCAGACGCAGACGGCCGTCCTCGATGATCATCTCTTTTTTGGGCGGCAGCAAATAAATCGAGTCAGCCTCGACCGGCATTCCATCCTCGGCCCGATGGATCGTCATCGCCGTGTCACGACCGAGCAACTCGGACATCATGCTCTTGAAGTCCGGCGACAGATGCTGCAGCACGACAAACGCCATCCCGGTGTCGGCCGGCAGGGTACGAAACAGCTTTTCCAGCGACTCGAGCCCGCCTGCCGACGCCCCGATGCCGACGACGTAGCAAGGCTCGCTCTTCGTTATCTCGTCGTTATTTGTGTCGTTCTTGACTCCAATTTGGAGAAGAGTTTTATCGCCCATCCTCGAACCCCCCCATGGTCGGCAATTCCTTATTCTGTCTGTATGGTAGGCGGCGTGGCAACCAGAGATGCTTTCAATTAAACGAGATCTCGAATAGATTTTTTCAATGTGTTTGACATGTGATTTTGGGCAACGTGTCGCTTGTGGCAAACGACACACCGTCAGACGCTACGATCACGGGGCGATCGGCGACTATCAAAGAACAGGGCTGCTACTCGCTTCTGTGGGACAACCGCATTTCAGCCCTCGCAAAACAGGTTCTTCCTGGCCGAATCGGAAATCGCCACCACGGCCGGGTGTTGCAGGCGCCGCTCAACCGAGATTGCGAAAAAGCGTTCGGTGATCGCGGGGATGCGGCCGATCGGTTTGAGCTGGTACTGGGATGCGACCTCATCGGAAACGGCCGTGGGCACGACAATCATCCCCTCGCCCGCTTGGCCAAAGACTTTCAGCATCGCGCTGTCCTCAAATTCGTGGGTCGTAGCGGGATGAATGTCCTTATCATCGAACCATTGCTCCAGTGCTCGCCTGAGCGTTGTGTTCTGGGTCGGCAATAACATCGGTGCGTCGTTGAGTGAATCGGGAAATCCTGGCTCGTACTTCTTCTACCATCGCAGCGGTGCCAAACACGGTCACATCGCATTCACCCAGCAAGTGATTGAACGCGCGGACATTCAATTCGGGCGTTAGCGGCGAATCGGCCAAAACGACGTCTAAGCGGTGCATTGCGAGATCGGAAAGCAGGTCCTTCAGCTTGCCTTCGTAACACACCAACTTCACCTGCTCGTCCATTTCCAGCACGGGTTTCAAGATTCGATAGGTCACCAATTTCGGCAGCACATCCGGTACGCCCACGGTCAGCCGAAGCGAATCGTTTGTGGGACGTCCGCGGACAACATCGGTGAGTTCCCGACCGAGCGTGAAAATCTCATCGGCGTAACGAAATACGATCTGGCCGCCATCCGTCAGAAACATCGCGCGGCCCTTCCGCTCGAACAATTTCATGCCCATCGACTTTTCCAGCTTCTGAATCTGCGTGCTGAGAGTGGGCTGGGAAAGATGCAGCAGCTCCGCCGCGGGCGTGATTCCCCCCTCTTTGGCGACCATCCAGAAATACAGCAGGTGGTGGTAATTGAGCCAATCGACCATCGGAGACCTCGGTTAGCATGAACCTGCGATTGTTAACATTAATCTATGCTTGAAGAGTTCAATTTCTATTTGTCTAACTGTAGGCAACTGCCGTAAGGTTAAAAAGTGTCGAACCGATGAATCAATTTCTCCCCCTTTGCTTTTGCGGACTCCCATGACCGTTTCGATTTCGGACCGCAGTGGACTTCTGAACCTTGAGTTGCGGCAACTGGCCGAACGCAGGCTGCTGTTTGCTTTATCGCGATTTGATTTACGGATCAAACAGGTGGAATTGGTTGTGAGCGACGAAAACGGCCCGCGAGGCGGCATCGACAAAGCCTGCCGCGTCTCGGTCTCGCTGCACCGCGCCTCAGACGTTGTCGTCTCGGACCGAGATGCCGGACATGGCCAAATGCATTTCGCGAGTGGTCGGACGCGCCGGTCGCGCCGTTGCACGAGCGATCGAGAAGACGCAGAGTTTCGACCGATTTGGACCCCTGTTGCCCGACTCCGAATTGGCTTAGCACTGGCTGCACGTCCGCCCCGACAACTGCCTCATTAGTCGACTACCATGCCTGGCAATTTCAAATGGAACATGTAACGCACCCACAGCTTCGCAGCGAAATCGGTTTCCTGGGGGCGATCCTGGGCGACACGATCCGCGAGTTCGCAGGGGATGAAGCCTTCTCGATCGTCGAGGAGCTTCGTCGACTCGCCTGGGATCGTCGCGTCGGTCGCGCGCACGCCGAACAGCGAATGACCGCGCGGATCGCCAGTTTGGACAGCGAACAGATACGGATCGTGACCCGTGCGTTTAGCCTGTTCTTGGATTTGCTGAACGTCGTCGAAGATCGTCGTCGCGTCGTGGTGCTGGGCCAGCGTGCCCGCAACGCCTACCCCGAACCGCGAACTGAGTCGATTCGTGACGCCGTGTCCGAGCTGAAGAGATCCGGAGTGCCAGCGGAGGACTTGCAGGCGCTGGTTGATCGGCTGCACATCGAACTCGTCTTCACCGCGCACCCAACGGACGCGAAGCGAAGATCGGTGCGAAACAAGCTGACGGCGATTCGCCGCTTGATGTCTCGCCTGGATGGTGATCCGTTGCCCGAGGACCGTGACCGAACCGAGATTGAGATTCGCGGCTGAAATTGCCAAGCTGTGGCAAACCGATTTCATTCGTCCCTGGCGTCCCACGGTGATGCAGGAAGTCGGCCGCGGGCTTTCAATCAAACCGGTGCTGTGGAACGAAGTGCCGCGAATCGCCGAAGAACTTCGCTCGCGCCCTCCGCGACAACTACGACGGTGATGTGAATCCACGGCGACCGTGCGTTACGTTCGGCTCATGGATCGGAGGTGATCGCGACGGGCATCCGGGCGTGACCGCGAACATCACCGCTCAAACCATTGAGTGGTTGCGACGCGAGGCGATCGCGTTTCACTTGAAGACTTGTGACGCTCTGTTCGATTCGCTCAGTCTCTCTCAACGTCAGGCTAAGGTATGCGATGGACTTGAAGATGCGTTAGCGCGGGCAACTTCGCAATATCCCCTACTCGAAGACTGTCTTTCAGCGGTGCCGCCGGGTGAACTATGTCGGCGCTGGTTATCAGTGATCCATTGGCGACTGGAGCAAACACAGCTGCTGAGTCTTGATGACAACGTTGAGACGATGGCGCCGGCCGGGGAATCGGACGGCATTGCGAAAAGTCCGGCTGTACCCCAGGCTGGCACCGACAGCTCAGGAAATCGGGTGGTCGCGTTCACCGCTAGCGAAGGTGCCTACGAGTCGGCTTGCGAGCTGGCCGGCGACGTTCATGTGCTTTCCGCTGCCCTCGAAGCGACACCGGGCGGCAAGCACTTGTTGCCTGAACTACAAGCCTGGCAATCGCAAATCGAGACGTTTGGATTTCACCTGGCAAAGTTGGATGTTCGCCAGAACGCGAAAGTTTACACCGAAGTGATTCGGGAGATCTTTCAACAGAGTCGACTCGGCGTGAATTGGGAAACCCTTGATGAAGCCGAGCGCGTGAGGTTATTGGAAGAGACGCTCGAGGTGGATTTACCGATTGACGAAGTGCAAGCGTCGCCATCGGTCCGAGAAACGCTGTCCCTCTTCCGCACGCTGCATCGGGTGACTGACAAATTCACCAGGTCCGCGATCGGTGCTCACGTGATCAGCATGACTTCGGCGCCGAGCGATGTGCTGACCGTATTGTGGTTTTGGAAGCAAACAGCAGCTGGCTGTGAGCAGCAGTCTTCAATCGCAACTGGTCCGCCAATCGTGCCTTTGCTGGAGACGATCGAAGACCTCCAGCACGGACCTGAGATTCTGTCGGGGATGCTTGCCATTCCATCCTATCGAGAATACTTGCGTGGGCATGGGGACCACCAAGTGATCATGCTCGGCTACTCCGACAGCACCAAAGATGGCGGATATTTGTCGGCCTGTTGGTCGCTACATCGGGCCCAGCAACAACTGGTCGAAGTGGCCGCGAGTCACGGCGTTGAACTGACTTTCTTTCATGGTCGCGGCGGATCGCTCGGTCGCGGTGGCGGACCGACCGCGAGAAGCATTCTCTCACTACCGCACGGAACATTTCGGGGATCGTTGCGACTGACCGAACAGGGGGAAGTTTTGGCGGATCGCTACGACGATCCCGCCATTGCTCACCGTCACCTCGAGCAGGTTGTCTGGTCCTCTTTGTTGGCGGCGGGTGATCCGGCGGAAATGCCGTCCGCTGACTGGGTCTCCACCATGGAAGAATTGTCGCGGAATTCGTTTGTTCATTACCGCGCGTTATTAGAGCAACCGGGCTTTGTCGATTTCTTTCGTTTGGTAACACCCATTTCGGAGATCGAACAATTACCGATCGGATCACGGCCCTCGCGCCGCAAGCCAGGGGGCGGGCTGGCCGACCTGCGGGCGATTCCATGGGTATTTTCGTGGACGCAGTCGCGTTGCTTGTTGCCGGCTTGGTACGGCATGGGGGCCGCGATCATGCCCATGATTGACGATGACGAGCAAAATCAGCGTCTGAAAGTGATGTACGAGCAGTGGCCATTCTTTCGGGCGCTTGTCGATAACGCCGAACTTGCCTTGGCCAAGTCGGACATGCAAATTGCCGAACATTACGCGAATCTGGCAAGTCAGGAACCTTTACACAGGCCAATCGCGGCGATGATTGATGCCGAGTTTCGCAGTGCCTGTCGCGTCGTGCTGAAGTTGACCGGCCGTGAGGAGTTGCTCGGCGGGACACCTTGGTTGAAGGAGTCGATTCGGGTCCGCAACCGTTTTATCGACCCGTTGAATCTGATTCAGGTCGAACTTCTCCGCCGCGGTCGGGCCGAAGATCGAAGCGAACAGAGCTCCGAAGAACTGCGTCATCTCACCCGACAGTCGATCAATGGCGTGGCGGCGGGAATGCGCACTAGCGGCTAGTTCGATCCAGCGGTTACAACTGTTGATCCGTCATTCAATCAAAAGCCCAAGATGCCACATTCGGAAGACAGCGGTAACGCTGAAACGAGTTTCAAGCCACCCGGCCAAGAGCAAGTTCTCAAGATCCTCTCGCGGGTCGGACTTTCGTTGGGAATCGCCGTCGATCGATCCGATATGCACTCGGTCGAGTCATTGCAGGGCGATGAAGAATCCGATCCGTTGCTGGTGTTGCGGATCAGCGGGCAACAATCCGGGATCTTTTTGAAGAAAACGGGTATGGAAACGGTCGACGATGCGACCGAGTTGGTTCGGGAAGGCTTTCCCGTGATTCTCGCAGGCGTGGCTGGTTCGTATGTCGTGCTGGAGAAACTTGTCGGTCGCAAAATCGAGGCAAGCATTATCGGTGATCGTGTCACGACACACTTGATCACCCGCGGCCAACTACGTGAGATGCTGGCAGGTGATCCGCCGCCGATCACGCTGGTCGCCAAGAAAGAGCTTGAGTGCGATTCGATTTCAGCAGCGCCCGGCCATGGGCACGGCCAGCATCACGAACACCCAACGCCTCTGCGGCGGTTCCTTGGATTGTTGAATTTTGATCGGCGAGACATCTGGTCCATCGTCTTGTTCGCGTTCGTCGCGGGTGTCTTGGCGCTGGCGACGCCGCTGGCCGTCGAATCGCTGGTGAACGTTGTCAGCTGGGGCACGTATTTGCAACCGTTGATCGTGCTGGGCTTGATGCTGCTGACCTGCCTGGGGTTGGCCGGCGTGCTGAAAGTACTGCAAACCGTGGTGGTCGAAATGATCCAGCGACGCCAGTTCGTCCGGATCGTCGGCGATCTGGCCCACCGCTTCCCACGAGCCAATCAAGCAGCGCTCGTTGGCGAGTATCCGAGAGAGCTAGCCAATCGCGTGTTTGACATCATGACGATTCAAAAAGCGACGGCGATTCTGTTGCTGGATGGTGTCTCGATCGCGTTGACGACGATGCTCGGTTTGGTGTTGTTGGCTTTTTACCATCCGTTCTTGCTCGGCTTCGACATTGTGCTTGTGATCGCCATGATCTCGATCACTTGGCTGCTCGGCCGCGGCGGCGTTCGCACGGCGATCGAAGAGTCGCTGACGAAGTATCGAGTGGCGCATTGGTTGCAGGACGTGCTGGCATCGCCATCGGTGTTCAAGACGGGAGGAGGCGAAGCTTTGGCGATCGCCCGAGCAAACCAGTTGACAGCCGATTACATCGCTGCGCGTCAACGGCAGTTTCGCGTTGTGATTCGTCAAGTGGTGTTTGCCGTCGGGTTGCAGGTGATTGCCTCGACCGCACTGTTGGCGCTAGGAGGTTGGTTGGTGATTGACGGACAACTGACGCTCGGACAGCTGGTCGCCAGTGAATTGGTGGTCACGGTTGTTGTGAGTGCTTTCGCCAAAGCTGGAAAATCACTGGAGAAGTTCTATGATTTGATGGCGGGCATCGATAAAGTCGGACACTTGCTGGATATCCCCACCGATCCGCGGCGAGAATCGGAACAGCTTCCCGACGAACCTGTCGAAGTCGGCTGGAGCGACTTGGTTTTCCAAGGTGCGGCGAGCCAATCAAAGATTCCGGCGGCAACGATCCGGGCGGGGGGGCGTGTTGCCATCGTTGGTGATGATGTCGACGGATGCTCTGAACTGGCCAAGACACTTGCGGGCGTCGTCGAGCCGACTCAAGGGCTGGCACAAATCGCAGGCTTGGATGCCGCCGCGGCCGCGACCAGCGGTGCAGGCAGAATGATCGGATATGCGGGCGGAAAAGAAATCTTCCACGGGACACTGCGTGAAAACATCGACTTGGGACGGATCGGAATCGGACAAAGCCGGGTCCGCGACGTGCTGCAGAGAGTCGGACTGTCGCCGGCGGTGCTGCAGTTGCCTGACGGGCTGGAAACCGAGTTGCAGACCGATGGTTATCCGCTCAGAGGCCTGCAAGTCACTCGGTTGGTTTTGGCCCGCGCCATCGTCGCGAGACCGAGACTGCTGATTATCAACCGACTTCTGGACGAATTGGACGCCGACAGCCTCGCGGATGTTTGGACGACGTTGTCCGCCGCAGAGGCTCCCTGGACCTTGGTCGTGGTTACCAATCGCAGCGATATCGCGGAACGATGTGAAAGCCAAATCGCGATCCGCAAGACGTAGAACTTCAGTTCCATTGGACCACTATTTTTATGTTGCAAACCCCAGATCCAGCGGTTGCCAATACGACCGACGATTTTCCCGTGATGCAGATGGTGCGGACCACTCGCACGATTCGCATCTTTGCGCGTCTGACTTTGGTCACGTTGGTGTTTTCCATCATCGCCATGATCTTCGTGCCCTGGCGACAGACCGCTCGTGGGGTCGGTACGGTCGTGGCACTCGATCCGCAGCAACGCCCCCAACCTGTCCTCAGTCCGTCCAAGGGTGTCGTCAGCTTCGTCCGGGCGGGGCTTCGCGAAGGCAGCTATGTCGAGAAAGACGAATTGTTGTTACGGCTGTCACCCTTTGCAGTCGATGGGATCAGTCAAATCGACACTCAGATCGTTGCCATGGAATCGAAAGAAGCGGCCGCGTTGTCAAGCTTGGAGGTTGCCAAGCAAGCCGCGGAGCTGCAGGTCAGCAGTGGCCGCAGTCTGACCGAGTCGCTCAAACAAGACTACCAAGCGGCCAAACAGAAATGGGAACAGACGAAAAACGAAGTCACTTCGTTGCAGGCGGAGTTGGATGACAAACGCAACCAGCTGAGAATTGCCGAAGAGGTTGAAGCCAAGGGGCTGGTGTCGCGGGAGGAGTTGTACTCGAAGCGACAGGCCGTCGAGTCGCAGATGGCCAAAGTGCTGAAGGCGGAAAACGCGGTCGAAGAGGCTTATGCTTCCCTGCTGTCGAAAGAGGAGGAGATCCAATCAAAGATGCAGGAAATCGACATCAAGAACCGGACCGCCAACCAAAAAGTGCTCGAGGAGATGCAGAAGATAAACACCATCGAAAAAGAGATCCAGGACGTCCGCAACAAACGTAGCGAACTGGACCGACTGGAAATCCGGGCGCCGCGATCGGGACACATTCAACAGTGGTTCGGCCTGGAGGGAAGCGACACCATCAAGGAAGGGGACCGCTTGTTCGTGATCGTGCCTGATGCCGATAAGTTGGCGGTGGAAATGAAGGTGAGCGGAAACGATATGCCGCTGATCCATGAAGGGGACCGCGTCCGGCTGCAGTTCGAGGGCTGGCCCGCGGTGCAGTTCGTCGGCTGGCCCTCGGTCGCCGTCGGCACGTTTGGCGGCAAAGTCAACCGAGTCTTCCCAACTGATGATGGAAATGGGAATTTTCGAGTCGTCGTTACCCCCGATAACCATTTTGATCGGGAGGATGGATGGCCGGATGACCGATACCTCAGACAAGGTGTGCGCGCTAGCGGATGGGTGCTGCTGAAGAGGGTTCCGCTCGGATACGAGATATGGCGTCAGTTGAACGGATTTCCGCCGGTGGTAGCCGACGAAGAACCGGAGAAATCGAACGACAAGGGCAGCAAGGTCAAACTGCCCAAAGTGTAGCGGTAACGGCCGGCCGTTACCTCGTCGGCTGCGCTATCACCGTCTCTTTGCTAGCATCTGCCGCCTGCGGCCAGGGGCTGCGTGAGGCTGGGATGATCGAAACTGAGCCGGCGGCGCTAGCCGCGGGCCCACAAGCAACCGTCAACCAAGATGCACGGCCCGAGGCCAGCACCTACGGCTCACAAGAAAGTGCATTTTCATCAGCCTACTCTGGCGGTCCCGATACGGTTGATAGCGAACCCGCTAATGTGGGCGCGAACGGTGGCACCGAACAAATCCCTCCCGGTGACGCGGAGACAAACCAACAACCCCTATCGCTCGCGGACGTGATTGCCAGTCTGTACCGGTCGTATCCCGACATCGCACGTGCCCGCCAACAACCAGCCGTCGCTGCGGGCGAATTGACTTCAGCTTACGGAGCCTACGATACCAAGGTCGGAGCGTATTCACTCTCTGAAGCCCTTGGCTTCTACGAGAATTATCGCAACGGACTGGGCGTTGCCCGACAAACTTGGTGGGGCGGTTACGTGGCCGCGGGTTATCGGATCGGCCGCGGATCGTTTCAGCCTTGGTACAAGGAACGCCAAACCAATCAGGGCGGCGAGTTCAAAGCCGGTTTCTCGCAGCCGCTTTTGCAGGGCCGTGCCATCGACCCACAGCGGGTCGCTGTGTTCCAGGCCTCACTCGACCAGCAAGCTGCCCAGCCGATCGTGCAACGTGCGATCCTCGATACGTCGCGCGAAGCGACGTCGCTCTACTGGCAGTGGGTCGCCTCCGGGGCCGTTTTCGAGGCGCAACGCGAGTTGCTCGAGCTCGCCGAGAAACGCGGAGAGCAGTTTGCCGCCGGAGTGGAAGCGGGCAAGTTCGCCGAGATCGACTTGATCCTTAATCAACAATTGATCGCCGAACGCCGCGCCAACGTGATCGCGAGTGAGCAGAAATTCCGCACCAACGCGTTCAAACTTGGACTCTTCTTGCGAGACGACGCAGGCCGCCCGTTGCCGCCGAGTGACGATTGGCTGCCAACACAGTTTCCGGTGATCCAACCTCAGCCGCTGAGCAACTTGCAGGACGATCTTGCCGCGGCGCTGACGCGGCGACCTGAGCCGCAGATTCTGCAGTATGAACTTCGCCAGATTCAGCTTGATCGACGATTGGCGTGCAATGATTTGTTGCCGCGATTCGACTTGGTCGCCGAAGCGTCCCAAGATGTCGGAGCAGCCGTCAACGACCCGGATGACAAAGGCCCGTTCCAACTTGTGATCGGATTCCAGGGCGAGGTTCCGGTTCAACGCCGCAAGGCACGCGGCAAGATTCAATCCACATCGGCGAAAATGGTCCAGGTCAACGAAAAAATCCGACTGGTCCAAAACAAAATAGCGACGGAACTGCAAACCGCTCATGCCCGCCTGATGCTGTCCTCGCAGATCGTGGATCAAAGTGAAGTTTCACTGCGTGCGGCAGTGGAGACACTCGACCGATACCGGTTCGCATTCAGCAAGGGAAAGATCGACCTGATCTATTTGAACCTGATCGAAACCAAAGCGAACGAAACCGAGATCAAGCTTGTCGAAGCTCAACGCAGCTGGTTTGATGCGTTATCGGAACTTCAAATCGCGCTCGGTCTGGACCCGCTTGACCAAGCGATGACGGTTTCGTCACTGCCACCGAGCGATATGCCTGGACCAGGAAATCTGCCCGCAGTCGGACAGGCCGAGCCAAACGACCTGGACGGGAATTGAGGGAGTCAATGGCCTCCTGAGCATCGTGGTTTCTAAAGTTGCCATCACGCTCCGTCGTGATGTAGCCCGACCGAATCGATTTCCAGTGAGATCCAGGCCGCTCGTAGCGAGATGATCGCTAAGCGTACTCTTCGACAAGGCGAAAATTGATCGTGCGTTTTCCGGTCGGGCATCGTCACGGCGGAGCGTGACGGCTACTTTCTTTCTCCGCCAGCAAACAGCAAGTTGCTCTCCGTCCTCGGGTAAACTAACTGCCGGACTTGTGCCGTGCAGAAGCGCGACCAGGCGATGGAAGAACTGCTGAAGATGTATGTCACCAGCTGAGCTGATCATCGGCTGGTAGTCTTGAAAGTGAACGACGAAACCATCCAAAATTTGGCGTCATCGCATCTGTCAACGGAATCAAGCGAGCCACACTGAAATGAACACACGAATCAACAACTGCTTTTCCGGAGTTGTCCTGCTGGCACTGTGCACGATCAGCGGATTCTTAAACGCCGCTGACGCTGGTCGCCCCAACTTCGTGTTCATCTTGGCGGACGATCTTGGCTATGGTGACTTGGGTTGCTATGGCCGCGAAGACATACGCACGCCGAATTTGGATCGACTGGCACGTCAAGGCGTGCGTTTCACCAATCACTATGCCAACGGGGCCGAATGCACGCCGACACGGGCTGCGTTTTTGACCGGCCGGTATCAGCAATGGATCGGTGGACTCGAATGTGCAATCGGATCTGGCAACGTCGGACGCTACGACGATGCGATCCGGCTCCGCGAGACGAATGATCTTGGTTTGCCGGCCGAAGAACCCACGATCGGTCAACTGCTCAAGAAGGCTGGCTATACGACTGCGATTTGCGGCAAGTGGCACCTCGGCTACGAGCCAAAGTTCTCGCCGAATCATCATGGCTTCGAGCACGCTTTCTACTGCATCGGTGGTCTGATGGATTACTTTCACTTCCTTGATAACGTCGCCGGTTACAACCTGTTTCTTGACGGGCGACCTGTCTCCCGAGACGGTTATTTCACCGACTTGATGACCGATGACGCAATCCAATTCATCAAGCAACAAGGCAGCCGAACCCCAGACACGGCGAAGCGAGACACGGCGAAGCGAGACACGGCGAAGCGAGACACGGCGAAGCGAGACACGCGAAGCCATTTTTCCTGTACCTACCGTACACCTGTCCGCATTCGCCCTTCCAAGGACCGGACGATCGCCAAGACGACCCGTTGCCACTCGATTCGCCGTTGTGGAATCAGGGCAAGGCACCGCCACAAACTTACATCGCCATGATCGAGCACATGGATCGCCGCATCGGCGATGTCTTGCAAGCTCTCGAAGACATCGGAGCCACAGACAACACGGTGGTGATTTTTGCCAGTGACAATGGCGGAACGCGGAGTGCTCGCAATGTGCCGCTCTCGGGCAGCAAGGGCACGACATGGGAGGGCGGCATTCGGGTACCGGGCATGATTCGCTGGCCGGGACAGATCCCCGCGGGCACGATCAGCGAACAACCTTGCATCACCTTCGACTTCACTCGATCCATCGCTGAATTGGCCGGCGTAAAGGGGCAACCGGACAAGCCGTTCGAAGGAATCGACATCATTCAACATGTCGTGGATCAAGAAGAAGACCTCGATCGAACGCTTTATTGGCGGAAACAACGAGGCGATCGGGTTTGGAAAGGGGTCCGGGAAGGCTCGTTCAAGTACGTCGCGGAAGCTGCCGGCGGAAGCGAACAGCTGCATCTATTTGACCTGTCCAATGACATCGCCGAGAGCAACGACCTGAAGCAAACGCACGCCGCCGAATTTCACCGGCTTCACCAGAAGTACAACCAATGGGAAGCAAACGTTCGCGCAAATCGTCGCGGTCGTCCTGAGAAACAAACGCCATGAAATTGGAACGCGCGATGTTGTTCAAAGGTTTGATCGGTCCGCGAGTATTCCAGCATCGCGGAAAACGCTATCGCTTGCGCGTCCCCGGACGACGTTCGCTGGCGCTGCTTTGCGATGTCGCAGCGAACCCGCGGTGTCAGTCGAAGGACGACCTGTTGCGGCTGCGACCCAGAATTCGAAAAGTACTGGCGGCTCCAGCACCCGTTGCACTCTGTTACGTGTTGGATCGATCGAATCACGCACGGGCCATTCGCCTTGCCATCTGGCTGCTGGGTCGGATCGGCAATTCATACGCCACTGCGAGCGTTGATGGTCAGGTTGATCATGCTGACTTCCGAGTCCGGCGAGAAGCGATTCGAGCGTTGAAGCGACTTCACGCCTGGCCACAGTTGGCTCGGATTGAGAACTCACATCAAGACCGGGGGATTCGAGCTCTTGCGGAGGCGAGCCCACCTCGTCCGTATGCGGATCGGCTGACCAGCTTCGTGGCTCGCAGCACGCCGATCGAGCATTCGGAGGTTGCGAGGGAACTGGTACTCGCCCCGGATGTGGACATCGGAAGTGGCCGCGCACCCAAGAGCCGCTGGCAGCTTGGGTTGGTGCTGCGGCGAATTCGCCGACTGGTGCGAGGCGCAAGGCAGCGACGGAAGCGGTTCCTTCCGGGGTATATGATACGCCGCTGCATTCGATTGCATCGGTAGATCGCCCCCCACAGTCGCCCGCAGACTCTCTACAATGCGAATGCTAACCATCATGCCTCTCTTTCAAGATCACACATGTTACGTCAATCGCTTGCTCTTGTTTTACTGGCTCTCACGCTGCAGCACGGTCTACTTGCCGCCGACAAACCCAACGTCGTGATCGTGATCACCGACGACCAGGGATACGGAGACTTGTCTTGTCACGGCAACCCGGTCGTAAAGACACCCGAGATCGACCGGCTATATGCCCAGAGCGTTCGCTTGAAGGACTATCACGTCGCCCCGACCTGTTCGCCGACACGATCTGCGTTCCTGACGGGTCATTGGACGAACCGGACTGGTGTTTGGCACACGATCATGGGGCGATCGATGCTTCGAGAAAACGAAGTCACGATGGGGCAAGTCTTCAAGGACAACGGTTATGCGACTGGCATGTTCGGCAAGTGGCATCTCGGCGACAACTATCCGTACCGCCCGGAGGATCGCGGTTACACCGAAGTGATGCGGCACGGCGGGGGCGGCGTCGGCCAGACGCCCGACTATTGGGACAACGCCTACTTCGACGGCAGTTACTGGCACAACGGTACACCCGAGCCGGTCGAAGGATTCTGCACCGATGTCTTTTTTGATTACGCCAAGCGATTCATCAAGTCGCAGAAGGAAGCGGGCAAGCCGTTTTTGGCCTACATCGCCACCAACGCGCCGCACGGCCCGATGCACTCCCCCGAAGAGTTCAGCCAGCCGTACCAAGGTCAGCACAACGTTGGGCTGGCGAATTTCTTCGGCATGATCGCCAACATCGACTTCAACGTTGGCAAGCTGCGTGCGTTTTTGGATGACGAAGGCTTGGCACAAAATACGATTTTTATCTTTACTACCGACAATGGTTCGTCATCGGGTGATACTGTTTTCAACGCTGGCATGCGAGGCAAGAAGGGGAGCGAATACGACGGCGGGCATCGTGTGCCGCTGTTCATCCGCTGGCCGGCAGGAAATATCACTGGCCCGCACGATGTGGATCCGATTACCTCCTATGTCGATGTGTTGCCGACGTTGATTGATTTGTGTGGCATCAATCCACCCGCCGGCGTAAAGTTCGACGGCACTTCGATCGCGCCGCTGCTGCGTGGCAACGTTCCGCCCAACTGGCCCGATCGAATTCTGGTCACGGACTCTCAACGCGTGAAGGATCCGATCAAGTGGCGAAAGAGCGCTGTAATGACAAGCCAATGGCGACTGAATAACGGCCAGGAGCTGTACGACATCAAAGCTGACCCCGGACAAGAATCCGACATCGCCACGGGACATCCCGATGTCGTCAAGCGGCTAACCGATTTCTACGACGCCTGGTGGGCCGAGCTGGAGCCAACGTTTTCCGATGCAACCGCGATCTACTTGGGACACGCCGCTGACAATCCGGCCAGATTAACGTCGCACGATTGGATCACGACCGGTTCAACCCCCTGGAACCAGCAGCACATCCGCAGGGCGGTTACCGGTAAATCGAACACGGGGTTCTGGAACGTAAAAGTCACCGAGCCCGGCGAGTACGAAATCCGGCTTCGTCGCTGGCCGCAAGAATCGGACCAGGCAATCGATGCAGCTCTTGAACCAGGTCCGCCGGTACCAGGCGTGGACGCCTATCGCACGGCGCCGGGCAAGGCGATCAAGCCGACCAAGGCGACAGTCAAGATCGGTAGCGTATCGGCGAGTAGTTCCGTCCCCGCCGGCGCGAAAGAAGTGAAATTCAAGTTGCAGTTGGAAGCGGGCAAGACGCAGATGTCGGCGCTGTTTGAAACTGCGGAAGGCGAAACGTACGGCGCCTACTACGCGTATGTCACCAAGCTGTAGCAGTCCCTGATAGAGATCAATGGACTGGGGTTGGCTGGGGTGGCTGGGGTGGCTGGTGGTCGAGCGACAGCGAGCCCCCAGGTGCTTCCGTTACACCACTGGGGGCTCGCTGTCGCTCGACCACCAGCCACCCATACGATCCACCAGCCACCCATACGATCCACCAGCCACCCATACGATCCACCAGCCACCCATACGATCCACCAGCCACCCATACGATTCACCAGCCACGCATCATCCATTGAGGGATGAATGGATCCGATCATGACTCCAAAACTGTCTCGCCGTCAATTCGGCGCTGTTTCGCTCGCGACTGCTGGCTGCCTGAGCGGCGCAGCCGCAGAGCTTGAGCCGCCGGTGGACGGTTGGATCGACGCCCACGTGCACGTCTGGACGCCTGATACCGCGACGTATCCGCTCGATGCAAACTTCAAGATCGCCGACATGCAACCACCCAGTTTCACGCCGGCGCAGTTATTCGAGCATTGCCGACCCTCGGGCGTAGGCCGGATCGTGTTGATCCAGATGAGTTTTTACAACTTCGACAACCGCTACATGCTGGACATGATCGCAGAGCATCGCGGCATCTTTTCGGGCGTTGGGATTGTCGATCATCACGCGGCCGATGTGGCGGCCCGAATGAAGTCGATGGCGGCCAAAGGTGTTCGCGGTTTTCGTTTGCACGCGCACGGCAACGCGGCAGAAAGATGGGCCGACGACGAAGGGATGGCAACACTTTGGCGAACGGCTCGGGAAGCGGACTTAGCCGTCTGTCCGCTGATCAATCCGTCTGATATTCCTTACGTTGATGCTCTCTGCAAGAAGTTTCCCGGAACGAAAGTTGTCGTGGACCACTTCGCTCGGGTTGGGATCACGGGAAAGATCATCCCCGCTGAGCTCAATGCGCTTTGTCGCTTGGCCCGATATCCGGATGTGCATGTGAAGACGTCCGCGTTCTATGCGTTGGGAAGGAAGCAACCGCCATACACCGATTTGGGCCCGATGATCCATCGGGTCGTCCAGGCATTTGGCGCGGACCGTCTGATGTGGGCGAGCGATTGCCCGTATCAGGTTCAGGGCGACCACAATTACGACGACTCGATTGCGTTAATCCGAGATCGACTCGATTTTCTCTCAGACGACGAGAAGCAGGCGATACTCGGTAAGACAGCCGAACGCGTCTTTTTCGGTTAGCGATACATCGCTTCCCTGACCAGATCAGATCGCCGAGTGGGACGTGGCGTAGTGCCCCGACCATCATGAATTGACGGGTGCGATCGGCGCAGGCCAGGACCGGTCCTGGCGACAAACCGTATTCGTCAGAGTGCCAGGACAGGTCCTGGCCTGCGAATGCCGCCAATCGAAGACGGGCCAGGCACTACGTTCCAAACTTCGCCTCGAACATCGAAAAATCGTCGTCGAGTTGGTCCGAGCCGCCTAGCTGGCGGACGTGTTGCAGCAACTGATCGATCGGGGCATCGCTGGACTGCCGGATCACCGAAAGGTAGTCGACGAACTCATCGAATGTCCCATTCTTCACCATTGGTTTGGTGAATCTCGTGCACGCCGTCGCTGAACACGAAAAGACTCGATCCTGACTTGACCTGACAGCGGCCCGACTCGAACTCATCGCACGGCATCATGCCGATCATCGGTCCCTGCGATTCCAATCGAACAGGCTCGGCCCGCTGTTCGCGAATCGCCGTCGAACAACAGGGCTTCCGGGTGTCCTCCTCCGGACCAAGCCAACGTCGATGTACTCGGCTGGTAGACGCCGTACCACATCGTAAAGCATTTCTCGCCATACTCCTCCATCGGAAACGCATCGTTGAGCGCCTTGAGCACCTGCCCCGGTTCGCAAAAATCGGTATCCGCCAGCGCTCGGGAACGCAGCACGTTCATCAGCGTGACCGAGAGCAACGCCGAATCGAGTCCATGACCGACCACGTCAATCAAGTACAACACGAAGTGGTCGTCGTCGATCCAGTAGTACCCAAACGTGTCGCCGCCCAGATCGGCCGACGGAACATAGCACCAGCGCACCGCGACGGGAGACTCGATCGGCTCGGGCAGCAGGGCCTGCAGGTATTTGCGTCCCGCTTCGAGTTGCTCGGCCATGTGCTGTCGACTTTGGGCCAGTTCCTCATAGGCCGCATTTCGCTGCAGCAGACTGATGTAACCCCGGGAGTGATAACGAATGCGGGCCACCAGTTCGACCGGATCGGGCAGTTTGACCAAATAGTCATTTGCACCCAACGCGAAGGCCTTCGCTTTGGTTTCAGCCTCTTCCTTTGTGCTCAGCACGATCAGCGGAGTGTCTTTGGTCGCTTCCTGCTGGCGGTACTGCGGAACCAATTCCAGTCCGCTGATCTCCGGCATGACCAGATCCTGCAAGATGACCGTCGGTCGGATTTCGGTTGCGCGTTGCGATCGCTTGACGCGGATCCTGGCAGTAATGCAGCGTGATGTCTTCGTGCGGTGCCAGCATGCGACGAACGGCTTCACCGACGATGGCCTGATCATCGACAAGCAAGACGACAATCTCTTTTCGGAATTGTTGCTCAATGTCGTCAGTTCTTACGCTGTCCTGAGCCATGCGTCGCTCCCGGCTATGCTTTTCTTGTCGTCATCAATTCGGAAATCGCCGGGCCGATCTGGTCCAATGGCAAGACCTGATCAGCGGCACCTAGCTGGACCGCGGCCCCAGGCATGCCCCAAACGATACTGCTTTGTTTATCTTGGGCAACCGTCTTCCAACCGGAATCCTTCAGCGCTTTCATGCCCGCAGCGCCGTCGCGTCCCATGCCCGTCAACAACACGGCGACGCCCGGCGGCACACCGGCCCTTGCGCAGCGAATCAAAGAGCACATCCACCGACGGTCGATGAGCGTGTGCGGCCGGTTCACGGACGTACTGGAAGACACCCGCGGACGTCAGCACGAGATGATCCGACGTACAGGCCACGCCAATGGTTCCAATCACCGGCGATTGTCCCGGTTCAATCTGTTCGCACTGACAACTTCGTTTCATACGCCAGCCACTCGACCAATCCCGGTACGAACAATTCGTCGAGATGTTGAACGATGACGACCGAATAGTCCAAGCGGTGGCGCAAGTCCGGCAAGCACCGTGGCCAGCGCCTGCGGTCCGCCTGTGGATGCGCCAATCGCCAGCAGTCGGTGCGGTGTCGCGGGACGGTGACGCCGCGGACGATGCTCGACGCGCGGACGACCGCCTGCGAATACTGATGCGCCGGCACCGCGCAGACGGACAATGTTGCGGATCTTGCGTTTCAGATCGTCGCCGCCGGCGATGTCTCCGTCGCGGCCAAGCACCGGAGTATTCACTGCGTCCAGCGCGCCATGACCGAGCGACTCGTAGACTTTGTTGCAGTTTCCGCTGACCGTGGCGGTCACAACCAGGATCGGACATGGGACTCTGCTTCATGATTCGCCGGGTCGCTTCGACACCGTCCATGACCGGCATGATCAGATCCATCAGCAGGACGTCTGGCGTATCGGCCTGGCACTTCTCGACTGCCTCTTGTCCGTCTTCGGCGATCCAGGCAACTTCGGCATCGGGCAGCGAGACGACGATGCGGCGCAGCACCTCAACGGCCATCTTGACGTCGTTGACAATCGCGATGCGAATCAATCGATTTCTCCGATCAGGTCGGCCACCGTTTTCGTAAATGAGTCATCGTGAAAACTTCCCTTGGTCAGGTAGGCGTTGGCGCCTGCCTCGAAACCTCGCAGGCGGTCTTCCTCGCGATCCTTGTACGAAACGATGATGATGGGAAGCTCCACGAATCGAGGATCCTGGCGAACCGTTCGAATCAGTTCGATGCCGTTCATGCGCGGCATGTCCACATCGCTCACCAGTAAATCATACGAGTTCGCCTGCAGGGCGTGCCAGCCGTCTCGCCCGTCGACGGCCACATCCACGTCGTAGCCTTGCGCCGCAAGCAAGTGTCGCTCGGTCTCGCGCACGATAATCGAATCGTCAACGACGAGCACTCTTGGCGGCGGCTTTTTGTCGTTGGTAGCCAACGAGGTCATGCCTCGCAATCGTCCTTCGCCCAGCAATTGCCGGATCGAATTCAGCAAGATCCTCGACGTCGACGATCAGCAGCGGCTGGCCCTCTTCGGTCAAGGCGGCGGCGGAGATGTGAGGAACATTGCCCAACCGAGGGTCCAAGGGCCGGACAACCAGATCCTGCTCGCCAATAAAACGGTCGACCGCGATGCCACAGAGATGCTGGTCCTGGCCGATCACCACAACGCACAACGTCGTCTTCGGCTGGAGACGATGCCATCCAGATCCAAAATCTCCGTGCCCCGCACCAGTCCGACCGACGTGTCATCGAGCGTGAATTGTTGCTTGCCTTGTACGGGGCGAATCGTCTCGACCGGAACACGCTCAATGCGGTGCAGTTTCACCAGCGGAAAGGCGTACAACTCGCCGGCAATCTCCGCCAAGGCGGCGCGAATGACCGAAAGTGTCACCGGCAGTTGCAAGGTAAAGGTGGTGCCCGCACCCAGCTCCGATTCGACTCGCACGCTGCCCGAGACTTCCTGCACCATGGAACGCACGACGTCCAAACCCACGCCGCGGCCGGAGACCTCGGTCACCTGACTTGCGGTCGAAAATCCGGGTAAGAAAAAGAAACTCGAAAATCTCCGCTTGGCTAAACTTTTCCGCCATCGACGGGTCGGCCAGCTTGCGATCGATCAGCTTGGCTCGCAAAGCCTCGGCGTCGATCCCGCGGCCGTCATCGCGAACTTCGATGGTCAGCATCCCGGCGTGATGCCGAGCTTCCAACGTGACGCTTCCCGTCTCCGGTTTTCCCGCCGCGCGTCTTTCATCCGGCTTCTCCAAACCGTGATCGACGCAATTCCGCAGAATGTGATTGAGCGGCGCTTCCAACTTGCGGAGGATGTCGCGATCGACGGCCACCGATCGACCCAGACACGTCGAAGGAAACTTGTTTGCCAAGCGTTTTCGACAAATCGCGAATCATCCGCGGAAACGCTTGCGTGCCCTCGTCAAAGGGGCGCATGCGGCTGCCGATGACCTGTTGATAAAGGGCGGTCGACGTTCGCTCCGATCGCCAGAGCGCCCGTTCCAACCGTCCGGAGTGCTCCTGCAGGATCGCTTCTGACTTTGTGGTTAGTTTGCGGAGTTCATCCACCGCTGGCTTCGAGCCGTTCGCTGCGGTCCCTTGATCACTGCCGATTCGATCCAGCAACTGGGAAAAACTGCCCTTGCACCTTTCGCAAGGCAGACAACGATTGTTGCATCGATTGCAAGTTGCGAGCTTCGACGATCGATTCGCTAGCCAGCCGCATGATGCGGTCAAGATTTCTGGCGTTGACCGGAACGGTCCGCTCGCTCGGCCGTCGGCTCTGGTTTTCTTTCCGGCGACGGCTTGTCTCGGCCGGCGAGTCGCGTCGGCGTCTGGCGGACGGCTGCTGGTCGGCTGGCAGCCGAGCCTCGGCGCGCCGGTGTCATTCGCCGCCCGGACGTCGGGTCGTCGATCGGTCGCGGCATGACCGCGCGTTGGCTGTCTGGTTGGCGGAATCGTTGGACTCGCTGGCTCTGAATCCGGGGCGGCTGTCGATTCGGCGGCCGGTCGGCGGAGCGATTCGCTCAGTTGCTGGCAAGCATCGCGATTGCGACGATTGCCAATCATCGAGTTCATTCTCCGACAGCTGCGACGTTTCCCCGATCACATCGACTCCCGCCAACAACTGGTCGACGCGCGCAGTCGTGAGTTTTTCGTCTCCTTTCTGCACGTTGACAAAACAATCCTCCATGGCATGTGCCAGTTCGACGATGATCTTGATGTCAGCGATGCTGGCGGCGCCCTTGATCGAATGCGCCGCCCGCATCAGTTGCTCGACGTGCGAAAGATCGGCCGGATTCGCCTCGATCGCGAGAAGTCCTTCGCTCAGGGCCGCGACGTGCGATTCCGCTTCGCTCTTGTACAAGCTCGAAGATCGAAAATCCGGATAGATCACCACTCATCGCAAGGCCGCCTGAAAACCGGAGACGACACGCTGGAGATCCAGCAGGCGACGCGTGTCTCTTGATCCAGTGGGACAAGGCTCGGCTGTATAGCGTGCCAAGGCTGCGTCGACGGTGATCGGAGGTCGTTGAAACGCTTGCTGCGGGCGACGGCCGATCACGCCCTTGACCGTGTCGACTTCGACGACCCAACGATTCTGCTCGTCGCCCAAAACGATCATCCAGGGCTGCTCGCCTCGCTTGCCCGATCACCGTCTGTCCTTGAGTTCCAGCAGCTTTGCGAGGTCGGCGCAAAGCATCAACTCACCGTCCAAGTTGCACAGTCCGCGAATGATCGTGTTGGACCGGTGAGGAATGCGATGCACCGAAGTTGCCTTGGTCACTTGGTTGACCTGCGACCGCCTCCAATCGCCATCAGCTCCTCGCCCACCTGGAAGACGAGCAAACGAACGATATCCTTTTCGCCCAGTTCCAGCGGCCTTGCCACGCGCCGGGTGTGCTCCCGAAGGTCCTCCGCCGAGAGCGGTTTGTCCAACAGCCGCAGAATCGCGGCGCCATCGACGTTTCGTCCTCGCGCATCGAGACTCTTCGGCAACGGCAGTTTCTTTTCGGGCGTTCATCGATTTTCCTCGGATGACTGCCGCTGTTCGTCGATCGTGGGCACGGATCGGCTCGTCGTCGAAATCGCGACGCCTGTTCAGTGTTTCCGAATCGATCGAAGATGATCGCCATTTGCAGCAACGCATGCTTCGTGATCGGGCTCGAAATACAGAACCTTGTTGAATGCGTCACGCGCCTCTTGGAGCTGGCCCAAGCCGAGCTTGATGCTTCCAAGCAACTCAAAAAACTCAGGCCCGCTCAGCAGTCGAGGCGATTGCAGTTCTGCAAGACGGCCATCGCTTCGTTCAAGCTGGCCGGCGTCGGCCAGCGCGCGGGCGTCCTCGAGAGTCGGGACCTTGCCGGGTATCCGGTTCGGCAAGCGAGCGCGATGACTGGTTCGCGCGGCTGGGCGTCGGGTTGCGCGTGATGTCGTGTTGTGCCCGGCGACCGGCGATGGCGGCTTCTGAGTTCCGCTATTGCGGCGGTTGTTGCGATCGGCTACAGGCGTTGTGTCTCGTACGCGGACGACCGAGTCGTTTCCGGCGCAGAGCAAAGGTCTGTTTCACTCCGGCCGATTCGAACGACTCGCTGGGAAGAATCGGTACTCGGCGTGACCGACAAACAGGATGCCGCTGGGCGACAGCAGCGACAGCAGCAGGTCGGACAGCTTCGTTCGCGCGGGATCGCTGAGATAAATGAACAGATTGCGACAGAAGACGATGTCATACGTTGCCTAGCTCGGCAGGCCAAGCACCACTCAAAATATCGTGGCACTGGAATCGCACCCGCGCGACGATGCTTGGCGTCGACCTGCGCTCTCCATCGTCTGATCGCAACCATTGCTCCGCCCAGTCGGCATCGGTTCCCGAAACGAATTGTCGCCGTAGCAGGCCGCGCGTGCGATCGCCAGTGATGCTTCGTGACGATCGATCGCGTCGACGGCGACGCGATCGAGCGGCCAACCTGCTTGCAGCGCGGCCATCGTCATGCCGTACGGTTCTTCGCCGGTCGCGCAGGCGATGCTCAGCATTCTGAGCTTGTCGCTGACCTTCGCGCAACAGACTCGCAGCAGTGATCGATCAGTAGCTCGAACGACGCCGGGTAGCGAAAGAACCAGGTTTCCGGCACCGAAACTTCCTTGACCAACCGCTCCGTTTCGCCGGGATCTCGCATCACCAGCTGGTGGTAGGCTAACTCGTCGGCCAAGCCCAATTCCTGACACCGCCGCTTCACAAATCCGGCCAACGCCGGCCGCTGCGAGCAAACCGAGGCTCAGCCCGGTCCGCTGGGCAAGTCTGTTGCTTGAGGCGCGCGGCGTCGTTTGCGGTCATCGGTTTGCATATCTCCTAGTTTTGCCACCGTCGGCAGTCGCGCTGGGATCGTCAACTGTACCGTAGAGTCGGGCGTCAGCGCCACGGGGCCCAAGAAGTCGATATCCGGATGAGTGGCGATGGTCGAGTACGAGGCGTGCATCGTCAAAATCCAAGTTTTCGCTGCCCAAAACGTGTTCGACGATCAATCCTACCCGATCGCCGTCTTCGCTCCGCTTCGACTCGAAGTGCGGATCACCAAGATGCGACTCGACATGCGAATGTCGCTGGCATCGTGACCTAGCAGCTGTGACGAATCGATCAGCGGCAGCAGATTGCCACGAAAGTCAAACAGTCCCGTCAGCCAGTCTTCGCTCCCGGGCACCGGGCGGGACTGCACCATGGGAATCACCTCGACGACCGACGATGAAGGTGTTGCATAGCGCTGGCCTTTGGATGTCCAGATGACGACGTGCATCTCAAGATTTCAGCTGGAACGAGGCGACCGACGATTTCAACGAATCGATGGCCTGCTGCAGATCGTCCGCGGCGCGGGCGTACTCACGAATCGCCTCGGAGGTCTGAGTGGCGTTGGTGGTCAACTGAGCCCATCGCGTGACTGATCTGATCGGCACCTTGTGCCTGGCTTTGCATGCTCTCGTTGACGCTTTCGAACTGCGTCGTGTTGCTGTTGACCTGCTCGATGATATCGGCCATCTGCTGGCTGATCGTCGGCCACGTCCTTCACGTTGCGGCGAACGTGGTCGGTGAAGCGGTCCATCTCCATCACGCCGGCGGATACGGCCGATTGCATCTGCTGCACCATCTGTTCGATGTCCAGCGTGGCGGCCGACGTCTGATCGGCCAAGCCGGCGGATCTCGCGTGCGACCACCAGGAATCCAACGCCGTATTCGCCCGCCTTTTCCGCTTCGATGGCGGCATTGACCGACAGCAGATTCGTCTGATCGGCCACCTTGGTGATCGTGGTCACGACGCCCGTGATGTTCGATGCCTTTTCATTGATGACGGCCAGTTTCTCGCCAATCGAACCGGTCGCCTTGTCCAAGTCGCGCATGCTGTCTTCCATGCCTTGCAAACTCGAACGACCGGCCGTCGCCAATTCCGCGGTACCGACGGCCACTTGGTTGACCCCTTCCATGGTGCCAAGCAATTCCGAATTCGTCGCAGAGATCTGCTTCGTCGCCGCGGCAATCTGATTGGCCGAAGAGCCGAACGAGCTTACGGTTGACTGCTGCTGGCGGCTCGTCGCCGATAGCTCCGTTGCCGTGGAATTCAACTGAATGCTCGCCTGTTTGACGTTGCCGACGAGACTGTTCAGGTTGTCGGTCATGTTGCCAATGGAGCGGAGCAGGACGCCGGTCTCGTCGACGCAGTCGACGGCCTGAAATTCGCCAGTCAGATCGCCGGCGGCAACGCGTTCGGCCGCCTTGACGGCGACGTTCACACGTCGCGCAAGCCGAACCGTCATCGTCACCAACAAGGCAACCACCAGGGCGAGTCCCACAAACGCAACGATCAGACGCGTTTGAAGTTGCGACCAAATCGGCGCCAGGACGACGCTTTCGGCGTTGGCGAACCACGACTGTCCAATTACCGGTCGGTACACTGCGCCGCGGCGAAGTAGTACGTTTCGCCATCTCTCGGATCGACTTCCAACAGCGGCGCGGCCATGTTTTTGTCTTTGAGCAAATCGATGCAAACAGATCCGCTGCTTGAATATCCGTCACGTTTCGAGTCTTGCAGCGTTTCACCGCCATCGTCCGGCCTCGCCGTCGAGCGGATCGGTCGTCGCGGCGATGAAATTGCCATGCGCGCTGATCAAGAAGATGTCGAGGCCCTCAGCCTTGGCGATTCGCCGCAACTTGGCATCGATATCGGCCAGGGCAAAATCGACGCCCGCGACGCCCTTGAATTCACCATCGATCACGATCGGATACACCTGCTCGGTAATCATCTTGCCTTGATAAACGTAAGGCTCCGTCACCTTGTAAGCCGGCTTTCCCGTTTTCTCGAAGTCCTTCTTGGCACCGCTGTAGTAGAGGCTGGATTCCATATCGACCAGTGGTTCCAGCGTGATGCGTACGGCCCTCGGCCGACTCGACAAACCAATACGGGATGAAACGCCCGCTCGGGTCCATCGCCTCGGCCGGCAGCTTGCCCAGCGACTCAGCATCTTTTCCATCGGCATTGGGTTCGTAACCAAAGTACGCGCCCGTGATGCCCTCGAAGTCTTCGAGAACCATCCGGGCGTACTCGATCGATGACTCGCGGTCGCCAAACATCCCTGCGACCTGCGCCTCGGCCATCCGCTGAGCGGAAATCACCGCACTGGCATTCAGATCCTCAATCTGCGCCGCGACCAGCTGGGCCTGAAGTTGGATGAACTTCTCTTCGGAATGCCTGAGATTCTCGAAGCCTGAGCGACTGGACATGAAAACGATCGATGCGAAGATCACAATCGTCGGCAGCACGACAAACAGCAGCATGCGTCCGACGACCCGACGGCGAATCTTGCGAATCAAATCGAACATGGAAATGTCAATGGATGAGAGATCGGTGAAGTGTCTTCGGAAACCCTCTCGATCGTAGTTGGCCATGGAGGGGCAAACAAGAATTTCGCTTCAGGCGTTGTCGCGAAACCGCCAAAAATCGCCGGGGAAAACCGCGAGCGATGGGAGCACGGATGACTCTCACCAGTTCAAGAACCGCCGCAACAGCTCGATGCCTGGTTCGGTGAGAAAACTCTCGGGGTGAAATTGCCAGCCTTCGAGTTTGAACTGTTTGTGTCGCACGCCCATGATTTGTCGCTGTCCACCGGTATCGGTCCAAGCCGAGACGACTAACTCCTCGGGCAACGATGAGGGGTCGATGACGAGGCTGTGGTAGCGAGTGGCCACAAACGGATTGTCAAGTCTGGCGAACAAACCTTGATTGTCGTGCTCGATGAGGTCGGTCTTCCCATGCATCAATTTCGGCGCTCGAACGATTTTCCCGCCAAATGCTTGTCCGATCGATTGATGGCCCAAGCAAACACCCAGCAGCGGTAGCCGTCCCGCGAAATGTTTCACGCACTCGACGCTAATGCCCGCCTCGTTGGGCGTGCAGGGTCCGGGTGAAATCAGCAGACGTGATGGATTCAGCGCGTCAATTTGCTGGACTGACAATTCGTCATTGCGAAACACACGAATGTCAAGGCTGGGATCAATCTCGCCCAAACGTTGAACGAGGTTGTAAGTGAAGGAATCGTAGTTGTCGATCACAACAACCATGGCACATTCTCAGCAGTCGATGTCAATGGGGAATCAGCGTTCAAAAGCCAAAAAAGATATTCTTGCCTTAGTAGCTTAAACGCTCTTTAGTCAGTTCCGATACGGTGCGTATAATGGGGCCGTCGACGAGAGTCTGGATGCTTGGTGATTGGCAACATTTGCGGCCGGCAACAAAAGCGAATCGACACAAATCAGTGTTTTTCGGCTTCTTCAGATGGCGGACCGAAGAAATCAACCGATGACACGAGCGTCATCACAACCCGATGCGAATACATCGGATTTTCATACTTCCTTTTACGGAATGCCGTTGTGCTTTCGGTTCGTCCAAAAGTTGCCGAATTGGCTTTTCACGTGTTCAGCCGCTCGCTTCATCCCGAGCTGTACACGATCCACAAAAGCAGACGTGTTGAGCGCAGCGAGTATGAAGCTCAGATCGACATCACGAATTGTGGACATGTGATCACCTGGAATGCCGCTGGCATGACGGTTTGCGAAGTCGCGACAAGTGCTCATCAGCCACTGCCCAAACGTCGCTGCCTGCTCTCCAAACCCCTGAAGGGAAGCCGTACCGAGCGTGCCAAGTGTCGCGGTGGGATCGGCTACCGAACTCACTTTCAACTCGAGCCGGTTGAGCCCGACTTGTTTTGGATGGTCCAGCAACAGTTGGGCGATGGACCAACCGAAGGCTTGTTGCACACGTTCGATGCGAGCGGACGAATGGCGTTGGGTGCGTTGAGCTACATCAGCGTCGAGACGCGGCAAAGTTCCATGTTGGTCCAGGCGATTCACACATTCCCGGACGACTATGCGATCGTGAAAGTGGAATCACTCTTCTCGCTGCCTTCGCGAACCGAGACCGCTTGAACGATCTTCTTTCGGACGACATCCGAGCGAAACTCGTCGGTGTCATCGATCTTCGTCGCGGACAAGCTGTCCACGCCATCGCCGGCGATCGAGATCGATATCGGCCTGTGGGCCTGACCGACGGCGATCCCGTTGCTTTGGCTGCCTGGTATCGCAAGCTTGGAGTGACCGATCTGTACGTCGCGGATCTCGACGCCATCATTGACGGCCAAGCTTCAAGTCGACGCGATCGACGCGGTCTGTCGCGGCGTCGACAGTAGTAACGTGCTCGTCGATCCAGGTTGGATCGGCAAAGAAAAAGCTGAGTCGTGCCACGCGGTTGGAGTGCTTGCCGAGCGGCATTCGAACATCAATTGGATCGCGGCAACGGAGTCGGCCGGCACGATCGGCGCAGTAGCGGAGATTGCCGAGCTGGTTTCGCCGCAACGAGTATTGGTGGGGCTCGACTACCGAAACGGTCAGTTGATTGCGGGCGCAGCGAGTGAGTCTGAGTGGATTCAGGCGGCAACCGAGCTTGAATGCTGCGGTGTCGTCGTTCTGGATTTAGCGAGTGTGGGCACGGCAAGCGGCCCATCGACGATGGAGATTTGTCGGCGTATCAAACGGTTGGCACCATCGCTTTCGGTCTTTTCGGGCGGCGGTGTCAGAACAGCGCAGGACGTGGAAGCGTTAATCGATGCCGGTTGCGACAGATGCCTGGTCGCCACGGCGTTGCAGGGGTAATCAAATGGTTCATCGTCCAGAAGCCACCTGCCTTGTTTAACGGCAAGCCGCAGGCGACTTCGTATGCCCTTCGCAGTCGCCTGCGGCTTGCCGTTAAACGAATTCGCTGGATTGATGCCAGATACGAACGGCTTGCCGTTAAACGAACAGATGAAAATCGACACGAAATTACTTACTCGTCAAGCTTTAGCTCGAATCGCTGGATCGAAGCTGCTTTACCACTTGCCTTCGCGTGGATAATTGCTCCGCAGAGACGAACATCGCGTGTGGCGACATGAAAATGGCAGGGCTCGAACGACCGTGTCGTTTGCATCACTCGCTTGATGTCGCGGCCGATAATGCTCTCGTAAGGCCCACACATTCCCACGTCGCATTGAAACGCGGTGCCGCCCGGCAAAACGCTCGCATCCGCGGTCGGCACGTGCGTGTGAGTGCCCAGAACCGCCGTGACTTTGCCATCCAGGTACCGGGCCAGCACCTGTTTGTCGCTGGTCGCTTCCGCATGCACATCCACAACGATGTGCTTGGCTTGATCCCCGATTTCGTCGAGTGCCCTATCGACGGCGTCAAAAGGGCAGTCGACCGGACGCATATAAACGCGGCCGAGCAATGAGATTACCGCCAAGGGACCTTTGGGTGTTTCCACCACCGACCAAGTCTTGCCGGGCGCGTCCGCAGGATAGTTGGCTGGCTTGACGATCCGATGACTTTTCTCAAGTGTCGGAATGATGTCGTTGCATCGATAGATGTGATCCCCAAGCGTCACAACATCGACTCCCGCTTCGATCAGCCGCTTGAATTGTCGCGGCATCAAACCCGAACCGTCCGATGCGTTTTCCGCGTTCACCACCAAGGCATCGATCTTGTGCTGGTCGCAGATCGACTCGGCATGCTTGATGACGCCGGAGTAGCCAGGTTTGCCAACCAGATCGCCAAGAAAGAGGATACGCATCAGGTCGACTGGTTGTGGAGGTTGTTCCGAAGGTGCAAGGATCTTTAATGATACGAAAATGCCGCAACTTTGTCGGGCATGACGGTCTATTTTGGCGTGAAGCTTGTTCATAGTGACCGCATTGATGCGGTTGAACGACCCGATGAATCGAGTGACTACGAACAGTTACTCGATGTCAAACGATTCGAGTGATTTCTCGAGTGATGCTGGCGACTGTGGCGGTGGTTCGCCTTGGTGAGCTCGGTCTTCGTCGGTCACGGCCCGCACATGAACGCGGCCAGCGTCCGTGTTGGTGACGATCACAGTGGTTCCTGCGTCAATCGGCATGCCCGTGCTGATCGCGTCTATCTTGCGTCCGTCGATGACGACCATGCCGCTGGGCAGCAAGTCGTTCTTCGCCGTTCCGAGGTGGCCGACCAACTCGCCCATCGGGGTCCCATCGGACGCGGTTCGCATCGGAGTCGAGTCGGCTTGTTGGCCCGGCCGCCGATTGAGCATGCGACGGCCAATCGGCGTATGCGGCCAAACGCGTATCATCCCAATCAGAAACAATGGGGTCGTGACAAGCACGAACATGATCACGACAATCCCGGCCGGTGCACCGTGCGAGAAGGCGATCAAAACCGCAGCCACGAGGATCGCGACCGCGACAGCTCCCAAGAACCCACCCGTTGGCAGAAAGAACTCGGCGATCAACACAAGGTAGAACGCAATCAGCAATCCGATCGCATAATAGAGCTGCATTACGTTTCCACCGGTTCAACGACGACCTTCGTGGCAAGCACTTCGCTGACACGCACCGGATCGCCAGCGGGAATTGCCGTGCCGTCACTGACGACCTGTACGATTTGGTCCCCAAAACGCGCTTTGCCTGACGGTCGCAGCGGCGTTGTCGCCGTGCCCGTTTGTCCAAGCAGCGCGCTGTAATCGCCAAGTTTCTCCGACTCGCTAATGATTTCTTCGTCAGGCGCCTCCATCACCAGGCCGCGCAGCAGAGGAACATGCGGTAGCATCATCCGCATGACCACGAATCCGCCAACCAATCCGCCGGCACCGCCAAGTGCGACCCAGATTCCTCGGGTCAACACCTGGACCTGATAAACATTCCGCGGAATCACAAATGTCTGGCTCATCAGCACCACGCCCAGCACGGTTAACGCGAGTCCGCCGATTCCAAAGACACCGAATCCCGGCACGACCAGGATCTCGATTGCGATGCAGACAAGCCCCAGCGTAAAAGCGACCAACTCAAGCCATTCGGCGGTGCCCGCCAAGAACTTCATCCAGAAGTAGAAGCCGAAGCAGATCAGCGCGATGAACCCAGGTAAGCTCAACCCTGGTGCATTGGCTTCGGCCGACAACGCGGCGAATCCGATGAACAGCAGCAAGAATGCCAACCCATTGCTGCGTCCGATTTTCTCGACAAAACGGACCAGACCCCGATCGGAGACCACTGGCGGCGTCGAACCGAGACCGAGGCGACGCGATGTGTCCTCGAGCGAACTCGATTCACCGTCGGCCAGTCCCAGCGAGATTGCCTCGCTTGCCGTCAGCCCGTCGCCAAGTTCGATTCGGTCGCCGCGCTGCCACTTGGCGAGTTCCGCTTCGGGATCGTCCGCAAGCTCCGCCTCAAGAGCAAGATCCTGCTCGGTGGCGTAACGCACGCGACCCGTTTTCTGGTTCGTGTATCGATAGACGGCCAAGTTTGGATCGAGCAGTCCGCGGATCAGCGCCGCCGGACGTCTGGTCGCGATCGCCAGTTGATCGATCAGCTCGTCATAGCGACCGAGTGCTTCAGGCGTGATCGCCTCGGCACCTGGTCCACCGAGGCGTGAATCGGGTGTCATGAACAGAGGCTTGCAAGAAACCGCGACCAGCGCCGCGTCGCCGCGCGCCTCGCCGCGCACCAGCCCGGCGACCGTTCGCAGTGGTGGCTCGGGTTCGGCGAACCAACCGGCCAGGGTGGCGCTGTTGTTGAGACTGCCGCCACTGGAGTCGATTGAGATCACCCAAGTATTCACGTCTCCAGACTGCAGCGTGGAATTCAAGTTGCTCTGCCATCTTTTCGATCGACCGCCAACGATGGAACCGGTGATCTCCAGCAGCACTCCCTTGGCATCGCCCGTCACGATCCGCTCATTGATCGGATTCAACTCAGCCAAGTCCAAGAGCTCGGCAGTCTCGTCGAGAGAATCGACCAAACCGGCGGCGATCCGCGCCGATCGCAATTGCTTCGCGTCCAAACGCAGCGGGACTCCCGCGGCGCACCAAACGTCTTCACCCAAGACGTCACCCGAATTGCGAAGCGTCGTCAACTCTTCGCCCGCAGCAAATACTTGCTGGCCGCCAACCTTGGAGACCTGTGCCAATTCAAGCTCGGGATCGACCAGCGCGGAGGCGACTGCGGGCGGAAACAGACCGCGTCTCTCGGCAATCGATCGATAGGAGAGTGTAATCGTGTCGTCGACACCTGCTTCCCCGGCCGACGCGTCGGCGATCACGCCGCTGCGGGAAACGATCAACAAGTCCGATGAAAGAATCGGCAGCACCGAATGACCATTCACCTCGCGCTCGACCAGCGAAACAACTCGCACCCGGCGGAGTGCCGGTCCGGTCATCGCGCGAGCCAACTTCAAGGCGTCCTCAAAGTCGGTTTCCGCGCCGGTTCCGTCTTCGCCAGAATAGCGAAGGACAACCGTGACTCGTCCACCCTCGGGCGCAGATTCGCCCAGACGCCTTAGCTGGTCCAGCAATCGATTTGCCGCGCCAGTTTGCAACGGCACCGGGACATCGATCAGATAGCCGATCTTCGCGCGATCGGCTTGCTCATCCTGGGCGGCCAGAGTTGGCCCCCCCAGAATGATCGCGATGCCTGCAAGCAGAGGCTACTGTGCTTCGAGAACAAGACAATTTGGCCACGATCGACTCCGTAGGCGCCGCATGAGACAAAAATTCACCATCTGATGATTCACATCTGATTATACGGCTCAAAATGAGATGAAAAGCGGCGCCTCAAAAATGAGTCACCTCGATTCCCGCCCGCAGAGGGCTGCACCGGTAGCCAACCGGGACAAATCGGCAACAATAACGAGGGCTTGCCTGTCTGCTCTCATGCGGTCAGGCGGCGAGTCTTCTCAGAACGTGTTTGAAAAAGGGGGCTGACCCTCTGGGAGTTTGGTACGCGGCCGCTGACGGGCAATGAATCGAACGCAAATGGTGGCGTCAGGTTTCGCTCGGAAAGGGTCAGCCCCCTTTTTCAAACACGTTCTCAGCAACAATTCACACGATGGAGAACGAGTGCCAGGATGGATACAACGATTCTGATCCACGAATCGGGCCCCGCCGTCGTGAATAGCCGGATGATGAAATTGAGCGAGGCCGAATCGGGATCCGCAACAAAGGACGTCACGGTTTCAGGCAAGCAGATCGCCGAGTCAACACCCGGTCGTGGCGCCGATGGTGCACAGCGACCGGCAGGCTCGGGTCGCCGGCTATGGGTAATTGGACTGCTTTTCTGTGCCGCTGTTGGTCTGCTGATCGCAGTCGGGAGCGGTCTGATGGATCGGCGCCCGGCGGAGTTTCAGAGTCCGACCACTGGCGCGATCCCCTCGAACTACAATCCGGATCGCGCGATGGGTTACTTGGTTCAACTCTGCGATCTTGGGCCGAGACCATCGGGCACGGCGGCGATGCAACGCCAACAGCAACTGCTGCAAAAACTGTTTCAGCGAACAGGGGGCGACTGTTTCGTTTCAAACATTCGAGGTGCGTCACCCCGAGGACGGGTCGCCCGTGCCGATGGCGAACCTGATCGCGACCTGGCATCCCGATCGTCCGAAACGGTTTTTGATCTGCACGCATTACGACACACGACCTTACCCCGATCAAGATCGCCGCAATCGCCGTGGTGTGTTTGTGGGTGCCAACGATGGCGCCAGCGGATCGGCGGCCTTGGTTGAACTGGCGCATCAAATGTCAGACCTGCCCGCGGACGTCGGTGTCGATATCGTGCTGTTTGATGGCGAAGAATTCATTTGGCAACAGGATCGCGACGAGTACTTTCTGGGATCGAATTTTTTCGCCGAGAAGTACAAGTCTGACCCGCCTGCGATTCCGTACCAGGCCGGAATCTTGCTGGACATGATTGGCGACCGCGAGCTCAAGATCTACTTCGAAGGTAACAGCATGAAGTACGCGAGGAATGTTGCCAAAAGCATTTGGCGACACGGCGGACCAACTCGGTGTTCGCGCGTTCGTGTCTCGCAATCGCCATACGATCCAGGACGACCATTTGCCGTTGAACGAGATTGCGGGAATTCCGACCGTCGATTTGATCGATTTCGATTATCCTCGACCTGGGATCGGAGCGCCGCAGTACTGGCATACCGAACAGGATGTGCCAGCGAATTGCAGCGGCCAGTCGTTGGCCGCCGTCGTGTGGGTCGTCCACCAGTGGTTGAAGCAGCAATAGCGGGCCTTTGACAGACCTTTCGCGAGACAGATTTTCGATGTTTGCCGGCAGTTTGGTGATGGGAGTTACGGTACTTTGCTTTGCGGCCTGGCTGCATTGGAATGACACCCAGGGTTGGCCAAACGAGTCGTTCAATAGCGAGTTGGATCATCAGTATCGCAGGCGTCGCAGTCGATCTCGAAAACGGATTCACATGATCATCGCCGCTTGCGGCATCCTGATCATGTCGCCGCATTCGCGGGTCCGGGGCCGGTTTGGGTCGCCGCCTGGATGTCCGTGATCGCGGCGCTGATGACCGTGGTCGTGCTCGCCGGCTGCGATGCCATTCGTACGCATCGTTACCAAAAAGCCAAGCTACCGGAGATTCGCCGCAACACGCTCCAAGACGACGAGTAGCCGATTGTTGCTCGGTTGTCCCAACCGAGAAATGACCGGACTCGGTTGGGACAACGGAGCAACAATCGGCGGGTTGCAATCGCGCATCGTTCGCTACAATGCCCCGAAACATCAACTTTTCACTTCAAGGACGACCCCACTGGGATGAGTACTGCCACACTGCCGCTTCGCAAAGAAGTCAAACCGGAAGATTGCTGGGACCTGACCAGCCTGTATGCGGATGACCAAAGTTGGGAATCCGATTTCAAGAAGTTAGACGTCCGGATCCCCACTTACGAGACGTTTCGCGGTCGGCTGGGTGAATCAGCCTCCACGCTCGCCGAAGCGTTGAACTTCGACAGTGAATTCGATCGCTTGGCCGAGCGTCTTGGCACCTACGCGTTCCTGAAGACAACCGAAGATCAAGGTGACAGCGAATATCAGGGAATGAAGGCTCGCTTCCAAAACTTGGCCGTGCGGGCAAGTCAAGCCGCAAGCTTCATGCGGCCGGAATTATTGGCCATTTCCGAGGACCGGATGTCCGAACTGGTTCAGGACGATGCGGTCGCACTGTACACGCTGCAACTCAAGCGACTGTTGCGTTACCGCCCGCACACGTTGACCGACAACGAAGAACGGTTGCTGGCGATGCAAGGCGAGATGGCATCGGCTGCCGGGAACGCGTTTCGGCAATTGAACGATGCCGATTTGCGGTTCGGCGAAATCGAAGACCACAACGGACGCAAGGTGGAATTGTCGCATGCCACGCTGGGACAACTGCTGATCAGCCCCGAGCGTAAAGTGCGCCGCAATGCGTTTGACCAGTACTACACGCAATTCGCCGCCCATGAAAACACGCTCGCCGCGACGCTTTGCGGCAGTGTCCAACGCGATGTCTACTATGCTCGCGCACGCAACTACGCCAGCAGTTTGGAAGCAGCATTGTTTCCCGACAACGTGCCCGTCGACGTTTACAACAATTTGATCAGCGCCGTCCGCGAGTCACTTCCCAATGTCCATCATTACTTGGAAGTCCGCCGCCGAAAAATGAACTTGAAGGATCTTCATCACTACGACACTTACGTTCCGATCCTGAGCGACATCGAGAAACATCACAGTTGGGATCAGGCGATTGAAGTGGTGATCCAGTCTCTGGCACCGCTGGGGACTGAGTACACGTCGGTATTGGAAGAAGGGCTTCGCGGCCGTTGGTCGGATCGCTATCCAAATCGCGGCAAACAGAGCGGCGCCTTCAGTTGCGGTTCGTTCGATGGTGACCCCTACATCCTGATGAACTTCAAGAGCGAGGTATTGAATGATGTATTCACGCTGACCCACGAAGCGGGACATTCGATGCACAGTTGGTATTCGGCGCGAAGTCAGCCTTTTCCCTATTACAACTACACGATCTTTGTTGCCGAAGTCGCCAGCACGTTTAACGAACAGTTGCTGACCGAGCATTTGCTGAAGAATGCCGCTGACGACAACGAACGGGCATACTTGATCAATAACGAGCTAGACAGCATTCGTGCGACGGTCGTGCGTCAAACGATGTTCGCGGAGTTCGAGAAACGGACTCACGAAATGGCCGAAGCGGGCGAACCGTTGACCGTCGCTTCGTTCCGTGCCGCGTATCGCGAGCTGCTGACCGCCTACTTCGGACCGGATTTTGTGATCGACAAAACGTTGGAACTGGAGTGTTTTCGCATCCCTCACTTCTATCGCGCGTTTTACGTCTACAAGTACGCGACCGGATTGAGTGCCGCGGTGGCCCTGTCCCGACGTGTGCTTGAAGGTGGCCAACAAGAACTGAACGATTATCTGTCGTTCCTCTCCGGCGGCTGCAGCAAAGACCCACTCGATCTATTGCGAGACGCCGGCGTCGACATGACCAGTCCCGATCCGGTGGCCACCACGTTGGAGAGGTTCCGAGTGCTGACCGAGGAACTCGATCAGCTACTGTGACGCCGGGGGCATGACAGTCGCAGCCGTCGGCTCAGTGTTCATCAGTTTTGCCTTTGATCTGATTCAGGTCGTTCGACAGCACCGTCACTGTTGATGCGTGGGACGTTTCGTCGACGATGTTCGTGTTCTCGTCGGGGTCGGTTCGCTGGTCGTAGAGCATGCGGCCGGTCAGTTCGCCGGCACCTCGATCATCGCGATATTCGCTGTATCGATAGTTGTCGGTGCGAATGGTGTCACCGACTGTAAATCGGCCGACCGCGTACGGTTTGCCAGGGAGCGAGGGATCTCGCATCAGCGGCACGAAGCTCTGACCTTCGAGGTGCTCGGGAGTATCGATTCCGGTGAGTTCGCAGAGTGATGGATAGATGTCAATGAATTCGGTCAGGGCCCGCGTTCGTGTGCCCGGCCTAATTCCTGCCACCGAAGCCGGCGCCGAAACAAACAACGGCGCGTGCATCGATGTCTCGAAACACGAATGCTTGTTCCACATCCCGTGTTCGCCCAACTGCCATCCGTGGTCGCCCCACAGGACGATGATCGTGTTGTCGCTCAATCCGGTTTCGTCGAGGGTGGCGAGCAGTCTTCCCAGCTGGGCATCGATGAAACTGACGCAAGCGTAGTAGCCATGAATCAAGTGCCGCGCCGTTTCGCGGTCCACCGGACCTTGTGGCGGAATGCCGGCGTAGGCACGCAGTTCTCCCGAAGTGTGGACCGCGCCCTCGGGAGCACCGCTGGGTGGTCCGTAGTTGCTGGGAATGTCGATCGATTCGTAGTCGTATAGGTCCCAATACCGCTTGGGGGCACAGAATGGTAAATGCGGTTTCAAGAAGCCAACAGCGAGAAAGAACGGCGTCTTGGACTCGCCAAACTGCTGCAGGTGCTCGATGGCCTTGCTTGCGGTTTGGGCGTCGGGGTAGTCCTGGTCGGGTGCGTCAAACGATTCGTAGGGCAGCCCGCGGATCGTCTTTCGGGCCGGAAACTTGGCTCGGTGTTCCTTGATCGCCTTCCGCTCGCCAGCCTGATCGCGGTATTGGGCGGCGCTTGCACGCCATGGTTTCTCGGACCAGCCGTCGAGGTTGTCATCGGTAAAATGAAAAACTTTTCCCAGGCTGATCGTCGTATAGCCGTTGTGCTTGAAATGCGTATTTAGCGTGACTGCTTGTGGCGCTTCCTTGTCAGCCCTGGCCGTGTAGCTGACAAAACGACGTGGCGTGGGACGCAGGCCGGTCATCAACGAGGCGCGGCTGGCGCCGCAGGTTGGCACCATGCAATAAGCACGCTCGAACAGAACGCTCCGCTTGGCCAACGTATCGAAGTTGGGCGTTTTCATGAACGGTTTATCGAAACATGACAACTGAGGACGCAAATCATCGACGGCGATGAACAGCACATTGGGTCCTGCGGTGGGCTGAGGTGTGTCGGACCAGACGGTGGGTTGAAGCAGCAGGATCGAGACCAAGATCATCAAAATTCGACCGAATCACAGCGAATAGCTCCTCAATGAACGGGTTGGCGGGCCGGCGGAGGCCGCTTTTTTCGGATTTTTCCGGTTTCCCTGGACAGAGCTGGGCGTCATGGGAGGCCCTGCTTGGGAAAATCCCTTTCCACTTGGTTCCCTCTCCGGCGGCGACTATCATAGCTGGTGAACGGAAGTCTGTTTCGCCCATGGGGAAGCGGGATCAAACCAGAATCGGTCATCGATCTCGCTGGAGGTAATTCAGAACCGCCTCATCCGTTGTTGTTGTCCGAGGTCGTTGGTGTTTGGTCGGCCCGGACGTTTTCACTCAGTAGCCGACCACCAGTCTTTTCCGAGGTAGTTGGCGAGGCGAATTAACTTTAAGGAACGTTTCCGTGAGTACTCTTCCGAATCTGATGCGTCGGTCTGCACTTTCGATTGCAGCTTTCTCCGCGCTCTCCGTCCTCGTTCTTCCCCTGACTGCGATGGCAGATGGCAGGAAGAGTGACGAGGATGCGATCAACGCTGGCCTCTTCGAGGCGATGGAGGCTGGTCAGGTGGATGTAAAGATCATTCCCCTGGACGCCACCAAAGCGAACGTGTTGATCAAGAACATGACCGATAAGCCACTTGACCTGCGACTGCCCGAAGCATTCGCCAGCGTACCGATCCTTGCTCAAGGCATGATGGGCGGCATGGGTGGTGGCGGCATGGGCGGCGGCGGCATGGGCGGCGGCGGCATGGGCGGCGGTCAAGCCGGCGGCGGCGGCATGGGCGGCATGGGCGGCGGCGGCATGGGCGGCGGCATGGGCGGCGGCATGATGGGCGGCGGCGGCGGCTTCATGCGAGTTCCACCCGAGCGTTTGAAAAAGGTTGCTGTAACCACCGTATGCCTGGAACACGGCAAGCCCGATCCAAACCCGAAGATGGCTTACAAAATGGTTCCGCTGGAGGAGTTCACCGACAATCCCCAAGTTCGTGTGCTGTGCGAAGCCCTGGGTCATGGCCAAGTCACTCAGAACACTGCCCAAGCAGCCGCCTGGCATTTGATGGACAACATGTCCTGGCAAGGAACTGGCGGCAAAGAACCGAGTCGAAAGCAAGTACGTCGGCAACATCGTCTTGCCGTGGGTGCCAGCGACAACCAGGCTTTCGAAACCACCCGCGAGAACGTAATGCGCAACCGCCTCCGCCTGCGACAGGTGGGGAATCCTCCGCGCAAGAACCGCCGCGACCTCCGGGTTGTGCCGAGGGACAGCGTTGCCGATGATCACACGGTCGATGTTCTCAGGCAAACACTCGGGATCGAAGCCGAGACGCACCGGAATTCCGAGCTCTTCGAGCAACGTGCTCATTGGCGGGTAGAGTTGGGAATCGACACCTTCGACGTGGTGGCCGAGTTGGTGCAGCATGCCGGCCAGCGGAGCCATTGCGGTACCGCCAATTGGTAAGAAGTAAAGGCTCTCGCGTTTGAAGTATAAGTCCTGCAAAAATGCTCCCTCAGAGTTGCGGCTCGGCAGGTGGCTCCATAAGATTGTCCCTGTTTGCGAAAGTTATGACAAGGAGGATAACGGATGTCGAAATATTGCTTCACGCTTCTTACCATCACCGTCATGGTGTTGACACTGGCCTTCACCGCAGTGGAGATCGATGCCGCCGATGGGCCCAAGTTGGTACTGCCCGAAAAGATCATGGACATGGGAAGAGTCGCCCAGGGTGATGTGCTCAACGTTGACTTCGCGGTCGTAAATGAAGGCGATGAAACGCTCGAGATCAAAGCCGTCCGACCGACCTGCGGATGCACTGTGGCCGATTTTGACCGCGAGATCGCTCCCGGTAAAACGGGCTACATCAAGGCGAAGCTCGATACTCGGGACTTCTCCGGACCGATCTCGAAGTCGATCCTGATCATGACCAATGACCCGCAGGACCCGACGAGAACTCTGGTCATCAAAACCGAGGTCCATCCCTACGTTCAGGTGCTGCCGAGGGCGCTGGTTCGGTTCAACGCCGTCCAACACGAGCCCATGGAACAGAAGATCACAATTGTGGCTGACGAAGAAGAGAAGGATTTCAAAGTAGTCGCCGTCAAGAGTTCGGTGCCATTCCTCCTCGCTATCCGTTCGTCCGGTTCCCTCCGACCAACTGCAGGCCGGAAAGTCACCGCAACAGTACGAAATCACGTTGACCATGAATGAAAACCCGCCGGTGGGACCGGTCAACACAGTTCTCGAGGTCGAAACCAACCACCCCAAGGCCAAAATGGTACCGGTCAAGGTCTTTGGTGTCGTCAGAGCCCTGTTGCACGTGACGCCATCACAGATCCAGTTCGGAGCGATCGAGGCCAAGAAACAGCCAGGGCGCAACGTGATCGTGGTCAACAATCGTTCCGGCGGAGTGGCGATCAACGTGACTGGTGCGACTGTCAACGATCCAGCCTTCAACGCAGAAGTTGTGCCGATCGAAAAGGGACGGCGCTATCAGGTAACTGTCACCGTAAAACCTAATGCGAGCTCCGGACCACGTGACGCCGTGCTGACTTTGAAGACCAACGATCCAGAGTTTCCGACAGTGGAAGTTCCGGTACGGGCGAATATCAGTTAAGTGTGAATTTTCCAGCTGACGGCGGGAGAGGCAATGCCTTCCCGCCGTTTGAATTTGAAGCGATAGTTCTTAATGGGCACGAGTACGGGCACGGGCACGGAGACGGAGACCGGCTGAATGCTTCGGACAATAGGCATCGAAACCTCCTGTGACGAGAGTGCCGTCGCGATCATTGATTGCGACGGACGGGTCGAGGTGAATCTGTTGTCCAGCCAGATCGCGGCGCATGCACCCTTTGGGGGCGTCGTTCCGGAGCTTGCCTCACGCGAGCATCTCAAGGCCCTGCCATATCTCGTGGATCAGGCGCTCGAGGCGGCACGCGGCCCTGTCGAGATGGTTGCCGTAACGGCTGGCCCAGGTCTCATCGGCGCCCTTCTCGTCGGAGTCCGATTCGCCGCTGCCTTCGCCTGGGGTCGGGACCTTCCGCTGGTCGCCGTCGATCACCTCGAGGGCCACCTCGTGTCGTCACTGCTCTGCCTTGACGGGGGGCCGGCGCGGCCTGAGCCGCGATCGCGTTTTGGCCCTGGTGGCCTCCGGCGGTCACTCGAGCTGGTATCTGATGGACCACGGCTCCCGTGTTCGTCTCGGACGCACTCGCGACGACGCCGCAGGAGAGAGCTTCGACAAGGTCGCTCAGGTTCTCGGTCTCGGTTATCCGGGCGGACCCGCTATCGACGCGCTCGCCCGACGCGGCGATTCCTCTGTAGTTCCGCTGCCCAGGCCACGTCTCAAGGATGCCCCGTTTGACTTCAGTTTTTCGGGCCTCAAGTCGGCGGCTGTTCGCTGGATTCGAGAGCACGAGCTGGTCCACGGCGCTGCAGATGATGGTGAATCGTCAACGTCGATGCATGACCTGGCGGCGTCCTTCGAGGCGGCTGTCGTCGAGCAGTTGCTCTCCCCCCTGCCCGAACTCGCTGCAATCCACAGTCCACAGCTGATCACCGCGTCAGGTGGTGTGGCAGCCAACTCGCTGCTCCGCGACGCCCTTTCCGAGTGGGGCAGCGAGCACAATATCGAGACCCTCCTGCCGGTGCGCGGCTTGACGACCGACAACGCAGTCATGATCGCGCACGCCGGGACAGCTTGCCCATCGTCGCGGCCGCTGCGATGACCCGAGGCGTTTGGACGCACGGGCGCGGGAAGTGTGGCAACCACCGGGCATGCGCCGGGGCATGAGTCGAGCGGGCGTGTAGAATCGACAACGAACGGGGGGTATTCGATGCGGAAATCTGTCGCACGTGAGTACTATGAGGCCATCTTGGTGGCTTTCATCCTCGCGCTTTTCGTGCGCACGTTTGTTTTTGAGAATTTCAAGATACCGTCGGGATCGATGGAGGACAATCTCCTCATTGGCGATCACCTGGTCGTCAACAAGTTCGTCTTCGCGGGCAATGCTGACTCCATCCTCCATCGGGTTTTTCCCTACCGTTCTCCGGAGCGCGGTGATGTCGTTGTCTTCAAGTACCCGGAGGACACCCGCCGCGATTTCATCAAACGATGCGTTGCGTTGGCTGGCGACACCGTTGAAATCAAGCGCAAGCAGCTGTACGTCAACGGGGAGCTTCAGATCGAACCGCTGGTGGTGCACAAGGATCCACGGATCTACGATGATTTGCCGGCAGCTCCAATCTCGTCGAGAATACGCGACAACTTTGGGCCGTTCACGGTGCCACCCGGGACAATATTCTGTCTTGGCGACAACCGGGACAACTCGCTCGACTCGCGTTTCTGGGGACCAGTGCCGCTCAGCTACGTCAAGGGGCGGGCCGTTCTTATCTACTGGTCGTATGAGGCCGGGCGCAACGATTGGCAGTGGCGAGGATTCGGCCATCGGCTCAAACAGCTTGCAGGAGTCTTTTTCAACTTCTTCACCAAGACCCGGTGGGAACGGGAGTTTCGTCTTATCCGATAGAGCGGGATGATACGATTCTGAAGAGAAGATCGATCTCGGAGGCTGGCCCATGAAGACGTGGCGATATCAAAGGGGAGACGTGCCCGTTGGTTGTTTGGTGGGTGGCGTGGTGGCTCTCATCGTGGTTCTCATAGCCATCAAGGTCGCCCCGATCATGATCCACGTGGGTGAACTCGACAAGCAGATCGGGGTGTATGCCGATCGAGCCAACCGGCGCGAGTACAACGACAAGCGAATCGAACGGGCCATCCTCACCAAGGCGGAGTCGCTCGATCTGCCGGTGACGAAGAAGGACATCAAGATCGAGCGGACCTCGAATCGCATCAAGATCAGGTCGTCTACAACATCTCGATCGATTTCCCGGGCTACACCTACGTCTGGCACAAAGAGCACTTCCACGAGCGGCCGTTGTTCTACGGCTAGGAGTCTGCTGACGCCATTTCTCCAAGGATCTTCTTTGCCGCTTCGAGGATGTCCTCTGCGCCGGTGATCGGTCGTCCGACGACCAGGATGTCGGCGCCGGCCCGGATCGCCTCCGCTGGGGTCACCACTCTGCGCTGATCATCAGTTGCACTCGACGCGGGTCGGATGCCCGGGGTGACGATGAGAAAGTCTTCGCCGAACTCCCTTCGAAGCGCTGCCGCCTCGCGGGCGCTGGCGACGACGCCGTCGAGGCCGCTGTTCGGCAGCCAACGCGGCCCATGCGCCGACCAGGTCCGCTGGCGTTTTTTTCGATCTCGAGTTCGGAGAGCGCCGCACGATCGAGACTGGTGAGGACCGTGACCGCCACGATCTTTGGTGGAGCGTGCCTTCGCACCCTGACGCGCACCTTCGACGGCGGCCTCCAGCATCCTGCGCCCGCCCGCGGCGTGGACGGTGAGCATCGATGCGCCGCAGGCGGCACAGTTGGCGGCCGCACGGCCGACCGTGGCTGGAATGTCGTGGAGTTTGAGGTCGAGGAAAACGCGCGGACCGAAGCCGGTCAGCTCTTCAACCAGGGCCGGTCCATGGGCCGTAAACGCTTCGAGCCCGACCTTGAACCAACCGATGTGATCGGCGAGGGTTGTCTGCGGCGAACCGAAGCCACCCGTAGTCACTGCCATCAAGAGCAACACAGAGAGAATTCTTGGCGTTCACGCCACCTCCGAACTGGGCTCGGTATTCCGATGCCGGTTCAAAGTCTACGCTATCTGAACGCGGTACTATGCAGGGGCCATGAAGCTCCGCATGTGGATCGACGCGCTCGGGACTGGCGCTGCCACCGGCCTCATTGCCGAGATCCTGGTGTTGCGGATGAACCCCGAAGTCACGCAAACGATGCGCGGCGTGCTTGTGGGCATTCCGTTGTGGGCCTCTTGGGGCATGCTGATGGTGGGTGTGCCGTTGCTCATCGGTCTCGCGGTCTTCGATCGATTCCGGCCCCAAGCCGATCGGTGGCTGGCGCCGGAACTTTTCACAATTGTATTTGTCATCGCCGCCGTGCTCACCGCGGTCAATGCCAAGCTCCACGCCCAGCTTCTTTCCGGACCGGCGCACCGTGTTCTCGTTCAGGATTCTGTGGGCTGGGGCATCGCTGCGGTTCTCGCCCTTGCTAGTCGCCGGCGCGGTGCGGCGATTCGGCAGCGTCCGGGGATGGCGAATCGCCTTCTCGATTGTCATGGTCACGCTGCCGGTGGTGCGGCTCACGACTTCACCGACACCGCCTCGCCAGTATCTCGAGGTCGAGCCTCAGCCGCTCGGTCTACCCGACCGGCAACTGCTGGTCATCGGGCTTGAAGGACTTGACGCCAAGGTTCTCCTGGCCGATGCGGCAAGTGCGAGCTACCCGCATCTGGCCCGTCTCCGCGAAGAGGGAGTAAGGGCGCCTCTTACTCCCCATCGTCCGTATCTTCGGTGGGCACTGTGGACCTCGGTTGCGACAGGCACCTATCCTGGCCGCCACGGTGTCAAGGCCCACAGGGGTTGGGACCTGCCGCTTGTTTTTTCCGAAACGCTGCGCCTGCTGCCGTGGACTCCGGAAGGCTCGAGGATGATCCTGCCGTGGGGCCTGTCCAAACTCGTGCCGCCACCACCGGCAACGGTTGCACCACTGTGGTCTCGACTCGAGGCCTCTGGGGTTCGCACAGAGGTTTTTGGCTGGCCGGGCTCGTGGGGTGACGATTTGTCCCTTCAAACCGAGCCGGGTGATGGGGTTGAAGCCGGGCTCGAACCGTCAATCCGCGCCTCGCTCGAAGCCGCGCTCGAGCCTTTGCCCGAACGCCGGTCGCGAATTTGGTCCGCCGTCGTGCGCGATCAAACTCGGGTCGAACTCGCCGTTGATGCCCTGGAGGCGGATGTCGGCAACGTTTGGGTTCACCTCGAAACCCTGTCCATGGCTCGGCGTTATCACGAACCGCTCAGGCCAAGCCATACGCGTGAGCGATTGTTCCTTGAACTGGTGATGGAGCTTGTCGATGAGCAGCTCGGCGAATTGCTCGGTGCCGCCGCCGACCAGACGCTGATTGCGGTGGTTTCTCCCTTTGGCCTCGCGCCACCGGGGTCCTTCGAGCGGATTAAGAGACTTTTCGGTGGCGGGGAATCGTGGCACACTTCCGCGGAAGGATCGCCCGACGGCCTCTTCATTCTTCTCGGCGAAGGAGTTGACTCTGGGCGCAGGGTGCCATCGGTCAACCCGCCGGACGTCGCACCAACTCTCTGTTACCTGCTCGGACTGCCGGTCGCCCAGTACATGGAGGGAAGCGTCGTCGTCGGGATGGTGACACCGTCCTATCCTCGCAGGAACACCCGCTGCGCGTCGTCGACTAGAACAAGTTCTGAGTGTTGAGTTTTCAGTTTTGAGCTTGCCATCGCATGCCTCGTCGTACCGGTGGGGAGTCCGCAACTCAAAACTCATCACTCAGAACTCAAAACTGTCCGAGGTGGGGTAGGCTTGGGGCCATGAAGCTATCGGTGGTGATTCCGGTCTACAACGAAGAGGCGACCCTCGGCGACTCTTCTCGACATGGTGGTCGCAGCTCCTCTGCCGGAACCGGTGGGCGATCTCGAGGTGGTCACGGTGGATGACTGTTCATCGGACGAAACCTGGTCCGAACTCGAGAGTTGGCAACCGTCACCTCGGCAAGACGGGGGTAGCAGTCACGATTATCCGCGAACGTCACTCGAAGAACCGAGGCAAGGGCGCGGCCCTTCGAACGGGGTTTGCGGCAGCCTCTGGTGATGTGCTGCTCGTACAGGACGCCGACCTCGAGTACGACCCGACCGAGTATCCGGTCCTGTTGCAGCCGATCATCGATAGTCGCGCCGAGGTCGTGTATGGTTCGCGCTTTCTCGGCGGCCCGCACCGAGTGCTCTTCTACTGGCACTACCTTGGCAACAGGCTATTGACCCTCTTGTCAAATATGTTCTCCGACCTCAACCTCACCGACATGGAGACCTGTTACAAAGTCTTCGTGAAAACGGTGTTGGAGCGAATCACCTTGAAATCGAATCGCTTCGGTTTCGAGCCGGAATTCACCGCGAAGGTCGCCCGGCTCGGCGTGAGGATTTATGAGGTGCCGATTTCCTACCACGGCCGCACCTATGCCGAGGGCAAGAAGATCGGCTGGAAGGACGGGGTGTCGGCGATTTGGTCGATCTTGCGTTTCAACATCTGGGATCGCTGACGCCGTCTCGCGAAATCTTCATTTTGGCACCGACGGGCGGGCCCTGAAGTTCAGCCACGCTATGCGATCCGGGTCGAGGTCCCGGCACTCGATCCACCGATCCAGATTGGCGCGAATCTTGGCCGCTTTTCTTCGGTTGCCATGGTGCACATCGCGAAGCTGCCAGCATCTCCCGGGCCTCTTGCCATAACGCCCGTTGACGGTCGGCACGCCTGCGGTGAACGAAACCCACATCGCATCCTCATGAACAAAACGGTCCTGCGGGCCACCGCTCAGGGC
>CAVPGW010000004.1:0-212884 GCA_963704055.1 Pirellulaceae bacterium | reverse complement strand
ACAGCTATCCCCAAGGCAGCGTTGTTTCGATTGACAAAGGAGCCAAATGCCGTACCGGGAAGTTCTGTGCCAAAAACCAGAACATCGGGGTAGATCAATCGAAATAGCCCGAAGGCGGAAAGAGCGGCGACTCCGGCAGCGACCACACTGAGCAACATGCCGATCCGCCATCGCGAGTGAAATACAATCGACGACGCCCACACCAACCCCGCCAGCAGCATCAGCACGCTCGCCGAATGCCTTGACTGTTCTGGAGCGATGGAAATCGGGAAGTGCGATGGCAAAGCGTCACGAGCAAGAAACGGTTCGATCCACTCGGTGTAGGCGGCGTGCGAACCACTGCTAAGCGTTTCGACAAAGCTGGGCTTCATCGGCAGCGTTTGGAACCATGCAAAAACGATCCAAAGGAAGATCGGCGCGAGAAGAATATGCTGCCGTAGCTGCCCGCTGTTTTCTGCCGCGAAAACTCCGGGGATCGCCAGCAGAACCGCCAACAAGATCGCAACACCCGCCACGTACTGCGTCCACCACAAGATACCGCCGAAGTCGGCGGCAACCAGGATCGGTAACAGCGACAGGATCACTGCCGATATCCAAGTGGATATCGATTGAAGGAGGCGAAGGGAGGGAAAGAAGACAAAGTAGTCAGTCGTCAGTTGGCAGTTGACAGGAAGAAAGAAGACAAAGAGTTGGTAGTCGTCAGTTGGCAGTTGACAGGAAGAAAGAAGAGAAAGAGTCGTCAGTTGGCAGTTGGCGAGCCCATCGGCAATCCCAAACACAACTTTCGCAGCGGATTTGAATTTATTGTGGCTCGGTTGTCCCAACCGAGTGTTCGGCAGAGTCTCGTTTGGGACAAACGAGCAACAATCGCGAACCGCGTCTAACTCGATAAACGGGGGGTGGGAACGGATGTACTCATCGATTCGAGGTCGTGGTGGACCATCACGTGCGCTAGTTCGGGAAGCGTGGTTTGGGCTTTCCAGGAAAGCTCTCGCTCGGCTTTGCTGGCATTTCCGACCAATCGTGAGACTTCGGAGGGACGCATGTATCGCTCGTCTTGCTCGACGTGCTGGCGCCAATCAAGTTCCACCGCATCGAAAGCGGCGGTCAAGGAAGTCTTCGACGCTGTTGGTCGTTCCGGTGGCCACCACGAAGTCATCGGCGACGTCTTGCTGCAGCATCCGCCACATCGCATCGACGTACTCGGGGGCGTAACCCCAGTCACGCTTGGCATCGAGACTGACCCGAGGTTCAATTTGTCTTGCAGTCCGAGCGAAATCGCGGCCGCGGCGCGGGTGATCTTTCGTGTCACGAATGACTCGCCGCGACGCGGTGATTCGTGGTTGTAACAAATCGCGTTGCAGGCGAATAAGCCGAACGATTCGCGATACAGCTTTACCATTTGGGTCGCGAACGCTTTGGCGATTCCGTACGGCGTGACCGGCCGCATCGGCGTTGCTTCGTTTTGTGGTGAGTCGTCCGGGCGACCAAAAATTTCGCTGCTGCTGATGTGCAGGAATCTCGGCGGCGTTTGCCAGATCGCGAACGATCTCCAACAGCTTCAGCGTGCCCATCGCGGTGAACTGGCAGGTCGTTTCCGGGATCTCGAAGCTGGCACCGACATGGCTTTGGCCGGCCAGGTGATAGAGTTCGTCGGGCTCGGTCTTGGTCAGGATCCGCCGGATCGTCGTGACGTCGTCCAGGTCGGCGTAGTGCAGGAACAAACGATGGTCGTAGACTTCTTTGTCGTTGAACAACTGATCCAAGACGCGTCCGCACCGTCGAACTGCTGCGCCGCACGATTCCGTGGACGGTGTAGCCTTTGGCCAACAGCAGCTCGGTCAGGTACGAGCCGTCTTGGCCGGTGATGCCGGTGATGAGTGCAGTAGGAGAAGAAGTAGTCAGTTGTCAGTCGTCAGTTGGCAGGAAGAAAAAAGTGAGGAGTGAGGAGTGAGGAGTGAGGAGTGAGAAGTTGGGAGTAGGAGTTGGGAGCTGGGAGAAGGAAAAACAAAAAGTAGTCAGTTGGCAGTGGACGTTTAGTTCGTAGTGACCCGATTTATCGGGTATTTGTGGAGAACCGCATAAATGCGGTCACTACGAACGGTTGTCAGTTGGCAGGGAAGAAAAAGGAGTTGGCAGTCGTCAGGAAGAAGATGCGTTCGGCGGAGCGAACGGCGGCGATTTGGAAAACTTTCGGTTGTCAGGTCGTTAGATTGGGAGTGGTTCGTCATCGAGGCATCTTTGCACGAACATCAGGATTTCGTCGCCTCCCTTCTCCCAAATCTGATCGCCGAGTTGTTTCAGTGCCTCGCGGTCAATTGATTTCTCGTTGGCTAAGGTGACTCGGCGAAAGTCGACGGCGTCTTGCTCTTTCTTGTCGCGGGTTCGGTGCGGCGAAACGAGGGCGGCGTATTTGGACGCAAGGACGGCTTCCAACGTCGGGTATCGACTGCCGGTTTCTTCGTCGATGACGACATGCTTCTCTAAAATCGTTTCTTGAAATTTGCCCCATGGGAGCATCAAGTCGATGACTGGTTTCGGCTTGCCTTCCGGATCCAAGTCGGTTTGATCAAGGAACCGAATCACTTGCGATAGCCTGACTTGGGTCAACATCGGCCATGAGTCGGCAATGGCTTTGGCGGCTCGCGATTTTTCGCTGTAGGGGACCATCACGTCGACATCTTGGGTCGCTCGCGGCATCGGCAAATAACCAACCAAACCGTGCAGGCCCATCAGCATCCATTTCTTGATGCCAGCCGCTCGCAAACAGTCGATGACGTCTTGAGGTGTCACATCCACGCATCCTCTCCCGGTTCGCTGGCGGTAATCGGTCGTCAATCGGCTACTGGTCCGCAACCCGTACGCATGACCTGACGGCCCGGTGGGGTCTGTTTCGTCCATGCCGCGGTAACCATCGTGCGCCAGCATGGCGGCGCGATGCGCGGCGAGGAATTCAGGTGTGTGAAGGTCGGGGGGGGGCATGGGAAGTTGGCAGGAAGGGGAAGGAGTGGTTTGTTCTGTTCTGTTCTTGTGTTCTTTGTTCTTGGTGCTTGGTGCTTGGTGTCTTGGTGCTTGGTGCTTGGTGCTTGGTGCTTGGTGCTTTGTGCTTGGTGCTTGGTGCTTGGTGCTAATTCAAGTCGATTCTCTAGCGAAGAACGAAGAACGAAGAACGATGCACCAAGAACGTGCCTTTCTTAATAACTTGCTGGGAACTCTGGGCACCGTCGCGAATCAGTCTGCTTATCGGTTGGCTGGTCTTTGAACGTAAAACTCCATCTCGCCATCTTCCCGACAGAACCAGACTTCTTCCGCTCCGGCTTCGAAGTACAGTTGCTTCTTTTCGGCCATTTCCGAATCCGTGTTGCTCGGCGAAATCACTTCGACGCAAATTTCCGGCGCAATTTCAAATGCAATCTGGCCTTGGACTTTGGCGAATCGAGCCGCGGAATACCATCCGACGTCCGCCGCACGAACTCCGTCGATGGTCGAGATCGGACATTCCGCTAACGGGCGTCCCCCCAGGAACTGGTGTAACTGAATCAGAATTCTGCTTTGGCGATCACTATGGCCGCCGGATGGTGGAGGAGTCATCAACAACGTCCCGTGAGCGTTCGTTTCAACCTTGAACGGCAAATCGGCGAGCGTCCGGTCGGCCAAGACTTCCGACCAACGCTGGCGGTTGAAGGCCATGAGTTCGTCGCGCGGCGGGAGTTCAATGATTAGTTGCATGGGGGGAAGAAGAAGGCAAATAGTTGAAAGTTGTCAGTCGTCAGTTGGCAGGAAGGAAGAAGGAGTTAAGAGTTGGCAGTCGTCAGTTGGCAGGAAGAAAAAAGTGAGGAATGGGGAGCTAGGAGTGGGGGTGCTGGGATAAGGAAAAACAAAAAGTAGTCAGTTGGCAGTGGACGTTTAGTTCGTAGTGACCCGATTCATCGGGTTTTTGCGGCACAACCGCATAAATGCGGGCACTACGAACGGTTGTCAGTCGGCAGGATGGGAAAGAGTTGTCAGTTGTCAGTTGGCAGTTGTCAGTTGCAGGTCAGTTAGGAGGAAACGCTTCGACCGGCGGAGCGGTCGGCGACTATTAGCTGGCAGTCGTCAGTGACTGATGACTCTTCCTTTCAATCTGTTTTCGCTCTCAATTCGGTCAGTTGTTCGAGAATCTCGGGCTCTTCTTTCAACTCAGCCAGTACGCTCAGTTCGTCAATCACAAATTGCCAGTCAAGTTGGCCGCCGGATCGGATGATGATGCCCCGGATGTCTTGCCAGTCTCGTGGACGATTGGCGAACGCTTTTAAGATCACCAGATCGCTGGCGTCGCAAATTCGGATCAGCTTGCCAGCGGCAAGCTCGCGTTTCAATGATCGCTCAATGACTCCAAGTTCATACGGCATCGCCGCTAGAGATATATCGATCGGAACACCCCCCGGCTCTTGCGCGAGAAGCACTCGATTGACCACGGCGAAGGATACGGCGTCGTCGATGCGAGGCCTTAATCCTTCGAGCAACCGCGTGGCGAGCGCCCTCTCGTTTCCAAATTCGACCGCAATGGTTGCATCCACATCCTGCGTCATTCGTGTCTCGCCCCAGTGCTGAATCGCCAGTCCACCGATGAAGCAAAACTGATATTCCTGCTGTTCCCAAAGCTGCTGAACTCGAAAGGCTGCGTCAACCAGCTGCGACAAGTCGAAACTAACCACGATCGGTGTGGCGCAAAATCGATTGTCGCATGAACCAACGCTGCATGACGACCATGCCGTTCTGTTCGGGGTATTTCTCAAACACTGTTCGGCCAGCTACCCCTCGCACTCCCTTGCCCCCCTGTTGTCGAAGTTCTTCGTCTCGAATCTGTTCAAGCAACGGACCGGCCTGTTTCCACTGGCGAGCCCAAGCTTGTGCAAACGACGGTATTTCGGAAGGCATGAGCGAGGAGTTGGTAGGAAGAATAAGTTAAGAGTTGGCAGTTGGCAGGTGGCAGTGGCAGTTGGCAGTGGCAGTCGTAAGGAGGAAGGCAGTAATCAGGAGGACGATACGACTGGCGGAGCGGTCGGCGACTATTGGTTGGCAAGGGATTTGGCTAGCCGTGGGGGTCGTCTAGCAGGGCTTGAAGCCGTGCGGCAAGTTCGCTTTGAAATCGAGCGGGCCATGTTTGGTCAATCAGTTTGACTTCGATCATGTCGCGCAAATGCACTCGATCCTTGTCGCGATAGGACGTTAACTTCATACGTACGAGTGACTCAAGTTTCAGCACGTCGTAATCACCGGCGGGTTCCTTTTCGGTGACTTCAGCGTTAGCCGCAACGTCGCCTGGTTTCACTTTTTCGCCAGCAAACAGAATATGCACTGCGTCTCTGGGACTGGCGTCCGGTCCGTCGAGAAAACAGTCGACGTCGAAAACAAAGCGGTAGATGAATCCTTGGCTCTCGAGGGCGATTTTTGCTGCTTCAAAGTCACTGCGACGAATCAGGATGTCAACGTCTTGAGTGTTGCGGACTGCGGCTCGGTCGACGCGCGCCACCCAGGCTGCGACTGCGTTGCCGCCTGCGACAGCGTAAGGAATGTTGGCGTCGGCGAGTGCGGCGTGGCTCGCAGTGCTCGTTGATGGACGGCTTCCACGGCTTCGATCATCCTTTTCCAGGAAAACGGTTTTAGTTCAACAGACACGGGAGGAGGAAGAAGTTAAGAGTTGGCAGGAAAGAAAAGAGTTGGCAGTCGTCAGTAGTCAGTTAACAGGAGACGAGAAAAGTGCGGAGTGGGGAGCTGGGAGTGGCGGCTAGGATCGCAGGAATACCAGGGGGATCGTTATCGAAGCCCGAACAGATAGAGAACGCTTGCCCAACCACTCGGTAAAACCGACGGGGGCGAGTCCAGTTGTTCGGAGTATCGACAAACCATCTCGAGAAAGTACTTCGCGTGAAAAAAGGCTTCCAACATCGGACGAGTCTCCGACAGCCAGTTTTCATTCATCGATAGGTCAAAATCTTTTCGCGTTCCTGAGCTGATGATCTCAAGAAACCAAGGGTTCAATTCACAATCGGGTAGCAACTCTCGCAGCTGTTGAACAATTCGTTCAGTGGTCGCCTGGAGATAGAAGACCTTGAAACTTTGATGGTAGAACCGGTAGATCGCGTCAGATGTTTGGCAGGAAGATGGAGGTAGGAAGATGTTTGGCAGGAAGATGAAAATTTGCGAGCCGTTCATTTGATATCAATGAACTCGAACTGTCTTCCCATTTTCCTACCTCCATCTTCCTACCAAAGGTTCCCCCTGGTGTGGGCTTTCAGACCGAAAGGCGTTGGTGAATCGTTCGTTCGGTCTAATTGATTGATGCGGCGTGGCGGATCGTCGGGCTACATCACGGCGGAGCGTGATGGCTACTTGGCAGGCCCCGTCCGGCCTACTACCACTACTAACAACTGTCAACTGTTAATCGATTCGCGGTTGCCAAAACGCAGTTGCTATGCCGCTTGTCCTTGTCGCTGAATTCGAGTCACGTGAAGCAGGTACAGATGTTCGGCCGTTTCTCCGCCATCGGTTGTTACGTAAAGCCAGTGCTTCATCAGCAACGCTGTTTCAGGATGCTTTACCGTGATGTGAGTTCCGTCGCTCATGATGACAGTGAATGGAACAAACGGGTCGGCCGACAAGATCTTCTTCAGTTCTGCCTGCATGGCACGTCTTTAGTGTTTGGCAGTCGCCCCGCATCGTTCTTACGCAATTCCCCTGCGAGGATACCTTCGTCGTGTTTCGAGCCACCCCGATTGTACAATCGAAATCCAATTCGCGGTAATACGATCGCGTGCTGAAGTCGGCGTCCGATGTTTGGTAGGAAAATGGAGGTAGGAAGATGAAGATTTGCGCACCGTTCATTTGATATCAATGAACTCGAGTTGTCTTCCCATTTTCCTGCCTCCATCTTCCTACCAAAGGTTCCCCCTGGTGTGGGCTTCAGATCGAAGGCGTTGGTGAATCGTTCGTTCGATCCAATTGATTGATTCGGTGTGGCGTATCGTCGGGCTACATCACGGCGGAGCGTGATGGCTACTTTGCCAGGACAGTGAGACCGTCCGGCTTAGGATGCCGGTTGTGATCCGATTTGGGTAACCGCGGAGCGGTGAAAGAGGGTAGCCTGGGGTGAACCAACGAGCGACAGCGAGGCTGGTGTAACCCCAGGTAAGCGAACCCGAAAGAACCTTTCCCCCGCGGCGTTTCGGCGGCGTAGCCGCCGAAACGCCGCGGGGGAAAAATGTCGTGGAGCAACCGCAACCTGGGGCTGCGGTTGCTCGCTTAAAGCTCGCACCCTTACCCCAGGCTACATGCTTCCGCCGCTCCGCGGCTGTCCAAGCTAGTGATGTACTTTCTTCTCGGTGCCTATACCAAACGACGAGCGTCGGAAATCCTAACGAAAACGGAACGGCTAAGCCGAACGATCTCCAGGTCCCGGCCTACTGATGACTGCCAACTGACGACTGCCAACTCTCAACTTATCTTCTCTAGCTGGCAGTCTTCGAGTTTGACGCTGACGCCTTGTTCCATGAAGTGGACCGCGACGAGCAATCGGGTTTCTTGTTCGCGTCGGATGATTTTGCCTTCGTAACCGGCGAAGGAGCCGCTTCGGACTCGGACTTTCTGGCCTGCCTCCAGACGGCTCTCTACGGTCAGCGGCACGCCGATGTTGATCAGGTCTCGGACCTGTCGCAGGTCGCTGACGAACTCGGCGACATCGATGATCGATGTGGCTTTCTGCACACAGCCGGTGCAAACGGCTTCATAGCGAACTTCGTCGTCACCGCACAGAAATACGTAGTTGTTGAACAGGGGGGCGTAAGTGACGCGAATTCGACCTGCAGGTGAGCGGCGACGATGTGCAATCTGGGGCGCGTAATGCGGAAGATCAAGGACTCGCAGGTGTCGCATCAACTGCTTTTCCTGCCGGGATTTGGTGTAGATCAGCCACCACGGCTGGTCGATGCACTCATCGTGATCCAATAGATCGGGGGGGTGGCAGTCCGGTTCGGGGGGAAGAATGGGCAAGAAAGAAGTTAGAAGTGTGAGGGGTGAAGGGTGAAACGGATCGAAGTTTGGCTGTCGTTCGTAGTGACCGCATTCATGCGGTTGGTTCGGTGGACGACCCGATAAATTCGGGTGACTACGAGCAGTGAAGAATGGGCCGATTTCCAGGAAGACTCGGTGAATCGGGTTAGCAACGAGCGGGAATTAGCTGTCTAATTTCGCGTGACGTTCCAAGACGGCAGTTGTTTGTCAGATGTGATACGTAGAGTCGCCCGCACCCGGGGGGGCCTTTGGTAGGAAGATGGAGGTAAGAAAATGGGGAGACTTACCGATGAGCAGGGATCGTGGAGTGCGACGTTGATCCAATCGATCTCCCGCAAATCTTCATCTTCTTACCTCCATTTTCCTACCAATACCTGTTGCGTCGACTTCAACGATTCGGCACTCGGCCGACACTTGTTCTTTGTTCGATGTTCAGTACGAACAATTAGTGACTATCGCCTGTTGTCGCGGACTTCGTCCACTTGGGTGACACTCACCCGATTAAAGAAACTTCGTGAATACTCGCTGATTGGCGCTTTGGCCACATCCTCAGCTCGACGAATCGCCCCATTCATCGGGGACTCGAGGCTCGATGACTGAGCCCCAGATAACACTAGGGTTAGAATGATCGATTGCCGTAATTTTGGCAAGGATTCCCGTTTGGAAAGGGAGTCAATCTCCGTGTCAGCGTCGCCTAGTACTCTTGATCCGCGTGATCGTTAAGGATGCACTGAGCGGTATCGGGCCGTGCGGTTTCTAAGTCGTTGCTTCACTCTCCCGGAGGGCATTGGTCCCTACACAAGTATGCGGTTCACGCCGATCTTGACAATTGCATGTGATAACTGCGGAGCAGTGGCAGCATATAGCCTGGGGCCAGGTTTGCGAGCTTTGAGCGAGCAAGCCGCAGCCCCAGGTTCGCAAGCAATCCCCCCTTTCGACCTGCGTCTGTTTGGCGGCTTAGCCGCCAAACAGACGCAGGTCGAGCTCGCGCGGTTGTTCTGTTTACCTGGGGTTTCACGAACACTCGCTGTCGCTCGGCTCGTTGCACCCCAGGCTATATGCTGACGCTGCTCCGCAGCTAAGAGCGTGAGAATCAACGCGGGAGGTTCGGCTGTCGCCAAATACCTGTGTGATACCAACCCTGTCGGAGAGTCGGACGCGGTGGCCGATCTTGACAATTGCATGTGATAACTGCGGAGCAGTGGCAGCATATAGCCTGGGGCTAGGTTTGCGAGCTTTGAGCGAGCAAGCCGCAGCCCCAGGTTCGCAAGCAATCCCCCCTTTCGACCTGCGTCTGTTTGGCGGCTAAGCCGCCAAACAGACGCAGGTCGAGCTCGCGCGGTTGTTCTGTTTACCTGGGGTTTCACGAACACTCGCTGTCGCTCGGCTCGTTGCACCCCAGGCTATATGCTGACGCTGCTCCGCAGCTAAGAGCGTGAGAATCAACGCGGGAGGTTCGGCTGTCGCCAAATACCTGTGTGATACCAACCCTGTCGGAGAGTCGGACGCGGTAGCCGATCTTGACAATTGCATGTGATAACTGCGGAGCAGTGGCAGCATATAGCCTGGGGCCAGGTTTGCGAGCTTTGAGCGAGCAAGCCGCAGCCCCAGGTTCGCAAGCAATCCCCCCTTCGACCTGCGTCTGTTTGGCGGCTAAGCCGCCAAACAGACGCAGGTCGAGCTCGCGCGGTTGTTCTCGTTTACCTGGGGTTTCACGAACACTCGCTGTCGCTCGGCTCGTTGCACCCCAGGCTATATGCTGACGCTGCTCCGCAGCTAAGAGCGTGAGAATCAACGCGGGAGGTTCTGCTCTCGCCAAATACCTGTGTGATACCAACCCTGTCGAAGAGTCGGACGCGGTAGCGGCGGAGGGCGGGTGCAGTAGGCAGTCAGCAGTGGACAGTGGACAGTCGTCAGGGAGAAGAGCGGCTGACAAATTTCTTTCTGCAAACTGTCGACTGGCAACTGTTAACTGGCTTTCCCCTCCCCCGCTCCGCAGGGCGAGGTGACAACAAAGCGACACGAACTTCGAACGGGCAGGAAGCCCACGCAGAAGCTCACCGAATCACGCGTTTGGGACTGCCTCTGGTTTGGTTCTTGCGTCTGGCGCCGATGTCTCCTCCTTATCGACCGACGTGTTCGCAACTTTCTCCGGTTTCTCCGTCAAGGACGAGAGCCGTCGTTTGTTGGACTCGAGATTGGCGACGACGCGGTCGATTTCCGGCCCCAAGTCGACCAGATGCTCGCTGAAGTCGGCGATCCGTTGGTACACGCTAGGGTCATTCGCCGGAGCGATGATTTCGAGCCTGCCAATCTGCACTTGGCTCGCGTCAGCTTCCCGATGAGTGAACAATGGCACTCGAATGCTCAACTGAAGTGCTTTTTCGGGCAGACGAACACTCTGCCAGTTCGCGTGATATCCTTCGTGGAGCCAAGCCAGGTTCAGATCAATCTTAACCTTGGCCAAGTCGTGAATCTTGGCGAACTCAACCAAGGGTTCCCAGATCGTGTCCCAATTGGCCTCACCCTGCAATTGGTCACGGCGATGCTGCTTCCCTGACTCGCACGTTGCGGGAGTCGTGGCAAATGACTGCGCGAAGTGCGATGCATGTCCGAGCAACATCCGGAACTCGGAATGTCCGAAGGATCGCGTCGATACCAGCAAACCGAAAACAATCGCGACACCCAAACCGGCCAGCCAAGGCTGTTCCAGCTGGATCGAAAGCAGGGAGAGAGCGGTCGTTGTTCCGCAGAGCAAGGCGACAAAGAGCAGCATTTTTGAGTTGCCGTATTTCTCCTGCAGCAGATGGTGCAAATGACCACGGTCGGTTGCGTAAATACTGCGTCCGGTCAACCATCGACGCAGAATGGCTGCTATCGAATCGAACAGGGGAATCGCCAAAATCGCCATGGGGGCAGCGGCCAATACCGTCGATTCCTTAACGTTGCTGCTCCAGACCGCCAAAACGCCGACGAACAGCCCGATCATCATGCTGCCCGCATCGCCCAGGTAGATGCTGGCCGGCGGGCGGTTGAATACCAGGAATCCGGCAAGCGCGCCAGACAGGCCGAATCCAACAACGGCACCAAAAGACGCACCTGAATACAAGCTCAGAAAGCCGAAGCCAAGGCAAATGATACTGCCGACCGTGGTCGCCATGCCATCGGCACCATCGATTAGATTGAGGGCATTGACGGCGAGCAAGAGCCACAAGACAGTCACCGGAAAGGCGAAAGCCCCCAGCTGAAACTGCAGTCCGGGCAGACTTACTGTCTGAATCACGGTGCCACTTCCCACCAAGCTGGCCACAATCAAGCACTGCAGCAACAACTTTTGGCGGCCTCTCAGCGTCCAGGCATCATCGATCAACCCGACAACCAGCATCGCTCCAGCGGCTTCGAACAGCAGATACCAATTCGAATTAATGATACCCAGGCTGCCACCGAAGAACGCGCGATCAATCAAGATCGTGCCGACGAAGGTTGCGGTCAGGGCGAGAAAGACGGCAACTCCGCCACCAAGTGCGATCGGCGTTTCATGCAGCTTCCGTTCACTGTCGGGATGATCGACGATACCAAACGCAATCGCCAACGTGCGCACAAGTGGCACGATTAACAGTGAAGATGCGATAGCTAAAGCGATGCAAATCGCGATCAACGTCATCGAGACTACCGGTGGGGAAAAGCTGGAGAAGGGTGCAGGGCTGTTGGGTCGATGGTTTCGGCGTTGGACTCACCGACCGGTTTGGAATACAGCTGTGCTACCTGCTCGAAGTTGGTAAACGCTAATGAGGCTCTCAGTATAGAATTCCTGGTCTTCCTCAAAATAGGTTAACTAGGAAAATACCTGATCTTTTCCACGGTCGGTACGGTTTCACCTGCACTTACCGATTTCCCCGCTCCTAGCGAACCTGCCGGGCTCCTTCTCCGATTAATCGGTCCTGCTGTCAAAAGCAGATTTCCCGTCACAGTCTGCGTTTCTGTCACTTTTGTTTAATTCGGCAGAGTGGTTGGGGCGATAAGTAGCTCCAGAGCGGAGTGCCAACCGGCACGATCCGCACGACCTGCATGACTCGAACTCCGAATGCCGTTGCTGCCAAGGGGGGCCAAATGGCGATTCGTTCACTAAGTGCGGACACCGCACCTGAACCTAAAAACATCGACACTACCGCTGTGGCAGGGTCTCGATCCACTCGACTGGCCGTCGTTGCCAAGCGGTTGTTGGCGTTCAGCTGCCTAGGGCTGGCTGTCGTTAGCTCAACCGGTTGCACGATGACCTCGGGAGTCTGTAGTTCATTCAATGAATCTGAATGCATCGACGACTTCATGATCGGGTATCGCAACAGAGCGATGGCCGAGAAGGCGTGGCATTGCAACAAGCACAAATTCTGCATCGCCGGCCATCCGAGAGAGTTCAAGGATGGCTTCATCGAGGGCTACATGGAAGTAGCCTCGGGTGGAAATGGATGCATCCCGGCCGTCGCACCCTCGCAATATTGGGGATGGCGCTACCAATCATCTCACGGCCAGGGCGCCGTGAACGCCTGGTTTGAGGCCTACCCACTTGGCGTGCAAGCTGCTGAGCAAGATGGCGTGGGCCATTGGCAAGCCGTCAGTCCAATGGGGATGAGTCCGCCCGCTCCGATGCCGGCCTATCCGCCCCCGGTGATGAATGGAAATACCGGCATTTCCGGAGATGAAGGGGTGACAAATCCGTTCTACTCCGAACCGGAATACCTTCCGGCACCGGAAGCTTACGAGTTGGATGAATCAGGTGATTCTGATTTGGAGAACGCTGCCACAGATGGAGCGGAATCGGTCTTCAACGAAGCGATCCGCGACTTCCCGGTCGCAGTGGAGATCTCTGATGAAGATCCCGAACTGGTCTCTCAGCTTGAAGTGGCAAGGAGCCACGAGGCAGCGATAGCAGCCAAGTTGACAGACGAGCTTGAATCAGCTCCCGAAGCCGCCGAAGTGATCATCGATGACATCTTCGGGGCGTCCAGCCAAATCGGCGACGCTGATGCGGACTCCGACGAGCTTCCGTTCAGCTTCGAATAAAAACCAACGGTGGCACGATCAAACCCGCTGTCATGGCGGGGGCCACAAAGACTTTGCAATCCACAATTGGACCTTAGGAAGAGAGTTCAGGGATGAGAACGAAACTTTCAGCCGGTAAACGGGCGACTCGCTTGTACCGCGCGGCAATCAACGCGATTGCAGCCGGTGTGCTGGCAACCACCTTTGGTGGTTGTGCCTCGCTGGCGCAACCGATTGATGGTGTACCCGCAGATCGGCTTCCGCCGCAGTTCTTCGCGGAGCCCAAGAACGACTTGGTGCCCATCGATATATCACTGTTGACGATCGAGCCGCCTCGCGACTACCAAATTTCCGGTGGTGACATTCTTGGCGTCTACATCGAAGGTGTACTGCCCTTCAATCCGCCGAATCAGCCGCCCGAGCCTCCTCCGGTGAACTTCCCGGAGGCGGCGAGCACCCTGCCGCCGTCGATCGGATATCCGATCGCCGTTCAGGATGACGGGACGCTGTCATTGCCGTTGGTCGAACCGCTCGATGTGGAAGGTCTGACCTTGGAGCAAGTGCGCGACGCGATTCGCGACACCTACATCGAGGAAGACATTCTCCGACCCGAAAAGGCTCGCCCGATCGTCACGATCATTAAAGAACGTACATACGATGTGATCGTGGTTCGCGAAGACAGCTCTGGGTTCGGGGCGATCAACAATGTCCAGAACAACCAGTTTACCGGTGCCGAATACATTCGCGGTGGTAGCGACCGAAGTGCCAGCGGCGGCTTGGTCAAGCTCCCCGCTTACCAAAACGACATTTTGCACGCCCTGGTCGAGACCGGTGGTTTGCCCGGCTTGAACGCGAAGAACGAGGTCAAAGTGCTTCGTGCCAGCCAAGCTGATCAGCGGATGCGAGCACAGTTCATGCAACAGTTTTACGCCCAACAGCAGGCCGCGATGTTGGACCCTTGTGCATGTCCACCAGAGCTGCCCGAAGATCCATCGATCTTGAAGATCCCGTTGCGGGTCAAGCCAGGCGTGGTCCCAGACATCTCCCCAGAAGATGTCAAGCTGAAGGACGGCGACATCGTCTACATCGAATCCCGCGAGACCGAGGTCTACTACACCGGTGGTCTGCTCAATGGCGGCGAATGGCCGCTACCACGTGACTACGACTTGGATGTGCTTGGTGCGATCGCGATCGCAGGCTCGAGTCTTGGTGGAACCGCGCGGCAGTATGGAACCCAACTCGGAGGCGGTGTCCAGGGCCTGCCGCCAACGATGCTGTACGTCTTGCGGCAGACACGATGTAACGGACAGGTTGCGATCGCAGTTGACCTGACCGAAGCGGTCAACAACCCACGAGCACGACCGTTGGTGCAACCGGGTGACACACTGATCCTGCAATACAAGTGCGAGGAAGAGCTGGTCAACATTGGTGTCGCGACCTTCTTCACCTACGGTTTGGCCGAGTTGCTGCGAGGCAACTAAACAACGCCTGGCGTCGAAAGCATTCGAGCCCCGCCCCGAGCAATCGCGGCGGGGCTTTTTGTTGTTCGTAGTAACCCGATTCATCGGGTCCATGGGCCTCGCGTCCACCGCATGAATGCGGTCACTACGAACTGAACAGCCTCGTCCTAGCCGCAGAGCGGCGGCGGCATATAGCCTGGGGCTGCGGCTGCTCGCTGAAAGCTCGCAATCCTTGCCCCAGGCTATATGCCTTCGCCGCTCCGCGGCTATCTAATGTTGTGATACGCCTAATCTTCGGTGCATGCGGGAGGTGAGGCGTAGGCCAGGACTTGTCCTGGCGACAAACCGAACATGTTACGCTGCCAGGACAAGGAGAGCGTCCGGCTTAGAAAGCAATGGGAAACTGTGTTTTGGTGCGATTCGCGTCAGCGGTAGGCACGAACATTTTGACTCCTTACAACAATCCGACAACTGCGGAGCAGTGATAGCATATAGCCTGGGGCCAGGCTTGCTCGTCTCAGCGAGCAATTCGCAGCCCCAGGAATTGTCATCCAACCCGATTCTCCCCGCCGCGGTTTGGCGGCTACGCCGCCAAACCGCGGCGGGGAGGGTTTTTCGGTTTCGGTTACCTGGGGTTACACCAGCCTCGCTGTCGCTCGTTGGTTCACCCCAGGCTATATGCTGCCACCGCTCCGCGGTTCTTATTCTTCGTTCTTCGTGTTGAACTAACAATTCCTAAGCCGGACGCGATCCAAGTCCTGGCCTACGGAATCCCGCCAATCGAAGATGGGCCACGAACTTAGACCCTGTTTTGGAATGCGATGGAAAAGGCGGGTGATCGGGAGCTTCGCCCTCCCAATTTCAAAACACGTTCTAAGCCGGACACACTCTATCGCCAAGCGGCTGAAGGTTCGAACTCCCCAAACAATCGCTGCAACTCCGAATTGACCTTGATCATGACGGGCTCGGAATCCTAACCCGAACCGTCAGTTTTGAAGTTGCGCGTTTCGCTAGTGCCGGAGGCACGGCAGCATGCAGCCTGGGCGCGAGCCCCAGGAGTTGTAATCGAAAACGACCAAAAGCCCCGAAGGGGCGACAGCATTGTGACCGTTCCGTTTTCTGTCGCCGCTCCGCGGCTAAAAAGCGCAACTTCAAAAAGCGTCAGCGAGGTTGCGATTTGCGCTGTTTTCTCGCTCACGCTTCGGGTTATGAAGTAAATGTCAATTCCATGTTGCAGCACCAGGTCAACTCATCCACCGCGCATAAAAAAACGAGAGATCCCGGCCACGACGATCTTTGAATTGGTTCATTGATCGATCAACGGATCTCTCGCAATCAAAGTTGTAGACCCTTGATTGATTGCGTCAAGTGCGACATGCGCCGCATGATGCAAAAAAACGCGCCCGAGACTCCATGTCGTGGCGTCCCGACAACGGTAGCATCGAAGATTGTTGCAACTGTTTCGCAAAACGCAATTCATGACTTGTGCTTCGATGCGGTCAGCAATCAAGATGAAAACTATCGATGCCGCAAACACTCCAACCACAACCGAATCATCATTACTACTTCGTCACCGGAAGGCTGGCGGAGGGGGTGGTGCGTGACATCGTCAAGTCGCTTGCCCAACAGCACTCATTCGCTTACACGATCGGCGTGATGCCGATCACGGTTGCTGCGTTGATGACACCGCGTTGGCTGCTTCGACATCTTGATGTGCCATCGCATGCAACGCATGTGATCGTGCCTGGTTACTGCGATAGCGGATTGGATGAGTTGCAGGGATCGCTTTCGATTCCCGTAATTTGCGGACCAAAAGACTGTCGGGCGATGCCGGAACTGTTTGGCGAAAGCCGCCTTTGCGAAGAATTGGGCGAGCACGATATCGAGATCATTGCCGAGATCAATCATGCGCCGCGTCTTTCAATTCCCGAAGTCATCCGAATCGCCAAGAGACTGCAAGAGAGTGGCGCTGACGTGATCGATGTCGGCTGTGATCCTGCTTCGCGGTGCGACCGCATTGGCGATTACGTCGCCGCGCTGATCGACGAAGGGCTGCGTGTTTCGATCGATACGTTTGACGCTTGGGAGGCGACCCAGGCCACCCGTCAAGGTGCATCATTGGTGCTGTCGGTCAATTCGTCAAATCGCGAAGCGGCGGTCGATTGGGGCACCGAAGTCGTGGTGATTCCTGATTCGCCAACCGACAAAAAAAGTTTTGAAAAAACAGTGGACTTTTTGGCAGATCGCAACGTTGCGATGCGTCTTGATCCGATCCTGGAGCCGATCGGTGCCGGCTTCATCGAAAGCCTGGTTCGTTACGCCCAGGTTCGCAGCGAATACCCCGATCACGCGATGATGATGGGCATTGGCAACTTGACCGAATTGACCGATGTCGATTCGGCCGGCATCAATTTGCTGCTGCTCGGGATCTGCCAGGAACTCGGAATCAAGAGTGTGCTGACGACTCAGGTGATCAACTGGGCCAGTTCGTCAGTCCGTGAGTGCGATATCGTGCGCCGTTTGACACACTACAGCGTCAAGCATGGTGTGCCGCCCAAGCGGCTATCTGACCAGCTGGTGATGCTGCGAGACGCCAAGTTGCGACCCTACGGCGATGACGCGCTGCGATCGCTGGCGAAGTCGTTGAAAGACAATAACTATCGGATACTCGCTCAGGACGACCAGATTCATCTGTTGGCTGCGGGTATGCATCTGCTTGACGACGATCCGTTTCGATTGTTCGATCGATTGATGAAAGAAGACGTTTCCAGCAACGTTGACGCCGGGCACGCCTTTTATCTGGGATTCGAGTTGGCGAAAGCGTCGATGGCACTGCTGCTCGGCAAGCAATACGAGCAGGACGAAGCGCTCGACTGGGGTTTTCTGACGAAACCGGAAGATCACCATCGAATCAAACGCACCAGCCGACATAGAAGACCGTAATCGCAACTCTAGTCATGAGCTCGCGGATGAACTTGAACGGTCTGCCTAAGTATCACTGCCTACGATGGGCGGGATTTCGCCACAACGATCGGATGAGGACTTCGGTTGATCGAGTTCGGCCGACAAGAAATACTCCAATCGTCCATCGCCCCGGCAGTACTAACGGCCTGTTGAAAAAAGGGGTCTGACCCTCTCCGGGCATTCGTTTTGGTCATGTTTTTTGATGCCCTCCAAAGGGTCAGACCCCTTTTTCAACAGGCTGCTAAGGATCGAACGGAATATGAGTGTCGGACGGGTGCTGAATCGTTGCGTCAGTTCGGTGATGCCAGGCGATGTCGGTGCTGAAGTGGGCGTCAGAAGTCTGGTAGGAAAATGGAGGTAGGAGGATGAAAATTTGCGGAAGATCGATTGGATCATTATCACCCGCCACGCAGTCACCTTCACCACGATTGCCGCTCATCGGTGAGTCTTCCCATTTTCCTGCCTTCATCTTCCTGCCAAAGGTTTCCCTCTGGTGCAGGCGACCCTACGTGTCACTTCCGAATAACGGTTGCGGTATAGCAGGAAGAATATTGGCCGCGAAAAGCGCAATCCTGTTCGTATTTCACCGTCGATCCAGCGAGATCGTTTAACGGCAAGCCGCAGGCGACTGCTGAGGGTGGACGCAGTCGCCTGCGGCTTGCCGTTAAACAGAAAGTGAGAACGGTATTGTGGCTAAACAACCTACGCTTCCGCTCATCGGCGTGTCTTCCCATCTTCTTACCTCCATCTTCCTACCAAAAGTTTCCACCTGCTGCAGGTGACCCTACGAGTCACATCGGACAAACGACTGCCGTATTGGAACGATGTCACGCCACGCGAAATCAGACGGTTATTTCCTGCTCGTTACGAAACTTCGTCAGCTCCCACCTTGCTCAAGAAGTTGGGGATACGCGAATTGTTCGACGCATAGCCAGGGGATCTAGCCCGCTGCAAATCGAGACACCTTCATGGTCATCCCCTACTCCCGACGACTCGGATAGAATCCGCCTTCGTTTTCTGGTTTTCAATGACTCGGCTTTCTGGTTGCGTTCCAGATTCCGAATCGCGTTTGAATGAATGAGCGACGAACGAACTTGATGAAGAACGAAATCGACGAAGAACACGCCTCGCCACGTATTGTTCGACATCTGTTGCTGCTGATCGTTGCGGCAGCTTTCGCGATCGGCATGATTGCCCTCACCAACGAGTGGATCGTTGTTGAAAAAGTGATTACCGCTCTGGTAATGCCCGCTGGACTTCTCTGGCTGGGGTTGTTGCTCGTCACCTATTTTGCAGCTATTTACAGCAACCGTTACCTATTCTTGTTTTCGCTCGTCATCTGGATGACATTTGGTCTGGTTGCTAACGAAGTCGTTTCAAGACGACTGATGTATTCTCTGGAGGAGCCATACTTGTCAACGGATCCGCTCGGCGGCGACGCCTATGATTACGTCGTGGTACTGGGGGGAGGAGCTTCCTATCCGATGTCCGGGCGGGCACAGCTTGGACAATCGGGTGATCGAATCGCCGTCGCGGCGCAGATGTATCACGCAAAAAAGGCGGAGAAGATCATCGCGACCGGCACGGCGATCAAGGCGCTCACTGCCGAAAATATCCCAAGCTACAGCGAAATTACTCGAACCTTGCTGGAGCGATTCAACGTGCCGGCCAGCGCGATCGAGACATCGGCTGGTCGCAACACGAGCGAAGAGTTCTCAACGCTTGCCAAACGTTTCGCGGGTCGTGAGCCAGGGAGTCGTGTCGGTCTGATCACGTCGGCGTGGCATCTGCCCCGAGCAATGCGACTAGCCAAGAAGAACGGTCTCGAGGTCGACCCGATTCCGGCCGATATTCGGACGGGGCAACAGAAACTGACCATTCTGAGTTTCATCCCCAGCAGTGACGCATTGAACAATAGCACGCTTGCGTTGAAGGAATATTTGGCAAAGATCGCCGGCCGCTAGGTGACGCACGCACTAGTGCCGGACTTGTGAGTTGACCTTTACTTCGTAACCCGAAGTGTGAGTTCTGAAGTTGCGCGTTTCGCTAGTGCCGGAGGCACGGCAGCATGAAGCCTGGGCGCGAGCCCCAGGATTTGTAATCGAAAACGACCGAAAGCCCCGAAGGGGCGACAGCATTGTGACCGTTCCGTTTTCTGTCGCCGCTCCGCGGCTGATGGGCATCGTTCGTTCCGTTTTCCTGGCCCTCGCGCCCCAGGCTGCATGCTGCCGTGCCTCCGGCACTAGCGAAACGCACAACTTCAAAACTGACGCGTCGGGTTAGGATTGCCAGCGAGTTTATCATCAAGGTCAATTCGCAGTTTCAGCACAAAATCGATCGGAATGTCCGATGCATGTGGACGTGTTACATTGAAGCGGTGCTGACCTATTCGACCGCACTCTCTACCAACCGCCTTGCTCATGTCTGCTGCCCGCTCCATGCCGATTCGATTAAATGTCGTTGTGCTCATTCTGCTGGCTTGGACGTGCGTGGTGGCTGCCCAGGAGGAGTCGGCCCGCAACGCGGTTGGTCACAAGCACTCCAACCGACTGGCGAAGGAATCGAGTCCTTATCTGCTGCAACACGCACACAATCCAGTCGACTGGTATCCCTGGGGTGACGAAGCCTTTGCGAAAGCGCGACGCGAAAACAAAATGATCTTTCTGTCGGTCGGTTACGCGGCTTGCCATTGGTGCCACGTGATGGAGCGAGAGTCGTTTGTCGATCCCGAGATCGCGCGGATCATGAACGAGCGTTTTGTCTGCGTGAAAGTCGATCGTGAAGAGCGTCCCGACGTCGACCAGATCTACATGACCGCGGTCCAGATGATCAGCGGCAACGGCGGATGGCCGATGTCAGTGTTCCTGCTGCCCGATGCCCGGCCATTTTGGGGCGGCACCTATTTTCCCGCTCGCGACGGCGACCGGGGTAACTCGACCGGGTTTCTTACGGTCATGAATCAGATCGACGATGCCTGGAAGACGAAGCCAGAGGCGGTTGCCCAGCAGGCCGCAGCACTGACCGCAGCGATCAAAGCGAATCAAGATCCATCAGCTCAGAATCCGGCAGACCAAGCACCGTCCGCGAGCGATCTGCAGATTTCGCTGGTCAACGCGGTCGCCGGTTCGCTCGCCGAACAATTCGATCCCGTGCACGGCGGGTTTGGCGCGGCCAACTCGAACGGACCCAAATTCCCGGAGCCGTCAAACCTGGTTTTCTTGCTCGACCGTGCTCGTCGTGTTTCGGTCGATCAGGCTGGGCGTGAGTCGGCCAAGCAGATGCTGATCAAATCGCTCGACGGCATGATCAGCGGCGCGATGCTCGATCACCTGGGTGGCGGCTTTCATCGTTACAGTGTCGATCCTCGCTGGCAGATCCCGCATTTCGAGAAGATGTTATACGACAATGGGCAGCTTGCTTCGGTTTATGCCGAGGCGTATCTGGACACGCAACGAGATGAATATCGCTATGTGGTCGAGGGGATTTGCGATTTTGTGATTCGCGAGTTGAAGGCGCCGGGTGGCGCTTTCTACAGCGCGCTGGATGCTGACAGCGAAGGCGAAGAGGGCAAGTTCTACCGCTGGACAAAAGAAGAACTGAAGGGGCTGGCCGGTTCGGTAGCAGGTTTTCAAGCCGCGGCCGAAGTCTATCGACTGTCGGAAAGCCCGAACTTCGAGGGTGAGTACTACGTGCCCGACCCGCGCAACACGTTGACCGCAATCGCCGCTGCGAAGGGCGAAAAATTTGCGGTTCTGAATGATCGTCTCGCTCCGGTCCGCAAGCAGATGTTCGATCTTCGCAGCCAGCGTGAGCGGCCGATCACCGATGTCAAAATCCTGACCGCGTGGAATGGGCTGATGATCGCCGGTCTGGCCGATGCGGGTCGAATTCTAAAGCGAGAGGACTATACGGCGGCCGCGGTCGACGCAGCCGAGTTTCTGCTCGCGGAGTTGCGTCGTGAGGATGGACGGCTGTTGCGGAGTTATGCGGCCGATGAAGCGAAGTTGAACGCTTATGTTGACGACTACGCGTTCTTGGCATCGGGGCTGATCGCCTTGCACCGAGCGACAGGAGACGACCGCTGGCGAGACGCGGCCAAAGAAATCACCGACAAGCAAGTGGAATTGTTCTGGGACGAGGCGGCGGGCGGATGTTTTTTCACCTCCATGGATCATCCCTCGCTGATTGTGCGTGTGAAGGATCCGGTGGATAGTGCGATTCCATCGGGGATGAGTGTGTCGGCCGAGAATCTGCAGTACCTGGCCGCGGAATTCGAGGATGCGGCGTACGGCGATCGACTACAGCAAACGCTGCAGTCATTGGTACCGCTGATGCGCCGTGCGCCCGCGGCCGCACCACGAGCCGCAGCGGTTCTAGCCGAGTATCTGGATCGTTCGTAGTAACCCGATTCATCGGGTTTCGTGACAACCGCATGAAGGCTACAGGGGTGGCCGGCGGTCGAGCGTCAGCGAGCCCCCGGAATTCCTGTGGCTTGTTGCTGGGGGCTCGCTGACGCTCGACCACCAGCCACCCGTCAGAGTCCCAACCTCACACTCCCACACTCCCAGCTCAGCTAAAACAGATGTCCTTTTTGAGGTCCGTCTTGGGTTAGCGTGAGAATTTCCGGGCCATCATCGGTCATCAAGATCGAATGCTCGAACTGTGCCGACGGTCGTTGGTCCTTCGTCCGCACCGTCCATCCGTCGCTCTTGTCGCTGCGTGTGTACCGGCTTCCGCCGTTGATCATCGGTTCCACCGTAAAACACATGCCGGGATAAAGTCGGTCGATGCGACTTTGCCGGTTTGGGAAGTGTGGAATCGACGGGTCGAGATGAAACTGTCGACCGAGACCATGGCCGACGTATTCGCGGACCACGGTGAAGCCGCGTCGATGGGCTTCCGGTACGACCGTTTCGCCGATCGTGCTGACGCGGCAGCCTGGTTTCAATGCATCGATCGCCAGGTACAGGCAATCGAATGCGCACTGCGTCACGGCGCGTTTTTCTTGAGAAACTTCGCCGATCAGGAATGTTTCGCTTTGGTCGCCATGCCAGCCATCGACGACGGTCGTGACGTCGACGTTGACGATGTCGCCTTCCTTCAGTTCGTAATCATCCGGAATGCCGTGGCAAATCACATCGTTGACGCTGGTGCAGCAGCTCTTGGGATAGTTCTGATAGCCGAGTGTTGCTGGTTTGTGGCCATGATCCGACGTCCATTGATGAACAAGGTCATCGATATGTCCTGTCGTGATACCCGCTTGGATTTTCGAGCGGAGATAGTCCATCAACTGCGCGTTGACCCGACCGGCCCGGCGCATCGCGTCTTGGTGATCCGGAGTCAGGATCAGCTTCTTTTGCTTTTTCAGCATCTCGTTTTGCTCTCTGAATACCTCCCCAGAGAATCCCACGTTGGTTCGTCCAACGAGTCGGTTCCAATGGAGGCCGCGCCCATGCGGATTTTCGAGTGTGAATTCTAACAGAAAAGTAGGCTCCGCCTGACGCTGAAATCGTACCACCATCATCGGCTCGGCCCAAGTCTCTTCGGGGTCTGAGTCGCTGATGAATGCACTTCGCGGTCTGCAAAGTAGCCATCTCGCTCCGTCGAGATGTAGCCCGACCTAACCGTTTTCCAATGAAATCACGGTTGATCGTAGCTGGGGCGTCGCCGAACGAACTCTTCGACGAGAATAAATCTGATGGTTCGCGCCCGGTCGGGCTTCGTCACGGCGGAGCGTGACGGCTACTTTTTGTTTCCGCCGGCAAACCGCAGGGTGCATTCGTCGCTGATGGATCTGGGGATAGAATTGGCCGGGAGTGTCGGTAAATCAAAGATTTTACCTGGGGTTACACCAGCCTCGCTGTCGCTCGTTGGTTCACCCCATGCTAGTGCCGGACTTGTGAGTTGACCTTTACTTCCTAACCCGATGCGTGAGTTTTGAAGTTGCGCGTTTCGCTAGTGCCGGAGGCACGGCAGCATGTAGCCTGGTACGCGAGCCCCAGGATTTGTAATCGAAAACGACCGAAAGCCCCGAAGGGGCGACAGCATTGTGACCGTTCCGTTTTCTGTCGCCGCTCCGCGGCTAAAAAGCGCAACTTCAAAACTCACGCATCGGGTTAGGATTTCCAGCGAGTTTATCATCAAGGTCAATTCGCAGTTTCAGCACGAGTGACCTGCCACCGCTCCGCGGTTCTGATTCTTCTCGTTTGTCAAGGGTTTTTTGCTGCCAATTGGGCTTTCACGGTGATGGAAAAGTGTCCATTCCGGCCAGAACTCACGTCGCGTGGAGGGGTTAGAAGAAATATGAGGAGTGAAGTCTGAGTCTGCGACCGGTCGGTTGCAGTTTCACAGCGGGCGGACTCTGACCACGCGACTACCATATCCTCATCGAGACCAGCGACCTCTTTTTCTTCTGATGCGGTTTTTCAAGCATGAAAACAATCCTACATCTTCTCTCTGTCGTGGCCGTGGTCGGTGTTTGCCAGGCAACGGTGGTGCTGGCCCAGGACGGGGAAACGGCAGCGGAGGCCCGATCAGGCTTGATTGGAACGGCCCCGCAAGCTATCTGATGCCCCTCAGACTTCCGACCCGAATTCAGCTCTCGCTCCGAATTCAGCTCTCGCTCCGAATTCAGCTCTCGCTCCGGGGCAAATGGGCGAATTGCGTTTCAATTTTTCGGGCACCAACTGGCGAGACGTTCTGGAGTGGTTTTCCGAACAAGCCGATCTGTCGCTGCAAATCAACCAGATCCCCATCGGTACCTTCACATTCGCTGACCCGACTCGCTCCTACAGCGTCTCGGAGGCTTTGGACGTGATCAATCTTGCCCTGATGAATCGCGGCTACGCGTTGGTTCGCCGCGGACGCATGATGCAGGTCATCGACTTGGAAGTTCAGAACGCGAATAAGTTGATCAGCGAGATTGCTGAGCTTGTGAAGCCCGACCAACTGGAAACACGCGGCAACAGCGACATCGTCAGTTGCGTATTTCCGCTGGGCAGTTTGACACCGGACGCTGCGAAAGAAGAGTTGGAGCAGCTGCGTGGCCCCTGGGGACGCGTCGTCGTGCTCGACAGCGCTCGCCAAGTCAAGGTCACCGACACGGCAGAGAATCTGATGGCGATTCGCAACGTGCTGACGTCGGCAGCCACAGCGGACACGAACGTGATCGAGATCGTGTTGAAAGATCGCGGTGCCGATGAATTGCTGGAGATCGCACGGCCGCTGCTGGGTCTTGAACCGGGTGAGAACTCGGGCGAGGACATTCGTATTTCGGTTGGCCTGTATGGCGACCGCATCTACGCCGCTGGCTTGCCAGGCAAAACCGGGTTGCTGGAAGCGATCATCGAAAAAGCGGATCAGCCTTTGGCGACGCTGGAGTCGGGTGAAGGAGCGGAGCTGAGCTTGCCGGTGTTTGGAACTCACACGGTCAAGACTGCCGATGTGGCAACGGTGTTCGACGTATTGCAAACGTTGCTCGCCGGTACCCCTGACGCCCGGATCGCGGTGGAACCCAAGACGAAGTCGATTGTTGCCTGGGCGCGTCCCGAAACGCATGCCATCATCGATAAGTCAATCGCTGAAATGGAGGGTAGCGGCCAGCAATTCAAAGTGATTGACCTGAAACGCCTCGATCCGGCGCAGGCATTGCTAACGATCAACAAGTTTTATGGGGTCACCGAAGAGGGTGGTGATGGGCCAGTTGTTGACGGAGACCCGGCGACAGGCAAAATGTGGATCCGGGGCACGGCCGATCAGATCACGCAAGTCGAAGAGCTGCTACGAGAACTCGAGGGCGGCGACGCGCTCAGCGGGCTCGGCGACAAGGTGCGTATTCTTCCCTATACCGGCCGCGCCGCCGAAGACGCCCTGATGCAAGTCGAAGGATTGTGGCCGGTCATGGGGCGCAGTAACCGGATTCGCACTCTGACCCCAGCACGCGGCGGTACAGGTGGTGGCGGGGGGATCCCTGAGCGACGTGTGATCCGCGAACCTGATGCTCGGGCCATGCCGCCGGCCAATCGTGGAGGTTCTCTGCCCGCCGAAGCAAGAACTGATCAAGCGGCACGGTACCACTTTGTGACCGAGCAGGACGACGCCCAAGCCTCCGAGACACGGTCCTCCGAGACACAGTCCTCGGGTACACAGACCTCGGGTACACAGACCTCGGGTACACAGACCTCGGGTACACAGACCTCGGGTACACAGTCCTCGGGTACCAGACCTCCAATACACAGTTGGTCGACTCCCAAAACACATCCCAGCCCACGTCATCGTCGCAGGCCACGATCAAAGTTGGCGGTGCGGACATCGTCATCCAGTTCACTCCGGCCGGGATGCTGATCGCGTCCGAAGACACTGAAGCACTCGATGCGTTTCAAACGTTGATGGAATCAGTCGCCGCACCGTCGGCGTTGCAGTCCGATTTGCCGACCATCATCTGGCTCAAGTACATCAAGGCCGACGTTGCCGCGGAAATGATCTCCAGCGTTCTAGGGGGTGCGGATAGTTCAATTTCTTCGGCCGTCGATACAGTGACCGGTGGCCTGGGTGGCGGCATGCTCGGTTTCTTGGGAATGGGTGGCGGCGGTGGTGGCGGTGACTCGTCGAATGCCAAGTCGATTCTGACGTCAACGGGTTCCGTCAACATTGTTCCCGACGCGCGTTTGAATGCCCTGATCATTCATGCCAACCCGATCGATTTGCAGATGATCGAACTAGTTTTGGAAAAGCTTGATCGACAGGAGAGTCCGGAGGACGTCGAGACGGCTGCCAAACCCGAATTGATCCCCGTCATTTACCAGGACGCGAAGGATGTTGCCGAAGTTGTCAAATCGGTCTTCGGGGATCGGATTGAGGGTGCCCAGAGCAGCGGTTCTCGGGGCGGCGGCGGTGGCGGACAGACAACCCTCACCACAGGATTTCATCGCCGCACTTCGCGGTGGCGGTGGTGGTGGACGCGGCGGTCGCGGTGGCGGCGATGCCCCTACGAGCGAACCGACGAAAATCAGTGTTGCCGTCGATGTGAAGAGTAACTCGTTGGTTGTGATTGCCACGCCACAGGACTTTGCCGAAGTCCGTCAGCTCGTCGAAAAGCTCGATCAAAGTAGCATGGTCAGCGAGGAAACAATCGAAACGTATCCGATGAGCGGCAGCGTGAATCCTGAGGTCATGAAACTTGCTTTGGAGTCGATTCTTGGCACTCAAGCGAAATCGACGTCCAGTGGGTCTTCATCAAGTGGCTCGACTTCCAGCGGCGGACCGACCGCTGGTGCCGGTCCGGCGGCATCGGACATTCAACGCCGCATCGAGGCCTTTCGAGCACTTCAGGGCGGCGGCGGCTTCGGCGGTCGTGGCGGCGCACCTGGCGGTGGGAGCCCGTTTGGCGGCGGCTTCGGCGGTCGTGGTGGTGCACCCGGTGGCGGCGCGAGACCTTCTGGCGGCGGTGCAAGACCTACTGGCGGCGGTGCGAGACCTGCTACCGGCGGTCGTGGCGGTAGGTAACCTGTTCGCTGACGAAGTGATCCAAAAAGGGATATATTAAAGATCATGATCATGCATGCCGGTGAAATCCTGAAGCGTCGCGGTCTGCTGAGCGATGAGCAACTCGAGCAGAGTCGATCCAGCGATGCGACAAGCGTTGTTCAAGCCGCTATCACTCTTGGCTATGTCCAGGAGCGTGACGCACTACAAGCGTTGGCTGATGAAGTCGGACTCAACTACGTCGACTTGCGGGAAACCGACATCGATTTGACAGCTTTGGAAGGATTTCCGCAGAAGCTGATCTATCGCCAGTCGCTGTTTCCGATCGGCTTCCAGGATGATTCGATTGTCGTCGCGACCTCGGACCCACTTGATCTTTATCCTCTGGATGAAGCCAGCGCCGCGACCGGACGGAATATCATTCCAGTGGTCGCCGAACGCGCCGAAATCGCGCGACTGATGAATCGACATCTTGGTGTCGGTAGTGAAACGGTCGAAGGGCTGATGGCGGCCAAGAGCGATGAGGATGTCGAGCTGCTCGAGAAGCTGGAAACCGATGGCAGTGAACTGAGCGAAATGGCTCAGGAAGCTTCGGTCGTGAGACTGGTGAACGAAATCCTGCTCGAAGCCATCCAAACGCGAGCCAGCGACGTTCACATTGAAACGAAGTCCAACGGGATCGTGATTCGCTACCGCATCGACGGTATCCTGCATCCGCAACCGACGCCGCCGGAAATCAACCAGTTTCAAGCTGCCATCATCAGCCGCTTGAAGATCATGGCCAAATTGAACATCGCCGAAAAGCGATTGCCGCAAGACGGTCGCATCAAGCTTCGCGTCCACGGTCGCGAGGTCGACATTCGGATGAGTGTCATCCCGATGATTCACGGTGAAGGCATCGTGATGCGTATTCTCGACAAGTCGTCGATGGTCTTCGAGTTGAAGAGTCTGGGGATGTCACAAGAGGTCTATGACCAGTTCAGCGAAATCATCGAATATCCTCACGGGATCATCCTGGTCACCGGGCCAACGGGATCTGGCAAAACGACGACGCTGTACAGCAGCTTGCTGCAGATCCAGAGTCCCGAGACAAAGATCATCACCACGGAAGACCCGGTCGAGTATCAACTCGATGGAATCAACCAGATTCAAGTCCATGCCAAAATCGGATTCACCTTCGCCCATTCGCTCCGCAGCATTCTGCGACATGACCCCGACATCGTACTGGTCGGTGAAATTCGTGACTTGGAAACAGCCGAGAACGCGATTCAGGCGTCGTTGACCGGTCACCTCGTGTTCAGCACGCTGCACACCAACGATGCCGCCGGCGCTTTCACTCGGATGAGCGACATGGGTGTCGAGCCGTTCTTGGTGGCCGGGACGGTCGAAGCCGTGATGGCTCAGCGGCTGATACGGCGACTGTGTAAGCATTGCAAACAAGCCTACACGCCATCGAAGGCTGACCTGCCAAGTGATTTTCCTTGGGACCGGCTTGGGGACCGTCCCATCTATCGCAATGTCGGTTGTCGTGAGTGCCGAAATGTTGGATACACTGGGCGAATGGGTATCTATGAGTTACTGGTCACTGACGACAACATTCGGCAGTTGGCACAGGACCGGGCCAGCAGTTGGGTGATTCGCAAAGAGGCGGCCAACCACGGCATGCGGACATTGCGGATGGATGCCTGGGACAAAGTCACCGCCGGCAACACAAGCGTCGACGAAGTGCTTCGCGTCACCAAGGGCGAGGCTCTGTAGCATGCCGACGTTCGCTTACACCGCCCGCGATATGACGGGCAAGCAGGTCACCGGCAAGCTGGAAGCCGCCGGCGAACGCGAAGTCGCCGCCATCCTGTCGGAACGGTCTCTGTTTCCGGTCAACGTAAAAGACCTTCCTTCGGCAGGTGCATCGGTCTTCGGACGTCGCAAGAAGGTCAAGGGCCAGACGATGGCGATCTTCTATTCGCAGATGGCATCGTTGCTTCGCGCCGGCGTGCCGATGATCCGCTCTCTGAATGTGTTATCCGAACAATCTTCCGATCCTGTGCTGAAAGAAGTCATCGGCGAAATTCGCAACCGTGTCGAGGATGGTGAACCGATCGGCGACTCCATGGCGCGTTTTCCTCGCGTGTTCAGCGAGATGGCCTGCAACATGGTCCGGGCCGGTACCGAAGGTGGATTCCTGGAAGATGCGCTCGATCGCGTCGGAGCCTTCACGGAACTGCAGGAGGACTTGAAAGGACGGACCATTAGCGCGATGGCCTATCCGATCTTTCTATTCTCGGTTGGAACTGTGGTGCTGTCGGCACTGTTGGTCTTCTTTGTGCCTAAGTTCGACATGTTGTTTGACCGGCTGCGAAGCAAGGGCCAGATGCCAGCCGCGACCGAATGGCTGCTCAGCTTCAGCGGCTTCCTGCAGAGTTATGGGTGGGTTGTGTTGGCCGCAATTGCAGTCGCCTTCGTTTTGGTCCGCATGAAGTTGCAGACCGACTCGGGCAAAGAGATTGCCGATCGCGCAAAGCTCAAGATCCCGGTGCTCGGTAATATCTTGATGAATCTTGCCGTGGCTCGTTTTTGCCGGGTGCTGGGAACGCTGCTCAACAACGGAGTGCCGATTCTGAAGTCGTTGGAAATCAGCGCTTCGGCGGCCGGTAACCGGCTGCTCAGTCAGTCGATTATGGACGCCAGTGAGAACATCAAGAGTGGCGAAAGTCTGGCAACCCCCTTGCGGTCGTCGGGCCACTTTCCACCCTCGGTGGTCGAGATGATCAGCGTGGGTGAGGAGAGTAACTCGCTTGATACGGTGTTGCCGGACATTGCTGACTCGCTAGAGAAGACGACCTTCCGCCGACTCGATTTGTTCGTCCGTCTGCTCGAACCCATCATGTTGCTAGTGATGGCAATTTTGGTTCTCGGCGTCGTCCTCGCGCTGCTCGTGCCGGTGCTCAAGAGTAGCACGACGCTGTAAGTGTCGGTCGCGATGCAAAGGAAGGATTCAGGAACCAGGCGTCAGGAACAAGGGCATTGATCCTTCGAAAAAGGGGTCAGGAACCAATAGTGCGAAGCACCCGAAGGGCCGTTCCGGCTATTGGTTCCTGACCCCTTTTTCGAGACGCCTACGTTAAAGATGAAAATGCTCTATTCCCGATTGCCCTACGGTTTCCGCATTTCCACAATTGCTGCAACTCGACGCTATCCTATTGGGTTCTTCCGGAGTTTTAGTGGCAGATGGAAAATTGCATTCAAGGGGTGGCCGGCGGTCGAGCGTCAGCGAGCCCCCGGAATTCCATTGGCTCGCGTCTGGGGGCTCGCTGACGCTCGACCACCAGCCACCCAATCATTGCGGATCAACCACTAAATTCACGGAAGAACCTCCTGTTGCAATGCAACGGCGCAACAGACGTTGCGCAATCACGACTCGATCAGAGAAAGACAATGCGTCCTTGGATACTCGCCGAGACCAACTATTCGCAGGTGAAGGAGTGCAACTATCAGGTGGCTGTTTTGCCGATGGGTGCCACCGAACCTCATAATCTGCATCTACCCTATGGCACCGATACGTTTGAAGCTGATGCGCTCGGCGAGCGGGCTTGCGAAGCTGCTTGGAATCGCGGCGCGAAAGTGGTCATGCTGCCGACCATCCCCTACGGCACCGAAACGAACATGGCCAAGTGCGCAATGGCGATGAACGTTCACCCCAGCACGCTTGGTTTGGTGATTCGGGATCTTGTCGACTCATTAGCCGGGCATGGCGTTAACAAGCTGCTGATTCTCAACGGTCATGGTGGCAACGAGTTCAAGCCGCTGGTGCGGGAGTTGATGGGGCACTCGCCGGTGCGTCTGTTTCTGTGTGATTGGTTTCGTGGACTCAGCAGCGATGTTCAGCAGGAGATCTTTGAGGAACCTGGTGACCACGCGGGCGAAATGGAGACGTCGCTCGGCCTCGCCTATTTCCACGATCTGGTGCGAACAAACGCCGACGGTTCATTGGCGGCCGACGACGGGAGTGCCCGGTCGACTCGACTTGATGCCGTCAACCAAGGCTGGGTAAGCATCAGTCGTCCTTGGCACCTGCTGACGACGAACACCGGTTGTGGTAACCCCCATCATGCCACGGCTGAAAAGGGGCAGCGTTTGATGGAGGTGATGGTCGATCGGTTGTCCGGGTTTCTAGTCGAACTGGCGTCGGCGGAAATCGATTCGGAGTTTCCGTTTTGATCGACGATTGGTGGCCGATCTGCAATGAATGGGTGGCTGGTGGTCGAGCGTCAGCGAGCCCCCAGCAGCGAGCCGATGGAATTCCGGGGGCTCGCTGACGCTCGACCGCCGGCCACCCCAGGAATGCAACTCTCAAACTGCCACAAAAACTCGGCAAGATACCGAATTAGCGAACGACCGATTCGAGCCACTGAATCGTCTGCGAAGCTGGCATGAATCCGCCTCGCTCGGTGGCGTAGCGGCCCTCGTGCGTGTAGAGCAGAGTTGCCGGATAGCCCTGCAAGCCAAGACGCTCGACGATTTGTTTATCGCGGTCCCCGTCCAACATCAATGTTTCGAACTGCTGTGACACCGCTGCGCTTACGTTCGGATCCGACCAAGTCTCTCGTTCCATTTGCTTGCAGTAGTGGCACCAGTCGGTCCCGATGAAGACCAAGATCGGTTTTCCCGAGGCCTTTGCTGACTCCAGAACCTCGCTCGGTGATGAACGCCAATTGATTTCTGCACTCACGTTTTGCGTGCCAAGGCAACCGACAAGTATGACCAACGCAGCGCAGCGGTGCCGCAGAAGTTGCGTCATCAGCTGTCGCGGAGAGTCGAACATTGCAAAACCAGTTTCGGGGTCATTGGATCTGATTGGCTGGCACTCATCGTTTAACGGCAAGCCGCAGGCGACTGCGTTTACGTGAGCACAGTCGCCTGCGGCTTGCCGTTAAACGAATAAACGAGGATTCGTTTGAGCAAGAATCAGACGTTTTCGGCCATGTTGCAACGTAGGTTCGTCAGGCAACGGCAAACCGACCATTCTCGGAATTCGGTCTCAATCTGCACTCGCCTGTCGGTTGTCACTAACAATCATGTCGATGCTGACGGTTTCGATGTGCTGCCGCTCATTGCGAATTGCCGGCCAGGATCGACCTTCAGCTGACCCTTCGAAGTTGGTGTGACTCGGCCAAGGTTGGGGACGTACTCGGCGACTTAGATATTGCCTTCGGCGTCAAAACATGCGTCGTGCGGCGTGATGAACTTGCCTTGACCCGCACCGGGGGGCTCCGAAAGAGCAAAAAGAGCGATCGTAATTTCCCGCACGATGCTAACGTTCGTTAGAGTCCGCATCACCATCACCTGTCGGCTGCACATAATCGGAACGCTCCTCACAATCGGAACGGGCCAGGGAACTACTGCCATTCGATCGGGCCATAACGATGACGCGATATCCGTACTTTTTTGCGGGCTGTAGGGATGCCAGCTGTTTGGACGTTTTTGCGATTGGATTTCGACGATGAAATCCGTGGAGAATCAATTCTGACCGGCGGGCCCCAACGGAGGCGTTGCCGGCGACCATGGAGGAAAGTTCAATGAAATGGTTTGCATGGGCAGTCGTTGCCGGCGTTTTGTTTAGTCTGACTGGTGGCGCGGAAGTGCAGGCCATCGGCCTTTGTGGCGCCTCGGATTGCGATCGCGGCTGCGATAGCTCCTGCTGCGATGCGATAGGCTGCGACGCACCCGGATGTAACGACTGCAACAGTTGTGATTCGTGCGGAATTTGCCGAAAATCGGCTCACGAGTGCGGATGTCTTGGCAACATGAAATTGCTCGGTTGCCTGAAGCCAAGCGAAGCTTGCTTTGACGATTTTATCAGTCCGATGATCAACTTTGTGTTCTTTGAGGATCCTCGAACGCTCACCGAGCTGCGACCGATCTTTGTCAATCACAACGTGCCCAGTGCACTTGGTGGCGGCTCGATTCAGTTGTATGCGTTGCAATTTCGATTGGCGCTGACCGAACGACTCAGTTTGATTGCGGTGAAGGACGGCTACATCGTCGATAAAACGGGCAGTCCGTTGGACACGCTGCTTGATGACGGTTGGGCCGCGGTTACGGTCGGACTGAAATACAATATTTGTCGAGATGTTTGTCGCGGGAGACTGGCATCGATCGGTGCAACCTACGAGCTGCCGATCGGTTCCCGGCGGGCCCTGCAAGACGTGGGTGACGGCGAGTTTCATTTGTTCGCCACCGGCGGTCAGCGACTGCTTGACGGCAACGCCCACGTGCTGAGCAGTGTTGGTCTTCGGCTGCCCGTCGACAACGATATCCAGACGACGTCGATCCACTGGTCGAATCACCTCGACGTGCGAGTCACTGATCGGCTCTACGTGCTGACGGAACTTGCCTGGTGGCATTGGACCGATGGCGCGGACAACGGAGGTCCGTTGGGAGTCGCCGGCCAAGATCTGTTCAACTTGCCCGCAAGCGATGTGGCTGGGAACGACCTCGTGACCCAGAACATTGGCCTGAAATACAAGGCGAGTCGTAATCTGATCGCAGGTGTTGCCTACGAGTTCCCTCTGACAGGTTTCAAAGACGTCATTGACGATCGATTCCAAGCCGAACTGATCTTCCGCTACTAAGCGGCGATGTTGGAAAACAAAGACGTGCTTTGCCGCTCAGTTTCGGGCGGCAAACGCACGTTTTTTTTTGTTGGCACGGGCAGTTGCGTAGGCCAGGACCTGTCCTGCGCAGATGCCGCACTCTTTATTCGCCAGGACTTGGAGACTGTCCGGCGTAGGATGCAATGGGAGACTGTGTTTTGGTGCGATTCGCGTCAGCGGTAGGCACGAACATTCTGACTCCTTACAACAATCCGACAACTGCGGAGCAGTGATAGCATATAGCCTGGGGCCAGGCTTGCTCGTCTCAGCGAGCAATTCGCAGCCCCAGGAATTGTCATCCAACCCGAATTTCCCCGCCGCAATTTGGCGGCGTAGCCGCCAAATCGCGGCGGGGAGGGTTGTTCGGTTTCGGTTACCTGGGGTTACACCAGCCTCGCTGTAGCTCGTTGGTTCACCCCAGGCTATATGCTGCCACCGCTCCGCGGTTCTAATTCTTCGTGTTGAACTAACAATTCCTAAGCCGGACGGTCTCCAAGTCCTGGCCTACGAAGAAAGACTCACGCGAAACTGGGAGGGCCATTTTCTTGCCGGTTCGCGAAGACCCGATGGATTGCTCCACCAAGCGACCCGACACGTCGTGCTCTTTTCGTCCCTACGATCCATCAGTATCGGACTGCAGTTCGGCCAGGCGAAGTGATTCGGCAAGCTGCTGGATTTTTTCGACGGACAACTCTTCCGCACGCGCCGTCTCGCCATACCCATGTTGGGACAAAATTTCGTCGACTTCTGCCTTGCCAAGTCGCCCCTTCATGGCGCTGACCACAACGCCGCGCAAGAATTTGCGGCGATGAAAAAAGAGTGCTCGCACCGTTCGGTGGAAATAATCGATGTCAGCAAACTTGTCTCGCCATTGGGGAACTGTATCGAGCCGGATGATTGCTGAGTGAACATTGGGACGCGGCCAAAAAACGTTCGGTGGAAGAATACGCACGATTTCGCATCTGCAGAGCGATTGGATCCAGACACTCAAGGCGCTGTAGTCCTTCGTACTCGGCTGGGCGATCATTCGATCGGCCAATTCTTTTTGGATCGTCACCACCATGGCGGCGGGCGGCGGTGATTCGTGCAGCAGATTGCTGATGATCGGTGTCGCGATGTTGTAGGGAAGATTAGCCACCAACAAAAAACGCGACTCTTCGCCAATCCGCGTCATCGCGTCACGAATTTGATCCATCAAGTCGGCACGCAGCGAGTTCTTGTTTCGCAGTGCGTCCCCATGAATCAAACGCACATTCTGTCGACCTTCCAGTTCTTCGCTTGCCAGTTGATGCAGGTTGGCATCGATTTCAACACTCAGCACCGCACCGGCTTGATCCGACAATCGAGTCGTTAACGAGCCGACTCCCGTGCCCACCTCCAGCACCACATCGGTTTTGCGAAGCTCGGCCGAGCGTGCGATCAAATCGATCAGATTCAGATCGATCAGAAAATTCTGGCCGAACCGCGAAACGGGCCGCAGGCCGGCGGCCGCGAGGCGTTTGGAAAGGTACGACGCGGTTTGGCGATGTTGTTCCAATGGACTGATCAGTTTTCGTTGTCGGTTGATTGTGTTTGGCCCGACATTCCGAGCGACCTTTCGACGTACTTTGCCAGCACGTCGGATTCCAAGTTGACATGATCTCCGACCGACCGGCGACCGAGTGTGGTCACCTCGAGTGTGTGTGGAATCAACGCCACGGTGAAGGAGTCACGGTCGGCCTCAACGACCGTCAAGCTGATTCCGTCGACCGCGATGCTCCCTTTCGCGGCGACTTGAGATGCAAGTCGATCGGGCATCTGAAAACGCAGATGGGCCCAAGGCGGATCATCACGACGCTCCAGCAGCGAACCAACCGCATCGATATGTCCCGTCACGTAATGCCCGCCGAGTCGATCGCCGACTGCGAGTGAGCGTTCGAGATTGACAATCGAGCCGACAGACAACTCGCCCAGGTTGGTTCGCGACAAAGTTTCCTCACCAGCCTCGAAATCGAGCTTCGACCCGTCGACGGCGATCACTGTCAAACAGCAACCATTGATCGAGATGCTGTCACCGATGGAGGCTCCGTCGGCGACAAAGCCTGCGTCAATGCTGAACCGTTTTCCAGGCGGCTGGTCCGCCACCGCCGCAATCGTTCCGGTCGTCTCGACCAATCCAGTGAACATTGAAGATTCTAATAAAACGGGTGAAGGACAATCTCCCTCCCGCATGGAGATCGTCGGGAGAGGTTGCTGACAGCAGCAGTGTACCTAAGGTCAATGCCGTTCGTTTTTCGTTTAACGGCAAGCCGCAGGCGACTGCGTCCGCCATTGACAGTCGCCTGCGGCTTGCCGTTAAACAACCTCCCGGATCGATGTTGAAATACGAATGGCATTGGGGCTAAGGGGAACCAGAACGGCAAAAACGGGGTGTTGCGCGGTCCAAAGACTCGAAAACAGTCGTCGGCTTGGCACTGACCCCTGCATTGAACAAAATGCCGGCCCACAACACAACGTAACCAGTTTTTAAATCCACTTTTGTGTGAGGTTCCCATGACGCTGATCGAAGCCATTCACGCCCGACAAATTCTCGATAGCCGTGGTAATCCGACGGTCGAGTGCGAAGTCTTGCTCAGTGATGGAAGTCACGGCCGTGCGGCGGTCCCCAGCGGTGCCAGCACGGGCGCCCACGAAGCATGGGAGCTTCGCGATGGCGACAAATCGGTTTTCATGGGCAAAGGAGTTCAAACAGCGGTCGATAACGTCAATGATAAAATCGCTGACGCTCTGCAAGGGATGGACGGGACCGATCAGGCCGGCATCGACGCCACCATGATCGAACTGGACGGCACGGCGAATAAAAAGAATCTGGGTGCAAACGCGATTCTGGGCGTTTCGCTGGCTACCGCGCATGCCGCGGCCCAGGCGACCGGCCAGCCCCTTTATCGTTACCTTGGCGGTGCCGGTGCGCGACTGCTGCCCGCGCCGATGATGAACATCATCAACGGGGGCGAGCACGCCGACAATTCCGTCGACGTGCAAGAATTCATGGTCATGCCGCTGGGATTCGAGCGATTCAGTGATGCGCTTCGAGCCGGTGCGGAGATCTTTCACAACCTCAAGAAAGTGCTCTCCAGACAAAGGTTACAACACGGCCGTGGGTGACGAAGGGGGGTTCGCACCCGACCTGAAGAGCAACCAAGAGGCACTCGATGTGATCATGCAGGCGATCGACAAGGCCGGCTACAAAGCGGGCGAACAAGTCTGGATCGCCCTCGATGCCGCCTCAACCGAGTTCTACGATCGATCAACGCAAAAGTACACGATCGACGGGAAGCAACTCTCGGGAGACGAGATGGTCGACTTCCTGAGCGATTGGTGCGACAAGTATCCGATCTGCAGCATCGAAGATGGATGTGACGAAGATGACTGGGAAACCTGGAAGAAATTGACCGACAAGCTTGGCGACAAAGTCCAGTTGGTCGGCGATGACTTGTTTGTGACCAATGTCGAACGACTGCAACGCGGGATCGACGAAGGAATCGCTAACAGCATTCTGATCAAAGTGAACCAGATCGGCACGCTGACCGAAACGATCGATTCGATTCAATTGGCCAACCGGAACAACTACACCGCGGTGACCAGCCATCGAAGTGGCGAAACCGAAGACGCCACGATCGCTGACTTGGCGGTGGCGATGTCGACGGGCCAGATTAAAACCGGCTCTGCCAGCCGCAGCGACCGGATGGCAAAGTACAATCAATTGCTGCGGATCGAAGAGATGCTTGGCGATACCGCTTTGTACGGTGGTCCGCTGTTCCGTCAGAAATAAACAGTCGCGCTGGTTCGATTGATTCTCCGGCGCGGTTCGATTCACGAGAAACCGCACGCCGGAGTCACCACTCATGGAAGCGATGCTAGCCGAACAACCGCTACTCGTTTCCGTGATGTTGGGTGTACTGGGCGGAGGTTTGATTTATGGGTGGCTGCAAACCGGAGAGAAAGCGGCTGCAGTCGCGGGGCTGATTCTCGTATTGCTGATTCCCGTTGCCTGGGTAGTCGCGTCGCGGTGGGAAACCGATCGTGAGCAGATTGAATCGTTGATTTACGAAATCGCTGACGCTGTTGAGCGAAATGACCACGAAGCAGCGGTCAAGGTGATCGGCGATCCGAAGACAAAAGAGCAAGCACGCCAGGAACTCAATCACTGGACGTTCCATCTTGCCGCGGTGAACAACATCAGCAGCATCGACATCATCGAGGGTACGTATCCGCGCGAAGCCGATGTTCTTATGAGCGTCAAAGTCAACGTCAGCGGTCGAGGGGTCAGGAACGTGCGCGTTCCCCGGCGGTTGATTTTGAAGTTTGAAGAAAGGGATGGTGATTGGGTGGTGATGGACTATCGTCACATGCCGATCGTCGGTGGACCCGATCGATACAGCACGCCAGCGCGGTAACGCTGGAATACCTTACGAGCGAAATGAAAAACCGAAGAGCCTGTTGAAAAAGGGGTCTGACCCTTTGGAGGGCATCAAGAATCATGACCAAAACGAATGCCCCGAGAGGGTCAGACCCCTTGTTCAACAGGCTGCTGAACGCCAAATCCGTGTTGATCACGCTCGATGGCATCGATGGTGTTGGCAAATCGACGCAGATTCGTCGGCTGACCGAGCATCTTACGGGTCGAGGGCATTGTGTACTGCAAGTTCGCGATCCCGGCAGCACAGCGATTGGAACCAAACTCCGTGAGTTGCTGTTGGATAGTGACCTTGAGCTTCACCGCCGCACTGAGGCGATGCTGTTCATGGCCAGCCGTTGTGAAATGATCGAGAAGACGATTCGGCCCGCCCTCGCGGCGGGAAAAACAGTGATCTCGGATCGGTTCTTGCTCGCCAATGTCGTTTACCAAAGTATCGGCGGTGATGTATCGGCCGAGCGTCTTTGGGAAATGGGCCGCTGGGCCAATGACGGATTGGTTCCTGATTTGACTTTGTTGTTGGACATGCCCGCAGCAGCTGCCATGCGGCGACTCGACGGCCCCGCCGATCGAATGGAAAAGCGAGGCCTGGAGTACATGGAATCGGTACGCAGAGCCTTCCTTGAGCAGTTGCCTGAAAGCGGCCCACACACTGCAGTGATCAACGCCGATCAAGATCCCGATGATGTCGCGGATGAAGTGGTCAAGGCAGTGGATGGATTTCTATCACCTGCAGAATAGCCCGCGAGAGCGAACGCAATATGTCAGGCTGTGGTTGCGGTCAAGAAACAGAAAGCATCGAACGTTCTACGCTCTTCGCGCTCTTGTCCATCAATGGCGTGATGTTCCTGGTGGAGGCGCTGGCAGGATGGTGGGGTGAATCGACCGGTCTGCTTGCAGATTCTCTCGACATGTTTGCTGATGCCTTCGTTTACGGCATCGCACTCTACGCGGTGGGCCGGTCGGCCGATTTGCAGTCCAAGTCGGCACGGATCAGTGGTTGGCTGCAAATCACACTTGGCATCGGTGTGCTTGTCGAGGTGGCGCGGCGATTCTTCGCTGGCAGTGATCCTGTGAGTACGACGATGGTGATTGTCGGAACGCTTGCCCTTGTGGCAAATGTTTGTTGTCTGCTGCTGCTGGCCAAACATCGAAAAGGCGGCGTTCACATGCGAGCGTCATGGATTTTCTCGACCAATGACGTGATCGCGAACATTGGCGTGATTGTGTCGGGAACGCTCGTCAAGTTCTTCAACAGTCGCATTCCAGACTTGTTGGTGGGGGCAATTGTTGCCGCCTTCGTTATCTCGGGCGGATACAGAATTCTGCAACAGGCTGCTAGGCGATGATGTCGCGCACCACGTGGCCTTCAACGTCGGTGAGTCGGTATTGCCGACCCTGGTAACGGAAGGTCAGCTTTTCGTGGTGGATGCCCAATAGGTGCAGCAGCGTGGCATTGAAGTCGTGCACGTGAACCGGGTTCTCGGCGATCTTGTAGCCGAGTTCGTCTGTCGCCCCGTAACTGAAGCCTCCCTTGGCACCGCCGCCGGCGACCCACACTGCGAAGGCATCTTTGTGATGATCGCGGCCAGCCTTGGTGTCATTTCCTTCGCTGTTGGTGCCCTGGGCAAACGGCGTCCTGCCAAACTCGGCGGACCAGACGACGAGCGTCGAATCGAGTAATCCGCGCTGACGTAAATCTCGAATCAAGGCGGCGATTGGTTGATCGACTTGCTTTGTTTTCGCGGCAACGCGAGAGAAGACGCTGCCGTGCGTGTCCCAGCCTTGGTCGAAGAATTGCACGAATCGCACGCCTCGCTCGACCAAGCGACGCGCCAACAGACAGTTGTTGGCAAAGCTGGTCTGGCCTGGATTGGTGCCGTACATTTCGTGAACGCTGCTCGGCTCGGCCGAAATGTCCATCAACTCCGGCACGCTCGTCTGCATCCGATAGGCAAGTTCGTACTGACTGATCCGCGTGGCGATTTCGGGGTCGCCGATGTCAGCCAATTGCGTTTGGTTCAGTTCGTTCACGGTGTCGATGATTCGCTTTCGTGAGCTTGGCTGGACGCCGCTGGGATTCGAGAGGAATAGAACGGGATCACCTTTACTGCGGAATTCGACGCCCTGGTAGACGCTGGGTAGAAATCCGCTGCCCCAGGCGGGGCTTCCGGCACCGAGCACGTTGCCGGTGATCAGAACCACGAATCCCGGCAGATCTTTGTTCTCAGTTCCCAGGCCGTAATTCAGCCAAGATCCGATGCTCGGTCGGCCGAAGCGACCAAAACCGCTGACAGCATGAACATCTGGGCGGGGCCGTGGTTGAATTCGTTGGTGTGCAGCGACTTGATCAGCGTGATCTCGTCCGCGACCGTTTGCAGATGCGGCATCAGATTCGAAATCGGCAGCCCCGACTCGCCGCAGCGTGTGAACTGATGTTGTTTGTCGTCAGGCGTGCCGAGCAACGTTGGCAAGTCGCGGACGAAGGCAAACTTGCTCGACTCGAATAAGTCTTTCGGGCAATCCTGGCCGTTGCGACGTTGCAGTTCCGGCTTCAGGTCGAACAGATCGAGATGGCTCGGGGCTCCGACCATGTGCAAGTAGATCACACTCTTCGCTTTCGGCGGAAAGTGGGGTCGCCGCGGGTCCAAGCGGACTGGCTGTCACCGCACCAGACTTCATCTTGCAGCATTTGCGAAAGGGCAAATGCACCGAGACCGAATCCCGTACGCTGCAGCAGCGTTCGACGGCCAATGGGGGTGGGCAGGATGCTCATTTGAAAACCAACCTTACTGGCTCATGGTTTCATCGAGATTCAATAGTGCATTCGCAACTGCAAACCAGGCGGCAAGCTCATCGCGATTCGGCGTCTGCAGTTTCATGCCGCGAAACGGAACTGTGGTTCGCGCTGCAATCAAATTCTTGTCTTGCCTGAGTGCTTGGCGTTCCGAATCGAGCAGGTTTTTCAGCAAGCTAATCTCGTAAGTGCTGGCGTTACGGGCGAGCGCCAATTGAATCGCAAAGGCAATTCGCGATTCATCATCGGCCGACGGTGATTCGCTGAGAATGCGATCGGCCAACGCCAAGGCCATCTCGGCGAAGGCGGGGTCATTCAGCAGCGTTAAGGCTTGCAGCGGCGTATTGCTTCGCCCTCGATTGACCGTGCAACTGCCCCGGTCCGGAGCGTCGAAGTTCACAAAACTCGGATAGAGTGCCGCCCGCTTACAGATCACATAGACGCCACGCCGAAAACGATCTTCGTTCTTGGCCGCTTCCCATTTCGGTTGATTGCGTCCCACGCTTCGCCAGATATTGTCGGGCTGATAGGGCATGATTGGCGGGCCGAACATCTTGTCGGACAAGAGCCCGCTGATTGCCAATGCATTGTCTCGCACGACCTCGGCTGGCAGTCGGAATCGAGGTCCGCGGCTGAGCAAACGATTGTCTGGATCTGTCTCCATGGCTTCCGGTGTGACTCTCGGCGACCTGCGAAAGGCATCGGACATCACAATCAACTTGTGAACGTGTTTCATCGACCACTGCGATTCGATCAGCTCAATGGAGAGCCAATCGAGCAAATCTGGATGACTTGGCGTTTCACCCTGCGTCCCGAAGTCTTCGGGGGTGTTGACCAAGCCCGTCCCGAATAGCTGTGTCCACCAACGGTTCACGGTGACTCGCGACAACAGCGGGTTTTCCGGTGCAGTCAGCCAGCGTGCCAGTTCCATGCGATCGCCCGTGGGCTCGATTGCGTCTGGTTTCGGCAAAACGGCGGGCGTGCCGGGCTGGACCGGATCGCCCAGATTCTCGTAGTCACCCCGAATCATCACAAACGTTTCGCGTGGCTCATCGCTTTCGACCATGACCAATGTGGTGTCCGGCTTGACCTGAGCGAGCTCTTTCTTCACCCGCGCGATCTGGCGATCGACTTTTCGCAGTTGTGGATTGTGCTTGTCGAATTCAGCTCGCAGCTTCTTTTGCTCTGCTGCGTTCGGTTTCTTTTTCGCTGCCACCTTGCGGAGCGCGGGGTCAACGTTCAAGTACGTCGTATCACCGGTATAGATCGAGATGCGTGGCTTGCCAATAATCCGCCCGCGTCCGAAATACTGAGCCAACGTGATTCGCAAGCGATGTGAGGGTTCGATCTTTATCGGCTCGCTCAATCGATAGCTTGCCCAATGCGGCTTGCCGAACTGCGGGGAGATTGCCCAGCCTGTCTTGCGGTCACCGTCGATCGAGGCGGCCACGGGCCAGTTCGTTTGGGAGAAGTCAGCGGTTGGATCCTGCAGCGTTAACGAAACCGTTTCTTTGTCGGTCAGCAAATCGCAGGTGACTTCACTGAGGATGATGTTGCTGCGCTGTGCATCGCCACGGCCAGGCCCCTTGCCGGGGATCGCATCATCGGTCAACGCATCGACTCGAATGGCAGTGATTTCAGTCGACTTGGGTGCGAGCGTAAAAATGTGTTCGACTGTATCGGGAACGCTGCCTGTCAATAGGACGGCACCGTCCTCCTGGATGGTATACTCTTCATCACCAGTCGACTCGAACATTTCCGGGACGATGCTCTGCCACCGGGCATCACTGCTGTCGCGAAGACCTGCCAACCATGTTTGGTATTCCTGGTCGCTGGCCTTGGCCACTTGCCGGCGAGAATCCTCCAACGCGACAAGTTCATGTTCCAGACTCGCACGCCGCTTCTCGACCGTTTCACTCATCGGCAAGTCCATGGTGGGGCCATAGAAATCCCAGGTCACTCCCGAGGTGTTTTTGACTTCCAAGGGCGTGTTATTGAAGTAAGCAAAAAGCTGGTAGTAGTCCTGTTGCGTGAACGGGTCGTACTTGTGGTCGTGACATTGAGCACACTCCAGCGTCGATCCCAGGAAAACGGTGGCTGTCGTGTTGACGCGATCAACGACTTGGTTGACTCGATTCGCTTCAGGATGCACCCCCGCTTCGACGTTACAGGTCGTCATGCGATGAAAACCGGTCGCAATCTTCTGGTCTGCCGTTGCGTCCTCACGCAAATCGCCCGCGATCTGGTCGATCACAAATTCGTTGAACGGCAAGCCATCATTGAATGCTCGGATGACCCAGTCGCGGTAGGCCCAATTGTCTCGGATTTGGTCGGCTTGATATCCGTTGCTGTCGGCGTAGCGCGCGAGATCCAACCAGGGAACGGCCCAGCGTTCGCCGTACCGCGGTGACTGCAGCAAACAGTCGACTACCTTTTCGTAAGCATCCTCCGAGCTGTCACGGACGAAAGCATCAACCTGATCGGGCGTTGGCGGGACCCCGGTCAGCGCGAGTGAAACACGTCGGATTAAACGTGGCCGGTCCAACGGTTCGGTCGGTTTGAGTCCACGTTGTGTCAATCGACGATTGATGAAGCCGTCGATCGGGGAGGTCGATGACCGATTGGTTGGCGAAACATCCGTTGGCACCGCCGGTCGCATGATCGGCTGATAGGCCCAATGCTGTGCCTCGGCCAATTCGCAGTTCGGGCCATCTGGGCCATGCCTTGGTTGATCCACCGCTTCAGTAATTCGATTTCGCGTTTCGATGGCGGGTCACCATCGGGCGGCATGATGTCCCCGTAGTCGGCGTCCGTGATTCGCTTGATCAACAAACTTGCGTCGGCATCATGTTTTACAACGATCGGCTCGCCCGAGTCGGCCTCGCCCAAGGCGCTGCGGCGAAGATTCAGCTGCAGACTTGCTTCTTGGTTTTTCGATCCATGACATCGGAAGCAGTGCCGCCGCAAAATCGGTTGGACATCTTGAGCGAAGTCAACTTGACCGGAGCTCTCGACCGCCTCGGCGGTTTGCGGAAAGCAGAGAGTCGCGACGAGGCAGAGAACGGCGATTGGCGGATGCGGACTGGTCATGCCGGCGGTAGGATCGAGGGCGAGGCGGAGCAAGAAGCAGCCCGTCCATTGTATCCCCCTCTTTGTTCGTCGTGACCCCGATTCATCGGGTTTTTCCAGGCGTCCCTTGCATCAATGCAGTCACGGCGAACGGGCAAGAACCACTTCACCATGGCTAGACGATCGTGCTGTCAAAGACCCGCACCTCAGCCCAATTGTGCTTGTTCTCTTCGATAAATTGCAGATGACGCTCGGCGACTTGGTAGGCATCGTGTGCTGGCCGATCCTGAAACATGCAATGCAGCGAGACGTCAAAATCGGCGTTGACTTCGCGGTTCAGCTCGCGGTCACGCCTACCGACGGCGAAATCGATCAGCCCATCATGGTCATTGAGGTATTTGTTGCAGGCGGCCAGCAGTGTTTGAATCGCTTCCTCGCTGCGATCGTTGAGTGTGAAAAAAACATGATGTGCAAGTTTTGGCATTCGATTGGGCTCGGTTATCGATGAGGATTGATCTGAAACGAGCACATAGCTTCCTAAACAAACGCCAATCGATCAACTACCGGTCATCGCGTCTAGAGGCCTGCTGGAAAAGGGGTCTGACCCTTTGGAGGGCATCAAAAACCTTGACCAAAACGAATGTCCGGAGAGGGTCAGACCCCTTTTTCAACAGGCTGCTAGAGGCCGAATGGATTGGCGAAATCATCTGCGGGTTGATCCTTCGCAGGCTGGTCTACGGTTGTCTCAGGAGCGAGGCTGTCGGTTGGAGAGCGCTGTTGGGAATGCAGCGTTCGCCTGTGGGCCGCCTCTAGTTCGCGCAGTTCGATGTACGATCCCGACATCAGCCGATCTTCTTTTCCGGGGCCCGCTTCGATGATGATCGCCGATTCCGCCAGTAGCCCCCTCTCTTTGACGTTGATGCCATAGCACCGCGTCTGGCAGAGACCGCATCCGACACACTTGTCATCCAGTACCACCGGTGCCAGCATTCCCGTTCCTTCGAGTGGCACGCCGCTTTCGTCAACCTCGGTGCCGACCTGGATGTACTCGATCGCGTGGTAGCCGGCTGCGTTGCACTCCTGAACGCACAGGTCGCAGTCCTCGCGTCCGGCCATGGGCAAGCAGGTCTGCTGATTGACGATCGCCAGGCCCATCCGGGCGACTTTCTTTTCCGCCAGCGGTAAGGCGCGTATCGCGCCGGTTGGACAGACCTGACCGCAGGCATTGCAGCTTGACTCGCAGCCCGCCCAGTTGGCTTCGACTTTTGGTGTCCAAAGTCCTTCCAAACCTTGCTCGAACGCCTCGGGTTGCAGCACATTGTTCGGGCAAGCTTTAAAGCACTCGCCACAGCGAATGCACATCTGCAGAAACTCTTGCTCCGGAACGCTTCCCGGCGGCCGGACCGGCAGTCTCGCGTTTGGATCCTCCAGGTTTGCTCCGAACATCTTCGTCGCACCGGCGATCCCAACTCCGCCAACGGTCGCGGCCGCTGTACCGGCTGCGAGCGACATGAAGCCGCGACGCCCAATCGCGGTCTCGTGAGTCGGCGGATCGTCTTCGACTTTCAACTCGACGACATTCCAGCGTTCGACAAACTTGATGGCGTGAGTGGGACAGACTCCGCCGCACGACTGGCACATCGTGCAATCGGTCTCGCGAGTCGTGAAGTCGGGTTTGATCGCGTCAAACGGACAGATCTCGACGCACTTGTTGCAATTGATACAGGACGATTCGACCTTCCGCTCGCTGACGCGAAAGAGATTGCCGAGCGAGAAAACAGCGCCGCTGGGGCAAACGTACTTGCACCAAAAGCGTGGACGCAAGAAGCCAAGGCAAAGCACGCCGGCAAACAGGACAATGGAAACGACCTGCCCCCAGTTCATCTCGGGTACCAAATGCCAGCCTCGCATTGTCCCACTTTGCAACGGTTCGCCAGTGAACAACAACGCACGGGTGATGACTGGAATCGCTGACACGAATCCTGATACGAGGATACCGCAGCAAGCAGCAATCAAGGTTCCCGCAAGCAGGTAGTACTTGATGTGGACCCACCAGCCGTCACTGGCAACTTGGAACCGACTGGTGCGAGATGCGATCGCCCAGTCGAACAAGTCAATGGTCGTTCCCAGCGGACAAATGTAGCCGCAGAAACCTCGAGGAATCAAAACGCAGACCAGCAGTATCATGGCGGCACAGGTCAGCGACCACACCCAACTGCGTGATGCGATCGCTGTGGAAAGGCTGACCAACGGATCGATTGCCAAGAACAACTCCGCTGAGATCGTCTCTTTCGCGGCCAGGTTATCTGCATAGTGAGACGGCCAGGCATGCGGGGGTTTCTCGTGGATTGACCAGGGACCTTCGCCGGTCAACAACTCGTCGAACAGGCTGTCCGGAACCTCGGTTTCTGCGACCAGCGTCATCGTCTGCTGGCCGATCGACGCGACCGAAAGCTCGCAGGCAGTCGTTTCGGGATCGCCTTGTAGGTAGATCGATGGCGTGTTGAAAAGCCATGGCTCGACCGCAGCTTTGGAGAACTGCAATTCACCCGTCTGTTGATCGATTTGCGAGAATGCCCAATCGGTTGAAGTGCGACCGGCCGCCTCGGGACGTGCAGTGTAGGGCCAACAGACATAGAAGAAAGAAAACAGGAACGCGACCAGGCATATCGATTGCATCACGCGTCGCGGCGGTGACGCCAGCCAACTGATTCCCAATCGACGCATGCCCCGTCGAAACAGCCCGCGTTTTTTCGTTGCGTGATCGGACAATAGGCGCTGCGGCAGAAATGCCCGCAGCACCCGTCCGCCCCAGCGAAGTTGCAGGGATTGTCCCGCTTTGCGCCGTCGAATTTGGGGCAGGAACCAGTCGAGCCGCAACTGGGCGCGCGATCGGTGGTCCAACGTGGTTAGCCAGGCAAGCATGCCGATCGCCAGAAGAAGCAAGCCCAGCGTGATCGCGATGGGGCGCAGTGGTTCGCTGACGACGGTGGCGGCCGAGTGATCTGATACAGCCGCCGCGATCACGATGGCGGCCAAGCAAATCAGCGCGATCGACATTCCACGGTTCACTGCGAAGCACCGGCAAGAGCTTTCGCGGTCGCATTGACGATCGCCCGCGATGTGATCGTAGCGCCGCTGGTGCCATCCACGCCGCGAACCGTCTGCAATTTCAGGATGGATGCTTCGGTGTCATTCAACGCGGAGTAAAACTGTTTCTCTCGGTGCTGAGTGACTTTCACCGATTCGATCTTTCCACCCGCCACGCGGACGGCGACATCGATTTGCCCGTTGTATCCCGTGCTGTTTCCGGTGTGCGTTCCGTCCGCTACGCGGCCGACATCAACCTTCTCGAACAACTCGATTGCTTCGATGCTTTCCTTGGCTCTCGCTTTGAATCGACTTTCATAGTCCTTGTTGCGGAAATTGTTGTCATTCAAGACTTTGCTGTAGAACTCGATGGCTTGGTCGAAACGGCCTGCTTGACGCATCGCGTCGCCGGCAGCGATGTGTCCTTCATATGCCGCTGGGGACCTGGCCACCAATGCAGTCAGCTTCAATGCATCGCCAATTTCGCCCATGTTTCCGTACAGCTTGATCGCATTCGCCGCAGCGCCTGCATTGTACGTACGTGCAACGAGGTTCGTCGCTGCCATTTGCTGATTGCCCATCCGCCAATAGCATTCCGCCAGCATCACTGCGTTCCGCTGGCCCTTAACGACACGAGCCTTGCGTAACCAATACGCAGCCCGCGGGTAGTCTTGCAGTAAGTCAAAGTACATGCGACCGGCGACACCCCAGTCACGGCGCAGAAGCGTTGGATTGCTCTCGTGAAGGGTCATGCAATGGTGGACCAGTTTGATGCCGCCGCGCCACTTGGATGGATTGGGGTTAATCACGTCCCAGATGTACTGACCCATGTTCTTTTTGTTATTCCAGCCCTTCCCGGGAGGCTTTTCTGGCCACGACAGGTCGAGCGTATCGGGGAAATCCAATTCCGTTGAAGCGAACCAGTCGGGCAGCGTTGACCCCACGCGATCGATCAGTGCTTCAATCTCGCTCTTGCTGCGAATCGGGTTGCCTTTGTCATCCGTCTTGGCTGGCGCGCCGGTGGTCAGCGGTGTCAGCACGAAACGGCTTCCCTTCATCGTCACCGCGTGAACTTTGCTAAAAGGATAAGTCCGCGTGACGTCACGATCGCCAATCGTCGCTGCAAAGTCGAATTCCTTTTTGTCCTTACGAATTTCTTTGACGACGCCGGTGATTTTCGCGCCATTGAGAAACTCGACCGTATCGTCGGCGGAAACAATGATCGGGCCGAACATCAACGGGCACAGAAAGAACAGGGCTCGCAATTGCTTCATGAGGTTGAGTGGCTCAGCGGGACGTGTCAATGCGACGATCGAGATCAAATCTCATGCGAGTTTAAGTATCTGAAAGATCCGATGCGACTGCCATGTCTTTCCTTGAGCCGAGAATCGACCAACAATGGCAGTCACGCGCCGATTCCGGCAAGCCGACTGCTGCGTGTCAGAGCAGGTCTACATCCAATTCGCATCGAGTATTTCCACGGGACTGGGCAGAAGACGCTTGAGTTGAAGCTAGAGCATTTTCAGCAATGATGTGGGATCCTCGGTAGGCCAGGACTTGGAGAGCGTCCGGCTCAGCGGAATTGTTAGTTCAACACGAAGAATAAGAACCGCGGAGCGGTGGCAGCATATTGCCTGGGGTGAACCACCGAGCGACAGCGAGGCTGGTGTAACCCCAGGTAACCGAAACCGAAAAACCCTCCCCGCCGCGATTTGGCGGCGTACGCCGCCAAATCGCGGCGGGGAAAATCGGGTTGGATGAAAATTCCTGGGGCTGCGAATTGCTCGCTGAGACGAGCAAGCCTGGCCCCAGGCTATATGCCATCGCTGCTCCGCAGTTGTCGGATTGTTGTAAGGAGTCAAAATGTTCGTGCCTACCGCTGACGCGAATCGCACCAAAACACAGTCTCCCATTGCTTCCTAAGCCGGACGCGATCCTTGTCCTGGCCTACGCCAAGTCACGCTTTATTTTTCGAGAGGAACTCGTAATCCGGCGGCTTTAAGCTGACAATAGGACGCAGCGGTCGACAGTCGAAATCAGTGTCAACTACATGCAATCCAACTCCGATCATTTGCAGGAAGCGTTGCGTGTCGCGCCGGCGGCATTGCTCAGTGTCGTCCTGCACCTTGTCTTGTTGATCGTGCTTGGACTGCTGATCTTCAGCGACGAGACGGCCGAGCCGCTTGTGCTTCGAGTCGCCAGCGATCACGGTCAGGATGACGATTCCGTCATTCCGTGGGAAACGATTTCCTTTCAAGCCGAACCGATCGCTCTCGATTCCTCGCTGTCCATGGAAGAAACTGCGGTTGTGGATGCCGATCTGGCGATCTCTGAGGTAGGTGACGTCGCCAGGCCCGCCTTGCCGAACCAAAATGGTGACGGGCAAGCTGGGGAAGGATCCGAGGAGTCTGGATTTCCCGACGGGCTATCGGATGAATTCGTAAAAAAGATCCGCGATGCTCGAATACACGGAATCGATATTGTGATCGTGTTTGACAGTACCGGCAGCATGGGCTCGGAAATTGAAACCGTGAAGAGCCGCATTGGTGCGATTGGCGATGTGATCCTGCGGAAGATTCCGCGGGCACAGTTTTCACTCGTGACCTATCGTGATCGACGAGATGCTTATTTGGTCCGTGGTATTCCACTTACCAACGACTTGTACAAGGTCCAACGCTTTATCCGAGGTGTTCAGGCTCAAGGCGGCGGCGATCACCCCGAGGCCTTGGAAGCGGGCATGGAGTGGGCCATCACGACACTCTATTTTCGGCCCGATAGTCAAAAGGCAATGTTGATCTTCGGCGACGCCCCACCTCATCAGCATCACATGAAGGCGTGCTTGAGAATGGCCAGGCACTTTCGGGAGAGCGGGAAGGGAAAGGTCAGCACGATCACTTGTCGAGGCCCGATTCCGATGAACGAATTCTACGCGATCGCACGCAGTGGTGGCGGTGAGGCCTACACGCTCCGAAACACGCGTTGGCTCATGGAAGAACTGTTAGTGCTCGCGTTCGGCCGGGAACATCAGGATGATGTCCTGAAGTTCTTTGATCTGGAGCCGAAATAAGATTAGGACGTGTTTCAAAATTGTCGATTTTGCCTATTGTGAGCCGACCGCGCTAGCCGCGGGCCTCTGTCCCGCGGCGTTTGACGCCACCAGGCCCGAGGCTAGCGCCTACGGCTCACATTTCAAAACACATTCTTAGGAAGCTGGTTCCAAGCCCGCGTCTCGGGGTGTGAAATGGAAGCTTTGGCTTTGCGAAAAGAACTCGATCGGGTTGTCGTAGACGACCTTTGCGAATCAACGACTCATGGTGGCCGCGTCGACGCATCTCGAAGATCAAGTCGGGTACCGCAGTCGGCTTGCTCGGCCCCCAGTCCCCCGCCGAATTGGCCAGTAACCGCTCGCCACCGAACCGCTCGATCATGTCCACCGCTCGCTCGGGCGTGCACTTGGTGACTGGATAGAGAGTCATCCCGGCCCAGAAGCCTCGATCCAAGACCTCGGCAGCGGTGTGTTCTTCGACGTGGTCCACCAACACGCGTGATCGATCGATCCGCGAGTCATCGCACAACATGTCCAGGATCATGCGTGTTCCCTGGTACTTGTCTTCCAAATGTGGCGTGTGAATCAGAATCTGCTGATCATGCTCGATTGCCAACTCAAGGTGCTCCAGGAACACGGTTGATTCGTTCTTGGTGTTCTTATTCAACCCGATCTCGCCGATTCCGAGAACGTTTGGACGGCTGAGGAACTCGGGGATCATGGCGATCACTTCGCGAGAGAGGGAAACGTTTTCTGCTTCCTTGGCATTGATGCACAACCACGTGAAGTGCTGAATGCCATACTGTGCCGCCCGTTTCGGTTCAACGTCGGTCAACTGATGGAAATAATCGCGAAAACCATCGACGCTGCCGCGATCGAATCCGGCCCAAAACGCCGGCTCGCTCATCGCGACGCAGCCCATCCGAGCCAGCGTCGCGTAGTCGTCGGTCGTCCGAGAGACCATGTGGACATGTGGGTCGATGTAATCCATGAGAATTCAAGAAGTGATCGAAAGGGTGATGATGTTGGGGAGTGGCGAGGCTTACAACTGCATCTGCTGCCGCCAATCGGCCTCATATTCGCGTGAGAACAGCCGCTGCAATCTCTCTGTGCGATCGGGACCTTCGCTCAGCAAAATGCGAATCGCATCGTTGATGCTCGCTCGACGGGGCTTGTTTCGATCAGTCAGCGGCGACCCGTCGTCGGCCGACCGATCGATCCGATCGAGTGTTGCGGCCACCTCAAGCAACTTGGCTCGGACTTCGAGAAACGACTCATCCAAGATCTGGTCTGCAGCTCGCATCGTAGTTGTTTGCTTGTTTGGAACGTGTTTGAAAAAGGGGGCTGCCTCTTTCCGAGACACTATCAAAGGGTCCCACCCCCGTGTCCAAACACGTTCATAGTCGAGTTGATTCGGAGTGACCTCATTATAGAGCGATTTGGGGGCGATCGAGCAGGCTGCTTGCGGATTGCCCCGCTCGGGCGGGGACCCCCCCAGTTCGACCACGCAGTTTAGCGGGGTCGTACCGATTCGAGCTACGACAGGGGGCCGAGAATCCACTCGTCTGCGGCCCCGGTCGGCGTACAGGAGCTAGATTTCTAGATGACCGGTCCGCTGCTAGACAGAGTGTTTGGGCCGATGCCACCAGCGATGATTCAGCAATATGCAAGGTCTGGAACTCACCTACGAAACGCTTGCTGCGACGCGCAACGAAGCGGCCGTGGATGTCCTGATTGCCGCACTTGACGATCCGAATGCTGCCAATCGTCGTCGAGCACTCGGTGCTCTGCTCAAACGAAAGGAGCCCCGATCGTCGGAACAGGTGCTGGCAAATTGGGGTAAATTGAACGCGGACGACCTGCGCGTGCTGCGTCCAAAGAAATCATGGCTCAATGATGCGATCGGCCAGGCGCTTCGCGGGCAAGGCGAAAATGTCCTAACGGCAATCACAGCAGCTGAAAGCCTCCAAATGGCGTCCGTGATACCGCAGTTGACACTGCTGGCGGAGTCGAGTGCATCACGAGATATCCAGCAACGCGCCAGCGAAGCGGTCATCGCCATTGTCCAGCCGCTCGGGCGGGCTGCCCGCGCCGACCGCGACCGACCCACCGTTCGCGGTCCCGTCCTGGCCCGACTGGCCGATTCTGTCCGCCGGTTCTCGATGCATCGAAATGAACAGCTGGTTGACGCCTTTCTGTTGGTATCGACATGGGGCGATGGTGAACTGCGGCAAATGACCAGCGAAGACGGTCCGCAGATGGAGCTGATCTGTAAGCGGTTGATGTTTACGGCATTTCCCGGTGTGATTGATCTACTGTCTGGATTCGTTCGTCGCAGAAGCATCCCTGAACGAATCGGCGGAATCATCCAAGCACGTACGGACGAGCCGTTCCGCGAGGCGCTGCTCCGCAAAATCACCAGCGAACCGACCGCGACAGTGCTCAATAACATTCGCGACATTGGAATTCCTAAGTGCTGTCTTGGCGGCGAACAAATCCTAGACGACATCGCGCCGGACTACCGTGCAGCGATGATCCATCTTTATGTGGCAGGCAACCACGACGTCATCGAAACCCTGCATCTGATCGCGGCAGCTGTCGAAGCCGGTGGTGGTTGCGAGAACGCCGCAGCGATGGGTTTGTCGCGGTGCGAAGTTCCCGATGTCGACCTCTGGATGCGCGCTGCGATTTGCGTGGCTGACGGCGACGCAGTGGCGATTGCTGCGGACGATAACGCTCGCTTGCTGCAACGATTGATCGATTTGCTGTGTTATCCCGACGCGGCTTTGTGCCGCGGTGTTCGCCGTGTGCTTGGACCACTGCATGCCGATCAAATGCTGCATCGATTCGAGTCGCTACGACCGCGGAGTCGCCGTCGTTTGGGGCGTGTCGTCATGATGGTCGACCCTGACGCCGTCGAACGCGTGCGGGATGCCTTGCGGCATCCGGTATTGCAAAATCGGCTCGAGGCGATCTCAATGGCGGACGCACTCGCAGTGGTTGACCTGTTATCCGACGCGTTTACGCATATCGCCCACCAGGACCACCTGCAAGCACGCGTGCGGGCCGCCGAGGTGATGTCCGATGCAACCGGTGATGCGACGCTATGGCTGTTGCGAGAAATGACGGAGCTTCCCGAATGCCCCGTGCGAGACGCTGCCTTGGCATCGCTTGAGCATCGTCAAACAACAAAAACGCGATAGACACTGAGTTTGGGTTTACGACTATGATCCTACAGCTTCCAACTCTGTACGCCGAAACTCACATGGCTGAAGTGAGCCTTCAGTATCGTGAGACGGTGGCCACCGGTGGCGCCACAGGAATCTGGTATTTGCTGATCCCTGTCGTCGCGATTGCGATCGGCCTTGTGATCTACAGAATTGCCAATCGTCCGCCACCTATTGTGAACACGCCGCAAGGGATGTTTCACGAAATTTGCCGGGCGCATCGCATCGGCGCGGCCGGACGAGTCCTGCTGGACCAGATCGCCGAAGAGGCCGAGTTGAAGCATCCCGCCACGATGCTCTTGGGGGTGACTCAATTCGAGGCAGCAGTCAACAAAGCGGGTGCGCGGATCAAGTACGACCGTCGCCAAAACGCAACTCTGGGCATGCTTCGCCGCCGCATTTTCGCTTAGTGCGTAGCGATGTTTCGTCGCTGTGTTGGCCTACAGCTTCCCTCGAAATCCTGTCAGACTTATCCCACCGAACATCGATCAAAATGGAGATAAGTCGTGCTGAGTCAGAAAACGCTGGGCCGCACCGGTTTGCAGGTCACACAGCTTGGCTACGGGAGCATGGGATTGCGCGGTCCGCGAACTTGGGGAGTCCGTGTGGTCGACGACGGGGCGGCCGAGAAGTTCCTGAATGATGTGCTGGATGCCGGTATCAACTTTATCGACACGGCCCCCGACTACGGGGTCTGTGAGCAGCGAATCGGTCGCTACATCAGTTCTCGCAGAAACGAATTCACGCTCGCGACCAAGTGTGGCTGCGTCTACACTCAGCACGAAGACCATCTCGAAATCGACCACCAATGGAGAAAGGAAGTCATCGAGCGAAATCTCGAGTTGAGTCTGAAGCGACTGCAAACCGACCACATCGATATCCTGCAATTTCACGGCGGCGACGCCGAAACGCTCGAGCGTGAAGGACTGATTGATCTGCTCGAGAGCTTTCGCGAGCAAGGTCTGATCCGGTTCATGGGTGTTTCGAGCAAGCTGCCAAATCTGCCGGCACTGATCGACTTGGGAGTTTTTGACACCTTCCAGATTCCGTACTCCTGCTTGTCCCGCGAGCATCATGACTTGATCACTCGTGCCGGCCAGTCCGGCGCAGGGGATCATCGTTCGCGGCGGCATCGCCCAGGGTGGCCCCGATGCTGCGATCGAGCGACCAGCGCTGAACGATATTTGGTCGCAAGCAAAACTCGACCAAGTCTTACCAGCAGGAATGTCGCGTGCGGAATTGATTCTTCGATACACGCTGTCTCACCCGTATTGCCACACCACGATCGTCGGCACCTGCAATCACGAACACTTGGCGGAGAACATCGCCGCCGCCAACGAGGGTCCGCTGCCAGAAAGTCTCTACCAAGCAGTAACCGAGCTGATAGCTCCGTGAGCAGATTCCGCAGCTGAATCGATGTAGACTTCGGCCCTCAGTATTTTCACCGACCCAGGTGCCTCGATTCCCAGACTGACTCGTTGCCCTTTGATTTCCAAGACGCGAATGATGATGTCGTGTTGCGGCATCAGGATGTCTTGATTTGTCTTTCGCCTCAGTACCAGCATTGGAAGACTCCTATTCTTCTTCGTGGGGGAAGGTAACGCTCAAATTCCGTGGATTGGTCACCAGCATCTCTCATCGACTTTGTGTCCCTGGAATGGAACCGCGAGTTCGACGGGTGTATCAGATTGATAGTCAAGATCACGAAGATACTGATGAATATCGTGGGGCCGCATCAAATTCTGCAGCCGCATACCCATCGCCTTGTCTCGCACCAGGCTGAGTAGGCGGCCGAACAGGACCGTGTGTTGTCGGCGGCTAGCAACGGGTGAAAGTGTGAGAAATATCAGCTTTGTCGGCTTGTGATCGAGTGACTCAAAGTCGAGGCCGTCGGGAGCAAACCCGATCGCGCCAGTAAAACACGAGACTTCATTCGTTCGAACGTGAGGAAACGCGAGCCCCTTTCCAATCGCCGAGGAACCGTAGCTTTCACGTTGGATCAATTGGAGCTTGACGGCTTCACCACAGTTCTTGGTCGATCCGATTGTGAATCACCAACAGTTGCACGAGACGCCGAATGACGTCGACTTTTCCTGTCGAAGGTGGGATCGTCTCGATGCAGTCCGAGTCGAAGATGTTGGAAAGTCTCAAAATACCGCCCTGAATTGGCTCCTCAGGGGAGCCTGAGGGACAAGCACTGCCTTTGATTGGATTGCGAGAAGCAATCACGACTTCACCTTCAATGAGAACGTTTGCTGGGGCACCGCAATCAATGGAGGGCAAGGTTCGTGCCAAACCGAATTCGTGATTGCGAGGAGCTGCGAATGTTCACAAATCGGCGTAAAACCTCGTCGCAAGCCGAACAATACGACTGCAGCCTTCTGCGTATCGATGCAACAGTTTGCAGACTCGAGCGTGCCAGAGTAAACCGCGAGAATCGTCTACCAACGTTCGCATCCCGCCATCCGCCATCCGCCATCCGCTATCCGCGGATGCGATCTACTCTTCGGCCGATTGTTTGAGTTCCATCAACCGTTCGTTGTACGCTCCGATCGTCTCTCTTCGGCGAAGCATCCCAAGCAGCCGCCCGGAGTCCTCCGGGTCGATGACCGGGAGCTCGTCAAGGTTCAGAGAAGTCATCCGTTTGAGCGCGGTGTTGAGGTTGTCTTGGGGGGCGACTGAAATGAAGTTGCTGGTCATCACGTCGCGAGCCACGGCGAGGTTCCACAGCGTTTCATCGTAAAGATAGGAACGCACATCGTCATCGCTGAAAATGCCAACCATCCGCTGCTCTGCATCGACCACCGGAAAATAGTGTTGATGATTGTCAGCAAGGCAATGAACAATTGCATCCAGCGTCATGCCTTCGGGAATCAGCAGCATGGGTTCTTGATCTCGCCGATAAATGTCACGCACATGCAAGCCCTCCAACACATCGATGATGAAATCACCGCGGTGAGCCTTTGAGTCCATTCGCGTGGGAACTTGTTTCTGATAGAGTCGCCAGTGGTGACACATGACAAACGTTAACGTTGAAACGAGCATGGTGGGTAACAGGAGTCCATAGTCACCTGTTAACGCTCTTACCATGATGATGGTTGAAATTGGGGCTCGGGCGACACCGGCAAAGAAACCGGCCATGCCGACCACGGCGAACGCCTCAGGTGCGGCGACGACCGTCGGCCAAACCGAATGAAATGCCAAGCCTACCGCCGATCCCAAGCAACCACCAATCACCATGGATGGGCCGAACACTCCACCTGATCCGCCCGAGCTGATCGTGAACGATGTCGTCATGATCTTGGCGAAAGCGATTGTCAAGAGTAAAGGAATGCCGATTTCGCCTGCGGACGTTACGGCTAGCTGCAACGTCCCATAGCCCGTGCCTAAAACACCCAGGACGTTCCGGTTGCCGTCGAAAACTTGGAGTAGCCCGACGGCAATCAAACCGGCGATCGCAGCGCCGATCGCAGGCCGAAAGTGCGGAATGATCGGCAGCTTTCGAAACAGACTTTGTGTTCCGTAAAAGAATGTGACGTACAAAATACCTGCCACCGTCAAGATGCCGGCCAGGACCGCATACGGAATCAACTCAAGCGGCGACACGAACGTGTGTTCCAGGTTGGCACCGAAGAGCGGCATGAATCGCGTATCCGCAGGCAAGGACTGCGTGTACACGCTATAGGCGACCACCGAGGCGGCGGCGGCCGGCACGATCACATCGGACTCCAGGTCCGCGTCGCTGTACAAGATCTCTCCCGCAAACACGGCTCCCGCCAATGGTGCGCGAAAAATCGCGCCGATGCCCGCGCCCATGCCGGCGGCGAGCATGATGCGACGCTCGCGATGCGAAAGCTTCAGTTTCGTTCCCAGCCAGGAACCGAACCCGGCTCCGATTTGTGCGATCGGACCTTCACGCCCACCCGATCCTCCGGTTCCCAACGTAATGGCAGATGCAATCGTCTTGACGAAGGGAATCCTCCCGCGAATCCTGCCTTGCTTGTTGTGAAACGCGTCGATCGCTGCGTCGGTCCCATGACCTTCCGCTTCCGGAGCAAGCGTGTAGACAATGAACCCAGAAATCAAACCTCCAACCGTCATCACCGCGACGATCGTCCACGGTGAGAAAAAGTCGGACTGATGCTCAAACCGGGCATGTTCGCCGGCTGCCTCGGGCGGAGTGTAGCCAGTGAACTGGGCAAGTGAGTATCGAACGACACCTTGACCGATCACATCGAAGGCAATCGCGCCGAGTCCCGCCACGATACCAACGAGTGATGCAAGCAACATCCACTTGGCAAACGAATGGAGCCCAAGTGCATCGAGCAAGCGTTCGACGGTATTCACGGTAACCGATCGGGTTAGAGCCGGCGACGGCAGTATTTCAGACGACAGAGGGTATTGAAACGATGCCAGCCGGCTAATGCAATCCGTAGCGGTTCATCTTGTAGTGCAGCGTGCGTACGCTGATGCCAAGCAACTTTGCGGATTGCTCGCGGTGATAGTCCGATGCGGCAAGTGCCGCCCCAATCGCCTCTTTCTCAGCCCCCTCAGTGACTTCGGCCAGCGTCCGCAGTGGCGCGTCGGAATCTGGACCGGCCGCGGGATACAAGTCCGATGGCAGGTTTTCCACGCTGATGACATCGTCCAACACGGTCACGACCAGGCGTTCCATCACGTTTCGTAGCTGCCGCACGTTGCCTGGCCAACTTGCCACGGTCAACACATGCATCGCATCACTCGCGATCTGCTTGATCGGCCGGCGATGACGCTGACAAAAGTGATTCAGGAAGTGCTCGACAAGGAGTGGGATATCGTCGCGTCGCTTGCGCAAGGCCGGAACGTGGATGGGCACAATGTTCAAACGGTAATACAAATCTTCACGAAATGTTTCCTCGTCGATCATCTGCCGAATGTCTTTGTTGGTCGCGGAAACAATGCGTGCGTCCGACTCAAGTTGCTGTTCGCCACCGACCCGTGAAAACTGGCCGGTTTCCAGCACACGCAGCAGATCCACCTGGCTCTTCGCCGGTATCTCGGTGATCTCGTCGAGAAACAGCGTCCCGCCACATGCCTGCTCGAAGCAACCCGGTTTTTGTCTCGATGCACCGGTAAACGAGCCTTTCTCGTGCCCAAACAATTCACTTTCGAGCAATGTCTCCGGCAGCGCGCCTAAGTTGACGGCAACGAACGGTCCGCCGCACCGATCGCTCAAGTCGTGTAACGCTCGGGCGATCAACTCTTTGCCCGTTCCACTTTCACCCTGAATCAGAACGGTGGCGTCGGTATCGGCGACTTGCCGAACCTGTTGGAATACGTCCTGCATGGCGGCACAATTACCGATGATGCCCGAGATTTCACCCACATCTGCCAACCGATCTTTCAACTCTCGGTTTTCACTTCTCAAGCGATGATGTTCAATCGCTTTTTGAACTTGCTGACGAATCAGGTTCAAATCCACCGGCTTGGTGATGAAATCGAACGCTCCACGCCGCATGGCATCGACGGCCGTTTCGACAGTGCCATGAGCTGTAATCACGATCGCCGTCGTTTCTGGCTCACGCCGCAGCAAAGCAGAGACGAGGTCAAGCCCGTCGCGGTCGCCGGGAAGCCGGACATCGGCGATCACAAGCTGGAAACGACCGGCATCGAATTTGTCCAATGCCTCGTTCACATCACCCGCTGTTTCGATGTGCCCCGCTTCTCTTGCGAGCCCCTTGGCGAGTCCCGCGCGGATGTTGGGTTCATCATCGACAATCAGAATGTTGAATCCTTCGTTCATAGGCTTTTGCTCGGACCGTGCCATCATTCGACGGGAAGGGTAATGTCAAAGACCGACCCATGCTGCGCACTGCGAAAATCAAGTGATCCGTGATGTTGGCGAACGATCTTGTCGCATAAAGCAAGTCCCATGCCAGTCCCCTCGCTTTTGGTCGTGAAGTAAGGGTCAAGAATTCGACTTCGCAGGTTTTCAGGGATCCCCGGCCCCGAATCGACAATCTCGATTCGGACTGACTTTGGGGTCTCGTCTTGGGCGATCGAGATCCGAATCTCGATCGTGCCGCCATCGGGCATCGCCTCCATCGCATTGATCAGGAGGTTCAGCAATACTTGCTCCAAGCGAACGCGATCCGCGCTGACTGCCGGCAATCGTTCGGCGAGCAGATTGACATTCACGGCGACCTGCTGCATTTGGGCCTGCGGCCGAATCAACTTCACCTGCCGATCCACCAGTTCGACAAGATCGACTTCCGTCAGATTCAAGTGGCCCACCGATGCGAAATCGCGAAAACCTTCCAAAACACCGCCGACGCGAGCAACTTCGGTCTTGATCACGCTCAGCATTTCAAAAATCGTAGTGGAAGTCTCACTCTTGAGAAGTTCTTCTTCCATCAACTGGACATGCAACGACAACGCGGTGAGCGGATTCTTGATTTCGTGATGGAGGCCAGCCGCCAAAGCCCCCAGACCCATGTAACGTTCCATCCGGCGAAGGCGGTCGTCCATGAGAACTCGCTCGGTGACGTCGCGCAGCTGAATCACGTCACCAATGTCCACATTGTCGCGGTCACGGAGCGGTTGGCAGAATGTCCGCAAAGTCATCGTCGTGCCGTCGGTTGGAACCTGGAAATCTCGAGTCTGACCCGTCAAGTCCAACTTTCTTGATTGCTGCCGCAGCTCTTCCAATGCGAGTCGCCCAGATAACTCATTGAGCGGCTTGCCGACATGGTCCGCAGGCAAATCAAGAAGCTCTACGCCGCGTCGATTGGTACTCGTCACAATACCGTGGACATCGGTCGTGATGACGGCCTGATCCATGCTGCCGATGATGTCGCCGGCCAGCGCCTTGATGTCACGCAGCGACTCCTGCGACGAATGATACGCGCGCCACAGCAACACGACAGTGAATCCGGTCACCACGAGATTCAGTACCACCAGAATCGACAGACGAAACTGCCACCGCAATTCGCCGGCAAGCTCTTCGGCCGCCACGTCACCCTCGGGGGGCAGGTATTCAATCAATTCAGCAACAACCACTTGCTCGCGTAGCAGTTCATTCATGACCCAAATCGTGACTGCCAAAGTGGCTACGCTTAACGCCAAAAGACCGACGATGGCCAACCGATAGGATCTTCCCGTTTCATTTGAATGAACGCTGAACATAGTGAGTAAGCGGGTGATGCGATGGAACGGGACAATGGAATGGCGGTTGGCTAGTGCTTTGTCACGACTAAGAATGAGGGTTCAATGTGCTTCGGGAAAAGGGGTCAGGTACGAATGGCACGGGCATTCGGAGTTGGTGTGTAGGCTTTAGCCGATTCCTCGCCCTTGAAGATCGCCTCAAGGCTAGACACCAGCATGTCGCGGCACGAACGCTCGCTATGCCCTTTTCCTGGCCAACCCCAAAATCAAGCTTTGACAAAGCACTAGCAGCTTGATCGCTGTTTTCCGGCGGAAAGGTTGGTTGAGCTGAAACTGGAGGATGGGGGCCAATTTCCATGCAAAAATCTGCAGGCCAAGTGCAGGCTATTGCACAATTGGCATCGATTTTGTGCTGGGATTGACGCTGGTTTTTCGTTTTGCGTACCCGGTAACTACGAACCTGTTTTCGATTACCCCTGCGTGAAGCATGCTAGTGCACACATCAAGTCTATCCTGCCCAAATCTCCTACTGATTGCACTCTTCTCCTCGATTTTTCTTGGGGCCACGACCTGTTTGGCGCAACAAGGCCAATTGGGGATGTCGGATACGGCGATCAACGAAACGGGTCAGGCCGAAACTCCTCCGTCAAGTGATTCCTCGCCCACAAACCTCCTGATCGAGTCTTTGGCGGCCGGCGACGTCGAGCAGGCGGGCTACTGTCCTCCCAGTCTGAGCAACGCCGGTCCAGCGAAAAGCGAGTTTCCCACGGTCCGCGTGACGGGATTTTTCCAGGCTGACGCGGGGTGGTTCTACCAGGATGACGCAAACATCGTGGCTGTCGGCGATATTCAAGACGGTGCCGACTTCCGACGCGCACGATTGGCCGCGACGGGCGATGTCGCAGACAATGTCGCTTACATCGTGGAATTTGACTTTGGGTTTCCCGGCAGACCGAGTTTCATGGATGTCTGGCTGGAGATACAGGATCTGCCGCTTCTTCAAAACTTGCGTGTTGGTCATTTCCGCAATCCTTTCGGACTGGATGGACTGACCAGTGTCAAAGACCTGACCTTCATCGAACGTGCACTTCCGTTCGCATTCTTACCGTTTCGTCAGATCGGCGTCATGGCACACGGTGTCAATCAGGACGAGGACTTCACCTGGGCGCTCTCCGGGTTTCGCTTTCCCACCGACCCTTTCGGTGCCCAACTCGGCGATTCCGGCGGCTACGGATTGGCCACACGGTTGACAGGAGTTGTGCTCGGAGGCGAGGAAGGGCTCTTGCATGTCGGCGGCGCCTATAGCTTGATCAATCCATCTTCGAATGTCGTCCGCTATCTCACTCCTCCCGAAGTCTTCATTTCAGATTTGGGCGCAGCGGTGTTCTTACCCGCCGGCGTTCCCTTCATTGTCCCTCCGTTCGTCGACACGGGTTTCATCGATACCGATACGACAAACCTGTTTGCCGGCGAGCTCGCGACAACGGTTGGCTCCTTCAATGCACAATCGGAAGTCGTTTACGCGGTTGTCGATCGGCGGGGCGGATCGACGGTGTCGTTCGCAGGTGTTTCCGCGCAAGGTGCGTACATCCTTACCGGCGAGCATCGCCCGTACAATCGGAAGCAGGGCGTGCTTGGCCGGATTGTTCCCAAACATCCGTTCGGCAAGGACGGTTATGGAGCATGGGAGCTCGCAGGGCGCTGGTCTTACCTTGACTTGAACGATGCGGATGTTGCCGGCGGTCGCCTTAACGATGTCACGATCGGACTCAACTGGTATCTCAACGGATTTACCAAGTTTCAGCTCAATTACATCCATGCAATGCTGGACAGTCCCGTTAACGGCGATAGCGACGCAGACATCATGGTCGCCCGCGCTCAACTGGACTTTTAAAGTCGAGTGGGCACGATGCTAAGTGAGTTCCCAAGTAAAACGCCCGAGCGGTTCATTGGGTGGCTGGGGGCTTGTCTTTGGGCCGATGCGGTTGATCTTCCAATCCAACTTTCGGAGAAAACTCATCGTTGCGACCCACTCGTCGATAGAGGCTTTGATCCGCTGCGCGACAGGATCGTCCGCAGTCTTTGACTCCGCGATCACGTCCAACGCACCGGCAGGTTCTCCACCGTAGGCAAGTGCTGTCGCGAAATTCAGCTGAATGTGCTTGGGAACGTCGTTGCGTAATGAAACGCTTTGAAGGTTGACCGCGATCGTGCGAAGGATGGCGATCGCCTCACGATACCTTTGCAGCCGCAGTAGGCAGACCGCGCGGCAATTTCGGACTTCCCGATCAACGCTGTGCGGGGATAAGAATGTGAGGGCGCGTTCGTACTCATTCCGAATCGCCAATCGTTTGCCATCGCCCAAACCGGCCACATCGAGTTGGCTACGTTTTGCCCGTACTTCACCCTCGCGTTCAATCGGAAGGAAGTCATCGGTGCTAATCAGGATTGGCATGGAGGGAAACGCCTGCGAAGCGAGGAAGCGACTTGCAACACCAATAGCGGTCAGAGGCCGGGGGCCGACATGCATGCTGCATTACGCGTACCAAAGCTGTTTGGCGAGGCGAACGCCGGCGGCCGACTTGGCAAGAGCCTCGCTTTTGGCTCCGACTTCAAAACTTCCGCGACGGCTTGCCGCGAAGCCAAGACCGATCGACTGCAGGCGATTGCACGCCTTCTGCAAGAACTTGCACAGATGTTGATCGGCGGACTGTCTCAGATCAGATATTCGTTGGCTTCGTTGGCTTCACGTTTTTTCAACGCGATCTTGGTCGTAGTGACGGCATTCATGCGGTCCTCTCGCAAAAACCCGATGAATCGGGTCACTACGAACTGAAAGCGGCATTATCCAGTTAGCGTTTGGCACGGCGCTTGCTTTGACAGCGACCACAACTCTCCCAGAGCCAGCCTTGGCCTTCATCTTCGGTCGGACTGGCACGGATTCAAGAAGAGCCCACGCAAGCCGGTTCAGCAGCACACGTATCTTCGGAAGAAATAGGTCTGATCGTGCAATCTACCGTCGTCGATGAACCTACCGAGTCGGAACAGGAGGGCGTGGCCGCGAGCAACCTGCGTCACGTCATCGAGCACGCCGCGCATTACTTGCCGGCTCAAGGACCGATTACCGTCTTCGTGCACCACAATACGCTGCACGCATTTGAGCACCTTGGTTTCGACAATGGAGTAAAAGCGGGAGGCCGATTGTTCGGCTGCCATGCTTACCTACCGGAGCAGCGATACCGCGAGAAACTCGAGCGAGGACGCATTCGGCTCGAAGATCTGGAGGCTGTCTTGATTGACGATCTGGGTGACGAGGCCGATCGACTTGTTGCCAGCTTTGGGACCCGGCATGCATTGCGATTGGCGATGCTGCGGTTTCCTCTGCGCACCGGTCCAGCGCCGAACTGCGCTGGGTGATTGCTGAGACGGACGCGCTTCGCAAATTCCGGCAAGAAGTCGAGCCGTCGGTCCGCGCCAAAATGATTGATGATACCCGGCAGTGGGTGATGCGGGACCTACGCAATGGCGGAGACCGGCCGGCGAAAAATGTCGTCGCCGAAGTGTTTGAACAGTTCAACAAAGCGTCAATTGAAACTTGGAGCGAACGTACCTGGGAAGCGTTTGTGCTGAACTTTCTGTGGCGAGTCTGTGCGGGCGGCGTGCGTTTGGTTGGAGACGACTCAGTGCGATCGACGGAAGATGCTCTCGTTCACGTACGACTTCGCGATCTATTGCTTGACGTCACCGGTGAAGATGCCGATTTGGCCGTAAACGAAGTGATGATTCGCCTCTGCTCCGCATTCCTCGATCAGGGGTTCGCCGACTGGCAACTGGCGGATCGCAACGCGGGCATCTACGAGTCATTCTTGAACCTGTTTGCAAACTCCTTTGCGTCTCCGACCCGTTGGTACCGCGACGTGCACCGAGAAGCGTGTCGGCTACGGGACGCGTCGATCGGTCCGTTGGAGTCGATTGAGGAGTCACTCCGCTTGCTCGGGATCGCAGATGACCAACGGGAAGAATTCATTACACAGACGCTGCTCGCTCTGCGCGGTTGGGCCGGCATGGTTTGGCAGATGGAAAGTAACGCCGACTGGGCACCCCATCCGGCACCGCCAGAGAGTCTCATCGAATTCCTCGCAGTCCGCCTGATCCTCGATCGAATCTCGATCGCCGCAGTCGCTCGTGAATGTCTCGAATTTGAGGGGCCACTTGATAAGGTTCGCGAAGTAGCGGCGCGGGGTATTTCACCCCAGAGGCTCAATGGCACCGACCAGCAAGCGTTCCTGGTATTCCAGCTTGCACAAGTACGCGGATGGAAACCCCAAAATCTACAAGCGTTGTCTTCGCAGCAATGGAAGACGTTGATCGACGAGATGGAAGCGTTCTCAGGGCTTGAACGAAGACGCACCTATCACCTTGCGTTTGAGCGGAAGTATCGCAACGAAACCTTGAACGCTGTGCTTGCACACTCAAAGCGCAAGCAGAATGCAATGGACTGTACCGAGCTTGCCAAGTATCAAGTGGTGTGTTGCATCGATGAACGCGAAGAATCGTTTCGTCGGCATCTAGAAGAGTTCGATCCCGAATGTGAAACCTTGGGCGTTGCCGGCTTTTTTGGTGTGGCCATGTACTATCGAGGTGCGGCTGAGGCGCACTTCAGACCGCTCTGCCCGGTCAACATCAAGCCGAAGCACTATATCGTTGAAGAACCGCTGTACTCGGTGTTGCAAGCGGGCCGTCGGCGGGCCGAGGCACGTAAACGAATCGGCGAGGTGACTCACCAAGCCCATCGTGGCACACGAACCATTTTCGGCGGGATTCTCACCGGTTTGTTCGGATCGCTCGCCGCCATCCCGCTGGTCGCGAGAATCCTGTTTCCACGTTCGACAGCGCAGATTCGGCGTCTCTTTGGCGGAATCATTCGGACGCCCAGCACTCAATTGCGACTGGAGCGTACGGAAAACGAGCCAGGATCAGACAACGGGCACGTTGGTTACGCCGTTGATGAAATGGCGGCGATTGTCGAAGGCGGCTTACGGGCGATCGGCATCGCTCGAACAGAAATGTTTTCGCGTTTGGTCGTGATTTGCGGCCACGGTTCGGCCAGTTTGAACAATCCGCACGAAGCAGCGCATGACTGTGGTGCCTGCGGTGGCGGTCGCGGAGGCCCGAACGCGAGAGCCTTCGCGCAAATGGCCAATGACCCGCGCATCCGACGGATTCTTGCCGATCGAGGACTCGTGATTCCCGATGATACGTTCTTCGTTGGTGGCTACCACAACACCTGCGACGACAGCATGACCTGGTACGACTTGGACGGCGTTCCACTCATGCACCGGCCGCTGTTCGAGCGTGCCAAGGCAGGGATTGACGAAGCACGGCGGCGAAGTGCTCACGAGCGATGCCGTCGCTTCGAGTCGGCCGATTTGGCGATTTCGACTGACGATGCGTTACGACACGTGGAGGGTCGCGCGGAGGATCTTTCCCAAACGCGACCCGAGTACGGACACGCCACCAACGCTTTATGTTTTGTCGGTCGTCGTGCTTGGAGTCGTGGGCTTTTCCTCGATCGCCGCGCGTTTCTAACCTCCTATGATCCGGCGCAAGATGATGACCGTAGTTCGATTCTCGAGCGTTTGCTGCAGGCCGTGATTCCGGTTTGCGCCGGCATCAATCTGGAATACTACTTCTCCTACGTCGATCCGACTGGATACGGCTGTGGAACAAAGCTTCCCCACAATATCACTTCACTGCTAGGTGTGATGGACGGGGCGGCGAGCGACTTGCGTCCAGGTCTGCCGTGGCAAATGGTCGAGATCCACGAGCCTGTACGGCTGTTGTTTGTGATTGAGACAACCGTCACGGCCATGCAGCGGATCATCAACGACAACGAGGCGATTGCTCGACTGGTCAACGGCGACTGGGTCCAACTCGCCGTGTTCGACTCGGAATCGAATCAAATCAAGCGTTATGTACGAGGTGAGTTCACCGACTACGAACCGGAATCGCTTGATTTGCCTGTCGCCGATTCATCGGTCGATTGGTATCGCGGCTGGCGCCAGCACCTTGGATTTGCTTCGATTGGCCATTCGTATGCGGAGCAAACCTGATGACACTTGAAACACTCTTTTTCGTGCTTGGTATTTGCGTCGTGGCGAGCCCCGCGGCGTTGCTGTCGCTCTTTGGCGTCACGTCGCTACTGAATCAACCGCTGAGCGAACGCGCGTTGGCCAAATGCACCGAGGCCGCCGTGTTTGCCGGCCTGCTGGCGTCGATCGCGATCGTCGTGTTGATGCTTGCTACCGGGATTCGAGATGTTCCGATTGAAATTGGCAACTGGGTTGTGATCCCTCAACAGCATTTTCACTTTCACCTGAAGTTTGTCTTCGACCGTTTGTCCGTTCCCTTTGTGATCTTATCGTTCGTCTTGTGTGGAACGATTGGCGCATTCACCAGCCGCTATCTGCATCGCGAACCTGGCTTTGGAAGGTTTTTTGTTTTCTTCGCCTTATTTCTGCTGGGGATGGTCGTTTCGTCGCTCGCGGGGACCATCGAGACATTGTTTTTTGGATGGGAATTGGTCGGATTGTCGTCGGCCTTGCTGGTTGCCTACTTCCACGAACGGCCAAACCCGGTCCGGAATGGCCAACGAGTATGGACGGTGTACCGGTTCGCGGACGCGGCTTTCCTGATCGCGGCGCTGGCGATGCATCATCTGACCGGTGCCGGTGATTTCGAGGGATTGATGGGGACGGGACCGTGGCCCGAAGGTCAGGCCACGATTTCGCATTCGCACGCACTTTTCGTGGGGCTAATGTTATTGGTCGCGGCGGCCGGCAAATCCGCACTCGTTCCCTTTTCGGGCTGGTTGCCGCGAGCGATGGAAGGTCCAACACCGTCCAGTGCTATTTTCTATGGCGCGCTCTCGGTCCATCTCGGCGCGTTCCTGCTGCTGCGAGTCAGTCCGATTCTGGAGCAGTCGCTGCTGCTCAGTGGAGCCGTCGTGGCGATCGGTGTGGCGTCAGCGATCTACGGAGCGGTTGTGGCTCGGGTGCAAACCGATATCAAGAGCGCACTTGCTTTCGCTTCGCTGACGCAGGTGGGCATCATCGTTGCCGAGATTGGCTTGGGGCTGCGATACATCGCGCTGATTCACATCATTGGACATGCCTGTCTTCGCACGCTGCAACTGTTGCGAGCCCCGACGTTGCTGCACGACTACCACGCGCTTGAGAACGCGATCGGGTCGCACTTGCCGCGCAGCGAACGTTTTTGGGAGCGACTCGTGCCGATACCGGTGCGAGCATGGGTCTACCGATTCGCAATGGAACGCGGTTTCCTCGATGTCATTTTGTACGACTACATCGTGCGACCGTTCATGACTGCGTTCCGTTGGTTTGATTCGTTGGAGCGACGCTGGACGGATCTGCTCTCGGGTGAGAAGTCTCGGGAATCGGATGACGTGAAACCACACACGACTTCTTTGGAGGAGTTTGTTTGATGGACGAACTCCACCTTCCCTGGCTTGAGCTTTCGATTTTGGTTCCTCTTGTCGGTTCCTTCGTCGTTGGTTCATTGCGTGACCGCGAACTTGCTCACAAGTTGTGTATCCTGCTCTCCACAGTCACGTTCGTGTTTGCGGCTGGCGAGTGGATCGATTTTGGGCTGTTGCACACGTTTGAGGCGCACGATCATTGGGACGTGATCGAGTTGCTATTTCACAAAGATTACTTTGTGATCGATGAGCTCAGTGCTCCGCTTTTGCCTTTGGCGGCGCTCGTCTATCTGATGACGGTGCTCTCAACGCTACGCACGAAGGTCAATCGGTTCTCATTCCGCTGGACGTTGATCTCCGAGGCGATCTTGTTGGCGACGCTAAGTTGCCGGGCGCCATGGATGCTGATCGCATTGTTGTCAATCGCGACGATTCCGCCTTGGATCGAATTGCGATCACGCAAGCGTTGCACGCGCGTCTACGCGATGCACATGGGGTTGTTCGTTGGCTTGCTGGTGGTCGGCCAATGGATGTTGGAATTGGGTGCTCCCACGTCATGGCTGACCTTAGGTGGTGGAGCGCTGCTGACGACCGCCGCACTGCTGCGCAGCGGGATCATTCCACTGCATTGCTGGATGACCGATTTGTTCGAGAAAGCGACTTTCGGCACCGCACTTTTGTTCGTCACGCCGATGACGGGTGCCTACGCGGTGATGCGATTGGTCTTACCGATCGCCCCTGATTGGGCTTTGCAGAGTATCGCGATCGTTTCGTTGGTCACAGCGGTTTACGCCGGCGGCATGGCGTTGGTGCAGCATGAGGCGCGGAGGTTCTTCTGCTACCTGTTCCTCAGCCATTCGTCACTCGTTCTGGTCGGGATGGAACTGGCAACGCCAATCGGTTTGACCGGGGCGTTGTGTGTTTGGCTTTCGGTTGGCTTGGCACTCGCCGGGTTTGGACTGACGCTTCGCAGTGTCGAATCCCGAACGGGTCGAGTATCGCTTGATGAATACCACGGGCTGTATGAGCATACGCCCACGCTGGCGGCCCTGTTCCTGCTGACAGGATTGGCTTCCATCGGATTTCCCGGCACGGTGGGCTTCGTTGGCACCGAACTGCTGATTGAAGGCGCGGTGACGGTTTACCCATGGATTGGCATGGCAGTGGTGGTCGCCGCAGCGCTCAACGGCGTGGCAATCATGCAGGCGTACTTTCGAGTCTTCACAGGAACAAAGCACGTGGCTTCGATTTCACTTCGCGCACGGACTTCTGAGCGGATTGCTGTGCTGGTTCTCGCCGCGTTGATACTAGGCGGCGGATTATTTCCGCAGCCCGGCGTGTCGTCGAGATACCACGCCGCGGAGGCGCTGATCAACCAGCGGGGCGCCGTCGGCTCGGTCCACGACGGGGCTGTGGCGATGGCTCCGCTTCGGACAAGTCACGCAGAGACGCCATGATCAGCGGCGAAACTGCGACTTAAGTCAATGAGAACAAGACCTCTTCGGTCATTCAATAAGAAAGTGAAACGAAATGTCAGACCAGATAACACCCAATCAACCGTCCTCCGAAACACCACGCGGCAATTTGGCCGGGTTCACGCGATACTTCAAGAACGACATCCTCTCGGGATTCCTTGTGTTCTTGATCGCGTTGCCGTTATGCCTGGGCATCTCACTGGCGTGTGGATACCCGCCGATTGCCGGCATCTTCACTGCCATTATCGGCTCGATCTTGGCAACGTTTCTCAGCAACAGCGAACTGACAATCAAAGGTCCGGCCGCCGGGTTGATCGTGATTGCGATTGGTTGCATCGAAGACTTTGGCGGTGACGGCATGGCTGGTGGTTGGACCGCTGGCGACTTGACGGCTTACAAGGCGGCACTCGCAGTGGGTGTCGCGGCCGCAGTGCTGCAGATTCTCTTCGGATTCTTCCGGGCAGGGATACTTGGCGAGTTCTTCCCGATCTCGGCCGTCCACGGCATGCTCGCGGCGATCGGCGTCATCATCATCCTCAAACAGTTCCCCGTCGCTCTCGGCGTCTCCGCTGGTGGCGAGCCGTTTGAAATGTTGAAGGAGATTCCGCACTACATTGCCGAAGCCAACCCCGCGATCGCGGCGATCGGGATTGTCAGTATCCTGATCATGTTTCTCTGGCCGTTTGCGGGCAGCAAGATCGGCCTGCTAAAGAAAGTCCCTTCGGCAATGGTTGTGCTGTTGGTTGCCATTCCGATGGGGATGGGTTTCGACCTGATGCATGAGCATTCGTACGCGTTGCAGGGGCATCAGTATCAACTGGGAGACCAATACCTGGTGAAAATGCCCGATCGCATGTTCGGGATGTTCGACGACATCACCACGCCCAATTTTGCCGCCCTGGCCGAAGTCAAGGCCTGGAAGTGGGTCATGATGTTCTTCATTATCGGTAGCCTGGAATCGCTGTTGAGCGCCAAAGCCATCGACTTGCTCGACCCCTGGAAACGTAAAACGAATATGAACCGCGACATGATTGCGGTGGGCGCGGGAAACTTGTGCGCAGCATGGGTCGGTGGATTGCCGATGATTTCGGAAATCGTGCGATCGAAAGCGAACATCGACAATGGTGCCCGCACGCGATTCGCGGACATGTGGCACGGTATCTTTTTGCTCGCCTGCGTGGCATTGTTTCCAATGTATTTGCATAAGATTCCGCTGGCGGCATTGGCAGCGATGCTTGTGTACACCGGCTATCGACTCGCACACCCCACCGAGTTCGTTCATGTCTATCGAATCGGCAAGGAACAACTGGCGATCTTTGTAACCACGATGGTGGTCGTGCTTGCTACCGACCTTCTGATCGGCGTCGCTGCGGGCATTCTTTTGAAGATGGTCTTTCATGTCGCCAACGGAGTGCCTTTGAAGTCACTGTTCAAGCCGTACATCGAAGTCGAGGACATCAACGACGACACAAGCCTGATTCTGGCTCGCGAGTCGGCCGTGTTCAGCAATTGGATCCCCTTCAAGCGACAGATCGAGCAGATCGGTTTGGTCCAACGCCGCAACCTAATTGTTGACGTATCGGAAACAAAGCTTGTCGACCACAGCGTGATGGAAAAGCTAGAAGAGATGAAGCGGGACTTCGAGCAAGAAGGGCTGACCTTCGAGGTTCGCGGTTTGGACTCCCTGCAACCGCTGGCCGACAACGCACATGCGGCGCGGAAACGGGGACTCGCAACGGTCCGCCGCATCACCGTGATCGCTGATAAATCTCTTGAAGAGTGGTTAGAACGCGAATTCGTAAACTGCGGCGCGACGGGCTATACAGCAACGGCATGCAGCGGCGCCGGCAGACGCCATATCGGCAACGGTCAGGTTGATACCAGCGAGAAGGTCCGCATCGAAGTCGTGGCAACGCCCGTCATCTGCGACATCATTCTGGACTTCCTGAGGCGAGACATCCTTCCACAGCATCATGTCACCGCCTGCGTGGAGTCAGTTGACGTCGTTCGTGTTGGACACTTCACGCTTGTGGAAAACAAAACCAAGGGCGAATTGCAACATGCTTAGGAAGATCGATTCGCAATGATTCTACATTGAATCGTCTGGTTTGGGTTGTGCGGCGTCGAAGCTTTTTTCAACTTGCTGGTAATTCTCCAGCATTGATTCGAGTTGTTGTTTGAGTCGTTCCAAGTCGCGGCCGTTGTCGATCGACTCGGTCAGAATCGGTCGCAACCATTCTTGCATCAAATGGAACTGGCCTTTCACCAGGTCCGCAATCACACGCGGCACTTTGTGTTGCACGAGTATCTTCTGGTCAGGCGGCTGGAGTGCCTGTTGCTCGCTGATTCGCTCGAGTTGCTTGCTGGTCGATTGCAGTGTTTCGGCCAACTGTGATCCGGTGGCACTCAGGCTCTGGCGGATCGAATCGACGCGCGCGTCCATCCGTTCTTCACTGCCATCACTTCCGACTGCGATCGCGCGCGAAATCACTTGCCGGATCGACTCCAGCCCGTCTCGCATCGAAGCCAGTTGTCGCATCAATTGCCCAGCCTGGTCTTCGCTGTCCAAACCTGACATCCGGACGCTTTCCACGTACGCGTACTTGATCGCGTCCCAACGCTCTTTGTCTTCGCCGCTGAGAATGCCCATCAGCTCCTTGAACTTCAGCACGTTGGCTTCGTTGTCGGTCGTCAGCGTCTGGGCGTCCTGCTCGTAGCTGCTGACGATCAACGTTTGCAGCTCGTGGTCGTTCATCACGCCGGCGACGCGTTCGGCAATCCGGTTCATGTTTCGGTAGCTTCCCTGCAGCTTGAATGGAGGCTCGGTGCGATAGGCGTCGGCCTGAGCCGCACTGCGGATATAGGCGCGGTTGACTCGCAACACCACATCTCGCACGCGCAGCAGCTTGCGTGTCACCTCGAACATCTCGCGGACTTGATCCATCGAGAAGTTGCTTTGCAGTTCGATCCCTTCGAGCGAATCTCGCTCGGCAGCCACGATGACCGCCCGCGCGTCTTCCGGTGCGGCGGTCGCCAGCGGCGCCAGCGTGCGATTGCTGGTCAGACAGTTTTCCAGATAACTCATCTCGAACGCTTCCGCCGCAGTCACCGATGATCTCGCCAAGGTTATAAACATCGGCTCGGTTTGACAGCATGTCGGGAACCTGGAACCGTTCTCCACTTTCGGTGTAGGGATTACCCGCCATCACCACGGCGACGCGACGACCGCGCAGATCGTACGTTCGTGTCCGCCCGTTTCGCACACCCTCGATCTTTCGAGTTGCGTCGCAAAGAGAAATGAACTTCTGCAACAACTCGGGATGGGTGTGCTGGATGTCGTCCAAGTAAAGCATCACGTTATCGCCCATCTCGAGTGCGAGATTCAAACGCTCGATCTCTTCGCGGGCCGCTGCGTTGGGTGCCTCGGCCGGATCGAGTGAGGTCACGCCGTGGCCGATCGCCGGGCCGTTGATCTTCATGAACACGATCCCAAGCCGATTCGCGATGTACTCCATCAGCGTCGTCTTGCCGTAACCGGGCGGAGAGATCAACAGCAGCAGACCCATTCGGTCCGTCCGCTTGTCTTCGCCAGCCGCACCCATCTGTTTGGCCAAGTTGTCGCCGATCAGCGGCAAGTAGACTTCGTCGAGCAGGCGATTGCGCACGAAACTGGTCAACACGCGTGGCTTGAATTCTTCCAGCCGCATCTCCTCGCGGGCTTCGTCCACCACACGAGTCTTGGTGGCATGCAAACTGCGGAACCTGGGCACGACCGTCTCGCGATAGCCTCGAACGCGACGCAACAATTCGTGATAGTGCAGCGGCATACTCCCTTTGACGATTCGCGAGTGATTGCCCGCCAAATTGTCCAGCCGCCGCGCGATCGACGCCTCGGCCAGATTCATCTTGGCCGGCCCACCGGAAAGAACGATCCAAGCGAGTTCATCACGATAGCCTTCGGCCGGATCGATCTCGCCGGCGTGCGGGTGCGTGGTCAAGAACGCATCGACCCAATTCCGCGCCAGGATGAACGCTCGGATCGGATCCGATTCCGCTTTCAAGGCACTCGCCAACAACTTTTCGCGATCCCCATCGGGAATCACCCCGGAAAACTCGTCAAAGAGTTTCGCGGCCTGACTGCTCGCCGACCGTCTTGTTCGGCGTCGTGGTCAACTCGTCGAACAGGTAATCGGCCAGTCGCGAGGGCGTTGTGTCAGGCTCAAACAGCGGCCCCCATTGCTCGCGATCTGCGTCGGCCAATTCGGCCAACCTTTGCCGAAACTCGACGGCCGGCTGCGCATTGGGGTAGGCGTGGGCAAGTTTGGCGAAGCCGCCGATCCAGTCCGTCATCGCTTTGCGGTTTTTCGCATCGAGCAGTTTCGTGAACCACAGCAAGGCAGCTGCACGGACGGTCGGTGCATGTCGTAACAAGCCCGATGCGACGCATCAATTTCGACCAGCGTGGCAAGAATCTGTCGCCGCGTCGACGATCGTGAACACCTTTGGCGTAACCTTCGTCAAAGCGACCGCCGATCTGTGCCTGAATCCAGGCCGCATCGATCTGGTCGGAGCTTGCAGCTCGACTCGTCAATGCGCCATCCGCAGTTCTCAAACAAGTCGACCGCCAGGTATTCGGCGCGATAGACGTCGGCGTTCTCGCTGACGAGTTCCTGATTCCAAAGATCACTTGCGCGGCGTTAGCTCTTCGTTCCGCAGCGGCTCAAAGAACTGAGTGCCGGTCAGATGCAGACACAACTCGCCGTTACGCAAAACCGTCGTCAGATCCAGCGGTTGAGTATTGACGGCAAACCGCTGGCTGCCCAGCCGAATCACGTCGCCGCCATCTTCGTACAGATCCTGCCGATCCTTCAGTTGCCGCGTCGCATCTTCGCGAATCGTTTTCAGCCGGCTCTGCAGATCTTCGACGCGAACCGCATCATCGAGGTCTTCCAGTTGGGCGATGATGTCGCGGACCTTCTCGACCATCAGGTCGCCGGCGAAATAGGCCGCGATCTCATCGGTCGACTCCATCGTGTCGACACGAGAATCAATCCCTTTCAAAATCCGATCGGCTGCGGACGACAGCGATTCGGCTCGTCGATTCCGTTTTTCGACCAGCTGCACTTTGCGAGACTCGAAGGCCGCGTAAACATCTTCGCGACGCTGAGCGAGTTGCACGACGAACTCGTCGAACTCCGCGAATCGGCCTTCCAGTTCCTCCAGCTGGACCATGACCTTGGTCAGGTACTCGTCGCACTTGCTCCGGCGAATCGCAAACGTCCAGATAGCCTGAGGTGGTCTGTTCCAGCAGTTTCAATTGCGACGCAAACTCGGCTTTGCCCTTCCACGCTGACCAGTTCGCTGACACGAGCCTTCAGTGAACTGCGGACGCGATTCAGCGAAGCGAACACGTCGCCGATCGAATCAATGATCTCCGTTCGCTTGGTCGCGTCGTCGATCCGCAGGTTGCTGACCGTCTCGGTCAACAGTTCCAGTTGCGATGCGGCTTGCGTCGATTTCTTCGCTCCAGTTTCTTGGCTTCGGCAACGGTGGCGACCGTCGCCGACTTGCTCATCCGGTTGCTCCACGCGTCTGCGTAGGGTCGAGCGATCCGGGGGTCAGCAGGAAATCGACGCAGCGGCGACTGACACGTTCGGCTCGTTCGGCAGTCGTCTGTTTCCAGTTCCTCGACGATCGACTCGTCGACATAACGCAGTTCTTTCAAGCCCAGAGCGTGACCGCGTTGCTCACGCAGTTGTCGCCAGCGACGGAAACGAAGTCATCGATCGACTCGAACCGGCTGCGTTCGATCGTACTTGATCAACTCAGTCGATCGCCGTTTGGACTTCTTCGTCCGCTCCTGCGTATCGCGGCGGACGCGGACGACCTTCTCGAACTCCTCGACGGCCGCCTTGGCCGCGTCGCGAATCTTCTGCAACGGCTCGGCCAGCTTTTCCGTTTCCGCCTTTGTCGATCCAGAAATAGCTGTCCAGAACGTCCGACGACTTCTTGACCAGATCGACGTACAGACCGTCGTAGCTGTCGTCCTTGTCGATCAACTGCAGCAATTCGCTGCACTCGGCCATGCCGCGAACGATTTCCTTGTTGCCGATCTTGAACAGCAGCGAATCGGTTTGGTTTTCGGGGACGTAGTCTGGCTCCCGTGAACGGTGTCTGCCAAATCTGGATGGCGTGGTGCTTTTGCGGTTCTTCCTGCGGCTGAAAGCAAACCATTTCGCCATCGTTCAAAGAACGTTTGCCCATGACAAATCAGCGGTGTTTCGACCGTTTGCCGAATCAGGTTGTAGCGCAGCTGGACGTAGGTTCCCGATTCCGGGATTGTAGAACAGGTACAGGAAGTCTTCGCCGTTGGGTGACGCGATCGTGCGTTGATAACGCATGTCGGTCAGTCCATGATCGAACCGTTTGAACTCGCCGGTCTGCAAGTAGTAGCCGCCGGGAAAAATCAATCCTTGATCGCCCGGCAGCATCACGCAGCGCGTGCGCGATGTCATCCAGTCGCATCGCTTGCTGGATCTTGCCGTTGTAGACCAGATACCGTGTCTGCTGTCTCTTGGTAGGGCCGTATCTTCAGCAGCACCAGATTGCCGACGATCGCGTAGTGGATCTCGGCATCGTCCAGCGTCTGATCGGGATTCTCGACCGGTTCGGCGTAGATGCCTTCGCCGCTGTCGGTGTTGTTCTCGATCTTGATCGGTCAGGTCGCCGCCGACCGTTTCGACAAAGACGCGAGTCCTCGATCGAAATATGCGGATGGGCACCATAATGATGCTGGTCACGAGTCGTCCGCGTCCACCGGAATTCGTGCTGAGGCGGATCGCTGGACTTCGTGTTCGCTGCGATTGTCCAGGTACTCGATCGAATCGGCGGTCACGCGCCATTTGAAGGACTTGATGTCGCGCGTCGTCTTTCCAACCTGAAACACCATGTGCAACATCGGCCCGTCGCGAAAGAAGCGTGCGAACGGCGTCCCCTTGTAGAAGCGATAAAGTTCGTCGAAAGTCGCTCTTGAACCGGTCGTCGCCGATCAAATCCAAGCGATGCTGTTGAAAATGATTGTCGGCTGAAGCGATAGACGGAAAACACATCGGCCAGATCGGATTTCGGTTTTCAGTCCGAATTGGACGTTGTAACCGAACAGAAACTGGTCGCCGACGGAGACCAGATCGCGGGGCACGCAGTTATGCTCCGTGCTCACGCGCTGGGTCGCGATCAGCACCGTGTCGATGTTGCCAAAGACTTCCGCCGCGCGCTCGTTCAGCCTGGCCAGACGCGAGCGCAGGTCAGCGGCCGCATCCCGCAAGCGGTTGCGAAGAACCTCGTAAGTGCCGGCAGCAAGTTGGGACTCAGGCATGACGATCAGTTGGCAGTTCAACGGTTGGCAGCGCCAGCGGCGGTACCTGGCCTACGAAATCGGCGGCCTACAACAGTTGGCAGTTAACAGTTGGCAGTTAACAGCGCTATCCGATTCTTTCTCTTAACTGCCAACTGCCTACTGTCAACTCTTATCCTTTCCTTCCGTTGCTCGCCGCTGGCGTGCTTTGCGCCAACAGCCGACTTGCTTTTTGGTCGGCGATGTTGGCCGTTCCCGCGATGCTGAGCAAACTGGTTAACTGGTTTCGCACGTCGTCGGTGCCGGCCAGTCCCATCATTTTGGCAATCAAGGCCGCGATCGACAGGTCTTTGACGCCATCGGTGTCCAGGTTGAACTGCTTGATCAAGCCAGATCAGCTGGTCGCGGAAATACTCGGCGTTGCCGTCAAAGAATGTGTCTTTGATGTCTGTCGCCACCTTGCTGTTGTAGACAAAGCGGTCGATCGCCTTGCCGCCCTTGACGGCCGAAGTGATCTGCTCGAAGAACTCGCCGTCGCCACCGACGATGTCGATGCGAGCCGACTTTAACGCATCGCCGACCACGCCGGCCTGGCTTTCCGCGATGCCTCGCTGGGCATTGATCGCAGCGATCTCGACGGTCTTTTGCTTCTCCAACTCCAGCTTGAACTCTTCGTGTTCCTTGCCGACGCTGTCGAGTTGTTTCATCGCTTCGGCCTTTTCGGTGATACCGGTCGCCTCGCTGCGGTACTTCTCCAGATCGACGTTGGCTTCGGCCAACCCCTGCTTTTCGATCGCGGAAGCTTTGGCTTCGATCCCCTTGGCTTCGGCGACCGCTTTCTTCTCCAAGACCGTGGCTTCGGCCAAACCTTCTTTCTCCAGGCTGACCGCTTTGGCTTCTTGGACCGTCGCCTCGGCCAGTCCCGGCGCGGCCTTGGTTGCCGCCTCGGCCTCGGCCAACATCTTTGCAGCAGCCGTGTCTTTCTCGGCCGCGTCTCGCTTCGCTTCGGCTTCGATCCGCACCTTCTCGGCCAGCAACTCGCTCGCATCCTTTTCGGCCTGCGCCAGTTTTGTCTGGCGAATCAGTTCCTCTTCCGCCTTCATTTCGGCCGCCGTGACTTGAACTTTTTTGAGACGTTCGGCGGCCGCGATTTCTTCGGTGTCCTTGATCCGTTCTTGTCTCTTCGACGACGGCACGTTCGACGGCGACGCGTTCGCGGATCACTTCTTGAATGTTGCGATTCTCAACCTCGATCGCCTTGTCTTTCTCGACCTCGGCAACGCCCACCAGTCGCAGTCGTTCGGTCATTTCCAAATCGCGGTCACGGTTGACACGCTCCAATTCGACCGCGTCGGTTTTTTCTTTGTTACGCTGAGCCACCAAGATCTGGCGGGACTTGTTTTCCTCGGCGATCCCGAGTTCTTCTTCCGTCTGAATCCGCGCCCGCTCGGATTCCAGTCGTTGCTCCTCTTCGACCTTCTTGGCGGACGCTTGTTCGCGGGCGGAAATCTCGGCGATCTCGCGTCGCTGTTTCTCGACCGCTTCGACGCGTTGGCGTTCCAAGGCGAGAATCGTTTCTTCCGCTTCGACGTCCTGCTTTTTCAGCGTCTTTTCTTTGTCGCGCGTGAACTGGTTTTCTTTGACCTTTTCGTTGGCAGTCAATTCCGTGATCTTCTTGATGCCCTCCGCGTCCAAAATGTTGGTGGGGCTGAGCATACTGAGCGGCGTTTGCTCGAGGTAGTCGATCGCCGCATCGTCCAGCCGGTAACCGTTCAAGTCGGTACCGATCACCTTCAAGATTTCGTCCTTGAACTTGTCTCGCTGATCGTACAGGTCGACAAAATCGAATTGCTTTCCAACAGTCTTCAACGCCTCACTGAATTTGGCGTCGAACAGTTCTCGTAGCGTTTCCAGTTCGCTGCAGCGGCGAGCGCCGATCGACTGCGCGACTTCCTTCATCTCTTCTTTGGAACTATCAACGCGAATGAAGAAGGCGACTTTGATGTCGGCGCGAATGTTGTCTTTACAGATCAGGCCTTCACTTCCTTGACGGCTGATCTCGAAACTCTTCAGCGTCAGATCCATGAATTCGTAACGGTGGACCAAAGGCACCACGAACGTGCCCTCTGCCGTAAAGACGTCCAGTCCACCGATGCCGGATTTGACAATGGCTTTGTCGGGGCCGACAACGATGTAGCACTTCTTGAACATGATCAGTGTGGCCAGCACACCGATCACGAAGATTGCCCCGACGACCGTCCAAAATACGGGCCAACTGAATTCAGCCAGGAATAGCGCAGATGTCACGATGGAGCCTCCGAGGGAAGAGAGGTGACTTTGTAGATTCGTTTATCTCTGTCAAAACCGATAATGCGGACTTCTGTCCCTTTGCTGATGTGGGGACCATCGGTGCGAACATTCAGCAACAGCGGAGCGGCGTTGGTCCGAAACTTGGCTTGTCCAAATTCCGGCGTCGCTTCCGAAGTGCTGACTTCGCACGTCGCGCCGATCAGGTTGGCTTCATCGTAGGAGGGGCCTGCGACGAAGTATCGAATCAGCGGTTGTGTGCAGGCTTTGGTGCACGCTGTCGCGATCACGACGTTTCGAATTGCCAACAGCATACTAGGAAGGATTGTTGGTTCGTAACGATCGGAATCGAATCCGTGCCACAGCAGGTAAGAGACCGTCCAATACGTGAAGGCAAAGACCGCGCCCCAGATGATGATTGGGACACGCCCAAAGTTCGTCCAACGGACGGACGCCGCACCGATGCCCTGCCAGAAGTCCCAGTCGGCCGGAACGCCGTCTACATCCGGAAGATCGATTCCGGCGTCGATATCGATGCCCGGGTCCAGATCGACGCTGACGTCAAGGTCGAGACCGGGATCGAGATCCACATCAGGAACATCGAGCCCAAAGTCGATTAGCCCGATCATGGCAAATATCGTGTAAACGATCAGCAGACAAACCAGAATCGACGCCGGCCACATCGGGCCGACGAACATCTGTTCGGTGAGTTGTTCGAGTATGCCAGGCACGGGAGTGCGATCCTTTCGATGGCGACGCTAACCGCATTATGGTAGGGCACAGGATGCTCGCGTGTTGGGCGCATCCAGGGCCCACAATTCGCGGATTTCGAAATCTCCTGGGAAAAATCGCAGCGTCGAGGAATGAAAACGCGGCTACGGTCACTACGAACAGGAACGAGCAACCACGGTTCGTCAACACACGTCTGATGGCAACGTACCATCGACGACCCAGTTCTTCAGAGACCTTTCAATCGCCTCTTCCACAGCGGACATCCGAACGCCGGTCGCCAACAGCTTCGAGTTGTCCAAGACGCAACTTGACCTTGGCGTCTTGACGGCGTCTCGCATGAACTCGGATTCATCCTCGAAAAAGCGGAACTCTCGCTTTGGCTGTCGGTAACGGCGGATCAGTTCGACCACCTCATGCGTCATGATGCTACCGGTATTGGTCACGTTGTAGGTTCCCGGCTGGATGCGATTCTGCCAGCAGCTTATGCATGCCTCGACATACTCGTTCAGATCCGTGATTGAATTGCGAACGTCCAGCAATCGGTCGTATCGCATCAACTTGGACAAGTAGTTTCGCTGGGAGTCGAATTCATTGAAGGGAATTCGTAAACGCCAGATGAAAGTGTTTTCCGCACCCGCCAAACATTCTTCACCGAGGGCTTTGCATCCGGAGTAGAAGCTGCACGGTGGTTGTCGAAAAGAAAAATTCGGCAGATCGGATTCGCGGAACCCCGAGCCATCAGGTCGTGACCCCTGATAGATGCAGCCCGACGAAACGTGTCCCCAGTGAAGATCGGTCGCTTCACACGCTTCACGAATGATTCCCGGCAGCACCGCATTTCCGAGCAAACAGTCCGCCTTGTGGTCTTCACAGGCATCAACGTTCGGTTTACCGGTATAGCCCGCCGCGTTGATCAGGAACGCAGGCTTTGTCTCGCGGATCAAACCGATCAGACAGCTTCGTTGGGTATAGTCGATCCGCGAGCGTGAGACCGAGCGGTAGTCGACTCCTTGCGATTGAAGCTTCCTGGCGAACGCTGAACCGACATAACCGCCGCCCCCGAGGAGAAGGATCATCGGCTGTTTTCTTTTCTTAGGCGACGATGCATGCGTCTATTCAGCTCATCTCAAAAGGCCCGCGACGATGCCGCTTTGGGTTGTGCCTGATCGCTCCGCAACACAAGACTGAGTCTATGCGGGCGTGTCGAAGGGACACAGTAAATATACCGATGTACAGTTGTTTTTAAGATTCTGCGGGAAGATGCGTGACATTCGGTCACATATCGAATAAAGTGCCCCCCTAACAGAGGATCTGCCTGACGGGGGAGACAGAGTCTCGATTGGGGGCGTCCGTTAGCGCGGGTACCAATGAGTATTTGCGAAAACAAGAACACGTCGCATTGTTGAGTTTTTTCGGCGGCGTTGTTGTGCGATTTCTGCTAATCCGCCCTCACCATCCCCACCGGTTTCATGTCGAAGTGCGCCCGCAGTTGGTTCCTTCCCAAACGTCGTACAAGAAAAGAGTTGGTTCGTCGCCGTCTGCAAATGGAGCAGATGGAACGACGGAAGCTGCTGGCAGTTGATTTCGCGGTGACCAACACTGCGGATTCCGGTGCCGGAAGTTTGCGGCAGGCGATCGTCGATGCAAACGCCACGCCGGGCGCTGACCAGATCACGTTTGCGATTCCAGGCACCGGGCCACACACGATCACGCCACTGTCGGCGCTGCCTGCGCTGACGGATCAGGTCACCATCGACGGCTACACGCAGGCGGGATCGATCGTGGCGACCGCCACCACTCCTGCCACGCTGATGGTCGAGCTGAATGGATCGATGGCGGGTGGCGGAGCCAACGGCCTGTACATCACGGCCAGCAACAGCGTCGTTCGCGGATTGGCCATCAACCGCTTCGCAGCCCAAGGGATCCAGGTGGTCGCTGGAGATGGAAATGTGATCGAAGGAAATCACATTGGCACGAACCTCGCCGGCACGACCGACTTGGGCAACAGTGGCCGGGGTGTCGGCATCGAATCGGGAGCTGCAAATACTGTCCTTGGTGGTTCCACGCCAGCCGCACGCAATATCATCTCCGGCAATAGTGCCAATGGAATCTGGATCGCTGGGGAGGGAACGGATAACACGATTGTCGCCGGGAACTACGTCGGCCTGAATGCGACTGGCACCGCGGCGATTCGGAATAATGGCTTATCGATTGGCGTTGGCTATGGCCCAGACAATACTCTCATTGGCACTGATGGCGATGGCGTTGCTGACGCTGCGGAACGCAATGTGATTTCTGGGAATCAGTACGAGATACTGATCCTGGGCGAGGGCACCGACGGCACTGTCATCGCAGGAAATTACATCGGCACCAACGCGGCCGGCGACGCGGCCATTCCCAATGGCGGCAGGAATCACGCTTCGCTACGGAGCACAGAATACGCGGATCGGTACCGACGGTGATGGCAATGGATTCGATGAAAATGAACGCAATGTGATCAGCGGCAACGGCTGGGTAGGGATCCGTGTGATGAGCCCGGAATGGTGGGGACTGATGCCGCCGGGCGGTGCAACGACCGATGGTACGATCATCGCCGGGAACTACATTGGTCTCAATGCGGCGGGAAACGCCACGCTTGGTAACAGCAGCGCAGGTATCTACACGCGCGACATGCCCACGAATCTCAGAATCGGGACCGACGGCAATGGGATCGCGGACGAGGCCGAACGCAATGTGATTTCCGGCAACGGAGGAAATGGAGTTCAGGTGGAAGGCTGGACCACCATGAACCTGCTGGTCACCGACCAGTTGATTTCAGGTGACATTCCCGGAACCGCGGTCTCATCCACGGTCAGCCAAGCCGACCTATTCGATCCAACCAGCGGTCCCAGCGGAAATTGGGAATTCAATCACGAGATTCCCGGCGGAGGTGGCGATCGATATGCGTTTGAGGCAACTGGAACCCTGCAGGTCAACACCACCGGCTTCTACACCTTCGCCATGGGCGGTGACGACGGCAGCCGACTGAGAATCGATGGGGTGGATGTGATTAGGGATGATACCGGTCATGCATTCACCGACTTCTTCGGGAGTGTCCAACTGACTGCCGGGACTCACACATTTCAGTGGGTTGGATTCGAAGGGGGCAGCGAGGCTGGCTTCGAATTGGCCGTCGCAGTGGGCGATGGTGTTTCCGGTCCGGTAACCGAGTCGAATGGTTGGCGAGTCGTTGGTGCCAGCAATCCTCATCCAGAAATTGCCTTGGTCTCCGAAAGCGTCATCGACGTAACGACCTTTTACCCCTCCGGCGATCTGAACATGACGATTGCCGGCAACTACATCGGGACAGATCCGACAGGCGAACTCGACTTTGGCAATTCCGGCAGTGGCGTTTATCTGCTGAATCGTGCTCAAGGTGTCACGATCGGTACCAACGGCGATGGGAATGGTGATGTCGCTGAACGCAACATCATCTCGGGAAATAGTCAGTACGGCGTGATCATGAATGGGGCAGGCGTAGACAACAACGTCTTGGCAGGAAACTACATTGGCACCAATGCGGGGGGAAGTTCCGCGCTGGGCAACAGTGCGATCGGAGTCCATCTCCTCAACGGTGCCAGTAACAACATCATCGGCACCGACGGCAACAACGAGGGAGACAGCGCGGAAGGCAATGTGATCTCCGCCAACAACTCCAACGGAGTCGACCTTTTCGGTAACGCGACCCGCAACAACCGCATCGCAGGCAACTACATCGGCACAGATGCGACCGGGAACCTCGATCTGGGAAATACGTATTCCGGAATTCTCGTCAACCGTGCCCAGGGCACGATTGTCGGCACCAACAGCGACGGTGTCAGCGATGCGTTGGAAGGAAATCTAATTTCCGGCAACAACGGCACCGGTGTAACGGTCAGCGGTGACCGTGAATTGGTCGATACTTTGACCGACGCGGAAAGGTTCGTCGATGGAACCTATGCCAGCACGATTGCCTCAGGAACGATCACGCATGCCGACATTCGTGACATCCAGGGGGCCGCCGGGAACTGGGGATTCAATAATCCTGTACCTGGCGGCGGTGGTGACGATTATGTGATTGTCGCGACGGGAACATTCGATGTCGCGGCAGCGGGTGCGTATAGTTTTAGCCTCGGAGGCGATGACGGTGGCCGACTGCGCATTGATGGCGTCGACGTTGTTGTGGACGGTACCTTTCACGGCTTCCGCGAATTCTTTGGATCAACAAACTTGAGTGCGGGTACTCACACCTTTGAATGGTTGATGATGGAGCGATGGTTCGGATCGGGGTGGGAGTTGGCCTTCAAGCCGGGCACTCACACCAACGGTCCCGCGAATGCTGCCAACGGGTGGACGGTGCTGGGTGATTCGGGTGCGGACATAAGCCTGGTCGGTGATATCGATCTCAGTGTGTACTACTCTGATCTGCACAACGACATTCCCACGACCATCGCGGGCAACTTGATTGGTACCAATGCCGCCGGCACCAACGCGTTGGCCAATAACAGTGTGGGGGTTATCGTTCAAATCGGTGCGCAAAACACTCGGATCGGCACCGACGGCGACGGCGTTAGCGATACCGAAGAACGCAATGTGATTTCTGGGAACGGCAACGATGGAATCCGAGTTCGAGGGAGCGATACCGACAATACGGTCATCGCCGGAAATTTCATCGGGACGGATATCAGCGGGACGGTGGATTTGGGTAACGGCGACCGCGGGATTCTTGTTCATAACGGTGCCTCGAACACTCGAATCGGGACCGACGGCAGTGACGATGCATTCAATGAAAACGAACGCAACGTGATCTCAGGAAATACCAATCAAGGCGTGCGTATTCAAGAGATTCTTACCCGCGACTCGGTGGTGGCAGGAAACTATATCGGCACCGATGTTACCGGCACGCTGGCGATCGAGAATTCAGAAGGCATCCGGATTACGAACTTTAACGACAGCACACGAATCGGTACCAATGCTGATGGTGTTGCTGACTTGGCGGAAAGGAACATCATTTCCGGAAATCGGGACTCAGGAATTCGGCTGGCAAATGCGTCTCACACCAGCATCGCTGGGAACTTTATCGGTACCGATCCGACGGGGACCATTTCCGTCGCCAACGGTCGGCGCGGCGGGTGCCGGGATCCATGTGCACGGTACCTCGCGATTCAACGTTGTTGGAACCGATGGCGACGGAATCGGGGATGATGTGGAATGGAATTTAATATCCGGAAACAACGGGTACAACGGGATATTCCTGACCGGAGCAAACGTTACCGACAATGTGATGGCCGGCAATCTGATTGGGACCGATATCACGGGAACCCTCGCCTTGGGGAACCGTGGGAGTGGCATCGAGATCAAGGATGGCGCAAGCTCCAACCACATCGGTACCGATGCAAACGGGGTCTCTGACGCGTTAGAACGAAACATCATCGCTGGCAATACCGGTCACGGCCTATTCATCTGGTCTCAGTTTGCCGGACCGCCGCAGTCCAATACCGTTGCGGGCAACTACGTTGGCACGGACATCACCGGCACGATCGACATTGGAAATGGTGCCAGCGGCGTGCACCTCGGCACGGGCGCCTCGAACAATATCGTCGGAACCAACGGAGATGGCATCGGCGACAGCCTGGAAGGGAATGTCATCTCGGGCAATGCGCGGAACGGCGTAGCGATCGCTGATTCTGGCACCAACAACAACAGGATCGCGGGCAACTTCATTGGCACTGATCGTAGTGGTAAGGTTGCCTTGGGCAACAGTCAAAATGGCGTTTCGTTGACGGGCGGTCAATTCAACCTCATCGGCACCGATGGCGTTGGCGGCGCGGATGCGGTCGAGCGAAATGTGATTTCGGGCAATCTCGAGGACGGCGTCGCGATTGCAAACGCCGACAACAACACGGTCGCAGGTAACTACATCGGGACCGATGTGACGGGCAACGCCGCGCTGGCCAATTCGCAAAACGGGATCTTTCTTTCGCTGGGCGCCAGTGGCAACACGATCGGTGGAGCCCCTGGACTGCGGAACATTGTTTCCGGGCATCTCGCCAACACTGGAATCGCGATTGATGGCGCGGGCCTGGACAACTGGATTTCAGCCAATTACGTGGGACTCGGCGCTGATGGATCGACCATGCTGGGCAACTTAAAAGGAATTACCGTCAACAACGCGTTTGGTCAGATCATTGGTACCAATAGCGACGGGGTGGGTGATGACCGCGAAGGCAACGTGGTCACGGCGAATAACCTGAAGGGAATCGAACTGGCCGGCAATAGCGAAAACAACGTGATCGCTGGAAACATCGTGGGGACCGGACCGGATGGATTGACCAGGATCGGTTCGCAGCAGGCCGGAGTGACCCTGGGCGGAAATGCCAAGGACAACCTTGTCGGGACCAACGGCGATGGTCAATCCGATGTGTTTGAACGGAACATCATCGCGGTCGCTCAAGGGAACGAAGTGGAACTCTTGGGCGCAGGAGTGACCGACAACCGCGTGGCTGGCAATTTCATTGGGTTGGGAATCGATGGGACGACGCTCGTTCTCAATGGTGACCGCGGCGTCACGATCGAAGGGGGCGCCTCGGGCAACTTTATCGGCACCAACAGCGACCGGCAGGGCGATGCGTCAGAAGGCAACGTGATCGTTGGCATGACGCAAATGGGGATCCGGATCACTGCCAGCAACGGCAACTTTGTCGCCGGGAACTTGATTGGAACAGACAGCAGCGGTTTGATGAGTGCCCCAAACGCGATCGGAGTCGTGATCGAAAATGGGGCCTCGGGAAACATCATTGGTTCGGACGGAGACGGGGCAAGTGACGGCGCCGAGCGGAATGTGATTTCCGGCAATGCGGGCGAAGGGGTCGCGCTTCGCTCCGACGCCAACATCGTTGACGGCATTTACGACTCCAACATCGTTGCAGGGAATTACATCGGCGTCGGCATCGATGGCGAATCGTCGCTGGGCAATGCTTCGGCAGGGGTCTTGATTACGGGTGCTGGTAACCGAGTTGGTGGACCGGCGACGCCCGAGCGGAATGTGATTTCGGCGAACTTGATTTCTGCAGATAGTGGCGGTCAAGGGATTCGCGTGACTGGCGACAATTCGGTGATCCAGGGCAACTACATCGGCTTGAATGCCAGCGGTAACGCCGCGGTGCCAAACGAATCGCAAGGCATCGCCATCTTGGGCGGTTCCGCTACGTTGATCGGCGGAGCCAATGCGGGCAACGTGATTTCCGGGAACGCTGACGCTGGCATTCAGATCCAAGATTCAATCAGCAATAAAGTTCAAGGGAATCGAATCGGAACTTCCGCCAATGGGATGTCGGCAATTCCGAATACGTTTGGAGTGCTGGTTAGTTCAGGTACGCTGAACAACGTGATCGGAACCGACGGCAACTCTATCGACGATGCGGCAGAGGGCAACCTGATCAGCGGCAACTCGCAAGACGGGGTTGGCCTGCAGGGAGGCGGCATCACTCAAACCGTGGTCGCCGGTAACCTGATCGGTGTCGCGATCGACGGAACTTCACCCCTGGGCAACAGCATCCATGGGATCGGAATTTCGTTGGGCGCCAACAACAACCGGATCGGCACCAACGGCGACGCAGTCAGCGATGCACTGGAACGCAATATCATCGCTGCCAACGGCGGATCGGGGATCGCCGTGGTCGGAAGCGACGGCAACGTCGTGGATGGCAACGTGATTGGGACGGATGCTTCGGCTACGCTGAACCGGGGGAACGTCGGCAATGGCATCACCATTGACAATGCAAACACCAACAGCATCGGCGGCATCGCTGGCAATACGATCGCCTTCCAGTCGCTCAATGGAGTCGCCGTGAGCGGGAGTTCAACGGCCAACACGATCCAGGCGAACAGCATTTACTCGAATTCTGGTCTTGGAATCGATCTGGCCGTTGACGGTGTCACGCTCAACGATCCCGGTGACGGAGACGCGGGCGCCAACGGTTTGCAGAATTTTCCGCTGCTGGATTTTGCGGTAGCCGGTGGCGACACGCGTGTCGTTGGCAGGCTGGATAGTTCAATCAATTCGGTGTTCACGATCGATTTCTATGCCGACGCAACGGCCGATCCGACGGGGTTCGGAGAAGGCGGTCGCTACCTAGGTTCGGCGACGGTCTTCAGCGACGGCAGTGGTGAAGCCACGTTCGATGTGACGATACCGGGCAACACTTTCGATTTCGATCAGGTCACGGCAACGGCAACCGACAGTGTTGGTAACACGTCTGAGTTCAGTGCCGCCGTGGTCGCCAGAGTACCTTCCGGGCAGCCACCTGCGATCGCGTCGGATGACCTTTTGATCTCGGTAATCGAAGATCAGGGCGAAGGCGTCGGTCTGCCTACGACAACGATTGACGAGAATGATCAGATTGCCTTGACCGGCCTCTTCAATCCGACGAACGTTGGCAATGTTCATCAAGTGCAAGTTGACTGGGGCGATGGATCAGTGATTGAGTCGGTCACGCTGCCAGCGAACGACATCGGATTCACCCTCACCCACCGCTATCCCGACAACAATCCCAATTTGGACCCAGCCGACGTCTACAACATTAAGGTCACGGTGATCGATACCGGCACCAATGGTAGCGGTTTCGCGATTCTTCCCCTGACCGTTTCGAATGTCGATCCGTTGATCAGCGGGACCACCTTGCTGACATCGTCGATCAACGAAGGTAGCTCTGCTTCGTTGACGATCAACTTCGAAGATCCGGGGAGCGATCAACACACGCTAGAGATTGACTGGGACGACGGATCAGAGATCCAGTCCGTCACGGTGCCAACCGGCGTACGACAGGTCACGGTCGATCATCGATATGTTGATGACACCGGCAGTGGTGTGGCCTCGATCGGCGTCACGGTTCTTGATGACGATTCCGGCAGCGACCAGGCAGTCGTCGATCTAAAGGTGCAAAATGTGGCGCCGACTGGAACGATCATTGTCCCGCCGGAAGTGTTTTTTGAGGGCGATGAGATCGTGCTGGATGCCACTGCCTTTGATCCTGGCAGTCTGGATGCAGTCTCGTACAACTGGACGATCAAGAAAAACAACGCATTCTTTTCCTCGGCAACCACTCGGCAAGTCAGTTTCACACCGGACGATGATGGTGCCTATTCCGCTAGTCTGACCGTCAAAGACAACTCGGGGGCGAGCGGCACGGCCACAGTTGTGGTGATCAACGTGTTGAACGCGGCTCCCCAGTTGGATGCCGGTGGCATTGCGATCACCAACAGCCATGGCCAGCCGGTCTCCAGCATCGAAGAGGGCGATACGATCTGGCTGGCAGGACAATTTGCTGACGCGGGAATCAGGGACAGGCACCGGATAGAGATCGATTGGGGCGATAACTCTCCGGTCCTTGTGATGCCACTGGAGGCTGGTACCGTCAACTTCTCTGGCTTGACACATACCTACGCGGATGACAAACCCGTTGAAGATCCGGATGATGATTACGTTATCAGCGTCCAGGTGTATGACAATTCGGAAGATTCGGCGACTGGCAGCCGCACACTGACGGTCATGAATGTCGCGCCGCAAGCGCTGATCGACGCCAACAATAGCACCGACACGACTGTCAACTTGGTTGCCAGCGTGACGGACCCAGGTGCCGACGGATTCAACTACGCGTGGTCGATTGACCACGAATTAGTCGGCGGCGACTCGCCCACCGTCAGTTTTCCGCGACCATCGACGATGTCGGAAATCATGCTGTCGGTAAGCGACGACGACGGCGCCAGCGTCATGGCGATGACGGTCTTCATCGAAGGCACGAACGTCGTAGTCTCGCCTGGCGAGGTTGACGGGACATTGGATGTTGATATTGATGGAACAATCGAGTCGATTCCGATCTCCGGAATTGTCTTTGACAAAGGCAACGACGACACCGAAGACAATACGTTCATTGTTGAAAGTGGTGTCGTCGTTCCCTTGTCGGTCAATCTTGGCGGCGGCAACAACACGGCGGACTTGGGTGATGCCCCGGCCAGCGTCACAAGCGTCGGCAACGATACGATCACCACGAGTACGCTGACCACTACAATCTCGTTTGGCTCATTCAGTACAAAAACGTTGATCAGCGGCGGCGGACTCAACACGTTGGATTTCTCGCGGATCCCGGACTCGGATGAAGTTCCGGGAACGGGGCTCTCCCTCGATCTCAGTGTCGATGATGGAACCACGCAAGTCGTCCGTGACAGCGACGAGCAGGTTTCGCTGCAAGGAACTTTTCAGAACATCACCGGCACGTCGTATCCCGACAGATTCACCGGCAACAGCGTAGGGAACGTGATCTTTGGTGGCCCGGGCGAAGACTCCATCAGCGGTGGCAGTGGCGGCAACGACGTGCTCGATGGCGGCGAAGGGAACGATACGCTCAGCGGCGGCGACGGCAACGATGTCATCTATGGTGGCATCGGTGATGACTCGATCTTCGGCGGTAAGGGTGACGAAACGCTCGTCGGCGGCGACGGTAACGACGTGATCTACGGTGGCGGCAGCATTGATGACAGTGTCACCGGCGCCGGCGGAATGGACATTGTCGATGGTGGCAGTGGCGACGATACGCTGATTGGCTCCGATGGCAACGACATGATCTTCGGTGGCGATGGCGACGATTCGATTGTCGGCGGCGAGGGCGACGAAATGCTCGACGGTGGCGACGGCAACGATGTGATCTTCGGCGGCGGCGAGGGCGACGACAGCGTCTCGGGCGGCCGAGGTGACGACACGCTGATTGGCAGCGACGGCAATGACATGATCTTTGGCGGCGAGGGTAACGACTCCATCGTAGGAGGTGATGGCGGCGATGAAACGCTGATCGGTGGCGATGGCAATGACATCATTTACGGTGGCAGTGGTGATGACAGTGTGGGTGGAACCGTTGGCACCGATATCGTCGATGGCGGCAGCGGTGACGATACGCTGATCGGCAGCGGCGGCAACGACATGATTTACGGTGGCACTGGTGACGATTCCATTGTCGGGGGCAGCGGCGATGAAACGCTGATCGGTGGTGATGGCAATGACATGATCTACGGCGGCGGCGGAACCAATGACAGCGTCTCCGGAGGCGTCAGTCACGATGTTGTTGACGGCGGCGGCGGCGATGACACGCTGGTCGGCAGTGACGGCAATGACATGATCTTCGGCGGTGGCGGTGATGATTCGATCATCGGTGGGGGCGGCGACGAAATCCTCGAAGGCGGCGATGGCAATGACATTATTTACGGCGGCAGCAGTGACAATGACAGTATCGCCGGCAGCAGCGGAACCGACACCGTCGATGGAGGTAGCGGTGATGACACGCTGATCGGCGGCGGCGGGAACGACATCATTTTTGGCGGCGATGGTGATGATTCGATTATTGGCAGCAGCGGCGATGAAACGCTGGGCGGTGGTGATGGCAATGACGTGATCTACGGCGGCGGTGTCGGCGATGACAGCGTTGTCGGAGGTGATATGGTCGATGGCGGCAGCGGCGATGACACATTGGTCGGGGGCGACGGCAACGACATCATCTTTGGCGGCGATGGCGATGATTCAATCGTCGGTGGCGCGGGGGATGAAACCCTCGAGGGCGGCGACGGCAACGACATCATCTATGGCGGCAGCGACGGCAACGACAGCATCGATGGTGGCGGCGGCGACGATACGCTGGTCGGCAGCGACGGCAACGACATCATCTATGGCGGGATCGGCGACGACTCCATTGTTGGCGGTACAGGTGCAGGCGATGAAACGCTGTCGGGCGGCGATGGGAACGACATCATTTACGGTGCCGGCTCGGGCGACGACAGCATCACGGGCGATAGCGGGGATGACACGCTGATCGGCAGTGACGGCAACGACGTCATCTATGGTGGCGACGGTGACGATTCGATCATCGGCGGTTTGGGTGACGGCGATGAGACGCTGTCGGGCGGCGACGGGAACGACATCATCTACGGCGGTGGCACTGGCGAAGACAGTATCAGCGGCGATGGTGGCGACGACACGCTGATCGGCGGTGACGGCAACGACATGATTTACGGCGGCGACGGCGACGATTCGATCGTCGGTGGCTTGGGTGACGGCGATCAGACGCTTTCGGGCGGAGACGGCAACGACATCATTTACGGCGGCGGATCCGGCGACGACAGCATCAGTGGCGACAACGGCGACGACACGCTGGTTGGCAGCGACGGCAACGACGTGATCTACGGAGGCAGTGGGGATGATTCGATTGTCGGCGGCAACGGGGATGAAACCTTGGTCGGCGGTGATGGCAATGACATGATCTATGCCGGTACCGGCGGCGACGATTCGATTCAAGGCGGTAGCGGCAACGATACCCTGGAAGGAGGTGGCGGAAACGACATCATCTTTGGCGGCACAGGCAGCGATACCTTCCGTGTCATCGGCGACAACACCACTTTGTACGGCAACGACGAAAACGGCCCTGACCTGGATGACGATCAGTTGGTGGTCCAGTCGGGCGAAACATTGATTCTGACCAACGAAACGCTGACGATCGGAGTGTTGGAACCATTCAAACCGGTGATTTTGAATGACATCCAAGCAGCTCGTTTGATCGGAGATGAAACAGACAACTTGATCGACGTGCGTGGCTTCAGCGGCGGCGCCGTGATGTTGGGCGGAGGTGGCGACGACACGTTATTGGGTGGAACCGGTAACGACACATTGATCGGCGGCAGCGGTGCTGATTCACTTGTCGGCGGCGCGGGCGACGATCAATACGCCTTCCAAGCAGGTGACGTCGGCACCAAGACGGTGACCGAGTTGCCGGACGGCGGCATCGACACTTTTGATTTTTCGCTGCTGGCCAGTGGAGTGACAATCGATCTTGCCGAGGGCGGTACTCAGACCGCTGCACCCGGACTGAATTTCGCGGTCGTCAATCCGGAAGAATCGGAGAACGTGTTTGGGACACCGTTTCGCGACGTGATTCGGGGCAATGAAAACGCCAATCAGTTCTTTGGGCTCGGTGGATTCGATGAACTGGACGGTCGCGGTGGTGACGATCTCTTGCAAGCTGGCTTGTCGCGGACCGTGGTCCTCGAATTTGGCTCGGAGACCGATTCGGGGGAACACGCCTATTCGGACATCGAGCGGCAGGCGATCGCTGATCGCATCAGGGAAGACTTCGCGGCGTTTGACATTAAGATCCTGAGTTCGGACGAGGTGGATGCACCGATCAACGGTCCCTTCATTACCGTGCTCTTCAATGCCGGAACAGGTACGGCCGGAAACGTCGTCGTCGGTGGACGTAGCGAACGGATCGGTTGGCGTGAGCTTGGCGGTGGGGGCGTGGTTTCCGTCAATGTCAATGCTTTCCTCCGCGATCCCGCGATCGATCCCGACCCCGACAATCGTCTGCCGGGAACCGAGGCGAATTTCATCGCGCTTTCGAGCACGATCGCCGCCCACGAACTGGCTCACATGTATGGGTTGCGGCACCACGATTCGTTTGGTCCTGTTGGCGGCGGCGTCTTCAAGGGATTGGCTGATCGATCGCTGCCAAGTTTCGACGGTCCACTTGACGCCGTCGCAACCGGCCAGCATCTGAGCGCCTCCCCGGCGGCTACGGGTACGACATTGATCGATGCCCTTGGAAATCCATATTTCGGCGCAGCGTGAATCACTCAAGTTGGCATTTGCCGAAGGCGGCCGAACCGTAGTGGAGGCGTCCGCGGCCGAGAAGGCCGACGTCAATGGTGTGCTCGTTCAGGCACTTGGGGAGTTGGCCTCGCTTGCCGTCCCCGACACGATTTCCGGATCGGGCAATCTGCTCGCCGCGGCGCTCAACGTTGTCGGTCGGATCGGAATTGGAAGTGATGGCCGAAGCGAAAGCGACTTCTACTCGTTCACTAGTGCCGGAAGCGAAAAAGTGACGATTGAGCTGCTGTCGCAGACCATCGATCACCGCATTGCCAATGTGGTTGACACGGTCATTCGCGTGTTTGGACCCGACGGGAACCAGATCGAGTACTACGACAGCAAGTTTGGTGCATTCAACGACAATGGCTTCGAATCGATTGACGCATTGCTGCTCGATTTGGAATTGAAGGAGAAGGGAATCTACACAGTTGAAGTTGACTCATTCAGTTTCGACTTGCCGGAGGTTCCAGGCTATCTGCCGCAGTTCTTTGAAAACGGAGTTGTTTCGGCAGAGGTCTGCCCGGCAGATTCGACCGCAGTATTCTGTGCCGATACCGATACCGGGGTCTACGAGATGTTGCTGTACCGCGGAGACGACAGCGTGAATGAAAGGGCGGGCGGGGACACGTTGATCGGCGGTGCCGGCGCGGACACCCTCGTTGGCAACTCTGGCAGTGAAACGGTATTGGGATTCACCGCCGAAGATAACTTTAGCGATCCAGTGAAGGGTGAGGTCCTTTTCGCACCAGTCGTCGAGACGGTCGCCGACCAAGTCACTGATGAAAACCAGCCTGTCACCATCTCGGTCACCGCCAGCGACGCAAATGATCCGGATGGCAATGATCCGCTAACCTGGCGACTTGAACCGATTGAGGGTCAACAGTTTCCGGCCGTTGCGAAAGTCGTACCAACCGGACCCCACACCGCGGACGTGACTGTCACGCCGAATGACGACGGCGTGTATGCAGTCCGCATTGTCGCATCAGATTCGACCGATTTGGTCGGTTCGACCGACCTGATACTTTCCGCAAACAATTTGCCTCCGGTCGTGATGCCCGCAGAAAATCAAACGACTTTCGAGGGAACAACGGTATCGTTTGATGTCGCCACCTTCTCGGATGCTGGGCCGGTCGACACTCATACCGCGCAAGTCGATTGGGGTGATGGCACATCGATTGACGACGGTGTGATCGTTCAGTCCAACGGTTTGTGGGCTGTTGGTGGCAGCCACGTCTACGCGGACAACGGTCAGTACACGGTCACGGTCCGAGTTGCCGATGATGACATGAGCGGCGACTTCGACGCGGGTGTATCCGGTATCGACTACGTCGAGCAAACGTTCGTGGTGAATGTTGACAACGTCGTTCCGACACTCAACGCGTCGTCTGATCTCAGCGAGATTGACGAGAGCGGCTCGATCGTTGTCAGTGCCGATTTCAGCGACCCCGGGTTTGAAAATGCCCTCAACCTAGGTGGCGAGATCGAGGAATCGTTTGAGTTCCTGATCGACTGGGGTGACGGCACCGCACCTGCCACGGGCTTGTTGGCGGGCGTCGATGGCCAGCCGACCACAGGCCTCTTCGGCGCTTCACACACCTACGCTGACAACGGTGTCTACAACGTCAAGGTGCGATTAGCAGACGATGACATGGGCGGCGATCTTAGCGGCGGAACCGTGGGGATTGATTTCGTCGAGCAGTCATTCCCAATCACGGTCAAAAACGTTGATCCCGACGCTGACGACTGCGTCACATCGACGTCGAACATGATTCTTGAAGAGTGACTCGGTTGTTGTCAGCGGCGCTTTCTCCGATCCCGGCTTTGACAACCCTTTCAACACCGGCGGCGAAACAGCGGAATCGATTGAATACTTGATCGACTGGGGTGACGGTAAAACGTCCAGGAGTGTGGCCACGATCGACTCACCGGGTTCAGCAGACGAGGACACGATTGGATCCTTTCATGTCAGTCACCGCTACGTCGATGCGGGAGATTTTACGGTCTCCGTTACCGTGTTGGATGACGATGACGGCAGCAGCCAAACGATGCAATTTCCCGTATCCGTCGAAAACGTTGATCCGATCCTTACGCTCAATCCCGCCGTGATCGGTATCAAAGAAGGAGGTGCGGCCACGCTTCGCGGGTCTATCTTTGACCCGAGTTCGATCGACACCTTCACTCTGGACATCGATTGGGGGCATGCGGCCTCGCCATCCAATGTCGAATCGATCGACCTGAGTAATCCTCCTGACCACGTGACTTGGGATCCGATGACCCGCGAGTTCGCGATCACGCATCCGTATTTGGATGATGATCCGACCGCTGATCCGTCAAACGAGTACATGATTCGCGTGATTGCATCGGACGGTGACACCGTGGGTGACGATACGGGAACGAACGCGGGCCAAGTGACCGTTCAGGTTGAGAACGAGGTGCCCGAGTTGACGATCAATCCGATCGCTTTGGGTTCTCGATCCAATAAGGCGATCCCGGGCGACACGCTGAGTGTCCAGGGCAAGCTTCTCTGACCCGGGCACGCTCGATACCCATCGGGTGATCATTGATTGGGGCGAGATCGAAGACGAGAGCGAGAACGCGGCCGAAGATCGCACTGAACTTGAGTATATCCCCGGCGATCGGCGCGAGTTTGCAGTCGATCATCAATTTGCCACCGGTGGCATCTTTACCGTCACAGTCATCGTGATCGATGACGACACTGGAATGGTGAGTGATTCGTCGACCGAAATCTGGGTCAGCGGTGTGCGACTTGATCCCAACACAGACCAGCTGCAGATTGTCGGCACGTCGGGAAAAGACAAGGTTGATGTGAAGTTGGTTGGGTCAGGAAGTGATGGAGGTCCGGATCAGCCGCAGGTTGAAGTGAAGGCAAAGTTGCACTTCGCAGGCAGCGACGGTGGATCGGACTGTTCATCCGATGGCGGTTCGGATGGAGGCTCCGATAAGTTCTTATTCAATCCAGATGACATCCAATCTGTTCGGATCGTGCTCGGTGCAGGCGACGACCATGCAACGATCAAAGCAGGCAGTGACGGCGGGTCCGATGGTGCTGTCGACTCCTGGTACGACCTTGCGACGCTGGAAGGCGATGGCGGAAAGGACCATCTGACCGGTGGCAATGGCCCGGATCTGCTGCTCGGCGGTGACGGAAATGATCACCTCAAGGGCAAGGGCGGAAATGATGTCCTCAGCGGTGGTGACGGGGACGACAAGCTTCACGGCGATGATGGTCGCGACGTGCTAATCGGTGGCGACGGCAAGGATGACCTGAAAGGCGGCGATGACGACGATCTCCTAATCGCCGGAAGAACCGCCTACGACAATTTCGCTGACAGCTTGCAGTTGATCATGGCGGAATGGGGAGCCGATCGGCCCTTCAAAGATCGTGTTGAGAATCTGCGCAACGGAGTCGGAACGGCAAGCTCGGATACAGAAGTCCGCTTGGTCAGCTCGGGCGACGACGCCACCGTCTGGGGTGATGTCGACAAAGACAAGTTGAAGGGCGACCAAGGAATTGATTGGTACTTTGCAGAACTCGACGATGAGGACGGGGACGACGACAAGATTAAATTAAAGGATGGTGAAATTCTCGATTCGATCGACGATTCACTCTGAGCGATGTTTTGAGATTGGCGAATCCCCATGACGCTACGGGATCATGAATCAGGCGATCCTTTGGGTTTTTGCCAACCATGAAAACAGCAGACCCTAATGATCTCGCGCGGTAGGAGTGCTTCGGAGAATAGCCGTTCACCAATTTGAAACCAACGATCGACGCGAAAGCCAAGACGTTCGCCGGTGGATGATGAAGCTTCCGGTTTCGTCACCCGACGCCGATTTCGCGATACAACTGAAGCATCTGATCCAAACACTTCGGAAGGCTGTAGGAATCGGTGATCGTGTTCCGCGCTGCTTCTCGAATCGGAGCAAACGACGGCGGATCATCCAGGACTTCCAATACCCGGCGTACCCAGGCGTCGACGTCGAAGAAATCGACTAAAAATCCGTTCCTCCCCTGATCGATCAATTCACGAACCGGTGCGGTGTCACTTCCGATCGCCAGCGTTCCGCAGCTGAGTGCATTGAACAAAGACCAGCTGAGCGTAAAAGGAACCGTCAGATAAACATGACAGTCGCTGAGTGAAAAAATATTCACCAGCTGACTCGGAGGAACTCGCCCCAAGAAATGGATCCGCGAGAGATCGATCTGATTTCGATCCAAAAACCACTGTTTGAAGGTTTTGCCCTCTGTGAACCGGGCGTCGCCTCCGTAGGCGATACGGTCCTCGCCAACGACCAACACCGTAACGTCGGAACGCTGTTGGCAGACCCGATCGGCGACTCGCATGAAAATGTCGAATCCACGCATCGATTCCATTCCCCGGCTTACGTAGGTCAAGACACGATGTCCGCTCGGAATGTCAATCTCGCCGACTTGCCGGCTGGGCTGGTCGACGGGACGCCAAAAGTCGATGTCGATGCCGTCGAATATCGTTCGAACTTTCGGCTGGAACTCGCCCGGCAGTTGAGACCGCTGGAAATCCGTTGGTGAATACGCCGCGTCACAATTCTCGAGATCCAGCAACAACATCGCATTTCGTGTCATCGCCCGTAATAACGACGGCGTGTCGTTGCCAGGTAGATCTTTGCGAAAGTCGATGTCGCTATCGCGCGTGCGATAGAAAAATTCAAAGTAGTTGACGATGGGTGCGTCATACAACTCACGTAAGTACAATGTGGAAACCATTCCGCTGTGGCCAACGATCAAGTCCGGTTGGATGTCGGGGCGATTTCGCAGTGCGTTGAATAGAGCCGTTGAGTGCCAGACTTGGTTCTCGAACGTGCGACTGCAAAAGTTGGTCTCTTTCCTGGCACCGCCCTTGGGTTCATAGCGAATTCGACCGATCCCGTCAAAGTCTCCGCCATGCCTGGACGCAAACGTGCATTGCCATCCGTGATGCTGGATGAGATGACGTGCGATTTGACCGAATTGAGCCGGAAAGTTTTGGTGCGTGAAAAGGACGTGCATCGCCAATCGGAGTCATCAGGATTCTGGTTCGACAATCTTTGTCGGCAGTTGTTGACGGTGGCGGCACTCGCCGTCCCGCTCACGCCAGCTGACAGGATACATTGGATGTTGTCGCGTTGGGGGCCACCGCGAAGATTTGGACGCTTGAAAAATCGAATCACATGACTGAGATCGCGATCCACTATCGCCAACAGTTTTTTGGAGAAACGACTAAAGTCGTGCCGAGTTCGGCGGCCCGTGCTGGAATACCGCGGGGACTGGTAGGGCGGCAAGTCGCCAATGCCGAGATGCTGTCGGCGCTGCTGCGCTACGGCAGTGACAAGAGAATCCAATTCCTCGTTGGCGGCGATGGCGACTCGCAGTCTCTTCATTCGCTGCTGAAGACCCAACTCCCGTCGGATAAGCAGGCGGTGATCACTCCCCAGGCGTCGCTCGTAAAGTGGATGAAAAAGTCGAGCCGATGTTGTCTCTGGGAGCCACAGCCGCCAACGGCCTCCATGGTGTGGACACGAAATCGCTACGCGCCCAATACATTCGCAATCGGTGGGGTGACTCACGCACTTTGTTCGGCACAAGCCGTCGCCACGATTCGCGATCTAGTACTGGCTCCAGTGCGGAATTTCGACCGGCTTGTCTGTACGAGCGAATCCGTCGCCCACACCGCACGCGTGTTGATCGACCACTATGGTGCGTTGATGGGGAAAACCAACGACGCGGAAATGATCCAGCTGGAAACCATCCCACTAGGCGTCGATTGTGAGCGTCATCGACCGGCGACGCGCGACGAAAGGAAGGCAGCCCGCGCTCGGCTTGTGATCCCTGACGACGCTGATGTCGTTCTGTTTGTCGGTCGGCTTTCGCATCATGCCAAAAGCAATCCTTTGCCGATGTACGCCGCCTGCCAGCGTGCGGCTCAGCGAAACGGTCGGGCCGTTGTGTTGATCTTGGCCGGTTGGTACGCATCCCCGGCGATTGAACAAGCCTTCCAGAGCGAAGCAGCACGCGTTGCCCCGGACGTGAGTCTCGTTCACGTCGATGCGATGGATCCTCAGTGGCGCGATTCGATTTGGGCCGCCGCCGACGTGTTTGTGTCGCTTGCCGATAGCATCCAAGAAACCTTTGGATTGACGGTCGTGGAAGCCATGAGCCGCAGGTTGCCGGTGATCGCATCGGATTGGAACGGGTATCGTGAATCGATCCAGCATGAACGAACGGGATTACTCGTGCCGACGACAATGATTCGCGGCGCGGGCGAACAGGCATTGCTGGAAATGCACGAAGGTCGGCTGTCCTACGATCATTTTCTGGCCGCCATCGGACAAACGATCAGCGTATCGACCCGTGCCGCCTGCGACGCGATCGAACAACTGCTCTGTTCAGTTGAGCAACGCAACCACTTGGCCGAGCAGGGTTACCATCACGCCAGAACGTACTATGCCTGGCCGCGAATCATCGCCCGCATGGAACGACTCTGGTTCGAGCAACGGAGCCTGATGCTGCAACAGAGCAACGTTCCTCGAGTCCCAAGCGTGTCGGTTCCACCACGCGAAATTCCGACCGAACCCGTGCCGTCGATCTGTCAGATGTTCGACCGCTACCCCTCTGCGTGGATCAGTATGGACGATCCGCTCGTCGCCGGATCACAGGAATTGGGAACGGCAGATCAGTTGCTGGCTTCACCTCTGGCCAATCACAGCGGGAAATGGCGGGCCAGCGACCCGACCATCCAGCAGATTGTGGATCAAGTCTCTTTAGGAGAAAACGATCATCAAACATGGACCATTCGTGCCTTGCAGGACCGATTCTCTGAGGCAAGCAAGTCGGCATCGATCGACAGTGTCGCCTGGGCGATGAAGTACGGACTGTTAGCCCCCGACATCGAACCGACGTTGACGCCGATCAGCGGCCCGCGGCTGATAGACGTGGCCAAGCCAGACATCACCTTCACGACGACCTGTATGGGACGGCTGTCTCATTTGAAACAGACGCTGCCACGGCTCGTGTCGCAACCGGGCTGCCATGTCGTGGTCGCCGATTTCAGTTGCCCCGATCAATGCGGTCGGTGGATTCGCGAAAACTATTCGCCGCAGCAAGTGACCGTCGTGAATGTCCATGGGCGCACGGTCTTCGACCGTAGCCAAGCGAAGAACGCGGCAATCTCGGGTGCCACGACGCCCTGGGTCTGTGTGATCGATGCCGATATCGTGGTGGCTGACAACTTCGCACAAGAAATTCGCCGGCGGCTTTTTCCCGGACGGTTTTTGCGACGGCTCTCCACAAGTCACGGAGTCGGCGGAACCTTTGTGGCTTCGCGGCGGGAATTGGTGGCTGTGGGGATGCACGACCCAACGTTTCAAGGCTGGGGCGAACAGGATTTTGATGTGTTCGACGCACTTCGATTCATCGGACAACAGGCCGGCGCTTTCCCGGAAGAATTGATCGGGCATTTGGATCATGACGACGAAATGCGGACAAGGTTCCATGAAACAACGGATCGACGAGTGAGTCATTTGGTGAATCGCATGTATCGACAAGCCAAGTGGGACGTGGCAAAGCTGCAGGGTGAAGTTCCTGATTTTAAGATGCGACGCCGGATTTATGATTCGATCCAAGAGCAGGTTTTTCGAGCGACGCGCGAGCGATCCTCGGCGATCATCACGATTCCGCTGGGCCGAACACGATGGAATAATCTTCAGGCCACCGGTTCAAGAACGCTCCGCTATCGCGTCAACATCGACAGCGACTCTTGAGTCATCGCGTCAGACGGATCAAACTCTGATATCCATCGATCGCCCACTGGACATCAATTTGAGCTTCCATTTGACTGGCGAACGCCAACCAATCGGCACGAGAAAGATGGGACCGAAACTCCAGCAAGTCGCGGCGATCCTGTGCAAAGTCATCAGTGCAATGGTAAGTCAGGATGACATTCTTACCGCGAATGAGCAACTGATTTAGCATCAAGCGAGGATCACCCACGTATTCAAGCGAGAACAGAAAAGTGATCATTTGATACGGATCCAAGGCTGGAAAAACACCCTCGCGCCAACGTCGGCTGAGCAGTCGTTTCCCGGGAGCTCCGTCGTCGACGACGGTGACGTGAATACGATCGTTCATGAATGCCAACGCTGCCGTCGAAGCACCCACGTCCAGCACGTTCGTGCCGTCGGGGATCATCGTCGCCACGGTTTGACGCGCTCGGCGACGGGCATAGGCAAAATCAAACGCTCTTTCGGGGAAATGATGTGGGTCCCTGATTCGCGTCGCCATCGTCGCGGCGGATGCGGCACAAACGTCTTGCTCACGTAATTCCGCGGGCGCGTATCCGGCCTCCACGGCGTCGCGATTCAGTGCCGCATGGCAAACCTTCGCAAAGGTCCGCCGCCAACCTGCCGGCTCTTGACGCCACCGCTCGACCGACTTCATCGAAATGGGTCGATCGTGTCTGCTAAGTTCAGGATCGCGAACGCCCCGATGATCGTCACTCAGTGCAAATCGTCCTTGTCCGAATTCGTCGATCCCGACATATCTCCGCAATTCTTCCGCCGCCGTGCCAGACGCCGACACCCAATCCTCGTAGCGGATCCGATGATGGCTGTAAGACGATGCGAGCCGTGTCAATACTTGCGCCGATTCGCGCAGACACTCCAACGCCCAAGCCTCATCCTTGAGTGTTCGCTTGTCGGGAAATGACATCAGCGATCGATTCATCAATTCCAGCATCGAGACTGCTACGTCGCGCGGGTCGCGCCACAGCAACAGCAATGCGTCGGGCGAATAGGCCTGTACCAGATGCTGGGCATCACTCAGATAAACCTCCTTCAGCCCCCAAAAATCGAGTTCCTCCAGCTTCGGGATGACCGCCGAATCAAACCAGTCTCGCGCCGGCGTTCCGCGGCGAAAACCGCCCGGCGGAGGCTCGACCTCGATCCCAAACTTGGCCAGCGTCTGCGTGATGCGTGCTCCTCGGCCGTCGCCGAAATTTCGCAGCATCATCGGCTCGTGCATGACAAAACTCTTGCCCGGCAAGGTCAACAGATCGCACAGTAATGTCGATCCGCTGCGGGGCAGAGCAAATAAGAATATCTTTCTTGGCCGTGCAATCATCAGCGAGAGGGCGTAACGTCCATTCACGTTCCCTGGAAGTGATTCCTGATCAGAGCCGCGAATTCCGGTGTCTCGCGCAGCGGGTCCAGGTCGGGATCAAGCCGCAAGTCGGCACTGCGGCCAAAGTCGTGTTTCAATGCATCTTGGAGGGCTTCGATCGCCGCGCTGGCGAGCGTCTTTCGCGTCGGAAGTTCGGCCGAGTCCGCACCCTCTTCAGTGCCCTGACGTGCCCGGGCGAGTTGCGCATATCCACAAGCCAGCTCGTAACGATTGACGTCATCCTTGGCGATGGACTTCGATAGCTCGTTGGCGATTTCGACTCCTTCGACCACGTCACCCGATCGTGCGAGCGCCATCAGCAATCGCATTTTGTTGGCGACGTTAGCCTTTTCCAACTCGACTGACTGACGACGCAAGTCGACGACGCGTCGCATTAGCTCGCGCCCCGCCTCCGTTTGCCCACGCTCATCCTGCGCGACCGAAAGGCCATAGAGTGCGCCTTCCAACTTGTAGTGAATGTCCAAATCATGCGGCTCGGACTCTTTCAGTTCTTCGAACACCGTTACAGCACGACTGAAATTTTCCTCGGCTTTGGCCGTGTCGCCGGCGAACAGCTGCATGACCGCCAGTTCGGTATCAAACATCGCAGCGTTTCGCCGCAGCGCTGTGGAATTCTTGTTGCCATCCAACCGCTCATGAATTCCGTCGACCGCCGAGTTCATCAATTTCAGAGCCGCTTCCGTATCGCCTTGTTGGAATATCACCTTCGAGAGCACCATTTTCGCGCCTAACAATTCGTCGCGGGCATTGCCGTCGGTGGGTCGTTCTTGGCATGCTTTCTCCCATTGCTGAGCTGCTTCGACCATGTACTTCTCGGCGTCATCAAGTTTTCCCCGCACTCGACAAACAGAGCCGAGCTTGCCCAGCGAAATTGCCATCGAGTTGGTGGACAATGGGCTGGGCGATTTCTTCACCCATTCCCGGCGAATCGCCAACGACTTTTCGTGGTGCTGGATCGCCAGGTCGTAATCACCGGCGGCGCGTGCCGCGTCACCGAGCAACTGATACAGCTTGGACCAGTTTTGCTCGGGGTTGGGAATGGAACTTTCTTTCTCTAAGGTCTCGAATACCGCCAAGCACTTGTTGTACTCTTCGGTGGCCTTGGCAACGCGGCCGATTTCCATGTTGATGTCGCCCAGCCGTACGTAAATGCCGGCGGAAATCATGTCTTGGACGCGGGCGTTGTTTTCGTTTTTCTCCATCCGCGCCAGGCCATTGCGAACGGTCTGGATCAGTTCCTCACGCAGGTCAACCAGGTTGGTTTGCCCCGACATTTTCTTCTGCACCACGAAAGTCATTGACCGGAGTGCGTCGAGCGCGTTCTTTTCCTGAACGGCAGCCGCCTCGGCATTCACCTCGGCGACACCTTTGGCTTCCACGGCGATCTCTTCATTTTCCGCGGCTTCTTTCGCCTTTTCGACGGCAAGTTCTTTGGCGGCAACCACCTCTTGCTTTTGTCCCCAGATGACCGCCGCTGTGGACGGGCCACCGATCATGACGATCATCGCCAGGGATGCAGCCAGGGCACCGAGGGTTGCGATCTTGGGGTTTCGTTTGCACCACTTCCTCAGACGCTCGGTGGACGTGATCGGACGTGCGATGATCGGCGTGCCGTCGAGGAATCGTTGCAGTTCGTCGGCAAATTCACCGGCCGACTGGTACCGCTTGGGCAGTTCTTTTTCGAGCGACTTCAAGCAGATCGTTTCCAGATCCCGGTCGAGTCCCGTTTGCATCTTCGACGGTGGAACAGGTTCGTTGGCGAGCAATTGACGCACCGTTTCGAACGGCGTCGGCGCGGTGAATGGCGGCTTGCCCGTCATCAGGTAATACAGGATGCAACCGAGCGCATAGACGTCCGTTTGCGGTCCCACGTCCTCGGTATTGCGAGCCTGTTCGGGCGCCATGTAACCGGGCGTTCCCAGAATCACGCCGGCGCGCGTCTTGTCGGAGTCGTTGTCTTCAGTGTCGAGTCGTTTGGCCAGCCCGAAGTCGGCGACTTTCGGCAAGCCCTCTTGAGTCAGCAGAATATTTTGCGGCTTCAAGTCACGGTGCAGCACCCCCTTCTCGTGCGAGTACTGAACGGCGCGAGCCACTGGAATCAACAGGGCCGCGGCATCTTTTGCACTGAGCGTGGTTTCTTTCATCAAGTCCGATAGCGAGGGACCGTCCACGAACTCCAATGAAAAATAGGGAAGCCCTTTGTGGGTGCCGACTTCGTAAACCGAAACGATGTTTGGGTGGCTGAGGTGAGCCGCCGCTTCGGCTTCTCGCTGGAATCGCACCAGCATGTCTTCGCTGGCCAGTTCTCCGGAGATGATCATCTTGACGGCAACAATGCGGTTCAGTGGTACATGCCTGGCCTTGAAGACGATGCCCATGCCCCCCTTGCCAAGCGTGCTGATGATCTGGTAACCGGCCGGAGGTTCCATCGTTTTGGTGCCTTGCCTGTGCGCCAACGACTTCGACTTCAGCGCAGCCATTTTCGCGTTGTCGAAGGACAAGTCTGCCGCGCCCGATGATTTTCCAGGGCGTACCGATGGGCGTTTCACGCCCTGGTCGGCGATGTTTCCATCGATCGTTGGATTCTCGAAGTCCTCAAGATCGCTCTTCCGATCGGTGATGCCATCGAGCGTCAGCTCGGTATCAAGCGTGCCGCCGATATTCTCCTGTTCCGCATCGGCTTCCGGTTGTGCAGCAGCAGGTTTCCCAGATCCGTTCGCGCATTCGCCCACCGCCACGCCGTGAACATCGAAGCTGGCCGCGATTGTCATGTCACCTTGATCGGCGTCGGGGAGATCCCGAACCTGATCGACGCCGACTTTCGAAACCGCCAGCTCAACGGTTTCCGTGCCTTCAACCTCTTTGACCGTCTCAAGCATCGACAGACGATGACGAAGCGTCGACTTCAAATCCGTTTCGATCGAAGAGACAAACTCTTCGGCCACCGATTCCGATTGATCACCTGCTTCCTCTTTTGTCAGAAGATAATGCTGCGCAATCGCTTCAACGAACTCGTCGATCGCTTCGCGTGCTGATTTCATCGCTGGCATTCAGTTATTCCCCACGTGTGCATTAGTCGCGACCAAAATCGCGGTGCTGCCACATACGTTTGGCAGCCGCCGGCGCACGGGCTGTCAAACCCGCTGTTCTCATGATTCAGAAACGCAATTCCTTGGTGATGCGGCAGGACCAGTCAACTTTATAACAGATCATCCACTTCATCAACGATTTCGCTCCCAAGCGTCTTGACCTTGTCGTCGTCTTTCGTGTTATCCAATTCGGCAAAGTACCAATCCTTCCCATCCTCGCCCTTTAACTTGTCTTTATCGTCATCATCCCAGACCGTTGGGTTGGCTCCGGAGTTGTCGAAATGCACACCCTTGTCCAACAGCACGGGACCCTCTCCGGCACGAATATTATCGATTCGCTGCTGGTATTCGCGATTGGAGCCCCACTCGGCCATGATCAGTTGCAGACTGTCAATATAGTCGTCGTAGGCGGTCGTGCCGGCAATCAATAGATCGTCCCCGTCGCCACCTTTCAGATCATCTTTGCCGTCCCCGCCGACCAGCACGTCACGTCCGTCGTCTCCACGAATTTTGTCTTTGCCGTCACCGCCAATGATGACGTCATTCCCCTTGCCGCCGTCCAGATCATCGTCGTCCAGACCGCCGACAAGGATGTCATCGCCGCGGCCACCGTCGATCTTGTCCTTTCCTGATTCGCCGTAAATCGCATCATTGCCCCGGCCTCCCCTTAACTTGTCATTGCCGGCACCGCCAAAGATCGTGGCGTCGACATCGACGCCGCCGTCGCTGCCACCGAGCGAGACATCGTCATCACCATCGCGGGCCACGATGTAAATGCTTTGAATCATGGTGGCATGGTCGAAGTGGTAAGTGTCGGATCCACCACCGCTGCCACCGTCACTTGCAGCGGTTCCGAACTTCGCTTCGACGCGGAGGTCCGGGTCCGACGACGAACCAATCTCGCTGATGCGGATTTTGTCCTTCTGGTCCGTTCCGACAACTTGTAGCACGTTGTCGGCGGTGACGCGAACGCCGGTGACCACGCTGCTGGTTTCCGCGAAAACGGTCGCGGGATCATCCGCATCGACGATCTTCACGGCGAAAATGCCGCCCGTCTGGTAAACATGAGATGCTGTAAAGCTCAGTTCCGATGGACTGATCGTGACCGGTGATGACGACCCGTCGTCCCAAACCGCCAGCAACGATGCGTTCACCGACAAATCACTGAACGTCCCGCTGACGACGACGTTGTCCCACGGCAGAACCTTTTGGTCCAACGTCGCGGAACTCGTGATCGAGTCGATGGCAGTCGGATCAATGACAGTGATCGTGAAATCTACAAACGAACTCGCTCCGGAAGAATCGGTCACCACAACGCGCACCTCGAAATCACCGTCGTCGTCGGGCGCGAAGTTGAAGTTGACCGTCGGACCAGTCGCGTCAATCTGGGCCCCCGTTGGGAACGGCAGTGGTTGGTCTGGAACGGCTTCCAACGACCACTCCAGCGTTCCGCCGTCGGGGTCGTTGCCGTTAATGGTCACGTTAACTTCCTGGCCTTCCGTCGTGGTTTGATCTTGAACTGCAACGATAACCGGTGCGCCTCCTGCCTCGGTTGCCGTGCCCGAAGAATCGGAGAATTCGTCGCCGGCCGCTGGGTTGAAGCCGAACAGCGTCTCGTTCCCTGAGTTCCCGAACATCTTGTCAGCTCCCGACCCACCGATCAGCGTGTCGCCGTCGACAACTTGCCCGCCGCTTGCCAGGTCAACGCGATAGACCAGCATTTCGTAGCCGCCGGTGTCTTTGTCAGAACAAAACACTGCCGTCGACCCGGCAGGGCATACGGTCGGTTCACCAGCGGCGTTGAACAAATGCGGCAGATACTCCGGGACTTCCGGTAAATCAAAACTGAACGAGTCGACTTCGATCGTGTATGTTCCGGGATCCAGCAGCGGTAAATCCACCAGCAAAGCGTCGATTCCCTCGAACCCGTTATCGTTAAACGCGCCATAGGGGTTGTTGTAGTAGTTGATCAGGTCCCCGCTGGGGCCATACACGCGAACCACGGTGTCGACCACGTTGGCAATACGGTGATCGATCGACTGAGAAAGTAGTTCAATCGTAACCAACTCGTTTCCGGCACTTGTGAACGAATAGTAATCGCTTTCGCTGATGCCACCTGGTGCGACCAATTCGATCTGTCCGACCACATTGACGGCTGCGGCACGTGTCAGGCCACCGCTGCCATCATTCCGCGGGACCGCAATCGCGGCCAACTCACCGAGCGGCTGAACCGATTGCATGACTCCTTGGACGAACAAATCCACCTTTGCAGAGTCATTCTCGGCAATTGTCTGACCGCTCTCAGCGAAAGCTAGTTTGAGCGATTCTCGTTGACCGAAGAACAGGTCGGCAAACGAATCGATCAAGGTGGTTCCGACCGAGTTGGGCGAAGCGATCAGGTGCTGACTTGTCTCGTTGGCAGTTGCAGGTCCGGGGAAACTCGGCAGCGAATTGTCCTTCAATCCTGCAAAGACACCCGAGCCGACCGAGCCGAAGGAATCATGGTGCCGCAAGCCGTACATGTGCGCCAGTTCGTGCGACGCGATCGTGGTCGAGAACGATACCACGTTGTCTTCGGTGTCCTTGAAACGGTTGCCGTTGGGACCAACGAAGGCATTGATGTTTACCGAGACGGTGCCGCCGCCGGCAAGTTCGCGCCAGCCCAGTCGCTCGCTCCGCCCCAGCACTACGACGTTACCAGCCGTTCCGGTGCCCGCGTTGAATGCGACAGTAATATGAGGCCGGGCCAGTGTCGCCGCGTCCACTTCGGATTGTATGAACACGTTCACATCGTACGCGGCATAGTCAGCCTTGATGCGGGCAAGGATAAGCTGCTGCTCGGTCAGCGTGTATGCCCGTTCTTCGGGATCAGTGTTCGATTCGAAATCCAAGATCACCGTTCGGCTGAAGCCAGACTGCAGCGTGTCGTTACCCGCGCGACCCTCCAGCAGGTCGCGACCACCAAAACCGAAGATCTGATTGTCGCTGGCGTTGCCCCGGATGGTGTCATTGAACGATGTCCCGAAAACATTCTCGAACTGATCGGGCGTGACCAGCGTGATCGCCAAACCCCCGGCAACGGTTTGCGTTGCTGGATCGGCAAGGTCAACGGTCACGCCAGCGGCGAGCAGTGTGAAGTCCAAAGTGTCGATCCCACCGCCGGCGAACTCCGTGATCGTTTTGTTGCCAAGGTCCGAGGCGTTGAAGCTGAACAGGTCATCGCCCGTTCCGCCGCTCAACAGGTCATCGCCGCTACCGCCGAGGAGCGTGTCGTTGCCCGTTCCGCCCAGCAAGGTGTCATCACCATTGCCCCCCAGCAGCACCGCTTCGCCGCTGAAGCCGGACGCATCGATCGAGTTGTTGTCGTCATCACCCGCCAATCGAGCCTCGTCGATATCGATCAACGCGATCGTGGGAAGCCCGTCGATTTGCAAGGTCGAATCGGTCAAGACCACACGATTGGCTGACTCGACGATCAGCAGATCGCGATCACTGTCCCCGCCGAGTTCATCGTTTCCGAACAGGGTTGCATTGCCACCGGTGACGCGGAAGGTGTCGCTGCCAATCCCACCCCAAATTTGGTCGTTCGTTCCGCCGTAGATCACATCGTTACCGTCGCCGCCGACCAGCGTTTCATCGCCATCGCCGCCGACGATCGAGTCATCACCGTCGCCGCCGTAGATGACGTCGTTGCCATCAGCACCAACCAGCGTGTCGTCACCTTCGCCCCCCTCGATGCTGTCGTCACCGCTGCCGCCGCCGTAGATGATGTCGTTGCCGTCGCCACCGATCAGTGTGTCGCCGTCTTCTCCATCGGCTCCCCCATTGCCGCCGACCACCGAGTCGTCGCCCGCGCCCCCGTAGATGACGTCGTTGCCATCGCCACCGATGATTGTGTCATCGCCCAGCCCGCCTTCGATACTGTCGTCGCTATTGCCGCCTCCGTAGATGATGTCGTTGCCGTCACCGCCGATCAACGTTTCGTCGCCCTGGCCATCGCCTCCAACGATTGAATCGTCGCCTTCGCCGCCATAGATGATGTCGTTACCGTCGCCGCCAATGATCGTGTCATCGCCGACGCCGCCATCAATACTGTCGTCACTATTTTGGCCGCCGTAGATGATGTCATTGCCGTCACCGCCGATCAGCGTTTCGTCGCCTTGGCCATCGCCACCGACGATCGAATCGTCACCCTCGCCGCCGTAGATGATGTCGTTGCCGTCACCGCCAATGATCGTGTCATCGCCAATGCCGCCATCGATACTGTCGTCGCCATTTTGGCCTCCGTAGATGATGTCGTTGCCGTCCCCGCCGATCAACGTTTCGTCGCCCGGGCCTTCGCCGCCGAGAATCGAATCGTCACCTGAGCCTCCGTAGATGATGTCGTTGCCGTCACCACCGATGATCGTGTCATCGCCAATGCCGCCGTCGACACTGTCGTCACCAATGCCGCCTCCGTAGATGATGTCGTTACCGTCACCGCCAATCAGCGTGTCGCCGGACTCTCCGTCGACGCCGCCGTTGCCGCCGACAATGGAGTCGTCGCCCTGGCCACCGTAAATGATGTCGTTGCCATCACCCCCCACGATCGTGTCATCACCAAATCCACCGTCGACACTGTCATCACCACTGCCGCCGCCATAGATCACGTCGTTGCCGTCGCCGCCGATCAGAGTTTCGTCGCTGCCACCGGCACTGCCGACGATCGAGTCATCGCCGTCCCCGCCGTAGATGATGTCGTTGCCATCGCCGCCGATGATGGTGTCGTCGCCGAAACCGCCATCGACACTGTCATTCGTGCCGCTGCCGCCGTAGATCACATCGTTGCCGTTGCCGCCGACTAAGGTTTCGCCGTCACCGCTGCCGCCGACGATCGAGTCGTTGCCGTCGCCACCGTAGATCACGTCGTTGCCGTCACCCCCGATGATCGTGTCATCGCCATCACCGCCATCGACGCTGTCATTGCCGGCGTTGCCGCCGTAGATCATGTCGTTGCCGTCGCCACCAATCAGCGTTTCGTTGCCACCGCTGCCGCCAACGATCGAGTCATCCCCCTCGCCGCCGTAGATCACGTCGTTGCCGTCACCGCCAATGATCGTGTCATCACCAGAACCGCCGTCGACGCTGTCATCCCCGCTATCGCCGCCATAAATGATGTCGTTGCCGTCCCCACCGACAAGCGTTTCATCGCCGCCGTTGCCGCCGATGATCGAGTCGTCACCTTCGCCCCCATAAATCACATCGTTGCCATCGCTGCCAACAATCAAATCATTGCCGGCGCCGCCATCGACACTGTCGTTGCCGTTGCTGCCGCCGTAGATCACGTCATTGCCGTCGCCACCGATCAACGTTTCGTCGCCGCCGTCGCTGCCATAGATCGAATCGTCGCCTCCGCCACCATAGATCACATCGTTGCCATCCGACCCGAGCAACGAATCGTCGACATTACCGATGCTGTCGTCCCCGCTGGAGCCGCCGTAGATCAGGTCATTCCCGTCACCACCGTCCAAGGTGTCTTCACCCCCGCTGCCACCGTAAATCGAATCTTGACCGTCGCCGCCATAGATCAAATTCGCTTCAGCATTGCCCCGGAATGCGTCACGGAAATTCGTGCCCGTCACGTTCTCGAACGTCCCCTGCAATGACACGACACCGTCGCTGCGGACGTTCTGTGCGGTCGCATCGTTGAGATTCAGATCCAATGTGACGCCTTCATCGGCGATCGCAGACGCACCAACGCCCGAGAAGTCGATCGTATCGATGCCACCCTCCGGACCCAACTCGTCCACCAGTGTCTTGGTGCTGAAGCCTTCGACGAAGGTGCTGTCGTCACCCATTCCACCATTGAGCGTGTCGTTACCGGAAGCCGAGACCATCGAGTCGTTGCCCGCACCACCGACGACGACGTCATCCCCCTCATTGCCATCGATGTAGTCATTGCCGCTGCCGGCGGTAATGCTGTCGTTTCCCGTCCCGCCGGCAATCGATGTAGGTGTTGTCACCGCCGCATCGACGATGATCGTGTCATTGTTTGCGGCACCGGAGATCAGGATCGATCCCGTGGGCACAAAGTCACCCACAACCGGATTGGATTGCCCCGTGATGGCAATGGATACGGTAACCGCGTTTGGGGAATCGTTCGGATCGTTCGTTGGCGTGATTGTAATCGTATCCGCGTCATTTGAGCCGCCAACATAGAGCGTCTGCAGGGTCGTTGTCTGCAAGTCGTCGTCGGTCACCGCAACTTCGAGTGTGACGAAGCCACTGAATTGGCTGCGATCCAATTCCAGCGAGTTTGTGTCGGTGACCACTCCCGCCGGTACCGCGTTGTTGACCGTCCAGGAGTAGGTCAGCGGGTCCGTTGGCACATCGGTCGCCACGGCTCGCACGCGAATCAGGCTGCCGGTTGAACCGTCATCGATGATCAAAACTTTCGGCGCCACGTTGTTGACTGTGATCACTTTCACCGCTTGGCCAACGCCGCCATCCGAATCGATCACTTTCACGGTGACATTAAAGTCATCCTGCGGTGTCAACGTCGGATAGTCGTCGTCGTAGGTGTGCGAGAACGTGAATTTGAACGGCTCCGCTGCTGACGGTGATTGCGATTGGGTCACCGAACCATCACCCCAGTTGATCTCAACGGTGTGAGTATCCGTTAAGCCGGCGTCGCTGAACACGCCACTGAGCGTGACCCGATCACCTTCGACCACGGGCGGACCGGTTGGGTCGTCGATAATCAAATCAGCAACATTGACGATCGGCGGCGCATTCAAAGCACTGAAGTTCTTCTCTGTCGTAGAAACTCCACCATCGCCGTCGCGCGTGATCAATCGAATCGTGAAGTTACCTTCATCCGTCGGGGTGAAGCTCAACACCGGCCCGTCTTCGGCATGAACTTGTTGATTGCCCGCCCGCACTTTCCATTTGTAGGTCAACACGTCGGCAGCGCCAGGGGTCGCTGCCTTGTGCCGTAAACTGGGACGTCGTTCCTTCCAGACCACTCGCAGGACCGGTGATGGTCGCCGATGGGGGAGCGTTGGTCACGATTGTGGTTGTGGTTGCCTCCGCCGAGCCGCTGTCATCATCGGCCAGCGTGACCGTGATCGTGCCTGGGTTTTCGTCCCGGAACGCATGTGGAACGGCAAACGTCCTGGCTCCCACTGGAAGCACAAACACTTCCGCTGGACTGCCGTCGCTCCACTGGATGGTCAGTCGGTGTTGATCGGCGTCCCCCGGATCGATGATCGAACCGGTCAGCGTGGTGAATTGGCCTTCTTCTGCCGGGCTGGGGCTAATGGCAAGCGGTCCATCAAACTGTGCCGGCACGTTCGTGACCGTCACGGTTTTCGTCGCCAAGCCGCTGGCTCCGGAGACGGTATCAGTGACGATTGCTTGGATCGTAAAGTTGCCCGCCGCAGCACCGCTGGGTAAGTCATCGACAAAACGATGCGTGGCCGAGAAACCAAATTCGCTAACCGAGATTTCGCCAAGCGCCGAGTCGCTGACGCTACCGTCACCCCACACAATTCGCACCGTGTGATTCGGACTGGGAACTTCAAATTGAGCGTCGACACGAATCGTCGTGCCCTCATCAAACAAGGTCGTGGGGGTGCCGCCATAGGTATCGTCAGCAATCGTTACGACCAGGCCATCGGAATCAAGCGTCGGTGGGATGATGCTGGTTGATGTGACCAAGGGGGAGAACTCGGAGGTCTCGGTCCCGGCCCGTGTGGCCGTCGCGTACAACGTTTCCGAAGTAGCGGTCGTACCAACCACCGCATTGAATGGTTCGTCCGCCCCGGTCCCGACGACCGGAAAACTGCCCAGGTATCGGTCACCCGAATAGAAGTCCAAGACATAGCTGATTCCGCTTTCACCACCGAACGATCCTGAGACCGTTGTCGTCGCACCCGCCGTTGCGTTGACAAGTTCCGGGAAGTTCTGCAGTCCGTTGGGCCCGCCATCGCCATCTCCCACGTCATTGGCGGTCGGCCCATCATCATTCAGATCAATGCCGAGTCCGGCATTAGCGTAGATCCGATTGCCGCGAATCGCGGCCCGCGTCGTGGCGCCGTGACAGTCACGCCGGCGGCATTGAAGGCGATCACGTTCGATTCGCCAGCGCCGGTTCCGCCAATGACTGCCTCGTCGTTGGCTTGGATGCCGGCGCCAACATTGCCCAGGTCAATCACGCCCGAAATGCTGGTTCCGATGTAGTTGCCGACGATCGTCGCCGATGCCCCGCTCTCAACCGTGATTCCTGCGCCGTTGGCTCCGATCACGTTGCCCAAGCCGACCCCGCCAATGGTCGCAATTGCACCCTCGACGCTCACCCCACTGAGACCATTGCCAGTGGCAAGGTGCCGGAGATGTCGGTGCCGATAAAGTTGCTGGCAATGGTATTGCCCGTCACGTCGGCACCCAAAATCCGGATCCCGTTGCCGCCATTCGCCGAGATCACGTTTGCGGAAGAAATTGCGTTGTTCGACGCGCCATTCCCCACGAAAATGCCGTTGACAGCGTTTCCGATTCCAACAGTTCCTGTGACGTCCGTGCCGATGTAATTGTTTTGAACAAAGTTGTTGTCGCTGTTGATTCCAATGCCGTTGAGCGCATTGCCGGAGACAAGATTGCGGTTCGCGACATCGACGCCGCCAATCGTGTTGCCATTGGCATTGTCTGCCGTCACAACGCCCGTGCGACGATTCGGGACCGAGCTTGTGCCCGCCGCGTTCGTTCCAATGAAGTTGCCCGCAATCGTGTTGCCGGTGGTGCCCGATCCGGTTATCACGATGCCATTGCTTAGATTCGCGGAAATGACATTCCGAGTCGCCACGGACGATCCGCCGATGAGGTTGTCGGATGCGCCGTCAGCAATCTGTACACCCTGCAACGCGTTGCTGGCGATCCTGCGGCCAATACTTCCGTTGTCAAATATTGCTTGAATTTCGGCTGGATCCAGCAGACGATTGGTCAACGCGACTTCGTCCACCAAACCACGAAAGAACTCAGTCTGCTCCGATGGACTGATGGTACCGACTACCAGAGGCGCCGCTGGTGATAGCGTGCCGGAGATACTGGTGCCGCCCACAGCCGCGAGTGCACCGTCCACAAACAGAACGATGACCTCTTGCGGGAACAGGACTTCCGTATCGAGGTAACGTCCGCCAGCGATGTGATGCCAGCCCGCCGTCAAAGCGGTGTTGGACGCAATGATATCCGCGCTGCCGCCGCGGCCGATCCTGAATGAGGGTTTCCCTGCCGCTTCCAGCGAAGCGGTGCTAGACGTAAGCGCAAACTCTTCAAACCCGTCATCGCGGCTGACGATTCGCTGGTCACCCGTGTTATTGACCGGGTCGATAAAGACCCAGGCATCAATCATAAAATCATCTACATCAAAATCGGTTGACGAGCCGAAGTTCACGTAGTCGCCGGCGCCGTCCAGGCTAAACGCTTGACCTACCAACCCTGACGCGAAGGCAGCGTCACCCAAGAGTATGCCGTCATTGAGACCGACCGCATCGGTCGCATCCCCTTCGCCTTGGAACCACGCTCGTGTGCCCTCGGGCAACAGTCCAGCCGTACCAGTTGCATCCGTTCCGATGTAGTTGCCCGAGACCACATTGTCGGTCGAACTCGCACCAGCGATCTCGATGCCCACGCCGGCGTTGCCCGAAATCAAGTTTCCTTCCAATGCGTCGTTGGCTCCATCGCCGTCGGTGCCGATGTAGTTGTGATGAGCCCCCGCACGGATGCCGACACCATCGACGGCATTCGGAATCGACAGTGTTCCCGAGACATCCGTACCGATCTTGTTGTCGCGAACGACGTTGTACGAGGTCGCCGATCCGGTCAGCAGAACGCCTTCTGCGTTTCCACTGATCAAGTTTTCGCCGATGATGTTGCCGGGAGAATCGTTGATTTCGACTCCATGACGGCTATTGCCAAACCCTGATGTTCCAGTCGGATTCAAGCCGATGATGTTTGCATCGATCAGGACGCCTTGCTTGCCGACCCCGTTCATCTCGTGGATGGCGGCGATTTGGACCGGCGAGAGTGCCTTGTCGTAGACAGCAAGTTCGTCGATGCGGCCGTCGAATTGGTTGCCGCCATTCGGGAAGTCGCGACCAATCACCAATTCGCCATCACTGTCCCCGATCGCGACGGAGGCCAGGTTTTCGTGGATCAGTGTTCCGTCAACGTAGATTCGCTGCGTCACGCCGTCGTAAGTCGCAGCGATGTGCGTCCATGTTTCCTGCTGGATCGCTGCGGTTGATATCGTGAATGCTGACACGCCGCCATCGATCCCATCGCCGACCTGAAACCCAATTCTCCCGTCGTTCAGCACGTCTAACGAATACGTACTGTAGGGTGCCTGGATCGGTGTTACCGTTTTTCGAACGATCGGGTTCGAATACGGTTGGGCGGTTCCGTCCCAGTTGATCCACGCTTCCAGCGTTACCTGATTGGTCACCGACGGACTATCCAGTGCCACGTTGTCGGGAACGACGACACGTCCATTGACTCCATCGAAATCGAATGCCTGGCCGGACAAGCCGGAAGCGAAAGTCACACCACCCAGCGCTGTTCCATCGTTGTCGCCGAGGGAATCGGTTGCATCGTCCCCCTTGAACCAAGCAATCGCGCTGGCATCAATGCCGTTGCCGACTCCCGCGACGGTGATGCCGTTTCCGTGGTTGTTGGAGATCAGATTGTTGTGGATCAGCGGGCTGCTTGAGTTCGCCGAAACTCCAGCACCCCCGTTGCCGATTCCCGCGACCGTGGTGTCCCTGCCATTGACATCCGTGCCGATGTAGTTTCCAGCAACAATGGTGTCGATGGCCCCTGCACCGGAGATTCTGACGCCGTCTGCAAGATTCCCAGAGATCACGTTGCGCCTCTGTCCCGTCCCCGATTCCATCGCCGTTCGTGCCAATGATATTCGAGACGCCCGCAAATAGACCGATACCGTTCGATCCGTTACTGATCGCCGCGGTGCCATTGATATCCGTTCCGATGAAGTTGCCGGCGATTGTGTTGGAAGTAGGCGGCCCCGCGAATTGCGACCAGATAAATATCCCGTTCGCGCTATTGCCAGAAATGACGTTCCGTTCCAAGTCATCGGATCTGCCGTCGGCATTCGTACCGATCAGGTTGAAACTGACATCGTCCTTCAATTCAATGCCGCTACCGTTGTTCGCCAGAGGCAGCATCCCGGTGACGTCCGTCCCAATCAGGTTCCCAGCAACGGTATTGTGATTACTTCCGGCATTGGTGATGATCAGTCCGTCGTAACCGGTGTTCCCCGAGATCAGGTTGCCCTCCACCGCGTCCCCGACACCGTCGCCGTCGGTACCGACGACATTATTGTTGGCACCCGATCGAATCCAGACTCCCGTGCCGCCACCGCCGGTGGGCACGCGTCCGTTGGGAATCGCGTCCTTTCCAAGGACATCGGTCCCGATAAAGTTGCCGGAAATCTTCGTCAGTGTTGCGTTGAAGACGTTGACGCCAACATCCAGATTGCCGGAGATAATATTTCTTTCCGCAACATCCCCGTCGCCATCGCCATTGGTGCCGATTCGCGTTGATGCCACCGGGCCACCGAATCGGATTCCGTCTAGATTCGCGATCCCAAACGTGCCGGTCCAATCGGTGCCAATGTAGTTTCCGGCGATCACCGTGAAGTCGGCTTCAATACCCTGAATTCGAATGCCCTCCTGCAGATTGCCGGCGATCACGTTGCGTTCGGCGTCCACATTGCCCAGACCGTCCGTTCCGATCAATGTGTGGGCGGCCCGGTTTTGAATGTAAATGCCGCGAGCGCCGTTACCAAGATCCATGTTTCCGGTCGCGATGGTGACGTTATCGTTGGTTCCGATAAAATTCCCCGCGATCAGGGTGTGGTCAGTTTCGGCACCGCGAATCCAAATTCCGTCGTTGTTGTTTCCCGCGACCACATTGCGCTCTTCGACGTCGCTCGTCCCATTGCCATCGGTGCCGATCCGCGTGTTTTGGACGCCATTTTGCAGCAGGATTCCGCGGTTATTCCCGACCGGAGTGTCGCCGTCGGCGTTGGTGCCGATCAAGTTTCCTGCAATGACCGTGGGGAATTCATGATCAGTTTGCGAGTAATAGACGGTAACATCGATATCGGTATTGACCTCCAGGGGCGCAACCCCGGCGGGATCGCCCAAGAGAGACCATCCGTTGGCTGCATTGGCGTCGGCTTCAGGATCACTCGTATGATCTCCCTGCTTGACCGCGACCTCCCAACCGGTCGCCGAACCAGCGTTCCATGCCCAGCCATTCAAAGGTATGAGTCCCGGCAGTCAGCAGTCTCGACCCAAAAAACTCACGGAATCCATGCAAGCTGTCGTCAACAACCATGTCAACATCGTCGATCCGTAACCTTCCGCCGTCATCGCCGCCCAAGCTAAATGTGTACACATCCTCGGTGGCTATATCGATGGTTCCCGTAGCGACCACGACGTAATCATCACCCCCGCCACCGGGCACAAGATTATTAACGGTCCAACTTCCCCCGGGACCATCCACATCACGGATATCAAGTTCTGAAATATTGCCGGTCACGATCGTGCGCGGAAACGTTCCGTCGATGAGGTCTTCTGCGTCGGCCAGGCTCTCAACCAGTTCGCGGTCTCCCTGAACCTGAATCCCTTGCGCTTGGTTTCCAGAGATCACGTTGCCTTCCATCGCATCGGAGTCGCCATCGCCGTCGGTGCCGATCACTGTGCCCTCGGCGCGGTTAATAAAGATCCCGGAAAACGCATTTCCCAAATCAACATTCCCGGACACGTCTGTGCCGATGTAATTACCCTGCACCTTGTTCTTGTCGCTTCCAGGGTTATGGATGCTCACACCGTCGAGCGAGTTTCCAGAGATTAAGTTTCGTGCTTCGAGCGTCGATCCACCAATCAGGTTGTCCGAGGCACCGTCGAATATCAGTACGCCATGCTGACCATTGGGAAGGATCGCATCGCCATCCAGATTCGTTCCAATCCGGTTGCCCGCGACAGTGTTGAATTGGGTCCCCGCGTTAATGATTGCGACGCCAGAGTACAAGACGGAACCGGACAACACATTGCCCTCTTCGGCGTCGTTGGGGCCATCTGAGTTGGTACCGATCGTGTTGTGCTGGGCTCCCGAGGTCAGGGTCACCGCATCCCACTGATTTCCGATTGCTGCATCGCCCGCGGCATTGGTCCCGATCAAATTGGCCGACACCATGTTGTAATCGCTACCTGCACCCCAAATGCGCACGCCGGACCGATCGTTACCGGAAATCAAATTGCTGTCGATCGTGTTGTGATGGCCGCCGCCACCGATGGAGACCCCATCGAAATTGTTGCCCAGATCGAATAAGCCAAGTCCTGCGGTGCCGATTCGGTTCCCGGTAACGGTGTTGGCAGTGGTGGCCGCGGCACTGATCGTCACCCCGTTCCCAGTGTTGCCGCTGATGACGTTGGCCGAGGCACTGGCAGCCAGGGCAACCAGGTTGCTTTGGGTACCGGCGACCAGCTCGCCCGACGCCAGAAACACCAATGCGTTGGTGTCGAGGCCGCCAGTCGCATAGGCCGCTTGCGTGCCGGTACTCAGCTCAACCGTGATGATGTTTTCGTCGTTGGAGATGTAGATCGATCCCGCATCGACCACGATCCCACCTGAGGAATCGCTGAGCAGCCCGTTGTTGGTCAGCAGCGTGACGACACCTGTCGACAGATTGACCCGATAGACTGTGAAGTCGCCGTCGTTGTTGGCGGTAAATACAGCCTCGGTCGCCGACGCCACGGTCAGGGCACTGATGTCAGCAAACGCCGAGTCGGTGGCGATGATGGTTTGTGCTCCGCTCGCACGATCCAGGCGGATCAGCTGGTTGGTGTTTGTGTTGACCGATAACAGGTCGCCGCCCGCTTCCGCTTTCAGTTGCGTCCAACCGAAGCCAGGCAGCTGGATGATCGGTGTCTGCGCACCGCTGACGGGATCGATCCGACGGAAAAAAGTTCCCGAGTCGCTTCCGACGAGCGCGTAGATCTCGCCCAGCGGCGTGGCCGTCATGTCATTGAAGCTCTCGAAGCCCCCCGTCAATGCGACCAGCGTCGTCGCGTCGCCGGTCGATGGGTCGAGCCGTTTGATCGCCGACTCACCATCGTGATCCAGGACCAGTACCTGCCCGGAAAGTTCGACTGACAGATCATCAACCTCCACCACTTGTCCGCTCTTGGCCACGAAGAACCGGCCAAGCTCCGCGGAGTTACCGCCGACGGTGTTTCCTGAGGCCCCACCATCAATCAGCACGCCGCCGTCGCCGTTGGCCAGAGGATCGTTGCCGGTCGCCGTGGTGCCAACGAAGTTGCCGGCGATCACATTGCCGATCGTGCCGGGGTCGCTAATCAGCACGCCCACACCGGCGTTACCGCTAATCAGGTTGCCTTCGTGCCGGTCATCAGATCCGTTTCCGTCGGTGCCGACAAAGTTGTTGTTGGCACCAACGTCAACGAGCACGCCGACGGTATTGGGAATGTCCGTCGTGCCGAGTTTGTCTGTGCCGATGTAGTTGCCAAAGATGCGGTTGTTGGTCGAAGTGGACTGATCGATGCGAACACCATTGAAGACGTTGCCGCTGATCACGTTGCGGTCGCTCTCGCTCGTGCCGCCAATGATGACGTTCGACGCCTGCACGCGAATGCCGTCGGCATTCGCGCTCGCGACGCCGCCAGGATCAAGGCCGATCCAGTTCTGAGCGACTGTGACGTCGTCGGCCAGCACGAACACACCGGCCAGGTTCCCGCCGGTGAAGCCGGTCACACTCAGTCCACGCAACTCGGAAGATTCCGACCCCGCGGCAAACACGATGCCGCTGTAGGAGCCAACGGCGCGGGTCAGCTGGACCACCGGTGTGGTGTCAAAATCGGGTTCGCTGGTCGCATCGATCTTGACCTGATCGCTGATTACCGGCAACGGGCTGGACAAGGCAATCGTGTGCGGACCCGCACCGGGGATATTGAACAAGATGCTGTCGAGCCCCGCAGCGGCATTCGCACTCGTGATCGCCGCTCGCAAACTTCCGGGCCCTGCGTCGTTGGTGTTGGTCACTGTGAATCCGCCCAAGGCAGTCAGCACGACATCGTTGTCGTCCGAGCCGCCGGCGTAAGTGATGCTAAAGAGGCTTCCGTCCGCGACGAATTGCGCACCCTCGTCGAGCCCGGCAAACGTTCCAAAGACCGCATCGCTACCGGCGTTGTCGATGATCGTAAAGTGTGTCACCCGAGGTTGGCGTGAAGCCGTCAAAGTTGACCACATCCAGCGTCCCGGCAAGCTTCACGCTGTCGGCGCCGGTTCCGGTCACGTTGACCTGATCGTAAACGACTGGATTGTTGGTCGGGTTGGTTCCGCCCAGTTCGATCTCCAGCGTCGATCCCGGCTGCAGGTCAAACGTACCCACGGTCAAAACGCCAGGACTGTTACCGGGGGCGACAGTGCCTCCCGATGCGACGGTCACTTCGCCAGTGGTGCCAAGACCACGCAGTTCGGCACCGTTTCCCACGTCGACTGTTCCCGGCAGACTCCCGTTTACAACCAGAGCACCGCCGTTAACTGTGGTCGCGCCGGTGTAGGTATGGACGCCATTGAGGATCCAGGTGCCGCCGCTGGCTTTGGTCACGTCACCCGTGCCGCTGATTGAGCCTGAGTAAATATCCAGTCCAAAAAACGCCACCGTAAGGTCACCGGAACCGAGCGTGACATTGCCGTCGCCCTTGACCAACAAAACCTGTTCATCGAAGTCGTTTAGGTCAAACGTTGCTCCGCTAGCGACGTCAACCAGCCCGGAGTTGTGAAGTACGTTCGACGCACCGAGTCGCAGCGTGCCGGTGCTGACCGTGGTGGGGCCGGTGTAGGTATTTGTCCCGGATACCGTCAATATATCGTCACCGACATACTGAAACCCGCCCGCCCCGGATAGTGCAGCAGCAATCTCGCTGGCGTCGCCGACGGTGACATCAAAACCGCCGTCCGAAGACAACGAACTCAGAGTGGCTACGGAAATGTCGTCCGTGGAAGCAAGCGAAACCTGGCCTGTGGCTGCAGACACGATTCCATCGCTGATCAGTAGGCCGACGTCGTCCGCAGATCCTCCAGTGCTGTTTCCGGTCAGCAGGACATTTCCGAAACCGGTGGCGACAACTTCGGCGTCGTTCCTGATCTCGATCCCGTCGTCATTCGTGCTGTTGCCGGTAATCGAAATCTCACCGTCCAACGATGTGACCCGCTGCCCGGCCGAAATCAGTCCAACTCCATCTCCCGGATTGTTCCCGATCAGAATGATGTCGGCTGCCGTCGTCCCCGTGCCGGTCGAGCTGATCAGCGAATTCCCGGAAAGCAGAATGCCAAAGTCGTTGACGATGCCGCTGCCGTTTCCGGTGATCGAAATGTCACCAACAACGGACGTAATCAGATTGTTCTGCTGAATCACCACTCCGTTGTTGACGGAACCGGTCCCCACGACGTCGATCTTAGCAGCGTCGGCAGTCGTGCCGGTGGATTCGATTTGTGAAGAGCCATTGATCAGCAGGCCTGCCGTACCGTTGCCGTTGGCATCAATGTCAATGTTCCCGTCGACCGACCGGATCGATGTGCCGCTTAGACGCACGCCGCTATGCACGCTGGCTGCGGTGGTCTGACCGACGACCGTGATCGAGGACGCGTTGGTTCCAGTTCCTGTCGACCGGATCAGTCCACCATTTCCCAGGATGCCGCTTGCACCGCTCGACACACCTGTCAGGATGATGTCACCGTCGATCGATTCCAGCAGCATGCCATTTTCAAAATGGATCCCGTCTCCGCCTGCGGCCACGCTTTCCCCGTCGATGTTGATTGATCCTGCAGCGACTCCTGTCCCCGTCGAAGTGACATTCACACTTAAAGCAATTCGGACGCCGTGGTCTTGAGCCGAATCGCCGCCCCTGCCGCTGAGAGAAATCACGCCGGAGCCAGACGTTGTGATGGGTCCGGCGACATCAATGCCGACGAAATCTCCGGTTGAAGGGCTTGCCTGCCGGTTGGCACTCAACGTCACGTCACCATCGACCGTCGTGATGCTTGAGCCACTGTTCAGCACGATCTCACGTGCCGTTGTCAGCGAGACGGCGCCAGTGCCGACTCCTGTAATGCTACTGTCCACCGTAATCGTGCCGGCGGCGGGAGACAGCAGTGTGGTGTTTTCATTGGCCTGGTTGCTAAGTGCTCCGGTGACGGTGATGTCACCGCCGATGATGGTGACGTCATCTTGGAATGCACTGCTGCCCACAGTAACGGCGGACCGAACGGTGCTGGTCACTGAGAAATCATCGTAGATCAGATTCTCATTGCCGCCGAAGTAGATATGAGTGTTCGTGTCGTTGAATCCGTTGTCCGAACCGTCGATCAGCCCGGAATCCTGATCCGCCGTGAAAGTTCCACCCGTGAAGTCCGTATCGACCTGCAGTCGAGCTTGCTGAGTCGCAGCGTCCCACGTCAAACGAATGCGATGGGTTCCCGAACCGGGATCGCTGCCCGTGTTGAACGCGGTTGAGACACCATTGTCGCTAGCATGCAAGAGCCCGAAATTCAGATCGTTGTGAAGACGAGTGTGAATGCCTGGGTTAATCGGTTCGTAACTGGTTGCCGGATTCGGTGTGCCTTCCCCCATGCCGAAGAACGCGAGCACAGAATTCGCACCGGCCGCTGGCACCGTGACTGTGACTTCCGCCACAAAGTCTTTGCTGAAGAAGTCACCCGCAACTGTCCGAACAAAGCTGCGAGACCCGTTGCCGACTCCTCCAAACTGCAGATGGCCGTTGTCGTCAGTAATGTTCCCCGTCGCGCCGTTGGCTTGCAGGGATGCCGGAATCCCCTCAAGGGTGAAGTCTTCGGAAATGCTTTCTGGGAGTTCACCGTTGATCGTGATCGAGTTGAATCCATCAGCCAGCGTGTCCAACTCCGCCTGTGTCAGGCTCAGAGTTCCAGCACCGCCTCCAAGACCGATGGAAGTGCCAGCAGTGCGAGGAAGAATTGATAAATTTCCGCTGCCCTGGATCATCGCGTCGCTGATTTCCATCGTATCGGCATTGATGTCAATATCGCCGCCGCCGGTTGCGAACAGCGAACCACCCAACGCGACATCCGAAGCAGTGACATTGATATTGCCGGAACCACTCGACACAACATTGCGTGCCAGCGCGGCCACTTCCACCGGCGTCAGGACGCGGTTAAACACCGACGTTTCGTCAATCTGGCCGTCGAATCCCTCACCCAACTCAAAACCGCCCCCGGCTGAGTCCTGATCCTGCCCAATCACAAAGGCCCCGCCAGCAACGAGACTGTGCCCTGCATTCAAAGTTCCCGTGAACTGCGACTGACCGTCGACGAAGAACTCAAGGGCACCTCCTGCGCTGGCCCATGTGATTGCCAAATGGTGCCAGTTTCCATCTGCAATGCTGATGGACGTATCGATTGGCACAGTGCCGATCCACAACCGCAACGCGTCCGGTCGAGACAGCAGGAATTCGTTGTTGCTGCCTGGAACAAAATACGACAAGATTGATTCCGTGCCGGTGGTGGTCGTATTGACCCACGTGCTGAGCGTGAATTCCGTCGTTGGCCACGCGACAACCGGGTTCGCGATGACATAGTCGTTCAGATCGTCGTCAAACTGAAGTGCATTGCCGAACCTGCCTGCGACACTGGAATTGGCATCGTTCGTGTTCCACGTCCCGGTGTTTCCGCTGCCGGAACTATCGACGATCGTCGCGCCGTTTCCGGCCGGCGTTGCATCCATGGCGTAGTGCAACACAGCTCCGGCAGGCAAAGCCGGAGCACCGCCGGTGCCGGTAAACGTTCCGCTGCCATTTAAATCGCTGTCAGCAGTCGCCGTGAAATTGCCACCGCCGGTGATAATCGGCGCGTTGACCGTAATGTCCTCGGTGGCGGTTTGAGTCACGTCGCCGCCAGCAGAAATGATCGGTTCGTCGACCGTGATCGAGCTGGCCGCTGTCACGACCACATCGCCACCCTGAGTGGTGATTCCCGCAAGCCCATCGACTTCAGTGATCGTCACATCGCCGGTGTTGTCAATGTAGACACCACCTATGGCCGACGTGCTGACCTGCGCGGACAGCTGACTAACGAGCTGTGTCCAAAGCCGCGCCTGCAGTTCCCACGCCGTCCGCAGCATCCAGTTTGACGGCATTGGCCGTCACGTCCGTCGTTCCCCCGCCGTCCGTAATGGCCCCCGCTCGCGCAATCAACGAAACATCGTTAGCACCTGCATCCAGACCAGTGACTGAAATCGAATCTCCGATGATGTTCAGGTCGTCCAGAAAAGTCGACGTTCCGACAGTCACGACTCCTGATGTGAAACGAAAGTCAGGGTCGTTGATCCACAGCTTATTTGTTCCGCCACCAGCGAACGCATCGAGGTATCCATCGCCGTCAACGTCGCCGAGTGCGACCGCGTAATTGTCGTAACTAGTGGCACCACCAATCGCCAGCCCGGAATCGGTAAACAAGCCTGATCCGTCATTCAGGAACAGTTCGTTGTCATCGAAGGTGGCCAGGAACGCGTCCAGGTCACCGTCGTTGTCGACGTCGCCCAGTTTTAAGTCTCGAGTTTGTTGGCCGACATTGCCAACCAGACTTTGTCCGGAATCCGTGAAAGTTCCCGGCCGTCATTCAGGAACACCTGACTGGGAAGAGCGTTAAACGTAGATGTCCCGCGGGAAACAAATGCGTCCACGTCTCCATCGCCGTCCACATCACCCAGTTCCATTGCCTTCACATTGACATGCCGAAACTGTTGGCAAACGCAAACTGCCCCTCGGTACCTGCCTGCAATCCTCCCTGATTCAGATGCACCCTGTTTTGCACCGTTGATATGCGAGAGCACAACATCGATGTCGCCGTCGCCGTCCACGTCCGCTGTGCTGACGTCGATAACGCCCGGGCATATGCTCCGAAGGCGCCAGCCGCATAGACGAACGCTCCTTCCGTACCACCTTGAGTTCCGCCCTGATTAATCAACAGCCTTCCGAGTCCAAACGCAGTGACTACATCCAGGTCACCGTCGCTGTCGACGTCCGCAAATCCTACAACTCGCTCTCCCGTGTTCGATAAAGTTGGCCCGGCTGTGAAAGTGCCGGAACCATTGTTGAGCCAGAATCTGCCGCCCGACGCGACCAGCACATCCAGATCACCGTCACCGTCGATGTCACCCATTGCACCATCGAAACTGCTGTTGGTTCCAAGCTTTGGGCCGTATCAGTCAACACTCCGGTTCCGTCGTTCAACCAGATGGTGTGCCCAAAACCACTGCGGTTCACGGCGAACGCATCCAGATCGCCGTCACCATCCAGATCGCCCAACAGAATGTCGTCAGACCGCTTGGTGCCAAAAGTTTGCCCGGAGTCCACAAACGTCTGAGACGCGAGAAAGCCGTTGGCATCACCGATCGTGATCGAATTGAAACCGTCCGTGATGTTTGCCAGTTCGGTATTGGAGAGGTTCAAAGTTCCGGCTGCGTTGCCCAGACTCACGGTTGTGCCCTCGGTGCGCGGAATGATCAGCAAATCTCCACCGCCCTGAATGCTGGCTCCGAGAGCCAGCGTATTTGCGTTGATTGCGATATCGCCGTCCGCGGTCGACAGTCTTGGACCGGTTCCGTCAACGTATATGTCTGTTGAGGTTCCGGCACCAACGAGACTGATGTTCCCGGCACTCGCCCCAGTGCCTGTCGTACTGACGTTGACGTTGCCGCGTGCGTAGATACCGTTCGCGCCTGATCCGACGATGGTAGATGTCGCCACCCGACGTCTGAACCTGATAGCTTTGGTTCAGGAACGCACCCACGTTCGTCGTACTGGTCCCAGTCAGCGTGACGTCACCCGTGCCCGTCGTAGAAATCGAGCCGGCGTTCAACAGGAAACCGAAGCCTCCCTGGCTGATTCCAGTCATCGAAATGTCACCATCCACTGCGGTGATGGCCCCGGGGTCGATCTGAAAACCCCGAAGTATTCGTCAGTGATTCGCCGGTGATGGTGATATTCGCGGCGTTTGGGCCAGTCCCCGTGGAACGAACTGTTCCACCGCCAAAGGTGAGAAAATAGACGCCCTGTTGATTGTCGGCGACACCGTCAATCTGAATGTCACCCACTTTCGACTCGATTAGCGAGCCACCTCGGAATCGAACAGCGGCACCTTCGCCTCCCACCGAATGGCTGACACCATTGATCGTAATGGTTCCTTCCGCTGCCGGACTGGTTCGACAGAATGTCAGTGTTGTCGAGGAACACACCTTCATTGTCTGCCGCATCGCCACCGGTGGCCTCGATCAGGATGTTGCCCTTCCCGCTCGTCGTGATCGTGGAATTGGTCGCCTCCAACCCGCGGAAGTCGCCGGTCGTGGTCCTGTCGAATTGGCACGCAGCGTTAATGCACCATCAAACGTCTTACGGATGCGCCTGACCCGATGGTGATGGACCGATCGGCCGTCAATTGCACCGTATCTGAATCCGTCGCCTCCATGCTTCCGCTAACCGTGATCGTGTCGGCGGTCAGGGAAACCGAGTAGGCCGTGTAGCTTACAAACGTGGCATCCCAGTTCACGGCATCGATTCCATGCCGCCATCGATGGTGTACTGCAGCCCAAAACCGGGATCGAATCCCAGGCCATGGTGATCGTGTCGTCTCCGCCGCCGGTGTCGATGATCAGATGCGTGCCGGCGACCGACGCGAAAGGCACTGTGATCATGGGCGAGTCATCACCCGATGCGCCCGGGATGTCGGTCGTCAGAAGGTTTCCGCCCGTGTCTTCGATGACGTACGCGTTTGACGTCGTCGTGATCGTCAGCGCGTCGCTTCGAGCCGGCACTGTCGACGATCTGCAGATCGTTATCGACGGTTAGACTGACATCAGCAGCCCACAGTCGCCGGATGTCCATCCGTTCGATCTGCAGACGCCTTCGTCTTTTGTTGCGAACTTCCTTGCGACGGCGTCGAAACCAACTACGAGATCGTTGAGTCATCTGATTTTGGGGCGAGCGTGAGGTAGGAGGGAACGATTCTTTGGGCGGGTCTTGTTTGGTGGCGACTCCCGCCTAAGGACAGCTGGCGGTGTGTCGCCTGGGTCACTTGCACAAACGATCTCTGTGTCTGACGGTCACACTCCAAGGATGTATTGGGGGCACACCCAGTGACGGCTTCGGTGTAACGACTCAGTCTAGCGACGAATGCACCGCGTCGGAGGGCGGGAATCGGCCAGATTCTTCCATTTTCTGTCAGCTCCACTCGCATCCGATGATCCTGTTAGGTGACTCATCGGAGCGTTGCTGTGCGTCAAAATGTTGCCGCCGTCCAGAGCCGAGACTGATCAGGTGGTCCGATGTGCACATTTGCTGATCCAGGGGGATCGCACGCATATGTACAAATGTTCACACGTATGGCTGACCAGCGGAGTGTGGGTTCTACAACCATGATCTCCCCGGTAGCGGCACCTTCCCATGGGAATGACGCGGACTTCTCCCGAAGAATCACGTACGTGGTTCTTGTTGCGGGCGGAACATCTCGGTGACGAACGTCCGGCTGGGATTGATTGGAGCTACTTGACGCAGCCGGCGACGAAAACTCGACTCGCCTGATCACTGAGCGATGCAATTCGAGCAGCTTAACAATGGACCATCGTGAATCGATCGAACGAGTCGCTGCTGCACTCAATCCGGTCCACTCGGGCTTGCCCGGGCGGTGCATTCAATTGCATTTTTCAATTTTCATTTTAGCTTTTTCAATTCCGCGGCCTAAGGGGCGTTCAGCAGAGAGGATTGAAAAAGTCAAAATGAGAATTGAAAAATGCAAAATCAGCCGATCCGGGTTAACCGTCTAACGCATTGGCCAGCAAGTTCTTTGTCATCCGTTGGACTCGCGAATCGGGTCCATGTGGACGCGACCAGTGGGACCACGGTAACTGGTGCCCCGGCGGACTCGCCAAATCCTGGCACCACCAAATCGTCGATGCGTTGAAGACAAAGTTCTCCTTCGGCCCCGGATAGATCGTCGCCGTCCAACGCTGAGGGTTCACGCCACCTTGCAGGGCCATTCCCTCGGCAACAATTCGCAGACCGTCAATGTCGCTCGGTGGATCTCCGTGATATTCCCAGCCGATCAGCCCAGGAATCCGCTCGCCCTGTTGTCATGCCCGTGCCCTCGTAAAGCCAATGATCCGGCATGGTGCAGACCCAGTCGCCGCCGCCGTTGACCGGATCAACGTTTCGGGCGCCGATCAAATAGCCTTCGTCTGGACCTCGATGTGGAAATGGGCCGTGCTGTTGTTCACGCTGTGACGCCAACTTGTAGTCACCGCCGTAGGGTCCGCCACGGAAAATGATCCGATTGCGACGTCCATCATGGCTGTTGCGAAACGGACTGACCCAACAGACGGAGTTGCCCGACAAGAACATCAGGTTCACGCCGGCGTCGCGCATTGCGACCACGCTGTTGTACTGCCGCAAGTCCCAGTACTCATCATGCCCAACACTCAGGAAGGCTTTGCATTTCATCCCGCGATCGGGTGTCAACATATCGCTGTTGCTGCAATACGTGACGTCGTAACCATGCTGTTCGAGCCAGTAAGCCATTGGGTATTCAAAACAGAGCCATTCGCCGCTGCCAATCGTTTGTGGGTTCTCGAAGATCTGTGGGTACATGCCGTAGGGTCGATCAAAACTGACGTCCGACCATGGGCCTTGGTTTCCTTTCGGATTTGTGTAGACCGAATCCTTGTCGGGCCATTGGTTGTAGGCTTGCCAGGTGTTGTCGCTGCACTGAAACAGAATATCAGCGGGGCGATCGTCGCGGACAATGAACACGATGTAGCTTTGCCAATAGCCGTGTCCGCTGACGTCCGAAAGAGTCGTCAAGCGACCGATGTAAACACCACTTGTCCAGTCGCTGGGGATTTCAAGTGTGGCCGACTTCTCCCATTTGCATTCACGCAGCCGCTTGGGGCCGTATTCAGGTGTCGGCTGCGTTTTTCCCTGTAGCGGACCGATGGTTTTCATCAGCCTCGCACCGCGGCCATCGTAGTAACCGGTGCGGAAAATCTCGATCGTGAAGTCTTCAGCGGGCTTGGTCGAAACATGAATGTCAATCGACTCGCCGGCCGCGACACTCTGTCGAGAGCAATAGCCTTCGATGGAAGACGAGCGGACTCCTCCCCGCGTGTCGGTGCGGACTCGGGTGAGCTGCCAATCGGTGGAGCCGGGATGGGAGTTTTCAGCCGCGATCGGATTGTCGGTTGGTTCGGCAGCGATTAGCTGCTGTTTGGCGCCAAAGCCGGCGACCAGCCCGGTCGCGATTGTCCCTTTGATTAAGTCGCGGCGTTTCATCGTGGGTCTCCAGAGGAAAGTGTGGCTGGTGCATCTTAGCGTTGCTCGGTTGTCCCAACCGAGTCCTCGTTTGGGACAAACAATTCGAAGGAGCCTCGTTTGGGACAAACGAGCAACAATTCGAACGAAGTCCTCGTTTGGGACAAACGAGCAACAATGCCAAGGAAATTCAATGAACACGGCGTCAATGCCATCATTCTCACAAAAATGTCGGTGACTTGGCGGGTCAGAATTCCGGATTCCGGGTTAGGGGTGTCAGCCGGCAAATGACCGGCAAAAAAACACTTTCCACTCCAATTCGCTCGCAAGCAAGGAATTCGCACGATGTCAATTTCCATCAAAAACACCGTTCTCGCACTGGCCGCCACCTTCGTCTTCGCCGCAGCCGCACACGCTCAAACCTTCACTTCCTCCAGCACTTCCTCAAGCTGGAAGAGCAGCTCATCGAGCAGCTGGGGCATGAATGCTGACGGCACCACCTACAGCACAGGCCAGCAAAGCTCAAGCAGCAAATCGAGTGCTTCCACGACGACGGGCACAGCAACGCCTTGGGGTGTGACCAGCAGCACAAGCTCGTTGAACCAACAGCAGTCGCAGAACAGCGGTTACTCGACTAGCAACGGCCCCGGCGGATATCAGCAGAACACTTACAACAACAACTCCGGTAGCAGCAGCCTGGTGAACCAAAGGCAGCACAGCGGATTGTACGGCAACTACACCGACACGCAGAGCATCAACAGCAACTACAGCAACCATAACTCGACTTCGCAAGGCATCGGTCCCGGCGGTATTTACGATAACCGATACCAACGAAACAGCGGCAGCACCACGGTTGGCCGCAACCTGTCCTCCAACAGCGTGTTCGGACCGAGCATCCGAGCTGGCAGCACTCGCACCGTTGGCTTCAGGAACGAGCAAGGACTCAATCGCGGATGGAACAGCGGCGGTTTGTATCAGAACGCGTTCAACAACCAGAACGTTACGACCGGCGGAACCGACTTCTTCAACATCTTTCCGTAGCCGCCACGATCTGAAGCGAAAAGCCCGGTGATTCAAATCGAATCATCGGGCTTTTTTTTGGTTACGTTGAACGCCGGAGATTGAGCGTTTCATTGTGAGGGTGGCCGGCGGTCGAGCGTCAGCGAGCCCCCGGAACGATTGCACTAAAACACCTGGGGGCTCGCTGACGCTCGACCACCAGCCACCCCATTGCTGGCGTCAATCGCGTGTCTTCAAGCTCTGCAAGTACCTGACCACGTCAAGCAGTTGCGTCTCTGTCAGCGCTTCATCCAATCCGGCCGGCATGATCGACACAGTACTGGTTGTGATCTGTTCAATGTCTTCCTGGCGGAGCGTCACTTTTTCGCCGCTTGCCTGCTGGATCTCGATCGCCTTCGCAGACTCGCGGACCAACAAGCCGGACAATGCTCGTCCATCGATCGTCAGCACTTTGTACGACTCGTAATCGCGAACGATGCTGGCCGAAGGAAACACCATCGACTCCAACAAATCGCCGGCAGTCCGATTGGCACCGATCGTGGTCAGATCGGGGCCGACGCGTTGACCTTGCTCACCAATTCGATGACAGGAACTGCACTTTGCTTTTTCGCTCATGAAGACTGCTTTCCCCCGATCGACATCCCCATCGGCGAGTTTGCTGCGGAGCCCTTCCAGACGTTGCAGCTTTTGTTGCTGATGACGTTTGAGCCGGTCCAGTATCGCATTGGCTCGGTCCAGGGTTTCTCGCGGGAATCGCTTGACAACTTCCGAGAACTCGGTTTCCGAGAGTGTCATCAAGGACTCGGCTGATTCCATCGAATCGAGCACAGCGGATGCCAGATCGGGTTTCGCTTGCCGCTGAAACACTCGCAACAATTCTCGCAGGTCCATCGGCGAGGCATGTCTCAGCAGTGGTGCGACCTGCAGCAGCTGTTGGGGCGTCAACTTCGCCGCACCAATGATCTGTGCTGCGCGAGCCGAAGCGGTCGGCGATCCCGAGTTCAGATAAAGGCCGATCAGCCGGTCCAGTAGTTCGTTGCTCAGCGATCCCGAATGCAGCGCGACAGCCGATAAGGCATCCATCCGGATCGCCATCGGCCGACTTTCGTCGTTCGCAATCGCCGTTCAGCGCCTCGTCGAATCTGTTTCCCGAAAGCGGGGCGACTGCGGCGATCGCGCTGGCGACAAGCGTTTCATCCGAGCTAGACAATTGTTGACGCAGCGGATCGATCCAGCTCTCGTGCGGGCTTGCGTTGCCCGCTTGTGAAATCGCTCTCGTGACCAAAGACTTCACATCTTGCGGCTGATCTGACTTCAGGATCGCACCCGCTGTCGCCGCGACGCTCTCTTCATGGACGAAGGTCGCCAGGAGTGACTCGATCGTATCAGTGCCATCCGCCAAAGAATCCGACTTCAACCAGTCGCGGAGCAGTTCCGCGATCTGCGGTTTCAACTCATCGCGTCGCTTGGCAATTTGGGCAGCGATCCTGCGAGTCGTGGGGTCGGCCGACCCGAGACCGAGCGAGACCTCCGCGAAACTTGGGTCGCCCCCGTCGACTTGGTCCAATGCGATGAGTCCACCTCGCGTCGATCGCGCATGACGGATCTGGTCGGTTACGAACCGTCCGCCCAATGCTTGGCGAATCGCGGCCGGATCGCCGATTTCGATCATGGCATAGATGATTGCATGTTCTTCAGAACGATCGACGCGGTCGCGATCGAGTGCTTTCATTAGTTCAGGGAGCACGCTTGCGTTTCCGAGTGCCCCCAATGTCGTGGCCGCCTGACGTCGCACTCTCGCGTCCTCGTCGCGAAGTAGCGGCGATATCCAAGCAGCGTCCACATTCGCAGTGCTGCGTGACATACCAAGGCATGCGGTCTGACGTATTTCCGCAATTGCGTCTTGCAGCGCGGGTCGCAGCACCGCCGTTGCAGTCTCACTGAGAGGAGCATTCTGTGTCATGCGTGACAACACCCAAACTGCGTTTTGACGCACGCGGATGTCGCCGCGAACGACCATCGCCTTGAGCGTCGTGATCATTTCGGATCCTCGATTTACCGCTTCAGCGATCGCACGCTGGCGGACCGCGAACCGCGTATCGTTGAACAGCTTGACGAGCGTGGCCGGCGTCTGTGCTTGCCAATCGATGCGAAGTCCGCGCGGATCGATCACCGTCGTCATGCCGTCGCGTCGGATGCGATAGATGCCGCCCAACAGTTCGGGCTTGGCGAACTGCGACGTTGGGCAGCCACGATAGAACCAACCGCCGGTATCCACCACCAACAGGCTACCATCGGCATCTTCCAGAACATCTGTCGGATGAAACTCGCGACTGCTAGACGACAAGAATTCGCGTTGCGTCAGCCCGTAGGTTGAACCCTGCGGCTCAAGGCTCAGTCGAACGACTTTGCCACTGTTAAAGAATGTTACGAACAGGTCGTCGCTCCAACGATGGTTCATCACACCGCTGCGATACCGCGTCATGCCGGAAACCGCCACGTGTCCGAAGCGATGTGCCGGACCGAGCAGATCGCCGGTGATTTTGATCTCGTCGAGTACCCTTTCGCGATGCGGATAGGCTCCGCCGTGTAACCAATGCACCAGGCAATCGACTCGCGGGCGGGTGTAAAGAATGTTGACGGTCCCTAGCATGTCGCCTGAATCGGTGAAGTCGACTTCGACGGGATTGTCCATGCCCCCGCCGCAGTGAATCCGCGTGTCTGACCCGTCGGGCCGACACGAGAAGATGTAAGACCCTTCACGTTGACTGATGACGTTCCCATTTGCGTCTTTGAATTCGTGACCGTGATATCCGTCCGTCCAATAGAGGCGTCCATCGGGACCAAAGAAGCAGCCATGGATGCTGGCCGCGTTTCCGTTGTAGCCGAACTGCGTAACGATGACTTCGCGTTCATCAGCGACGCCATCGTCATCGGTATCCGTCAGTTTCCAGATGTTGGGCGGCGAAGCAACGTAGAGCGAACCGTCGTGCCAGGCACCTCCCATCGGAAAGGTCATGTTGTCGGCGAACAGCGTGAATGAATCAAATTTGCCATCACGATCGCTGTCGACGAGTCTGCGGATCGAGTTGGGAAGCTGTTCTTCCAATTCGTTGTTGGACAGATTTACGCCTGCGTTGTTGCAAACGTACAAGCGGCCCTGATCGTCGAAGCAGGCCATCGTCGGATGAGTCACCAATGGCGGGCCGGCGGCAAGTTCGACCGAGAATCCGTCGGGGAGATCCATTGGCGTCGGCGTGAATCCGTCCGTCGTTGGAGGCGGGCTGACACTCGCCAGTTGAGCGATCTCTTCGTCGATCCCATCGTGAATCCGAACTTGCGACGTGCCGCCGTTCCACATGTCGTACTTGGGCAGCGAGTACTCGGCATAGAAAGTATCGATACGCGACTTCAGCTGGTCACGCAGTCTCGCGTGAGCCGGCGCAGCGGCCAGGTTCACAAACTCGTCAGGATCATGCTGCAAGTCATACAACTCATGCGGTCCGTTGGGATGGCGGTGGACGTACTTGTGTGTCGTTGTACGGATGCAACGTAGGTTCTCGAATTCGTAAAAGACTGCATCATTTCCTGAGCCGAAGGCGCTCGCCTCGGGCCTTGCAGGAGTGGGTTGTGAATTGCGGAGGCCCGCGGCTAGCGCCGTCGGCTCAAACAGCCGCGAAAAATCTCTGCCTGGCGACTTTGGTTCCGTCGGCATCTTGTCGTGCATGCCGAGATGTCCCAGCAGTGTCGGCATGAAATCATAGTTGGCGATCATTTGGTCGCTGCGAACGCCGGCGGCAATCTTCTTGGGGTGCCGCCAGATCATCGGGATTCGCATCATGCCGTCACGGGCTGTGAGCGGCCGCGTATGATCGCCCATGCCAAAGAACCCGCCGTGACCGCCCACCCAACCTTGGTCCGCAACAAACACGACGATCGTGTTGTCATCCAAGCCACGCGACTGGAGCGCCTGCATGACGTCGCCGACACCATCATCGACGCCGCTCACTTCCGTCGCCACGCGTCGGATCGAAGTCGGGTTGTTGATGAAGTCGCGGTTGTTCAGTTGCCAGGGATGCACCTTGGTGCGAGGAAAAGAAGGGATTTCTTTGTCCGCGTAATATGCTGCATGGCGATTTTGGCCATCTCGCAGCAATAGCCGGCTCAGTGCATAAGGTCCGTTGTAGGCCAGAAACAAAAAGAAGGGCTCGTCCTGTTGCGCTTGTTGGTCAATGAACTTGATCGCGTGCTCGGTCCAAAGATCGGTCAGGTACTTCGGTTCCTTGCGGATTTCGCCATTTTCGATGATTTGGGCGTCATAGAAGGTGCTGGTACCTCCATGCGGCATCGTGATCCAGTAATCATCAAGTCCTTCTTGCGGATGAAGGTTTGCCCCCAGATGCCACTTGCCAACCAAACCGCAGTTGTACCCCTCATCACGAAGCACTTCGGGCAGCGATCTGAATTCGTCCAACGTGCAACGAGCGTCCGGGCCGGTTTGCAGTCCTCCACCCGACAAGAACGAATGGACGCCATGTTGTGACGGGACCAAGCCGGTCAGCAACGTTGCTCGAGTTGGTGAGCAAACTGGATTGGACGCGAAGGCTCGAGTGAACAGAGTCCCCTCAGTCGCCAAACGATCGATATTGGGCGTGCGAATATCGGAGTTGCCGTAACAGCCCAGCGTCCAAGCCCCGTGGTTGTCGGTCAGGATCAAAACGACATTGGGACGATCGTCCGATGCCGGGCTATTGACGCTGTTGAATGCGATCAAGGTAGCGAACGCCAGAGGTGCAATGATTCTTTTCACGATGCCGACTCCTTTGAGAGGGAAACCGGCATCGATCGTAACCTTCGCCGAGCGCACATGCCACGCGATTGCGGATCGGTAGGAAATAAGCCGCGTTTGACGGCAATCCCGGTCGTGCTTCAGCATCGCCGCAGCGAAATCGTTTAACGGCAAGCCGCAGGCGACTGCGTTTCGCCCTTAGCAGTCGCCTGCGGCTTGCCGTTAAACGAAATACCTTAAGTATTCGCTCATTTCGACGTCGCGTCCCACCACCAGCGTTGAATGACCTTCGGCTGCGTTTGGGTTGGTTTGGCCAGCGAGGCGAGCGATGGGTAGTCGGCGATCTTGGAGCTGAGGGTTTGCTTTGAATCGACCGCCACGCCGCCACTGGCAATGATGATGTTATGGCGTGTTCGGCCTTTGCGAACGGAATGCAGAATCGCGATGGATTCCACCTGGCGTGGGGTCGGCATCAAATAAGACGACTGCGACGCACCGCCGATCAGCGAGCTCAGCAATGCTTTCTGCTCCGGTGTGTCGGCGAACCGGCTCAGGAGTTCGCCGATCGATGCGGTGCGGTAAATCGATTCGAGCGCTCCGTAGATCGGATACTCTGTCCGAATCGCGTTCCAGTTCTTGTTGAATTCGCCCACAAAGGCGGCCGTGCGGAAATCGTGAGTCACGTTTCCACGCTGTCCACTTGCCATCGCCCGCTCGTTTTGCCCGCTCAATCGAATCGGCGTGCCGGCGATCTCGAACACTTTGCGATCCGCGTCGGCTCGCACCGCGCGAGGTGCCGAGGTGAACCAGAGTCGCAGCAGCAACTCGTCGGGGGGGCCTTTCTCGATCGTGGCGTCGATCACGTCGAGGTAGTTTTTAACGCCGCGTGGCATCTTGTGAACGCCCAATGCCAGTTGCTTCATGTGACGGTCGGCTTCCACCATCAGGTAACCGATCGGAGTGTCGCCGGCGGTCCCGAAGACCTCGACCTTTTGCATCCCGAGTGCGGTGACCATTGCCTCGGCCGCCTTCCCGATGGGGATTTCGTCGCTACGGACACCTGCCGCGACGGTGGCCGATCGTTGCAGTCCTGCGGTCGTGGGGTCGATCGTGCAGCCAAAGGGTTGGTTGCTGAGTGCCGATTGAAGGCAGGTCATCAAGCAATCAAGCCGCAATGTATTTAAACCGCTCTGGCGGTCGCGATACCAACCCTGGAAGGTATCGACTCCGCCAACTGGTCCCGCGATGACGATGTCGTCTTTATCGATGAACAGGTATTGGACCCGCGAGAGTCCTGCCATATGCAACATCGATTCCGCTGTTGAAGCGGCATTGAGTTGTCCTCGCGTCCACTCGTCGATCAGCCGCCGTAGCGAAACGCATCGCATTGCCGACGGTTGTCTCCAGGCCAACGGCTCGTCGTCCGGCCGTGCCTGGGAAGTTTGCAGCAGCGATTTCAGAGTCATCGACGGCGTTACTGGAGGCAAACGTCTCGCATTGGCGGACGGTGCCTTCGGCGTCGACATAAACCCCCTGCGGGTACGGAGCCATCGTGCTCGGCCCGCCCAGGGCTTCCCAGGTATCAGGCACGACGGTCGTTTGAATCAGATCGATCAGCGACTGAAAATCTGCGAACGATCCACCCCCGGCACCCGCACCGCGGGTCCCCTCGATCGCTTCGCCTCGGCTTGAAGCGGAGCTGATCCCACGGAGCGTTCCGCCGGCGGCAGTCGTTTCACCCGTTGAACTTTGTGCCGACGCGATCTGGGCCAGGATCGGATCGCGTTGTCCCACCGGGATAGTCTCTGCGATTTGCATGGCGGCCCCGAACTCGCCAGCGGCCAGACGCTGATCGACTTCCGCAGCCCAGCAGAACTCGCAACCAAGAAAAAGACCCGCGAAAACGAGAAATGAGCGAAGTGAAGTCATGGTTCATCCGTTGTTTTCGAGCGCCGTTAGATCCACCGCGGCATTTTCCATCGTACGCGAAGCAAATCCTGGTCCATACGATTCTAAGCGAAATGACATGATTCCGCGTGACGATCGCTGCAGAATGCTACACCCAGACCAGGGCAAAACGCTACAGCCTCATACACCCGATGAATCGGGTCTCTACGAACCGTTAGGGCAAACGGACCGAAGATTGAACGACGCTCGTGCCGTCTTCGTTGAATTCGGTCCAACGGTTATCGCTTAGCCGCTGTTGCGGAAGGAATCGAGCCTTGTAGTTCAAGTGCCGGTTCGCCGCGACGTACATGCCCAGATAGACGAATCTGCGCCCTGTCTGTTTGGCCCAGTCGATTTGCTTCAGGATCGCGTAGGTCCCCAAGCTGTATCGGCTGGCCTGCGGATCAAAGTGCGTGTAGACCGCCGAGGTGCTCGTTCGGCCGACGTCGACGATCGAGATCGCGACCAGTTCTTTGTGCAGATACACCGCCAGCTCGCTGGTGTTACAGCAGGTATCGGACAAAAAGGCTCGATACGATTCGGCGTCGATCGCTGTCCCCTCGCCCAATCCGCGCAGCCGTCGATGCTGGTTGAACAGCCAAATCCTCTTGCCATCAACCGAGGGCTCGCTCCATTGACACGTCAGCTCTCGATCGCCGCGCTTGGCCACACGACGCATCGATAACGTCGGCCGGAACTTAGTTACATCGATACGGGTCGGCTTGCATTCGCTGCACGTAGGGCACTGTGCTCGATAGACAAAGTCACCGCTACGACGGTAGCCGAGCGCAAGAAGTTGATCGGTGGCCTCTGGGGTCACCGAGCCGACCGGCAGACGCAGCGGCATCCGCGCTGTCACACCGTCCAAATAGGGGCAGGGTTGAAGTTGGTCTTGGACCACAACCAACCTGCATTCGGCGCCGGGAAGACGGACGTGACTTTCAGGATGGCTCATGAAGATTGACCGGTTCGTCGAAAGAGACTCACGCGATCATTCTATCGGTTTCGAGTTTCGTGTTCAAAGTTCCAAGTACAAAACTTGGAACTTGTAAGCTCGAACTTAAAACTTACTTTCAGTCCCACCACCACTGGCCATCAGCCAGATCGGATGGTCCAGCAGCCTGCTTGACCTTGTTGTTTTCACCGACCCGATCCACCACCAGGTGATCGCTTTGCAGGGCAGTGCTTGGATTCATGTGGACGCCGCCGCCCAAAGGTGTCATCAGCGTGTTGCCACGCCAGATCGCGTTGACGGCCGTTTCAACTTGCTCGGGAGTCGTGTAGGTCTCGACCGAAACCATCGATTCGTTCAGCAAAACAGGCATTTCCCAGGCAGCTTGGCCATAGAAGTCCTGTTGTTGGATGTAGGCCGCTGCGATGGCAACGTCGATCAACTGCCGCAGTTCGGCATAGATCCGGACCCGCTGCGCGATCGCGTTGAACTTTTCGGTGAACTCACTGCAGAACGCTTGGCTAGCTTTGTTGACCCGACCGCTGGCCGCGCGACGGCCGCCGGCAACGCGTTCATTTTCGCCGACCAGTTGGACACCTCGTTCTTTGATCTTCATCGCCAAGCCATCTTCGCTGACAGCAATGCCGTCATAGTTCGGTTGGAAGTACCATCGTTCCATCGCATTGGCAGCGACCGTATTCGGATTCGCACGCTCGACATAGCTCTTGACGCGAACCGGCAGTCTTTCCAACCCGATTCCGATCAGCTTCATGCGGTAGTCGGCTTCCACCAACACGCGAGCGAAGTGTGTCGAGCTGGGAATACCTTTGAAGGTCACGGTCTGCAGTCCAAGGTTCTCCTTCAACCCAAGAGCCAATCGCTGTGCATCACTGGGACGAACGCGGCCTCGCACCGAGGTCAAGAAGCGATTCATCTGTTGCAGACCCTCGGCAGTTGGGTCGATCGAGACGCTGATGATCGGCGTCGGCCTTGCGCCGGCGCGTAGGCTCGAAGTGCTGTGACCAAATCCTCGAGCAAGACGACCGGGTCGCCCGGTCTGCATCCCGATCAAACGTTCGGTTGGATCCGCGAAGAAACCTTCGGCGGGACCTGCGATCACAATGTCACTGGTGTCGGGATAAAAGAACACGTATTGAACAGCGGTCAGACCGGCCAACGCACGCATCTCGTCGCTGGGCCGCTCTCCTGCCTCGAGTCGCTCGGCGATGGCTGCTTCCAAGCGGTTTAGTGAGACCTTTCGCAGCTCGCTTGGCTGCATCACGTTCGCGTCAGCTTGAGCGCGTGCCGCGACCAACCGTTGCATTGCCAAGCGTGGATCAAACTGCTTGACGCGAAGCACTCCGGTGGCATCAACATCAATACCGGCAATCGGCTGACCGATCAGCGCGGTAGTTTGTCCGCCTCCGCCTCCGGGAGGATTTGCCTGTGCGAAAAGACTCCGAGCGGAAGCAAACGAGAACGCGAGGATGGCGACGAGAGCGCAGATGCGGTGCAACATGTTCATCAGTGGGCCGGCTTGGCTTCAGCAGGAGGGATGAGGGCTGCGCGAAATCTCCGCAGCTGACCTCTTTGACGATAATCGGAGTTAGGGGTTCCATCAACAAAGTTAACAATTCGGCGGTCCCTGAACCAGCAAAATGGCTTGGCTGGCCCGATCATGCCACTTTTTCCACCTCCCCTGCCTCGCATCCCCCCCCACGGTGCCAATCTGGTGGGCCTGATCGCACGACCGTTTTCAGGGCCTTTTCGTTTTACCAGCAAAGCCTAGAATCCGTCGCACGACAATTTACCCCTTTAAACACGTGGAAAAACGATGAGTGGTGACTGTGATTTTGGCCTGATTGGCCTGGCCGTGATGGGCGAGAACCTGGCCCTCAACGTCGAGAGTCGCGGTTACAAGGTCGCGGTCTACAACCGCACAACTGAGAAGGTCGACGAGCTCATCAATGGTCGTGCCGCTGGCAAGAGATTCGTCGGCACCCACTCGATCGAGGAGTTTGTCAAAGCGGTTCGGCGGCCTCGCAAGCTGATGATGCTGGTCAAGGCTGGCCCCGCCGTCGACTCGATCATTGAGCAGCTGATCCCGCTGTGCGAGCCCGGCGACATCATCATCGATGGCGGGAACACGCATTATCTCGACACCGAACGGCGCACCAAACAGGTGGAAGAGGCCGGGCTGTTGTACTGTGGCTGTGGCGTTTCAGGCGGCGAAGAGGGGGCGCTGCTGGGGCCCAGCATGATGCCCGGGGGCAGCCCAGCTGCTTGGCCGGAAATCAAAGAGATGTTTCAGGCGATCTCGGCCAAGGTTGGCCCCAACGACGACATTCCCTGCTGCGAGTGGGTGGGGCCTCGCGGTGCCGGACATTACGTCAAAATGGTCCACAACGGCATCGAGTATGGCGACATGCAGCTGATCTGCGAGGCCTACCAGCTGCTCCGTGAGCTTGGCGGTCTCAGCAATGAGCAACTTTACAATGTGTTTGAGGAGTGGAACCAAGGCGATCTGCAGAGCTACCTGATCGAGATCTCGCGTGACATTTTCAGCGTCATGGACGATCAGGGCGGCGATGAGTACCTCGTCGACACGATTCTGGACGTCGCCGGTGCCAAAGGCACCGGCAAATGGATGAGCCAATTGGCGCTCGATCTGGGAGTCCCCAGCACGCTGGTGACCACCGCAGTGTTCGCCCGAGGACTGTCGGCACAAAAAGAGGCTCGCGTGCGGGCCAGCAAACTGCTCAAGGGGCCGTCGGCATCGTCCAATCCCGAACTGCGGACGGCCGCTTTAAATTTGGTTGGCAGCCACGAGGCTTTCATCGAAGCGGTTCGCCAAGCCTTGTATGCCTCCAAGATCGTCAGTTACGCGCAAGGCTTCGTGCAACTGCAAGCCGCTTCGGCCGAGCACGATTGGGGACTCGATTACGGCAATGCGGCACTGCTGTGGCGTGGTGGTTGCATCATCCGCGCCCAGTTCTTGGACCACATCAAAGAAGCGTTCGACGAGCATCCTAATCTCGAAAACCTGTTGCTGCATCCGTTCTTCCAGCAGGCGGTCGAGAGTGCCCAAGAATCATGGCGAGCGGTCGTAGCTTCGGCATCCATCTTGGGCATTCCTGTCCCCGCCTTCAGTGCGGCCTTGTGCTATTACGACGGTTACCGAATGGAGCGATTGCCGGCCAACTTGCTGCAGGCCCAACGGGACTACTTTGGCGCTCACACCTACAAGCGAATCGACAAGGAAGGGACCTTCCACAGCGAGTGGATTCAGCTCCGCAAGCAACCCGCCAAGGCGTAGTGCATCGTCCAGATTTGCCACCTCGCTTGGCAGAGCGACGCGCCGCGAATTCTTCAAAGTAGCCATCACGACGGAGCGTGATGGCTACTGAATCCTGGCAAATATCTATCGCTCTCGTTTCAACATCTGCTCAATCTCTTCATCCAGCTCAGCGGCTCGCACGTTGTGGCGAACGACTTTGCCTTCTTTGTCGATCAGCATCATTGTCGGCAGCGTCTGGACGCCGAAAGCCTTCGCCAGCCCACTGGATTCCAGACCGCCTTCCTCAAACAACTGCACCCACGGCAGCGGGACGTTCTTCAGGTAGCCGTCGGCGAGGTCCTGGGTGACGTCCACATTGACTCCCACAAGCTGCAGACCAGCTTTCTGGTAACTGGCCTGCAGGCGACGAAGCAGCTTCATATCCTGCTTGCAAGGCTCGCACCAGGTCGCCCAGTAGTGCAGGACCACCGGCTTGCCGCGAAGGCTGGACAGGCGGAAGGTCTTTCCACCAATCGTGCTGCCCTCCAGATCGACCCGTCGGCCGACCGACTCCAGGCGTCGAGCCGCGCCAGCCGCCTTTTCACCTGCGTCGGTCCCCGGAAAGGTAGCGGCAACTTTCTTGTAAAATACCAAGGCCTCGCGTTCCTTGTCCTCGAACTCTTTGCTCAACGCCAACTGCAGCCAAGCCTGAGCGGCCTCGCCAGTCCGCGGATAGCGATCGACAAAGCCATTGAGCGATTCGAGGTACCACTTTTGAACCTCCGCAAAGTCGGCATCCTTCGTTTGCCGGGCGACGTATTCGGTTGAGATCGCTTGGAAATCGCAATAGGCCTTCAGCGATTCGTCGCTACCGGCGAAATCACGTGACACCAGCCGCAGTCGCTTTGCACCCGCGGGATAGGCACCGGTCTGAGCAGCCACGCTCAAGGTGTCGACAAGCTGGCGGACCCAGGTATCTCGCTCGGTTTGGTTGGCCGATGACTCGATCAGTTTTTCGACCGTATCGGCGCGGCTCTTGTGCAGAGACGCGATTTCTGATTCGTCCGTGGCTGTGGCCAGTTTGGCGTCGATGTTCTCCAGTTGGCTGACTAACACCTGAGTTTCCGCACCGATATTCGACGGGCCAATGCGGATATCATCAGCGGTTCCCCCGGGGGTGAAAAAGTTGCCAGTGGATTGGGCGATCGCTTCGCCCTGATCGCCCAGCGAGGGCAATTCCACCAACCTCCAGGTGTCGCCAACGCGTATCAGCGTGCCAACCATCAACTGTCCGCCCCGGTCGTCCTGCTCGAACATGGCGACCGCGTTCTCGTAGACCACCACATCCTTGGTCGAGCCGTCGGTTCCGCTGGGGACTGTGCCGGGCGGCGAGGCCGCAAATTGGACCCATTGAGCGTTCGGACCGACCGACTTCTGGCGTGCGGCAAGGGCCTTGAAATCACGCGCAGCACGGTCGGATTTGGCCAAAATTCGCTCTGCTTTGCCGCGTCCCAGACCGAGCGAATCGATTTCGTCTTGACTGATCAATAGCCGCACGAATCGGCCGGTGTCCTGCTCTCGCAGCGCCGCGACCAACTCCGCGGAAACCTCTTCTGCCGAGATCTGTTTCCAGCGATCTATTTTTCCGTCCTCATCGTCATCTAGTCCCCAGCGAGTCCCGCCGGTGCTGAGCCAGCGGTACTGATCCGCCTTGCCGTTATGGTTTTCGTCGACATCCCGATAGACCTCGACGCCAAACTTGTAATAGCTCCAGAGGTCAACCTTCTTGTCGCCGTTGGTGTCGGCAAACGTCCGCAGGATCGAGCCGTCCGCGGCGATCACTTGCCAACCCGACCAACCCTTACGGTCGATGTCGACGACCGAGCATTCTTTGGCAGCCTCAGGTGTGACTTTTTCGTAGTCGACGCCGCTTTGGACGGGCGTCAAGGCGAGTGCGTCACTGGTGCTCGGCGTGGCAGCGGAAACGGATCCGGAGATGCCAACCGCTATCGCAAAGCCAACTGACAAGAAGGAAAACGAACGAAAGAAACCCAACAAGCAACGATCCATCATCCGGTGATATTCCATGTATTTTGATAGTGGTGAAAGGTTCGACCCCAGGCGAGCGACGCACGCCAAGGGGTGCGGCACGTATTCTGACGGACAGCCCACGTGGTGAAAACGTCGATTCGCGGTCCGTTGTCTCAGAACGGGAAAATTGCCACGTTTTCCCCGCCGTCTGGGCAGTATGTGCTTGCGAGTGAAGGATTTTTGCAGTCAGTGGCGGTGCGAACCAATTGTCCTCGATGCGAGTCAATACAGAATTCGGTCAATCCGATCTGATCGAGGCGGAAGTTCCCTTTGACAGCGAATCCACATTCCGTACACTTTGCCGCTCCGATACGGTGCCGGGACCCAGGTGCCAGGAATCAGGTTTACCTGACGACTGGCTCCTGACGCCTGACGCCTAAGACGGGCGTGTAGCTCAGTTGGTTAGAGCGCGTCGCTGATAACGACGAGGTCCCAGATTCGAGTTCTGGCACGCCCACTGTGGAAGTTTGAAGGGTGAAGTGAGAAGGGTGAAGTGAGAAGTGAGAAGGCTTTCTTTCACACTTCACCCTTCTCACTTCAAACTTCTCCGGGGGTGTAGCTCAGTTGGGAGAGCATCTGCTTTGCAAGCAGAGGGTCGTCGGTTCAAGTCCGTCCACCTCCACTTTTTTGGCCTTTGTCGCGCCAGTCGCCGTCGTTTCAGACGCGTCGAGGCGGCTGAGGTCACGACAAATCGCCGACGCAAGCGAGTGGCACTTTGGTTCTGGCATTGGCCGCGAACCTGTGCCAAAAAATGTGTCTCTAAGTTTCCGCCTGGGCCCTTTTCCCTCCTTGAAAAGGAATCCAGATCATGCGAAAACAATAGCTTGGCCGGTGGCTGACGGCAATTCGCGGGAAACTGTGAATTTCTTGTTCAGGCTCGGTTGACGGGAGATATCGACCTCGTTATCTTTCGCCGCTCGCTCGCGACTAACCGGATGCTGCCAAACTGATTGGCATCGTCCGGCTGCTCTCGGGCAGCGTCCCTCAGGGGAAGAGCAATGCTCGACTTTGGGGAATTGATTTTTGACAATTTGGTTGTTTGGTAGTTGGCATCTGAAAAGAGCGCCAGTGAGTGGATGTTTTGGCAAGTCACGTTTCGACGCGGCAAATCAAAGCGGAAGCTGAGCTGGCAATACAAGTTCTTAAGAAGCGTTGTCAGCTGGAGTGGAAGTCTGATTTCGATTGCCTTGATCTTTTCGAGAGAGGTAGTTGTTGTTGGATGAAGCGAAAGTTGACGAATTGAATTCTGATAGGATTCTGTGCAACTTGACTGCTTTCTTTTGCATCGGCCTTGGTCGGCGTGGAAGTGGCAGTCAACACATGTGATATCGTTAAGTGGATAACTTATCGAGATTCAGATTTGGTTGCAGCTTGTTGGCAGGTCATGGGCGAGGCGATTGTTTCGACGATCGTTGGTCCTTGGTTGGTCGGCAGGTTTCAATTGAGTTCGGGATTTCGATGGCCAATCTACTAAGGGCGCATGGGGGATGTCTTGGCGTTGAGAGATAGAAGGGCGTGGAAGTCTGCGAAAAGCCTGGGGGAGTTGACAAACAAACAATGATCCCGGGATTCCCAACTGCTGCCTGCTGAATACATAGGCAGGTCAGTAACAACCTGGTGAACTGAAACATCTAAGTAACCAGAGGAAGAGAAAGAAAAATCGATTCCGTCAGTAGCGGCGAGCGAAATCGGAATAGCCCAAACCGTGAAGGTTTCCTTCGCGGGGTTGTAGGACTCCAATATTGGATTGTGTGTTGCTAGTGGAAGATTCTGGAAAGGATCGCCACAGAGGGTGACAGTCCCGTACACGAAAGTAAACACACACCATAGGAGCACCTGAGTAGGTCCAGTCACGTGAAACCTGGATTGAATCTGCGGGGACCATCCCGTAAGGCTAAATACTCCTCAACGACCGATAGCGTACCAGTAGCGTGAGTGAATGGTGAGAAGAACCCCTGCTAGGGGAGGAATGTGAACCTGAAACCATGTGCCTACAAGCGGTCGGAGCTCTATGGTCTAGCTTGCTAGACAATGGGTGACGGCGTGCCTTTTGCATAATGATCCGGCGAGTTGTGGTAAGCGGCTTGGTTAAGTTCTTACGGAACGTAGCCCAAGGGAAACCGAGTCTGAATAGGGCGAAATTGTCGTTTGCTGCAGACGCGAAACCTGTGTGATCTACCCATGAGCAGGTTGAAGCGCGGGTTAAACTGCGTGGAGGACCGAACCCACTTAGGTTGAAAACTGAGGGGATGACTTGTGGGGAGGACTGAAAGTGTAATCAAACCAGGAGATAGCTCGTTCTCTCCGAAATATCTTGAGGGATAGCCTCGAGCAACTACTTTACGGGGGTAGAGATACTGAATCGGATGGGGGCCCTTCCCGGGGTACCCCACCGAACCAAACTCCGAATACCGTAAAGACTATCTCGGGAGTCAGTCCCTGGGGGATAAGCTCCAGGGTCGAGAGGGAAACAACCCAGATCGCCTGCTAAGGTCCCGAAGACATACTTAGTCACTAAGGAAGTTGAAATGCTGTGACAGCTGGGATGTTGGCTTAGAAGCAGCCACCATTTAAAAAGTGCGTAACAGCTTACCAGTCGAGCATTTCTGCGCCGATAATGAACGGGAGTAAGTATGACACCGAAGCAGCGGATTGCAGTTTACTGCAGTGGTAGGAGAGCGCCGATGATCAGATACGAGCCGTACGGTAACGAGCGGTGTCGGGGTCATCGGGTGATTATGCCGGAATGAGTAACGATAAAACAGGTGAGAATCCTGTTCGCCGAAAGCCTAAGGTTTCCTGGGGAAGGCAATTCCGCCCAGGGTTAGCCGGTACCTTAGTCGAGGCCGAAAGGCGTAGACGATGGATAGCAGGTCAATATTCCTGCGCCAGGTACACATTCGATGCTGGGACGGCGTCCGGAAAGTGAGCGGTACGACTAGAAATGTCCGTAGCGAACACTGAGGTGTTGGGGACTAAATCACCCGACATAAGCCAAGGTATAGCTCGAGAGCGTTTAAGTTCTCGAAGTCATTGGAAGGACGTCCAAGAAAAGCAGCTAAGTTATGTGTGTACTTGACCGTACTAAAACTGACACAGGTAGGCGAGATGAGAATTCTAAGGCGCTCGGGAGAACGGTGGTTAAGGAACTCTGCAAAATGGCCCCGTAAGTTCGCGATAAGGGGCGCCTCTGGTGGTTTACGCTGCTGGAGGCCACAGAAAATCGGCTCTAACGACTGTTTATCAAAAACACAGGTCTCTGCTAACACGCAAGTGGATGTATAGAGACTGACGCCTGCCCGGTGCCGGTAGGTTAAGGAAGACGGTTAGCTCTTCGGAGCGAAGCTGGCGACCGAAGCCCCGGTAAACGGCGGCCCTAACTATGAACCAATTCTGGTCAATTGTTGATCAGATCGTAGTTGTAAAATTTGGCTATATGCTGGAAAACCTGAGTATCCATTAGGTACTCGTTCGCATTTCAGTTCATGGTCGACCACAGGAATTTGTTCCTTGGATCGAACGTGACTGGCGAGCAGTGACAATCCTTTTGGTGCAGGCAATCAGCAGGAAAGACAGATTGGGATGCTTGCTGTAGATCAAATTGACCCCGCGATCGGTTACTACATCGCAGGGTTCGTCGATGGCGAAGGCAGCTTTATGCTGAAGTTTCGCCCTCGGCCCGATTTCACTACCCGCTGGAAGGTCTCTTTGACCTTCAACGTGTCTCAAAAAGACGAAGTCATCTTGGCTTTGATCAAAAGACACCTCAGCTGTGGAACATTGTTCCAAAAAGGTGGTGGCGTTTGGATGTACGAGGTGAATAACCTGACAGCCTTACGCGATCATGTTGTTCCATTTTTCCGTCGCTTCGGATTCCTCTCGGGGAAGAAGAAGCGTGACTTTGCTACATTCCGGAAAATGCTCCAAATGCTCCTTGATGGGGATCACAAAACCCCTGAGGGAATCCAAGAGTTGTTGCGTCTCAGACGCGACATGAACGACGGCGGTAAGCGGAAGTATTCCGAGGAATTTATCCTCGAAACACTCCACTCAAACTGAATCCTCAGAGACTACACGCCAGACGCACTCGGAGTTGATAACCGAGCCCGCGATGATATAGTCCGAGCTGCATGGCGACATGCAGAGCCGAGCAGAAATGACTCGGTCCGTGTGATTCCGTCTTCCTCCGAAGCGGCAATCGTAAGCGGTAACAAGACTGGAGGGTCCTAAGGTAGATTAGCTGCCTCCCTGTGAAGCAATTCACAGGTAAACTCTCGGCTGTATGCGGGAACACCCTTAGAGCCCAGTCTACGTTTCCATCTGATTCGTCAGGTGGCGTAAAAATGACTGGGATTGGGCAATCCGCAGGAAACTCGATCGCCATTGAGACGGCGATCGAGGATCCTCAGAGACTATACGCCGAGTATCCAATTATTTCAGATGGTGTGTTTGTGGAACTGTCCGCAGATTGGGTTGTCGGATTCGTAGACGGCGAAGGCTGCTTTCATGTAAGCCTCAATCGTCACGATGAGATGACCTTGGGTTACCAAGTGCTAGCGGAATTTGTGATCGTTCAACATGAGCGTGACGTTCAAATTCTGCATGCTCTTAAACGTTTTTTTGGCGCCGGTGTTGTGCGTCAGAACCACGGTGACCGTCAATGTCTGAGGATCAGAAAGATCGACGCTTTGACGAAAGTGTGTGAGTTCTTTCAGGCTCACCCACTGAAGACAAAGAAAAACGTTGACTTTGTCAAGTTTCGCAAAATCATTCACATCGTGAATTGTCGGCGACATCTCCAAAAAGAGGGTTTGCTTGAGATCGTGGAATTGGCATCGTCCATGAACACGGCCGAGCGGCCAGCCTTGGATGAGGTTCGCCAGCGGTTAATTGGATAAAGAGATAGTCCACGCTGGCATGAAAGTGCCAGGTACTTCGTGAGCGAAGTTCCTTGTCGGGTAAGTTCCGACCTGCATGAAAGGCGTAACGATTTGAGCACTGTCTCAACCACCGACCCGGTGAAATTGTAGTTGTGGTGAAGATGCCACATACCCGCGGTTAGACGGAAAGACCCCGTGAACCTTTACTGTAGGCTGATATTGGGTTGAGATATGTCTTGTGTAGGATAGCTGGGAGGCTTTGAGACCGGCACGCTAGTGTCGGAGGAGCCGTTGTTGAAATACCAGCCTGGTCATATTTTAATTCTAACGTTGATCCCCTGAATCGGGGCAACGGACAGTGTCAGTCGGGCAGTTTGACTGGGGCGGTCTCCTCCCAAAGAGTAACGGAGGAGTGCAAAGGTACACTCAGCCTGGTCGGTAATCAGGCGAAGAGAGTAAAGTTAGAAGTGTGCTTGACTGCGAGACCCATAAGTCGAGCAGGTACGAAAGTAGGTCTTAGTGATCCGGTAATCCCGAATGGAAGGGTTATCGCTCATCAGATAAAAGGTACTCCGGGGATAACAGGCTTATCGCATCCGAGCGTCCACAGCGGCGATGCGGTTTGGCACCTCGATGTCGGCTCATCACATCCTGGGGGTGTAGAAGCTCCCAAGGGTTTGGCTGTTCGCCAATGAAAGTGGTACGTGAGCTGGGTTCAGACCGTCGTGAGACAGGTCGGTCCCTATCTGCCGTGGGCGTTCGAAACTTGAAGAGGTTCAACTTTAGTACGAGAGGATTTAGTTGGACGTAGCTCTGGTGTACCAGTTGTCGCGCTAGCGGCACGGCTGGATAGCTAACTACGGAACGGATAAACGCTGAAAGCATCTAAGCGTGAAGCCCGCTCTAAGATTAGGTTTCGTAAGTCGAATAGACGAAAGCCCCCTGGAAGACGACCAGGTTGATAGGCTGGACGTGTAAGCACAGTAATGTGTTGAGCTAACCAGTACTAACGGGCGAATGATTGGCCGTCGATATCCCGCACTCAATCACTAGCGGAATTCACGGTCGAAAACGTTTCAAGACGTTTCCGATTCGAAACGCTTCTTGATAATTGCTCTTGATGAAGTTCAACTACCAAACAAACAAACGGCGCTGCGGCGGTGAAATACCCGCCGTAGTGTCTTTCCGGCGACCATATCGGAAAGGTTCTACCTGTTCCCATCCCGAACACAGAAGTCAAGCTTTTCGAGCCGATGATAGTGCATACCAGCGTGAAAGTAGGTATTGCCGGATTTTTAAAACCCTTTGTTGCTTCGGCAGCAGAGGGTTTTTTTCGTTGCATTTTCGTGGCATTGCACGACGGGATTAATAATCGAGCTCTTTCACCACTCTGGTCGACGTCGGCGAGCTGAATTTGTGAATCTGATACCCGAAGAATCCGACAATTGCGATCGTCACAAGGATCGCGCCGATCAATTTCAACTGATCGGTTCCGTCGGGCCGCCATGACAGGCTCGGAAAAGAGATGGTCTTTCGCGGTCCTTTCTTGATCCGAATTCGGACGGGCCGAGATGGCTTTTTCGGGGTACCCTTGCCGGTCGCCCTTTCCTGTTTTTTCTTAGCGGCTGAAGTTGGGGCGGGCGCATGGGCAGCGGCGATGTTTCGCCCTCATCCGCGAAAGCTTCCTCGAGGGATGCGAGCGACTCGATTTCTGTATCCACATCAGAGTCTTCCGGCTCTTCTGACTCCGTCCGACCTCCCGCGCGAATGCTGCTGTAGCGTTCCTCTCGGTCAGCCGCGTCCTCTGCGTCAAGAAAACCTGCGACATCAAAATCGTGCCAGGCCTCACCCGCTGCCATCGAGTCGTTTCGAGTCAATTTGCCGGCTCCTGCGACGTTCGCAACCGAGAGCTGAAAAACAACTTTGCCGCAGCGAATTTGGTCGCCGTCCTCGAGCGTACGCCAGTTGCGGGGCTCAAGTCTCGAGCCATTCACGATCGTGCCCGTGGTGCTCTTGAGGTCCAGCACACGCACATTGCCCGCCACGTGGTGAAGCATGCAATGACGGCGACTGACCGATTTGCTTTTCGGGCGGATCTGGCATTCTGCATGCCGGCCGATCATATAGAAGCCCTCCAAAATCGAAGCCCTGACCCCAGCATTACTCCCTGTCGCGAGAATCAGCTCGACGATCGCCGTTTCGGATGCAGGTTGACGCAACAATTCAGTATCCGGTCAACAAAATTCTATCGTTCATTTCCGACGATAATCACGCGACCGCCTTTTCCGTCTTCCACCTGTTTGATCTTCTGCCGGGTATCGGAGGGTGATCGCATCAGCAGGTACACCGAGATGCCGAGAGTCGCCAGCAGGGCAATGATTGCCAGCGTCAAGCCTGCACCTAGCAGTACCTGTTGTTGGCCGTCGGCAGCTGATTCAGACGCCCGTAGCGATTTTCCACGCTTTGGTTTTGCCTTCGCCGGCGGCTGCACCGGCCGTGGAACCGGCGTCTGCGTGCCGAGATCGATTGGGGGCAAACTTTCAAAATCAAACTCTTCGACCTCAGCCAGTACCACTTCGCCATCGGACGACAGTGAAGTGTCGTCGATCGTCGCTTGATAGAACGATCCATCGACAACCGTATCACCGGCGGGAGCGATGGGAGTCAGGTTTTTTCCCGCCCCCAATTGCTTCATCCAGGTCGACAACTCCGTCGCCGAGTTCGGCCGATCTTCAGGCCGCTTTGACATCATTCGAGCCAGCAAATCGGCAACGGCAGGTGGGCAGTCGCTGCGGAATGTGCGGATATCCGGGGGCGGAAGTGTCTGGTGCTTGGCAAGTCGCTGCGAAATGGATTCACCCGAAAAGGGTGTTTTACCAGCAAGCAGGTAAAAGAAGGTGCAGCCCAGCGAGTAGATGTCTGCTCTCGCATCGACGCTCTTGTTGTTGATGACTTGCTCCGGCGCGACAAAATCGGCCGTTCCCATCAACTTCTTTTGGCTTTTCGGATCGTTGTCGACTGCCCATCCAATCCTGGCCAGCCCCATGTCCGTGATTTTTACAACACCGTCCGTTCGTAACAGCAAGTTCGACGGCTTGATGTCTCGATGGATGATGCCTCGGTCATGAGCGTGCGCCAATCCGCTCGTCGCCTGATACAGAATATTGAGCGCATTTTCGACTGCCATCGTGCCATCACGGGCGACGGCGTAGTGGAGATCGATCCCATCAACGTATTCCATCACGATATAGAGTTTGCCGCCCGCTTCGGCAAAGTCGTTCGCGCGAACAATGTTGGGATGGTCCAGCAGAGCTGCGGCACGTGCTTCTTCCTTGAACCGCTCGATGCGACGAGGGTCCTTCACAGCTTCCGGTGGCAAGATTTTCAAGGCCATCAGACGCTTCATCACGTTGTGTTCGCCCAGGTAGACGACACCCATGCCACCCTTGCCCAACGGCCGGAGTAAGCGGTAGCTTCCCAGATAGAATCCACTTTTCTTTCCGGCAAGCAGCTTTCTCGCCTGCCACTCGGTCAGCATTCCCGCACCGACTAGCCCGTCAGCAAGCCGATTTGAAGAGATTTCTTCGCTCTCGACCATCAGCGAACTAACGACCTTCTTGATGTCGTCGATGCTAGCCAGGCCCGCACCCAGCGCACAACGCACAAACGAGCGAGTTGCTTCATCCAAGATCGGCCGGGTGCTGACTTGCGAGGCGTCCGTCATAGACATCTTTCGGGTAACGCGTAGGCAGAAGCCAAACGTGTTGACATGAGTCCTTCCAACAAAGAAGCCATCGGCTATGGGATTTATCGATTTGAGATGCGATCACCAGTGCACACAAAGTACCGTTTGAGCTCGAGAATCGTGTGAAGAAACGATGAACTATCGGTGAGGTCTGGGTGTATTGTTTTGCCGTCGCGTGGAGACTCGTCTCAGGTTTTCCGTGCGTGCAGGTGAATGCTTAAAATGGCGGGTGAAAACGCCTGCGTCTTCGGCTGCGAGATCAACGAAGTAGCCCTCCGCCAAAGACGTCGCTGCCAAACGTCCGTTCGAACCTTCAATCGAGACCCCCAATGCATTTCATGCCATCCGCAATGCGATCCCATTTGCTCATGCTTGTTGTGGCATTCATTTCGTCGATTGCCACGGCTCAGGTTGATGTTCCCGCGGCGACGGCTTATCTGGAGCCTGATCAGAGTGGGGTAAGGGTCTCGTCGGAAGGGATTACGCAATGGAAAGATTCGGAGGTTCGGATCAAATGGTATGGCCAATTGAAGCAACCCGGTGAATTGAGTGCCTGCGTCCTGATCAAACCATTGGCAAGTGGCAATTTGCGATTCGATTTGAAAGTTGGCGATCAGAATCGTGAAGCGTTACTCGTCGGCACAGCCGGTGAAAACGCCAAGGTCGACTTTGGCTCCTTTGCGATCGACGAGGTTGGCTATCAATCGTTTACGCTCCGATCACTCGATGAGAGTCCGGCGAGCGACGTACAGTCACTCCGGCTTGCAGGTCCAGCCGCAAAGGAAGCTCATTTCAATTTGAAACCGAGGCGTAATGCTGCGTCGGTTCATCTCTTTTATCCGCTGCCCAAAGAAGTAGATGTTGATGCTTTCTACTGCGAGATGACGGCTATCGAGGACCCGCTTTGGAGCTACTACATGGCTTGCGGATGGCATCGCGGCTACTTTGGGATGCAGGTCAACAGTCCGACCGAGCGGCGCATCATCTTTAGCGTCTGGGACAGTGGCGGCGAGGCGATCGATCGAAAGAAAGTTGCCGATCCGGATCGCGTCAAGCTTGTGGCAAAAGGGGATGGCGTATTCTCCGGTAGCTTTGGCAACGAAGGGACTGGCGGACACAGTCACCTAAAATTCGCGTGGAAGACAGGCGAGAAACAGCGTTTCCTGATCACGGCCGAACCGGTCGATGAGACTCATACCGTGTTTGCCGGGTATTACTTTCGCCCGGATACGAACGAGTGGATGTTGATCTCGAGTTGGAAGGCGCCGAAGGAGGGAAAGTACCTGCGCGGACTGTACAGCTTTAGTGAGAACTTCGTCGGCCGAAACGGCAATCGATTGCGCAAAGCCCTTTATGGCAACCAATGGATAAGGACCAGCGATGGTGAGTGGATCGAGTTGATAGAAGCCAGATTCTCCCACGATCCAACGGGAAAAACTGACCGGCTGGACCGGTTCATGGGTGTACAGGATGGGCAGTTCTTTCTGTCCCACGGAGGATTCACGGACGATTTCACTCCGTATGGTGAGCAGTTTTCGCGTCCCAAAACCAATCGATCGCCCAAAAGAATGGACTTGCCGCCGCTTCCGCCGCCCACTTCAAATCGGCCATGAAGGCACGACAATCTGCGGTTTGCTAGCACGCCGCTTTTGCTTATTGATCTTTCGCAAATCTGCTGTGTCTCTAAGATCGCGTTTCCGATAGAAATTTCGCTCCCGAATCAAGCGGTCGATATCGGTAGTGACTATTTCACCGTCAGCCTAACGTCAAGACGTCATCAAGAACGGAGTTTAGTGATGCGCAATCTTTTCATTATTGGGATGCTCCTGGTCGGCGCCTTCATGGCCGGTTGGTTTAAGATCAACCGAGACAGTGAGCGGACCACGATTGAGATCAACCGAACGGAAATTCGGGCTGACACCCGAAAAGTAATCGATCGCGGCCGTGAGTTTCTGGACCGACGTGAGCAGCAGTACGATGACCAGCAATTTGCTGAGCAGGGCCAACAGGCCTGGCCGCAAGAGCGAGTCGCAACGCAGCCGGATGCCTGGGGAACCAACTTTGATTATCAGCAGCAACCCAACTACAACTATCAGACGCAGCCTTACCAGAATCAACCGCAAGATCAACGCTATCCCGCTCAAGCGATTGACCCGCGGCAGCAATATCCACAGCAACAGTACTATCCTGAGCCCGATCGATAATCGTGGTGCTTGTCGTGACCGCATGCATGCGGTGTTCGTCGTGACCACATTCATGCGGTTGGACGCAGCCAAACCCGATGAATCGGGTTACTACGAACAAGACGCTAAGATCGGTGACCAACGGGACGGATGGCCATGACCATGGTTGCCAGCGCGGATGAGTACAGCCAATGCGAGCCGAGCAGCGCGACCAGGACACACCAGCCAATCAGGATCGCTTGTCCGATTCGATTGGTGTGGCGTAGCCAAGCCAGCAAGAACCCGAGTGGCAGAGCGATTACCATCGCATGCGTTAGCGTTTCGTGGACCAACGGGTTCACGAACCAAGCTTGGGTCGTCCAATCGATCGATCGATCTTCGACCGGAGCGGCCAGGGCGTACGCGCCGATGCCGTTGAACCAGACGCGTCCGCCGAGCATCGTGACGAAGGTCGCCAAACCGATCAATGTGATCTGGGCCGCCATCAAACGCTGTGAGAAACCGGCGAGCCAATGCACAGGCTGATCATCGGGTCTGCCCTTGCGTTGCCAGCAAGAGGCCGGCGGCGCGATCGCGGACGCGAACAGCCCGAGGCTGAGCAGGGTTTCGGCCAGTCCCGATACGATCATCGCTCGGTTTGCCCATCCGACCAACCACAACCACAACATCCAACAAGCAATTCTGCCTCCCCGTCCTGCCGCGACGATCGCACAGGCTGCTACGCCGATCACCAGATAGAGACGGTAGATCCATACCGAGCCGGTCAAGAATAGCGGCGACACGATCCATCTCGCCGCGTCCTCGAGATCGGCGGTTTGCACGAATGTGGAAACGCGCTTCGACGAGAGTGGACCGCCGTCAGCATACCAAAACGCGATGTCGGACCAACTGCTGGCGAAGTAGACTGCGGTGATCAGGCATAGCAATCCGCGCACCGAAGCCATCGCGGCCACTGGCTCGGGTGTGAACCAGAAGCTCTGCCAGCTGTTCGACGACCCCCCATCCGATCGCCTATCATTCATTGCCCTGGTCCTCTTTGGAGGGCGTCGTCACGCGACCTGAAACGAACCGTGAACTCAAGCGAGCCGGATTCAATTGGACCAGTGACACAAGATCACCATGGCGAATGACGCGCGCTACATAAGCTGATGCGGCTTCCGCATTGATATCGTTCAAGTCGGTCGGCAAGCGGACGATTCGGATTGCTGTCACGGCACTGTCATCCTCGACAATCGGCAGCAGCAGTTCGGCAACCAAGCTCGGTTGATCGTTCTCGGCGAGCGTCGCGGCGGTCGACAGCCAACGAGCCACTCGGTCGGAAACCGCGAGGCCGGCATTGTGATCCGGACCGACGGTTTGCCACGAAATCGTGTCGACGGCATCGATGTCGGTCAGCGACGAAGTCGTCACCTGCAACCGATGTGGTTGCTCTGACGAGTCGCCGTGGGCCAGGTAGACAGGCCGATCATCGGCAGCGAAATGGAACGCCTGCAGATAGGGGTGAATAACGGTGGAAAGGCGTGCCTGGATCGTCGAGGGTTCGACAACGCTGGTGAATGAGACTCCAATCGCGAACAGGTGGAACGACAGCCAGATCGACAAGCAGCGCCGCATCGTCGGCGTCGGGCCGGTGGCAGGGCTTTCAGCAGGATCGGGGCTGCCAACCGACGCCGGTTGGGCTGACTTAGCCACCTCGGGTGCTGAATGGCGATCGTTCTTCGCCGAGGCTATTCGTTTCGATTTTTTGCGATTCATGCAGACTCATCCGGGGAGAACCCAGCAGAATAGTCGGCGTGGAGAGGAAATGGCATGCCGTGAACCGGAAAGCTTGCGAAGGTGTCACAAACTCCGCCGCACGAGCCGAATTGCACCCATTGGCCGAATCGCGCCCGTTGACCGAATCGTCGCAGAGCGATAGAGTTTTTGCTCGACAGTTTTCTGATCGGCGTGTCACCCAAGGGGTGTCGATCGGGTGAAATACGGTGGCTGTAGCTCAGTTGGTTAGAGCGTCGGATTGTGGTTCCGAAAGTCGGGGGTTCAAATCCCCTCAGCCACCCTTTTGGCAGTTTGCCGAATACATCGTGTTTTCTCGGTCGGGACGCTTGTTAGCGTTACCTGCTTCACGGCAGTGCGACCCGTTTCCAAGACCATTCTTGATATTCGATATCAAGAATAAACCGGAAAGGGTCTCTCATGCCTCGCAAAAAATCGAATGCGCCGGGCTTCCGTTACCACGTCTCAGGGCAAGCCGTCGCCACGTTCTGCGGTCAGAACTTCTATCTCGGCCCGCATGACTCGCCCGCAAGTTGGGCGAAATATCACGCCCTTTGTGCCGAATACAACGCCAACGGCAGAACCAAGCCGCCAGCGGTCGAAACGCACCAAGCGGAACAGCCGATCACCGTGCGGTGCGTCACTGGCGAATTTCGCGAGCACATCAAGATCAAATATTCGACCAACCCGCAAGAGGCGAACCGGTTCGAGAGTCTCTGCACGACGCTCGAGGACGAGTACGGTGATGATCCCGCAACCGAGTTTGGGCCACGAAAGCTGGCCGAGATTCGCGACCTGTTCGTTGCTGGCGGCAATTGTCGAAAGTACACCAACCGCCAGACGCGCAACGTCATCCAGATATTCCGTCATGCGGTCAGCCGTGGACTAATCCCGCCAGATCGAATCGTCGCGCTGGAAGCGTTGAGGTACGGCCAAACCAAAGCAGCGGAATCGGTCCCCGTTGAAGCAGTCGACATCGAAGCAGTGCGGCTGACCGCTCGGCACTTGTCACCAACTCAGAAGGCCTTGGTTCGCATCCAGGCGGCCACAGGCATGCTCTCGGATGACCAAGTGATGCATTGCGATATCTTTGCCACCTTGCTAGACGCAGCTAAGATTCCAGTTCCGGAAATGAATGGCAAGTACCCGGTTCGCGGGATGTCTCTGATGCCGCACATGCTTTCGGCCGGCAAGGAAACCATCCCGCAGCGAACCATGATCTTTGAGCTTTGGGGCAACAAACGACCCATCGTCAGCGTGCCCCTACTACCACTCGCGTTTGCCCCCAATGCCCGCCAAACCTCGAGGACGCGACCATTGTTTACAACCCATGATGAAAAACCTGTTCCAGCGTATTTTGAGTTGAATGGGATCTGCTAATGCATCAGTTCATGTCCCCGATTGAGTACACGCGGTTGAGTTGGCGAATCGTCGTTGGCCTATTTTGGGTCGGACTCTTTTCACTCAACGCTTCGGCAGAGGATCCAGGTTCCCAACGCAAACACAGCCATGATCATTGGGAGTTCCTGGACAACGGAACCATCCGAGTCGGCGTCGACAAGTCGCGAGGCGCCTGCATCGGTTTCTTTGGAGAAGCGGGTACCGAACGCAATGTACTGAACCACTATGATCACGGGCGTTTCATCCAGCAGTCTTATTATGGAGACGCCGACGGATCTGACTGGAATGGAAAACCCTGGCGGTACAACCCGATCCAAGGTGGTAGCTGGCGCGGAAAAGATGCTCGTGTTTTAGAGTTCAGTATCAACGCTGATTCTGGCCTGTATGCCAAGGTTGAACCACGTCACTGGGCCAGCGGAAAAGCCTGTCCCGAGGCCATCATGGAACAGTGGATCACACTCGATGGTCCAATTGCAAATGTGCATTGCAAGTTGACGTACACGGGTGAGGATCACGGCACGACCAAATCTCAAGAGATGCCCGCCGTCTTTGTCGACGCCGAGCTCAAACACCTTGTCTATGTTCAACAGGAGAAACTGGTTCGGCGCCTGCCGGGATGGCCGAACGAACCCGGCAACACTTCCGAAGACTGGGTCGCCTATGTGAGTGACAAGGACTGGGGCATTGGCATCCTAACGCCTGGGACATCGCAGTTCACTTGCTACCGATACAAAGGTGACGGGAAATCGGGTCCGCGTGGATCCGCCTGTTCGTATGTCGCACCAATCCGGAAAGTTCGTCTCCGTGGTGGAGAAGTCATTGAGTACGAGTTCTACCTGACACTTGGATCGCTCGAAGAGATCCGAAGCCGATTCGCTGCCCTGCGAGGCGAGAATCAAGAAGCCGCAAACGCTGCTGACGACCGGCCCAACATCGTCATGGTGTTTACCGATGACTGGGGCTATGGAGACCTGGGTGTCTTCAAGAATTTGAGTGATGTAAAGACTCCGCATTTGGACAAGCTCTCGGAACAGGGAGTGCTCTTTGCGGACGCCTATATCACGGCGCCCCAATGTTCGCCGTCTCGGGCAGGACTGCTCACCGGACGTTATCAGCAGCGTTTTGGATTTGACACGATCCCCGATTGTCCGCTGCCCTTGAATCAATCGACCATTGCCGACCGCTTGAAGAGTGCTGGCTATGTCACGGGCATGGTTGGCAAATGGCACCTGGAGCCTAATGCATTGAGTCTGAAGTGGGCTAGAGAACACCAACCTGACGGCATTCGCGGGAGGCGAGTCAGTGTGCGTCGTGACCTGACAATGCCTTATCTTCCACAAGCTCGTGGATTCGACGAATACTTCATGGGCCAGCGCAGTCGCTACTGGTGCAATTTCGACTTGGCGGGAAACGATCTGAAACGTGGTGGCGAATTCGTTGAAGAGGAGCGGTTCCGCGTGGATGTGCAGACCGACGCAGGCCTGGCATTCATTCGCCGCAACAAGTCGCAACCGTTCTTCCTGTACCTCGCGTACTATGCGCCGCACGTCCCTTTGGAAGCACCTGACAAATACCTCGACCGATTCCCGGGCGAGATGCCGGAACGTCGGCGTACGGGTCTGGCGATGATCAACGCCGTTGACGAGGGTGTCGGCCGCATCATGAAACTACTTCACGACGAGGGTCTCGCTGACAACACGCTGATCATGTTCACAAGTGACAACGGCGCTCCGCTCGGTGCTCATGCGGGACAGGTCATGGCCGACATCTTGCCCGTCGATAAACCTGGTCCAGCATGGGACGGCTCTCGCAACGACCCTCTGACCGGCGAGAAAGGGATGTTAGCGGAAGGTGGCATCCGAGTCCCCATGATTTGGTCATGGCCATCGCGGCTGCCGATGGGTAAGACCGTTTCCGATCCTGTTATCAGTCTCGACATGACAGCCTCAGCTCTCGCGGCGGCGAGGGTCAGTGACCGATCAGGGCTCGATGGTGTCGATCTAATTCCCTATCTCACCGGAAGAGTCACGGAGCCCACCAAACGAGATCTCTACTGGAGGTTTTGGAACCAGGCTGCGATTCGCAGTGGAGACTGGAAGTACATCGTGACGGGCAGCGGCCGTGAGCTGTTGTTCAATTTGCGCGACGACAAAGAAGAACGAAATAGCCTACTGACCGAACAGCAAAAACTTGCAGCTGCGCTGCGGGCGAAACTGATTCAGTGGGCTGATCAATTACGGCCAACCGGCCTGCCGTCCGCTCCGCCCAACGGTCAGGAGACTCGCTGGTACGAGCACTACTTCCAGGCCTCTGATTCGGTTCCCTTCAAACAAGTCCCACGAGTCGAGAAGTAGAGATGATGAAGAAGCTCTGACTGCTGAGTGCGATTCTGATTCCATCAGCCGCATTGGCTCAGACGCCCAATGGCAATCCGCGGTTTGAGGTTGCAAACAAATGGACGACGACCGGCTTGCGACAAGCCAACAGCATGGGTGGCGGCGAAGCCGCGATTTCGAGCAGCGGGAAGTTTCGCGTCTTCGTGTTGACGGGACAATCGGGCATGGCGGTTGCTGCGCCGGCGTCCAAACTGACGTCACCGCACAACAAGAAACACGACCGCATCAGGGTCTGGGCGAACGGCTGGCTAAGCAAGAATCCATCACGCGCGTCCGACCGTTTCGCTGCGGAGGAGAAATTTTGCCTCGCAGAGGCGGCAGTAACGATCACATCAACGCCGAAGGCCAGATCAAACTCGGAAAGATCACGGCCACCGCGGTGAAATGGTGTTACCAGGCAAAGGAGTCTGCGAACGCACTCGGTGTGTCTCCGCGAACCGTCAAACGAAACTGGGCATTTGCGCGGGCATGGCTAGGGCGCGAACTCAATCCCGACGAGGAAACTTGAATTCGTTGGCCCCGGTAGTATCTGAAATTCGCATTGCGTTACGTGGGGGCCCGAATGTGTGGCCCCGTGACTTGAGTTGACTTTCAATCAGATGACGTCGCGGATTCCACCAGAAGTTGTCGGACACAATGACTGTAGCATCAGAAAAATCGATCTTTTTCCAAGCACTCGATATTGAATCGTCCAGCGAGCGGGCGGCGTATGTCGAGCAAGCACGTGCCGCCGAGCACGCTGCGAACGAAGCACGTACTGAACTGGAAAGATTCAATGATCGGCTCAATTCGACGACTGTCCTGCTGGCATCGGGACGAGCGAATGCCGACGCCCAGCGATGGCCTGCCGCGTACGAAGCGTACACAGAGGCAACGAACGTGCTGCCGAAATACTTCCTCGTCTGGCTGGAGCGAGGTGGGCTGAACGCCAAACTGGGTCGCTGGGCTGCCGCTGCGACCGATTTTGCCAAGGCGGTCGAAATCGGATTCCCGATCGAACAGGCCGAGCTATCCGGTGTCCCACAGCTCTTGTTTTATGCCGGAGAATCGGCTGCTTATAAAGCATTGAGTGAAGTACTTATGACCTCCGATACGAACGATCCGATGGCCGTCGCGGCAAGGGGGCAACTGGCAGGCGAGCTTTCGCCACCAGACGCTGCCAGGTTGAGCATCCTGCAATGGCGAGCACGCACACTGAGGTAATGAAGGGCCAGAGTTTCACGGACTCTCCTTTGGCGCTCTGTTGCGGCTAACTACAAATTATCTGGCGCAAGCGCCGGAGATTTAGTCTATTCCATTCATCAGGTCGATGGGATCTCGATCAGGTTCGCCCTGCAAAAAGGCGAGCGTTATGCCACTTCGGCGTGCTACCGATACAGATTCAACGCTTCGGCGCAGTCTCCCCGTAGTCTGGTCCGAAAAGTTCAGAAGACTGCATCGAAGCGATTCCGCTACCGCGCAGAGGGCGATGCAACCGCCGCGAGTTAGGAAACGATGAGTCGACACGATTAAGGGAGAGTCGCACGCCCGTATACTTTGAAAGAATGCCTCCGGAAATCAGTTTGAGTTCTGAACAGGGCATTTGACGCCTATTCGTGGTTTTCTTGGCCAATATCACGGGCGCGGGCTGGTCCGTGCGAACGCAAAAGGACCGAGGCCGGTTCTATCAAAACTACACGCTCGGCCTGCTCAAGCAACCGGGTTGCGTCGGGTGGCATCGGTTCAAGTACATGGACAACAACCTGTCTTCGTGATCATCGCGGGCTTCCGCATTTAGTCCTTCGCCTCAAAAGTTACGAATAACACATCATGGGGCTGAAGGTTGACGTTTTGACCGAAGCTTGTTTCAGCCTCACTCCAGACGTCCATCAAGTTGTAGTCTGTGCTACCGAGTCCAAGAAATACCGGGGTGAGCTCAAAGCTGTTTTTGTCGTCGGTGCGGTTGAAGACACCGATCCAGCCCTTGCTGGTCTCGCCCTGCTTGATCGCCTTCCAGGTCTCGAATCCATCTTTCTCGTACATCAGCGATCCCATCACACCATTCTGGTTACAGGCGATCATTTTGGGATCCGTGATGAGCTTAAGAGAAAACTCGTCGAGTGTCGGCAAGTCACCGCCCATCATCAGTGGCGAGGCGGCAAGCGCACGCATGGTGATGAACGTCTTCATCTGCGGTTTTGTGAGCTGGCATTTTCGATGCACACCCTTACCGGCCAGTGCGACATCGCCTTTGTCCATCACCGTCTTGCTCGAATCGGCACTCGGTGGTGACATGACCTGCAACTGGCCGAACGGGATCATGTCCATGTCAATCCAGAAGCCAGACTGTTCTTTGCCCTGCCACTTGCGCCAGGCATCGAAACACTCGTCGATATAGTGCTGCTCGTCCCACACGTCTTTTGTGACACGCAGCATATTGCCCTGCCGGAAAAACTCAATCGCGTCAGGATCGACGTTTCCACCAGGTGACAAACTCAACACTATCGGCTTGCCTGTTTTGGCAATCGCTTTGGCAACGGCTTCGACTTCGTCAGGATGCGGAACAATGTCATCGTATTTGATGAGATCGACGCCCATGTCGGCAATGTGCTGGATCAGTCCGTCGTACCAAGCCTGCGCCCGGCTTCGTCATGTCGACGCCGTAGCAGTAGGTACACCACGTGCAGTTTTCTTCTTTCGCCGTATTTGCAATATCGCGCGCCGTGTAGGACGTGCCTTGAATCGGCAGGTCTTGCTCATAGGCTTTACGCGGAATGCCCCGCATCAGGTGGACACCGAATTTCAGACCGAGCTCGTGGGCGCAATCGGCAATCCGTTTTAGCCCGTTAGGGAAATAGACCTCCGATGGAAGAAAATGTCCATGCTCGTTGATGCGGACATCGTGCGCGTGCTTTTCGGCTGCAAAGATCGTCCCTTCTTGCAACGCGTATTCGCCGAACCAGCCGTTATCGATCACGAAGAATTCATAACCGTGTGGCTTCAGCTTCTCCGCCATCGCTTCAAGATTTTCCATCGCCGCCTGTTCATGCAAGTAAACGCCATAGCTGTCAAAGCTGTTCCAACCCATCGGCGGTCTCGGCGCAAGCGGTTCGTCGGCAAGACTCGTTGAACCGGGGAGTGAAAACGTCGTGAGGGAGGCGACGATCATACAGACGAATGTTTTGAGCATAAGGTCCTTCATTCAGTTCTTTCCGCCATTGGAATGTCATGCGTACCGATGTCTGTCCGAGCGCACAGAGTGAGTCTTGAACTCGGAAGCTTCAGCGGGAGCGAAACTCTCTTGCGGAACGGCTATCTCTTGCTGGTGTCAATCCTCAATCGATCAAATCAGTTTACATCAAAATTGGTTCTTGGATGGATTGGCCGCGGCGGTCGGGGCGGACGCTCCAAGGTTTGGATGCCAGACCGGCTTCTCCCCGGCTTTGTGATGCCCGGCGCTGGTCGGGTTGTCTTCACACCCGAGCACAGTTCGTGGATGAACCAGATCGAGGTTGTTTTTGGGATCGTTCATCGCCGGGCAGTCGTGCGCGGCAGCTTCGCGTCGAAGCAGGAATTGAAGGATCGCCTGCTAAATTTTATCGACTACTTCAATCGCACCTTCGCACAACCGTTTCGCTGGGCCTACACAGGTCGTGCGGTGAGGGTTCAGCGACAACCCCGCCCACGAACTTGGCGGGAAAGCTGGGCAAGAACACCGAAAGATAGGCAGTTTTTCGCGTTAGCGTCTTGACACTTGAAAGTTGCGGCACTAGACGTACCGTCAGACAGTGCCGAGCTTCTTCCGGCGTCTAACACTATTTTGGCTAACTTGACCGGGTCCAATCACGCGCGGGATTGCATGGGCCGATCTGGGCAACGCTTTTGCGCGCGGAGGTCAGATCGACCTCCTGCGATTCGCGAGGCGGATCGCCTTCGAAGTATCTGTGCCGATAGCGAAGCGGATTCGATCGCTTCGCTGCACATGCCCAGAATTCTAGCCTCAGATTTCGCGGAAACTGCGGCGAAGAATTCGATCAAACTCGCCTCGGACCAGGTGGCCGTGGGTGATTGCTCACCCACGGCTCCCACAGACCCGTACGTGCCCACATTAGAGCATACGGTTCTTCAAATCGTGGCTTCGCTGCGTGCCTAAGCTGGGAGCGGACCGTGCGGACCGGAGCAAGCGGGTAACGCCGGAGTAAGTCGCAGAATTTCTCCCAGTGCATCGACCGAATGTTGTTGCGGCGGTTAAGCCACTTACGCCATCGGCTTTCGACTTCCTGGAGAAAGCTGGACAGAGATCCTGAGTTTCCCGTCACGCCATAGTACGCATAGTGTCCGCGCAGCTTGTGGTTGAGCTTCTGTTGCTGTTCAGCGATCGGTAAGTGCCGATTGTCGTGGCACCATGGATCGATGCCGGTCGGCTTCGCAGTGCGGATTACTCCAACACCACGCAAGACTCGCTTCCAGTTGCTGGTCAGGCTCTACTCGCGCGGGCTTTCCACCCGCAAGCTTCCGATGAAAGGTTCCAAATTTGTAATTTACATTTCATTCCCCTCAAGCTTACTTGGCGCAATCGATGCAACCTCCGCGCGCTAGAGGGTCAGACTAGATAGGTAACAAAAGCCGTGTTCACGCCCTTGGCGTGTCACACGCTCGCCGATCAGCCTGCGACCATAGACGCTGGCTCATCGGAGCAAGGGCCTTTGGTTCAGCTATGGTTGCTGTTGATTCAGGAATTCAAGCTCGGCAAATACGGGTCGATGGTCCGAAGCCACGGGTTCGTCGATCACTTTCGTGCTAACCAGCCGAAACCTGTCAGCCGACCGAAAGAAAATGTAGTCGATTCGCGACCGTGGGGCCGTTGCTGGTGCGGACGGAGCCGGTGGCTCTTCGATGGCACCCGTCCACTCTTGAAGCAGGATCTTGATCGGCTCTGCTTGTGGCGTCGCGTTCATGTCGCCGCAAAGGATCGTCGGCGTCGAATCTTTGTCCTTCGCGAATAGCCGATTGATCGCTTTGGCTTCGGCAACACGATCTTCGGGCACATTGTGCTGGAAATGCGTGCTGATAAAACGCAGCCGTTGACCGCCGGAAGTACGAACAGTCACGACGATCGCACCACGCGGATACGTCGATCTTTGCGGAGTACTCTCGGTATAGGGCAACGGATGAATCAGAACATCGAGGATCTCGTATCGCGTCAACACCGCGTTACCAAACAACCCGCCTTCATAGTGTTGCGTCGGCCCAAAGCGAACGGCCATTCCCGTAAGCTCGGCCAACCGACGGGCTTGATGGACTCGTCCCGAACGCTTGACCCCGACATCAACTTCCTGCAAGGCGACAAGATCGGGGCGTGACCGATTGATCACGTTCGCCAGTCGTTCGACGTCATACTTGCCGTCGGTTCCCTGGCCGTAGTGGATGTTGTAACAAAGGACACGAATCGTTTCGTCAGCGTCACACTGACCGACGATCAATGTTAACGCGATAAGTGATGCTGCAATCCGAGTTATGCTTCGCGTGGGAATCGTTCTTTTCATCGTGCTATTAGGTATTGGTCATCGGTTCGCTACATCGGGATTGAACGCCGCAAAATTGCGTCTCGATCATAAACCAAATTGCGCTGGCGTCGCGAAGAGCATCCCGGAATCGCTGCTCGGCGACCATCCAAATCCCCCGGGAATGCCGAGAACATGGCTTCCTTTCGGGAATAGGGACGATATCCTCGCTGACATTGACTCCGGCCGGCCCAGGCCCGTCCGGAAAAGACGAACTCGGATTAACCACGAAGTACACAAACCATGTCACGTTCCACTCGAAAACTCTCACTCCTTCTTCTGGGCATCATTCTTATAGGAGGCAGCTCTTCCCGTCTTCATCGCCAACCTGCCGGATCGGGACCTGCGTTCCCATGAATGGCGAGCAGACGAGAGAGTTGAACTCGTCAGAACCAGCAGCTGTTCCGATCAAGTGCAATATTCACCCGTGGGAGCGGGCGTATCTGTTCGTCCTCGATCATTCTTATCTTGGAATCAGTGATAAGAAGGGGAACCTCGTTCTCCGCGGACTGCCGGCGGGCGGTGAGGTCCCGCTGCGCTTCTTTCATGAGCACGGTCGCATCCATTCGGTGCGGACAGGAGCACAGCTGCTTCGTATTGCGCGTTCTCGCGGAAGACATGGGCCGCCGTCCCGACGTCGTCCTTGATGCGCTTCTCCCAGTACCTTCGCACCGCGCTCGCGAGGCTTACCGAAAAAGGATCTAGCATCGTACAATATCCGGGTGCGTGCGAGCGATTCTCGCGGAGCCATCCAAACGGCATTTCATCCGCTTGCAGCGGCGGTTGGCCAGCTCCGCCAAGACGAACAATCAACAACTTGGTTCAAGGCATTTTGGTTTAAAGCGCCGCAGTCTTCTGCTATATTCACACAACGTGCTGCGACCAACCAGCATTTTCCCACCGCAACCTGCTTCGCAGGTCCCACCTATGTTCCACCTTGTTCGCACATGTGCGCAGTCAATCCCGTTTGCAATGCTGTTGCTTGTGATTCCCGATGGCGTCGCAGCCGAACCCGTCGAGCCAACTTTTGAACGGCATATCCGTCCTGTTTTCCGTGAGTACTGTCTCGATTGCCATGGGGCGAACGAGGAAAAGCAAGGGAACCTCGATCTGCGGCTTGTTCGCTTGATGGCGAGCGGCGGCGACTCGGGTGCGGCAATCAACTTGGCCGAGCCGCTTGAAAGCCTGCTGCTTCAGCGCGTCGTCAGTGCAGAAATGCCTCCCGGCGAAGCTCACTTGCCGGCGGAAACGATCGCATTGCTTGAACGATGGTTGGCCGCCGGGGCAAAGACAGAGCGACCGGAACCGGAACAGATTGGGCCTGGTATCCCGATCTCACGCGAGGATCGAGAGTATTGGGCATTTCGGCCCGTCGCGCGGCCTGACGTTCCGGCGTTCGCCCCTGAGATGCGGGCGCGTACACCGATCGATGCCTTACTACTGCAAGCCATGCCCGCTGGGTTGTCGTTCTCGCCCGATGCCGATCGCGCGACGCTGATTCGCCGAGTGTATTTCGATCTGATCGGATTGCCGCCGACGACCGACGAGTTTGTTCGTTGGAATCAGCTGACGGATGCCGACTGGTACCAGCAACTGATCGACCACTTGCTCGATTCGCCTCATTACGGTGAACGTTGGGGACGACATTGGCTGGATGTCGCCGGTTATGCCGACTCAGAAGGCCAAACCACTCAGGATGCGGATCGCCCTTGGTCCTGGAAGTATCGTGACTATGTGATGCGATCTCTGAACGACAACAAACCCTTCAATCGCTTCATCGTGGAACAATTGGCGGGTGACGAACTTGCCGGACCGAAGCACGGTGATTGGACACCCGAGCAAATTGAGTTGTTGACGGCAACCAGCTTTCTGCGGATGGCGGCCGATGGAACAGGCTCAGGCGATAACAGCCCCGAGGCGCACAACAAAGTCATCGCCGACACACTCAAGATCGTCAGTTCATCGCTGTTAGGTGTCAGCGTTGGCTGTGCTCAATGCCACGACCATCGCTACGATCCGATTTCGCAAATCGATTATTTTGCCCTGCGAGCCATCTTTGAGCCCGCGCTGGACTGGCAGAACTGGCGAGTACCGAATGCACGCCGGGTGTCGTTGTACACCGAGGCGGATCGCGCGGAGGCGCAAGCAATTGAGGAAGAAGCTCAACAGGTCGCCGCCGTTCGCACGGCCAAACAGAACGACTTCATGGCACAAGCGCTCGATAAGGAGCTAATGAAATACGAAGAGCCGCTGCGAGAGCGATTACGCACCGCTTACCAAACGGCGGCGAAAGATCGGTCGTCGGATCAGGTGCAGTTGCTGAAACAATATCCCAGCGTGAACATTTCACCCGGAGTGCTCTACCAGTATCTGCCCGAGGCCGCAGAAGAGCTGAAAAAATTTGACGCGCAGATCAGCGAGATTCGTGCCCGCAAACCGAAAGAAGAATTTGTCCGCGCCTTGGCCGAACAGCCGGGTCAGATTCCCGTAACGCATTTGTTTCATCGCGGCGATCACCAGCAACCGAAGCAAAAGGTATCCCCTGCGGATTTATCCGTCGCTGCACCGGAGGGCCGGTTGCCGACGATTTTGGAAAACGATCCAGCGTTACCGACTTCGGGACGCAGGTTGTCTTACGCAAATTGGTTGACCAGCGGCGAACATCCGCTCGTCGCCCGCGTCATCGTCAATCGCGTCTGGCTTCATCACTTTGGCCGAGCGATTGTTGCCACACCGTCGGACTTCGGCAAGCTCGGCAGCGCTCCCACGCATCCACAGCTACTTGACTGGTTAGCCGACGAATTCATGCGCAGCGGTTGGGACCTGAAGCACCTTCATCGATTGATACTGACATCGACTGCGTGGCGGCAAAGTTCGGTCCGCGACCGTGAGAAGGTAGCGATCGATGCTGAAAATGTTTACTACTGGCGGAGACCCATCCAGCGTCTGGATGCGGAGATTCTGCGCGACCGGATGTTGTTTGCATCGGGAACCCTGGACCGCGAATTTGCCGGTCCCCCCGTGGCCATCAAGGAAGACGAGACCGGACAGGTAATCGTCGATGGTCAACAAACTCGCCGCAGCATCTACATTCGTGTTCGCAGATCCCAACCGGTCGCGATGCTGCAAAGTTTTGATGCACCAGTGATGGACGTCAATTGCCAGCGCCGCCCTGTCTCCACGGTTGCAACGCAGTCGCTGATCTTGCTGAACGGTGAGTTCACGTTGCAGCAGGCCGACTTGCTGGCCGAACGGATCATTCAAGAAACGGCTGCGTGGTCGTCGGCTCCGCTGCCTTCGCTGCCCGATTTACCTCAGCCGTTGCCAAATGCCTGGAGCTATGGGTTTGGTAGGTTCGACGAACAGTCAGGGCGGGTCGTGGATTTTGCCGTATTGCCGCACTGGACGGGCTCCGAGTGGCAGGGCGGCGAGCAGCGACCCGATCCCAAGATTGGTTGGGTCATTATCAATGCGGGCGGCGGACATCCAGGAGGTAGCCTGGCTGCCATTCGTCGTTGGACCTCAGCGAGCGATTGCCAGATAGCGGTCAGCGGCTCGTTGAGCCATGGTTCACCCAGCGGCGATGGTGTTCGCGGACGGATCGTGTCCAGCCGTCATGGATTGCTTGGCCAGTGGAACGCTCACAACGGAGCGGCTTCGACCGAAATTGCAGAGCTGAATGTCGCGTCGGGCGAAACGATCGATTTTGTGACCGATTGCTTAACGAACGAAAATTCCGACTCCTTTTCGTGGACAGCGAAGTTGACGGTTCGAGATTCAGGTGGCGAACAGGTCCGGGATACAGCAGCTGAATTCCACGGTCCGTTGCCAAGTGAAGATTATTCGGCGCTACCGAATCAACTACGACACGCCTGGCAGACGATTTACTGCCGTCCGCCCAGTGACGAGGAGCTGCGTTTGTCGGTCGCTCACGTCTCGGCCCAGTTGCGTGAACTGCATCGTCATGCCACCGGCATCGTGCAGGGGTCGACGGCGGCGAAACAGGTGCTCGCAAATTTTTGCCACGCATTGATGAACTCTAACGAATTCGTGTACGTGGATTAGGCGATATTTTAAGAGGGGGCTGACCCTTTGGAGAGCACTCGTATTTCCCCCAATGGGGTGCGTGCCCGGAGAGGGTCAGACCCCTTTTGAAACATAGCCTGGATGGAACATGCATTTACCAAATCGACGACAACTGTTGGCTCACAGCGGCATGGGCATCGGATCGCTCGCGTTGGCTTGGATACTTAAGCAGGAACATGCTTTTGCCAAGCCCAAGAGCGTTTCGCTGGCGAAGCCGCACAATGACTTGCTGCCGAGAAAGCCGCACTTCGAGCCCCGCGCCAGAGCGATGATTTCGCTGTTTCAACATGGCGGCCCATCGCACATGGACCTTACCGATCCCAAGCCGATGCTGACGAAATATAGCGGTACGGATTACAAGGAGGACGTTGCGTTCAGCTTTGTCAACGAAGCGAGCAAGAAACTACTGGGCAGTCCATTTCAATTCGCACCGCGCGGCCAGTGTGGTACCGAATTGTCCGAGTTGCTGCCACACACTTCTGGAATTGTCGACGACATCTGCCTGATTCGCAGCATGCATACCGGTGCGAACGGACATGAAGTATCGATTCGCTACTTTCATGGTGGCATTCCCGGGGTGCTGGGCCGGCCAACGCTGGGATCGTGGTTGGTGTATGCACTGGGGTGCGAATCCCAGAACTTGCCGGCGTACATGGTGTTGACTGATCCAGCTGGTTTGCCCGTGGATGGCGTCACGAACTGGTCCAACGGCTTCATGCCAGCATTGTTTCAAGGGACGGTGCTGCGACCGAAAGAGCCTCGCATCTTGAATCTCGACGCACCTCCGCATCTGAAGGGAACCATTCAGCGACAAAATCTGGATTTGATGCAAACGCTCAACCGACGCCATCTGGAGTTACATCCGGGTGAGGCGGAACTAGAAGCACGCATCGCCAGTTATGAGTTAGCGGCGAGAATGCAAACGGCTGCCGGCGAGGCGCTCGACATCCAGCAAGAAACCACCGCGACGCACAAACTCTACGGGCTCGATGAACCGGAGACGCGCGAATATGGCACGCGTTGCTTGATCGCCCGGCGATTGGTGGAACGGGGCGTTCGCTTTGTGCAATTGTTCCACAACGGCCAGCCCTGGGACAATCACAGCAGCATCGTCAGCGGTTTGACTGCCATTTGTAAGAAGACGGACAAACCGGCGGCTGCGCTGGTAAAGGATTTACGCCAGCGGGGAATGCTTGATTCGACGATCGTCCATTGGGGTGGCGAGATAGGTCGCTTGCCCGTCACTCAGGAACATGGTTCACCCGAGAAGGCCGGTCGCGACCATAATGGCCAAGGTTTCAGCATCTGGCTCGCCGGAGGCGGGATACGTGGCGGCATGGCATTCGGAAGTACCGACGAGTTTGGCCACCGGGCCGTTGAAAATGTGGTCACTCCAAATGATTTCCAAGCGACGTTGCTGCATCAATTTGGGCTCAGTCATCAAGATTTGGTGTACGTCCACAGTGGGCAGGAACAAATCGTCACCAACAAACGCCCCGCCCGCGTGGTCGAAGAAATCGTCAGTTAAAGCATCTCTGCTTCCGCTGTGGCGGCTAGTAGCAGCTTTGTCGGAGACGCGAGCCGCCATGGCTGGGCTATTCGCTGGCAGGCTCCGCACCCCATGGATCGATTTGCCGCAGATTCTTTGAGTTCAGCTGCGAGTAGCAATCCGGAAGATCAAAATGTGCCAACACATTTGGCAGCAGCATCGACAGCGGCCAGTTGTAGTGTTCACTTTCGGCGATCTCCGCGTACGAAGTAAGTGCATTCTTGAGTGTCACTTGCTTGACCTGATCGGACATCACAGCGGCAAAGGTAGCCGCCAACGCTCCCCAACCCCGGCCAACCAGATGAATGTCGTTATGCCCCAGGGACGCCAACCAATCGAGAACTCGCAGCACGTCGAATGTCTTTTGCCCAAGGTAGGGTCGATCAAGCATCAGGCTGTGGATTGCATAAAAGTAGTCGTTGCCGTAGGAGCTGTGAAACGAACCGGGATTGCATGTGTCCGGAAGCGACTCGCCGATTCCACGAACATCGCAGGCGAAGACTGGTGATTCGGGTTCTGCCTGCATCAGCTCGCGAATCAACGGTTCTTCACGCAATTCATTGTCGCTGGAAAGATGCGACGCGTAGAGAATCGCACGCTTGCCGGCGCGAGGCGGACGCGAATGCCATCGTTCGTCCGTCAGACGATAGACGATTGCGTGAATGCCGGGCTCCGTGTCGACGGTGTAAGCCATCGCGTACTTTGTGGGATAGCCGCGCGAGCCCAGGTAGCGCCAATTGCGATAATCCGGCACCCCGCCCCGATTCGCCGGTAGCTTCAGCACGTCAGCCACCGCCCGCCGCAGCGCCGCACCACTCGGTTTGCTTGCGGGCGGAAGCCAACTGCTTCGACTTCTCTCGCGTGAAGTCAAATACGGTTCGCGCGTTCTCAGTGGCAGCGACCTGTCCCTGTGGAAGTACACCACAGCGTTTCGTCCTTCTCGATCGTAATCTCCGGTTCCGCAGTAAAGTCGACGTCGGCCGTTGATCGCAGCACTCCGTCGAAGTTGCGATCCGTGTCACCGGCAGTTGTCCCGGTGGCTCGATTGAACCAGGAGTACATCGCTTCGCGATTCTCCTGCGAGTAGCCGTGTCCGGTCGGGCCGACGAACAAAGCAACCTGGTCCTCCGCATCCAGCAAGCGATACAGCCGCCGCAACCGCGCGATACGTTTCTTCCGATCCTCGGACGTCGAAGTAGTCTCGTTCCTTCGCCAGGATGATGATCGGTTTGGGAGCCATGGCCGCCAGAAAGTCGGCATGGTCCAGATCGAGCGCCAGCGCGCGAGGCGGACATTGCTCTGTGTCCTGGGGCAGTTCGTTCTCCATGTTGCGACGAAACGTGGTGACAAAACAACTGGGTGCGGCCATCGTCCACCGCGGTTCCACTCCGCATAACCAGGTCGTCATCGTGCCGCCGCCCGAGTTGCCGGTCACGCCGATCCGCTGCTTGTCGACCTCCGGCCGAGTCAGCAGGTAATCGAGCGCACGGATGCCATCCCACGCCCGCCACATGCCGAAAAATTCACCGACCAGAAACTGCTGGTTTCCCGCGTGCAAATGCTCACGCACACCCACGCCGATCCGCGATGACAGATCGTCCTTGACATATTGCAGCCGTTCTCCTTGACCGATCGGGTCGTAAATCAAACAGATGTAGCCCAGCCGAGCCAGCCCTTGAGCGAACGATTGATAGGCTTCCGCCGCCTTTCCGTTGGTGGAGTGTCCACAGCGTGCCGACAACAGCTGGTAGTGGGCCCGTCCGCCCTTTGGGAATGTACAGATTCGCGGTCACGGGGAATCCCGGACGACTGTCGAAAATGACGTTCTCAATTCGATAGTCTTCACGTTCGACGGTGCCAGTTACGCGCGGATTCAGCGGAGTACGCTCCGGCTCGTCGCCGAATGCCTCTCGAATCCTTTGCTGTGCATCACGGACGTACTGCTCCGCGTCAGCTTTCGTCTTGAGTCGATTCAGCTTTTGCATGTGACGTTGGCCCGACTCCCGCACCTGCTGCACAAAGAACTCATGTACCATCCGTGGAAAGCGGTTGAGCGGCTGGTCATCGTCGGCCGCTTGCGCCGAGGAAGGATTCAACCAACTGAGGGCTGGCAGGGCGGCAGCGTGCGACCCGATCGACATCAGAACTCGGCGGCGCGTGATCGCCTGAGATGGCAGTTGCGCTGCTGACGCTGGAGCAGTTGTCATTTGGATTACTGGTCGCATTCGAAACGACGAATTCATGGTTGATGCTTCCGTGGGAGGTGCGTTTGCTCGAGCCAGTGGACCGGTCGATGAAGATGCTTTGGCGGCGGGCGATGATGGCGGGTATTCGTGGCGCGATCACCGTGGCGGATCACCGTGCAGGCGAGGTTGCGCAGGTGGAGGGCGTTGACTGGAGAACATGGACGGCAACTCCTATTCGGTTTCCATCAGGCTCGCTGCTTCCCGGTCGTTCAGGTATGATAGTCGATCCCGCCGGCGGATATTTCGCCAAACCTCCCACCTAAGACTGCCACATGCCGAGAAGAGTCATGAGGTTCCAGCTCACGCTTGCCGTCGTATTCGGGTTGGGCCACGCGGCCTTCGGCGAATCGACAAAGGAATCGGCTCCGCTGGAGGTTTCCTTCGAAAGGCACGTGCGTCCGATCTTGAAGGCACATTGTCTGGAGTGCCATGGCGAAGGGGAAGAGATCGAAGGCGGTCTGGACCTGCGACTGCGGCGGTTCATTCTCGTGGGGGGCGAAAGTGGGCCGGCGTTTGTCGAAGGCCAGCCGGACGAAAGCCCGCTGCTGGAGCGGACGTCGTCCGAAGACATGCCACCGGGCGACACCAAACTGACACCAGAGGAACTCGCGACACTTCGCAGCTGGATCGAGTCCGGCGGTAAGACGTTGGGTCCGGAGCCCGATTCGATCCCCGATGGCGTGTACGTGCCCGAAGATGAACGCAACTTCTGGTCGTTCATGCCGATTCGCAAACCGGAGATTCCTCAGGTCCAACATCACCATCGCGTGCGCACTCCCATCGACGCGTTTCTGCTGCGCCGGCTCGAACAACAGCAACTCAGCTTCTCACCCGACGCCGATCGCAGGACGTTCATTCGCCGAGCCACGTTTGACTTGACCGGGTTGCCGCCGTCACCCGAAGACGTCCAGCGGTTCATTGACGACAAGGATCCAGCCGCGCTGGAGAATCTGATTGATCGACTGCTGGACTCGTCCGAGTATGGCGAACGTTGGGGGCGGCACTGGCTGGACGTTGTCGGTTACGCGGATTCCGAGGGCTATACGATCGACGATCCCGTGCGGGCCAACGCCTACCACTACCGCGATTACGTGATCCGCGCCTTCAACGACGACCTGCCGTTTGACCAGTTCATCTGCCAGCAGATCGCCGGCGACGAAATGATTGGCTTCCCCAAGAAGAATCTGACACCGGACGAAACAGCAAAACTGATTGCCACCGGATTTCTGCGGATGGTGCCCGACGGAACCGGCAACGTCCCCGGCGACGAACAGCCGATCGCCCGCAACCAGGTGATCGCCGATGCGCATTCAGGTGGTCGGCAGCTCGCTGCTGGGCCTGACCCTCAATTGTGCTCAGTGTCACAACCATCGCTACGACCCGATTTCGCAGACTGAGTACTACCAGGTCCGAGCGATCTTCGAACCGGCCTACGACTGGAAGAACTGGCGAAACCCAAAGGCCCGACTGGTGTCGCTGTACACCGACGAGGACCGCAAAGCCGCGGCGGAAATTGAAGCGGAAGCGAAGCAGATCGACGCCGAGTACCAGAAGCGGTCCGACGAACTGATCGCCGAGACGCTGGAGGATCAGCTCGCCGAGCACGTCCCGGAAGAGCTGCGTGATGCGCTGCGCACCGCGTACCAGACACCCGCCAAAAAACGGACGGACGAGCAGAACGCTCATCTGAAGAAGTACCCGAAGATCCTCAAAATCTCGCGAGGGTCACTGTATCTGTACGACCGCGACATTCGTGGCAAAGCCGCCGGGCTCAAGAAGGCGTACGACGCGAAGTCCAAGCAGTCTGTCCAGACCGCCCAAGCGAAGGTGCTCGCGGCGCTCGCCGACGAGGTGTCAAAGCAGCTTGCCGCCATCATCAAGATTCCCGCCGCCAAACGCACCGAAGCGCAGACGAAGCTGCTGGCCGAACATGCACCGGTCGAAGTCACGCTGGAAAACCTGAGGCAGTTCGATGAACCGGCCGCTGCGGAACTGGCGAAGCTGAAGGCAGAAATTGACCGTACGAAAGAACGTGCTCCGCAACTGGAAGCGATCAGCAAGCGTGCCAAAGCCGTTCGAGCGCGAAAGCCGAAGGAGAATTTCGTCAGGGCGCTCACCGAGATCCCAGGCAAGGTACCTGACACCGTTTTCTTCTCGCGCGGCGATTATCGAAATCCGATGCAGAAGTTGGAGCCGGCCGTGTTGGCAGTACCGGCTGCCGGACACGAGGCGGAAATCCCGGTCAACAACGACCAGTTGCAAAGCACCGGACGGAGACTGGCGTACGCCCGGTACCTGACCAGCGGCCGACATCCGCTGGTCGCGCGGGTATTGGTCAACCGTTTTTGGATGCACCATTTCGGCAAAGGCATCGTGGCAACGCCCAGTGATTTCGGGCTCCTCGGCGAGCGGCCCTCGCACCCGGAACTGCTCGACTGGCTGGCCTCGGATTTCATGGCCAAGCGGCTGGAGCCTGAAGCGTTTCCACAAGCTTGTCATGACATCCACTGCCTACCGTCAGGGCTTGCGTGCGATACCGGGCGATGATGTCGATCCGGACAACCGGCTGCTCAGCGGTATGTCGCTTCGCCGGTTGGAAGCCGAAACATTACGTGACAGCGTGCTGGCGATCAGCGGAAAACTGAATCCCAAACGATTCGGTCCACCGGTTCCCGTGATGCCGGACCGAGTCGGACAGATCGTGATTGGAATCGAAAATGAAAACGCGGGTCGTCCCGGCGCGAAGATCGACATGAAGGGCGAGCAGTTTCGGCGATCGGTTTACGTACAAGTTCGCCGCAGCCGCCCGCTGGGGATGCTCGACACGTTCGATGCGCCGCGGATGTCGCCCAATTGTGAAATTCGCCCCTCGTCGACCGTCGCCCCGCAGTCACTGCTGCTGATGAACAGCGAATTTGTGCTGGAACAGTCGATCGTTTTCGCAAAGCGGGTCACAAAGGAAGCCGGCGATAATCGAAGAGCCCAGATGACGCGCGCGTGGGAACTGGCGTTCTGCCAGACGCCCAGCGACCAGCAGATCAATCAAGCGTTGGTCTTCATCGATCAGCAAATCGAAACATCTGGCGACCTCACCGGAAGCGAAGAAAGTCGCCGACAGCGAAAAAAGCAAGACGCCTGAACTGCTGGCGCTTGGCTAGCTTCTGCCAGACGTTATTCAGCTCCAACCGGTTCTTATACGTCGATTGAATCACCATGAACAATCAAGAGGCCAGCCAGAAGCGGTTAAGACGCAATGATCACTCCGCTTCCTCGCGCCGTCACTTCGTCGCATCGGGATCGATGAGCATTGCCGGGTTTGCTCTGGCAACGCTGCTGCGGAATGAACGTCTGACGGCCGAAACGCCGAACAAGACAGGATCCTTCCTTCCGGCCCGAGCTCGAGCAGAAGACGTTCGACGTCAAACCGAAGCAGCCGCATTTCGAGCCGACTGCCAAGGCGATGATCTCGCTGTGGATGCAGGGAGGCCCCAGCCATCTGGACCTGTTCGATCCCAAACCGGCCCTGCAGAAGCTGGACGGCAAGACGTTCAAGGGCGACATCAAGTACGACAACGCGGCTCAGGCGAGTTCAAAGATCCTCGGCTCCCCCTGGAAGTTCAAGAAGCATGGGCAGTGCGGCATGGAGCTGTCGGAACTGCTGCCGGGTCTGGCGGAAGTGGTCGACGACATCACGCTGATCCGTTCGATGCACACGGGCGTGAACAACCACGGCCAGTCGATTCGCGCTCTGCAGAACGGACGCATCCTGGGAGGCCGACCGACTCTCGGCAGTTGGTTGACCTACGGACTGGGCTGCGAAACCGAAAACCTGCCGGCCTACGTCGCGCTGATCGATCCAGGGCAATTGCCGGTGATGGGCGTGGAGAACTGGTCGAATGGTTTTCTGCCGTCGATTTACCAGGGTACGGTGGTCCGCCCGCGAGAACCACGCATCCTGAACCTCGACCCGCCACCACATCTGAAGGGTGCCGCTCAGCAGCTTGCGCTGAACTATCTCGAGCAACTCAACCGCCAACATCTCGCTCAGCGAGCCGGATACCACGACCTGGAAGCACGCATCGCCAGCTACGAACTGGCCGCACACATGCAGTTGGCGGCCAAGGAGGCGGTCGATTTCAGCCGTGAGACCGAGGCGACGCAGAAGATGTATGGCTTGGAAGATCCGGCGACAAAGGAATACGGCTCGCGCTGCCTGATCGCACGGCGGCTGATCGAACGCGGAGTCCGCTTCGTGCAGGTCTTTACCGAGAACCAGCGCTGGGACCATCACGGCAGCATCCGCAGCGGATTGCCGTCGGCCTGCAAGAAAGTCGACGTGCCGTCGGCTGCCCTGGTCAAGGACCTGAAGCAGCGAGGACTTGCTCGATTCGACGGTCGTTCACTGGGGCGGTGAAATGGGTCGGCTGCCGGTCATTCAGAACGACGCGGGTCCGGCACGCGTCGGTCGCGATCACAACACGTACGGCTTCAGCATGTGGGTGGCCGGTGGCGGCTTCAAACGTGGGCACGTTCACGGCGCCACCGACGAACTGGGCCACAAGGCGGTCGAAGACGTCGTTCATCACTTCGACTACCACGCCACGTTGCTGCACCTGTTCGGCTTCGACGCCAACCGATTCGCATTCGAGACCAACAACCGGACCATGTCCCTGCTGGACAACCAGGGCGGAAGCGTGGTTGAAGGGCTGCTGGCATGAGGCCTGGGCAATCACAAGGTCTTCTCATGTTTTGCCGACGGTTATCGGCGAGACTGCCGGAATGGGGCGGCAGCGATGTTGGCTTTCAGTCCGTCTCACGTATTCCGATCGTCATTGTCAACAGGCCACTGCCTGATCGAATGCCGGTTGTGAAGTGGGGACTCGGCGGGACGGAGGGTGTCGTCAAGGAAATTCCGCGACTGAAGAAGATTGGGTTCACGCACTGCCTTGGGCTACGATGCAATTACCAGCAGGTTTGGGATGATGGTGCCCGTGCGTTACCGGGCTCTGCGGAAGACGTACGCGACAGTCATGAGATGCTCAGCGTAGCACTTGAGAACGACATCCGAATCGTGGCGTCGCTTTCTCCTGGACGATGGCTGAGGACTGCGGCAGCCGGCAAGCCGTTTCTTCGCATCGACCGAAAGGGTGAGCACTACGGTCGCGAAGATATCAGTGGACTATTTCCCCAGGTGCAGGATTTCGTCTTCAATACGGGCGCCGCCATGAGCCGAGCCTATGGAGATCACAAGGCCTTGAGTGCGGCTTTGTTACACACGGAAGTTCGCGGTGAATCGCAAGTCTCTTTTCATCCGATTGAGATTGAAGCTTACCGCAAGGCAACGGGCGCTGAGATTCCAGCTGAGGTCACGATAAAAAATGGAGTTCGCTGGGAGACGCTGGCTGACTTCCCGAAGAATCGAGTGATCGCAGACGACCACCCGAGACCGTTACACGAATCCGAATACTCAGCACGAATTGCAGCGACTGATTCACGACGTGGTGCAGCCCTTGGGGCCAACACTGATGAAGATTCCCGATGCCCCGTCAGACGTCGCGTTTCTGGAAAGTTTCACTTCGCAGATGTTTGCTCGCCGCGGAACGTACGGTTGGAATCACAGCTGGGCCGGCGACATGTATCACGTGTTGATGTACGCGCAGTTGCAGCCCCGAGTTCTCTACGAAGAATCGCTGCTTTCAGGTGAACTCAGTGGTGCCAAAGTTCTTGTGATGGCTGATTGTGACGTGTTGACGCAGTCCGCTGTCCGCGCCATCGGGAAATTTCAAGACAACGGCGGACTGATCGTCGGCGACAGCGAGGTGTGTCCGGCAATCACACCCGATCTGGTGATTCCGCGATTGACACGGACGCGGCAGGCCGACAAGGATCGCGCGGCGTTGCAGGATGCCGCCAAGACGCTCCGTATTTGGCTTGATCCGAAGTATTCACGGGTCGTGGATTCGTCCAATCCGGATGTTGTTACGCGACGAAGAACATTTGGCACGACCGACTACGTCTTTGCGATCAACGATCACCGTGAATTCGGTACGTACGTCGGCGGCTATGGGCTGGTCATGGAAGACGGGCTGCCCTCGGAAACAACGATTCGCATCAATCGCGATATGGGGTTTGTGTACGACCTCGTGGACAGTCGCGAAGTTGTGACCGAAGCCGTCAACGGTTCCATGCTGATTCCACTCGGGCTCGGTCCATGCGAGGGTCGTATTCTAATGGTGACGAAACGACCGATTCGTGACATCTCGATCAACGCGCCCCAAGTGGCGTCGCGCAGTGAATCGATCCGTATTGCAATTGCGGTGACGGATGGAGAACAGCCGATCAGCGCCGTCATTCCCGTGAACGTTTCCATGCTTGACCCCGAAGGTCGCAGGGCGGAATTCAGCGGAAGTTATGCGGCAACGGCCGGCCGGCTAACGATTCACTTTGACTTCGCAGCCAACGATCGCCTTGGCATGTGGCAGCTGCGTGTGAAGGAACTGGCGACCGGCAAATCGGCTTCCGCTTACATACGGCTGCACGCGCCAGAGAATTGAATCTGGTCATCAGCAAACAATACCGCAGGGGCTGCTCAGGAATAGACGCATGACGCGAAGCCGGTTTTTGCTTTCGGTGTAGCCACGAAGACTTCACTTTGGCTCCCTTCGGCTCCGTTCCTTCGGACCTGTATCTAGAACTTGCTGAAGAACTCCCAGATCACCTCAGCGACGTTGGTCCCCATTTCCCGTTCGCCCGGAATTCTGTGCCCGAATTCCTGAATCTTGTAATGCCACACCTCGTTGCCGTTTACTCCGTCCTTGTAACGGTGCGCCGTCGTCATGTTGGAAATCCTGAGGACTTCTTCGGTCTTGGTTTCGTTGAGCTTTCGCCAGAATTCCATCATCACATCCTGATCGGGCGCGCCGCCCCAACCGCCAGACTTTGACATGCTACCGTTGTAAGGAATGACTTCATCATTCCGACCCGAGACTTGCAGAATCGGCACGGGGCGGATCACATCTCGGTGTTCCCAGGTATGGCCACTCATCGTGCCAATCACGGATGCAGCGGCTTTGAAGACGTCCGGGTTCTCCGCTACCAGCGTGTAGCTCATAAAACCGCCGTTGGATATCCCGCACACAAAGGTCTTACTTTCATTGAGCGAGAGCTGTGTTTGCAGGTCAGACGCGAGCGCCGAAAGGAAGCCGATGTCGTCAGTCTTGCTGATCTTCAGCCGAGCGTTCCAGTGGGGTATCCCTTCGAGAGGGTCAGCTGCTTGAGGTTCGTTGATTGACGCTGGCTCAGTTTCGGCCATGATCCTCAAGCCACGCGTCTCCCCCGCAATCTCCGTGGTAAAAGGTGCGGCCTGGAGTCGCCCAGGTGAAGAACAACACTGTCACGACCGCCGCGCCCAGCGGCCAGTAATCGCAGACCACGTCAAACAGTGAATTCACTTGCGATGCCATCTATTCCCAGTGTTGTAAAGGTGGATGTATGCTCCGCATCTTGGCAGCATGATTCAAGAGCATTGGGAAACGATTGCATTAAATCTGCCGATTCCCGAGGGGCAACACCAGTTATTCTCGTTTCGCTGAGCCCAACACCAGCGGTTTGCCGCTCACCAGGAGTTGCTGTAGATCAAAGCGAGACGATACGCGATTGATCGTTCGTGCCGCGTCAATCACTCAGTCAATCGCTGGCTTGGCGAGAGATAGCCGCCTCTGCAGCTCAATTGATCCGCATCCAGTAGCAGATCGGATCTGTCGGACTTGAAGACATCATCGCCGCTCCAACCCGAGAGGCGGTCGGCGCCACTCTCGCCCTTCAGGTAATCGTCTCCCAGTCAGCCGAACAGCAAGTCATCGTCGTCGCCACCGAACAGCCGGTCGTGTCCGCTGTCGCCGTGCAACTCGTCTTCGCCTTTGTCGCCCTTGAGTAGGTCGTCGCCGTCACCGCCCTGCAGGACATCGTCGCCATCGCCATCGAACAGTTCGTCGTGGCATAGTACGAATCCAATCAAACCGGAACAATCGCAGCGGACAATGCCGTTCACTTCGTCAATCAACGTTTCATGCTGGTAGCTGGTTACTTTAGTTGCTGCGAGCAATGCTCCGATCCGCAATGCAAATGCTGAGCCAGGCTCGACAGCGACTTGCTGATCACGCAGCAGCCACTCGTAGATCTCGCTGACAAATGCTGCCCGCTCAGTGCGACCAAGTTGCGGATGCTGCTGCGCAAAGATCGCGACGGTCGTACCATGCTTGCGGTGTCGACGAATCAGGTTAGGTTCGCTCCGGACAAGGCACCGCATTGATCAGAATTGTGGCATAATGGAACGCGAAATGAATATGCCACAGCAACCGTCCGATGCATTGGGATCACATCAGCGCATGCAATGCATGGAGGTGTGGGGTGGAAACCGACAGGCTGATAGACACCTTGAAACGCCCGGCCTGGAAGTCTGGATTTACAGCCAGCCCCACGAGCAAGCGCCAGGTGGCGGTGATGTGTATTACATTTCTTCATGCGCCTCAGGCAGAATCACCCGCATTCTCCTGGCCGATGTCAGTGGTCATGGCGTGGACGCATCTAAGTTGGCAATAGGTCTGCGGGAGCTGATGCGGCGCAATATCAACATCGTTAGGCAAAACCGGTTTGTTGCGGAAATGAACCAGCAGTTCGCGGAACTGGCTGCGAACCATCAGTTTGCCACCGCGGTGGTCTGTTCTTTTTTCTCTCCAACAAGACGACTCACGCTCTGTAATGCTGGTCATCCCGAACCTCTGTGTTTGCAGCGGCGAGATAGGCTGTGGACTTTCATTTCCCAACCATCGGAGACGCGCGAGTTGAGCGACTTCCCGCTCGGTGTGCTCGACGAAGCAAGTTACACCCAGGCCGTCCTGACGCTTTCAGGCGGCGACTTGGTATTGCTTTTTAGCGACGCTTTTGTCGAGTCCGTAGACGCAAATGGCAATCTTTTGGGTGCCGACGGACTGCTGACCATCATTCGAAGTCTTGAGTCCGACCAACCCGATCGTTTCATTCCCGCATTAAATGATGCAATCAGGGAACAAAATCCAAATAACTTGTCGGACGACGACGCGACGGTGCTACTGATTCGCGCGACTGGAACGAAACCTTCCGTCAAAAACAACCTCCTGGCTCCCTTTCGATTGCTCCGTCCCGCTCGTGATCGAACAGAGCTTTCGACTTAGATCCTAACGGCACCGCAGCAGCTTCGCCGCTTCGCTGCACGTTGCCATCAATCTGGACCGATATTTCGCGAAGACCGCGGCGAAGCGATTTGGCTAAGTCGCGTAGACCGATGCATCCTACGCGCCGTAGGCACCAAGTTTTGGAGATGGATAGTGGCAGGTTTCGAGCTCTTCGGACCGATTTGTTAACCATCGCTAGCGGGTCAAGTCAACGGATGACTTTCTCTCTCCAATCATCGAATTGCCGTTTGAATTCTTGGCTATCGCGACTGAACTCACGTGTCCCTTCGATCCGGGCTCCTCGCCAAATTTCGATGCTGCCATCGGCCCATGCCGTGACAATGTTTTGTGAGTCGGTTGTCCAATGTGCTTGGAGCGGTCGCGACGGTCCTCGTCGGGAGATCAACATGTTTGCTTCCGGCGTTGCGGAGTCCCAGACGATGATCTGATCATCTGTCGCCCAACTGACAATACGGTTTTCGTTGGGGCTGTATCGGACGTCTCGAATTCTTCCTGTGTGTCCTTGCAACTTTGTGACTGGTTCTCCAGTATCGGCGTTCCAGATTCGACAGATGTTATCGCTCGAACCGGTGAGCAAGAAACGGCCATCGGATGAAAAGCGACACGATGACGTGTAGCCTGAAAATCCCTCCAACCGTGTCCTTCGAATCGGCGCAAAAGCTTGCCCGAGTTCACATCCCAAGCACCGGGATCGCTGCCATTCATTTCGATCACGGTAACGAGTTTCGAGTCATGACTGAACACAGCCCAACCAGGCGCATCGGCACGTTCCAGGCGCACGTGCAGTTGCCCGTTGTTCTCCACGTCAAAAACCTTCATTCCGTCGGTCTGGAATATCGCCAGATACTTACCATTGGGGCTGAAAAGCCCAGTCGAAAGAACGCCAGGAAAGCTGAAGAATTCCCCGCGGCGGCCACCTCCGGTTGTTCCCATGAGTTCGAGAAACCGCTCACTCTCAGGATGAATCTGAAAGATCCGGTCACCGGTCCGAGTGTCCCACGCATGCAGTTCGCCGTTTCGGTCGAGGCTGGCTGCTGAGCGTCCCTCCGGATGAGAGTCAACCGCTACGATATCTGCACCGTGTCCCGTGTATCTACTGTTGACCTGATCGTTTGAAAGGTCAGAAACGCATACGGTTCCATCAAAGGAGCCACTCAAGAGATGACGGCCTTCGCTGTCAATGTCGATCTGATAGACGGCATCCGAATGAGCGGTCGAGATAAAGTTGAGGTTGTCTTTGGTGGCTCGTTGTGTCGACCAGACGACCGCAGTCGCCTCTTCAGAGGTCGTTAGCAGTTTTGTTCCGTCAGGGCTGAAGTGAATGGAGCGCAGCGGAGCGGAATGGCCATCAATGCGACGGAGTCTTTTTTGTTTTTCGACATCGTAGATTTCCACCGAGAACAGGCCGCGCATGATGGCGACGCACGTGCCGTCAGGGCTGAATACGGCAGACCTGCGGCGATTCGAGTTGGCCGACTGCGATTCTGGAGCGGGCGGGCTTAGCGGAACGGGGACGCTCCCACCGATGTCGCAAGTGAAACTGGAGTCATCCGTAAACGTAGCGACAACACGGTTGCTTTCCGCTGACAACGCTAGAAATCTCAGGCCCTCTGTATCTGGATATGTCCACTTATAGAGTCTTTCCCCGTCGGGAATGGACCACCTGATGACTTTCCCGTCGTTGGATGCTGTCCAAAGTTCATTCGCTTTGTCGAAATAGAGATTCCGAACTTCTTCATCCAATGGGCCTATTGTCTTTACCTTCCTCATGGATTCCGCATCCCAGACGCGGACACATTTGTCGAAATGAGCAGATGAACAATATTTTCTGTCACGACTCCAAGCCCAATCCATTGCTGCGAACATTGTTTTCGATGCGAGTTCGACGGTGCGTGGTGGCGTCGTGGGGTGATTCAGGTCAAAAACGAGGGGCGGCCCTGTTAAAGCGGCAGTGACAAGTCGTTCTCCGTCGTTACTGATAGCTCCAATGCTCATCTCCGCACCTTGCATGGGGTTCACAAGAGCGTCGACCCGCTCGGCAGTTTCAACCGAGTAGAACGACAGCGCATTATCCTGCGACGCAAGTGCGACCTGGTCCCCGTCGGCGGTGAACTGTCCATCTGGAATCCCCCCCGACATGCCTGCAATTTCCGGATACTTGAATAGCTCACCGGCGCTCCAAAATTCGGCCGTCGAGGAACCTGCATTCGCTCGGACTGCACTACCTTTCTGTGTCTCGTTGCGTCGCCACGCTTGATTTGCCAGAAACACCCATTCCCAATCGCGATGCTTCTTTGGCGCATTCATCAGAAGTCGCTGAGCCATTGCGGTGGAGTTGTTCTGCAAATGGAAGTTTGCTGCCTGTATGTCCGAGACATATCGAGCGTACTCGGATTCGTTTCGTTGTTTGCGAAATTGATTGGCAAGGACCATCGATGCGACGGTACCGAGAATCAGCAAGGTCGCGATCGTGGTTAATGCCGCCGTCATCGCTCGGTTTCGCCGAGACCAACGCACGAGACGCTCAACTGAAGACGCACGACGAGCCGCGATTGGTTCGTCGTTGTGAAAGCATTGAAAGTCGTTTGCCAACTCTTCTGCAGTTTGGTAGCGGTGGTCTGGATCGCGCTCGATGCACTTGTGAACGATCGTCACCAAGTCTCGTGGAATCTGGGCATCGATATGGTCAAGACGGGTCGGAGAATGGTTGGCAACTTGGCTGATCAGCCGATGTCTGTCTGTTTCGTCGAACGCTGGCCGCAGAGCCAACATTTCAAAGATCGTGATACCAAGCGAGTAGATGTCAGAGCGTTGATCAGATTTTCCTTGAAACGCCTCGGGCGGCATGTAGCGAAGCGTGCCAAGGATGTCGCCCGTGTTCGTTAGATCCTGCTGATCCGTCGCTTTGGCCAAGCCAAAGTCGGTCACCCTTGATCAACTGCATCACGTAGTAGCTCAATTCGCCCTCTTCACCCACACCAAATACGGGAACGATATTGGTGTGATGAAGTCGAGCGGCAGAACGAGCTTCTCTCTGAAACCGTATCCGGTGTTTGGCATCCGGCAAATCGCGATGCTGTAGAACCTTCAACGCCACACGCCGGCCAAGCGAGACCTGTTCTGCTTCGTAAACGACACCCATACCGCCACGACCGAGTTCCTGGAGGATGCGGAAGTCGCCAAGGGATTCCAGGTTTGTCGGTGTGATGAGCGGTCGAGCCTCCTCACCAACGATAGAAGCGTCACGCTCCGGTGCGAGGTCTTCTACGACCAGCAGAGTCGGAAACAGATCACGAATCTGATTCTCGAGATGCGGATGCGGTCGGACATAGTCGTCGATGAGCGGACGCTGACCCTGTCTGTGCAGATCAACAAACTCTTCGGCAAGGTCCGCGACGATTTCGGAATCAGATGGTTCGGGCATTTGTTCTTTCAATGTAGGCGAGTACGTATTTCCTCAGGCCAGATCCCCGAACTCTGAAAACCGCGAGAGTTCTTCTTTAAGTCTTTGCATCGCGCGAATGTAACGACTGCTTGCCCCCGATTTTGACATCTCCAGAACGTCAGCCACCTCTTGGCTGTCCAGTTGCTCAAAATGGCGCAACGCAATCACTTCGCGGTCTATGTCGTCCATGCAGTCAAGCACTTCCTGCAATCGCAGACGCATCTCGGTCTTCATCGCTGTTTGCGACGGGCTTGTTAGCTGACCCAAAAGCTGCGCTGCAAGTGAACCAGAGTTGACCGTTGGCAATGCGCCTCGATAAATCGAAACATCACGGCTTGCATCACGTTTGTCTGTTCCCAGATGTCGTCGATGAATTTCTGCCAGTTTCAGGCCAACGATGTTGCGTAGCCAGATGAAGAACGACGTCGAGGGTGATTCCACGTACCGAGGAAGATTCCTGAATACGTCAATGTAAGCTTCTTGCAAAATGTCGGCGGAATCGAGTCGGCCCTGAATTCGGCGAGCTAGTCGGAGCCGAATCATCCGCTGTAATCGGTCATGATGCTGTGAGAACAGCTGATCGAGCGCAGCCTGATCACCATCCGACGCGCGTCGGATCAGGTCGCAAGTTTCGCGATCGTTGTTCGCTTCCCTCAATCCCATACCGCTGTGAATGCAGTTTCACCCAATCTGTCCTTGCATTCTCGCAGTATCTATCAAATAGGTGTTCGATTTGACGAAATCAGTGCCGTATTGCGGTAGAGCCGCCGGTTCGACGTAGTTTCCGTTCGATCCAGTCCGCGATTTCGATTAGACTGCGTCGCAGCAATTTCCCGAACTGCAGGCGGGCGATGCAACCGACATCACGCAGAACCCAACTCGTTCAGACGGTTAAGGGTACGGATCGGGCCCTTGGCGAACGGCCATGACGTTTGAGAACGACGTGAAGGCTCGTGGCGTTTCCGAACAGATTTACAAGCGTCATTGGAGCTGAAGCCCCGCGACCAGATCATCCCAGCTTTCATCGGTAGCTTTCTATTGGGACTTGGATCGCGCGAGCGCCGGTGCGCCAGGCCAGCGCCAGGGCCGAGCGCCAGCGCCTTCTCACGCTAACCAGGTTGTCCGTAATGAAGGCGGGTTGGAACTGAAAAAGAAGATGGATCAGGTCGGCGTCGAAGCCAACCTGGACTATCCCGCGTCGAAGTCAACGTATCCCTCGGTCGAGCACTTCTTTGCGATTATCAAACGAAACGATGACGAATGAAGACTTGGATCAGGCAAGACGATGCAGCGCAAGAATGACGATTCAATCCGGCATGCGACTGAGTTGACTGACACCAACGTCTGCTCCAGATGGAGACGGCAAGGACAACAACGCCGATTCAATGCTGGACTTTGCTGCTCTCGGCTGTCAAGCAAAACCGAGACGATGACCGCGTCGGCTGTGTTTTCGCCCCCAGGGCGTCACTGTTTGGTTTTTGCGAGGTTGTTGATCTGCTGAGCGACCTGCGACACATCATCAAATAGAGCCCAGCGATCGCGAGTCATGTTCTCAAACGCATTTGCAAACCGTTCGTCATCGCTCTTTTCGTTAGTAACATTGCGGATGAAGATACCAACGATTTGATTGGCGTATTCGCGCCAATTCGTCCGTAGATTTCTGGGTCTTGTTCCCCCGAGTCGCCGATCAGAATGAAAACGCGTTGCGGAAACGCATCTAGCAGCGGTTTGATTGCAGCAAACTTGGTTTCCTGCTGAGATGAAAGCAGGTCAAGCGCACTTGAGTCCGTGAGCCGAAATTGCTTTAAGTGAAAGGTGCCATTCGGAAAACCTGTGTCGGTCATGAACGCATCGATTGGTTGATAGAGTTGCCAGGGGCTACCCGATACGTAGTGAAACGCCACATCAAAATCGGCCAATCCGCTGGTACAACTCGGGCATGCCTTCGACCGCGCGAAACTCACGCAGGAATGTGTTTTGAAGTAACTCTGACTTGTCCGTCACTTGGGAATGCTTGATCGTGTCGTCGATGTCGGAGATGACCGAGACGCCATGGGAAGCGATCAGATGGACGCGGCCAGTGAACGTTCGCGAATCGCCGACGCCCAGCACAGCTTGTATGTCTAGAATCCGGTTTTTCTCTTCTGTCACACCTACGTACATCCGCGTTGAGGACCAATGACGCCGAAAAGTGACCATTCGCCTCGGAGGTCCCCGCCTTGAATTGTTCCCCCGCGACTTTGATCGTGACCGATTTGCCACGCTCATGATCCACCAAGAACGGCTTGATTCGATCGTCGAGAAATTCGGAGTCGTCCGCGTCAACGCTGACGTCGGCAGAAGCTCGCAAGATAGCGGTCAAAGCAGCGCGTTTCGTCGAGCTATCTTCGGGCTCAAATGCTTTTCCATGAACATCGAACCGCCAGACGCCCGCCTCTTCGTCGTAACGTCCGTACGTTGGGAAGAACAAAATGTCTTCGTCCGTTTTGACATTCGACGGCGGCAGTCTCGATGATGCTTGTTCCCGACAGCCAACGGCTACGATCGCGAATGCAAATAGGATGATCGTTAGCAGACAATGCAAGTGATTCAACTTCAGTTTATCCCATATCGGACATCGCGATTCTTTGAAATACGATCGTGTACGATTCTACCCGCTTGCGCGCCGGTCGTCAGTCCAGCGAAGCGATCACCTACATCGTTCCGACTCCGATCGATGTGCTCACCCTTGAGGCGTTCCGGCGGAGGCGGGCACAGCGTCACTATCTCGCCTGGTGGTGCTGTCGCAGCAGAGCGCCATCATCCGCAAGTAATTCGTCGAGCTTCGACTTGATGCCGCGATTGTCTCCGGCTGAGTACTCCGACAACTTTGTTTCGAAGTCGGGAATGCGGTACAGGAAATCTCCGATCGACTCAGGTTGCACCTCGTCCACACTTTTTCCATATCCCAGTTGGCTCAACTGGCATCCATTGAGCTGCTGTTCAAACTGACCTTGCATGGGCAAGGCAAGATAGGGCTTCTTCAAGTACAGTGCTTCGCTGATCAGCGTGAAGCCGGCGGTGGCAATCACTGCCTTCGCCGTCGCCAAGTCGCGCAGGAACCCGTCTTTGCTGAATGGTTTGAATTTCAACGCTCCGTCCTGGTCGCTACGGTCATATCCGTACACACAGAACTGCTCGCGCTCAAAGCAAGCTAGCTGTTGCAGCAACGAGTCGAAACCGCTCGTCACATAGACCAATATGTGATCGCCCGGCTCGGAGTGCAGAGAGAGAACCTCACTTCGCAGAATCGGAGGGAACAGGAAGGTGCGATCGTTGCGGACGTCGCCAAAGAAGAACGTTGTCACTAGCGAAACTGTCGGCCGCGGAACCATTGCTCGAATGATATTCTTGGTCACCTCGCTTTCGAGTTCCCAGCCGCTGGGACATTCATACTCGACATACCGCATGCGATGCTGGTTGTCGATGGTGATGAGCGGGATATCATAATGATGAGCCAGGTACGCCGTCATCGGCTCGAAATCGGTGATCACATAATCGGGGTGAAATTGCTTGAACACGTCATCACGCAATTCCTGAAGACGTCGATGACCTTCCGGGAACCGTTTCAGGTTCTCCGTGAATGTACTTGACCACCGAGACCTTGTTGTCCTCGCTCGCAATGCACAAACCCTCGGTTTCGAAGACCCGAAAGTCGTCTTTCAAGTTGCGATATCCCCGATCGTAGCTGACCAACCACAGGTCATGTCCTTGGTCGCGTAAGTGTGACGCCATTTCTCGGGCGCGGGAAGAATGGCCGGAGCCTTCGCCGGCGACGCCGTACACGATTTTAGCCATTGATGAACTCGGTCTTCGTGACGATTCTTGGAACTACTCGATGCCACAACATGCTTGATTCTACTGCAAGTGGACTCGCCGTGCTCTCTGTCGCGACACGCTTCAGGTCCTGGCCTTCAATCCGCGCCGACGCACAACAAATCAAACCGATCGCAGTACCGGCGAGATGGGATTCGAACAGCGGCGTAAATCCGGATACATCAACAAAGAGTATTTACCCAGTTGTGATTTCATACAACAACTTGCCGATCAGTCCCATCGACACCGCGAGCCAGAGCATCGCAGAGACTCTGTCACGACTGCGCCAGCAATCGCGGCATTGATCAGGGACGAACCAAACGCACAGGCCGGTGTCGATTCCGCTGAGGCCGCGGTAGACACAGTGACTTGTTCGCATAGAACTGCGATCGAAGCAGAGATTACCGCAATCATGACTGCGATTGCCGTCGCGAACGAGCGCGGGTGCCGATGTTCGCAAGCCCCACCCAGAACCGCGAACATGATCAGATCCCAAAACAAATGGCTGCCATCGTAATGCGTCAGATGGCCAGTCCAGATTCGCCACCACTGTCCATCCGAGACGGCGTTGAAATCAAGTTGCAGCCAATGTGACAGCGATGGGCCCGCCCAGCCGCCCAACTTGTGCACAAGGCAGCTGCATGTTGCGCAGACGATGGAAACTCGTTCGGTTACCAATCCAGACCAAAATTTGAAAGCTGCGATCTACAGCTCTCTATGTCGAAAACCTCAAGTCGCGACTCAGACGTGATCGGAGCGACCAGGAAAGCTCCATCAGGTGTGAACTTGATCTGGCCGATCATCAGATTTGCCTGTTGTTCCTCATCAAGTCTCCAGCGAAACAAGGGTTTCTGATCGGTCAAGTCCCAGTATTGCGCCGTGCCGTCAAAGAATCGCACGGCCAGATAGCGATCATGCGGGCCAAAACCAACAGACAACGGTCGGCCCTTCCTGATATCGAATTGGTGTTTTCCAGCAACCAAATCCCAGACACCGATTTTCCAACTGTCCGGCGACCGGCTGTTGCCTTGTAGCGTGGCGAACCAGCGTCCCGTTGGAGCAAACTCGACCGCAACGCCTTCAGGCAAATCAACGACTGAGCTCTTCGATTCCAGGTCAACGACTGCGGTATTCTTGTCTCTGATTGAACCGTGAGCGAGGAATCGACCGAGACCTCCGACGGCGACTCGTCCGGAACCGATGCCCCAGTAGGGAGACCAGTTGATTTCTTTTTGCCCATTACCGAGTGATCCGATGAGTACTTCATTGCCACGGACGACAACCAAGCTTTCTGGTGACTGAAACCAAACGTGATAAAAAAGCTCATTCATGTTCAGCGTCTTTCCCTTTACAGGCTGTAAGAACGCCGCCTGTTCCTCACCCGTACTTAGATCTCGCACCGATACACCGAGTCCCGAAAGTAATGCCAGACGCTTGCCATCGGGTGAAAAGGCAAATTTCTGGACACCCCGCATGTCAAAGGCATGCATGCGTTCGCACGTCGGCCACTGATAGGCGAATGCCTTTTCTAACCCCGCTACTGCGAGCCATCGGCCGTCTGGACTAAATGCCAGCTTTTGAATGACTGGCATCGCCGAACCACCCAAATCCAGTCCCCTTGTGTTCACTGGACTCGTTACCGCAATCTCCCACTTTTTGAATTCCGCGGCGGAACCGCTGTATAGGGTCCTTCCGTTCCGTCCCCACTCAAGCGATCGCAGCAGTCCACCATCGCCATCAAGACGCAGTTCCTCTTGCCGATCATCCAGACGGTAAATCAGGATTCCACCCCGCAGAGTTCCGGCAGCGAGACGTTGACCATCGGGGCTGATGGATGTCTGGGTGACAGGAATCTTGCCGGTCGAAATGACGAATTGCCGTGTTCCTTCGCCGACGTCCCAAAACTGTATTGATGAGTCGCCCTGCCGAGTTCTGCATGCGAACACAACGGACTTGCCATCGGGCGAAAATCGCGGCGGTCCGGTGACCTTGGCGCCCCCGTCCAGGTTGATCCGATCATGAACCTGTTTCTGCTGAGTGTCCCAGATCGTGACCTGGTCCGACCCGGATGCAAATGCTACCCGCGAGCCATCGCCATTGAATGGGTTTGCGACGAGGAAGATGGAATTCGTTTCAACGTCGACGGGCGCGGCAGCCTGTTGCATGATGTCCCAGACGACAAACTCTGTTGTGGACCCTTTCCACCGCCACGCCGCAAGGTATCGCCCGTCGCCGCTGAGAAAATGGGAAGCCATGGTTACTCCGCGCCGACCCTTGTTGCTCGACGCTACAGATTCGGGCCACGAGAGTTGGCGTTGCCGTTGCGCGGTGGATACGTCCCAAAAGGTGATTTCGCCCGCTGAGACGTCCGTCGTCAACACTGTTTCCCCACCCGAGCCCAGGGCAATCGCGGGAGGCAGATTTCCAGAAGTCACGACAGTGCTCTCCGGCATCAAGGTTTCTTCACCAGATGCCAGATCAACGATACGGAATTCTGGTTTTCTCGTTCGTCCAACTGAGGAAACGCCGAGTAATGCGGCGAAGCGACCGTCAGGGCTGATGGCGCTCGTCAGGCAAGGCCATCGACGACTCTCTCGCGCACTGCTGGAGATGAGCGACGCGACTGCTTCACTGCGAAGGTCACCTCGGCTTACGATGTCCTTGGTAGCGGGAGTCGATCGATCACGTCCGCGAATCTCCTCTGCTTGTTTTAGTCGAGAAAGAGACTCCCAACGCCAGCCGGGTTGGCCGGCTAAGCGCAGTGCTCGCGATTCACCGTACAAACTCGTAGCGAGTAAATCTTGCGAAGATTCTTTGGCAGCAAGGGCTAGCTTGCGAGCCTGGTCTGCAGCATCGCGTTGTTGTTCGGCCAGGTGTCGCTGTTCTCCTTCGCTTTCCGCATGCCTATTGGCGAGGTTAGCGTACAACGCGGAGATCGTTGTGCCAGCAAACATGGATACGAACACCAATGTCAGAAGAGACGCCACCATTGGGTTGCGTCGACACCAGCGAATCGTTCGGCTGATCGTTCCAATCGGCCTTGCCGACACGGGGCGGCCATCGATGAATCGTTCCAGGTCGTCGGCCAATTCCTGCGCGGTGCTGTAGCGTTTGTGAGGTTCTTTGGTCAAACATTTCAGGCAGATCGTTTCCAGGTCCTTTGGCACCGATGGATTGAGTTCACGCGGTGAGACCGGTTCCTTGTTCATGACTTGCAGCAACGTGTCGACCGGTGAATCGGCGACGAACGGTGCGCGGCCGGTCAAACAGGCGTACAGAATCGCACCGAGCGAATAGATGTCCGACGCTTGGCCAACCAAATCCATTTTTCCGGCAGCTTGTTCGGGCGACATGTAACTTGGCGTCCCGAGAATTTGTCCCGCTGCGGTCAGCTCCGCCCGCGTTTCGTCGTCAACGCCGCTGAGCATCTTTGCTAAACCAAAATCGGTCACCATAGGTTGGCCATTTTCGTTTAGCAGCACATTGGCCGGCTTCAAGTCCCGATGCACCGTTCCTTGCTCGTGGGCATATTGCACGGCAACCGCGGTATCTCGCACTAGCCGTGCAGCCGCGTCCGGAGCCAACGTTTCTTCGCGAAGGGTCTCCGCGAGACTGGGACCATCGACAAAGTCCATCGTGAAGTAGTGTCGACCATCATGCTCACCGATCTCGTGGACAGGAACGATATTGCTGTGTTGCAGTTTACCTGCTGCTCGTGCTTCCCGATAAAACCTTTCAACATCTGACGAGTCAGCAAGTCGTCCCGCGAGAATCATCTTCAGGGCGACGATCCGATTGAGCTTCTGCTGACGTGCTTTGAAGACAACGCCCATGCCTCCACGTGCGATCTCTTCCAAAACTTCGTACTCGCCGATGTACCGAATGGCTTCCCCAATCGAAAAATCGGAAGACCCTGAATTCGAATCCATGGTGTTCGCATAGGCGGAGATCGCGACACGCGACGGCGGCACATCACCGAAGTCAGACGCTGCCTCCTCCAAAAGCTGCCGGTCATCGAGAAAACGGCCAATCTCATCGGAGAACTTGGGGGAATTCTTCGCCAGAGCATCGCGATCGATCGTCTCGCCGCGCTGGAGCGACTCCAGGCATCCAACCAGAAGTGATTGAAACTCGGGATCATCGAGGAATTTTGAATCGAAAGAATTACCCACAGTATCTTTTCGTTTGGTTGGATTGGTCGATGATTTACTTCCTATCCAATTTAGCGGGAAGCCGATTGGCCAATGACGGTGTTCTTCTCCAAAAACTTGGGTGGGATCAGCCTCGATAACTTCGAATCATTCACTCGAGCTTGTTTCAGCGCTGCGAGGTTTGTCCTTCCTGGCGACGACCAAAAATATAAGTGTCGCCAAGCCGCCTGCCGCGGCTCCTAAAGCCGTTCCCCAGAAGTAGCCGAACAAGTAGGGGTGACTGAGTGGCACACCCGAGAGCAGCCCCAGTATCACGAAGCCGACTGTGACGTGTATGAGTTCGTGGTATCCCTTGTCGCGAAGTCCTGACATCGGGATCCAGCAAACAAACACCTTAAGCAGCATTGCCACGAGCAGGCAAGGTAGAAAGACAAGGGCTGCGAAAGCGGACGGCGTTACGCGTGATCCATCGAAAAAGTACATCGCAATCATGGCCGAACCAGCAAAAAGACCGACGATGATTGGGTTCATCCTTTCGATCCAACCCGGTAGCGATTCCAGAAACGCAAAATGCGTTCCGGCTGGCGTCTGTCTGGATATGGTCGATTGAATGCTGATCCACCAAACGACGACAACGCTAACCACAAATGTGCTGAGGAAAGCTCCCGCAAACGGAGCGAGAGTGGCGAACAGGACGCCGGGAAACCCCGACGTTTCGGGGTTCTCCCTCAACATGGTCATCCCAGAATAGAAACCGATCAGCACGCTTAACGGGAGGCCTGGAATGATGCCCACACGCGATCTCAAGATATTGTGTCCGAATCCTCGGGCAACAAAAAGGGCGAGTGCGATCCCGGCCGGAATTCCGGCAGCCATCAATAGCTGAGCGAGGCTCGGTGAAACGAAGGGCATTCTTTGGTCAATAATCAGGAAGATGCGAACATGTTTTATGGAGCCTCTAACATCTCGGTGTTTTTGCACAATTCTTGAATGAAATCGCTGGAACGGTAGAACGTCGGATGTGAGCTGCCGGTATTGGTGAAAGCGTGATTTCGCTGACAGAATGACGAATAACTTGTGCTGCTTTTCGTAGATCCTCAAATTTGGTGGCAGAAACGCGTCATCGTGGCGTTAGATAGACGCTTGTTAAACAGGAACGCTAGGTTTTCCGGCTCGATAATCATCCCTTGGCCCGTACGATGCCGCCCGCTTCACCACTACTGATCTTGTCCGTTTTGTTAGCGTTTGCCTTGGGAATAACACTCGCATTCCTAGCCGCAGCACGCGGGCAACAGGGTCGGTTCGGCGCCCGGATGGGAATCCTACTCGGCTGCGCCGCTGAGCATTCCGGTAGGAGTTTTTGCCGGGTCTATCCTCTGGAGCGGATTGGAAGAGGCGTCCCCACTTTCGAAGTGATGGCAATGACAGTTCCCTTGATGTCCACACCGCGTTTGGAGAGGAATCTCTGTAGCTTGCCTTGATTCCTGCGCCGGTGAGGGCAATTCATCAACTGATAGGCAAGGACCACCGCGACAAATCGTGAGTCAGCCGACATTGCTATTCCCTGGGGCCGACCTGCCTATGAGCTGAAATTAATGACTAGAGTCCGAACAAGACGGGACTCAGTTCGATCGGGAGGAATGCCACTTTTTACACGTACCCAATTTGCATCAGCGCCACGTCGAATAAGCGATGACGGTCATTTCTTGGAAAGCATTGAGATTTGCCGTCATATGCTCTTAGCAATTCCGCTCATTGCTAAGCAGCGTGATTGAGATTCTGTTGTCGACTGTTTGCACTAAACTGGGGCTCCATTTGTCTATCACCGATGCGGTCAGACGACCAGGCCGGAACAACAGTTGTAACACGAGCAAGTTTGATTGATGCCAGACGCCACCGCAGAACTTGAGGAGTATCGAGACTATCTCGGAATGCTAGGGCGGTTGCAGCTGGACGAAAGGCTGGCGGGCAAAGTGGATGTCTCGGGTGTGGTTCAGTTGACGCTGCTGGAAGCAGAGCAAAATGACTGGACCAAAATCGACGAGGACGATCGCGTGCCATGGCTGCGGAGGATTTTCGCCAACAACCTCTTGGACGAAGTACGCAAGTTTCGCACGCAGGCAAGAGATGTCGAACGCGAGTTTTCAATCCAAGCCATGGAGCAATCTGCTTCAAGAGTAAATGAATGGTTGGTGGCTGGGCAATCGAGCCCCAGCCAGCGAGCGATCCGACAGGAACAAGAGCTACGGCTCGCGAAGGCTCTGTCGTGTCTGCCCAGCGCACAGCGCGAGGCAATTGAATTGCACCACCTCAGGGGATTGCCGCTTGATGAGATTGGCAAGCGAATGGACCGAAATAAGGGAGCCGTCGCAGCTTTGATCTACCGCGGTACCACGCGTCTACGACAACTGTTGAGCAACGCAGTCGAGTAGCGATTTTTCGTATAAGTGAAAACCATTCTTCACACACAACAAGCCATCTCTTCGGTCGTTCTTTCAGTTCGTCGACATCGCAAATTTGCACGAATTCGCCACGCTCCGGACCGCGGCCGAGCATTCGCCCGACTACAAGTTTTGAGTTGTTCGATGAGAACCTGACATTGTAGATCGAATCGCGGGCGCCGGCGGCGTTCAGCGTGCCGATTGGATTCCCGCTTTTCAAATCATGAAGTTGCACGGTTCCGGAGTAGCTGGCTGACATCAGCCTTCATGGCGTCGTCACCTCATCCAATATTCAAGTCGTTGAAGGGTGTGACTCGCTCTCGGCAACTTTTTTCCCCGCGCGGAAGTAAACGAGCCACCAAGCTAAGACCGCACACTGAACCACGTACGCAATCCAAATCCAATCGGAAATCGGATCATGTGGACTGTACCATCCGGTGGGTAGCCAGTGTGGAAGCCGAACAAGCGACGCGCCCAATAAGATCTCTGCGGCAACAAACAGCCTTAATCGACTTGGAGCGAACGAGAGCCCGATACCCTGGCAAATGAATGCCAGGAGAATCAAATTTTGAGAGTCTCTAGCAACTGACATCCGGATTTCTGAAATGACCCCAAGGCTAACCAGTTGAATCGCAAAATAGATGAGAAAAGGATACCAACGTAAGGCTTTGGATTTTCGATAGCGCCAGCAAATGATTACGACAGTCGTCGCGAAGAACTGAACCCAGTAAACGGGATAAAATGCTGACGGAACAACGGCTTCGTCGCCACGTCCGGGAATTTGTTCCGCTTTCCCAAACAGCAGAAAGGCGGTCGCAAAAATACCGAACTGGCCGATCAAGAAAGCTTTTCCCCGAAGTGGCAAAAGCATTCCGATCACGACTTGAGCCCAGAAAAGTATCCAAACGGGAGGCGGAATAGCGCTTCGACGCACATGAACAAAGCTGAAGATGTCGACGACTGGCCACGGTAGCGGTATCAACAGCATCAGCAAGAATGCCTGAATCGTCAGATAGGCGGATACCCTCACTATGATCAAGATCGGATTTCCAACTGCTGTCACCATCTTATGGATACCGAAGGGCACCCGGTGTCGTTTTGCGAGTACAACGCGAGATTACGCAAGTCCGATCCCTGGGAAACGTTCCCAATGATCGACCGGACGTGATCCGTCGATTGTGGTTTAGCCGAAAGCATGAAGTCGAGCCACGTACAATCCATCGATTGCGTTCTATTCTTCACTGCCCCAAAATCACGATTGAATTGGAGGCGTTGATTCAGCCAAGCGTTGTGCTTCTTAAAGGCGTGTCGATTGCCCTATCGGCGGTAGCGAAAGATCTTGGAGGAATCGCCTTCCACAGCGTTGCGAGAGGACGCCCCTCCGGTGTCAAGGTCGTTCCATTGACGACCAACGGCACGACGTTGGATCCTTTTAGTCCCCAGGCAGTCGAAGCTGGGTATCCGTTGTTCAGGCCCGTACACGTTGTCGCGGCGGTCGATGAGCCAGGAGCATTCGACCCTGTTATCGACCAGTTCGTTCGGTATGTTCTCAGCCGGGATGGCCAACTCGATTTGATCAAGGACGGCTATTTCCCTCTTTCTCAACAGCAGTTGCATCGTCAAGCAATCAAGCTCGGCTGGGAGGTCTTGAAGTGAGCTTGCAACTGTCAGATGAAGCGACGTTTGCACCGATTCACGTCAGGCAGTTCTTGGCACCGGTTTTGGCCTGGGCTTTCATTGCCTTGGTTTGCCAATCGGTGACATGGGCACAAAGTGGACGTGACCGAGATGCCGCTAGCAGTCAGCGCACCGTGCCGGGCATTAAGCCGAATTACATACCGCCCGCTGGTTTTCCCAACCGCCAAGTCAAGCTGGGCATTTACGGGAGCAACACGGCAACCGGCGTAACGATCAATCGAATCGTACCGGGAGCGGCTGCTGGGCAGGCCGGATTGGAGGTCCGAGATACAATCGTCACGGTCGGAGGATATCAGGTTGGGATGGTAGATGGCCGGCTGTATGACCTCGGTGACGAGCTTTCCCGTCGGGTGGATGCGGCCGGTCGTGTAACGCTGTTAGTGAGAAATCACCGAAGCGGCCAGCTCGTGAATGTTCCCGTGAACTTTTCGTCAACCGCGACTGTCATCGAAGGCTCAATCCGATCGACCGATCGTCGCCCCTTGTCCCGCGGTGATTCCCTGATTGTGAGGCTCTTGGACGTCACATCGCCTGGTTGGAACAACGTTGTCATTCGTCAGCAGAACCTTGGATCTCCAGTCAGATGGCCGGTCAACTACCGGCTGGACGTTGACACAATGACGATTAGACCTCGGCACCGCTACGCGGTCGACGCACAGATTCTGCGGCAAGGCTCCGTCGTCAACAGCAGCGGATCGTCACGGCCTGGGACCAACTCCGGTGGAGCGATTCGCCTTGATTTAACCTTGGTGGGTGCGCCGACTCCGCTTTCCCACTAGCTCACGTCAGTTCGAGCACGCGTGTCAGGGGGTGCGTTAAAACCAGCCGCTGTCACGAAGGAAATCTGCATACTCGCTTCGGTGAAACCACCATAAGCAGATGAGGGACTTCGCTGCACACTTCCTTGAAAACGCTGTCCTAATTCTGAGGAAACAGCTGTCGAGGCGATCAAGCAAACTCCGCGAGGCCGATGCAACCGCCCGCACGAAAACTGACGGACTTCGAGCCTGCTAAAGGACCGTTTGCTACCCTTGAAGTTTTCGGCCACGGAGACCCGATGGCAGGTCCAACATCAGCCGGGCTTCTTGAACAAAGCCCTTGAACATCGGCTCGTCCCTCGCGATATCAAAGCCTGCTTAATGGTTCTGCCTTTCGTCAGAAGCCGCTTTCCCGAAGCCCAATGGCAATCGTAATTGCGACGGCAACGAGCCCGAGCGTCGCCTGTATCAATGCGGTACGCCAATCCATTGCGACAGGAAAGGCTCGCGAGTGCGGATCACTGAAGGGCCGATCGATCGAATTGTAGTCAGCAACCGCGTAGGCACCCAGCGGAACCACGGGAATGAAAAATAGGCACCACCATCGAATGGCGAGGTAGACGTTCGGAGCCAAGCCTGCATCGGTGAGACGCTCGGCATGAATGCCTTGAAGCCTTCGCTTCGTTGCCGTTCCGATGAACGCAGAAAAGCCCGGGCAGGGATCACGTCGCGTGCCATCATCCAGAATTTCTGCGACCAGTTCAGAATCGGGAATGGTGGAAAAGCCACGGAATGACGACGAAGCGTCTACAGCTTTCGAAGTTTTATTGGGCATGCGAAAGACTCCGAATTAAGAATCATGCGTTGAGATTGACTATTCGTTTGGAGGAGAGGTTTCTTGGCAACTCAATGGCAGAACTTGTTGAACTGCTTTAGGGTACTCCGGTGACGCACACCGGATGCTTTTGGTCATCGCCCTTGGCTGCTCGCGCTGGGCAAGTCAGCTTACCATCGGCCAGTTAGAACCGAATACGCTTTGCCGCCTCGGTCGTGAGACCGAAGTAGGTTTGGCGCTTCGCCGCGGTTTCCTCAAAATCCTGGTCCGAGATTCGCGATCTGTGCGTCGAACGAATTTCCCTCCGGCGCGGAGAGCGATGCAACCGCTGCACGAAAGGCGACTATGTACTGCTTGGCGTAGGGGATGACTGGCACCCTTGATTATTCGCGGGCACTCGATCGACGGATCCTCTCCGCATAATGGCTTGGTCGCGAAGTGCTGTACCGATCAGAACACTTCGCAGCGTCCGAGATCGCGTTCCGCGAGATCGTCACGTGGTTTGGTCGAAGGAACCGCACGACGTGAGGCATTCAGTGCTGCTCCCGACATCGCGTCAAATCAACCAGTTGCGATCCTTTTTCTTACCAGCGTCCGTCATCACATCGCGGACACCGTTATAGAACAGGTCACGGCCTGGGCCGCCATTCAGGCGGTCGCGGTCGCCGTCGTCCAGCACGTGCAACAGACCGATGACGGCATCTTTTCTGGATTCATCCGGTTCGTCGGAATTCCAGGCAAACAATGCATCTAGCAGTGCAGGGGCATTGGTGTCATCCTCGACCATACCGCCAATCAGCACGTCCCCGGCAGTTCCACCCACGAGACGATCTTTTCCTTCACCGCCGATCAGAATGCTCGGCCCCCTGCCTGCTTTGATGTGATCGTTTCCTCGACCTCCGAGGATGATTGCTGGAACGTTGATATTGCCGGCAACCGACATGTGATCATCACCGTCTCCCAGGCGAGCGAAGATTTGGTCCACGTCCGCTGCCCTGAATCTCGTGAAGTTGCCGGCGGTGAGGAAGCTGGCGTGGACCTTGAGGAAACCGTTCCCCTGCTGGGTCACGCTGACCTGATCGGAGCCATCCGTTCCAATGATTCGCAGCGTGCGGCCCGTGACGCCGATTCCGGTCGCACTGCCCCAGGTGATCGGAGTGGACGGAGTCCCTAGCACGGACACCACGTCGCTGCCGCCTTGTCCGTTGAGGACAATCAATTCCATTCCGGAGTAGTCAATCGCCCGGCCGTCGAGTTCGATGCGTTCCTCCGTGACATCGAAGATATTGTCCTCGTCGTTACCATTGACCGTCAGCGTGTCCTGGTCATCGCTGGCACCGCTCTCAATGACGGTGATACTGACAGCCGGAATACCGTTGATGACAATGCGATCCGAACCGTCCTTCAAGTCGATGTTGGTGCTACCTCCGGCGACATGGGTGCTCTGTTGCGAGAGGATCGCTAAGTCATCACCTTCACCGCCACTGACCGTTTGAAGCAGTTGTCCGTTGACCGTCACGTTCGACAGGTTCTGTTCCAGGATGTTCTGCGGCGATGCTGGAGCTCCGACTTGAATGAGTTCGACATCATCATCAAATGTGGCGTCGAATACATCGATGGTCGAGTGGCTTCCGGTGGCGGTATGCACCAGCGAGTATTCCGAGTCGAACGCACCGGAAAGGCGGCTGGTGAGCGTGGATCCGGTAAGCGAAGTCGAACGCACCGACTCGTCCGTCTCAATCAGCCAACTGCCTGCGGTGACGTAGCTGCCCGTCGTTGACTTAGTGTGAACGATCTCGGGCTGATCCACCGGCGCGATGCTTGAAGCGTAGGAGAAGGACAGAGAATCTAGTTTCGACAGGCTGAGTCCCGTTGGTCTGCTCACATCGGTAGCGATGAGATCAACGGTGTCATCAACGCCGTCGCTACCATTGAGAGTGATCGCCCCCGTTTCCGGCCCGACGTTGACCAACAGTTCAATCGCGGTGGTCGGGTCGAAATAGCTGACCTCGGTGTTATCAACCAGCAGCTCGATGTCGAACAAGCCACCGGAGAGCGAGCTACCATCGACGGTCACCTCGGCGATATCACTGATCGCGATCTCCGGACGCGTCGGAGTCAGCATCACGGGAATGATGTGTCCCTTCTCGCCACCGGCCGCTGTCAACAACTCGGTTTCCGGCCCGACGTTGACCAACAGTTCAATCGCGGTGGTCGGGTCGAAATAGCTGACCTCGGTGTTATCAACCAGCAGCTCGATGTCGAACAAGCCACCGGAGAGCGAGCTACCGTCGACGGTCACCTCGGCGATATCACTGATCGCGATCTCCGGACGCGTCGGAGTCAGCATCACGGGAATGATGTGTCCCTTCTCGCCACCGGCCGCTGTCAACAACTCGGTTTCCGGCCCGACGTTGACCAACAGTTCAATCGCGGTGGTCGGGTCGAAATAGCTGACCTCGGTGTTATCAACCAGCAGCTCGATGTCGAACAAGCCACCGGAGAGCGAGCTACCGTCGACGGTCACCTCGGCGATATCACTGATCGCGATCTCCGGACGCGTCGGAGTCAGCATCACGGGAATGATGTGTCCCTTCTCGCCACCGGCCGCTGTCAACAACTCGGTTTCCGGCCCGACGTTGACCAACAGTTCAATCGCGGTGGTCGGGTCGAAATAGCTGACCTCGGTGTTATCAACCAGCAGCTCGATGTCGAACAAGCCACCGGAGAGCGAGCTACCATCGACGGTCACCTCGGCGATATCACTGATCGCGATCTCCGGACGCGTCGGAGTCAGCATCACGGGAATGATGTGTCCCTTCTCGCCACCGGCCGCTGTCAACAACTCGGTTTCCGGCCCGACGTTGACCAACAGTTCAATCGCGGTGGTCGGGTCGAAATAGCTGACCTCGGTGTTATCAACCAGCAGCTCGATGTCGAACAAGCCACCGGAGAGCGAGCTGCCGTCGACGGTCACATCGGCGATATCACTCAGCGCGATCTCCGGACGCGTCGGGGTCAGCATCACGGGAATGATCGTGCTTTTCTCGCCACCGGCCGCCGTCAACAACTCGGTTTCCGGCCCGACGTTGACCAACAGTTCAATCGCGGTGGTCGGGTCGAAATAGCTGACCTCGGTGTTATCAACCAGCAGCTCGATGTCGAACAAGCCACCGGAGAGCGAGCTACCATCGACGGTCACCTCGGCGATATCACTGATCGCGATCTCCGGACGCGTCGGAGTCAGCATCACGGGAATGATGTGTCCCTTCTCGCCACCGGCCGCTGTCAACAACTCGGTTTCCGGCCCGACGTTGACCAACAGTTCAATCGCGGTGGTCGGGTCGTACAAACTGACCTCGGTGTTATCAACCAGCAGCTCGATGTCGAACAGGCCACTGGAGAGCGAGCTACCATCGATAGTCACATCGGCGATATCACTCAGCGCGATCTCTGGAGGCGTCGGGCTGAGCATCACAGGAATCACCTGCGCCTTCTCGCCACCGGCCGCGGTAATCACACCCGTTTCCGGCCCGACGTTGACCAGCAGTTCAATCGCGGTGGTCGGGTCGTACAAACTGACCTCGGTGTTATCAACCAGCAGCTCGATGTCGAACAAGCCACCGGAGAGCGAAGCCACCATTGACGGTCACCTCGGCGATGTTCTCTGCAGCTATCTCCGGAGGCGAAGGAATGATTTCCGGGGTAATCAACCCTGTTGCTCCGTTAGCAACGGTCAATAGCTGCGTTTCCGGGCCGAAGTCGACCAGCAGCTCAACGGCTCTGGTCGGATCCGAAAGACCGACTCGCCGATTGCTGGTCAGCAGCTCCACGGCGAACTCGGCATCAGCGACCAGACCACCGTCGACTCTAACCGACTCAACACCCTCGACATCGATTTCTCGTGTTTCGAGCGAAGCAAGACTTGTCGTCGGAACGATCGAAACCGTGTCCGTATCCGCAAGCCCACTGCGTAGCTCGATCTTGCTTGTGTCGTCTCCTTGGGTCCGCACGAAGACATCGGGGTCGCCAACGGTCGGCCCGATTTGAGCTGAGATGATGCTCGTCGCCGTCGCCTAACAGTTCCACGTCGAAGAATGTGCTATCACTCAGTCCGGCACCATCGAGCGTCAATTCCTCGATACCCTGTGGAAAGATACTTGCGTTCGGAGAACCAATGGGCCGATCGGCGGGCAGCCAGACTGTCGCTGTGTCTCCTATCGAATCATCCGCTATTGGCACGAAGTTACGGGCGTCGGCCGTCGTGATGTTGAGTAATTCTGTCCCGCTTGTCGCGTCACGGGCTGAGAAAACGCCACCACCCGCTGACTCCAAAGCAATGTCAAACTCAGTGGAAACAGTTCGTCTGGGGACAACGATCACACCCTCGATCCCAATAACGTCATAGTCCGCCTCCAGCGGAGCAGTCAAACCCGTCGGACTATCCACGTAAAAAGCGTCGGTCGTTGCACTTCCCCCGTCCAATGAAAAACTGCTTACATCGGGTGAGGCATCGATCACAACTTGGATTGCATTGATCAGTGGATCGCGGAGGTTGATGATCGTCGATCCATCGCTTTGAGGACGTGCGTAGAACTCGGCGCCGACCCCGCCGTTCTCCGTATCCATGCTGAGGGCTTCGATATCACTCAGGGAGATGTTGGTGTCGCTCGGGCGGTCGACCGGACCGAAGACGGAGACCGAGTCTGTTTGCGATGTACCACCAACAAAGCCATAGTCCAGCGTGTCGGCGGAAGCGGACACTAGAAAGGACGAGTTGGCACCAGTGCTAATTGCATTGACAACTCCCGATCCATCACCAAGTAAATCGACGTCAAATTCAGTCGTACGTGCGGGATTTGCCTCAAAGCTGAGGAGCTCTGCACCGACCAAGTCGATTTCTGATTGCAGGGGCACGACGTTGGTTGTCGCGGCGATGACGACTGAGTCGGACCCCATGCCCGTATCCAACTGCACTGCAGAGACACCACTGAAGACTTCCTCGGTTTGACCGTTAATCGTAGTGCCCTGATCCGTTTCGACACGAATCGCCGGACCTGTACCATCGTCGAATGGCGTAATCCGAATGTAGTCGGGCTGCGCATCTCCTGTCAGCTCCAAGACATCCCCAACGACGTTGCCCGTCACCGCTAACAAACGGCGATGCTCCAGTGCCTCAAATAGCAGCTTTCGGGATTTCAAATTGATTAGCTTTCGCAATCTAGATTTCATTGGGTTGCTTTCGGGAAAGTGTTGTTTGCAGTCGGCGATTTACCCGGAGTGGTCCCGTGACGCGGAGGTGCAAATCTGCAGCTCGATTTCCGAGATTCATATGCGAAGCGGAGGTTGTCTCGTCGAGCAGATCTTGGTCACGAGCCGTGAACACTTCGACCGGTTCGGATCGTTCATGCACGGTGATTTCAAATGGCCAATGACGGGCATCACAACTCTGCGTGTAATCCAAGAAAACGCGGCGAAGCCGTTCATCGAACACCGCATGGATGTCCGTCACGACTGCCGGTCGGCCATCGGAGCCGAGCCGTCCAAGGCCGCTGGTTTTGTGGAACAATACAATCAGGGCATTTCGCGTCTTCGATTGGATGCCCCTTCAATCTGCAAAAAATCCATGATGAGTTGTGTTTTGGCTGTCCTGGAGGCGTTGGCGGCTACGGGTAACGATTACGGATAGTGTACAACCCCTCGTAATCGAGGCTGTTGCAATACTCCAGTCCACTTTTTGACGGAACAGGCTACCGTGTCAGGCAACATTCCACCGATCGATGAGAAGCAGTTGCACACGATCGCGCAGAGCAACCAGCAGTTGGCCGAATTTGAGCGATTGGTTGGCAACCACCGCGATAGGTTACGTAGAATGGTGGCGGCCAGGCTTGATCAAGCCCTGCAGAAGCGAATCGATGCGTCGGATGTTGTGCAAGATGCGCTGATGATTGCTTTTTCGCGCTTGGAGGATTATCTCAGTCGCCGCCCGATGAGCTTTGATTTGTGGCTGCGCAAGACCACGCTCGAGCGATTGATCGACTTGCGGCGGACGCACTATGCCATGCAGCGTGATGTGCGAAACGAAATTGCAGTGGCCGATCATTCGGCAATGGTACTGGTTGGGCACGCGCTGGGCTGCCGTGGAGACGCTGCAGATAGCGTGATTCGCCGTGAACGGATGAGTGTGGTTCGAGCAGCCATTGCAGAGCTGAATGATGCCGATCGCGAAATCTTGCTGTTGCGGTACGTCGACGATCTAAGCATCGCCAATGCCGCCAAGCTGCTCGACATCGAGGCGTCGGCGGCCAGCAAGCGGCATGGCCGGGCGCTTGTCAAATTGGCCCTCAAATTACAGCAGGCAGGGCTGTACGATGGGTGATCCGGATCCGTCGATTTCCCCGTTGGTCGCAAAGCTGGCGGAAAAGTGGGCCGAAGAAATCCGACTCGGCCGTGAGGTTTCTGCGGAACAGGTCCGACGCGAGTATCCCCAGCTCGCAGATCTGGCCGAACCGCTGCTGGCTACCGTCAAACTGATGTGCGGCCAGGACGCGGAGACTGGATCAAGCGTTTTCGCGGATGGTGGAACGGATGCTGGTGACCATTCGGAATTCCTGCCGATCGACTTGGCGAATATCGGTCCAGTGCCGGATCCGTTGCCTCCAGTTCCCAAACAGATCGGCGGTTATGAGATCAACCGCCAGATCGGACGAGGAGGAATGGGGCTGGTATTCGATGCGCGGCACGTTGAACTCGACAAACGCGTTGCGCTCAAGATTCTGCTTCATACAGCGTCACTCAATCCGATCAGCCAGCAACGCTTTCGCAACGAGTCGCGTGCCGCCAGCCAGCTGGATCACCCCAACGTCGTGGAGGTGTTTGATTCTGGAGTGGAACAAGGCTGGTACTACTTTGCGATGCGAATGGTTGACGGGTACGACCTGGCCCAGTTGATCTCGGCTGTTCGAAAGGACGGTCCCCCGGTCGAAGATGCCGATCCCCAGACAGACCGGCAGGTCACCCACTGTCAAGAGTTTGCATCGGTGCACCTGGGGCAGTACCGATCGACCGATTGGTGGAATCGATCCGTCCAGATTGCGATTCAGATCGCCCGAGCGTTACAGCACGCTCACAGTCGCGGCGTCGTTCATCGCGACATCAAACCGTCCAACCTGATCCTGGATCACGACGGCAAGCCGTGGGTCACAGACTTTGGCCTGACGCTTTCGGACAATAACGTGACGTTAACTCGAACCGGAGATCTGTTGGGAACCATCCGCTACATGAGCCCCGAGCAGGTCGCCGCGGGCAGCCAACCAACGGACCACCGCACCGACATCTATTCTCTAGGCGTAACTCTGTACGAGTTAGTGACTTTGGAACCGGCGCTGCAGGGCAGCAGCCATGCGCATCTGCTGGATCAACTGCGACAACCCATGATACGGTCACCGCGTCGACGCCTGCGGGAGGTCCCACGGGATTTGGACGCGGTGATCAGCAAGGCATGCGCATGACCCGGCGGACCGTTATGCCACGGCGGCCCAGTTTGCCGAAGATCTCCAGCGTATCTCCGATGGTCGTCAGGTTCAAGCCGCGCGAACCGCAGCGGCGCGTTGGTTTTCCTACCTGGCCAAGAAATATCGCGCTGCCCTGCTTTGGGTGGCGTTGTGCACATCAATCTTTGCCATCCTGGCGATCTTGGGTTTGGTCCGGATTGACCAAGAACGGCGTTGCGCCCTACGCGGCGAACGTCTCGCCCGCATTGCAGGGCATCAACAATCGCTTGAACGTCAGGAAGCGGATCGTCAGCGTGGCGAGGCAGTACGATTGAGGGAGGTGTCGGATCGAGCACTTTGGAAGGCGTCGCTGGCCGAAGTGGAGTTGCGATTGCGTGACGATGCGCCCGGACGTCGACGAAAGGCAGTCGATTCTGTGCGCCAGGCGTGGAGTTGACTTCGCGAATCGACATCGACGCGGAAGAACAGGTTCGCTTGCGTGATTTGGCTCTGGCGGCGATTTGCATGAATGATCTTGACCATCGGAAGTCGTTTCCGTTGACCTATCAGTCACACCAAATCGAAACCATTGCCTTCACTCGTGACTACCAATACTTCGTCCAGTATCTTCCCCAGGAGTTACGAATTTGCGACTCCAGCGACGGTGTCTCCAAGTATCAGATTCCCTACGACGCTGCTTATCCGTTGGCGTGTTGGTTCAGCCCTGACGGAAAACGCGTGGCGGTTGTCGGTGAGTATCTTGAATCTGATGGAACCGAAGCTACAGGCTTGTGGGTCTTTGACATCCAGTCCGGCCGGGAGATCGTCCACCTGGATTATTCGACGATGCAGGCCGCGGTGCAGCGATTGGCGGTCGATTTCAACAACCGATCCGACATGATGGCGATTGGACTCGATGACCAGAGAGCTGAACATCGGGGACATGAACCTTTCACACCGCAACATCGGGAACAGCAACATCCATCTGGAACAGAATCTGAACATCGGGGACATGAACCTTTGAACAATTGAACATCGTGGAAACATCGGGGACATGAACCTTTTGGAACATTGGAACATCGGGGACATGAACCTTTGAACAATTTGAACAATTTGAACATCGGGGACATGAACCTTTCACGCGACATCGACATCGCGACGTCGGGACACATCCATGTGACAAACGCGCATCCGCATCGGGACATGAACCTAGGCACACATCCGCATCGGGACATGAACGTAGGCACATGGAAAATGTTGGCGTGTGCGTCCGATTCGCTGGGCCGGAGATGACGTGTCCACCAGCGGTGCTCGGGGCGCAGCGAGCCGCCTCGGGCGGCCGAATCAAGAAAATAGTTGACAGGTGTTCACGTTTGGCTATATTGCCCCTCCGGTACGGACTTGGGCAAAATTGGGGGGCACGGCCATGGCCAGAACCGCACGCCGGGAGGTCTTTGAACCCGCCGATGTCGGTGTCTATCACGTCTACAACCGCGTCGTGAGACGCTGCTTTTTCTGGGGTATTGATCCCGTCTCCGGAAACGACTTTTCCCACCGACGCGAAATGGTCGTTGAGAGGCTTCGGCTGCTGTCAAAATTCTTCGCCATCGATACCCTCGGCTACGCCGTCCTCTCGAACCACTTCCACCTGGTCGTTCGAAATCGCCCCGACCAGGTCGAAACGATGAGTGATCGCGAGGTCGCCCGGCGGTGGCTGATGATTTGTCCCGAAAAGCGAAATCCCGATCAGACGCCGGTCGAGCCGACCGAACCCCAATTGGCGATTCTGTTGGCCGATCCGGACAAGATCAGCGAACTGCGGAGCCGTCTCAGCAACCCGTCCTGGCTGATGCGGCGGGCCTGCCAGCACATCGCCCGCCGCTGCAACCGTGAAGACGGGCAATCGGGCCGGTTCTTCGAGGAACGTTTCAAGATGAAGCGTTTGCTCGATGACGCGGCCGTATTGGCCTGCATGGCCTATGTCGATCTGAACCCGATGCGAGCCGGAATGACCGACTCTCTGGAGGGCTACGCCGCGGTCTCGATCGGCGAGCGGATGCGGAGACTCGACGACACACCGGTCACACCGAGCGAGTGGCTGGTTCCGTTCACCCGTTCGTCCGATTCTGATCGGACGACCGCGAGCCAGCCGGATCGTGCATCACAGTCCACCGGTGACGATGACGATGCCGGTGACGGCGCGGGCGACCGCGCGACCGAGACGATGGGCAGTTTGCCGATGAGACTGGGTGCCTACGTCGATTTACTCCGCTGGCTGGCCGAGTCCGATCGCGGGAGTCCAGCGCACCGGAAACAGGCGGTACCTGCCCGGTGAATCGGCTGCTGGAGCCATTGGGATTGGACGGGACCGCGTTTGCCGGAGCGGTCGAGCAGTACGAGCGTCGTTTCCGCACGGTGGTCGGTTGCACCGCCAGTGTCGAGCGGGAGCGTTTGCGTCGTCGACGTCATCGTCTTCACGCTCCCGGCCGCGATTGTCTCGACCCGGCTCCAGGCTAACCGCCTCATGAAAAGGGGTAGATCTCGAGTGCCGCGACCGGCAAACTATCGGGCGGGGAAACCGGCACGTTGAAACGTCGTCATCCACCGACGTTTCGTCTCACCGTCTCACCACGGCCGCAAGCAACGTATCATTTCGATCAACGTTGCTACGCGTTCGCCCGATCTAATCGCCGATAACCTGATCTGACTTGTCAGGTGAGGCCAACGCGTCACTAGAGCCAAGCGTCATTGCGGGCATGTTTCCGGCATCCCCTCGTGCAAAGCACTCTGCCGGTTGACCGTTGGCGGAATCAAACAAAGGTTCATGTCCCCAGTCGCGAAACAAAGGTTCATGTCCCCAGTCGCCTTGGTTGGCGGAATCAAACAAAGGTTCATGTCCCCAGTCGCCCTGTTTTGCGGGCCTCTTTCTCATCAACTGAGAGGAAACGGTATGGTAATTCGTCGATCGGCCTTCTTTTGTCTGCCCGTTTTGTAGGGCTGATCTGCGATGGGCAGGCCAGCGAAACCGTCCCGTTGTTTGTCCGCACGATTGCCGGACGCTCAGCAGGAAGAAAGGAAATGTCATGAGACTGACAGCTTTGATCTTACTCACCTTTAGCTGCACCCAGTTATGGGCAGAGACCACGCAGCCGAATGTCTTGTTTATCGCCATCGATGACCTGAATGATTGGGTGGGTGCTTTTGGTGGGAATCCCCAGTGCAAAACACCCCACATCGATCGGCTTGCGGATCAGGCGATGGTCTTCCGCAATGCGAGTTGCCCGGGGCCTGTCTGCGGACCGTCTCGCTCGGCGTTGTTGTCCGGTTTCATGCCCGCCACCACGGGGATCTATGGAAACAGCAATAACATGCTGGAATCGGAGATCGTGCAGACGCATGCCACGCTGCCGGAGTACTTTTCAAAAAATGGGTACATAACGATCTCCTCGGGGAAGATCTTTCATAAGCACACGACCCAGAATGGCATGGATCATGGACATTGGGCCTTCGATGTTTGGAGGAAGGAAACGGGTGGCGGCAAAGTCGATCCGGCGCAACTGAATTTCCGTGACAAAGGCATCGTGAACGGCAAGCAGTTGAAAAATCCCAAATTCAATCAGAGCGGTGGCTCGGGTTTTGCGTTCGGGCCGCTGCTCGGAGGCAACGAAGGCACCAAGGACTACGAGACGGCCAAGTGGTTTGAACAGCAACTGCAAAAAGACTACGACAAGCCGTTCTTCATGGCTGTCGGGTTTTCCAAACCGCACCTGCCGTTTTACGCGCCGCAGGAGTACTTTAACCTCTACGACCTGGCAACGGTGCAGATCCCGGAATTCCGAATGGATGACCTCGATGACATCTTGGACTCCAACGGGAAGAAGGCGTTTCAACCGCACCTGGATTTCCTCTGGTGTCAGGAGTACGGGGTGATGAAAGAAGCGGTGCGGGCCTACATGGCTGCGGCCAGTTACGCCGATGCATGCGTGGGCGTGGTGCTGGAAGCGTTGGCAAATGGCCCCAATGCCGACAATACGATCGTAGTTCTATGGGGCGACCACGGCTGGCATCTGGGTGAGAAGTTGAGGTTCCGTAAAGCAACGTTGTGGCGCGAAGCCACTCAGTTGCCGCTGATCATTCAGGTCCCGGGTATGCAGAAGCGGCAAGACTGTACGCGAAATGTCAATTTGATCGATCTCTATCCGACGCTGATCGACCTGTGTGGGCTGCCGGAGAAAGAACTGGACGGCAAGTCGATCAAGCCGCTGCTACAGGACCGGATGCTCCAGTGGACGCCGACGCTCACGACGTCTGGTAGAGGCGATCATTCTGTCATGTCGGAAGAATGGCACTACATCACACGCCAAAATGGAGCGGAGGAGCTCTACGATCTGGAAAACGATCCGCTGGAATGGACAAATCTCATGCAGACGCAGCCCGGAAAATCTCAGGCTGTGATCGCAAAGCTGACACCTTTCTTGCCTGAGCGCGACGCGGAGGAGATCCCGAAGAGTGGCACGGACAAGTCGGTCAAGACAATCGACGAGACGCTCAAGCCTCGTCGCGACCTGTCCAAACTCAAATGAGAGAGAAGCCGGGGAGAAATGATTGATGAAAAAGCTATATGCGTGCATGGCGTGTCTGATCATGGTCGGGGAAAGCCCCGCCGATACAAGCTTGATCAAAATCGATCGCAGCCCCCATGCGAAAATGCAAAACGTGGGGCTGGACGAGGTGACGATCACAGACGGATTCTGGAAGGAAAGACGGGAGGTCAACCGCAAGGTATCACTCGAAGTGCTCTGGGATCGAGCCACCAATGAGAAGGAT
>CAVPGW010000003.1:0-561232 GCA_963704055.1 Pirellulaceae bacterium | reverse complement strand
GGCCCTCGTTATTGATCGTGTTGAGTACGTCGTGGGACTCGTCGCCACCTCACCCCAGCCGTAGCTTCTTAGCTCTTTGATCGATTTCTGATTGACCAGCCTGTAGCCGGTGTATACCAGAATCGCAGCGAGGGCGAGAAGTTGGAACTGGAACGCCATGCACTGGCTCAACTACCACAACGGAACGAGTCGCGAGGTTTCGTCGGAGGATCCCGAACTCGCTTGCAGGAGCCCTTCAGTTCGTGAATTCACGCTCGACACACTTCGTGTCATGCTTCCCCTCTACGAACTCGGGGTGCTGCAAGACACGGTCGTGAAAGGGGGCCGTGGTCGCGATTCCCTCAACCTGCATTTCCGCAAGTGCCCTTCGCATGGTCGCGATGGCCTCGCGACGAGTCGGTCGGTGCACGATCAGCTTGGCGATCATGGAATCGTAGTAGGGCGGCACGACGTAGCCGCCGTAAATGTGGGAATCGAAACGGACACCGAGACCTCCCGGAGTAAACAACCTCTCGATTCTTCCCGGGCAGGGCTGGAAATTCTTGTCCGGATTTTCCGCGTTGATGCGGCATTCGATCGCATGTCCCACGCATTTGAGCTCTTCCTGGCGGAATCCGAGCGGCTCGCCCGCGGCGACACGAATCTGCCACTTGATCAGATCAACGCCGGTAATCAGCTCCGAGACCGGGTGCTCCACCTGGATGCGCGCGTTGACCTCGATGAAGTAGAAGTTGTTCTGCTTGTCAACGATGAACTCGACGGTCCCCGCGTTGCTGTACTCCGCACTGAGGATCATCCGAACAGCGGCATCACAAATCTGCTTGCGACGGTCGTCGGGCAGATTCGGGCTGGGGGCCTCTTCAATCAGTTTCTGGTGGCGACGTTGAACGCTGCAGTCGCGTTCATAGAGATGACAGGCGTTGCCGTGTTGATCGGCAATCACCTGGACCTCGATGTGCCGCGGATTGGCGACATATTTTTCCAAGTACACACCGCTGTTACCGAACGCAGCTTGCGCCTCGGTGCGGGCATGCGACAGTGCCGTCAACAACGACGACTCATTTTCGGCGATCCGCATACCCTTTCCGCCTCCGCCCGCGGTGGCCTTGATCAAGACCGGAAAGCCGATCTTCCCTGCAACCTCCTCCGCCGCCTCGTCGCTTTCGACAAGTCCATCGCTGCCGGGAACGACCGGGACGTTGCTGGCGACCGCCATTTCGCGGGCTGTATTCTTGTCCCCCAGTCTTTCCATCGCCTGTGGGCTTGGTCCGATGAACTCGAAGCCGCTGGAACGACAGACCTCGTTGAAATGAGCGTTCTCGGCCAGGAAACCATAACCGGGGTGGATCGCGTCCACGTCCGCGACCTCGGCGGCTGCGATGATCTGGTCGATCTTCAGGTAGCTGTCGACGCTTCGCGGCGGGCCTACACAATACGCTTCATCGGCCAGCGCGACATGCATCGAATCGGCATCCGCCTGGCTGTACACAGCGACCGACCGAATGCCCATTTCTCGACAGGCACGAATGATGCGCAGGGCAATTTCGCCGCGATTGGCTATCAGAATCTTATGAAACACAAGGCACAGTCGGTTGGAACGCGGGAATGGTGAAACCGAGGGGCGGCGGGACGGTTGCGCCCCGATCAGAGTGGCCGAAAGGCCCTGGACAGCTCAATTCGTTTGAACGCGGAACAGCGGCTTACCGAAATCGACGGGGTCCTGCTCATCGACCAGAATCTCCACGATCTTGCCCTTGCATTCGGCCGGGATCTCGTTGAAGACTTTCATGGCTTCGACGACGCAGACGATCGTGTCTTCACTAACGCGGTCGCCGACCTTGACGAACGGTTCGGAATCGGGTTTGCGCGGGCGTAGAAGGTGCCCACCATCGGTGCATTGATCGTCACCATGTTGCCAGCGGCATCGGCTGAAGCCGGAGCCGGAGCCGCGTGAAGCGTGGCTGACTGGGCAGCAGCGACCGGTGGCCCACTGGGAGGTGCCGCGATCGGCACCGCTGAGGCGGCCGCGGCCGTCGCGCCACGACTCAATCGGATCTTGTCGTCGCCCTGCTGAAGATCGACCTCACGCAAATCGTGTCGTTCCATCAACTGGACAATTTTCTCGATGTGATCCACATCGAACACGTCCTTCGGCTTTCCACCTTTAGTCATGCCTGGCTCGTCGAAAGTTACGTTCGGGCTTGCCACGTCACTGACTGCTGGGTGTTAATCGCGACAAGTTTTACAGCACTAGGCGGAAATCAACGAGCCCATTTGACGGTGCCGATTCGTTAGCGATCAAAGAGTATGGCCGGCTTGCTGCAATGGTTGTGGGCTTTGACTCCGCTCATGCGATCTTACTCCTTCGGCCCAAAGCCAAACGCGGGAACTCTTCATCTTTTCTTAACGCGGTCGCCCCCCCCCAAAAAAACTCGCAGAGCAGAATCGCGGATGCCTCTGGCAGAAACGATCGGTCCAACGGTGCTTTGCGTGGGGATTTCAACTCGGCCTGACCTGACCGAGAGTCTTCCCAATTCGTGGGGAACTTTGCTCCGGACTTTGGCATTGAATTGACGAGAATCTATTCGCTACCTACCATTCACGACATTGATGTCGTACATTCGGTAGCGTACGACGTTTTGACTCCTACACTTCGTCACCAGTTACCCCGAGGCTTCCGCCATGTTCACCGATCAGATACCAAGTATTTCCATCTCCCGCTCGGCGGAATGCGTTTTGAGCGAAGCTAAGTCGGTCCGTTTTTTCGAGGACGTCAACGAGTTGGCCGAGGCGGCGGCGCCGGTGGACCAGCTTGATGAACGTGGCTTCTTCACCGTGGGCTATGACGTCGACGGTCAATTCGTTCCGGAAGCAAGAGTTTGTCAGGTCAAGAACGGTATCAGTGCCAACTATGTGGAGGCGTACATGCGTCGGCGCGATCCCAATTGCATGGTGATCGCAGATGACCGAGCAACGGACAAGCCGACCTTTGAGAGTCGGTTCGGCAGGGATTTCAACGAGCTCCGCCAAGAGACACTCGATTGGCTCAAGACACAGGATTTGGCGTGTTTCTTTTTTGATGCCGGTTTGCCGGGCAAAGGGCTGCCGGCCGTCGCCATCTGTCCGGCCAATGCAGCTTTCTTTGCGTTTGGGTTGGCGACACTGCAAGGCATCACGCCAATCGAAGAGATCGAGAGCCGTGGTGACGATTATCACCATTCGGCCATCATCTACATCGCGCCGCCATTTCGTCATACTCATTTCGACGGCAGGCAAGTCGTCGTGCATAACCGGCGGGACGGTCTGCATGAATTGTTCAGCTACAACTTGTACCCCGGCCCATCGGCCAAAAAAGGGGTCTACGGCATGCTCTTGAATTTTGGCGAACAGCAAGCTTGGACGACCGCGCACTGTTCCACGGTGAAGGTCGTCACGCCATACGACAATGAAGTCACGATCATGCACGAAGGAGCTTCGGGAGGCGGCAAGAGCGAAATGCTTGAGCAGATGCACCGCGAACCGGATGGGCGTCTCAAGTTGGGCGAGAATGTGGTGACTGGGGAACGTCGATATATTTCGGTGCCTCGAGGTTGCGAATTGAGACCGGTCACCGATGACATGGCATTGTGTCACCCCGATTTTCAGAACCCGCTGGCTCGTGATCGAAAGTTGAGCCTGACCGATGCGGAGGAGGCGTGGTTCCTGCGCGTCAATCACATCGACAGATACGGAAAGGACCCCCATTTGGAAGCACTCACCATCGCACCTGACCAGCCGCTGTTGTTCCTGAATATCGATGCCGTGCCGGGTTCGACCGCGTTGATTTGGGAGCACACCGAGGATGAGCCGGGCAAGCCTTGCCCCAACCCGCGGCTGATCTTTCCACGCAGCAACTATCCCGGAATCGTCAACGAACCGGTCACAGTGGATATTCGCAGCTTTGGTGTGAGGTGCCCGCCTTGTACGCGCGAACGCCCGACCTACGGGATCATTGGGGTGTTTCACATTCTGCCGCCGGCTTTGGCATGGTTATGGCGTTTGGTGGCACCGCGCGGTCACGGTAACCCGTCGATTGTCGATACCGAGGGAATGAGCAGCGAAGGTGTTGGCTCGTACTGGCCGTTTGCCACTGGGCGCCGCGTGGATCAAGCCAATATCCTCTTTCGCCAGGTGATGGATACTCCCGACACGATGTTCGTGTTGATACCGAACCAGCACGTCGGAGCATGGTCGGCCGGTTTCTCTCCGCAGTGGATTGCCCGCGAGTACTTATCGCGTCGCGGTTCGGCGGCATTCGAGCCACAAAAGTTGCTTGATGCCCGCTGCCCGTTACTCGGTCGATCACCTCGTACGATTCAAGTCGAGGGACAGACCATCGGCCACTGGTTCCTGCAAGTCGACACGCAACCGGAAGTCGGCGAGGAGGCCTACGACCGCGGAGCCGAGATACTGACGGAGTTTTTCCATGAACAGATCCGTCAGTTCCTCAGCGAAGATCTTGACGTCAAAGCCCAGGAAATCGTAAGGGCTTGTTTGGAAGGGGCAACGGCAAGCGACTACGACAGGCTGTCGCAAATGTAGCTCCGCCTGCCATCGTCTTCCATTTCCACGCAAGATCGAGCACGTTGAACGGATGCCGATATAGCCGGCGATCGAGAAGGCGATACGATGGCATGTTCTCCTGCGAGTCATGACGAAAAGTCGTGAGTGGTACGATCGAAATATGGATGCTTTCCTGAGAGAACGACACCATTTACACCCCATCGAACCAGTGAATATCCCTCCGAAACCCGACGAAAGCCTGCAACTGCCATGGCAGCCGATTGACCGATTGGTGTCTCCCTTATCGCGTTTTCTGCGGATCGAATCATCGAGTGGTTTCTTGCTGCTGGCGTGTGCTTTGGCCGCCCTGATCATTGCGAATTCCCCCCTCGCGAATGAGTACCAGGCGTTCTGGAAGTCGAAGGTTGGGTTCACGGTAGGTGGATTCACGTTCTATCACTCGCTTCGTCACCTCGTGAACGATGGCTTGATGGTCATCTTCTTCTTTGTCATCGGAATGGAGGTCAAACGCGAACTCGTTGAGGGCACTCTCGCGGATCTTCGGCGAGCCACACTACCGATAGCGGCGGCTCTCGGAGGCATGATTGTTCCCTCGCTGATCTATGTCTCGCTGCAGTATGGTCAACCGGCGGTGCGTGGCTGGGGCATTCCGATGGCAACTGACATCGCGTTTGTGGTCGGATGTCTCGCAGTGTTCGGGTCGCGCGTGCCACAAAACCTGCGAGTGCTCTTGTTATCATTGGCCATTGTTGATGACATCGGTGCGATCGCAGTGATTGCTATCGGCTATACAGAGAGTCTGAACTACGGCTGGCTTGGGATTGCGGCGTGCAGCATTGCGATTGTACGACTTCTCCACCGAATTGGTGTCCGAAGGTTTCCGCCTTACGTTGCTGCAGGTCTGGTTGCTTGGTTTGCTTTTCACGAGTCAGGGGTTCATGCGACGATTGCGGGCGTCGTGCTTGGGTTGATGACACCGGCCAAACCTATGTTGGTCAGTGATGAATTCCTGCATCGAGTCCAGCTGTCGAGCGTTGTATTTTCCGCGGAGCGCTGGAATTGTACGCCGCGGCGAGCTGAAAAGGTTCGGCAACTTCAACGCGTTTGCCGCGAGACGGTTTCGCCGCTTGAGTATCTGGAGAATACGCTGCATCCGTACAGCAGTTTCTGCATCATGCCAATATTTGCCTTGGCTAACGCCGGCGTGCCACTGGCGCTTTCGAGTTTTAACGATTCCGTCGCGATCGCAGTTGCTATGGGCTTGATTATAGGTAAGCCCGTAGGGATTGTCGGGTTCAGCTGGATCGCCGTTCGACTTGGCATCGCGGAACTACCCCGGGGGCTGAATTGGGCGATTGTCGTTGCGGGCTCTTGCCTGGCTGGCATTGGCTTCACGATGGCCTTGTTTATCGACTCGCTTGCCTTTGGAGATGCGGGCCTGAATGCTGCAAAGATGGGAGTGCTCTCGGGTTCAACGCTCAGCGCTATGCTGGGCATGGGAATGCTACTGCGAGCGCTCAAGCAAATGCCGAATGCCAGCGAAGCTTCGCATTCCGCCACCGACTCGGGCCAGAGTGTGAAAGCTGCTTAGCTGCAGCCCAACTTGGCCCGTGTGTATTCCCAATTCATCTGCGCGATGTGATTGGTGCTGATTTGCTGTGGGCAGACCGCTTCACACGCTTCGGTGAACGAGCAGGCGCCGAAGCCTTCGGCATCCATTTGACTGACCATCTGAACCACTCGTGCCGAGCGTTCGACTTGCCCTTGTGGCAAATTCACCAGATGCGTCACCTTGGCGGACGTAAACAGGGCCGCTGACGCGTTCTTGCAGCTTGCCACACATGCACCGCAACCGATGCAGGTAGCCGCGTCAAAGGCGGTGCTCGCAGCGTCCTTGCCGATCAGAATCGAATTGGCTTCCGGTGCAGCGGCGATGTTCGTGGAAATGAACCCGCCCGAATCAATGATCCGATCGAAGGCAGACCGATCGACCTTCAAGTCCCGGATGATTGGAAACGCCGAGGCACGAAACGGTTCGATCGTGATGGTATCGCCGTCACGAAACGATCGCATGTGCAGCTGGCAGGTGCTGCTTCCCTGCACCGGCCCATGGGGACGTCCGTTGATGACCAGTCCGCAGGATCCGCAGATTCCCTCGCGGCAATCATGATCGAATTCGATGACCCGTTCTCCTTGGGCAATCAGTTGCTCGTTCACCGAGTCCAGCATTTCCAGAAACGACATGCCCGGATCGGCGTCATCCAGTCGATAGTCGACCAGTCGGCCGGGCGTGTCAGGGCCATCTTGTCGCCAGATTTTCAGGTGCAGCTTCATTTGTAATTCCGTGTAACTACGTTGACCGCTTCAAACGACAATGGTTCTTTGTGCAGAATCGGTTCTCCGGTTGCCTGATGCTCCCATGCGGCCACGTAACTGAACTCTTCGTCCTTCCGCAGCGCCTCGCCTTCTTCGGTTTGGTACTCTTCACGAAAATGCGCTCCGCACGATTCTTCGCGTTGCAGCGCGTCGCGGCACATCAGCTCACCCAGTTCCAGGAAGTCCATGACCCGTGTTGCCTTTTCAAGTTCGCCATTCGGTTCATTGGCACCGCCGGTGATGTTGACATCGGTCCAGAACTGTTCACGCAACTCTCGAATCCGCTCAATCCCCGTGGTCAGACTTTCGCTGCTGCGGCTGATGCCGCAGCAATCCCACAAGGTGGCACCGAGGGTGCGGTGAAAATCGTCGACCGGTTTGCTTCCTCGGATGGACAACAGCTTCTGGATATTTTCCTGGACCGCTGCTTCTGCCTGGTCGAATTCAGATTCGTCAGTCGCGGGGACTGGTTCCTTGATGTGACCGGACAGGTAATTTCCGATGGTCGACGGGACAATAAAGTAACCATCGACACAGGCTTGCAAGAGTGAATTGGCACCCAGCCGATTGGCTCCATGATCGGCAAAATTACACTCACCGCAGGCGTACAGGCCTTCGATCGTCGTCATCAGCTCGTAATCAACCCACAAGCCGCCCATGGTGAAATGTGCCGAGGGCGCGATCAGCATCGGCGTGACGTAGGCATCGATACCGGTGATCTTCTGGTACATGCCAAACAGATTGCCATAGCGCGATGTGATTGTCTCCCGACCGTGTTGTGCAACCGCGTCCCGGAAATCCAAGTACACCGCATTTCGCATCGGGCCAACACCGTGCCCGGCATCGATTCGGTCCTTGGCGGCGCGTGCGGCAATATCCCGCGGAGTCAGATTCCCGAAGGCCGGATAGCGTCGTTCCAGGTAATAGTCCCGTTCTGCTTCGGGGATCTTTTCCGGGGATCGATCGTCGCCGGGCTTGGCCGGCACCCAGATGCGGCCATCGTTTCGCAACGATTCCGACATCAAAGTCAGCTTTGATTGATGTTTTCCCAGGGCGGGTAGGCTGGTCGGGTGGACCTGCACGAAACTGGGATTGGCCATGAGGGCACCACGCTTGTGCGCTTTCCATGCGGCCGTGGCGTTACAGCCCATCGCCATGGTCGAAAGATAGAAGATCTTGGCATAACCACCCGTCCCCAGCACGACGGCGTGAGCTGCGTGCCTTTCGATTTCGCCGGTGATCGCGTCGCGTACGATCACGCCGACCGCTCGCCCGTTCTTGACGACGATGTCCAGCATTTCGTGGCGACTAAAGCGTTCAATTCGCCCAGCTTTTACTTGCCTTGCGACCGCCGAGTAGGTACCCATCAGCAATTGCTGCCCGGTCTGTCCCTGCGCATAAAATGTGCGCTCGACCTGCACACCTCCAAATGAACGATTGCCAAGCACTCCACCATACTCTCGGGCGAAGGGAACGCCCTGGGCCACGCAAGTGTCGATCAAATGGACAGACAGTTCCGCCATTCGATAGACGTTGGCTTCCCGCGAACGAAAGTCGCCGCCTTTAATGGCGTCGTAAAACATGCGGTAAACATTATCGCCATCGTTCTGATAATTCTTGGCGGCATTAACGCCGCCCTGCGCAGCCACCGAATGGGCGCGACGAACGCTGTCGTGAAAGCAGAACAGTTTAACGTGGTACCCAAGCTCACCGAGCGCCGCCGCGGCACCCCCACCGGCCAAACCGGCGCCGATCACAATCACGGTCAGCTTCTTGCGATTGGCGGCGTTGACAAGCGAGCAAGTCGCCTGATATTCGCTCCACTTCTTTTCGATCGGCCCCGCTGGAATCTTCGCGTCTAGCATCGGCCTGCCTCCTCAACCCCGTAAATAGATGTAGATCGGCATCAACGCAAACACCACGGAAACAATGATCGCGAAAACCTTGCTCAGTCGCCGCACCCACCGGGAATAGCGTTCGTGATACAGCCCCAGTGATCGCAGACCATTGTGAAGTCCCTGGTACAAATGCGCACCCAGTGCAACCATCGACACAACATAGAAGACCACACAGGTCAGACTTGCAAACGACGTTACCACGATTCCATACAGATCCCTCTTGCCGTTGGCATCCAAAGCGACGTCCTTGCCGTATTTGTAGGGATACCAGAAATCCCACATGTGGAGGATGATGAATAGTAACAGGATAGCTCCCAGGACTCCCATCCATCGGGTGTACCAGCGGGCAGTGTCGACGCTGCCCTTGTAAGCATATCGCCTGCCTGCGGTTTCTCGATTCCTAATGGTCAGGGTCAGCGCGAAGGCCGCGTGCAGCAGCACGGCGAAGTATGTCAGATAAGCAGCGACTTTGATGGGCGGAAGATGCGTCAGGAAGTCTGCGTAAGAGTTGAAGGTGGTTCGAGCCTCCGATTCCGGAAAGAACAGAGCCAGGTTGCCCAGCAAATGAATCGTCAAAAACAGACACAGAAACAACCCACTGAGGGCCATGACGGTCTTATACGCGATCGATGATAAACGCATTCTCAACCCGAAATTTTTCCAGTCGCCGGGATTCCGACCCATGATTGTACATGATCGCAGGTCGGTCAAGTCCGGCGACTCACGGGTGCTAACACGCTCCCAACGGTTGCGTAGCGAAGGGCGCGTTTTCTGATATCGGTAGTTAACACCGAACGCAACTACCAAACCCACAAGCCGCCTCGGTCCAACCTACCGCAGTTGAGAGAGACCATGAAAGCGACACAAAAAAAACGCCGAACCTCCGCATTGCAACTGATGGCCTACCCAGGGTTCTGCTGATGCATGACAATCGACGAGTCTCATGTCGCGCAGGGAGGGATCATTGGTGGCTCGCAACGAACAACTCATCCGCCAGCACAAGCTTTTGCAATTGCTCGAATACTCGCGATTCGGTCGCACGCTAGAAGAATTACGTGCCGACTTGGTTGCCGATCTTGGCTTGAGCAAGCTGCACGAGCGGACAGTCCGCCGCGACGTCGAAGCGCTCCAAGCAGCTGGTTTCGACATTCAAAACGACACCGTTGAACGAGGCAAGGTTTACAAACTCGGTCAAAGTAGTACCGCCGTACATGAGATCGGTGTCTCGGCGACGGAATTGATTGCGCTCTCGATCGGACGCGAGCTCTTGTATCCGCTGATGGGAACACAGTATTGGCGAGGGATCGAAACCTTCTGGAACAAAATTCAGGAAGCGGTTCCCAACGGCGTCTTTGATCACTATGCGAGATATCGTAAAACGCTGCACGTGTTTGGATCGCCGAGCAAGACCTACGAGCACCATGAGGGGATGTTGAAGACGATCAACCGAGCGATTTTGGAACACCGCGTGGTCGAGATCGAATATGAATCGGTCGGCAAACCAGTCTCAACGCGACGCATCGAGCCGTACGGTTTGGCCGTCTATCAAAGTAGCATCTACGTGGTCGCGGCGGCGCCCGAAGTGACCGAGCCGAGCGAACGTTTGCGGAATTGGAAGCTCGATCGCTTTCATCATGCCAAGGCCTTGGATGAGTACTTCAAGCCCGATCCAAACATTGATGTGTCAATGCATTTGGGTCGGAGCATTGGAATATTCTCGGGTGAGCAACCGACGATGGTGCGGATCCGCGTCGGGCAGCGAGCGGCCGCATGGGTTCGCGAAGATCCCTGGCATCCTGAACAGAAACTGGAGGTCCAGGACGACGGTTCGTCCGTTTTGACCGTACCGGCCTCGCATCCCCGCGAGGTTCTCCCGAAAGTGCTTTCACTCGGAGCCGATGCCGAAGTGCTCGAGCCGACATCGTTTCGAGAGGCGGTTGCCGAGGCGGTGGGGCAAATGGCAGCTAGCTACGGTTCGCCCGTTTCTTGAGGCGGACACCAGTGCCTTTTGTTCGCAGCCGCCCGATTCCTCGGTTTTTCGTGGAAACCACCGCATGGATGCGGTCACGACGGACATCTTTTCCCAATCATCCCTGTCACCGGAGTTTGCCGAGCGGTTAGATTGGAGGTAGTCAAAACGTTGGTGGTAGGCCAGGACCTGTCCTGCAACCTCCATCGCCAGGAAAGCTCCGTCCCTACGATCTAATTACGCAAATGAGTGATCGATCACATGCGTTTTCACTTAGCTAGTCGCGTGCTCTTTGCCGCTGTACTCGTCGCGCTCTTCACCCTGGCCGGGCCCGATCGATCCCTTCGCGCCAGCGACGACGGCGGAAAGCGATCCGAGGTCGCGAAACTGATCGAGCAACTCGGATCCAGCAGTTACGCGACCCGCATCCGAGCGAGAGAGAAGCTGCAGCGAATGGGCTTGGAAGCTTTCGACGAACTGCATCTTGCCCAATTTGATCCCGACAATGAAATCGCGATGTCGGCTCGTTATTTGGTCAGCAGCTTGTCGGTTCGTTGGTCGAAAGAAAGTGATCCGCCGGAAGTCCGCGAAGCGTTGATGGAATATGGATCCAAGAACGAGGACGAACGCAGCAGTCGCATCGACATGTTGGCCGAGTTCCCGTCTCGGAAGGGGCTTCCGGCATTGGTTCGGCTCACCCGTTTTGAAACATCGCTGCGTCTGAGCCGTCGTGCGGCGTTGGCATTGATGCAGCAGCCGATGAGCGGTGATGCTGGGGATCGCCGACGAAACGCGGAACTGATTGTCGAGACGCTGGATGGAAACGATCGCCAGGCTTCCGACTGGCTTCGCGTTTATGCCCAAGATCTTGCCAACGGCGATTACGCCGCCGATCGTTGGCGACAGTTGATTGGGGACCAGCGAGACGAGATTGATTCGGCTGCGACCCAACAGTCATCGCGCCCATCGGTACTGGAATTGGTGCGTGTTTGCGCGACCAGGGCGGCTGCAGCAGAGCAGGTCGACGAAGCGTTGCGATTGGCCAGTGACAACATGGATTTGATCGCGCCGACGACTCGACATTTGCTAGATGCTTGCAGTTGGGCGATCGACAACAACTTGCACCCGTTCGTTTTGGAACTGCGTGCCAAGCATCAACGGATGTTCGATCAGCAACCGATGCTGCTTTACGGTGCTGCCGAAGCCAAGAAGGTTGCGGGAGACGAGGGAGCAGATGAGTTGGCCGCACAAGCTTTGCGAATCAGGCCGCTGCCGCAAAATGAAGCGGAAAAAGCCAACATGCAACCGAAGGAGATCGAAGAGACTGCTCAGGCACATCGCGAGATCGGCATGAAGTTGCAGGAGCGTGGGCTGTTTCACTGGGCCGAACAAGAACTCCGACAAGTCATCGACGCGATGGAAATCAGCGTCTTGCCGTCAGCGGCGGCGCGGACGGACTTGGCAGACATGCTCGGCAGCTTGGAACGCCATGAGGAAGTTGTCGAAGTCCTCAAGCCGCTGACCGATCGTGTCGAAAACGACGACAAATTGAAGCAGCAGCTGAACACGCTGAACTTCTACTACAGTCGAGTGCGCAGCGACGTCGACTACCACGGCGCGTTGGCAATGATCAAAAAGGGAAATCTGGACGAGGCGAGACCGAAGCTGATCAGAGCCTTCGAAACCTATCCTCGAAACATCGACATCCTGATATCGATGTATCGATTGGACGGAGACGACGACTGGAAACAGACGGTGCAGGCAATGTTGCAAAGAACGATTCGCCAAGTTGAGTCGGATGTTCAACAAGCGCGAGCCCAAGTGCAACAACATGGCCGCGACGCAAATCCGCTGCTGGCTCGCGAATACAACCAGTACGCGTGGCTGATCAGCAACACCGAAGGCGACTATACCAAAGCGCTCGACTACAGCCTTAAGTCGCTGGAGTTGGAACTGGACGGCGCCAAGCTGGACACGTGTGCGCGTTGTTACTTTGCCCTGAACGAATTCGACAACGCGATCCGCATGCAAAAGCGAGCGATCAAATTCATGCCTCATTCGCCTCCGTTGTTGAGACAACTGGACGAGATTGAAGGGGCGAAGGCGAGGGCCACCAGCGCGGCGAAAGAGATCGCCAACGACAGGGACAAAGTCGATCCGCAGGCCGGCAAAACAAACGAAAACAAATGAGTCCCCCACTACTTGTGGTGTCGTTGAGCGGTTTCGGACAGAGAGAACGGTGGCAATCGGTTCTTCGCCTGTCCAGGCCGGATCGCTGGCAAGTTGGCACGCGACGTGCAGGGTGAATTCTTGATCGGGGCGAGCCAACCGCGTTGAGGATCCTGCAATTAAAAATCTCGACTTTCGTTTGATCGCACTACTCGGATTGGCGGCTAGCTATGGCTGGGCCGGTTGCGATTCAAAGCCTGAGTTCCGTTCGGAGATCCCTGACGTAGCGCCGGCGGCCAACCATCCAACTCGGCAGATCCACTCGTCCCTGTCCGACATTGTCGTTGTTGATATCTGGGGGAACCGCCGTTTCGTGACCGATTTTCGGCTCGACGATACGAAGGCACTGGTATTCGTGTTCATGGGGACTGAATGCCCTGTCGCGCGCGTTTACGTTCCCACCTTGGTCGAGCTGGAGAATTCCTTCCGAGCGCAAGGTGTCCAGTTTGTGGGTGTCTTCTCCAACGCGGGAGAGGATCTCCTCGACATCGCGACCTTCGCTCAGGACTACGATCTTCCCTTCCCCGTTGTCCGGGACACCAGCGCGCACCTGGCAGATTACCTGTGCGTAGAACGCACACCTGAAGTCGTGTTGATCGACGAGGCTCAAAACGTGATCTATCGGGGCCTGGTCAACGATCAATATTGGGCGGGTGGCCGTAAGACACAAGCCACGAGGAATTATCTCCAAGACGCGCTGGTCGAACACCTCGCAGGCCGAGCTGTCAGTAAGCCCAAGACGCTCGCGACCGGATGCCACATCGACAGACGCGACGAACCCGTGATCCGACGTACGGTCACCTTTTCCGAGCATGTCGCTCCGATTCTTCCAAGACAAATGTCAGACCTGCCATCGACCCAACGAGATTGGCCCCTTTGCACTGTTGACCTATGAACAAGCGAGGCGACATGCACGGATGATCGATGAGGTGGTCGCGGACCGTCGCATGCCTCCGCTGCCAGGTATCCCGGATGAGCAGTTTGGAAGCTTTTCGAACCATGTCAGCCTGCGCGACGACGAGATCGATACCATCCTGGATTGGTGCCGCGGCGGTGCGTTGGAGGGAGACCCGGCGCTAGCACCGCCACCTGTGCAATGGGCATCAACCGGCAAGATTGCCGATCCCGACGTTGTGCTTGAAATGGAGAAGCCTTGCGAGATCCCAGCCGATGGCACGCTTCCCTATCGCTACATCCAAATTCCAACAGGCTTTCGAGAAGACAAGTGGGTCACCGCCGCAGAAGTCGCGCCGAGTAATCGAAGCGTTGTGCATCACATCATCGTTCACGTCACGGGGCCCCGCAAGCGACAACTGTTTGGGCTGCTAGCGATGGCTAGGCTATACGGCTTGTATGGTGAAAAGGCCCGCTTTGTGGCCCAATACACCGCTGGTGATGGCTATGTACGCTCACCGGAGAATTTTGCCATGCGGATTCCGGCCGCTTCGACGCTGACGCTGGAGGTTCATTACCAGCCCAACGGACTCGCGACGCAGGACAGAACCAAAGTTGCTCTGGAGTTTGCCGATGGGCCACCGGAGCACGAGATCAGATCGGTCATCTTCGCGAAGCGTGGATTCAAGATTCCAGCCCGCAATCCGCATTTCAAAATGGAAGTATCTTGGCGGTTCGAACGGCCCAGCCTGATTCTTTCCCTGCGACCACACATGCACCGTCGTGGAAAGCATTGGCGCTATTGGCTCAAGTACCCCGACGGCAGCGAAGCAACATTGCTGGCACTGCCCCGATGGCGATATGATTGGCAACTTGGCGGCACCTTCGAAACTCCGATCAAGGTTCCCGCCGGCACGGAGGTTTTCGCCACCGCGTGCTATGACAACTCCGCTCACAATCTTGATAATCCTGATCCCAACGTGGACGTAACCTGGGGCATCCAGGATGCCGACGAAATGTTGGTCGGTGCCATGAAGATCGTGGAATTGCCGAACGAAGAGGGCTTGGGATCAGCAAGCATTCCTGCTGAAATCGCGCACCAGGACTGAATCGAGCGTCAAGCCAGATTGTGCTGGTCGTTTCTGTCCAGCTGCACGCTGAGGAAGACGCGCCGATTCCCTGTGATGGCGAAAAGGGCCGATTCCACGCCCATTGGCTATTTCGGTGACTTAGCCCGCTGGCACTTTTGGGTTGCTGATTTACGATGTGATCGAGCGGCGGAACTCGCTCACTGGCCCGCTATGACTTTTCCGTCTTGACCCCAATACAGCGTATCTCATGAGCATTGCTTCGACCCGATCCATGACCGGCGATTTCGGATCCGATCATGCGGACCCCAACATTCTCGACTTTGCTGATGGCTTTGCTCGGCGGCATATCGGGCCATCGGACGAGGACATCCAAGAGATGCTCTGCACGCTCGGTTTCGCTTCGCTCGACGCGATCTCCGACGCGACCGTTCCCGCGGACATTCGGATCGATGGAGAACTTGAAATTCCTGAACCGCGAGGCGAACGCGAATTCCTGGCGGCTCTGAAAACGATTGCGAAGAAGAACAAGGTTTATCGGTCGTGCATCGGCATGGGCTACACCGGCACCGTCACTCCGCCGGTGATCCTGCGCAACGTATTGGAAAACCCAGGTTGGTACACCCAGTACACGCCCTATCAAGCCGAAATCGCGCAGGGCCGACTCGAGGCGTTGTTGAATTTTCAAACCATGATTGCGGATCTGACGGGCTTGCCGCTCGCCGGCGCCAGCCTGTTGGACGAGGCGACGGCGGCGGCTGAAGCGATGGCGATGTGCGTTGCCATCGGCGTCGCACAAAAAGAATGGATTCTGGGCCAGTGATGGTTGTCACCCGCAAACACTCGCGCTGTTGAGAACTCGCGCCGATGGTTTGGGCATCGAGTTGAAAGTCGGCCCGATCAGCGAGATTGACTTTGACCATGGCGAAGGTGGACTGTGCGGACTGTTGGTCCAATACCCTACGACCGACGGGCGAATCGAAGATTATCGCGATCTCGCCGCCCAAGCAAAAGAACACGGCTGCATGACGGTGGCCGCCGCCGATGTGCTTGCGCTTACTTTGCTAACGCCGCCGGGCGAGTGGGGAGCCGATATCTGCGTGGGCAGTGTCCAACGATTTGGCGTTCCCATGGGGCTGGGTGGTCCGCACGCAGCCTATATCTCAACGCACGAAAAGCATGCCCGCAAATTGCCGGGTCGAATCATCGGCCTCTCCAAGGACGTTCATGGCAACCCGGCCTTGCGAATGGCGATCCAAACTCGCGAACAACACATTCGGCGCGATAAGGCAACCAGCAACATCTGCACTGCCCAAGCGTTGCTTGCGATCATCAGTTCGTTTTACGGCGTGTACCATGGCCCGGAAGGACTCAAGACCATCGCGCGGCGCACTCAGGCATACACATGTGCTCTAGCAAAGGGGCTGGCGAGGCTTGGGCATCTGACCTTGGGTGACGGACCGATCTTTGACACGATTCGCATTCGACTCGGCAAAGGACGCGCGCACGCCGCGCGACAGGTCGCTGACGCGGCCCGTGAACGCCAGATCAATCTGCGCGAGTACGACGACGGAACCCTCGGCGTGACCCTCGACGAGACCGCCGACCGCACTCTGGTCGCCGATTTGTTGGCGGCATTCAACTTTGGCCACTACACCGGCGTGGACATCGACGAATTGCTGCGCGAAGCCGAAACCGAAGGCATGCTGGATTTCGCTGGTTTCGCCCGCACCAGCGGCTTTCATGACTCACGAGGTGTTCAATACCTATCACAGCGAAACTCAAATGCTGCGGTACATCTTCAAGTTGATGAGCCGTGATCTGTCGCTGGCGCACAGCATGATTCCGCTTGGTTCATGCACCATGAAACTGAACGGGACCAGCGAGATGATCCCGGTCACGTGGCCCGAGTTTTCCAACATGCATCCGTTTGCTCCGGATACGCAGTGGCGTGGTTACACTCACATGTTCCGAGAACTGGAGCGTTGGCTGTGCGAGGTGACCGGGTTTTCCGCGGTCAGTTTGCAACCCAATGCAGGTGCGCAAGGCGAATACGCGGGTCTGCTGGTGATCCGAGCCTATCACGAACAGATGGCCCGCAAGGAAGGCCGAGAGAACGTGCGCGATGTCTGCTTGATTCCGACATCGGCTCACGGAACCAATCCGGCGTCGGCGGTGATGGCGGGCATGAAAGTCGTACCGATCAAATGCAATGACCGTGGCGACATCGACATGGATGACCTGCGATCGAAAGCGGATCAGCACAGCAAACATCTTTCGGCGTTGATGATCACCTACCCGTCAACCCACGGCGTGTTCGAGCCGACGATCCGAGAAGTCTGCGATGTGATCCACGAGTGCGGCGGACAGGTGTACATGGATGGCGCGAACATGAACGCGCAGGTCGGCTTGACCAGTCCCGGCAAGTGTGGCGCCGACGTCTGCCACTTGAATCTTCACAAGACCTTTTGCATCCCGCACGGTGGTGGCGGCCCGGGAATGGGTCCGATCGGCGTCGCGCCGCAACTCGCCCCGTTCCTGCCGGAGCATCCGGTGCAACGCCCCGATACGGCGGGTGAGTTTGCGATCGGTCCGGTGTCGGCGGCTCCCTACGGCAGCCCCAGCATCCTGACGATCAGCTACGTCTACATCGCCATGATGGGGGCCGCCGGTCTGAAGAAGGCGACACAGGTCGCAATCTTGAATGCCAACTACATGGCCAAGCGGCTGAGCGATCAGTTTGACATCCTGTACACCGACGCCAACGGTTACGTCGCGCATGAGTTCATCGTTGATTGCCGCAGCTTCGAGAAGACCGCGGGTGTCAAAACGGACGACATTGCCAAGCGATTGATGGACTACGGATTCCATGCACCGACGATGTCGTGGCCGGTGCCGGGGACGTTGATGATCGAGCCTACCGAGAGCGAATCGAAAGACGAGCTCGACCGATTCTGCGACGCGCTGATCGCGATCAGAGAAGAGATCCGAGCGATTGAGAGTGGCGAAATGGATCGTGAAGACAATCCGCTGCGCAATGCACCTCACACTGTCCATGTGATCGGCGGCGACGATTGGAACCATCCCTACACGCGCGAGCAAGCAGCGTGGCCGACGGCTTGGCTTCGAGATGCCAAGTTTTGGCCCAGCGTGGGTCGCATCGACAACACCTATGGCGACCGTCACCTGATCTGCTCTTGCTCGCCGATGAGTGACTATGGCGAGTGACGTTCGTAGTAACCCGATTCATCGGGTTTTTTGCAGCTACCGATCAACCGCATGAATGCGGTTACTACGAACATGCTGCGGTTACTACGAACATGCTGCGGTTACTCCGAGCTACTCGGCCTAAGCCACTTTCTTTCCGCCGGGAGCTCGCAGATCGAAGAGGCCGAAGATTTCGTCGCGGCTCAGCCCACCTCCGGCGGCAAGGCCTCCACCAGTCCGGCCGCCGCCCGATTCGGCGAACAGCATATCGAACATCTCTCGTTTCTGTTCCAGCACGGTCGCAATGCGTTGTTCGATCGTATTCATCGCCAGCATGCGGGTGACCGTCACCGCACCTTTGGCCCCAATGCGGTGGGCGCGATTGATCGCCTGGTCCTCAATCGCAGGATTCCACCAGCGGTCGAACAGGAAAACGTATTCACTGAACTGCAAATTCAATCCGACGCTTCCGGCACCGTAGCTCATCAGGATCACGCTGCATTTGGGATCGTTCTTGAATCGATCGATCACGCCGTCACGCTTCTTGTGGGGGATGCGACCGTGGTATTCGAGTGGTCCGAAACGCTCGAGAGCCGGTTTCATCTTGTCGATGCTCTTGACCCACTGGCTGAAGACGATCGCTTTCTTGCCGCTGGCAGCCACCTCCTCCATGTCGGCTACCAATCGCTCCAGCTTGGCGCTGCTGCCGGTAACGGGATCGAAATTGCAGATCTGTTTCAATCGCAACACGAGTTCAAAGACATGTTGGATTGTCAGCGATTGCTCCAATTCCTCAAGGTGAATCACGCCCTCGTTTTCAGCAGATTCGTAGGTCACCCATTGCTCGGGCGTCAGGTCCAGTTCGGCGTCGCGGTAGAGCTTGGGCGGCATATCGCTCATCACCATTTCTTTGGTGCGGCGCAGGATGTAGTCGCCGGAAGCCTTGGCCATTTCGGTCATCGGCATCCCGGTTTTCAGGTAACCGGGCGAGAGAAAGTCAAAAATGCCGACCAGATCATCGGGCGAATTCTCGACTGGAGTTCCGGTCAGCGCCCAAGACCTGGTCCGCGGGATCGCACGTACGATCTCGCTGGTGGTGCTGTTTCGGTTCTTGATCCGTTGAGCTTCGTCCAATACGACCAAATCGAAATGCAACCCACTGTCGATCACAGTCTCGCGATCGCGCATCAACAATTCGTAGTTGGCAACCTTCACGGGAACTTCGGGAGACCGCCAATGGAATTCACGTTTGGTCGCGTTGCCCTCGATTGCCACAACTGGGATTTCTGGCGCCCAGACTTGGAATTCACGCAACCAATTGGTTACCAGAGGTTTTGGGCATACCAGCAGGACACTGCGAAGCTGGGCACTGCACAACAACAGTCGAATCGTGCTGATTGCCTGCATCGTTTTCCCCAGCCCCATCTCGTCAGCCAGGATGCCGGCGTAACGCGGAAACAAAAATGCAATCCCGTCAAGCTGATAGGCGAACGGATCAAAGGGAAAATTCAACTGTCCGCTGCCAACCAGGAGATCAAGCGGTGGTTGCAGCAGATAGTAAAGGCGATCCTGAAGCTTGACGACGTCGTTGGGCGGCTTGATGCAGTGTCGCTCGAGCGTCTTGAATCGTTTGCGAGCTTGCCGCTTGGTTGGCGGTTTCGCGTCTGACGGCCGTTTCGGCGGCGTCCATTGATTGGCTTCGGGGAAAACGAATCCGGTGACGGTCGCGGTCAGCTTCGAGACACGAATCGGAAACGACCGCGGTTCCACCGTTTCCAAGGTCAACTCATGTGTGCCCGAGGGTGTCAATGAGTCACTCGACCAGCTGTTTGCTTCGTCGATCTCGACGGTCAAGCTGGATGATGAATCGCGGCGCCACATCGATGATTCCTGTGTTGTTCCTAAGCGGATCAGATTCAAGCGGCGCGATTGGTTTGGCGCGAGCGATCTGCGACTGTGCCTCTTTGATTGCCTCGCGAATTCGCTCGAAAGGTTCAATCGCATCAGGCAGGTCGGCCAGTTTGCTGGTAATCGTGCGGACTTGATCGGCCTGTTCCATCCCGACTCGCAGCGTCGATCCGACCAACGTACCGATGTGGATCCGGCGATCGTTTCGTCGCCGATTGGCCCCTCCTCGTTCTCGGCTGCCTCGACGACGAGTGCGACGGGAAAGCCGACTGCCGCTTCGATCTGTAACGCCTCGGGCTGATCACAGCACAGCAACGAGATCGGCGTGCGGACCTTCTTGACCAGCAGTGATCCAATGACTTCGCCAATCAGGTGGTCACGCAGTGTTGGGCCAAACAGAATTTCGTGCGCACGCGAGGGACGAACCGGCAGCGTGCATTGGAACTCAATCGGGCGGCCACCGCCGGTAAGTACCAGCAAACCACCGGTCCAGCCGGTGCGGTCGTCATCGACAACGGTGTAGTAAGCAATCGTTGCAGCTTCGGTCGGGGCCATGCGTTGGACGGGATGGAGGTAGATCGGAAGGAGGCGTGGAGGTTGGTTTGCCTGCAAACGCTCGCAGGGCGAGTCTTTTCACCATTGCAGCGAATCTGTGCTGTGAAACTCACGTAGCGAAGTCTGCTCGTCAATCACAACACGCTCCGCACAAGTCAGTTTCGGCCTTCGGGTTGTTCCGACTTTAGCGGTTGGATCACCATTTGCCCTCTTGGCAAAGCAAGTAAAAAATCGGGATTTTGCTGGAACTTTCTTGAAGTTGGAAACAAAAACAGACGTCCCCGTGTGATTGCTCGACACTGCGATTTCTCGTTGGTTATACTCAGCCTAGCAAATAGCGAATTCATCACAGGACGCAGCAGGAAGTTCAGATATGTCGTACGAGCACGAACCTATCTCGCCCATGTTCCGGATCGACGTCTCCGCGGAGAACGAATCGACCCAGCCTTCATCGAACGATCGAGTTGTCATCGAGCTTCTTCGGCAGATGGTCGCAGGCCAACAGCAACAGAATCGGATGCTGGAAGAGTTGGTGCAGCAGAACGCCGCAGCGAACAAACAGCGAGCCAACGAATTGCAGCAGTGGAAGAATGCAAATCCCAAACTGGCGAGATCTTGTCGCCAGGCGGCCGAAACGCTCAGTCGAGTACAGACACAGTTTCTCGATTCGCTGACCGAGGAAATTGCGGATAGCGAAGAGCATTTGATCGAGGGCGAATTCATGCTCAACGAATTCGTCGATCGATTCGGCCCCCGTTTGGCGCATCTCAACGGCGTGCTGCAAGTTCTCGCCCAGTTGGGAAGTGCTGACCAACCGAATCAATAGTCTGTCGGCTGAGCAGATCACAAGTCACCGTACACTCGGTGTTCGGGGTTCCTTCTGTCACCACCGACCACGGCGTGTTCGGCGACACTCGCCGAGCGACTGATGGTTGATCGTCAAGCCAGTGCCATTGATGCGGCAGACTTGGTCGACAGTCATTCTGCTTGGGCACCACTTCAGGTGCCCGTGTTTCGCGCGTTCTGGCTTGTTTCGCTGGTCTCGAATCTTGGTAGCTGGGTCCACGAGGTTGGCGCCGGTTGGTTAATGACCAACCTGGATTCGTCGCCCGAGATGGTCTCGGCCGTTCGGATCGCGCTTTCGGCGCCCACCATGATGCTGGCGATTCCTGCCGGCGTGATGGCAGATCGGATTGATCGCCGGCGGCTGTTGATCATCACTCAGCTGATTCTGTTTTCGACCACGTCGGTTCTTGCAGCCTTGACGTTCAGTGGTGTGATCACCTCTTGGAGCTTGCTTGCGCTGACCTTCGCGATGGGTTTGGGTACGGTGCTGCACGTGCTGACGTGGCAATCGACGATTCCCGAACTCGTACCGATCGCACAGCTTCCCCGCGCGGTGGCGCTCGGTAGTATCAGCTTCAATCTGGCCCGCGCCATTGGGCCGGCAGTCGGCGGCGTGCTGATCGCGCTTGCCGGTGTATGGATCGCCTTTGCCGTCAACGCATTGTCGTTCGCTTGTGTCCTGATCGTGCTGCTCTGTTGGCGACGCGAGCAAACCGAGTCGTCATCAGGCATCTCCTGTCGCCACGCACTGCTGCAGGGATTTCAATTTATCCGCGGCGAACCGACGATGATCAACGTTTTCCTGGGCGTGGCTTTGTTTCTGTTGCCGGCTACAGCGTTGTGGTCTTTGCTTCCGTTGATCGCCCGACAGCAACTCGGTTGGGACGCCGGCGGATATGGGCTCCTGGTGACATCCATCGGGATGGGGGCTGTGTTTGCGGCCAGGATTCTGCATTCATTGCACCGCCGAATCGGCCGTGATTGGACGGTCGCATTGGCGATGGCGGTGTTCGCGGTTGGACTGCTTGTGGTCGGCGCGGCAACCACCGCCGCGATCGCGTTGACGTCCACTTTCATGATGGGGGCAGCTTGGATGATCACCTTGACGACGCTGAATGCGACCGCGCAGATGACATTGCCCAATCACTTGCGGGCTCGCGGCATGGGCTGCTACCTCACGGTGCTGGCCGTCTCGATGTCGATCGGCGCGCTCGTTTGGGGTCAGGTCGCCGGTTGGCTGGGATTGGCAACGACTCAATGGATCGCGGCCGCCACTTTAGCCGTGACGGCCGCGATCGGTTTGCGGTTTCCCATTGGCGACTTGATTGAGCCACGCGAGAGTGAAGCCACCTTGAATTAGGCGAACATGTAACCTTCTTCACCGTGATCGGTAACGTCCAGTCCGCGCTGTTCGCTTTCGGCCGTTACGCGAAGTCCAATCGCGAGGTCGATCGCTTTCAACAGAATCACACTACCGATTCCAGCGAACACGATCGTGACCCCCACCGCAGCAAGTTGCCCGATCACCAGGCTTGGGTCCCCGCCCGATTCGATTAGCCCGATGGCTTCCCCCTTTCCCGTGACGTCCCAGCATGCGCGGGTTGCGAAGACGCCGGTCAAAACGGCACCCATCATGCCAGCGATGCCGTGGACCCCGAAAGCATCCAACGCGTCGTCGTACTTGAGAGTGTGTTTCAATTTGCTACACGCGAGGTAGCAGACGACTCCCGCCGCCGCTCCCATCATGATAGCCGGCATCGGCTGTACGAATCCGGCTGCGGGAGTGATGCAAACCAGACCGGAAACCGCACCACTGCTGGCGCCAAGAACGGTCGGTTTCTTCAAGACAAACCATTCGGTGAGTGCCCAGGCGACGGCGCCGGCGGCGGCCGAAAAATGAGTGACCGCAAACGCACTGCTCGTCAAATCATCCGATAGCAGCTCACTACCCGCATTGAACCCGAACCATCCGAACCACAGCATCGTGGCACCGAGTGCTGTATAAGTCAGGTTATGAGGCTGGATGGGCTCTTTGAGGAATCCCATGCGGGGCCCAATCAAGATCGCCGCAGCCAGTGCCGAGATGCCGCTGCTGATATGAACCACCGTTCCGCCGGCAAAGTCCAATGCACCACCGGCGATACTGTTTGGGCCGTAGGACAATGGTCCTCCATCCCAAACCCAGTGACATAGCGGGCAGTAAATGAACGTACCCCACAGAACCGAGTAGATGACCATCGCACTGAACTTCATCCGTTCGGCGAACGCACCACAGATCAAAGCCGGCGTGATGATAAAGAACATGCCTTGGAACAGCATGTGAGTTTGCGTCGTGATCCGAATCGCCGGGTCGAAGATCGGCGTCACGGCGCTGTTGGTCGATTCATCCCAATACCGTTGCACACCATTCATGAACAGGTATTCGGTGTTGCCGATCCACCCGCCCGATCCGCCGAAAGCCAACGAGTAACCGTAAACGGCCCAAATCAACGTCATCAGTCCCATCAAGAATACGCACTGCATCATCACGCTGAGCACGTTCTTGCGGCGAACCAACCCGCCGTAGAACATTGCTAACCCCGGTGCGGTCATGAACAGCACCAAGGCGCAACAGATCAACATGAAACCGTTGTTGGCAGCAAACGCAGCATCTGCAATTCCCGCTTCGATCGCCGCCGGATCGATCGCGGCGGGTATCTCTTGCGAGCAGGCGGGCGAACAAGAGACCCGCAATGCACATGCACAGCAAAACGGAAAACAAACACAGACGTTTGCAGCGACTCACCATAACCACCTTATTTTTTTGAATGTGCACATGAAACGAGTTGCTCTCGGTGCCGACTCTCGAACTTTGCACTGAATCGGCCGCCTGCGACCCAGGAGTCTGACGGGGAACCACCTGTCGGGAGAGGATTGCTGATTTTTGAGCAGCCAAAAATCGTTGCCGCTCTGCCAGCGAAAACGATAGATTCCGGTCTCCCACGTTAACAGCACCGACGCCTCAGTGCTGACCTGGGTGACTTTATCGCGATCGAGTGTCTGGATCAATGGCGTCGCCGGCATCCTTTCAACTGTCTGGGCAAGAGTCAGCATCCCACGAATTCCGGCCGACGGATCAGCTATGCCTCGTCGCCCGAGCTGAGCACTGCCATGAAGGCTTTTTGGCTAATTTCGACGTTGCCGATCGCCTTCATCCGTTTCTTACCCTCTTTCTGCTTCTGCAAGAGCTTGCGTTTTCGGGTGATGTCACCACCGTAGCACTTCGCTGTCACGTTCTTTCGCATCGCTGGCACCGTTTCACGCGCGATCACTCGACTGCCGATGGCGGCCTGAACTGCGACCTCGAACATGTGACGTTCGATTTCGGACTTCAGTTTCTTGGCGACGGCACGGCCTCGACGATCCGCATCCGCTTTATTGCAGACCACGCTCAGCGCATCGACTCGCTTGCCGTTGACCATGATGTCCAGGCGACACAAGTCCGCCGGTTCGTAGCCCACCATTTCATAGTCAAGCGTTCCGTAGCCACGCGTGCAACTCTTGATTTTGTCATGCAGATCGTAGACGACCTCGGCCAGCGGGATATCGTAGGTCAGCATGGCCCGATTCGCCGCCAAGTATTCCTGTGATTTCTGGATTCCGCGCCGCTCTTGGCACAGCTTGATCACCGCCCCGATGAACTCGCTCGGCACGATCACGCTGCAGCGGACAATCGGTTGCCGAAACTCCTCGATGTCACCTGGATCGGGCACATCTTGTGGTTTGTGAATAATGATCGTCTCGCCCCGTTTATTAATGACTTCGTAAGTCACGTTGGGAGCTGTTTGCACCAAGTCGATGTCGGCTTCATTCTCGAGACGCTGTTGCACGATCTCCATGTGCAGCAGTCCGAGAAATCCGCAGCGGAAGCCGAAGCCGAGCGCATCGCTTGTTTCGGGCTCGAATTCGAAGCTGGGGTCGTTGATCGCCAATCGCTCGAGCGCGTCGCGCAATTCGCTGAAGTCCTGGCCGTCACTTGGAAACAATCCGCAATAGACCATTCGTTTTGGACGTGCGTACCCGGGCAGTGGCTGGGCGGCGTTGTCGCCGGCAATGCTGATGGTGTCGCCGATGTGCACATCACCGAGACTCTTGATGTTGCAAATCAGGTAGCCGACTTGTCCGGCCTTCAGTTCGTTCCTCGCCACGCGTTGGGGGACAAATTGCCCAAGCTCAATTACATCATGCACACTCTTGGCACGGATGAATTGGATCTTTTGACCTTTGCGGACCGTGCCTTGCATGACGCGCACGTAGGTGATCGCCCCACGATAGTCGTCATAGTTCGAATCAAAAACCATCGCCTGCAGCGTCGCGTCAGGATCGCCGGTGGGTGGCGGAACATGTTCGATAATCGCATCCAGCAGGCCGTCGACGCCCTCACCGGTCTTCGCGCTGACCCGCACGCATTCATCAGGATCGGTACCGAGCGAATTCATCATTTCCTCGGCGACTTCATCGGGCCGAGCGTGCGTCAGGTCGATCTTGTTGATCACCGGGATGATGCGCAAGTCATGTTCCATCGCTGCGTAAGCATTGGCGACCGTTTGCGCTTCGACACCTTGAAACGCGTCGACCAGCAACAGCGCGCCTTCGCAGCAGGCCAGTGAACGTGATACCTCGTAGTGAAAGTCAACGTGACCGGGCGTATCGATCAGGTTCAGCTCGTAGGTCTTGCCCTTGTGTTGATATTTCATCGCGACCGCGCAGCCTTGATCGTGATCCCGCGCTCGCGTTCCAGATCCAAATCGTCCAGCAGCTGTTCTTTCATTTCACGTACGGTTACGGTGCCCGTATGTTCCAACAGCCGATCGGCAAGCGTACTCTTGCCGTGGTCGATGTGAGCAATGATGCAGAAGTTACGAATATTGGCAGACATACTTTTTCTTAGTGTCAAAAGTCACCAGCGTAGCTGGATTCGCCAGAAATCCAGTGGTTTGGAAACACCGCCCGAAGTCTGGCGACTCCAGCTAGGACTCTTTGCGTGCGAAACCGGCGACCCCCAGGTAGCCCGCGTCGGCACCCAACGTCGCAAACTTAATTGTCGTCCCTTGAAAGACATTGTCGAAGGTGCGTACTCGAAACTCTTCCAAGATTCCTTGCAAGAAACGAGTGCCGATTGGTGAGTCGGTCCCGCCGAAGTTCATTGCCCCGCCCAGCACGATCGATCCGGGGTCGAGCGTGTGAACCAGCGTCGTCACGCCGATGCCGAGCCAGCGAGCCGTCTCGTCGACGATTTCCAGCGCCAATTCGTCCCCCTCGGTCGCTGCTTCGTAAACCTTTTTCGCGGTCAGCTCGCTCTCTTGGCCACCCAACAATCCGCTCAACGAGCTTTGTGCTCCTTCGGTCAATCGTCCAAGCGTACGCTGCACGACACCACTTGCCGATGCATAGGCTTCCAGTTGGCCGCGGCCACCACCCCAAGCACATAGTTCTGCGGTGGGAGAGGAATTGACGATGATATGGCCGCATTCGCTGCCGAAACTGTTCACTCCATTAACGAGTTCTCCGTCAATGATGATCCCTCCACCGACGCCGGTACCTAGTGTAAGTAGAATCATCGAAACCTCATCGCGACCACTGCCGAGCCAAAACTCGCCATAGGCTGCCGCATTGGCGTCGTTCAAAAACGAAACAGGTCGCTGCAGAGCCTCTGAAACCGCGTCACGGATCGGAAAGTCCCACCAAGTGGGGAGTTGTGGCGGTGCGACTAAGTAGCCTCGCGGCAAATCCATCGGCCCTGGGGCACCCAGCCCGACGCGGTGAACTTCGCACGCGATGCCCAGTTCTCGCTCGAGTCGTTGGGTGACATCGGCGATCCGCTGCACTGCCGCCAGCGGCCCCTCACTCTCCCGCGTGGGGATCTGCTCATAGGCAAGTGTTTGACCCTTGTCATCAACCAGCCCGATTTTGATACCGGTTCCCCCCACATCGACGCCCCAAAAAAAGGGAGTCTGTGCTTGCGAAACGTCAGTGATCTCAGGGCTGTGAGCCATCGCGCGGCTAGAATGGTTGGGCACTACGCATTTGCCATCAATTTCAGCAACTGCTATCAAACGCATGGTTTGAAGGCGAAAGGTGACTGCGGAGTATAGGAGCGGCCCGGAATTGTCACAACGAGCATTTTCAATGGGGATGTCCACACCAGAGGGAAGTCAATGAAGGCGGTTTTTCTCACCGCCGGAGCTGCGGGGATGTACTGCGGAAGTTGCATGCATGACAACTCGCTGGCGCGAGCGATGCGCGACCAGGGAGTCGACTGCGTCCTTCAACCGGTCTACACGCCGATTCGCACTGATGACGAAAGCATAGCGGAGGAGCAGGTTTTCTTCGGTGGAATTCATGTCTATTTACTCCAACAAATGCCTTGGCTGCGTTGGGTGCCAGAGTCGATTCGCCGGACCCTCGATTGGCCCCCCCTGCTTCGATTGGTGACTCGACGGACACATGCCACGGATGCCGGAAAGCTTGGCGAGTTGGCTGTATCGATGTTGAAAGGAGCTGAGGGACGCCAGTCGGACGAGGTGCAGCGGATGGTCAATTGGTTGGCCGACGAAATGAAGCCCGACGCGATACTATTCAGCAATCTGCTGATCGGCGGATCGCTTCCCTCGATTCGTAACCGAATGCCATCAGCGAGGCTGGTAGTGCTGCTTCAAGGCGATGACATCTTTCTTGACTACTTGCGTGGCGACGCCAGAGCCGAAGCGATTCGGCATTGTCGCCAGTTGGTTTCGCAGGTTGATCGGTTTGTGGTGAATAGCCGTTTCTACGCTAACAAGATGAAGGCGATGCTGGAGATCCCGGATGATAAAATCGTGGTCACGCCTCTCTCGATCGACATCGAGCCGTTTCAAGGAATCGCCGCAGACTGCAAGCCAAAGTCAAATAGTGATTTTCGCTTGGGCTATCTTGCTCGCATCGCTCCTGAAAAAGGTCTTCACCGTTTGGTCGATACCTTTATTCGGTTGGCGAGCCAATCCTGCCACGATGACGTGAGCTTACACGTGGCCGGTTGGTTGGGCGAAGCGAATCGGCCTTATCTTCAAGAACAGCAGCGAAAAATCGCAGATGCGGCGTTATCGCATCGGTTTACTTACCACGGAAGCCCAAGTCTCGAGGAAAAGATCGCATTCCTCCACACGCTCGATTTGTTCTGTGTGCCGACCGACTACGAGGACCCCAAGGGGCTGTTCGTGCTTGAATCACTGGCGGCGGGGGTTCCTGTGGTCCAACCCAGTCACGGTGCGTTTGGAGAGTTGATCGAAGCGACCGGAGGCGGCCTTGTCGTCCAACCCGATTGCGTGGACGAGTTGTCCGCTGCGATCCAGCGATTGATTGCCGACAATGAACTTCGAGAGAAGCTGGGACGCGAAGGTTGTTCGCGGGTCTACGCCAACCACTCCATCGAGTCCGCTGCGCGGCAGATGCACCAGATTCTGTTCGAGTAGTTGAATGTCGTTCGGTTGTCCCAACCGAGATGGTGATACCTCGGTTGGGACAACCGAGCAACAATACTCTAGCGAATGCCCTCGCGACGTAGCGTGAGTTCGCGGCTGATCGAACGCCCCGAAAAGAACTGGTTTGGGACGAAGCTGTTGTCATCCAATGGCACCACGATTCGCACAGTCACTTCGTCCGTCTCCCGATCAATCGCCGCTGGTATCACATCGATGCTCACATTGGTGACGCCTAGCGAACTGAGAATGCGATTGGCCTGAGCATTCACCTCGCCTACCGTCGCACCGGGGATGATGCCGACTCGGCAACCCTCGTACACCGCGTTGTCGGCGGTGTGCCGGATCATCGCGACGCGACAAAACTCCATCGCGGCAAAGAAGAACAGGAACAGCAGTGGAGCAACGATCGCAAACTCGACGATCGTCGCAGCCGAGCGTTGTCTCGATTTTCTTAAGCGTTTCATTGCTGGATTTCCGTTGCCTGCGACTATTGAGTCATCATGGTGCTGAGTGTCAACGCGATCTCACGGTAAACTTGCTCAAGCTCTAAACCGTTGTCGGCGTGGAAGTGACGTCCGCCACCGATCTCAGCGACTTCTACCATCCTCGCTTCGTCGGCGTCCGATCCAAAAGTGATCGTGTGAATCGTCACGCCCTCCTTCGCCAAATTCTTGGCAACACCGCGTGGCTCTGGTCCGCGGTTGTGGCGTCCGTCCGTCATCACGATCAATGGTGCGTTCGACAAATTCCTGGCCGCGACTCTCATCCATCACGGTTTTGCCCGCCTCCATGCCTCGTGAGATGCTCGTAAAACCGCCGACCGGCAATGCTGCCATGGCGTCGGTGATCAGCTGCAGATTGCCGGTCAACTTAACGTCGGAGGTCGCAAATTCGCTGTACGAAGCCAACCCGACTTGTTCGTCGACTGGAGTCTGGTCCAGCGTCGCAGTGAAGGTGCCGATCGCATTGACCAGATCGGCGAATTTCTGTCCAGCCATCGAGCCGCTGCGGTCGACAACCAAAACGATATCTCGTTCGATGTACGTTGCCGTCGCGTCGGTGATCGGCTCAAAGTACTCGACGCCAAAAATATTGCCAAAGAACAGCGGGACCGGACCGGATCGTGAATTGACCGTTCGCCGACCGTCGCACATGAACACTGTTTCGTGGTATCACGCCCCCGGAAAACTCGAATTTTCCAGAGCCGAGTTCGACGCTGCGTCCAAAGGTGAAGTCGCTTCGATCCAACAGCAGCGGATCACCGTTGACGGTATTGGCCGCGGCGATCTGTTGGCCACGCGTGATCGCCAAGTCGGTGTCTTGGGATTGTGCGAGCGTTGCCGCGGCAGCTTTCGATGCCGCATCCGTCGCGGTCCGGAGTTCCGTTCTGGAGAGATGCATTTGAGCGATGTCGATTGAGAAGGCAACCGCGACCATGAAACCAATCATCATGATCGCGATCAGCACCAGCATCGCACCGTTTCGGTTGCGCTGGCGGTAATCGAACAAGCGGCAATCGCTAGTCGCGTGTTTGTAACTGTGTGGCTTGATCATTCTTTCACCATGACAACTCGGGCGGTCAAGACTCGGTTCGTCACAAACTGACCTGCCAATGGACTGTTGGTTGCGGTCGGTGCGCTCACCTCGATTACAACTTCATCCCCTCGTTCCGCAGTCGCGGATTCACCGCCTGGAAATGCGATGTCAAAATCCCGTACGTTTCGTGCGTTCAGGATGTTTTCCGCGCGGTTCACTCCGTTGGCGTTATTTGAGCCGATGCGAATCGATTCGCGAATTCCTTCGTAGGCGGCCACGTTCAAGGACTGCTTGAGAAAGATAAAACTCGACGCCTCGATGGCACCGAAGACCAGCAAGATGAGGACTGGTAAACAGACTGCGAACTCTACCGCGGCGACTCCGTGTCGTTTGCCACGATGTTGTTTTCGTTGGTTGGAAATGACTCGCATCCTAATTCTTCTCTATCGGGAAGCTTGGGAACTTCAAGAACGAACGTGTGGTGGTTGGTGAGTGAGCTCTAGACGTCTTCGCCGTCAACACCGGCGTCTACTGTTCAGCTCGCCGGTCTCGGATGACGCGTCGATCGGTACCGAGCAGCGTTCCATCACGCAGTTGAAATTCTGTGCGATTTCTTTCCAGTAGTCGTTTGTGCGGAATTGCAGTCGTGCGGTCGCACGGCCGGCACTGGCGTCGGCCAACGCACCCCGCAGTCGTGAAATCGGCCCCGCAAACCGGTTGGTCAGCTTCAGCGTATCCCACACGAAGGCCGGAATCAGTGCCATCGTGATGATGAAGAAGGGTAGGAAACGCCGAAAAGTGTCCCCGAACGTCTGCCCCCAATCGGCATCGGGTTGCTCGAACAACCGAATCCAGATCATCAGAGCGATCGCATTGCAAATGAAGAACAGGACCCAATGGATCGCGATCTTGCGAAGGATGCCGCCTTGGACTTCGGGGTCAACGAGAGCTTTGCGGCGTTTGGTGTTCGTGCTGGTCATCGAATTGTCTTCAATTGCGACGAGGTTTCGGCTAGTGAACGATCGGCTCAGGTTTGCTCCGTTTGAGGCGGAATTTCCAATCCTGATCACACTAGGAACCTACAACACTCCTAACGGTCGAGCCGACTCAGCGAGAATAAAACGATTGCTTATCAACCGTTTTACGCGTGCTCGTCACCTTTTTTGCGGTCGAGATCGGATGATCCAGTCGGTCACCCTTCCGCACGATCGTTACAACTAAACCAACGGAGTCCGTCGCAGTCGCAATGCGTTTGTGATGACTGACACAGAGCTGAAGCTCATCGCAGCGGCTGCGATCATGGGATTCAACAGCAGGTTGAAAACCGGAAAGAGTGCGCCGGCGGCGATTGGCACGCCGAGCATGTTGTAGATGAAAGCGAAAAAGAGATTCTGCCGGATGTTCTTCATCACGTGTCGACTCAACCGCACCGCCTTCACAATGCCTCGCAGGTCGCCTTTGACGAGTGTGACGCCGGCCGCTTCGATGGCCACATCGGTGCCGGTGCCCATCGCGATTCCCACGTCGGCTTGTGCCAAAGCGGGAGCGTCGTTGATGCCGTCGCCCGCCATTGCCACACGCCTACCATCGGTTTGAAGTTGCTTGACGTAATCGTGTTTATCCTGTGGCCGCACGCCCGCTTTGAATTCGTCGATGCCCAGTTTGTCGGCAACCGACTGAGCCGTCTTTTCGTTGTCACCGGTGAGCATGATGACTCGCAGACCGAGCTGGTGCAGTGCGCGAACCGCCTCCGGCGTCGATTCCTTGATTGGATCAGAAACGGCCAGCAGGCCCGCGAACTCACCGTCGATGGCCACGAACATGACCGTATCACCTTGCTCTTGCAGTTTCGCGGCACGGTCGTCGAGTGCATCAAGGCCGCGGATGCCGTGCTCGTCCAACAGTGATCGTTTCCCGATCAGAACGGATCGACCCTCGACAGTGCCTTGCACGCCTCCGCCGGTAATTGAATCGAAGCTCTCGACCGACGCAATGTGGTTGCCTTTCGTCTGGGCGGCTTGCACAATCGCGCGACCCAATGGATGCTCGCTTGCACGTTCGACGGCGGCGGCGAGATTCAGCAATTCGGCTTCGGAAATATTCTGCGTCGCAATGCAAGCCGTCAAACTGGGCTTTCCCATGGTCAAGGTGCCCGTCTTATCGACGACGACCGTATCGATTTGTTCGAGCGTTTCCAAGACTTCAGCGTCCTTGATCAGCACACCCTCCTTCGCTCCTCGTCCCACGCCGACCATGATCGACATCGGTGTTGCCAGTCCCAGTGCGCATGGACAGGCAACAATCAAGACGGCGATCGCGTTGACCAAGGCGTAGGCAAGCGCCGGTTGAAGCGGCGAGAAGAGAGCCCAGACGACGAATGTCAGCACGGCGGCCATGACGACGATGGGCACGAAGTAGCCTGCGACCATGTCGGCGACACGTTGGATCGGGGCGCGGCTGCGCTGGGCATCAGCGACCATGTTGATGATCTGTGACAGTACGGTCTCTTCGCCGACCCTTTCGGCCTGCATGAGAAACGCGCCCGTCTGATTTACGGTCCCGCCGATCACGCCATCCTCCGCAGCCTTTGCCACCGGAATCGGCTCGCCGGTGATCATCGATTCATCCACCGAGCTGGCGCCTTCGACGATCCTCCCATCGACCGGGATCTTCTCACCGGGGCGCACGCGAAGAGTATCACCTTGGCTAACTTGTTCCAGGGGGACTTCGGATTCTTGGCCATCACGAACAAGCGTTGCCGTTGGCGGTGTCAGTGAGAGTAGCTCGCGAATCGCAGCACCTGTTCGCTGCCGGGCTCCTAATTCCAACACTTGTCCCAAAAGAACCAGTACCGTGATCATCGCGGCCGCCTCAAAATAAACCTGCACCGTTCCCCCTTCGCGGAATGCTGCCGGAATCAAGTCGGGAAGCAACAACGCAAAGCCACTGTAGAAGTAAGCAGCGCCGACACCGAGCGCGATCAAGGTGAACATGTTCAGATTCCACGTGACGACACTACGCCAGCCACGTTGGAAGAATGGCCAGCCTGCCCACAAGACAACGGGAGTGCAGAGCGCGAACTGCACCCACTTCGATACGTTCGGCAGGCATCCACTGCTCCAGCGGAACGCCGATCATCGGCAGCATCGCCAGCAGGAATACCGGCACGCCGAGCACGAGGGAAACCCAAAACCGCCGAGTCATCTCATCAAGCTCGACGCTGGCTTCCGCACTGTCTTCAGCCGCGACCAACTTCGGTTCCAAATCCATCCCGCATTTTGGACATGATCCCGGTTGGTCCTGCTCGATCTCGGGGTGCATTGGGCAGGTGTAGATCGTCTTGCGACTGAGCGGCGCGGGTGCGGCAGGCTCGAGTGCCATACCGCACTTGGGGCAACTGGCCGGTGAATCGCTTTCGACGCCCGCGCACATCGGGCAGATGTACTTCGACGACGCGCCCCTGCGTGTAGAAATCACAGGCTGCAACGCCACCGTCATTGGTTCCGCGTGACAACAGCTGGCCTGTGAAGCTGCCGCATTGTCAGTCGCAAGGAACTTCGTGCGACACCGCTCGCAGCAAAAATAGAATGTCTCGCCCGCTTTTTCGGCACTCAAGGCGGTCAATTCATCGACCTCCATGTGGCAAACGGGATCAATGGCCATAGCGTTGCGAACCTGTCGTTGGAGTGTCTGTGACGAAAAGTCTCCAATCGTGCAAATCGGAGGCCAAAGCAGCACGCCGATCTGGAGCACAAACGGAGTCGCGTGCGAGTTATTCCGCGGTTGCCGAAAACTTTGTCTCCTTGGCTGATTCGCTTGACGCCAAGGGCAGGCGATAGCAGGCGGCTTGTTGGGCGTTGCGAATGTAGAGCCGATCACCGACAACGACCGGGTGGTTCCATGTCTTGCCTTCAAGCACCTTGAGTTTCGCCAGCTCGATATGTTTGGTCGGGTCCGCCTTCAACAACACGAGCTCGCCCTTCTCACTGACGATCAGTAAGGCAGCGGAATCCTCCAGCAGCAGGACTTGGCCCTTGCCGTAACGGCCCCGCTTCCACTTTCGTTGACCCGATTCAAGGTCGACACAAGCGAAGATCGCATCATCAAATCCGTATGCATGTCCTTGATAGATGACAAAGTCATTGAAATCAGGTTTCAGATCCCGTGACGTCCACAACTCGTCGGCGATCAACTCGTCGCCACTCGAGGTGATGCGAATTCGCCGCGTTCCTATTCCCATACCGGTGGGAAGCAAAACCGAGTCGCCATCAATTACCTGAGGCTGAAGGGATCGGTAGCCTTCGTGTTTCCAGTCGTAGTTGAGCCGTGCTTCCCCGGTCACCGGGTCCAGGATATCGAGTCCTTTGTTTGTCAACATCAGCACATAGTCGTTGCCGGCAAGTTGACACAAATGCGGCGAGCTGTAGGAGTGATCGCCCGCAGCCGCGGACCAAGTCAAATCGCCGGACTCGAAATCGAGAGCGAACGTTCCTTTGTCGCCCTTGCCGCCAGCGTAGACGATCACGTTGGAATCGACGACTAATGGCGACGATGAGAATCCCCACATCGGTGGCTGGCGATCAGCGAGTTTACGCAAGTCTTGTTGCCAGACGACTTCACCGGTCTTGGGGTCGAGTCTCATTACGTATCCTTCGGCGCCCGATACGAACAGGCCGCCACTGGCAAGTGTCGGTGTTCCTCGGGGACCGGGCCCGCCCAAGGGATCATCGAAACGCGATGCGACTTCGTGCGTCCAGACTTCAAGTCCAGTATTCGCGTCGTAACAGACGACCGTTTCCATCTTTCCTCGTTGCTCTTGCGTGAACAACAAGTCGCCGGCAGCGGCGAACGAAGACCATCCCGGTCCGACCGCGATCCTCCACAACTCTTCGGGAGCGTTCGCGTCCCAGTCGAAGGCGACTTGCGTGCCGGTTTGTCGGCTGGTGCGATCGGCTCCGCGAAACGCAGGCCACTGGGGACTTGCCAATGCCTGATCGACGTTGTCCAGGGCCACGTCACCAAGCGTCACCGATCGTTGGTTCTGCTTAGCCGCGAGCATTCGCTCTTCGGGCGAAGGTAGCCATCGCCAGTGGAGCCCGAGCGAGAAATCACCCCACATACCATCACTGCGGAGTAAGGTCGAGAAACCGAACCCACAAATCGCCAACAGCACCGCGATTGTTGTCCGGCGGAAAATCAGCATCCGGGAACAAAGGACCGCGCCCAATGCAAATGCGGCCGTTCCCATCGGAACAGTGATGATCATGAGGCCAGGGCCCCGCATCGAGGGATCGACCAAAACCAACGTCGCGACCATGGCAAACGCAATTCCGACGGAGCCCAGCAAACGCTCTCGCCATGTTGCTCGACTAGCGACCAGCCACCAGACCACAACGAGAATCCCACATAACAACGGACCAAAAGCGGCCGCCATCCAGATCGTCGGCGGCCCATCCTCAACCATCCTTGGCAGCATCCGCGTGGCGACCATTCCGACTAGCAGGAGTAGTACCGGCCAAACACGCAGCGGCTTGAACCACGCCGAGCCCAAATCTGTCGGCAATTCGTTCGCTTGGTCGTTGTGTTCGCTCAGGTCGGCGTTCATGGAAGTCCCATCAGCAGGAGTTGGTGTTCATGGAACGGGTTCGTTCGATTGTCCACCATTCACTGGCGCATCATACCCGACGGTGTACCGAACGGGGACGACTCCTCGATTCGAGCTTGTTCGTGGTGACCGCATTCATGCGGTTGTCCGGCGGATACTCGATGGATCGAGTCGCTACGAGTCAAGCGGGTTCGGCACTTTGCCCTGGTAGCGAGCGTCGGCGTAGTCGCGGTACCAGCGTGAAATGCCGGAGAGCAGTTGGTCCGCCTCGACGCTGACGGGCGCCTCTCCGTCGCATCGGCGTGCCTCGATGCGGTCGGCAAATTGGTAGGGGGTTTCACTGGGCAGTCGCACCAAGGAATGTTTGCGCAGCCGCCGATCCACACTCCGCAACATCTTGTGGCTCTGCCGGTCGGTCGGATCCACATCATTGCGACTCGGCTTCAGGTATCTCGACCAGAGCAGGTAAACAAGCACGCAGAAAAGCGGCAGCTGTCCGAGTCGAAAGACGACCAGCAGCGGATCGGTCGCTCGTGTCGACATCACCCAACCGATAGCTCGGCTGAGCATCGAGACACGATCGTCATCATCATCGCGCCCGAAAACGTCAAAGAAACTCTCCGCCTGTGCAATGCTGGTGTTGGGATCGACCGTTCGGTAGGTGCGCCCCGGCGTCGACTCGACCGGAAACCACTGGCCAGTCACGTCGTCATAGGCCTCGGCCCAGGCATGCGCGTCACCGTTGCGAGCGACCCACATCTGTTCATCGTCGCTGAACTCATCCGAGACGTACCCGGTGACATAGCGAGTGGGAACACCAGCGCCTGCGCAAGATCATCGCGGTGGCCGAGGCAAAGTACTCGCAGTGTGCGGGGTGCTTGGTTGCCAGGAAGTGGCTGAGCGGATCGACACCGCGAGGTGGCTTGGTCGATGTGAGGCTATAAGTGAACTCCCTTTGGAAGAACTCGCTAACCGCCGCCGCTTTGGACGCGGATGTCGGCAGCCGCGCAAACTTGGTTGGCAACGCGATTGGTTTCGCGTGATATCGATGCAGGCACCTCCAGCAACACCTGCCGGCGCCGAGGATCGAGTTCCTCTTGCAGGGCAAGCTGTCCAACGCCGGCGACGTAGGGTTTGGTCACGTCGACACCCAGGCGAACGATGCCATGATTCGTGACGACCAGCTCGCTGCTGCTTGCTTCGATCCAACGAGTCGTCAGCGGCAAGAACACAAGCTGTCCTTTGAGCGGTTCGTTATGGATTTCCAGGTTGATCGTTTTCTCACCGGTTTGCTTGGTCAGAGGGAATCTCTCCAACGGTCGGTTCAATGGCCGCGACAACGCAGCCGTTCCACTGGATGCCGGGGCAACCGTGCGATCTCGGACCGAAGCAACCTGTGGGTAGTTGGCGCGGCCGGCTGAAGACCAATTCCGACTTCTGTACAGATCGAATGCATGTCCGCGTAGATAACCGGGCGCGACCTCGGCGTGAATGCGGAGCGCGATCTCCTGGGGGTCTGCCAGCATATGTCGCCGAATCAAGCCGAGTTTACTGCCGCGGACATAGCGTGTTCCGCCGATATACGAATCGTCGGTCACCGAGTCCATCGATGCTTGCAGCTGTTTCTGTAAGCGGTCTTGAATGCTCGGCAAAACGTGATTGGTTGCGTTGGCGATCGCGCTGGTTGCCATCATCAGGACCGACAACGTCAGCATTGAAAACAGCGGTCCCAACCAAGTTGACTTGCCTCCCTGGGACCGATCATGCACAAAGATCCCGCCCCCGACATCGCGTTGGGCGCCGAGGATGATTTGTGAAGCCAGGGTGAAACCGAGACATGCCGCCAGAGCCACGGTGGTTTGGGCGGCCCGCGACTGGCTGGCACCACCGGCCGCGACACAAAGCAGGACGACTGACAACCCCAACGGCAACATCGATACGTGGCCATGATGGGGTCTCAGCGACCAAACGACCAGCAACGAAAAGAACGCGGCATGAGCCAAGACATCGACACCGACATAGATCGGGTTGATGCTCTCACCAAGCTGGCTTGCCCAACGCCAAGCTGCCGTGACTGCCAAGATTGAGCCCAAAGTGATCGCCACCAGCGACCAGCGAAACCAGCGCGCAAGTCGCGATGCAGATTCGGTCAGTGCACCTCGGTCACGCAAGTTTCGCATCCAAATCACTGCGCCCGCGAGGCATGCGACGATGCAAACGGCCAGCCAGGTCCGAAACGTCGATGCCAGAAACAACATCTCGGAAAAGAACAGAAACGCGATCAATCGTTTTGCATTGCCAGACATTTAGCTTCCTTGTCCGACTTCGACCGCAGGCACCGCTGCGGGGCGATGCGTCTGTCTTCGCCAACGTTTCTTTGTCGCGGATGAGGGAGCCTGCGGCCAACTCGGATTGGGCTGGTCAACTCGAATGGTCGTGACGCTCGGCGGCAGGTTGTGCTGATCCTGAAAACCTGTTCGGGTAGTCAACACCAGGACCGGCAATCGTCCAACTTGATCGATGATCTGCTGAACGCGGGAGTCTGCCTTATCGATTGAAACTGATTCGGCCGCCGCAAGTCGGATCAATAGCGATTCGCTGTCGGGAATCGATTGCGGCGATTCGACTGGATCGAATGAAGTAGGGGACTCGCTGGTCACGTACATTCGGACGCGAACCGTTTTTCTGGTCAGGTCGATGACCGCGGTCGCGGCGAGAGAGAGCACTCGTTCGAGCAATGGTTGGTCTTCGCGATCTTGCTTCAGGCTGTCTGCGTCGACCGATGTGTCCACGATCAATGTGACCATCTGGATCGAAGGCGACTGGAACTCCCGTACGATTGGCCGGCCCAGTCGCGCCCAGGAGGGAAAATCCCAGCGGCGAACTGGCATTCCGACTTCGTATTCGCGGCTGCCGGTGTAATCGAGAGCATCTCCCGACAGCAGTTTACGAGACCAGCCACCAAGTGAATTTAGCAGCGCACGAGCCAATGTGTCGTCATCGCCGCTGAGCAGGCGTGGCGTGACCGCTATGTACGTCTCGCTGGGGTAGAGTCGCGTCGAGCGGAACAAATGGAACGGGAACATGCTGGTGACGACGAGGTCCGGCAAGGCGTGTACCCCACGCCGTTCGAACGAGAGCGAGGCGTGCAGATCGGTTCGCTCGGCGGGGCGAATCAGCGAGCGTGACTGAGGCGGCGTCAATGTACGGCAGGGCACGCTACGCGACGCTCGGTGGCTGTTTCGCCAGCGTGATTTTGCTCTGTGGCCAGTGAATGTATCGCGAAAGGCGACACTCAAATCCATCGCCGGCAATCGACCGCGGTTCTTGACGTGGGTCACGACCGAAAACGGTTGGCCGGCAGTCGACGAATTTGGCAACGAAAAAGCAAACTCTAAGTTTGGCCGCATGATGCGATTGATCGTCCAACCAACGAACAACATCGACATGCAGGCCGAAAAAAGCCCGCTCCAGGGATAGCCCCAGATGATGTTGATGGTGATGATGCCAATGAGCAGCAAGGTTACCGAAGCGGCTGTCATGGATCGACGAATCGACGCCAGCAAACGCAGAGGGCTGAAGACGATACGTGCAACCAGTCGGCCGCCGCGACCGATCTTGGAGCGTGGCTTCTGTGTTTCCGTCGGTTTCGCAGTCGCATCTTTGGCGGCTGCGTGTTTCGGCACCATGTCGCTCACACAGGCACCTCCGTTTGACTCACCAATTCGCGAATGATGTGACCGGTTTCCTCCGACGCTGTCGACATGCTGCGTGCTGCCACACGGTGGGCAACGACGCCCACGGCCAACGCTTGAATGTCATCTGGGACGACAAAGTCGCGGCCATGGAGCACCGCCCGAGCCTGCGCCGCTCGCACCAGCATCTTTGATCCCCGCGGACTACATCCGACTCGCAGCCGAGAATCACGCCGGGTCGCACCGACCAATTCGACGACATATTGGGCAATTTTCCGATCAACCTTGACCTGCCGCACCAACGTCTGAAGCTGAACCAATTCGTCACGATGCATCACCGGCTGAAGCGAAAAATTCGGATCGTCCGTGGGTTGATCCAACAACAGTTCGACTTCACTTTCGGCATCCGGATAATTCATCGACAAGCGAAGCAGGAATCGGTCCAGCTGTGATTCGGGCAGCGGAAAGGTGCCCTCGAAACCACTCGGGTTTTGAGTCGCGATGACAATGAACGGTTGTTTCAGATCGTATCGGCGACCGTCAATGGTCACCTGTGCTTCGGCCATCGCCTCCAGCAGCGCACTTTGTGTTCGCGGCGACGCACGGTTGACCTCGTCAGCGATCAACAAGTCACAGAAAATCGGGCCGGCACGAAACTCGAACGCGCCCGTCGCAGGTTGAAAGATCGAACTGCCAAGAATGTCCGCGGGCAGCAGGTCGGGTGTGCATTGGATGCGTTGAAATTCTAAATCGATCAGTGCCGCGATCGACTTTGCTAGTGTCGTTTTGCCGACACCCGGAACGTCCTCGAGCAAGATCGAGCCCTCGGCCAGCATCGCGGTCAGAACCGCGTCGATGACGTCCGCCTTGCCCCGAATGACGCGCTGCAATTCACGTCGTACGGCTTCGATTCCGTCGAGCAGGCGACTTGCCGACACAGCGGTTTTGGACGTCGAGGCAGGTGGTGAATCGTTGGGGGGATTGCCAGCCGGTGGCTCGTCTTGCCGCTGGACAGACGCCGCTGCAGTGTTTCCAGGATTGTCGCGACTAAACAAATGGCTTGTCCAATGGAGAATGGCGATGCACTTGGCCAACGCCGATGTGGTAGTCCATCCACGAGTACGCTACAAATGAAATGCCTGGCAAGCTAACTCGCCCGACAAACGGCAGGGAACGCGACGCGGGACTACAACGTTATAGGATAAGTCTTCCTCGGCACCGAGTCCCGCTGCTACGAAAGCTGATTGGCGAGGCAATTCGTTGATTTCCTTCACCACAACTTTACCTTGACTGACCCCCGGAACGCAAATCTGCTGGCTTTCGCGTGATGCGACCCCCTCGAACGACCATGCCGATCCCAGGCCACGAGCTCGCCGTGCAGATTACCGATGACCAGAGTAGGACGCTGGTGAACGCTGCAACGGACGTTGCTTATCACAGCGCGTCGGGTGCGATCACGGAAACACGGCACGTCTATCTCGGCAACAGCGGAGTCGCCGATCGGTTGCTTAGCGGCACGGCAACATCGGTGCTGGAGATCGGCTTAGGCACCGGCATGGGCTTGCTGTTGACTCTGGATGCGGCGTTTTCTGGCGGTACTCCGCTCGATTACACCGCTATCGAAAACGATTGGCTTGGTACGGACGCGTTGAGCAGGCTGGAGCTTGACGCACAGCTAAACGATCCGTCGATCGCGACGCGGTTTTTGTACTGGCGTGAGTCGCTAGGCGAACATGTTCCTTTCGGCACCCATCACTGGCAACCGGGCCCGGACCAGCGCGTGACGGTTTGTCATCAAAACGCTCGTCTCTGGGCGGTTGACGCGATCCGTACCTACGACGCCATCTATTTTGATCCCTTTGCGCCCAATGTAAACGGCGAGCTTTGGCAGACAGATTTTCTGGCACGTATGCATTCGCTGTTGAGTCACGACGGGTGTCTGGTGACTTATTGCGTCAGCAGACAGGTTCGCGACGACTTTGCATCGGTCGGGTTTGACGTCGAAAGAGTGCGCGGGCCTGAAGGCGGGAAAAGGGAAGTCATGGTCGCAACCAAACGATCGTGATCGTAGTGACAGCATTGATGCACGGGGTGGCCGGCGGTCGAGCGTCAGCGAGCCCCGGAATCCATTGGCTCATTGCTGGGGGCTCGCTGACGCTCGACCACCAGCCACCCGCCGCAAAGACCCGATGAATCGAGTCACTACGAACCCACAGTGGCGGTTGCCACCTCTTCCCAATCGAGAAACGATTGCTTCACCGACCGGCGCAGGAAGTAGATCAGAATCGCGATCGGGAAAATCAGGGCGAATATCGCCGAGGCGACGGCCACGCACATGATGACAATGGTGACGATTTGCTCCTCTTCGGATTGCTGACCCATCTGCGCCCACCTCGGTGCATACAGCGCGAAAGTGTTGACGACATTGGCAGCAACGTTGATGAGGATCGCATACACCGCGTAGACGATCGCTAACTTGCGGGCTAGCGTCGACATCTTCAACAGGCCAATCCCTGCAATCAGCAAGATGGTGGCGAAGATGATCCCAAGGCCCAGCGTCGCCAGGTAAAAGACACGGTAGGCGAAGCTCGCGTTTACCAGATCGTGTGCAGGATTGATCCCCAGGTTGATCGAGTCGCTAAAGAGAAACATCAGCAGCGAACTGAGGGCTGACAACTGTCCCATGACGCCGAGCAAAATGCTGAGAATCGCAAACACCGTCACGCCGGTGGGCCTGCGCCGACTCGGCTGAGATTCGGGAATCCCTTGAGAATGAGATCGGCTCGAGTCGGGCGATGTCACTTGAGAGTCCCGTCAAAAGTAAAATCAAGGCGTCAACGATTGTAGTGTCGCCAACGACATTTGGGCTACATCGATCTTCATGCTATGCCGTGTGGATGGCACGATTGTCAACGTCAAGTGCCGCCTCATGGACTGCTTCGGACAATGTGGGATGCGCGTGGCAGGTGCGGGCAATGTCCTCGCTGCTGGCACCGAATTCCATCGCGGTGGCTGCCTCGGCGATCAAATCGCCCGCGCGGGCACCAATGATGTGGACTCCGAGGACGCGATCGGTCGTCGCGTCGGCCAGAATCTTCACGCGTCCTTCAGGATCACCTAGCGTGCGTGCTCGACCATTCGCTCCGAAGGGGCAGACGCCTTTTTTGTATTCGATGCCGGCCTCCTTCAATTGCTCTTCGGTCTTACCCACGGTCGCGATCTCGGGGTGCGTGTAGACGATCGCCGGGATCACGTCGTAGTTGATCAGGCTTTGCATGCCCGTCATCCGCTCGACACATACGATGCCTTCTTCCATCGCCTTGTGCGCGAGCATGGCGCCGCCGATGCAGTCGCCGATCGCGTAGACCCCTTCGACCGCGGTTTCAAATTCTTGATTGACGGAGAGGAAGCCGCGGCGATCGGTTTCCAGGCCGATCGATTCGAGTCCCAAGTTGTCGGTCGCCGGTGTGCGACCTGTCGCCAACAACACACGATCGCAGGTAATCGCGTCGCCATCTTTGATCGCCACGACGCACTTGTCACCTTGGCGGCGGGCCGATTCGACAAACGTGCTGGTGCGGAACTCGATGCCCTGTTTCTTGAAAGTGCGATGTGCGAGTGACGCAAGTTCGTTATCGATTCCGGGCAAGATGCGATCGAGCGCTTCCAAGACGATCACTTCGCTGCCCAGGCGATTCCAAACGCTGCCCAGCTCCAGGCCGATGTAGCCGCCTCCGATCACCACCAATCGAGCGGGAACATCGGGGAAGGAAAGGGCGGTTGTGCTGTTGCCGATTCGATCGTCATCCTCTTCGACACTGCCCAGTCGGGCGGGGCGACTGCCAGCGCAAATCAGGATCTGATCGGCCTGCACGAGCGTCGGCTCCTGACCGTCAACTTGAATGCTATTGACGTCGCGGAATCGACCGCGGCCTCGGTAGGGGGTCACGCCACGCTTTTTGAATAGCATGTCGATGCCGCCGGTCAGCGTGTCGACGATCTTGTCTTTGCGAGCCATCAGCACGTCCAGGTCGAGTTCGACACTGCCGACATTGACGCCGTGCTTGCCCAGCTGGTGGTTTGCCTCCTCGAACAGATGGCTTGATTCCAACAGGGCTTTGCTGGGGATGCAGCCGACCCGTAGGCAAGTCCCGCCGAATCGCTGGTTCTCGTCGATACAGGCGACGTCGATTCCCAGCTGGGCGGCTCGGATCGCTGCCACGTACCCGGCGGGTCCACCGCCAAGCACCACAAGCTCATGTCGAACCGTTTTCATTGTATTCCGTTCGTGTTTCGTGAAATTAAAGGCGACTGCACAGAACACTTGCCTATTTAGTACACAGTAGTTTGCCTGTTAAGTAGGTTGGCTGGCTACCGGGGTCGGGCTTGCCAGTCTCCCCTGGTGGCCGACAATATTGGGTCCCCCTTCATTTCCCCAATTCCACGCCGATCACGTTGCCCAAACGAAAACTCCGTAAGATCGCCGGCCCCGCTCTTGCGGCGGTCCTGTTCGGCTTGGCGATTGAGTTGCTGGTCGACGAGGTTCGCAGCGGGTCGATCACGTGGGACAAGTTCATGGCCGGTTTGACCGGTGTTTCGCCGCTGTACCTTGGATTCGCTGCGTTTCTGATCGCTTTGAATTATGGGTTGTTAATCAGTTACGATCTGTTGGCATTGCGGTACCTGGTCCGATCGCTCCCGCTTCGCAAAGTCGCCTTGGTGTCGTTTTTGGGTTACTCGCTTGGCAACAACTTGGGGACATTTCTGGCTGCCACTCCGATTCGATTTCGGTTCTATTCACGCTGGGGGCTAACGTCCAGCCAGATTGTTGTGATGGTTTCGATCCTCGGTTTAACGTTTTGGAGCGGCTTGTGGTTTCTCGGTGGCGTTGTCTTGGTATGGGTGCCGGTTGATTTGCCGAGCAATATCGATTTGCCGTTTGGGACGCGCACGTTGGGGGCGATCTTATTGTCGTTGGCAATCGGCTACTTGATCGTCTGCTTCACTTGGCGAAAGCCGTGGCCGATTGGCGAGCTGCACCTGCGACCGCCGGAGCCGGGGCTGATGTTCGTCCAGGCCTCCGTGGCCGCCGTCGACTTGCTGATCTCCGCCACGGCGTTGTACTTGGTGTTGCCCGATGGAGCGATCGTGCCGTTTGCGACTGTATTGGCCGCCTACCTTGTCGGGATTGCGGTCTCTTTGATATCGCAGGTTCCTGGTGGCCTCGGCGTGCTGGAGGCGATTCTATTGTTGCTGCTGAAGGAGTCGGTTGGCGACTCGGTCTTGGCGTCCGTACTGATCTTCCGAATGCTGTACTACATTGTCCCGTTGATGTTCGGGATGATTGTACTCGTCGGGCACGAGATCTATAGCGGAGCGGTCGAGGCGCGTGGTGCGAGATGAGCCGAGTCGTCGCAATCTCGTTTCCAACTGCTGATTGCCGCGAGGGCTGGGCAATGGAGTTAACGGCCGCAGGCTAATGCGATACGCTTTCCCTTCGCCAACTCACGACGAGACTATCCACCGAGTGCTACATGTTCGTTCAGAAGCGAGTCGACGGCGACGATCGACCCAATATCATCTTTATCATCACTGACCAGCAGCGGTTCGACACGATCGCGGCGCTGGGTTATCCGCACGTGGACACGCCTAATCTGGACCGCTTGGTCCGCGAAGGTGTCTCGTTCAATCAGTGTCATGTTACGGCTGCATCTTGTGCGGCGGCGCGGGCCAGTTTGTTCAAGGGTTACTATCCCCACACCACCGGCATCCTGAAGAACGCCGATACTTGGCGGCGAAGTTGGATCGAGCTGTTGAACGAATCCGGCTACTACTGCGCCAATATCGGCAAGATGCACACGTGGCCCTTTCAAACCGAACTCGGCTTTCACGAGCGGTTTGTGGTCGAGAACAAAGACCGATATTTGGAGGGCCGATATTTCTTTGATGAGTGGGACAAGGCGCTGCGTTTTCGCGGGCTGGTTAAGCAACAACGCGAGCAATACCGCCGGCGTGATGATTATGCGTCGGCGCTCGGCGCGTTCGATTGGGAGCTTCCCGAAGAGACGCATCCCGACACATTCGTCGGCGACATGGCGACGTGGTGGATTGAGTCGAAGCCAAAACTCAAGCCGCTGTTCCTGCAGATTGGTTTCCCGGGGCCGCATCCGCCCTACGATCCGGTTCCCCGATATGCCGAGCCGTACCTGAAGAAACAGTTGCCGCTCCTTCCGGTGACTCAAGAAGAATTGGATGCTCAACCACCGGCACTGAAGGAACTGCGCCAGCACAACCAAGATATCGATCACGATTCTGTGATCATGGACTTTGAATCCCACGCATCAGCAGCGACATCGACAGCGGGCGTACTACCTGGCGAACGTGACGATGATCGATGAAAAGGTTGGCGAGATCGTCGCGGCGTTGGAGCGAAAAGGCTATCTCGACGATTCGATCATTATCTTTACCAGCGATCACGGCGACTGCCTGACCGATCATGGGCACAGCCAGAAGTGGACGATGTATGAACAAATCACTCGCGTTCCGATGATCGTCTGGGCGCCCGGCCGGTTCGGCGAAGGGAGGTCGGTCGACGCGTTGGTCCAGCAAATGGACCTCGGACCGACGATTCTGGATTGGGCCGGGATTCCGGTGCCGAAGGACTGGGAAGCTCAGTCACTGTCGGATGCACTCGATCCGGAGGCATCGTTTGCTGGTCGAGAATTCGTGTATTGCGAACAGGTGCGTGACGCCGTCTTGACCGGTTGTGAGTTCATGACGATGGTCCGAGACCGAACTCACAAGCTGGTGCACTATTTGGATGAGCCGGACGGCCAATTGTTCGACCTGGAAACAGATCCTGACGAGGTTGTCAATTTGTGGAACAATCCCGCTGCCGCGGTCCATCAGCAGCGACTTCTTGCCGAACTCAGAGAATGGAGAATCCGTAGTGGAGTCCACACCAAGGATTGGTGCCAAGCTTGGCGATAGTCAACACTTGTGCGGATTTTTTCGCAGCATCCTCGAACCCAATTGAATCGACGTGAACCAACGTAATCTCGCAGCCGCCATCGATTTTCGTACTGATGTTCGTAAAGTCTGTCGCCATGGCGGAAAACCTGACGAGCCGGTCGAAAGTTTCCGGCATCGACAAGTCGCTGTTCAGTGATTCCGTTTCGGCTGGCGAAAACTTCTATTTGTATGCCAATCAGCAATGGCTGAAAGCCACCGAAATTCCTGGCGACAAATCCAACTACGGGATCTTCACATTGCTCGACGATATGACTCGCGAGCAGGTGCGCGAGTTAATTGAGCAGGCGGCGTCAGCGGAGAGCAAGACTGGGTCGGCGGCGCAGAAGGTTGGCGATCTTTACGAGTCCGTATTGAATGTCCAGGCTCGCAATGATGCGGGCGTCAAGCCGCTTGGAGACCTGTTGCGACTGATCAACCGTACCCAGCTCGAAACGCGAGATCGCCGCAACGCTTGGGTCGCTGGCTCAAGCGGGGGTCTACGGACCGCTGGCCACCTACGTCGATGTCGACGCCAGAGACAGCGATCGCTATGCAGTCTATGTAACGCAGTCCGGATTGACGTTGCCGGACCGTGATTACTACATCGAAGACGAGCCTCGCTACGTCAAGCTTCGCGACGAGGTGAAGATCTATTTTGCCGACATGCTCGCATTCTTGTCGGTTCCGGACGCGGCGAGCGCGGCCGATGCGATTTTCGAGATTGAAACCAAGATTGCCCAAAAACAATGGACCAAGACCGAGAATCGAGATCCCATCAAGACTTACAACAAGAAGTCGGCTGCAGAGATGGGGGCATTGCTTGGCGATTCGTTCAAGTGGCGTATTTTTGCCGATAACTGTGGGATCAGCGCTCAACGTGATTTCGTCGTTCGTCAACCGAGCTACATGGAAGCTTTTGGCGAGCTGTTTGCTGAGACCGACCTAGAGGACTGGAAGAACTACCTCCGGCTGCGCGTGATCGACGATTACGCATCCGGTTTGAGCGAAGAAATTGAACGACGGCATTTTGACTTTCACAGTACCGCGATCAGTGGCGTGACCGAGCAGGAGCCGCAGTGGAAACGTGGCGTCAATGTGACCGGCAGCGCGTTGGGCGAGCTGATTGGCCAACTGTACGTCGAGAAGTATTTCACGCCCGAAGCGAAGCAGCGGATGAATGAGTTGGTCGAGAATCTGAAGCGAGCTTTCGCGCGGCGGATCGAATCTCGCGACTGGATGGGTGAAGGAACCAAGAAGCAAGCTCTCGAGAAGTTGTCGATGTTCACCACCAAGATTGGATATCCGGACAAATGGAAAGACTACACGGACTTGTCGATCGATTCGGCTGTGCTTGCCGCAAATTTGATCGCCTCGGCGGAGTTCGAGCACGCCCGCGACTTGAAGAAATTGAGTGGCCCGATCGATCGCACCGAATGGCACATGACGCCGCAAACGATCAATGCTTATTACAACCCGACGATGAACGAGATCGTGTTTCCGGCTGCGATCCTGCAACCGCCGTTCTTTAACATGATGGCTGACGATGCGGTCAACTATGGCGCGATCGGTGCCGTGATTGGCCACGAACTGAGTCATGGTTTCGATGACAAAGGCAGCAAATACGACGGCAAGGGAAACCTGCGGATGTGGTGGACGGAGTCGGACCGCGAAGAGTTCGAACGACGTGCCGACGGGCTGGTGGATCAGTACGGCGATTTTGAGCCGGTGAAGGGGAATTTCGTGAACGGCAAGCTGACGCTCGGCGAAAATATCGGCGATCTAGGAGGATTGAGCGTTGCCTACGAAGCGTATCGTTTGTCGTTGGGTGACAAGGAATCACCGGTGATCGACGGGCTGACCGGTGACCAGCGGTTCTTTCTCGGTTGGTCACAAATCTGGCGTCGCCTCTACCGCGAGCCTGAATTGCTCAAGCGGCTGGTCACCGATCCGCACAGCCCGAGCGAGTACCGTGTTAACGGAATCGTGCGAAATATGGACGCTTGGTACGAAGCGTTCGAGGTCCAGCCGACCGATCCGCTCTATTTGAAACCCGAAGACCGAGTTCGTATTTGGTAGTCGGGCAACGGAATACCGCGTCCTCAGCGATCACAACTGGCCATCGCCGCCAATAGGTCGGTTTTCCCGGATAGCGACCATCTTCTGAGTGTCGATCGACCGCGGGCTCCCGCATTTGCTGTGACTTGCTTGGTGAGGGGTTTGTTTGTCGCTATGATAGAAATGTGAATCGGACGGAACAGGCAGATCGTGCGGAACCAGCAGATCGTTCAGAGCCTTGGACTTATCTTCGTCTTGAGTTGACAGTATGTCGAGGATGTGATGTCGGAACAGACGCCCGATGCAAGACGCCGTCTACCATTGTTGGCTGCAGGTCTGGTGGCGATCATCGGCACAATCTTGTCGCTCGTCTCTTTTAAAATGTCACAGGAGCGAGAAGCGGACCTGCTGAATTCTCGCTTTCAGGTGCATGCCCAACAGCGCCATCGCGCCGTTGAGAACGCATTCCGCTCAGCCAGTAAGGGCATCCGAGCCGTCGCATTTCGGACACGAGCCGGTGGACAGGCGTCTCGACAGAAGTTTGCGGAGGTCACGTCGTTTCGTTTGGAGGATAGTGAACATCTGCTGGGTTTATGTTGGGCTCCCAAGGTCTCGGCTGACGGACTGGCCGAACACGAAGAACTCGCCAGCCAAGACGGCTTGGTCGATTACCGCGTTCATCGGGCAGGCGGCGATGCGCCGACACCAGCGGGCGAGCCGGGACGCGATCAGCAGCAGCGTTCTGACATTGCCTTCCCGGTCTTCTTTGCCGAACCGGCCAACAGGAACAGTCCGGCACTTGGTCTTGATTTACAAAGCATTCCTGAATTCGTTGCGGCTGCCGAATATTCGTTGGAGGCTGGTCGTCCGACAACGACGCGTCCATTTGAGTGGCCCTCTGAAGGTGGAGCAAAACAGGTAATCGCATGGATCTTGCCTGTCATCCTAAATCGAGTTGGCGAGGCGACAGCGGACGAGAGACTGGAAAACCTAAGTGGATTTGTGATTGCATTGATCGACGTCGACTCGATGATCATCGATGCGCTGGTCCCAGATTCGATGGGACCCTTTCCCGAACAAATCGACGTCCTGCTGTCGCATTCCTTCGGCTCGGATGATCGCAAAGTTGTGGCGGCATTCGATTCGATTGATCGCGTCGCCAAGTTCGGTGAGGCGGCACGACGGCTTGATGCCCACGAGTTGCGGGAGCCTGACTTGGACAATCCGGCACCCTTGACAGAGCCGCTGGAAAACTGGTCGGTCGAGAGCGTTGCCACCGACACCTACATTGCGGCGCAAACGTCACCGCTGCCGACGATCGTGTTGGTGGTTGGCCTGTTCATCTCAGCGGTCTTAGCCCTCTACGCCAAAACCTTGTTGGGGCGAAAACAAGAAGTCGAACGATTGATTGTGCAGCGTACGGAGCAGCTAAGGGAGGCCAAAGATAAATATGCCGTCGAGCACTTCCTGATGAATACACTCTTGGATCATTCGCCAGACCTGATCTATTTCAAAGATTCCGACAGCCGCTTTGTGCGGATAAGCGACACATTGGCCCGGCATTTCGGGGTCGAATCGACCGAGGAGCTGATTCACAAGACCGACTCGGACGTCTTCGAGGGCGACCAGTCGGGTGAGTATTTGGCTGACGAACTTCGCATCATGGCATCGGGCATACCGATGATCGGAAAGGAGGAGCGACAGGTTCGCGCGGATGGTCGCACGGTCTGGCTGTCGACAACAAAGGCACCGCTGCAAACCAGCGACGGCGAGATTGTCGGAATCTTTGGTATCTCTCGAGACATCACCGAGGCCAAAGAGGCCAAAGAGGCAGCCGTGGCGGCCAACGAAGCAAAGAGTGATTTCCTTGCCAACATGAGTCATGAGATTCGGACTCCCATGAATGCCATCATCGGGATGACCGAGTTGGCGTTGGAAACCGACGATCAGAGGACCGCGAAGGAATACTTGGGCGTGGTCCGTGAGTCGGCCGAGTCGCTGCTGGCGATCATCAACCAGTTGCTCGATTTCTCCAAGATCGAAGCTGGGAAACTTGAATTGGAGTCGGTGAACTTCGACCTTCGTGAGGAAATCGGGTCGACGATGAAATCGCTTGGTGTGCGAGCCCATGAGAAGGACTTGGAGCTCACTTGGCACGTGAATCCAGATGTGCCCGTCTGGGTCCAAAGCGACTCGCTACGTCTTCGTCAGATGTTGATCAACCTGGTCGGAAATGCAATCAAGTTCACCGAGGAAGGAGAAGTGGGGCTCGATGTGAACATCGAATCGCAAGATGAATCAAGTATGGTTCTACATTTCGCAGTCAGCGATTCAGGTATCGGAATCCCGAAGGAAAAGCACGACCAGATTTTTTCGGCGTTCGAGCAAGGTGATATGTCGACCACTCGTCAATATGGCGGCACAGGCCTGGGGCTGGCGATTACATCCCGGATCGTGGAAGTGATGGGTGGACGGGTCTGGTTGGAAAGCGAACCGGGAAAGGGAAGCACATTTCATTTCGCGATTCCACTGGAGTACGGACGCAACCAATTCCCAACGTTTGGAGCAGTTGCCAGATTTGTCCGGCATGTCCGTGCTGTTGGTCGACGACAACGAAACGAACTTGCGAATCTTGCAGGAGACACTGGGGAGTTGGGGAATGGACGTGCATGTCGCCAGCAGCGGGGAAAGTGCGATCCAACAATTGAAAGATTTCGCTGAGCGTCAGTCGCCGCTGCCCTTAGTGATCAGCGACGTGAACATGCCCAGGATGGACGGATTCGATTTGCTCCGCCTTTTGAGGGCTGATTCGACGCTTCGCGATGTCGCGGTGATCTTGCTGACCTCCGGTGATCGTCATGGCGATATGGCGCGGAGTCGTGAACTTGGCGTGCGGTCATACCTGATCAAACCTGCCAAGCAATCGGAGCTGCTGAAGGCAATTCTGACTGTCGATGACAAAGTGGCAGATCAGACGGATGATGACTCAGCCGCGTCGTCATTGCCGCTTTCGCCGATGAAGATTTTGCTGGCCGAGGACGGCATCACCAACCAAAAGGTCGCTCTAGGTGTGCTGGCAACCTGGGGGCACGATGTGACGGTTGCCAACAACGGCGAGGAGGCGGTTCGGCTTTGGCAGGCAGATGATTACGATCTGATCCTGATGGATCTGCAGATGCCATTGATGAACGGCTTGGATGCGACACGTCGGATTCGCGAGTTGGAAACTGGAACAACGCGACACACACCGATCGTCGCAATGACCGCGCACGCAATGAAGGGTGACCGCGCTACTTGCTTGGAAGCCGGCATGGACGACTACCTCAGCAAGCCGGTTCGGAAACATGAATTGCATCGGGCACTGCTACCGTTTGCTAGTGGCACCGTGAACAGTGATGTGCGAAACTCTAACATCAAAACCACTCAAGCGACGGTTCGGCCGTCGGGGAACGGAAAAATGGCAAACGACGAAATTCCAGTCATTGATTGGCAAACCGCCATGGCCAACGTGGCCGATGACAAGGAGCTATTCAACGCAGTGAAAGAATCGGCGCTCGATGAAATTCCGGGATTGATGCCGCTGCTGATGGCGGCGATCAACGCAGGCGACAAAACCGAGTCCCAGCGTCTTGCCCACACGATCAAGGGAGCTGCGAGAGTGATCGCTGCGTCACGTACAATGGCGGTGGCCGAGAAAATCGAATTGGCTGCCGGGCGACAAGAGTTTGACCTTGCTCGCGATACAATGCCGCAGCTTGGCGACGTGATTGCCGAACTGATTGAGACGCTCAATCAGTCCGAGGCACCCGGCTGAGCCCAGATCTGTAATGCGTGGGTGGCTGGTGGTCGAGCGTCAGCCAGTCCCCAGTTGCCAGTCCCCAGTTGCCAGTCCCCAGTTGCCAGTCCCCAGTCCCCAGTTGCCAGTCCCCAGTTGCCAGCCACGGGAAATCCCGGGGGGCTTGCGAAGGCTCGACCGCCGGCCACCTGTGCGAGCAGCACTCACCAGACCTGCACGTCGGCGAGTGTCTTTCCGTCTGCCGCTTCCCGTTCGGCCTGCTTCAAGCCGGCCAGGGTTTTCCATGCGGGGTGGTCGCTGGTCGGACGCACGCGGTGCGCCAGTTCAAGGATCTCGCTGACGGGAATGTTCTCCGCGGGGCGCGCCAGCGTCAGTGACTCTACTTCTCCGGCACCGGTTGTGACTTGGCGGAGCATGTTCGCCTCGACAAGCTTGTTCGTCATGTCATGCACAATGCGACTGGACAGACCGATGCGGTCGGCAAGTTCTTGGTTATCGATCGTTGCGCCGGACTCGAACGCGTGTCCAACTTCGCTCATGATTGGCAGCATCCAGTCGGGGTCGCCTGAGGGCAACGCGTCCTCGTTTCGGTCGATGCCTCCCAGTGAGCGTCCACGCAGGGTTTGCAGTGTGTAGGTCAGAATCAGTCCGAAAAGAACGATCAGCCAAGTCACATAGATCCAGAACAAAAACAAAGGGATGAGACCAAGTGATCCGTAAATGGCGGAATAAGGAACCGCTTTGGCGACATAGATCTGAAAACCGAATTTGGCGGCTTCCCAGAGCAACGATCCGATCAACGATCCGATGGCTGCGGCTCGAATCGAAACTTGAGTATTTGGCATCAAGGCGTAGAGCAGGCACAACAACACCCAGCTGGCACCAATCGAAAGCAGATGACTGAGGACCAATCGGAAGGTCGATCCGGCGCCGATCTCTCCGAACCACTCCACGACTTGTCCCGACATGTACAGGCTCATCGCCAACAATCCGCTGCCCAAGGTGATGATGGACCAATGGATCGCCAAGCGAATGTGGATCGGTCTTTGCGACGGTGCATCATAAATGCGATTGAAAAGGTGTTCTGCCGAATCGGCCAAAGCGATCGCCGCGTAAACAAATAGCAGCAGTCCGAAAGACGCCGATCGATTTGAAGTCGACCGAGGAGACTTTGGAAATCACGTCATGCAAGGTGCGGCGAATACTGGCGCGAGCCTCTCTGCGGGTTTCTTCGATGGCGTCCGCTTTGACTTGTTCGGAAACCGAGATTGCCGCGTCGAGGTCGACGACATCCGGATCGCCGCCGTCGCCCGAGGCATCGATTTCCCGCTGCGTCACCATTTCCCGCTGTGTCACCGGCCGCTACGGTCGGTGTTTCGCTCGTTGAACCGTCGCTATTGGGCGGTTGGATCTCGTACTGCCCGTTGTCAGCGGGGCGTGGATCCAGGTACTCCGCCGGAATTTCGGGAACACCAAAGAACGAATACAGTTGGTTTTCGACCTTGCTCTGAACATCTTCGAGTCCGCCGACCACTCGAAACATGACCAGACCAAGAACGACGACCGGGATCAACGAGAAGATCGTCCGATAGGTAAGCTCCGCCGCCATTCCTTCAGCTCGATGACGTTGCAGCTGACGCCAGCAATGTGCAGTCAGCTCCCAACTACGTCGCACAAAGTGTTGCCCGCGCGAAAGCTGCTCGCGAGGGCTGCGGACCGCGTCGACGATGTAGTCAAGCAATCGGGACATTGGCGGCAGACTCGCGGTTGGGAAACCTGATGGATACCTCGACGTTCAAGGCGTCATGGTAGAAGACACTCCCGGCAGTCCGCAAATACCACTTGGTGCACGCTGATTTTCTCGCCGCTGAGATCGCAACAGCGGGATTTTACGCGGCGCGTCGAATCTCGTTGTCCGAATCGTCGTTTGCTTTCAGATTCGTTTCGACGGGCGAGGGCATTTTGAGCACTGTCGGCAGACTGATCTCGTCCGTTCCCTGGTGTGGCGGATTGTCCGCTGCCGCCGCGTCATCGCTGATTTCCGGCGCCCGTCAGCACGCACTCCAGCTCGCCAGTGTTGCGATAGATCTTCAATTCGTCTTCTTCGATGAACCAAACCGCCTGATGTTCCGCTGTGTGAAATCGACGGCCGCAGTAATATTCGTCGCGAATCAAGATGGACTCTTGCGTAATCGGGTGGTCGGAATCAACGGGTGATTCGCCCTGTTCTCGCTCGTTGGCGAGCCATTGGAGCAAGCGAGCGCGAACGGTCGCCAATCGCTGAGAATTCGTCATTCGATGGGTCAACTCGAAATGCGATATGATGAATGTACTGACAGTCCGTTTCGGTGCGGGCCGGAACGAAAAATCATCCAAGTGGGAAAGTCTCCGATGCGGGAAATGAGACTGGCCCAACGAGCTTTATTTCGGTCCGATCTCATCCGTTGTGTTCGTTTCACCTCGAATCGTTCGCAATCACCACCCAGACTCCCTAAATTGCCAGTCCTGCGTGTCGCATCGAGGCCAGCCCCTGACTAGGCTCGAAACACGACAAGAAATCACTGTGGAACAACGATGCGGATACTGCTGAGCGAATCAGAGCTGAACGAAGGCGTGGAGCGGTTGGCTTCTGAAATCGACGCGTTCTACGGTGATCGACCATTGACGGTGATTGCCATCATGACCGGTAGTTTGGTGTTATTCGCCGACCTCATTCGTCGCCTCTCGATGCCTCAGCGCGTCGGCGTGATCCGAGCGTCCAGTTATCGCGGCGGGACGACTTCGGGCGAGTTGAAGGTCGACGCCGCAATGATGATCGATGTTGCCGATCGCGACGTTTTGCTGGTGGACGACATCTTTGATACTGGCAAGACGCTGGACCGTATCAGCGGCATGCTGCAGGAGTTCGGTTCGTCTTCGGTCCGCACGGCGGTCCTGCTTCACAAACGCCGCGAACATATTGTTGAGATGCGGCCCGACTTCGTGGCCTTTGAGATTCCGGATGAGTTCGTTGTTGGATACGGACTCGACTATTTGGACATGTACCGCAACCTTCCCTACTTGGCCGTTCTGGAGCCTGCGGAGATCGAGGCAACGGCGGCGGAATCCAAGCCGTGAATCATCGTTTGCGAGTTCTCCTGATTGGTCGTCACTTCTGGCCGCACGGTTCAACGGACTCGGCCGGATTTCTCGTTCAGACCGCTTGTGCGCTGCATCGACATGGTGTTCACGTTGAAGTCGTGACGCCACGCTACGCTTCGTCGTGGCCCGAAGAATTTATGTTCCGAGAAATCATGGTCCATCGCCCCGCGGCCGCACCGCGTAGCGATTGGTCGATGGGGCGTTACATTCGGCACTTGTCGAATTGGTTGCGACAATACGCTGGATCATTTGACGTGATTTTGGTCGATGCCATCCGCGACGAATCCGTTGCTGCGATCGAAGCGTCGAAATCTCTTGGCTGCGCAACGATTCTGCGTTCCAGTGGCTGGGGACTCCACAGTGATCCGGTGTGGTGGCAAACCAGTCGATCAGCGCGACGTTGCGGTGCGACCGGAAAAATGGCGGACGCGGTGATCGCCAAGAGTGCGGCATGCCAGCGAGCATTGCTGGCCGATGGCTACGCCGCAAACCGAATCGAGCGGATTGACCAGGGTTTTGCCGCTGGGCCAGTGCGGTCGGCCGAATCACGCCGTTTGGCACGCAAGGCGCTCTGTCTGGTCAACAGTGATCTGGCGACGCATGGAGATTCGCCCGTTGTGATTTGTACCGCCCGCATGACGCGAGAGAGTGGCGTCCATCTATTTGTCAAAGCAGCAAGGCATTTGATCGCACGGTATCCCGATCTACGACTGTGGTTTATCGGTGACGGCCCGCATCGCGATTCGATTTACGAAACCATGCGAGGCGACGGTGTGCGAGCGTCAATTGCAATGCCAGGTTCCTTTTGCGATGTCGATGACCTGTTTGCCGCGGCAGATGTCTTTTTGCAGACGGACGACGATGGGCTTGATTTCTTCTTGCCGAATGCGATTTCCGCAGAATTGCCCATTGTCACGCTCGATACCGAGTCGACACGAACGCTCATCTCGGGAGGCCCAGTGGATACCGCTAAGCGACGATTGGCTAAAGACGATCCGAATTCGTTGGTCGAGTGGTGCCCGGCAGCGACGTCGAAATACATTCGTTTGGGGCTACTTCGTGTGTTGGATGACTTGCCCGGCTATCAGGCCAAGGCTTCCCAACTTCGCCGGTTGCTGGTCCGCACACGTCCGCAGAGTGAAACGATCGGTGCCTACGTGGCACTGATGCAACGATTGGCCAACAACAGGTCGCCCGAGCGTCGAAATCCATCGGTCGAGGCGGTGTCATGACGACGCGAGTCGTGCTTTTGATCCCGACCATGGATCGCGGTGGAGCGGAAAAACAACTCTGTTTGCTCGCCGAGAATCTGCCTCGCGACCGGTTCGATGTGCATGTCATGTTGTTGACTCGAGATGGCCCGCGAAGCGAGCGACTGCGTGCTGCCGAGATTCCTGTGACTCTGATCGGAAAGCGTTTCAAGGCAGACCCATCGGCCCTGATGCGATTGCGTCGCGAGTTGGTCCGTTTGCAGCCCGATGTGGTACACACGTGGTTATTCGCGGCAAACAGTTTCGGTCGCGCCGCTGCGCGTTTGGCCGGTATTCCCAGGATCCTCGCCAGCGAACGGTGCGTCGATCCTTGGAAGACTGACGCGCATTTCTTTGTCGATCGTCAAATGGCGCGGTTTACCGAAGCGATTTCGACGAATAGCTCGGGGGTGCGAGATTTCTATGCCGAACATGGGATCGATGCCGGGCTGTTTCGGATCATTCCTAACGGCATCGAGCCGCGCGAGGCGACGACGATCGAGCGTGATGAGGCCTTTCGGCGATTGCAGGTCCCCTCGGATCGAAAGTTGATTTTGGCGGTCGGTCGACTGTGGCCGCAAAAACACTATCGTGACCTCATTTGGGCAGGCGAGCTGTTGGCGACCTTGCGTGAAGATACGACGCTGGTAATCATCGGTGACGGGCCGCAAGCGGGCGAACTGCTTCGTCACCGCGACGCGGTCACGGTGCCTGAGCATGTTCGATTTGCGGGCAATCGAAACGACGTGGCGGAATTGCTGCCGCACGCGGATGCCTTTTGGATCGGCAGTGAATACGAGGGACAAAGCAACTCGGTCATCGAAGCGATGCAGGCAGGATTGCCGGTGGTGGCCTCGGATATTCCTGGCAATCGGGATTTGGTCATTCACGATCAAACCGGGCTATTGGTGAAGCTCGGTGACACCGCCGATTTCGCTCGCCAAACGAACCGGTTGTTGGAGGATCAAGCCGAATCATTGCGTCTGGGTGTGGCGGCTCGCCAACGAATAGCGACCGATTTCACCGTTGAATCGATGGTCCAAGGCCACATCGAACTTTACCAGTGAGAATGAGATCGGAACGAGTGCCCGAGGAAGGCAAATGGGCAGACTTCAGACACGCAAAAAGGGCCGCAAACTAGAGTCTGAAAGCCTGCGAATGCTGGCAATCGTGATAAAACGTTCCGCTCGTAACGATCAGGGGATGGGCGGGTCACTGAATTTCTTGCCAAACGGCCATTTTCGCTCAAAACCTCGTTGAGTGAGCCGCCATCACGGATACGATCGAGAGCGTGAATGGGATTTGAAACCAGCGGATGAGCTGGTGGATCGGCCCAAGAAAAGAACCACCCTGCCCCGTAGGCGAGCGAACCACATGGACATGAGCGAGACCAGCCGACCAGCCGTCGATGAAGTCGACTTGATGTTGGCCAACGCCCGCTTGCGAGATGAGTTGGAACCCTATCGCGACGAGTCGATCGATGACCCGTCCGTCACGCGCATGTCTCTCCGCACGGAGAACGAATACTTGGCTTCGATCCTGGCCTGGGAACGGGCGCCTGCCTTGCCGATTGCCAGCTGGTTCATGCCCGTGATGGAGTTGCCGTCGCCCGATGCGATCGATGACAAGCTACTGTCCACTCTGTTGTACGACACGATCGATCGCCTGTATTCACAAAAGGTCGTGTTGCGTTTCACCGACCATCTTTCCGATCGCGAGCTTTACAAGATCATCTATCGCGACATCTTGCCGTGCTGTGAAAAGAAAGTGGAATTGCCCGGCAAGTATCTGGAATGGCGATGCATCGAGGCTAACGACACGTGGTTGCGATACTACGCTGATGCGGTTGAACGTCGACGCTATCAGGAAGAGTACGACGTTGACATCCCGCCCAGCGAAACGCCGAAGTACAAACGCAACCTGCCTGGTTGATCAACCCTTGCGGTACTTGCACATGCAAGCCAACGCCGCGACCGCATCCCGCCAGCCGATCTTCTTGCCTTCGTCATAGCCGCGGCATTGATATCCGGTCGGCACTTCCATGATTCGAGCCTCGCGCTTGGCAACTTTCGCGGTGATCTCGGGCTCGAATCCGAATCGACATTCACGAAGCGAGATGGAACGAAGTAATTCTCCGTCGAACGCTTTGTGACAAGTCTCCATGTCCGTCAGCTTTAAGCCAGTCAAGGCATTGCTGCAAGAAGTCAACAGCCAATTGCCCAGCCGGTGCATCCACGACGGGTCGGCGATTTCATCCAGGTATCTCGATCCATAAACGACTTCGGCGTTGCCATCCAAAATCGGCCAGATGACTCGCAATAAATCGGCCGGGTCGTACTCGAGGTCCGCGTCCTGGATCGCGATCACACCGCCGCGGCTGTGTCGGATTGCCAACCGGACGGCGGAGCCCTTGCCATGGTTGCCGCGTCGACGAATGATGTTCAGGTTGTCACGCTGAGGAAGTTCAGCGAGCCACTCGCTCGTGCCGTCGGTGCTGCCATCATCGACGACGATCGTTTCGGTCGCCGTTGGCATGACCTGGGCAATTCGCTCGAGCACCTGCGGCAATGTCTCTCGTTCGTTGTAAACGGGCACGATGATCGTCACGTCGTACTGGTCGACTGGACAAACGCCGATTGCGGCTGAAGTTGCCTCGGCAATCAAATCGAGAGTCTGGTCGATCCGCTCGATCACTTCGTTGTCGTTGTGCGGCGGCTTCCATTGCCGGTCGTCGGAGGTTGGAGCGAAAAGAGAGTCTGTCGCCAGGCTGGAATCTGCAGTCATGATGTTGTCGCAATAAGAAGCACGCCGCCGCCAGAACTGACGGTCTCCTTGAGAAACATGGAGTGCTGAGGGATCGTAAGAGCGACGATTCGTCCAGTTCCGTCGGTTCGGACAAGAGCCATCTGACTGCTGTGCCGATTATTCCGGCAAAGTCATTCAACCAAGTGAACCGGCGGGTTTACGGTGTGGTGATGGCTTCGTCGGTGTTGATCAGCGCCCTTGCCACGAGCGTCCATGGCTCGGAGTGCTGTTGCTGGCTTTCGAAGAACCCCACGATTGCATCGAGTTCTTCGCTGCTTGGGCCACGAACCAGCAAACGTCGAAACATTTGATCGGCAATCTTTCGCGGCTCAGATTCGGCGCCAGCCCTACGGAGTGTGATTTCAGCAAGTCCGCGAGCGATCTCCAAATACATCTGGTCATTCAACAGCGTCAGAGCTTGCAGCGGCGTGGTGCTGCGATCGCGTCGGGCAACACATGATTCGCCGGTTGGTCCGTCGAATGTCACGAATGAGGCGAATGGGGCTGTTCGCTTGCTGAAGGTGTAGATCGACCGACGATACCGATCCGCTCCTGTGGAGACCTCCCATGCAGGACTACCGTAAGCCATCTCCGTAACGCTCTTCGGCTGAGGCGGATGCACGCTTTCTCCTCCCACATGCCGTGCCAATAAGCCCGCGGCTGACAATAGGCTGTCGCGAATGCGTTCGGCATCGATGCGGCGATGCGGAAATCGTGACAGCAGACGATTCATTGGATCGGTCCGTGGCGGTGGTCCAACCGCTTGGCGGTAGGTTGATGAAAGGACGATTTGGCGATGCAGTCGTTTCAACGACCAGCCGCCATCGCGAAGATCGATCGCTAACCAATCAAGCAATCTCGGATGTGAAGGCGGTTCGCTTTGAGTTCCAAAGTCACCGGCGGTGTTGACAATTCCTGTTGCAAAGAACTCTCGCCAAGCTCGATTCGCTGTCACCCGACCGACCAATGGGTTGCTGTCGCTGATCAGCCAACGTGCGAGCGCCAAGCGATCGGCGGGTTGAGAGTCGTCCAACTGCTCAAAGACCGCCGGTACCGCCGCCGAAACTTCCTCCTTCGGTTGCAGGTATTCACCGCGATGATGTCGATAAGTGACGCGGTAATCCTCGCGCGGTCGTTGTTTCATCCCCAGTGTGCGAACTACTTCTGGAAGCGACTCTTCGAGCTGTTCGATCTGCTTGCGTTGTTCTTTCAATTCGGGCGAAGTGCGAACAAAGTGGCGTTGCAACAGCACGTAGTCGTGTCTGTCTACTTCGGATGGATCTCCATCGATATGCCAGTTCGTCAATTGCTGCGGTAGGGACGACGCCACAACCGGTCTGTCTCCGTCGGTCAACGAGATCCGAAATCGCCCAAGTGCCGCTGCAAAGTGTCGCTCGAACAGCATTTCGACTTGCAACTGTCCTTTCGTCGCGATTGGCTCGGAAAAGTTGACCACCCATTGGTTGGCTTTGCCTTCAGCGCCCGAGGTCGACCATCCCGTTGAGCCCTCGCCATCAATCACGTTTGCAGCGTCGGCAGCTGCCCGAACCAACGCTGATCTTTCCAAAACTGTGAGAGGCGTCCTGCAATGCAATCGGATTGCCGTCGAACGTCACTTTCAATTCACTGAGGAAGAAGTCTCCGCGTCGCCCTTCGTAGAACGCCATTCCGGGCCCGCCTGCGGGAAGCGACTCGTGCGGCAGAACCTCCAAACGAAGAGCTGTTAGCTTTCGCTCTGGAGTCTCCAGCGAATAGTTGAGCCGATAAACATCCCGTTTGGTCACATCACCGCTGGCGAGGACTGAATTGTCTTGGAGCACCATCAATTTCGGCATCGTCGACTCGATCGACTCAGGACGTAGCGATCGCCAATTGCGTGCCTGGCTGACCTGCCGGTCAAACCATGTCACGAATGCCGTTGCGATCGGTGCATCGCCAGCGTCACCGCTAAAATGAGCCTCCATTGTGGGCAAGTACTGTCGGATCAGTTGCCCTTCGATGCTGCGGACCTTCGCCTCGACCTTCCGCGTCGACTCCGTTCGCGTTGTGTCTTCGACGACGACATCAGGTTCGTCCGCGTTATTGAGCAACGCTAGCAGCGAATAGTAGTCGGTGTGCGTGACTGGGTCGTACTTGTGGGTATGACACTGAGCACAGCCCGTGGTGAGGCCCATCCACACGGTTCCGGTGGTCGCCACGCGGTCAACCAAGGCGTGGAATCGATATTCCAATGGATCGATGCCTCCCTCTTCATTCAACATTGTGTTGCGATGAAAGCCGGTCGCGATCAGTTGGTCATTGGTGGCGCCGGGCAACATATCGCCAGCCAACTGTTCGATCGAAAACTGATCGAATGGCATGTCGGCGGCGATCGCTCGGATCACCCAGTCACGAAAGGGCCACATCGTCCGCGGCCGATCTTTTTCGTAGCCGTTCGTATCGCTATATCTAGCCAAGTCGAGCCATGGACGCGCAAACCTCTCGGCATAGTCCGGCGTTGCCAACAAACGGTCAACCAGTTTTCGGTAGGCCGTGGGATCATCGTCCTTGACAAAACGCTCGACTTCTCCGGGAGTCGGCGTCGTGCCGGTGAGGTCCAGGTACAGGCGTCGAATCAGACTCTTACGGTCGGCGTTGCCGGTCGGCGCGAGTCCTGCTTGCTCCATGCGGCTGAGAATGAATCGATCGATCGGACCGGCACACCATGACGGATCATCTACTTCGGGAATCTGTTGTTGCTCGGGACCGACGAAGGACCAATGAGTTTCGTACTCGCCGCCTGACTCGATCCAGCGTCGCAGTATCGTGATCTGCAAATCACTCAACGGCGGATGCGTGTCACTGGGGGGCATCCGCAGATCCGCGTCTTCGCTGATCACGCGAACAATGATTTCGCTCGCTTCCGGATCACCCGGCTTGATGGCGGCATATCCACCCAAGTCTTGCATCGCCGAAACTTGCTGATCGAGCCGGAGGTCCGATTCACGAGCATCCGCATCGGGACCATGGCAGGTAAAGCAATGCTTGGCCAGAATCGGCCGCACATCGCGACCAAAATCGGGGGCTTCTTCGTTCGCCGTTGCCGTTAGCGGCGCAATCAGGGCGAAAACAAAAGCGACGTCAAGGGGGGAAAGGGGCCGCATGCAATCAGCGTTGGGTTAAGGTGGGAGATGACGTACCGTCGCTGATCAGTTTAACGGGTTCCCGCGGATGCCACAAAACCATCCCGCCACCTCTGAGGTCGCGCAGTTTACGCGTAGCGAATTCTTCAAAGTAGCCATCACGCTCCGTCGTGATGTAGCCCGACAATGTGCTGTGTTTCCTGGAAATCCAGATCGAACGAGTCGCATTCCATCGAGAACGCCAGCTTCGACTGACGTCCCGGACACCGGGAAATCACTCGGTCGGGCTACATCACGACGGAGCGTGATGGCTACTAAAAACTGCACGACCTCCTCTATGGAAGGGATGGACTGCGCCTATAATCAGGTTCATCGAAGAGGATAACTCCAAGTTTAACAGTGCTGACACGCCAGCTACCCGGCCAACACTGTTCGTAGTGACCGTATGCATGCGGTAGCCCGCGGAAGACCCGATGAATCGGGTTACTACGAACGAAGAGCAGTGCGGTCCAGTCGACTTCCTACGCAGGATTCACCACGCCCCATGTCCGTTGCGCTCTTCGTCCCTTGTTACGTCGATCAATTCTATCCTGACGTGGCGATCTCGACACTCGAATTGCTGGAAAGCCTTGGCGTTGATGTTGTTTATCCATCCGGCCAGACTTGCTGTGGCCAACCGATGGCCAACACGGGTTGCAATGACGATACCGCTCCGGTTGCGCGCCGGTTCGTTGAGTTGTTTGCCGACTATGATGCCATCGTCTGTCCGTCCGGTTCGTGTACTTCAATGATCCGCAATCACTATGCCGAGTACTTTCAGGCGGACGATGCCAAGTTTCGGCACATCGCCGAGCGGACCTTTGAGTTGTGCGAGTACCTGCATGACGAATTGAAACTCGAGAAGTTGGATGTCCGGTTTCCGCATCGCGTCTCGCTCCACCAAAGCTGCCATGGACTGCGTGAACTGAGGCTGGGTCCATCCAGCGAATCGATGACGCCGCGTATCGACAAAGTTCGCAGCCTGCTGAATCTGGTTCGCGACATTGATTGGGTCGAACCGCAACGCAGAGATGAATGCTGTGGCTTTGGCGGGACTTTTGCGGTCAATGAAGCAGAGGTATCGGCGTCGATGGGACGTGACCGAATTGCCGACCACCTGGAAGCTGGGAGTGAAGTGCTTACTTCTGCCGACATGAGTTGTCTGATGCATTTGCAGGGAATCATCCGACGCGAAAAGAAGCCGATCCAAGTGATGCACGTGGCACAGATTCTGGTTGGTCGCCCGCTTAACCATCAGGAGCAGGGGACTTGAAATTACCAATCGTTGACCATCCCGCTGCCGCTCACGAGTTTGTCACCAACAAAGAGCGTTCGCATTGGCATGACCAGGCACTGTGGTTCGTCCGTAACAAACGTGACAAGCAAGCCCGCAGCGTTCCGGAATGGGAATACTTAAGGTCGCTCGCATCACAGATCAAAACGCACACGATCGCGAACCTCGACCAGTATCTCGAGGAATTCGAGCGAAATGCGACCGCGCTGGGGGCGACCGTCCACTGGGCGGCCGACGGCGACGAGCACAATAAGATCGTGCTGAAGATCCTTCGCCAGCACGAAACGCAGCGGATCATCAAGAGCAAGTCGATGTTGACCGAAGAATGTGGTCTCAATCACTTCCTCGAGGATAACGGCGTGGAAGTCGTCGACACCGATTTGGGCGAGCGAATCGTGCAACTGCGCGGCGAGTCACCCAGTCACATCGTGTTACCGGCGATCCACATCAAGAAAGAAGAAGTTGGCGATACCTTTCATGAGCATCTTGGTACGGAGGCGGGCGCGTCGGACCCGAAATACCTGACCGAAGCGGCGCGCGGACACCTGCGAAGCAAGTTCCTCTCCGGAGAAGTTGGCATCACGGGTGTCAATTTCGCGGTCGCTGAAACGGGTGGATTCGTTGTCTGCACGAACGAGGGGAACGCTGACTTGGGTGCCTCGCTGCCGCGAGTTCACATCGCCTGCATGGGCATCGAGAAACTGATCCCACGGTTCGAGGACCTCGCGGTTTACATGCGGTTGCTGGCGAGATCGGCGACCGGCCAACCAATCACCAGCTACACGTCGCACTTTCACGGACCTCGCGACGAAGATAGCGAGTTACATATCGTGATGGTCGACAATGGCCGCAGCCGACTCCGCGAGAGCGATGAATTTCGCGATTCGTTGCACTGCATCCGCTGCGGTGCCTGTATGAACACTTGCCCCGTGTACCGTCGTAGCGGAGGTCACAGTTACAACGCGACAGTTCCCGGGCCGATTGGATCCGTGCTGTCACCTACCCGCGATGCGAAGAGTTACAAGAGTCTCCCGTACGCATGCAGCCTGTGTGGATCGTGTACCGATGTTTGTCCGGTGCGAATACCTCTGCACCACCAACTGCTGGCCTGGCGAAAAGAGTTGGTTGGGCAGGGATTGTTGCCGCTCAGCAAACGTTTCAGCATGAAAGCGGCATCGCTGATTTTTCAACATGCGTGGCTCTTCGTGCTGCTTGGTCGGACGGGACGCACGGCACTGCGGTGGTTGCCGCACTGGGCCACCCACAATCGGCTCAATCAATGGAGCGTGGCCCGTGAGTTGCCGGAGCCACCAAAAGAGAGTTTTCGAGATTGGTACCGACGCAATCGGCAAAGCTGACTCGCAGGACAGACGACGATGAATCGAATCATTGCTCCGCATTCGAACAGTAAACGCGCGATCATGGACCGACTGACAAGTCGGCTCGTTGATGCGTTGCCGCTACCAACGATCGACGGATCGCAGCTGACGCATTACGACGACCCGGTCGCGAAGTTCACGGAGATGTTGGCGATGGTCGGTGGCGAGGCGCATTTCATCGAGCGGGCGGAAGAGGCGAAGGGCATCCTTGATTCGATTCCCGCTTTCGCCGCGCGCAGCGAATCGCCTCGCTGGTCCCCGAAGCGGTCCAGGGGAACGTGGACGCTTCGACGGTTGACGATCCGCACTCGCTTTCTTCGCTCGATTGGGTCATCGCCCAGGGTGAATTCATGGTCGCAGAGAACGGCGCGATTTGGGTCGACGGTTCAACGTTGCCGCATCGAGTGATGTTGTTCATTCCTCAATTCTTGGCGCTCGTCGTCTCACGAAGCCAAATCGTCCATCACATGCACCAGGCCTATGCCAGAATTGGCCACCCCAAGCCTGGTTTCGGAGTTTTCGTGTCGGGCCCCAGCAAAACCGCCGATATCGAACAGAACCTGGTGATTGGCGCCCACGGCTGCCGGACGCTGCAAGTCTTTTTGACGCCATGAGCGGGCAGAATTGACCCTTCGTTTAACGGCAAGCCGCAGGCGACTGTGTCCCGCAAGCCGCAGGCGACTGTGTCCCGCAAGCCGCAGGCGACTGTGTCCCGCAAGCCGCAGGCGACTGTGTCCCGCAAGCCGCAGGCGACTGTGTCCCGCAAGCCGCAGTCGCCTGTGTCCCGCAAGCCGCAGTCGCCTGCGTCCCGCAAGCCGCAGTCGCCTGCGGCTTGCCGTTAAACAATGAATGCAGGATCTATTTTGGCGCTGATCCTCAACAGCTACATCGAGCCGCCGGAATCGCGGCCCGGATTCTTGTGGAATCTGCGATTGAAGAGATCTGGATCGAACGGGTTTTGGACTCGCGGCAGCCGCGCAGGTTGACCATTTCCTTGGCTGTGCGACCGGTCTTCCTCGGGCACCGCCCCACGCTCGGCGATTGAGGGCGTTTGCGGAAATGACGCTGGCCCCTGCTGATCGGGTTGCTGATAACCCATCTCTGGCCGCGTCATCGTATTAGCTGCCGTCGCGATCCACCATTTCAGCGACTCGATCGCTTTGGCATTTCGCGGCGACAACGGGGCACCGACTCCACCGTGAGGCGTCGTCGCTTTGACCAGGAGCTCACTCTCCGATGGAGCGATGTGATCGATGTACCTTAGGGACGCAGCCAGGTTTGCATGCGTGATCTGTGACGAGGCTCGTGCGCCAACCGACGGGACGACCAGAGCCCAAGCTCGCGAAGTATCATCCGAGTGGCATCGGCCGCACCGATTGAGCAACATCGGCTGGACGTGACTGGCGAATCCACGCAACGTAGTAAGATCCACACTGCCGGACTCGTTGCTGACTCGATCTTCCTCGTAGTCAACCGGTTGCACAGCAGGCGGTTGAACAATCACATCTGAAACTGTTCTTGCACGAGAATCGGTAAGTCGCTGCAATTGGTCCTGGACCGACCTGGCAGCTGGGCTGGCAGGGTCGATTTGCTTTGCCGCTGCGATCTCTTGGGCGGCCAAGTCAAATAAGTCGTATTGCAAACACCAACGGGCGTCTCGAATGAGTGCTCCAAGATCACCTTTTTGCCTGTGGTCCACTCGGTATTGATAAAGATCACGCAGGGAAGTGGCCCAACACGCAACCTCTTTCCGCGAAAGCTGCACTTCGCCACCATGACCCGTTTGCACAACCACGAACTCACCCATCTGATAAGCGTGGCCGAACAGAACGTTGTCATTCTTCAGCAAGACGCAAGACTGGGGTGAAGACGGATTTTCCTCGACAACCGCCGAGGACTGCGCCAGGCAGGGGGGGGAGGTCCAGCAGGCGAGGGCAAACACCAGCAAGGCCAAGCGATCGACAAAAGGCTTTTTCGTCATGATGGGCCGGAAATAGCATTTTTTCCCCGCCACCGTCAATGCAGGCTGCGGCCGGTGATCGCCTGGCAAATGCTTTGCCATCATTGATTGGCATCATGCCTCGAACCATAATTCAGCCGAGTCGATTTCGGCCTAAACTAGACCTTTTTCACCGATCTCAGGTAACCAAAACAATGCTTAGCAAGCGTTTGAAGATGAAGACGACGAAACTGGCCACTCTTGTTGCGTTGGTCTGTTTTCTGGCCAACGTTGGGGCTTTGCCAGCCGAAGAGTACCTCAATGGGATCAAATGGGAAGCTCCGCCGGTCGTGACCCCCGGCAAAACCAACAGCGATCCTCCCTCGGATGCGATTGTTTTGTTTGATGGTAGTGATCTTTCCAAATGGAACAATGCGGAAAACTGGAAGGTTGAAGACGGACTCGCCATCACCGGGAAGGGAAAGATTGTCTCAAAGGAAGAGTTCGGCGATTGCCAGGTTCACGTTGAGTGGTCCGCTCCGCTTCCGGCTGTTGGAAGCGGCCAGGGGCGAGGCAATAGCGGAATCTTCTTGATGGACAGATACGAAATTCAGGTGCTCGATTCTTTTGAGAATGAAACCTATCACGATGGCGAGGCTGGTGCGATCTACAAGCAAACACCCCCTGCGGTCCAATGCGTGCGACCACCGGGAGAGTGGAATACATACGATATCTTTTGGACGGCACCTCGATTCGACCAGCAGGGTGAGCTCATTTCGCCCGCATACATTACCGCGATGAACAATGGCGTGCTGATCTTGAATCACTTCGAGTTGTTGGGAGACACACCCTTCAATCGACCGCCCAAATACACCAAGCATGGCGAGAAAGGGCCGATTTCAATTCAAGATCACAGCAACCCGGTGCGTTTCCGAAACATCTGGGTGCGCAATTTCAGCCCTGCCAGCGGCGAGCAGGTGCGAAAGCCATTCATGCGAGACGGAGAAAAAGAAACGCCGATCGAAGACTGATCGTAGTCACAGGCTTACGACAGCAGTTCGGCCGATAGCTTTTTGCTGCAGGCTCCAATGACTTTGCCGACCAATTCGTCGGCTTGCTCGCCGCTGAGTGTTGCGTCGTGACGCTGGAGTTCGACCGACATCAGCACTCGTTTGCGATTTTTGCCGTCCTTCTTTTCGTCTCGATAGGTCTCGCGGTATGTGACCGAGGCAAGTTCGGATCCAACCGCGGCTCGAACCACGTTTTCCATTTCGCTCCAGCGAACGGATTCGGCAACGATGAAATTCAGGTCTCGTTGGATCGATGGATAAGTGCTGATGGCCAATTGCTGGGGAACCAATTGTGATCGCTCCAACAGCATCGGTAGTGATAATTCGGCAATCGCAACTGGCGGCGGCAGTTTCCAAGTCTTCAGCAGTTTCGGGTCCGCGATGCCGAGATAACCGAGCAGCGAATCGCCAAGTTTCAGTTCGACACCCGCAGTCAGACCAGCGCGGTTGACCGACTCAACATCAAGTCGATCCTCCATTCCCATCCGTTCACACAGTATCTCAAGGATTCCTTTGACTACGAAGAAGTCGCTGCCGCTAACGATTCCCAATGAATACTGCTCGGCGGGCAGCGAATCATCGTCGTCAGTCGGCAGATAGATGTGCGCGATCTCAAACAGGTCGGCGGCGATACTGGCCGATGACCAGTTCTTAGCCCGCCCCTCCAGCAGGCTTGGAAGCAAACTGCGACGCAAAGTCCGCGCTCCCTTCAGCATCGGCGTCTGCGTCCGCAGTGCCGGGCGATCGGTCCAAGGGCTGAGCGAGTCATCGAGTTTCTTCGTCACGACGCTGGGTGTCATCGCCTCGCTAAGTCCCGACGACGTCATGATCAGGCGTACTCGGTCCGACCGCAGTATCGAACGGACGTCGGGAGCTTGGGGCGACCGGGATCGGTGCGTCCTCGGGAATCTGGTCATATCCATGAATGCGGGCGACTTCCTCGACCAGGTCGGCTTCACGGGTTAGATCATGCCGCCAGGTTGGCGGCACGTACGAAACTGAATCACCCGTCGTTCCAGATTCAGCACAGCCGAGTGCGACAAGAATCCGAGTCACCTCCTCTTGATCGATTTTGATTCCAAGGATTCGCTCCAATTGGCTTGCTCGCAACACGATTGGTTGCCGAGGAGGTAATTCTGCGAGGGTATCAATCACGCCATCAGCAACCGAGCCGCCCGCAATATCAACGATCATCTCACAGACTCGGCGACTAGCCCAATCAACTCCAGCCGGATCAACCTTGCGTTCAAACCGGTACGAAGAAGGGCTGTGCAATTTCAATTTGCGTGCAGTTCGGCGAACTGATAACGGGTTGAAGATGGCAGATTCGATGACCAAATCGGTTGTCTCATCGCTCACCTCCGAGATCGCCCCACCCATCACGCCGGCGACCGCCGAAGCTTGCGCGGCATCTGCGATCACGCACGTTGATTCGTCCAGTTCGTACTCACGGTGATCAATCGCGTCGATCTTCTCGCCTTTCTTGCCTGGGCGGATGATGATCTTGGATCCAGCAACCTTCGCGTAGTCGAAGGCGTGTAGCGGTTGACCGCACTCCATCAACACGTAGTTCGTCGCGTCGACAACGTTGTTGATGCTCTGATACTGCTCGATCGATCCATCTGTTTTCCGTTTCCAAAAGACTGACTGCAACGCCTCGACCATCCAATCGGGACTTGGCCCGACCTTGACGCCTTGAATGACACGAGCGGTATACCGAGGACATGCCTCGACAAACCGATTTTCGACCGCCAGCAACGAATCAATGGAAGTGGACGACGGGGAAATGGCCGGGGCCGGGATCGTGACCGGCAGCCCGTAAAGAACACCGATTTCGCGAGCCACGCCAATGTGCCCGAGACAGTCGCCACGATTGCTGGTCACCTCCAAATCGACGACGACATCCCCGTTGATGGTGTCAGTATCTTCGTGATTTAGCCCCGATAGGCTCAGACGGAGCGCGAGTTCCTCGTGGGACATCGGGAGGTCGATGTACTTTGACAACCAATTCAAAGAAACAAGCATGGAGCGACGTGTCGTGCGTTGGAGAGGTGGACGTGAAAACGCCACCAATCTATCGGATGGAAGAAAATCGCAATAGCGAGGACGCTGCGCTTGTGGATCTGCAGGGCCCATTCGGTGTTGAAGTGTTCGTTCAACACAAAGGATGAGAACCGCGGAGCGGTGGCAGATGCTAGCCTGGGGTGAGGATTGCGAGCTTCGAGCGAGCAAACCGTAACCCCAGGTCATGCGTGCAAAACCATTTTTCCCCGCAGCTCCTCTGGCGGCTACGCCGCCAGAGGAGCTGCGGGGAATGCTTTTCTTGTGTTCCTCAACCTGGGGTTACACCAGCCTCGCTGTCGCTCGTTGGATTCACCCCAGGCTACATGCCGCCGCTGCTCCGCAGCTAAGAAGACTCCTCAGCATCACTCCCCTAATCCGGACGGTCTCCAGGTCCTGTGCCTACAGTCCGCTAAGATGTTCGCTGAACCCGAACACACCGTTTCATCAGAATGTGAAGTCAATGCCGAAATCTCCAATTATCTTCCTGCTGACTTTTCTGCTGGCGTCACTTGCCCAGGCGGCGCCCAGAACAAGCCGACCTCTCAGAGAAACCCAACATTCTGCTGATCATGGCCGATGACGTTGGAATCGAGGGACTCGGTTGCTACGGCGGTGCCTCCTACAAAACGCCTCACTTGGATCGCATGGCCGCCGAGGGAATCCGCTTCACCAGAGCCTACTCGCAACCGCTCTGCACGCCGACGCGTGTCCAACTCATGACGGGCCAGTACAACCATCGGAACTGGAAGTCCTTTGGCATCTTGGACCCCACGGAAGAAACATTCGGGCATTACCTGCAGTCGGCCGGCTACGCGACTGGGATCTTCGGCAAATGGCAACTGCAGTCCTACGACCCGCCCGATCTGCCGGGTGCCACGAATCGACGCGGCACCGGTACGCACCCCAAAGATGCTGGCTTTGACGAGTACGCGTTGTTTCATGCCCTGCACACCGAGGACAAGGGATCGCGATACACCCGACCGACGATGCTGGAGGGAACCGCTGGTTCGCAAGGAACGCTCAAGACATACGACGGCCGCTACGGGGAAGACGTCTGGGTGGAAAAGATCGCGGCCTTTTTCGACAAGCACCGCGACCAGCCGGCGTTCGTCTACTATCCGATGGCGCTGCCGCATTGGCCGTTCGAGCCGACGCCCAATACGCCGGGCTGGAATCCCGACATCAAGCAACCTGAGGAATTTCGCTATATCACCGACATGATCGAGTACATGGATACGGCGGTCGGTAATCTGATGGCGGAACTTCGCAAACGCGAACTTGATCGCAACACGATCGTACTTTTCTACAGCGATAACGGAACGCACGCCAAAGTCGATTCCAGAATGAAGGACGGCCGAACAATTCGAGGTGGCAAGGCAACACCGAAGCAAACTGGGATCCACGTGCCGTTGATCGCACACTGGCCAGGCCATTTTTCGCCCGGAGTGGATGACGAGATCGTGGATGCTTCGGATTTTCTGCCGACGCTACTGGAGTTGGCCGGATCGGAATTGCCCGCTGATGTGAAGACCGATGGGATCAGCTTTGCGCCCCGACTGGTGGGCAAGGAAGGTCCACGACGCACATCCGCTTTCTTTTGGTACGACCCACGGCCGGGTTGGGACAAGGAGCGTTTTGGCCGTCATGTATTCGCAGTCAACAAACATTACAAGCTGTTTCGCAGCGGGCGTTTGTTTCGTTTGACCGATCGTCCGCTCGAGGAAATCGAGGTCAGCCCGCTGGAGATGACCGATGAAGATCTCGCGGCCAAAGACCAGCTTGCCAAAGTGATTTCCGATGCGTTGGAGGGAAGCGACGAACCGCCGTTGGTCAATGCCTACGGTCAGCCAGAACACGACCTGCTGTACCTGCCGAAAGATGCCGAGCAAACGTCGGCAATCACGAGCCAGTTATTGGCCACGGGAAAGGAGATTCCGTACGGGGATCTCGAGCAGCAGCGTTTGTGGATCTTCAATCCGCTGGACGTGCAAGATGGCGAGCTGCGTCCCTGCGTCTTCTTCATTCACGGCGGCGGCTGGGGAGGGCGACCGGAATCGCTGGCGGCACAATGCGTCTATTTGCAGCGACTGGGAATCAATGCGGTCTCGATTCACTTTCGCGCTCCCACTGGTGATCTCACTCCGGCCGATACGCTCAAGGACGCGAGAATGGCGTACCGCTGGATCATCAAGCATGGCGGTCAGCACCACATTGATGTCGACAAGATCGTAGTCTCAGGCGGATCAGCCGGCGGGCATCTTTCGCTCGCACTCAGCACGATCGCGCTGGATGACGATCCGGTGATCGAGCACCAACCGAGAGGATTCGTCTTGTTCAATCCAGTGATTGACCTGGTTGATGGTTGGAGTAACGGACGTAAGAAGTGCGAGGCGAAGGGAATTGCCCCGCAAGACTTCTCGCCTGCCCATCATGTGCGTGCCGGATTGCCGCCCGTGTTGGTGCTCAGCGGCAGTGAAGACAAGCTGATTCCGCCGGAGCTGATTCGAGCGTTTCAAGAGCGAACGAGGAACGCCGGCAATCGAAGCCGAGTTCGTCGAGTACCCCGGCGCAGGTCACGGTTTCTTCAACTATGGCCGCGAGAACAACCAGTACTTTCAGTGGACGATGTGGGAGTTCGAAGAGTTCTTGAAGGAGGTTGGCATTGAGTGTGGCACATGATCGAAGAGCAATTGGGACCACCGTGGCCTACCCCGAGGGTCGGTTGTTGATAGAATTAAAGGGTGACCAAAAGGTCTAAACCATACATTTACGAGGATTGCAAGATGAAGAAGTCATTTGGGCTGTTGTGTGCTCTTTCCCTTTTCCTGAGCGTGCCCGGTTGCGGTGGTTCAGGGGAACCATCGAGCGTGATGGACAACGCCGAGAAGTCGGCGGTTGAGGAATACGAGGCCCTAATCGAGTCTCAGGCAGCCGAAATGGATGCGACCCCGCCTTCGGATCAGCTTGAAGCCCCCACGCCGCTTCCAGTGAACCCGACGAAGTAGTGCATCCGCGGTTCGGATTTCCGGTCGATTTTTTTGCATCGCTGCTTGTGCGCCGTTAGCATCGTTCAGAACAAAAAAACCTCGGCTTCGCCCGAAGCCGAGGTTCTAAATGCATCCAGGTCGAGTTACCGAACTATTGGTTCAGCTGCTCCTCGATCGTTTCCTTGGCGGCTCTGGTTCCAAGTGCACCCCAAAGTCCGTAAGGACTCTTCGATCCGGGAACATTCGCTGGTGGTGTGGGCCCGACGTTCATGCCGTTTTGCCAGACGTTGGGAGCACGACTATCACCCGCTTCAATCGAATCGGTCATGAAGACCACGGCACCGTCACCCATCAACACGTGACAACCACCCTGGTGTCGGCTCGACATTGTAGCGGTGAGCGTATTACCGGCGTTGTTGATCCCACAGATCTCCTGGTTGGGTGGCAGGATCGTATGGCAACCCGAGTACATGGGACGGAAGTCGGCCCACAGATAGCCGCGACCCTCATTGACAGGTCGAACAGCAACGCCCGGCGCCCAGAATGTCGGCCGCTCAGGATCCTTCTGCATTTTGATCCTCGCACCATTTCGGGTTGTCGCGACTATTGGTCACGACATTCGGGTTATTCGTGTGAATCGTTCTTGTGTCCCGGTCGCCCACGTCGGTGGCAATTTCACCCATCGCAATCGTGTTGGCGAGACCATCGAGAATGTCACGGAACTTCGATTGGTAATGGGGAATGAAGACACCACGGTCAGCCGCACGAGAGCGTTGGGCATAGCCATTATTGGGTCCCATTTTCCAGGTTGGGTTCGTCCCAGCGAAGTGCACCGGTCCGCGCACCGACCATTCCTGAGAATCCCCCAAACACATGGCGTAGTTCGTTCGACCAAGTGCAGGCAAAGCCCACACCCGGGTCGCTCGGACATCGCAAGGTCGGGATCTCCGTGACCCACGGCTGGTACCTGTTTAGATTCGGAACTGGTCCCATCGCTGGCCAAGGAACCGTGAATGGCACCAAGGGATCATTGGCGTCTAACGTACTGGGGTTGCTGATCTGCTCCCAAATTGCCTGCTGCTCGATGAAGGGCGTCATGCCGACGAGTGCACTTAATCGCCATCCATTGCTGGTGACCCCAGTTGCCCCACCAATTCGTGGTGGGACCCGAGACTGCCTTGGTTCGCTGGGCCGCCGTTGGGACTATCCGTTCCAGCGCCCTGCATCGGCAATTGCTTGAATGCACTGTGGTAATTGTGCATTGCCAGGCCGATTTGCTTGAAGTTGTTACTACAACTCATTCTGCGGGCTGCTTCACGAGCGGCTTGAACCGCTGGCAAGAGCAAGCCAACCAACACGCCAATGATGGCAATGACTACCAACAGTTCCACCAAGGTGAAACCAAGGGATCGACTCCGACGTTCGTTCATACTGAATACCTCTGATTAAATATGTAAAAAGACAGCACTTACGGAAGCGCATCGCTCTCGCAGAACCCGCCTATAATATCAGAGATCTGCTACCGCTATTGATCGAAAAACGAAAAATTAGCAGCCAGAATACGGCCAAAGAAAGAATTCGCTTGGGGGGGGCGGGCGAGTGTCCTGCCTGGCCAGGCAACGAACGCTAAATTGAGCGTAAGCACCTTCGGACTTGTTTTTCCCGGTCATCCCAGGCTGAGTCGAGCCACTGAGTCGTGATGATCCAAAATCCTGCTTTGACAAAGCACTCAGGGTCCTACTCGAACTAACTCGCCCCCATGCATGAATACGGTTATCGGATTCCGGCCATTCTCTTGATCGGCCTGCTTGCCACCGGTTGCGGCTATCGGACTGCCGGAAGCGGACGTCATCAACCGCTACGCCAAAGATACGAAGGCGGCCAAGGCAGATTCAGCGGTTTCGCAAGCCGACGCGGATCGGGCGAAAGCGGCCGAGAGGCTGGCCTACGTCGATCGCGTTCGCCCTCAAGTCGAAAAATTTTGTGGTGACTGTCACGCCATGCCGCGACCGGCCAGTTCGAGTCGCGAAGAATGGCCGGACGAGGTGAATCAGGGCTTCATGCTGTATGGCACCTCCGGACGGACCGACTTGGAGGTGCCGGCGTACGACGAGGTGCTGAATTTCTTTCAGTATCAGGCGTCCGAAGAACTGCCGCTGACCAAGACGATTGAGGGTTACCCGCTGACGTCGGTACCGCTTAGTCCGGCTACCGTGCGGTTTCCGGGGAATCGCCCACCGGGTGTGACGAATGTCCGTTGGATCGACATTGGCTTCAAAGACTCACCGGCACTGGTTTACTGTGACATCGGTACGGGAGCAGTGAAAGCGCATTGGCCGCAAGCTGAGGGGGCTCCCACGGAGCGGCTGGCTACGCTGCTGCAACCGGTGCACGTTGAACCATGTGATCTGGATAGCGACGGGCGTATCGATTTGGTCGTCTCCGACATCGGTGAATTCAATGCAAACGACAGTGACCTCGGTCGCGTTGTCTGGCTGCGTCGCAAGCCCGCTGCTGAAAAGTTCGAGACGATCGTCTTAGCAGAGAACCTGAGCCGCGTTGCCGATGCACAGCCGGGTGATTTCGATGGCGACGGCGATCTCGACGTGATCGTGGCCGTCTTCGGCTGGCGCAATAGCGGCCGGATTATCCTGCTGGAGAACAAGTTGGAAGAGCGGGATGCAGCGGCAGGGGATCAACCTCCCGAGTTCACGATCCGCGAAATCGACAAGCGGCATGGCGCGGTTCATGTGCCGCCGGTTGACTTGAACGGTGACGGTCATCTCGATTTCGTGGCCTTGATCAGCCAGGAGCACGAAGTCGTCGAAGCCTTCATCAATGACGGCAAGGGCAATTTCAAAAACGAAGTGATCTGGGCTGCCCCCGATCCGGCGTACGGATCGAGCGGGATTCAGCTTGTTGATTTGGACCAAGATGGTGACTTGGACGTGCTGTACACCAACGGTGATTCGTTTGACCGAGGTCCGAAGCCGCATCACTCCGTGCAGTGGTTGGAGAATCCGGGATCCTACCCGTACCAGCATCATCATCTGTGCGAGATGCCGGGAGTCTTGAACGCGAAGGCCGCTGACTTTGACGGCGACGGTGACCTGGACATTGTCGCTGGGTCACTCTTGGACGACGCAATGAACGAACAGCTCAAGTCTGTTGATACGTCATCGGTCGTCATGCTGTTGCAGACAAATCCGGGAGAATTCAAGCGAACCAAAGTCGAAGGGGGCACGCACCAGCACATTTCGCTCGAGACGGGCGATTTTAACAAAGACGGGAAAACAGATTTCGCGGTCGGGAACTTCCTGCGTGAGACTGGGATCGATCAACCCGATCTGGTCGTCTGGTGGAACCAGTAAGAACTGGAGTCGGGACGCTGGCGTGTGCATGCCGCCGAGTTGGAAGAACCATTGTTCCAGCGAAGTCATCGTCAATATGCTGTCGGGGTTGCTGCGACCGGATAGAATAGGACTGACGATTCGTCATGATCAACTCTTTTGTCAGCCAATCCATGCCACAGTCACTGCAGTGCCCCCGTTGCAACGGAGCCGTTACGGTCCCCGATCACGCCGGAGGAAAACGAGTGAAGTGTCCGCATTGCGAGGACACTTTCTTGGCACCGGGCGTCGCGAGCACTGTCAACGACGACGACGACTGGCTGAAGTTGGATGACGATCCAGTCGCGCCCGCTTCCACAAAACCTGTTCCGGCGAAACCTGTTCCCGCGAACGAAACCTGCTGCGCCGGCAAACAGTGGCACTCCCAATCGAGTTAACAAAGGGGCCTCGCCCTTCACGGCTGACGAAGAAGCCTTGTTGGCCGAATTCACGAGCGACTTGGACGAGTTCGCTGCCGAGATCGAAACGCCGCCGCCGCCCACATCCGAGCACCGCAACGGCCAAGCCAATCGGTGGAGTCAGCCCGCGCGGCCCGTCCTCGGACGCTCCCAGGGCGCAGCGGGAGCCGCCGCAAAGCCTCAACCTGCGCCGCAAGCGGATGTGGTCGAGTATGCCAGCGAATATCGAGTCAATTGCAACGTCTGTGGCTCGATGCTTTACGCCAAGGCAGATCAGGCAGGCAAAACCGTCAAGTGCTCCGATTGCTATTCACCGATCACGATTCCGCCGCCGCCAAAGATTCGCAAGAAGCAAGAAATTAATTTGGACGAGGTTAGCACTTTCGCGTTAAAGCAAAGCGAGAAAGCCGAGCAGCGCGGCGATCCGTACAAGAGGTCGGCTGAACAGTTGCTCAACGAAGCGTCACAAGTGGAAGCAGCGAGCACTGTCGACCGATACGACGATACGCCCAGCGTGAAAGAATGGCTGGGCAATATCTTCGGTGCCTTCGCCGACCTAGGCGTGATCGCCCATTGGATCGGGTTGTCGGTATTGGGATCGGTGCCGGCGGTGATCGCATTGACCGTTGACTCGCCGATCTTGATCATGGGTTTGTTCCCGGCAGGCTTCTTTTTGGGAGTCCTCGTGGTCAGTTGCGGCTTCGCGATTCTCCACGCGGCCGCGAACAAAGTGGATTCCGTCACGGATTGGCCGACTCTTGATCCGATGGCGTGGTTGGGCCAGTTGTTCGTGGTGCTCGCTGCCGCCTGTGTCGCAGCGATTCCCGTGTGGGCTGCTTGCCAGTTGATCCTTGGGGCGCAATTGCTGAGCGTCGCAGTCACCATGTTCTCGATCTTTGCATTGTTCCCGTTTGTGTTGCTCTCGATGTTGGACATGAATAGTCCGTTCGTGCCGTTTTCGGCGGAAGTCGCTCGCAGCGTTACCAAGTGCGAAGAAGCATGGGGTGGATTCTATTTCTCGTCGGGACTGGTGTTCATTGCCCTGTTCATGACGTTTGCGACCGCGACGTCAACCATGAGCCCACCGGTTGCAGCCGTCGTCTGTATTGTCGCTGGAGTCGGTGCTTCGTTTGTTTACTTTTCGATGATCGGTCGGCTGGCCTACGCGATTGGTCAAGCCGTCAACGCACCGCCGAGGAAGAATGACATCGACCGCAGCGCGACACACCGACGCGGTACAAAAGTAGTCAGTTAACAGTCGACAGTTGCCAGCAAGAAACGGGCAATTGCAATTCTTGCTGCTAAGTGTCGACTGGCAACTGTTCACTGATTTCTTACACGTCGATCGCTTCGGCATCCTCGGCACGCTCCATGATGAACCGGAACCGTGCGGAGGCGTCGCGGCCCATCAAGTCGCTGATGACACGATCCGTTTCCAGGTGATCGTCAATTTCGACTTTCAATAGCCGGCGAGTCTCGGGATTCAGCGTTGTTTCCCAAAGCACTTTGGGCATCATTTCGCCCAAGCCTTTGAATCGTGTGATTTCGGGATTTGCTCGTCCCGAGTGCTTGGCGAGGATTTCCTCGCGCGCGTCTTCGTCGGCGGCCCAATACGTTTCTTTTCCAATGTCAATCCGGTACAGCGGCGGGACTGCGATGTAAAGTCGCCCGGCGGCGATCAAGGCGTGCATGTGCCGGTAGAAGAACGTCAGCAACAGCGTCGTGATGTGATGGCCATCGGAATCAGCGTCGGCGAGCAAGATCACTCGTTCGTAACGCAAATCGGCAATGTTCAAGTTGGGGCCGATCCCGCAACCGAGCGCCGAAACCATGTCTTGGATTTCCTTGTTCTCAAGGATCTTTTTCAGAGTTGCACTTTCGGTGTTCAGCACTTTTCCTCGTAGCGGCAAGATCGCCTGATAATTCCGGTCGCGTCCCTGCTTTGCGCTGCCGCCGGCCGAGTCACCTTCGACGATAAAGATTTCCGAGTCGCCCTTTCCGCTGGCCACACAGTCGCTGAGCTTTCCCGGCAGCATCGTTCGTTTGGAACCACCTTTTCGCGACACCGCTTCGGAGGCGGCACGCGAAGCGGCGCGGGCCCGGGCCGCGGCGATGATCCGTGCCACGACCGCATCGGCAACGCTGCGATTGTTGTTCATCCATTGTTCCATCGCCGGTCGCACGGTCGCTTCGACCGTCGCTTGGATCTCGGGATTGTTCAAACGGTCCTTGGTTTGTCCCTGGAATTGTGGTTCGGCGATGAAAATCGAAAGGATCGCGACCAATCCTTCGCGGATGTCTTCATGCGTGATTTTGACGCCGCGCGGTGTCAGGCTGTGAGTGTCGATGTAGTTGCGAACGGACTTATTCAAGCCGCTGCGAAATCCGTTTTCATGTGTGCCGCCATTGCCGGTCGGGATTCCATTGACGTAGCTGCGGACATGCTCGTCGGTCGATTCCGTCCATTGCAGGGTCATCTCCAAACGAAGATCGTCCTCCTTTCGGAAGGTGAAGGGACTTTCGTGAATCGGTCGAGCTTTGCGTTCCTTCAGCACCTTCGCCAGGTAGTCGACGATTCCCTGTTCGTGCAGAAACGTCTCTTTGGTCTTTGCGGTTTCATCGATGTAGGTGACCTTCACGCCGCGATGCAGGAAGCTTGCCGTTTCCAGTCGCGCCCGAATCGTGGCACTGTCGAAGTCGGTCTTGGGAAAGATCGTCGGGTCAGGCGTGAACGTGATCGTCGTGCCTGTTCCCGCGCACGGAGCCTTTTAACTTTTGCAGTTTCGTGGTGGGGCGTCCTTTGGAAAACGTCATGCGAAATTGGGAACCGCCCCGGCGGACCACCGCGGTCAACTCTTTCGAGAGCGCATTGACGACCGAGGCACCAACGCCGTGCAGGCCCCCGGCGGTCTTGTAGTTGTTGCCGTCGAACTTGCCGCCGGCATGCAGCACCATCAGCACCGTTTCAAGGGCTGACTTTTTCGTTTTTGGATGGATGTCAACAGGGATGCCGCGGCCGTTATCCGAAACCGTCACCGTGCGACCGTCTTTGTGCAACGTGACAGAGATCTCGGTGGCGTGGCCATTCATCGCCTCGTCAACCGAGTTGTCGACGACCTCCCAGATCAGGTGATGCAGGCCTGCCATGCCGACACCGCCGATATACATCCCGGGACGCTTGCGGACGGGCTCAAGTCCCTCCAGAACAGTGATGTTGCCGCTGTCATACTTTTTCGTTGCCGTAGCCATTTTATTTTGTGCCGCTGAGTCGCATCCGTCGGTAAGTTTGCTGCCGTGAGGGGTTCGCTCTCAAAGGAGGATTCACGATTCCTCGTCCAGTGGCTCTGGCGCTTCGGGTGGCGGAGCCATGATCTCCGCGATCTTGCCGTTCTTCTGAATCTCGTTTCCGCGGCCGCCGCGGGAAGTCACGCGGTACTTGGCCGTCGAAATCGTTTTCTTTGCGCCGCGATTCGTTACCACCGTTAACAGGTCTCGATCACCCGTGGACGCTTTGAAGCCTAACAGTTCATCATCTGATGTGAGCCGAATCAGCGTGACACCCTTGCCCGGTCCTGACAGATAATTGATTTCCTCCGCCGCGCAAATCATCGCTCGACAGTTCCGCGTGACCGCCAAGATGACTTCGCTGCCGTCAATCGGGACAACGTCGACGACCGAGGCGTTACCCTTGACGCGTGCGAACCGCCGGCCGCTGCGCGTGGAGGGTTCGACAAACGACTCCAAGCCAAATCGCAAGGCAAAGCCGTCCGAGGTGGCTGCGAATGCGTGTGTTTCGGGACAGAGATCGGGGTTCTTGGGGTCCTCTTTGACGTCGCCGATGACTCGCGGGTCAAACGACATGGCTGCCACGATGCGTTCGCCGTCTTTCATCTTGAATAGCTTCTGGACCGGTTCACCGAACCCAGTCGAAGCTGGCACGTCGATCATCCGCGTCGTGTAACAGACGCCCTGCGAGGAAAAGAAGCCGATCATTTCTCGCGTGCTTCCGGCAACGCAGGCGAGCACACTGTCGCCTTGTCGCAGCCGACTCTTGCTGGGATCGGCGATCTGTTTCTGCCGTTTCACCCAGCCATCCTTGGTAATCAAAACATGACATTCCTCGGCCACAATAAAGTCTTCGGCCGTGTATTCGGGTTCTTCTTCGACGGTGTCGATCGTGGTTCGTCGTTTGCCGGCGGCGTCTGTGCCATATTCTCCGATCAAGGACTCGATTTCTTGACGAACGATTTTCCAGCGGCCCGAAGCATTCGTGTCTTCGGTGTCTTCGGCAAGCAACTTCCTGATTTGCCTGGCGCGTTTGTTCTTGTCTTTCAGCTCGTCAAGGATCAAATTGATTTCCAGTCGCGCAAGTCGATAGAGTTTCAGCTCGAGAATCGCGTCGGTCTGTTCCTCGTCCAGCCCACTGGCACGACCGCCGGCCGGAAACTTCTTCATGATTTTCGCGGCCGCATCCGCTTTGCCCTCGCTGGCGCGGATGATTCGAATGATCTGGTCCAGCGCGTCAAAGATCAGGGCAAAGCCGTTCAAAATATGAATTCGCTTCTCCAACGAATTCAGCTCGTTGGTCAGCCGCTCGGTGACGACATCAAGGCGAAAATGCAGAAAGTGCCAAAGTATTTCCTTCAGACTCAGCCGGTTCGGCGCACCGACTTCTGGATTCTCGGTCGGAACCAAACAAGTCAAGTTAACGTTGAAGTTGTTCTGTAACTGCGTGTTCTTGTACAGGTACGCCAGGACTTTGTTTTCGTCGGCGTCCTTCTTCAGCAACAGGTCGACGCGAATCTCGTCGGTCGAAAGGTCACGAGCCTCGGTTACCAACGGCAGTTTACCGCTGAAGATGATTTCACTGATCCGTTCGACCATTGCCGCTTTGTTGACGCCGAACGGAATCGAAACGATCTGCAGGATCTTGTTGCTTCCCTTCGTGACCAACTTCGTGCCGCCGCGAAGCTTGATCGTGCCCTGGCCAGTCAAGTAGATATCGCGCAGCTCGTCCTTGGTGTTGGTAATCTGACCGCCGGTCGGAAAGTCGGGACCCTGGATTGCATCGTTGGCGACCAATTGATAGTCCTTGATCTCTGGATCACGCAGCAATTTCAAAAGTGCGTTACAGACTTCCTTCAGGTTGTGCGGCGGGATGTTGGTCGCCATGCCAACTGCGATACCTGTCGCTCCGTTGACCAGCAAGTTGGGCATCCGGCTGGGCAGCACCACCGGTTCTTCTCGACTGCCGTCATAATTGGGTTTGAAGGCAACCGTTCGCGTGGCAAGGTCCGCAAGTACCTCCGCGGCGATCGGCGTCATGCGACATTCGGTGTAACGCATGGCGGCTGCGTTATCCCCATCGACGCTGCCGAAGTTGCCGCTGCCATCGACCAACGGCATTCGCAGCGAGAACGGTTGGGCCATTCGCACCAACGCATCGTAGATCGAGCTGTCGCCATGTGGGTGAAAGCGCCCCATCACGTCGCCGACGACTTTGGCACATTTGACGTGCTTGGAAGTGGCCGTCAGCCCCTGCTGACTCATCGTGTACAGGATTCGACGCTGGACCGGTTTTAGACCATCCCGCACGTCAGGCAACGCACGGCTGGTGATCACCGACAATGAGTAGTTCAGATACCGTTCTTGAGCGGCCTGGCGGAGCGGAACCCCCAATCAGTGACGGATCGATCCCATCGAACAAGGATCCGCCAGCCCCATTGCGGGAGCCGCGTTTGCCGGCAGCACCCGTTTTTCCATGTGCGGTCGCCTTGCGAGTTCGCCGTTTTGCCACGCCAGAAGGTCCCTTTCTTGCGAACAGCACATCGAAATGTGCCTAGTCATAGGTTTCGCGGTGTATCAATAAATGAGAAATTAGGCAGTTTGTGTCGTTAACGCTAGCCGAGACGAATGCGGCAACTTCAGCAGCGCTCGGTAGAGGCACAGGTCACGGCAAAGAAGCGGGTCACGGTACAGACGCGGGTTATACCGATCGAAGGCATCGAAGCGAAACCGCTGATCGGGGAAAGCTGGGCGAGACCGTCGGCAAAGGTCATCTGACGCAACGATTTATTCCGAAAGAGACGGAGAACACGATGAGATGTCCTGGTCAGGCCCGACGGATTCGGGTTTGGTCCATACGAACGGCATTCCAGCGTCGCGGTCAGAATTGCTGACCTGGGGACGATGGCATCTACGAAACTCTGAAACAGAAGACACGCCCCGGCGAGGTTCACGGAGGAACCGAACCATGAAATTTACAGCGTTACAATACCTTGCCCCCTGCATGGTTGCCACCGTGATCGCATTTGCCGCCACTGCTGGCAACGGACAAGAGATGATCGTTGGCGAGGGGGGCATTGGTGAATCCATCCCTGCTCCGATCATTTCCGCTCCAATCGAATCTGCACCGGTGGATTCAGGCACTTACGTGGGTGATTTGCCTTATAGCAGCGGGGTCGGCGGGAGCAATGCCGGCATCATTCAACCGCGACGCTACGGCAGCCCGGATCTGTTCTACAACTACTACACGCAGGGCTATGCCAATCAGGTCAACGCGCAGATGTATCTGTCACCGTTGCCGATTCCACCGAACGTCGGCCACACCTTTTACACTTACCAGCCATTCTATCCGGAAGAAATGCTGTACTGGCATAAGAACCGGTTCCATCGCTACTACGACAACGGTCGCGGGATGAACCGAACTCGCGCGGTCTACTTCAGTCCGCCGATTCGCCAGGCAGCAAGTAACCTGTATTGGAACTTCTTGCGAATTCCTCGCTAGTTCCGCTGCCATCGTCACATCAACCGTCATCCGAATGAAATCACCGCCTCTTTCTTGAGAAGCCAAATATGATCCGCCGAATCATCCTCGCAGCAAGCGTTTTCGCCGCATTGGTTGCAATGACAAGCTCCGACGCTTCCGCCGGTGACCCTTACGCGATGGCGCAAGTCTGGGCACACAATTACTCGATGGATCGTCCCTGGCATGGTCAGTACTACAACCAAATGTACGGTCAGCCACTGGCCTTGATCGTCCCGCCAACAGCCCACATGCGGCAAACCTTTTCCTGGGGCGTGAGCCAAAACTTGATGTATCCGATCCACCATCAATATGGTCGCGGCGCGAATTCGCCAGGAGTCGCACCAGCGGGAACCTTCCGTGCGACTCCGCCATGGCCGAGTCACACCGACCAGTTCGGCGTGTACTATGTGCGTGGTCCTTGGTAGCGTCGATCGGCTAGTGCCAGCGGCCAACGAATGAAACCATCCAAGCCGGGTGCCTCGATACGAGTCACCCGGCTTGTTTCGTTTCGCGAGGACAGTGCTGTATTGACCGATCGCCACCGCTGACGTGCCGGTTGCTCTCTTTGGGGAAACTCTGACCGACTATCTACCTGGGCGCTGTTTGCGTTCTATGTTTGCTTGGGTCTAACCGCTCTGCGCCAACGGTAGGTCAGTTTCCGCCGACCAATCGGCGGCGCAGACGACACGACCCGTACAACTGCTTCCTCGTTCCACCTGTGCAGACACACACGGGGGTGATGAATGGGTGAAGCGCATGGGATCAATCGGTCATAGTGACGAAGGAAAACACGAGCGATGCGAACTGGCAACCAAACAGCACGACCTGACGCGAACCGTCAGCAGCAATTCGAAGACGTGAAACGCCGTATCCACACCAAGCTGGTCGACAAGCTTGACCTTTCTCGCGTTGGCGACTTGAAGGGTGATACCCTCAAGCGAGAAATTCGCATGGTGGTCGAACACCTGTGCGACGCTGAAGACACACTGCTGAATCGTCAAGAGCGAGAGCGGATTGTCGACGAGGTGATCGACGAAGTTCTGGGTTTGGGACCGCTCGAGTTGATCCTGAAGGATCCGCTCGTCAGCGACATTTTGATCAACGGACCGAAGAACATCTACGTCGAAAAAGGCGGCCAGATGCAGAAGTCGGAAGTCGAATTCCGCGACGGCAAGCATCTGCTGCAGATCATTGACCGGATCGTCAGTAAGGTCGGGCGTCGAGTCGACGAGACTTCGCCGATGGTCGACGCTCGCTTGGAAGACGGCTCGCGTGTGAACGCGATCATTCCACCGCTGGCGCTCGACGGAGCCGCCGTGAGTATTCGTCGCTTCGGAAGCAATCCGCTCAAGCTGGAAGACCTGCTGAACTACAAGGCGTTCACACCAGAAATGGTGATGCTGCTGGAAGGTTGTATCAAGGCACGACTGAACATCATCATCGCCGGCGGTACAGGTTCGGGTAAAACGACGCTGCTGAACACTTTGTCGTCCTTCATCGGTCACGACGACCGGATTGTCACGATCGAGGACGCGGCCGAATTGCAGCTGCAACAAGATCACGTCGTCCGCTTGGAAACTCGTCCGGCGAACATTGAAGGGAACGGTGCGGTTTCCGCGACCGACCTGGTCAAGAACGCGCTGCGTATGCGTCCGGAGCGAATCATCATCGGCGAATGTCGTGGTGGTGAAACACTGGACATGTTGCAGGCGATGAACACCGGTCACGACGGTTCGATGACGACAATTCACGCCAACACGCCGCGAGACGCGATTGCCCGTTTGGAGACGTTGGTGATGATGTCTGGCTTCGAGTTACCCGTCAAGGCGATTCGCCAACAGGTCGCAGGTGCGGTTGACGTGCTGATCCAAGCCAACCGTTTGCAAGGTGGCCCGCGTCGAATCACGGCGATCACCGAAGTCGTGGGCATGGAGCAAGACACGATCATCATGCAAGACATTTACAAGTTCACGCAGAAGGGCATCAACGCCGAGGGCAAAGCCTACGGGCACTTTGAGTGCACCGGCGTGCGACCAAGCTTCATGGATAAATTGGAATGTGCCGGCGTGCGATTGCCCGCAAGTGCGTTTCGCGAGCGAGTGATGCTGGAAGCTTAAGACCTCCAGCAGCCTTGACGCGAAAGTCCCAACCATCATTGTTCGTCCCCACACTCCGACTTCAGTAGTTCAGTCATGAGCGGAATCGTCATCGTCATCGCAGTCGGCATATTTGTCGCATCGCTCGTCGCCTTCGCCGTCAACGTCATGGTGCCTGGTAGCGACTCCAATTCGACGGAGGACCGTTTGGCCGCGATGGCATCGCGTCGTCGCGGTGGTGCGGGAGCGGATGAGTCCGATAAAGGGTCACTGCTGCTTGCCGGAGGTCTGGACGACAAGACCACCGTGTTCAGCAAGGTCTTGGAAAATTTGCCGGCATTGGCCGACTATCTCGACCAAGCCGACGTCCAAATGCAGCCGTCCAAATTCGCCTTCATCTGCTTGGCCTGCTTCGCATCGGGAATCGGAATCTGTTCGATGACGCCAGTGCCGATTCTGTTGGGGCCAATCCTCGGTGTGATGCTGGTTGGTCTCCCCATCGGCTGGGTGATGATGAAACGCAAAAAGACGGCTTGCCAAGTTCGGCAAACAAATGCCGGAGGCATTGGAATTGCTCGGCCGATCGCTTCGTGCCGGACACTCGTTGAACGCCGGTTTTGGTCTGGTAGCTTCCGAGATGGAAGCACCTCTGGCGACCGAATTCGGTCGAGCTTTTGAGGAGCAAAACTTCGGGATTCCGCTTGATGAAGCGATCGAAGACATGGCCAAACGGATTCCCAACATGGACCTTCGGTTCTTCGCCACGGCTGTCATTCTGCAGCGGCAAACTGGTGGTGACTTGGCCGAAATTTTGGACAAGATCAGCCATCTGGTTCGCGAACGACTGATGATCCTTGGGCAAATCCAAGCGCTCACGGGCGAAGGCCGAATGAGTGGTGCGGTGTTGTTGGCACTGCCGCCGGTGCTGTTCTTGGTGATGCTGAAGCTGAATTACGGATACGTGATCATGCTGTTCACTGACGAACTTGGCCGCTACGCGCTTTGCGGTGCATTGGTAACGCAGATCATCGGCGCACTTGTTATCAAGAAGATCATTACGATCAAAGTTTAGCCCGAAACAAACGACTACCCGCAGAATTCAACGACTGACCTCAACACGGGGTCCGCTAGGAAATACTGATCATGACTACGATGCTGATCCTTGCCGCGCTTAGTCCGGTTACCATGACTTCCGTCGCCATTTTCATCGCCGTTACTGCCATTGCGTGGGTCGTGATCGGTCGTGTTAGCGGTGACGACAAACCGCGTGCCGAAGCGCGCCTGGACATGTTGAAGAATCGCGGTGCCGGTGGTGCAAGCACAAGATAGCGCGAGCGAAAAGCAACGCAAGAAGAATCAAGCGCTCACGACGGTCTTGGAAAAGGCAACGTCGCCGCTGGCCGATACGGTCTCGGGCAACGAGAAAGAGATGGGCAAGCTTCGCGAGAAGCTCGTCAATGCCGGATTCCGACGTGAATCCGCACCTGTGGTCTTCAAAGGCATGCAGTTGATTCTTGCCGGTATCGGGCTGCTCATTGGTGGGGTATTCGGAATCCTCAGTGATGGCATGACTCAAGGTTTGCTGATGAAGGCCGCCGGTGGAATCGTGGTTGGATTTATGGTTCCATCCTTCCTGCTGGGCTATCTCGCCAGTAAACGGATGCAAAAGGTCTTCCTCGGACTGCCAGACGCGCTCGACTTGATGGTCGTCTGTGTCGAAGCCGGTCTGGGGATGGACCAGGCACTCCGTAAGGTCGCAGAAGAAATGATGAAGAGCCACAAAGAGATCGGCGAAGAATTCAGTATCGCAAATCAGCAGCTTCAGTTTGGTCGATCGCGAGCGGAAGTTCTGCAAGCACTTGGATTCCGCAGCGGAGTCGATGACTTGAAGCAGCTCGCTTCAATCCTGATTCAAGCCGATAAATTCGGTTCCAGTATCGGCACAGCACTGCGTGTGCAAAGTGACTCGATGCGGACGAAGCGACGCCAGATCGCGGAAGAGAAAGCTGCCAAGACCGCTGTGAAGATGATCTTCCCATTGGTGATTTTTATCTTCCCAGGCATTTTCGTGGTCCTTGTCGGCCCCGCGGCCATCAACATGTACCGCAACATGTTGATGTAGACAAAGACCGTAAGAAACTCGCACTACCTGGATGAAGACGTAGCTCCATCGTCGCAAGCCTATCGTTTATAATCTCCGTCGCGTTCTCGTTTCCTGTGAATCGACCAAATGGGATGGATCAAACGATGATGAGATGTTATCGCCGAATCTACGTGTTGACCGCGGTAATTCTGTGCTACGCGACCGCCGGCGATTGCTGGGCCGACTCAGCCGTGCTGAAGGTCTCCTTGCGCAGCCAAACGAAGGATTCGTCGAAAGCTGACCACGCTTATCAACACGTGTTCGACGAACAAGTTTGGGATGCCGGCGAAACGGCCGTCATTGTCTGCGACATGTGGGACTCACATCACTGTTACCGCGCTGTGCTGAGAGAAAACCAAATGGTGCCGCGGATGGAGTCGCTGCTATCGTCGCTTCGCCAACGCGGTGCCACTGTGATCCACGCCCCCAGCAGCTGCATTGGCGCGTACGTCGATCACCCGGCGCGAAAACGAGTTCTTGAACTTCCCAAGGTCAGCACGCCGGCGGGCATCAACTCATGGTGTTACTCGATCCCGGCCGAGGAGTCCGCCAAGTACCCAATTGACCAATCGGATGGTGGTGAAGACGACACGCCGGAAGAACACGCTGCTTGGGTCGCGAAACTTGAAGCTCAGGGACTCGACCCGAAAGCACCTTGGAAGAAACAGCACGCCGGTCTGACGATCGATGGTCGCAAAGACTTTATCAGCGATCAAGGCGATGAAGTTTGGAGTGTTTTGCAAGCCGGCGACATCAAGAACGTCATGCTTGTTGGCGTGCATACCAACATGTGTGTGCTCGGACGACCATTCGGTTTGCGCCAGCTCGCGAAGAACGGCGTGAACGTTGTCTTGATGCGGGATTTGACGGACGCCATGTACAACCCCAAGTCGTGGCCGCATGTCAGTCATGCCGAGGGCACATCGCTGATCATCTCGCACATCGAACAACACGTGTGCCCCACGATCACGAGTGATCAAATTCTCGGTGGCAAAGCATTCGAGTTCGCGGCGATTGAGTAAGTGATTTCTGGCCTGCCACGACGCCCAAGGCTACTGCAATATTCCGTGACAGCGAACGCTTGATCATCAGCCGCCCAAGTTTCGGCTGGTCGTCTACGCAATCAAGTCATGAACCACATGACCGTGCACATCGGTCAGGCGAAAATCCCGGCCCTGATACCGATAGGTTAATCGCTTGTGATCGATTCCCAATAGATGCAGGATGGTGGCATTCAAGTCGTGAATATGCATCGTCCCAGGAGTCCACGTTTCCTTGCGCGGCATCACCGGATTGCCGTCCGCGTCTGCAATGTTGTATCCGTAGTCGTCGCTTTGTCCGTACGTGATGCCAGGCTTGACACCACCGCCCGCCATCCATGTGGTGAAGCATCGCGGGTGATGATCGCGTCCGTAATCGTCGTGGGTCAGCCTCCCCTGACAGTATGCGGTCCGCCCAAACTCGCCACCCCAAATGACCAGCGTATCGTCCAGCATCCCGCGTTGCTTCAGATCCAGAATCAGTGCGGCGCTTGCCTGGTCGATATCCTTGCACTGCGATTCATGTTCAGTAGGCAAACTCAAGTGCGCGTCCCATCCGCGGTGGAAAATTTGAATATTCCGCACACCACGCTCTGCTAAGCGGCGGGCATTCAAACAGCAGGCGGCAAACGTGCCCGGCGTTTTCGCGTCGTCACCATACAGCCGAAATGTCTCTTCGCTTTCTTGTGACAGGTCCATCAACTGAGGCACCGAGGTCTGCATCCGGTAAGCCATTTCATGCTGTTTGATCCGAGCCAAAATTTCGGGGTCGCCAAGTTCCGCATGCAGGCCGTTGTTGATCGCGGCAAGAGTATCGAGTTGGCTGCGTCGATCGGCGCTTGTCACACCGGCCGGATTGCTCAGGTAGAGCACCGGATCCCCCTGGCTTCGCATCAAGATTCCTTGATGATCCGAAGGCATGAAGCCGGTACCCCACAAACGGTTGAAGAGACTCTGTTCCGCGAAATTCGTCCTCGCGTGCATCACCACGTAGTGCGGCAAGTCACGGTTCATGCTGCCCAATCCGTAGCTGAGCCAGGCGCCCAGACTTGGGCGACCAGGAATCTGGCTGCCGGTTTGGATGTAGGTGATCGCCGGGTCATGGTTGATCGCTTCGGTAAACGTGCTGTGAACAACGCAAAGCTCTTTGGCCACTCGCGCAGTGTGCGGAAGCAATTCGCTGACCCAAACCCCATCGGCGTTGTTGTCGTGTTTTGTGAACTTGTATTTACTCGGGCACAGTGGCAGCCCGTCTCTCTGGTTGGCGGTCATTCCGGTGATCCGTTGACCGCTGCGCACGAAGTCGGGCAACTGCTTGTTGAACATCTGCTTCAGCTTGGGCTTATAATCCCACAGATCCAGTTGGCTCGGCCCACCACTCATGAACAGATAGATCACCCGTTTGGCTTTTGCCCTGTGGTGCAGTCCACCGTTGTCATCCTGCGAGCCCAGGTCTTCTTCGGCATGAAGCATTTCAGCCGGCAGCAAACCGGCCAATGCGGCTGTCCCAAGACCGAGCGTGCTGCGACCCATCAACTGGCGTCGAGTCAGCATCAAGTGGTGTTCACGAATTGGGGAGGGCATTGAGTACCTAGCATGAACCAAGAATCTGTGTAGCGTCACGCACTGATAATCATAACTCCCGGTTTCGACCGGCGGCAAGGATTCAGTCAACCCGGCTTGCGTTTGCCAATCCCGGTATGGGGCGAGCATCGCGCACTACGGCCTCTGGCCGCGGCCCCTTCCGTCAGCGTTGCTGAGCAGGTTTTGGAATACTCCGTGAGCGATGCGGAGGCGCTGCATCTCTTGTTCGCTCGGCTGGCGAGATAGCTCGAGTTTTAATCCTTTCTCTCCCTCATCAGCTCCGCAGGTCACCGATTCGATGAGGTCTTCGAGGCCTGATCGATTGAAGAACCGTTGAGCAAGTTGGCTAAGGGCATCGCTTGCGATCGCATCGCCACCATCACAGGGGCAAGCGAGGTTTTCAGCTTGGGCGACTTGATGCAGCATCGCGCAGGCAACATCGGGATGCATGGAGTCGAGCTTTTCCATGCCCTCTTCCAACAGCAGCATCGCGGCATCCGGGCGATCGTTGTGTTGATGGAAGATCCCGAGGGCAATTTGCGTCCTGCCCAAAGTCTCGTCGTCGCCCGATGCCTGCGACTTTGCAATGGCTTGCGAGAATCGTTGCAGCGCTTGCTCGGGGTCCCCCGATTCCGATTCGTACAACGCCCAGTTCCGCAGCACTCCCGCTGCGTCGCTTTCCAAATCGTGATCGAGTGCTTCTGCCAAGGCCTGTTCGTAAGCCTCACGCACCGCCTCGGGTTTCGATTCGATGTCGGACAGCATCAACGCGCGGCCTTCCAGCACGTTGACGATCACGGCAGGATCGCCGAGTTTTTTGGCCTCGTCAAACGCTCGCTCCATCGCCATTTGCCGTTGCTCGTGATCGCCCCTGTCGGTCGCGATGTTCGACCACAGCGCAATCACGTTCATCATCTGCGGCGAATCCGGCGGAAGTAACTCGCAGGCCCAATCCGCCAATTGCCTCAGGTAATTCATTCCGGTCGAGTCGGGCATCGCCTCGGCCAGGGTCAGGGCGGCGTCGATCATTGGTTTTACGATGCTCGACGCATCGTCAGGGACGTATTGCCAGACTTCGTCCCCCCGCATGCCCACAGCCGAAGCGAGCGCCGTTGTGGTTGCAAGTGCGGTTGGAAATTCCTGATGACTCTCATGCAAGAAAGTGGTGAGTGCCTGTTCACTCAGTTCCAGCCCTTCGGCGAATCGGCCGACCGACATGTAAACTTCCGCCAGCGCCTGCTGGCCGTACGCGGTCCCTGCATGCTCCCGCCCATACGCTGCTTCGCGCTCAAGCAGGCTAGTTTGAAGAACCTCGATCGCTTCGTCGGATTGCCCGGCTCGGCTGAGCAATTGGCCTGCGTTCATCAAATACATCAGCCGGTCTTTCATTCCAGAGTTGGTGTCTGGGCACGAATCCGCAGCCAACCGACAATCTTCGGCACCTTTTGCCATGTCGCCAATCGCGATGTGCAGCATGGCCAGATTGAACAGCCCTTTTGCAAATTCACAGGATGGGCAACCAGCCGATTCCTTGACCGAATCGACGGCGGCTTGCATCTGAGCGATCGCCTCGACCTGTTGACCGTTTCGTGCGAGCTGCAATGCGCGGTCCATCACCGCTTCCGTATCGACGCCGCCCAAGCCCAGCAATCGTTTCAACCAATTCATCACAGATCCCCGCTCAAGCAAGCCGATGTATCAGATTCCAACACGACTGGCTCCCTGCTCACCTCAGTTCACGGCGAGGACTCGCCATCCTCAGATCAGCGTTCTGCGATGGTTCGGTCGACAACATCCGTCGGAGCTTCATCTGGACCGTGTGTTCACCGGGCAACTCAACTCCCGGCGGACTTCCCCAATACCACTTCCGACCATCGTGTCGGGTCAGCTCCAACTGAGGAATCTCGGTCTGCCGAGGATCACCATGGACGCCGATGCTTCGTATCTGGGCTTGCTCCCGGTACGGCGCGAGAACTTCGGCCAACTGGGCCGCTGCCTCGACCCGACGATCACCAAAGGGTGTGCCGATGGCGTTGGTTGAATAAGCGTCAGGTACTTCGATATGAATGTACTGACGAGTCTCGGCCCGAGCAAACTCGCTGGTCGGAAGCAAGAAGCCGTCGCCGTCAACCGGAAAGAAGTAGCTTCCCGTATCAGTTGGGTCAGGCTTGAAGACGTGCACCATCGCCACCGGCTCTCGGTATTCCAATCGCACGTCGATCACACCCCCAGGTAACTTCCGTACGCTAACGACGTTTCGAACCCACGGGTGCATCGAAAACGCAGAAGCGATTTTGGCCGTCGCTTGGCGATCCAACAACGACAAACCTTCCATCGCAGTATCCCGATAAACCGCTTTTACAACATTGGTGCGAACGTACGGTGGTGGCTTTGTGACGTCGATCATCGCCAGGTCGATTCCACCGTACTGACTGGCAACATGCACAGATCCCCAGCGATGCCAGGCGACATAGCCGCCGATAATCAACAAAACGGGCCACAGAACCGACAGCGCAGCGGGAGCCTTGATCAACCGGCGAATTAAATCGCGGATGGGCCGATGTGGTTCTGAATCGGACGAACGCATCGCCAAGCTGAAGCCCTCCGTTGCTCTGCATAGATCAACCCGGCCGATTCATTGCCAACGCAACTGCCGCAGCCGGAATGCAAACATAACTTTGGAAGACTTACCAGATCTGCAGATTCAGTTGCAAGTCGATCCCAGTTTGAAGCAAAACCTGCTCCCGTACACGCTCGATCAATCGTAGGCACTCGTCGCTGGTCGCCCCAGAGTGCGCGATCAAGAAATGCGGATGATTGGCATCCAGCGAAACATTGCCCTCACGAATTCCCGCTAACCCCACGGTCCGAAGCAAATCGTTTGCTGGCATTCCATCAGGATCGACAAACGGTGTCGCGATTCGAGGTTCCTCGCTGGGGCGCGACGCATTGCGGCCGATCCATAGTTTTTGCATTCGCTTGGTCAATTCCACCACGTCGCAGGGCTCGAGCTGAAAAGTCACGTTCAGGACGGTCAGCCCCACCAGCGAAGTCTTCCGATGTGAGAATCCCGCTTCCTGCTGGGTCAGCGTTCGCGTCGTGCCGTCTTTTTCCAGCACCTTGATTGACTCAACGGCTGATCCAATGTCACGACCGACGCTGGAAGCGTTGCCGACGACCGCACCGCCAACCGTACCGGGGATTCCAACCAAATGCTCTAGTCCCCCCAGTCCCGCGCCGACCGCTTTGATCACGGCGTGTGAGAGTTTTGCCCCCGCCCCGACTTTCATGACCGATCCGTCAATCGACATTTGGCCAGTCGTTGCGCCTGAGAGCGAAATGACCAAGCCATCGACCCCCGCCTCGCGAATAAGAAGGTTGCTGCCCCCGCCCAGAATTTCGAATGGGCAGCTGACGCTCAAAGGCAGCTTTGACTAACCGCTCGATGTCACTCTCTTCGACGGGCTCGGCAAAGTAGCGTGCCGGACCACCGATCCCCAGCCAAACCAACGGGCCGAGTGGCTCGTCAGCCCGAACCAAGTGCATCAGATCGTCCGGGAAATCCATGCTTGAGGTCTCTCGTGCCGGGGCTCAGGTAAGGGGGCTCAGGTAAGGGGGCTCAGGTAAGGGGGCTCAGGTAAAGCGGTCTTTCAGGCGGGAGCTCAGAAATCGGCCCGCGATAGTGCCTCCACAGAGAATAACGCATCGACCAACAAAAAGCGTCGGCAGTGAATCCGAAAATTCACGACCGACGTCGCTGACTGGTGGCGGCTGGCGTTTTGCCTAGCCTTTCCCAAGTGCTTTGCGGATGAGCGTACGAATCGGCTGTTTAGGCTGGTATCCGAGCAATTTTCGCCGCTTCCACGTTCCTTTGCTAACTTCGTCTTGCGTGTAGACAATGATCTGTGGCAGCATTTGTTCTCCTTCGGTCAGTTGCTTGGCGAGTTCCGGATCATCGTCGCGATTGATCACGGCCAGGCTGACCCCATCCAATTCACCGGTCTGAGCCATGGATCGAATCGTCGTCTCTTTCAGAACGTTACAGGCGGGACACCACGGGGCGCCGACAACAACCATTAGCGGTTTGTGCTCGCTAACAGACTGCTCGTATGCGTCTGCATAGTTCTGCTGCAATTGCTGTTCGGCGGTCACACTGGACAATACGACGGCTAATAACAACGAGACCATTTGCTGTTCCCTCATTCAAGGACGGAATTCGCAAGCGATTTCGGCACCATGCCGAACCAGCATCGCCAGAGATCATCACTTTTCGTGCGGATCTGGCGCTGAGTGAATAGGACCGCTTGGGAATCAAACGACGTCTTTCCTGCTACCCAGCCATTTCCTTCGACACTTGCTCCAAGAATGTCACAAAGCATTGAAAGCCTCGAAAAACCCATGGATGCTGGGTAGGTCACCAGCCCTGTTTCCGCCATCGGTGGTCGCCGACAGCAGAATGGACTGGCCCACCAGCAACACGGCTTTGGAAAGCTAGCAAAACTTTTCCGGTTGTGTGAAGCTGGCGAGCAGGCGGGAGTATATGGATGCCTTTTTGCTCAACAAGTGCTCGCAGCCGCTTTTTCAAAAATTGATCGCTATTCGGTTGAGACAATAGTTTCGGCAACTGGCATACGGGGCTCCTCGTTCACGCTAAACTGTGTGGAGAGCTAGACTTCCGACATACCAATGCCGTGTGTCAAATTGTTGCACCCGTACGGGCGGAAGGCGAAAAAACAGTGAAATCCAGCGATTCTGAAACCCTGCCCCCCGAGAGTGCCGTCCCCCTGACCTCGTTATTCCCTGCCAGCTGATGAAACTGCGGATCGGATTAATTGGCCTCGGTGATGCCTGGCAAACCCGACATCGGCCCGCGCTGAGAATGCTGCATGACCGCTTTGACGTGCGTGCTGTATTCAGTTCGGTGGCCAAGTTGGCGGAGAATTCTGCCAGCGAATTCCAAGCTGACGCAGTCGACGGATACCGTGCGCTCGTGTCCCGCTGTGACATCGATGCAGTGATCGTGCTGCAACGAACCTGGCACGGATGGCTACCGATGCTGGCTGCTGCCGAAGCTGGCAAGGCGATCTATTGGGCGGGGAATCTGGACCTTGATCCAGAGAAAGACTCACACGTTCGCACTGCCATTGAGAACTCCGGCGTGGCGTTCATGGCTGAGTTTCCGCGCCGGTTCGCGCCGGCCACTTTGCGATTGAAGGAATTGATTGCCACCCGTCTCGGAGCCCCACGCCTCGTCTTCTGTCACCGCCGAGCCCAGCATCCCGAGCCAGCTCACAGAGGTGAGAACGACAATTCTGCGCATTGCGATTTGGTCGAGCTAGTCGATTGGTGTCGCTATGTGGTTGATCGCGAACCGGCGAGCGTGACATCGACGTGTTGTGATGCCATCCACAATTCGGACTATCAATCAATGACCCTGCTGTTTCCCGAGTTGGACGGCAAACCGGCTGTCACCGCACAGATCAGCTCGGGCAGCTACATCCAGGCTTCCTGGCACGAAGCGGTTAGCTTCCGACCACCTTCGGCGATGCAGGTCTGCTGCGAGCGCGGCGTTGCCTTCATCGACCTGCCGGCCAATTTGGTTTGGTTCGATGAGGCAGGTCGGCATCTCGAATCGCTCGAAACCGAATTACCAGTCGGCGAACAATTGCTCAGTCAATTTCATCGATCCGTCACCAGTTTGCTGCGCAACATCAGTGAGCTGGACGATGTCTACCGAGCTTCGGCGATCGTGGCAGCGGCCAAGAAGAGCGATCGGGAGGGACGTCGAATCAACGTCTAAGCATCGTGAGTAGGTCCATGGTCGAATGACCCGCTGGCGGAGATCCAACTTCTCTTGGTGACGGGCTGAACGATGACTTCGACAAGTGCTTTGCTGTTGCGGACTTGTTTGCTGGTGGTATGTGTGTGCGGACCCTTCGGCTGCGAACGACCGGAATCACTGACCAGGGACTGGCGACCGTTGCGGGTATCAAATCATTGACTTCCTTTTCCGTTTACGACTCGCCGATTACCGACGAAGGTGTCAAGCGACTGACCAGCTTGGATCAACTTCGAGCTTTATCGCTACAGGGAACGAAGGTTTCCGATGCAGCATTCAAGTCCCTGCAAGAGTTGATGCCGAAACTTCGATATGTGCAAAACCACCAGGCAGCGGGAATTCCCGTTCCAATCCGCCCGCCGGCCCCGCCACTCAAGACCACCCCTCCTGGCCATGCATAATTGCAGTAAACCGAACTGGAAGCCCACGATTGCCTGGCGACTGATTGGACGGCAAATCAGGATCTTTCCGCCCAGAATTGGCGTTGTCCCGCCTCATTTGTTATAGAATGTTTCCTCGAGGGTATGCGGACCCGATCGCAATGCGCTGCCGGGGAATGAGCGATGAACTACAAGTTTGTTTTGGTTGACCACACGACTGGATTTGATCGTGCGCGATGGATCATGGCACCTCCGGTGACTGTTGGCCGCTGTCCCACCGCTGACATTACAATCAATGACAGCTCGATTAGTCGTCGGCACTGTCAGTTCACTGTTGATTCCGAAGGATCGCTCGTCGTACGCGACTTGGGCTCGCTGAACGGTATCTACATTGACCAGCAACGAGTTGACAAAGCGGTTGTGTGTCCGGGGACCGAAGTGCAAATCGGCGCCATCTCTTTGCGGCCGGAATGGACCGACGACGAAGCCGTTGACAGCCCAGACGTCGGTCAAATCTACGATGTCGATGCAACGCAACCGATGCGAATCTTTCGGCCGGCGGCTGGAGCCGACGGCGTGCCGGACGATGTCGAAAAATAGCGGCGGCATCGTCTCGGGTAACTCGGTGGGCAAAGTCTTCGGACGAAAAAGCATGTTACGATGGAAACTGGTTTCCCTGCACTCCTCGCGTTTCAAGTCACATGCCTCATATCGAATTTACATCACAGCTTGCTCAGCACGTCGAATGTCCGGCTGGCCAATCCGTTGACGCGACGTCGCTTCACGAAGCGTTGGAAACCGTGTTCGCCGAGCATCCCCAACTGCGTGGTTACGTGTTGGACGATCAAGGCGCGATTCGTAAACACATCGCCGTGTTCATTGATGGCGAAATGTTGCGTCAGCGAGATCAACTCGATATCCCGATTGAGCCCAATGCTGAAATCTTTGTGATGCAGGCGCTCTCGGGCGGATAGGATTCGGCGTTTGAAATCACCTTCGGTCAAGCAACGAGAAACACCCGGTGTCATCAATCTTTCACCCGGGAACTCGAAATGGACTGTCACTGGCATCTGGCTTTCCCTAATCGTGTTGACCCGCAAATTCGGATCGAGGGAACTCGATGCAGGGTGCGGCGATGCGTTACAGATGCCCCGAGAGTCGCAAAAACAGGCGCGAAAGCCGAATGCTTGGCACGGTCGACACCTAGTCAAAAGCTAGAATGACGTGTTGGAAGGATTGAGCCGGACTGAATGTACTCGCGGGGGAGTTTGGAACGCATGTTGACGATGACGATCGAGCCGCAGCGACATTTCTATGTCGAAAGTGATATGGAGACACCGGCGGTACACCCGGTTGCGGGCGGCAATGTCGTCGTGCTTTGTCGTCGCTGCCCCGGCAAGCTTGAACCGAATGACGATAGCGCTGCGATCGTCCAGACAAGTTCCGGCGCGGTAGTGCTGATTGTCGCCGATGGAGTTGGTGGATGCCCGTTGGGGTACAAAGCATCGGCGATCGCCGTCAAAGCCGTGGCCGAGGTTGTGCAGGCCGCCGAGCCAATGAGCGATTTACGGCCCGCCATTCTGGATGGAATCGAACGGGCGAACGAAGAGATTCTTGATTTGGGAGTCGGTGCTGCGACCACGATTGCCGTCGTCGAGATCCAAGCCGGCAGAGCCCGAGCTTACCAGGTCGGCGATTCCATGAGCGTGATCGTTGGACAACGAGGCGCATTGAAATGGAAGTCGACACCACACTCGCCAGTCGGATATGCCGTGGAATCGGGAATGCTCGATGAATCCGAGGCGCTGCACCACGACGAGCGACATCTCGTCTCGAACCTGGTTGGATCGCGAAGCATGCACATCGAGATCGGACCGAGCCGAAAGCTGACTCCCCGAGACACCGTCGTGGTCGCCAGTGATGGACTTTTCGACAATCTGCATCTTGACGAAGTGATCGAGCACGGAAGAAGCGGTAAACCGATCGAACGGATGAACGAGTTGGCTAACCTTGCCGGCTCGCGAATGACCGAGTCCGATCCTGGCTTGCCTGGCAAGCCGGACGACCTGACGGTACTTCTTTACACGCCCTGAGGAGTCTGTCCTTCTGCGAGTGATCGGCCCTCGTCTCGGGCGTTACATGCTCGTCAACAGCCCTTCAAGGCCGTTGACCGTCGCGCATGCACTCTTCGCAGCCTACGAGCGCGGCTTGTCGATACAATCGGGGGATCTAATACGCAACGATGGCTGCCGATCATGTCGGACGTGGGAGGAATGGGATGTTCAGTTGGCTTTGGCATCTGTTTGACACCAGCGATTTTCCTCCGCGATGGCACTGCGGCGAAGGATGGACGCAGGAACCAATTGTTGGCTGGCTTCACATCGTCAGCGACATCGCGATCTTTGCTTCGTACTATGCAGTGCCGTTCGTTGTTGCTTGGTATGTGCTTCGCAAACCGGGAATGAGGGAAAAATTCCCCATGCCCTTTTGGGTTTTCCTGGCCCTCGTTTTCTTCTCCTGCGGAACGGTTCACCTGATTGAGGCCGGAATCTTTTGGTGGCCACACTATCGGCTCTCGGCACTCTTCAAGCTTCTCACCGCGGTCGTGTCGTCCATCGGTGTACTGGTGCTGGCCAAGTCACTACCGCGGGCGCTCGATCTCAAGACGCCCGAGCAGTTGGAGGCTGAGATCGAAGAGCGACGCCAGGCCGAAGCAAAGTTGGATTTCGAGAAGAATCTTCTCCACACACTGATGAACCACCTGCCCGATTCCATCTATTTCAAAGACACCTCCGGAAAGTATCTCCGCGTCAGTCAATCGCTTGCCGAAAACCTGAATCTGCACGATGCGTCGCAAGCCGTCGGAAAATCGGAATCCAATTTCTTGACAAGCGGACAAGAATACGAGGCCGCCGACGAGCTGGTTCTAAAGACGGGCAATGCGATCGTCGGCCACATCGAGCGGGCGCCCTGGAGCAGTTCGGACAATGCTTGGGTGCTGACGTCGCGATTGCCGCTACAGGACAAGGATGGCAAGCAACTGGGGACATTTGGCATTTCACATGACATCACGTCGGTCAAGCGGACCGAAGAACGGTTGTCCATGCTGGCCCAAAAACTCGCGCTGCCGCGTGATAGTAGCGGCGCCGACCGACCGTCTATTCAGCTTTCCCAATTCCGACTTCAAGACATGATCTCCGCCGGATCTGATATCCGCGGAATGGGTCTTCGATCCGAATCTCGTACGATGCTCGAACGCAGTATCGTCGAGTATCTGTACCGGAGAGTGAAGGATGATGACGGCCGGCCTGCGTTTGCGCTGGTCCGAATGTTTCAAACGAAAGAGTTCAAAGACTTAGACGATGAGCTGCAACAAATTGCCCTCGCCGTCTCGCCTGAACATGAATTGCAGGGCGACACGCGGTGCTTGATTCTGCGCGGAACCACCGGAATCGACCCCAAATGGAATGACCCCTGTCGCTCGGATGGACATCGGGTGATCCCACTGCCAAGCGTCCAGTCTGTCGAGCAGTTGCCGATGATCGCACAGCTGATTCAGCAACTTGGAATTGACATCGGCGACATCATTCAAGGGAAAGGCAAGTTGTTGATGAAAAACGTTGATACGAACGTTTTTCACGTTCAAGAGGCCGTTGGCAGTGAGTACATCCCGGCGCAGGAAGATTTTGTCATTCCCTATGGCATCGAATCGGTGATCGGCTTTGGGGATCTGCTGCCCGGCGGCGATCTGTTCGCAGTGATCTGTTTTTCACGTGTTCCGATCAGTCGCGAAACAGCCATTCTGTTCTCCCACTTGTCAATCAGCGCCAAGCTTGCCTTGCTTGCATTGGAACCACCTGGCGAACGAGTCGAAAACCAGATTCAGGCAGTCGATACGCTGCTGCAAAACTACGAACACGTCGTTTGCGACCAAGAATCATCGCTGCGGCGTGCGATGAGCGAACTGGAGACGGCTCGTGACGCGGCAGACACCGCGAATCGCGCCAAAAGCGAATTCTTGGCAAACATGAGTCATGAGATACGTACACCAATGAATGCGATCATCGGAATGACCGAATTGGTTTTGGAAGGCGACCTATCGTCGACCGAGCGTGACTACTTGTCGACCGTTCTCGATTCCGGCGAGTCCCTCTTGAACATCATCAACGAGATTCTTGATTTCTCGAAAATCGAGGCCGGCAAACTGGAACTGGATGCGTCGGAGTTCGACATTCGCGAAGAAGTGGGTGATATGCTCCGATCCCTCGCCATTCGGGCCCACCGCAAGGGACTCGAACTGGCTTACGAGATTCATTCGGACGTTCCCACGCACGTCGTCGCGGACATTGCCAGGCTACGACAGGTCATCATCAACCTAACTGGCAATGCAATCAAGTTCACTCAGCAGGGGGAAGTCGTGGTCCGTGTAGACGCCCCTCGCGTGAGCGAGGACAGCGTTGATCTTCGCTTTGTTGTTGCGGACACAGGCATCGGCATTCCCAAGGAAAAACGCCAGTCGATTTTTGATGCTTTCGCTCAGGCAGACACGTCGACCACACGCGTTCACGGAGGCACTGGTTTGGGACTGGCGATTTCTGCCAACATTGTTCGTAAGATGCAAGGTGAAATTGAGCTGGAAAGCGAGCTTGGTAAGGGCAGCGAATTCACGTTTACGATTACCGTCCCAGTGGGAAGTGGGGAATCGATTCCCGCGAAAACCCGTCCCGAGGATCTGCGTGGGCTCTCGGTATTGCTCGTTGACGACAACGAAACGAATCTGCGCATCCTGGAAAACCTGGTGGAATCTTGGGGGCTTCGCCCGATTGGGGTCAGCAGTGGACAACAGGCTCTCGACGTACTCGAAAATTGGAACCAGAACTCGAAGCCATTGCCGATTGTCGTTGCCGATGTGCATATGCCAGGAATGGACGGTTTTCAAATGATTGAGCGAATTCGTGATAACGAGGCGATCGCGGGAGTGCCGGTGGTTGTCCTGACTTCCGGCGCAGGCACAGAGGACACTCGGCGATCACAGGAACTACACGTCGCGGCACATTTGATGAAGCCGGCTAAGCAGGCCGAGATGCTCAATGCATTGCTGATCGCGCAAGGCAGCCAGTCTGCTGACACCGCGACCGTCGCCGCTGACGCGCCTCGACTACCGACGCGACCCTTGCGCGTGTTGCTTGTCGAGGACGGCTTGGCGAATCAGAAACTGGCGGTCGGCATGTTAAATCGATGGGGACACACCGTGACGGTTGCCGAAAATGGTGCGGTGGCCCTCGAAATGTATCAGGCGGGCAAGTTCGATCTCGTTTTCATGGACTTGCAGATGCCGGTAATGGATGGGCTGGAAGCAACTCGGCGAATTCGTGATACGGAAGCCGGTACCGAAAACCACGTACCCATCATCGCCATGACGGCACATGCACTGGTCGGCGATCGAGAACGGTGCATCGAAGCCGGCATGGACGACTATATATCAAAACCGATACGCACAAAGGATTTAGCCTCCGCACTGGCGATGTTCAATCGCCCCAAGCAGGTCAACGACATCGACGAAGATAGCGACTCACCTGCGAGCGACGCCAATCCCACGACGGGAATCAACTTGAACCAGGCCCTGGAAACGATGGAGAATGACCGGGCGATCTTGATTTCCGTCATCCAGGCGTTCCTCGAGGAGGCTCCTACTCTGCTTCACCAATTCACTGACGCGGTTGCGACTGGCGACCAGGAGGTCGCGCTGCGATCCGCTCATACCTTGAAAAGTAATTTCGGCATTCTGCAGCAGCAAGCCGAACGAGAAATTTGGCAAGGCTTAGAAACGTTGATAAGAGACAACAAATTTGACGAACTAGCTGAACCGGCAGCACAGGCTCAAGAAATGTCGCAACGCGCGTTACAGCAATTGAAGACGTTTCTCGAGGGTGCAGGCTAGCGTGATTTCTGCTCGTGGTAGTCTGATTGATCGGGTCTCGACTGGGGGCAACCGCATGGTACCTGACCCCTTTTCCCGGCCAACCCCAAAATCAAGCTTTGACAAAGCACTAGCCTAGCGCCAACGCTGCGGCGACGACTTGGCGAGACTTCTGTAATCCCTCAGCGGCCACGCTGTTGGCGTCACGCTCCCAGTAAACGGGATTGAAAAGCTCTAGGGAAAAGGTTCCGGTGAAGCCGTGATCAATCAATCCGCGGATGATTTTCGGTAATGGACAAACACCATCGCCGGGAAAGACACGATCTTTATCGGTGATGCGTTCCAGCGGCGGATCAGCGGGATAATCGTTGATGTGAAAACAGTGCATCCGCGAAGCTTCGATCATTCCGAGTGACGCGAAGTCATTGCCGCCTTTGTAAATGTGATAAAAGTCGGGAAGTACGCATGCCTTGGGATGGCCGGCGCCCGTGGCAACGTATGCCAATTCGCTTAACTTGCTCAGCGTTGGCGAGAATCCCCAGAGCTCCAGTTGTGGAACGACGCCCGTTTCGTCACCGACCTCCAACAGGGCGCGATATCGCTGGGCAACCACGTCAAGTGATGGCGATTGACTGTCGCCCCGATGTGCACCTACCGGCGGAGCGGCGATCAGTGATCCGCCGATTGCCTTGACCAATTCCATATCCTCGCGGGCTTGCTTCAGCCCGGCAGCCCGGGCACCGTCGTCGTCGACGATCCAGTTCGCGAAACCAATCGCGCTGGCGACGGTCAGCCCTGCGTCTTCGATCCGTTTTTTTAAGTCGCTGAGGCTGCCACCCTCTTCGACGTACTTCTGCAAATCGCGAATCCATGGTTCGATTCCGTCGTAACCCGCTTTCGAGGCAACGTCGATCTGCTGAACGATCGAGAGTTCTTGACCACGAATGGTGCTCATGTTCAATGAGAATCGCAGTGGAAGTGATCCGCCCGATGCTCCAGCCGCTTGGGTTTGACGAGAGGGTAGCGAAGCGGCGGCGGTCATAGCAGTAGCAGCGAGCAGGAGGTCACGTCGGTCAATCATGGTTGAAACGGAGTTTGGGTGAGGTTGGAAAAGTGTCTCTGAAGAATTCTCGCTACACTTGGGCCTTGACTTCCATGCAAATCGCCAACGAATCCACCAGAGTAACAAGAAGTTATCACCGAGTGGTGCAGGATGTCCGATTTGCTTCAGCAGTTTAGCGACGTGCTGGAAATGAGTGTCGCCTAGTGACGGGCCGACGCCATGCGTAAGGCCTGATCGGCGGCGGTGCCGAAAACGCGACGAAATTCCACGGTTGCAAGCTCGCGAAGATTCCCTTGCAGCCTCTGAATCGCCATTCGATAGGTATCGAATGAAGCCCCCGTTTTTCCTTCGCGATACTGTGACCGGGCAAAACGCACGAGCGATTTTCCTTCCTCATTCGGGTCGATTGGTTTTCGCTCGGCGTCTCCCGCTCGTCCAGGACCAGACTTGAGAAACTCTTCGCGAGTTCCGCCCAACAATTGGCGATCAATCTCGTTGTTGCCGATGATTGTCGTAGAGACCGAAGCCTGAGGACTCCCTAGTGACGAACCGAAAGCTCGGCTGAAGGCGCGGCGCCGGGCTCCGCTTGCGTACGAATTGTTGCCGCCCAGATACCCGGCTCCGCTGTCAGGCACCACCACCGTCCCGGAGTATGAAAAAATCTGGAACGATGGAAGTTGGACGACGGATGGAATTTGGGAACCTACTTGTGCGGCTGCCTCCGAGGCCGATCCCACGGCGGACAACACTAACACCATCGACAACGGCCAACGAGTGTTCATCGTCGACTCTCTGGCTTCTTGATCTTGTCACCGAATTCACGGTTGAACTTACGGACTTTGTTCTTGACGACCGCTTGGCAGTAACCTGCGTTTGGATTTCGACGAAAGTAGTCTTGGTGATATTCTTCAGCAGGGTAGAACTTGGATGCGGGCTCCAGCAGGGTCACGATCGGCGCGTTGAACTCACCTGAATCATTCAGCTTCTTGATGTACTTCTCGGCGATCGCTTTCTGCTCTTCATCATGAAAGAAAACAGAGCTTCGATATTGCGGGCCTTCGTCGGCGCCCTGGCGATTAGGTGTAGTCGGATCATGAGTCTTGAAGAAGACTTCGAGCAACTCTTCGTACGTCGTCACGCTTGGATCGTAGTAGATCTCGACTGCTTCAGCGTGCCCGGTTCTCTTTCCGCAAACCTGTTCGTAAGTCGGGTTTGGCACTTGGCCGCCGATGTACCCGGAAACCACATCATTGACACCTTCCATCCGCTCGAAAACAGCCTCGGTGCACCAGAAGCAACCACCGGCAAGCGTCGCCACCGCTTCTTTGCCGGCTTCGCCAGCGGAGCCAGATTGGGGAGCAGTCGTCACGGCTTGGTCTCCAGGATTCGCGAACACGACAGAACAGGCAAGCAGCAGATAGCCGATCGAGAATCTGGCAGTCAGGGGACATTTTCGTCGACGTACATTTGCAGACATCTGTTTGGCCTTCGGCTCTGCTAGTAGATTTTGAGCAGCCGGCAAGTTCAGCCACTGCCCTTCGAAACGGATTTCCCACGTCTCAACTGCGTTCCCGAACGACCATCCACCCAAAAACTGGTTGCCCGAGTTGTGGATCGCGTCCGTTCGACAGTTCACCTATATCATACGCTAAGGTCCACACCAGGATGCAACCGCAGAGCCAAGCGAACAGGCGAATACAACGCGAATGATGCAGTTTTTCGACTTTAACCACGCCGTTACGGATGATGAAATCGACGCGCAGGGACATGTGCACAACCTGCGGTATTTGCAGTGGACTCTTTGGGCCGCCGGTGCCCACAGTGCGGCCTGCGGTTGGGACGCCGCGGAGGCACTTCGCCAGGAAACCGGTTGGGTTGTCCGCAGTCACGACGCAACCTACCGGGCGGCGGCGATGGCGGGAGACGAGATTACGGTTCGCACCTGGGTTAGTGAGCTTGCCAGGTTCGCCTCACGACGAAAGTACGTTGTGTGCCGGCCAGCCGATGAGACAGTTCTTGCTCGAATCGAAACGCGGTGGGTGTATGTCGATTTGTCCGTTCGAAAAGTCGTCGCGATTCCAGACAGTGTGGCAAGTCAACTGGTTGTTTGTCCGCAGCCCCCGAATCTGCCTTGGGAATGAATGCATGTCGCTTGAATCAGGCAACCTTGATGATTCGGACGAATCTGAAAAGCGGTCCGAAGCGGATCGCTACATCATCCTTTTTTTGCGGACCATTGGTGCCATCAGCCTGCTGGCATTCTTGGCGGCGGTAATGCCTGAGAGTTGGATGGCTGAAACGGCGAGGGTCCTCGGGGTCGATCCGTTCCCCTTCTCGCCGCTCACGTTTTACCTTGCTCGCAACTTGTCGCTGCTTTATGGATTTGTCGGTGCGCTGCTGCTGTTGCTCTCATGCGATTTGGATCGGTATCGACCGCTGGTTTGGTTCGTTGCGATGGGCACGATCCTGTTTGGAGTGCTTCAGTTGCTTGTCGACTCCATGTCCGGCCTGCCCGCCTGGTGGACGCTCGGCGAATCCATGTCGACCATGTTCGGTGGCCTGCTGTTGTATTGGCTTCAGCGGCGCCGCTAGGATTTTGCGGGAAACGAATCTGCGTTTCGTATTGAAACACAGCGGAACTTAAATCCGACATTCATTGTTTAACGGCAAGCCGCAGGCGACTGCGAACGGCGGACGCAGTCGCCTGCGGCTTGCCGTTAAAGGAAAAACGATCGGTAATGCGTCAACCGCCGACGATCTCCTGAATCCTCGCAATCGATTGCTGTGCTTGCTGAGGCGTTCTTAGCGGTGGGATGCGCTCGAGATAATCTTCTGGCAATGCTCGCTGAGTCAGAAACTGGCGTGACCGCCCTATATCTCCATCACGAAACGCTTCGGCTTTTTGATATGAAGTCGCACCTAAAATCATGTCGGCAATTTGTGTGACGATGATTCGCCACCCATCGATGTCGGTTGAGTCTGTGTCAATGATTGGCGATCTGCCACGTTGGCATTGGAATGCGTCGATCGCGCGGCTGCGCCATGACAAACTGGATGGAGTTCGATCGATCTCCATTGCGATCGAATCGACCACTTGGCAAAAGATCGCGTCGACGGTCGATTCCCACATCGCCGCTGGCGAAGGGGGTGAGGCGGGAGTCAACAGTGCTTCGACGACTTGTTCCAGCATCCATAGTCGTTGGTCACAGTCCCATTGGTCGAACCAATCAATCCCCACCGGCTCAGGTTCACATTCGTCTCGACACTCGGCAGCCAATTGATCGACCATCACTGTGACTGCTTCACAAACCAACACGGCTTCGCCGCCTTTCAAGACACGAAGTCCGTCAAGTGTTGGCCACATTACAGATCGGCCTCCTCCGACCGTCGAATTGCGGCCGCGGCAATGATCGCAATCGCCGGGATGACCGGCGCTCGCATACGGATATTGCTCCAATAGAGGGCGTGAACAAGGGTCAACGTCAGCACCAGTGTCCAGACCGGCCACCATTTCGCTGCCTTCACCTCGCGTCCCAGACGCCAAAGGCCACAGCCGACCGCCACGTAAAAAGCGACGTAATAAAGCCCGACCGCGATCGTTAGTGCCCAGCTTCGCCCAGCCGTTCGATGCGGCAACGGAGACCATAGCCGACCGATTCGTACGGCGCACGACCAAACGAACATTCTCGGCTCGCGCGCGATCGAGGCCGTGGCAGCATCGTAGACGCGACGATCGTCTTCATGTTCGCTGACAGCGACCGGGATCGTTCCGGGTGAATCCCAGTGAGTGAGCCAGAATGCTTCGGTAGTTGGGTCGGCATCGTAGCGATGTGAATAAGCGAGTTGAAAAGGTGAGCCATCCCCCGCATCCCAGGTCGACCCGAATTCTCCAGAACGCAAGTATTCATAGAACAGTGGATTGTTTCCGAGCAACAACGTGTACCCGCCGTGAGTGGTCGCCCACACTGGGTACCCGATCGCGCGATAATTGCGAATGGTCCAGAATCCCACCGCTGAAAGAAGAATCGCACCCACGATCACGGCCCTGCCGATCCGCCAATCCTTTTTCTTGCGAACCCTCGAATCCACGACGGCAACGCAGAACGTTAACATCATTCCCCAGACATAAAATGTCGGCCGGCACAGATAGGCAAGCGCGAGCAATACACCCAGAACGACGGCCGATTCGTATGACGTTGACCGCGCTGCATGACGGACCCACCACCACAGAACCAGACTGGAAATCGCAGTCGCCATTGTTTCGGTCATCACCAGTGTCGATTGTTGCAGCAGGACCGGATCGACGATCACCAATCCGGCTGCCAGAATACTGGCTCGAAAGCCGTGCACTTCACCGAGCAGCCGACGACTCGCACGATAGGTACACCAGGCCGTGACACAGCCCAGCAGCGTGTGCAGACCGGCAATGGCATAGAAAGACAGTTCGCCCCTGAGCACAAGAAGCGATAGCACATACGGATAGAACGGCGGCCGATACGCTATTGGGATCGTTTCGCGTGTCGTCAACAGCAACTTCCGCCCATAGATTCCTGTGTTGGCGAGTGTTTCCGCGATCAGTCGATAAGCGTCATCGTCTGCCGCGTATTGCTCGACATCCCGGAAACAAACGAACCCGCGAACCAACAAAGCCACCAGGATGATTGCGACTCCGACCTGCATGCTCATTCGCGAGGGCGAGTACCGATCATTCACTTTGAGTAGAGTTTTTAGCATCGCTTCACAATTGTGCCCACGCAATCAGAGTCCAACATCAACGTGCCCACGCCGATGAAAGTACATCCGACGCAGTCGAGATGGCAGGGCGCTGTTTCGCAGCAAGCTCTTCGCTGGCGAGGCGTGTTGGCGTTCATTGGTCTAGTGTTTGGCATGATTGCATATCCCGCGTCCCGGCGGCTTGAGTTTAATCGCAATATCGATGCAATGTTCGGGCCTGACGATCCAACGATCGTCGCCTATCGAAATCTGCAAGAATCATTCGGCGGCAACTCGGTTGTGATGATCGTTTATCAAGACGCAGACTTTGTGTCCGACACTGGGATTCGTCGCAACGAAGCTCTTTCACGCCGCATCGAGCAGGTTTCGGGTGTCGAAGGCGTCCTTTCACCCGCGGTGCTGAATCGTGCTGTCGAGAAAGTCCAGCCGACGAGTCTGATTTCCGCAGTGCCGGCGCTGTTCCAGGAGAACTCCGTCGCCAAGGGGTTCGATAGCCTCTTTTCGGGCTATACGCATTCCCGCGACCATTCGCGGGCCGCTGTGGTTGTGATGTTGCGACCAGACCATCCGCCCGAGACCATTCAACAGCTTCGCAGGATCGCGTTGGAACTCCCGCAAGCATCCGTTTCGGTCGAAGGTGGTCCGGCAGTCATCACCAATGCCGCAATCGTCGGCGAGCCCGTGCTGGTGCATGACGGCTTTGCGTTGATCGAGCGCGACGGGGCAAGGTTGGCGACGCTGACCGTTGCGCTATTGTCGATTGTCGTTGTGGTATCGCTGGCGGATCTGAGATTCGTTTTGCTGACCTCGATCATGATTGCCTGGTCCGTGGTCGTGACCAAGGCGACGATGGTCTGGATTGGCGTCCAGCTCTCGCTCGTTTCAACAATTCTGACAGCCATCGTCACCGTGATTGCGGTCACTGCTGCATTGCACTTGGGCGTAAGGTTCCGCATCGCTCGGTCCAGAGGATGTTCGCAACCACAATCGACGATGTGCGCGCTTTCGCTGTTGATTTTACCGATTGTCGTAACATGCGCAACCGACGCGGCCGGATTCGCAGCGTTGTACGGATCACGGATTATGCCGGTCCGCCAGTTCGGATTGATGATTGCGGTCGCGGCTTTCGCGGTTTGCATTTCAGTGCTGTTGTTTGCTCCTGCGACGATGATGTTGCCGGGGCTTCGATTCGGCCGAGCACTCCAGCGACGGCAGCAGTTGCTCTCGCGACGCCTGCGCCGATACTGCTTGCGGCTTTCTCAATGCTCGATTCGCAATCGAAAATCATGCCTTGCGATCGCAGGTATCTCCGCCGTCATCACGATCTTGGGCATTGGACGTGCGAAGACAGAAACCAGTTTTCTAAACAACTTTCGAGCCGGCAGTCCTGTGGTCCAAGCTTACGCGGACGTCGAATCGCATTTTGGAGGAGCTGGAGTCTGGGACGTTGCCCTCCATGCGCCGATGGAGTTGACGTCGGAGTATCTCGATCAGGTGAGACAACTTGAACGGGAACTTCGAGAAATTGATATTGATGGTGCCCGATTGACAAAGGTGCTGAGCCTGGCCGATGCCGAGCACGTCGCGGCGCGAGCCATGTTGATGAAGTGGGTGCCTCCGGCGACGCGATTGTCTGCGATGCAGCTGACGATGCCGGTCTTTTACAACGCGTTGTTGACGCCAGCGAAGTCGGGGCATCGGAAGCTGCGAATCATGCTACGCAGCCGTGAGCAATTGGACTCGCGGCAAAAGGCAGCCTTGATTGATGAGGTCGAAACCAGGGTCGCCAGCCACGTCTCCACCCAGGCATGGATGCGGGCCAGCGGAGAGATGGGGCGGGCACAGGTCACCGGTTACTACGTTGTCATGGCCCGGCTTGTCAGCCAGTTGGTTGGCGATCAGTGGCGTTGTTTCTTCGCATCAGGCCTGATGGTGTGGATCCTACTATCCTTTGCCACTTCGTCGATTCGATTGGCGACGGCGGCATTGATTCCAAACCTGTTGCCGATCTTTTTGGTGCTCGCGTTGGTCGGAATCGTGGGCGGCAAGATCAACATGGGCGCCGCCATGATTGCTGCCGTCTCGATTGGGCTATCGATCGACGGATCGGTTCACTTCCTGGCCGGATACCAGAGATGCCGTCGGCGCGGGCATGATTCGCGGGCGTCGTCGATCCACGCAGCCGGAGGTATCGGCGTTCCCGTGCTGCTGGCAACCGTCGCGTTGGTCGTCGGTTTCGGTGTGCTCTCGACAAGTGAGTTCATCCCAACAGCAACGTTCGGAATGCTTGTCGCCGCGACGCTCGCGCTGGGGACCGCCGTGAATCTCACTCTGCTGCCCGCCATGGTCGCATGGATCGAAAGCTAGCTGCCACGCGAGTTCGTAGTGAGCCGATTCATCGGGTTTTTCGCGGAACAACCGCATGAATGCGGTCACTACGCACAAGAGGACACTCCTCCTATTTCGTAATAGCCTGCCAGGTTCACGTTTCGCTGACGGTTGCCCAGGCTACGGTTTGCACGTGTTGGCACTTGCCGCACTTGACTCGTGAGCCCAAGGAGTCCGGCTGAATCCGGACCTTGCGTTTGCATCCTTCGCAGTCGATTCGCAATTCATGCTTGGCTGACACGATTTCGTCGAGCTGAGCGCTGCTGATGCCGGGAAGGCTGATGTCATCGGCGGTCAAGCATGTCAGCAGAGATTCGGACAATTGAGCAACTTCGGCAATCCGGTCAGCCAAATGCCGGACGCTGTCCTCGAACACGTTTCGCACCAAGCGACCATTGCCGAAATGCCGATCTCGGTTGGCGTAGAGGTGATAAAAACCCATCAGCACGCGATGTCGAGCGTCACTGGGAAGTTGATATTGGTTTCGCTCACACATCCTTTCGAAGATCATGGCCAAATTCACAGGCGAATAATCTTCAAACTCAATCGTGGTATTGATGCGTGACGAGAGCCCCGGATTGGACTGAATCATCTTCCTCATTTCGTCGCTGTAACCAGCCAGGATCACCGCCATGGAGTCGCGGTCATCTTCCATCCGCTTGAGCAACGTTTGCAACGCCTCACGTCCGTAAGCGTCATCCCCCGAAGCATCGATCAGGCTGTAGGCTTCGTCGATGAACAACACGCCGCCGGCTGCCGAGTCACACAACTTGTTGGTTTTCGGGCCCGTTTGCCCAGCGTACTCGGCAACCAATCCGCTGCGATCTGTTTCCACGACATGCCCGCGCTTCAATGTACCGAGAGCGCCGAGAATCTGACCCACGATCCGGGCTACCGTCGTCTTGCCGGTACCAGGGTTGCCGACAAATGTCATGTGCAGACTGATTGGCATCGTTGCCAGTCCCGCATCGCGGCGTTGCTGTTGCAGCCGCAGAAAGTTGGTGTAACTCTTCACGCGATGTTTCACCGCGTCGAGTCCAATCAGCTGGTCGAGTTCAGCAAGCGCACTTTGCAGTCGTTTTTCGCGGTCGGCGTTTGACAACGGCGCGGCCTGGGATGCTGGTGCTTCCGCGTACTGCTGCTGATGTTCTTGAGCCGCAGCCTTGGAACCATGGGATCCAGCGATCGACAGCGGTGCCAGAATCGAATCCGGATTCGCTGGATACAGTGCCATGTCGATTTCACGTTGCAGTGTGTGCAGGACGACTGACTCTTCGGGAATCGTTTGACCATCGCATTTGGCGACCAGATTGGCCAGACGCATGACGATCGTTTCGACCTGGGCCTTGCTGTCAGCCAATGGCTCGTAACGCACAAAAGGCGCGACCAACGCCTCCCAGGTCAACATGTCGGCTTGCCGAAACAGGCCCGTTGCCGCCTCTCGCAGTTGTTGCCCATGCAGTTCTTCCCCCCACAAGTGCTCGATCATCGCGGCAGCAACCCGTTTTTCCGGTCCGGTCCAGCGGTCATCGGCACGGACGACTGTGACGTAGACCTTGATCAACAGCCCGCGGTGGAGGTCGTCCATGAGTTCGACGAAATTTGCCTCGCGGCCCTCCAGCAACATTGGATAGCGTCGTACCATCCAGGTGCCGCAATGGTGATAGAGCTTTCCGCAGTCACGGATCACCCGCCGTAACATGCCGATCAGTCGTGAATCATCAAGGTCGTTCATGAATGATGGAAAGCAAAAACCGGACCGAAGCTATTTCACCCCGTGCATCATCTTCTTCAAGATCGGCGAGATCGCGAAGATCACAAATCCGGCCCCTACGGGAAACACGACCAACATCAAGTAGAAGCCCGGTAGTCCATCAAGGATGAATGAAGCCTCGGGCGGTTCGCCACTGGCGCCGGGTTTAAATTTGGTTGAGTAGGCTGCCATCACGCCTCCCAAGAAGTTGGCCATCGAGAAGGACAAGAACCAAGTTCCCATCAGCAGCGACTGCAATTTGATCGGCGCCAGTTTTGTTACGACGGACAAGCCGACCGGCGATAGGCACAATTCGGCCCACGTGTAGACGACGTAGGTGATCAACAGCCAATAGGGCCCCGCCAGGTTTCCGCCCTTCGCCTCATACGCACCCAACACCATGGCAATGAACGAAAGTCCGAGCAGCCAAAGACCAATGGCGAATTTGACGGGCGTCGACGGGTTGGCATTTCGCTTTTCAAGCCAAACCCACAACAAGGAGAAAAACGGAGCGCACAGCACAATCGTCACTGCGTTGACAGCCTGGTACCACGTCGATGGGAATTCGTAACCGAAAATGACTCGATTCGTATTCTGGTCGGCAAACACATTCATCGAGCTTCCAGCCTGCTCGAACGCAGCCCAGAAAAAGATGTTGCCGAAAAACGCCAGAATCAGAATCACAGCGATGCGTTGGACGTCAATGGCGTTGAGCGGTCGTTTGAGCTCAGCTTCATCCACCTTCGACTTGACGTCACCGCCTCCGGCGCGTTCAGCCGCAATCGCCCTCGGCGAGAGCCCGACACCGGCCAGGTATTTCGGCCGTAAGAACTGATAGAAAATCAAACCTAGAATCATGCCGACGGCGGCCGATCCAAATCCCCAGTGCCAACCCACTTTCTGGCCGAGTGTGCCAGCGACCAGTGGCGATAGGGCCGCACCAAGATTGATGCCCATGTAAAAGATGGTGAAGCCGGAATCGCGGCGACCATCATCCGGTCCGTACAGTTGCCCGACCATGACGCTGACGCACGGTTTAAAGAAACCGGTGCCAATCACGATCAGAGCGAGACCGCTAATGAAAGTGATCAACGCTCCCGGACTCGTCTGCAGCGACACGACCTTACCAGGCGTGATTCCAAAGAACTCCGTCCCGGCAAGGGTGATGTGTCCAGCGGCAATGATCCAACCTCCCAGCAACATTGAGCGATGGGTGCCCAGAAATCTGTCCGCCAGCCAGCCGCCGACGATGGGAGTCAAATAGACAGCCATCGTGTAGATGGCGTACAGGTACGAAGCGTTCTCCTCCGACCAACCAAAACCTGGGTTCGTGGTTTCCGTTGATGCGATCAAGTACAGAACAAGTAACGCCCGCATCCCGTAATAGCTGAATCGTTCCCACATCTCCGTGATGAACAGGACCCACAGACCGGATGGCTGTTTTGTTTGCAGCTGGCCCGGTGGCACGCCACCTCCAGGTTCCCGGTCAAACTCGACGTCCGACATGTGCAACGGGTTGTCCTCTGGATGGACGCCGTTGCCCCGTTTTCCGCCGCTTCCGCCATTGGGATCGTTGCTCATCGTCTGTCTGCTTCCGGATTCTGGTGCACTTCATGACCGCGGGCCGCGATTCTATGGTCAATGCGAAAACGTGGGTAGAAGTATTTGGGGTTTTCAGGACTTACCCGTTTCCCGCGAGACTTCGGGTGCTCCCACCAGGGTGGGGCCTCGTCCGTCGTGATAGTAGACGCGATTACGACCGATATTCTTCGCGGCGTACAAGGACTCATCGGCGCGGCGCAGGATCGGACTGACGACCAAGTCCTCGCGTGGTTCACTCAATCCAACGCTGACGGTCACCTGAAGTTGGCGATCCGCGGCAGTCATGGATTCGCCTGCAATCCGCTTGCGCACTTCGTTCATTTTGTTGGCCGCGATGCGGAGCGGGCCGTCCATGATCGCTGCGAACTCTTCACCGCCAAAGCGAGCGACGATGATTGCCTGGTCCAACTCGGTACGCAACATTCTGGCGAGCTGCTGCAACACTCCGTCGCCCGCCTGGTGACCGTACGTGTCATTGATCAATTTGAATCGATCAATGTCAATCAGCACGACGACAAAAGAACGGCCACCAGCACGATAGGCAACGAACAGTTCTTCCAATCGCTGGTCGAATGCGCGCCGATTGAACAAGCCGGTCAAGCCATCCGTGCGGGCTTCGGTCAGGTAGCATTCAATCTGCCGCGTCTGTTTCTCCAACTGCCGTTCGGCAACATCCAGCCGGGATTGCAGTTGCTCGTTGGTCTGCATGATCTGCTGAAGCAAAACGACAACACGGTTTTCCGAGTTCGGCTGTCCCGCGTTGGTTTTGACGGCATCATTGATTTGGCCCAACCTGGCTTGATATTCCGAAACGTTTCCGGAGTATTCGCTCGTCCATGAACCGAGTTCTTGCAGCAGTTCCAGCACTCGCTGGCGATCCCGCTGGTCGATCGGACTGTCGTCGCCAGTACCGTCGCTGCGCCGCTTCAATCGCTGGCCGAGAACGAACCCAATCGCCACGAGCAACCCCGCGATCGCGACTCCAACGATCAACGCGATGCCATTTCCTTGCAACATTGAATCAGTCCCGGAGCGAGATGCGGCGCTCGAATTCCTGTTCGAGTCGTGATGGGGAAGGCAAGCTTGGCCTTCGAGCGTTTTGAAAGGTGAGCCGACGGCGCTAGCCGCGGGCCTAGGCGCGTCAGACCTCGCGCATGGAGGCCCGCGGCTAGCGCCGTCGGCTCACAAAATCCATGATCACCGATTTTAAACACGTTCTTACACGGCGGCTCGACCGACCAGACCGTCCGGCGTTCTGTTCTCGATTAAGTCTTCCTCGCGGGCGATCACCACCAACCCGCTTTCGGTGACGGTGAAGCCGCGAGCCGCATCGGCCGCGGGATCATAGCCGATTTCGGTCTCCGGTGGGATACGAACTCCCTTGTCAATGATCACGCGACTCAGTCGACATCGTCGCCCGACCTCGACTCCATCAAACAGAATGCTGTCTTGGACTTGCGCGTAGCTGTTGATACGGACGTTCGGTCCCAGCACACTGCGAGCAACACTGCCGCCACTGACGATGGCTCCCTGACAAACAAGCGAATCGAGCGCCTCGCCTCGCCGCGACGAACGACCTTCGCTGCCGAAGACGAACTTGGGTGGCGGCAGCATCGGTTGAAAGGCTCGGATTGGCCAATGTTGGTCGTACAGGTTTAGCTGCGGGTCAACGCCGATCAAGTCCATCGTGGCCTCGAAGTAGGCTTCGAGGGTACCGACATCACGCCAGTAAGCATCGCGTTTCCGGTTTTCATCCAAGAACGGGAACGCACAAACTTTGTGGTCTCTGATCGCACCGGGGATAATGTTCTTGCCGAAATCGTGATCGCTTTCCTCGAAAGTCGCGTCACAGCAGAGTTGCTCGTACAGGAAGCGGGCACTGAATACGTAAATTCCCATCGAGGCCAAACAGACCTCGGGATCCTCCGGAGTACCGATCGGATCGTCGGGCTTCTCTTGAAAGCCGGTGACACGATGCTCCCCGTCAATCTGCATGACACCGAACTGCCTCGCCTCGTCTCGGGTCACACGCAAGGCCCCGACCGTAATATCCGCACCCATCTTGCGATGAAACTCGACCATCGGGCCATAGTTCATTTTGTAGATGTGGTCGCCCGCCAAGATGACCACATCCTTGGGCCGCTCACGCTCGATCGCGTAGATATTTTGGTAAACTGCGTCGGCCGTCCCTTGATACCAATTGTCGGCAAACCGCTGCTGCGGCGGCACAACGTCGATGAATTCGCCCAATTCGCGACAGAAATAGCCTCGCCACGCCAAGTTAATATGGCGGTCCAACGACTGGGCTTTGTACTGTGTCAGCAACAGCAGACGACGCATTCCGCTGTTCAGGCAATTGCTGAGCACAAAATCGATGATCCGGTACAGCCCACCAAAAGGGACTGCCGGCTTAGCCCGGTCCCTGGTCAGCGGCTCTAAACGCGAACCGCGGCCACCAGCCAAAATCACTGTTAAAGTATCTCGCATTCGTTTCCTTCTGTGTGCGATATGCTGCAACAATCGATAAAGTAACAGATGTCAACCGATTTGTGTTGTCGCACAATGAATCGGCATGAATTGGCCTGACTTTTGCGTCACATCCCGGTCATCGAGCGTTATTGACAGATCTGTCGTGTCCACAGAACGATCAGCCGATCAAACCCCCGAAATCACAGAAAAACGACGCCGCAGGTGAACCGTTTTGGGATTTTCTCTTGTAATAATTAGCTGTGGGTTGGCAGTTTTTCAATCCTCGACAAGAACAGTCGTCACAGCCACTGGGCCGATTCCGGACTATTGTTAACGGCAAGCCGCAGGCGACTGCTCGCACGCCTGCGGCTTGCCGTTAACGAGATCGCTGATCTCGGAAATACGAACGGCATTGCCGTTAACGAAGATTGATTCGCTCGGTCCGGCTGCAGACAATAGCGTACGCAGCGTTTGCTTGAACCGGAGTTTTTTGACATGCCGAATACGTGGAAATCCGTAAGCTTCGCCCTGACCGCGATGATCGTTGGCTCGCTGGTGACCGCGGTGGTGATGACGCTGCCCCGAGAACTGCAAGGCGATGCCGAAGCCCAGGACGTCCAAGCCCACGCCGGGGCTCAGCAGGCCAGTCGCACCCCGGTGATCAACCAAGACCTCTCCCACGCCATGGGCCTCTCCAACGCGTTTCGCAACGTCGCCGAAGCGATTCGCCCCAGCGTGGTTAGCATCAGCACGCGACAGCGAGTCGGGTCGCTCGGCGGAGGTCGCGGGATTCCCCCCCAATTTCAGGACCTGTTTGGTGGGCCTCGACAACGAGAAGAAAACGGAATGGGCAGCGGAGTGATCGTGCGCCCCGATGGTTACATCTTGACCAACCACCATGTCGTCAAAGATGCCGACGAGCTGATCGTTGAGTTGTCCGATGGCCGCAAAATGCCCGGCTCGATCGTTGGTACCGATCCGCAAACGGATTTGGCGGTGGTCAAAATCAACCTGCCTGGTTTGCGAGCAGCGCCGCTTGGCAGCTCGGATGAGATCCAGGTCGGTGACTGGGTTTTGGCAATCGGCAGCCCCTTTGGTCTCGACCAAACCGTGACCGCCGGAATCATCAGCGGCAAGAATCGCAATCAGAATATCATTGCCGACGGAAACGGATTCGAGGACTTCTTGCAGACCGACGCCGCCATCAACCCTGGAAACTCCGGCGGCCCCCTGGTGAACCTGCGTGGCGAGCTGATCGGGATCAACACCGCGATCCTGTCGCGAACCGGTGCCAGTGCAGGGATTGGATTCGCCATTCCCGTTTCTCTGGCCGAACCGGTGTTGCGATCCATCATTGAAACCGGTGAAGTCCATCGCGGGTTCCTGGGCGCACAAGTTGACGATGTGAAACCGGAGTACGTTACCGACTACGACTTGAAGGTTCGCTCCGGCGCCGTTCTTTGTGACCATCCTTGACGACCAACCAGCCGACAAGGCCGGGCTTCAACCAGGCGACGTGGTCACCAAGATCGACGGCCGACCCTGCACCGGTGGAACGCAGTTACGCAACTACGTCGCCAGCCGTCCGCCGGGAACCTTGGTGTCGATGGAGGTCAACCGCGGCGGCAAAGTGATGCAGGTTAAAGTCAACCTGCAGGAACGGACCGACGCAGCGATGGCAATGTTCGATTCCGGTGGCGGCTTGTTCGGAGCCGAACTTGTGCCCGTCACTCCGGAAACGGCAAAGCAATACGGATACACGGGTCTTCGTAGCGGCTTGATCGTCGCCAGTGTCGAAGACGGCAGCCTGGCCGCGGAAGGCGAACTGCAGGTCGGTGATGTGATCGAATCGGCTGCTGGGTTTAGGTTGAGATCGGTCGACCAGTTGGCCACCATCTTTGAGGAGCTCAAGAAAGCGGGGCAACCGTTGAAGATGATCGTGCGTCGCGGAAACCGACAAATGCTATTGGTCTTCCAATAGGCTATTCGTGAGTCTTGGTGACAGATCCCAATGTTGGGTGGCTGGTGGTCGAGCGTCAGCGAGCCCCCAGACGCGAGCAAATGGAATTCCGGGGGCTCGCTGACGCTCGACCGCCGGCCACCCTGCGAATGCAACTCTCAGGCTGCCACCAAAACACGGGAAGAACCTTCCAATAAGAATTGCTGGGACTCGGCGAAGCTCAATAACCTGCCGCCGGTCCCGCATGCGTTTCAATTGGCTCCAGATTCAAACGCTTGCGGCCCTCGTTCATCATCTCTGCGGTTCGGCTGGCACCGACCCGTGTGACGCCCAGCCCGCGGACTTCCAAGAGTTTGTCGAGGTCGCGAACACCGCCAGCTGCTTTGACCTGCACGTGATCCGGCGAATGGGACCGCATCAATTTGAGATCCTCAATCGTTGCGCCGCCGGTACCATACCCGGTCGATGTCTTGACCCAATCGGCCGACAATTCGCCGCAGATTTCACACAGGCGGATCTTTTGCTCGTCATTGAGATAGCAGTTCTCGAAGATGACTTTTACTTTCTGGCCGGCGTCGTGGGCGACTTTGATCACCGAACCGATGTCGGTTCCCACGTAATCCCAGTCACCGCTGATGACTTGCGAAATATTGACGACCATGTCCAGCTCTTCGCAGCCGTCGGCGATCGCACGCTGGGCCTCCGAGACTTTGACCGCCGTGGTGTGACCGCCGTGTGGAAATCCGATCGTGGTGGATGGCTTGACGGTTGTATCGGAGAGCAGATCGCAGCAACGGCGCATGAAATACGGCATGATGCAAACACTGGCCACGTCAAAGGCCTTGGCCAGCGCGATGCCGGCCTCCAAGTCATCGGCCGTCAATGTTGGATTCAACAAGGAATGGTCGATCATCTTGGAGATGTCTTCGTACGTAAAGTTCATCCTTCACCTTCGTTGTTTTGATGAGAGTCCGGCTTAGGGCGAGACGTTCCACAGAGTTTTACCGTGACTCGACTTGCCAGTGTGCACGCCCAGCTCGTTGGGTCATCAGCATTGGCCAACTGCGTAGCAGTGACAGCATGTAGCCTGGGGTTACACCAGCCTCGCTAACGCTCGTTGGCTCACCCCAGGCTATGTGCTGCCACCGCTCCGCGGTTCGTTGCGACTTATGTTTCATAATGTAACTCCAGGTCGGGCGGTCTCGATCGCGTGGCGGCTGATAAGTAATAATGCTGACAGCCTATGGCTACGTCGCCGGATCATACCTGTTATTTTGCGGTGCTCGCCGCGCGCGGCAAAAAATTTCGCAGAAACGTATGGCTTTGTTTGAGTGCCAGTTTGCGGTCCTCGTCGGATCCTTCGTAGGAGCGATCTTCGACCTCCACACAAACTGGCCCTCGGTAACCGCTATCGGTCAAGGTCGAAAAGAACTTGCCCCAATCGACTTCGCCCATGCCGGGAAGCTTCGGAAAATGCCACAGATTCGGATGCGCAAGATCCCCAACTCATCAAGCAGGTGTTGATCGACACGCACATCTTTTGCGTGGACGTGAAATAACTTGTCGGCAAACTCCCGCATCGGCTTCAAGTAGTCCATGTGTTGAAAAACCAGATGGGAGGGGTCGTAATTGAGCCCGAAATTGTCGCTGGGAATGTCGTTGAACATCCGACGCCAGATTTCGGGACTGGCGGCCAGGTTCTTTCCGCCCGGCCATTCATCGGCCGTGAACAGCATCGGACAGTTCTCGATCCCAACTTTGACGCCCTGATCCTCGGCGTGGCGGATGATTGGTTTCCACGTCTGCAGAAAACGGGGCCAATTGTCGTCGACGCTTTTGGTCCAATCGCGGCCAATGAAGGTGTTCATCCGTGTCAAGCCAAGCGTCGACGTCGCCGTGATCACGGCACGTAGATGCTCGACCGCCTGCTCCGCCTCGGCCGCATCCGGCGAAAGCGCGTTGGGATAGTAACCCAAACCGCTAATCGCCACGCCGTACTTGGCCGACAACTCAGCAATCGAGGCAATCGACGACTCGTCAAGTGCGGCAACATTGATATGCGTGATCCCGGCGTAGCGGCGAGTCGACTTGCCCAGTGGCCAACACATCACTTCGACGCACTCGTAACCAATATCAGAGGCCGTCGCAAAAATTTCTTCCAGCGACAGATCCGGCAAGATGGCACTGACATACCCGAGTTGCATCATGTTTGGTGTTCTCCGATTTTGGTCCAGCGCTGTTGTCGATGACTCTCCAGGATCGCTTCGCAGACGAGAATTTCGTGGTGCCCGTCCTGAAAAGTCGGATAGCAGGGGCTCGATGCGAAATCACCCGCATCGATGGATCGATAAAAGTCGATGAACAGCTGTTTGAATGTATCGCCGAAGCCCTCGTTGTGGCCACCAGGGTAACTTGTTGCCCCCGCCGCGCGGGCGCTGATCAGGGCCGGATCGCGAAGCAAAACCTGATTTTCGCGATCGCGGTGTCCGATCGACATCTCATTCGGCGATTCACTGCTCCAGCTGAGCGACTCTGCTGAGCCCGCGATTTCGAAACGCAAGCAGTTTTTTCGGCCCGCATTGACTTGCGAAACCCACATCACGCCGCGCGCTCCGCTTTCGAAACGCAGCATCACGCAGCCGTAATCCTCGGTGGAAACGTTGACGATTTCCGTTGCTTTCGGCGGAGCCAGCTTGCCGCTGTACGTTTCGACACCACCCACGGGTCTTCTTCGCTGCGCAAAAACGGTCGCCAAGTCGGCGCACACCGACTCGACTTTCTGATCGGTGATGAACTGGATCAAGTCCAACCAGTGAGTGCCGATGTCCGCGATCGCCCGCAGCTCGCCACCCTCTTCGGCCAGGACTCGCCAATTGAAGTCAGTTTCGCGGAACAACCAGTCTTGCAAGTAGCTGCCGGTGACATGAAAAAGATTTCCCACTTCGCCGCTGCGGACGCGTTCTGCCGCTTCAATGCAAAGCGGATAGTAGCGGATGTTGTAGCCGACACCAGCGGCCACGCCAGCCTCGCGTGCCAAACGAACCAGCCGGCTTGATTCCGAAGAGTTCATCGCCAACGGCTTTTCGCACAACAGATGTTTGCCGGCTGCAATCGTGCGGCTGGCGTGGTCATAGTGAAACCGGTTGGGCGATGTGATGTGAACCACATCGACGTCGGGGTCACTCAGCAGATCGTCCAAGCACCGATAGCCCCTCGACAGACCAAGCCTGGTAGCGGCCGACACCGACTTGTCGGGGGTCGAACCGAGGATGCCAACGACCTCGACGCCCGCGCGAAGCAGACCCTCAACATGAACTGGACCGATGAACCCGGTCCCCACAACAGCAGCGCGTAAGTTGGACATGCCACCGGTTATACAGAAAATGAGCTGATTGTGGCTCGTTGGTCCCAAGCGAGGTTCGGTTGGGACAATCGAGCTGGATTACGACTTCGAACGCAACCGCTCAATATCGCCTTCGACCGACTCTCGCTGTCGCTGCAGTTCGCCCAGGCTCTCGCGTTCCTTCGTCACCACTTCTTTGGGTGCCGCGCGAAACGAAACTCTCATTCTCGAGTTTTTGCTTTTTGCCGGTGATCTGCTTGACCAATTGCGACAGCAGTTTCTCCAAACGGGATAACTCGGCGTCGACGTCGATGAACTTCTCAAGATCCACGTGGACATCGATATCGATCGAGGCCAAGGCGAGGGGTGCGTCGGTTTCGAAGGCCGCCGCATCCGGTCCAAGCGACACCACCTCGGCACCCGCCAATCCCGCGAAGTACGTCGTCATGGGTCGCAATCGTTTCTGCGACGACTCGTTACAACGAATCGAAACCGGCAGCATCTCTTTCGACGCAATGTTCTGACTGGCACGAATTCGGCGGATCGCCCCGACCACTTCCTGGAATTCGGCGAACTGACGCTCGATCGATTCGTCGTGGTGACTGGCGATCGACGCGGGCCACGGCGCGATCATCGCGAACTTGGTTGCCGTTTCGAGGCTGGGCAAACCGCGCGAGGCGGCCGCGTCATTCAGGCATTCCCAAATCGCTTCGGTCACGAACGGCATCGTCGGATGCAGCAACCGCAGCAACGTATCGAGCCCATGTGCCATCACCGACTGCGTGATCGCCCGAAGATCCGGATCGTCCAGTCGCGGCTTGGCGATTTCGACGTAGAAGCTGCAGAATTCGTCCCAGGCAAAGTCGTACAGAACATCGGACGACTCCGCGTAACGATAGTGCTCGATGCCGTCGGTCACCTGGCGTGTCACCGTCGACAGCCGGCTCAGCAACCAGCGGTCCTCCAACGGCAACTCGTCGACGTCAATCTCTTGTGGCTGATAACCGTCCATGTTCATCAACACAAACCGGGCGGCGTTCCACAGTTTGTTGACAAAGTTTCGTGCAGTCTCGAAGCGTTCGCTGACCACTGGCCCTCTTGGCAATGCCTTGTCGGCTTCGCTTTCGGCCCACTGGGTCGAAAAGAATTTCTTGCATCCGGGGCACTCGACCGTCGGAAGCGAACGATTCTTCTTAGTCTGATCGATCAGTTTGTCGCAACTGCGGACATTCGTACTGCACCGGTATCCGCACGTCCTGCGTGTCGGTGGCCAGACGGGCCAAACCGAATCGCAACGCATCGGGACCGAACTTGTCGATCACGTCCAATGGATCAACACCGTTCCCCTTGCTCTTGCTCATCGTTTCGCCATTGCCATCCAGGATCTTCGGATGGATGAAGACTTCGCGAAACGGAATCTCGTCCAGATTGTTGCGACTCATCAACACCATTCGCGCCACCCACAACGTGATGATGTCGCGGGAGGTGATCAGTGTGCTGGTTGGATAGAAGTAATCCAGCTCCGGCGTCGCGTCGGGCCAGCCGAGCGTGCTGTGCGGCCACAGCGCCGACGAGAACCAGGTATCCAGCACATCGGGGTCACGCTCAAGCCCGAGCGTCTCGAGTTTCTTCTCTTTCGGATCACCTTCGCTGCGCAAACAGACAAACACATCCTTGGTTCCGTCCTCTGCCGCATCGACCCGGTAGCTAACCATGTCCTTTGCCTTGCCAACGATCGCTTCGATCTTCTCCACCAACGTGTCTGCTTTGTCAGCTTGCAGACCGGTCTTGGACCAAATCGGAATTCGATGTCCCCACCACAGTTGGCGACTGACCGGCCAATCTCGTTTTTCGCGCAAGCCAATCGAGATAACCTTTGCGATAGCGCTCGGGAAAGATCTTCACTTCTTCATTGGTGACCACATCCATCGCCGACTGCGCCAGCTTGTCCATCTTCACGAACCACTGATCGGCCAAATAGGGCTCGATCGGTGTCTTGCTGCGATCGCTGTGCGGCAACTCGATATCGCGATCTTCGATGTCGCCCAGCAGTCCCAGCTGCTCCAGGTCCGCGACCACCGCTTTCCGCGATTGTGCAATGGTCAGCCCTTCGTACTTGCCGCCCTCGGCGTTGATCGTGCCATCGGGATTCAGAATATTGATCATCGGCAAGGTCCAGGCGTTGCCCGACTTCGTAATCATTCGGATCGTGGGCAGGAGTGATCTTCACGCAGCCGCTGCCCAGTTCCGGTTTGGCCCATGGATCGGCCACCAACGGGATCTCGCGGTCCATCAGCGGCAGCATCACCATGCGACCGTCGAGCGCCATGTCGCGAAGTAAGATCAACTGCGGCAACATCTTTTCCCGACGTTCGTCCAGCTGTTTCAACTGCGATTCGATTTCCGGTTTCTCTTTGCCAGTCGCTTCTTTCAGCTTCGCACGCAACTCGGCTTCCGTTTTGTCGAGCGCTTCGGCAGGATCAGGGTGCACCGCCACCGCCGTATCGCCGAGCATCGTTTCCGGCCGCGTCGTCGCAATCTCCACGCGATCGGGCTCGCCCGGCTTGGGATCGATCACCGGATAGAAGAAGTGCCAAAAGTGACCTTTCTTCGTCTCGTTGTCAACTTCATCGTCGCTGACTGCGGTTTGCAGAAACGTGTCCCAGTTGACCAGTCGTTTGCCGCGATAGATCAGCTGCTTGGAAAACAGATCGAAGAACGTCACCCGCACGGCCTTGGCGCATTGGTCATCCAGCGTGAATCGGGTTCGCTCCCAATCACAACTGCAGCCCATTCGTTTCAGCTGACCCAGGATCCGTTTCTCGTACTGTTCCTTCCATTCCCAGATACGTTTGACCAGACCTTCGCGACCGATGTCATGTCGCGACAGGTTGTCTTGTTCCTTCAGGCGTCGTTCGACCACCGCTTGCGTTGCGATCCCTGCGTGGTCGGTCCCCGGCATCCAGAGCGTTTCGTAACCTTGCATCCGCCGCATCCGCACCACGACATCTTGCAGCGTGTTGTTCAGTCCGTGGCCGAGATGCAACGCACCGGTCACGTTGGGTGGCGGGATCACAATCGAGAACGGCTTGCGATCGGGATTCACTTCGGCGTGCGCACACCTGGCATCGTCCCAAGCTTTGGAGATTCGCGGGGCCGCCGTGGCATGATCGAATCGATTCGGAATTTCGTTCATCAGTTGTTTGCTCAGTTGCCACCCAGTGGCAATTCTTCTTTGTGGAATTTGTATTCGACCGCATCGACCAGGGCCTGCCAGCTGGCCTCGATAATGTTCTCGCTGACGCCGATTGTCCCCCAGGTCTCATCCTGGTCACCGCTTTCGATGTTCACCCGGATGGACGCGGCGGTCCCGGCACCCGAATCGACGACGCGAACTTTGTAATCGATCAGACGCATTTCACCGAGACAGGGATACGTATCCAGTAACGCTTTCCGCAAGGCAGCGTCCAGGGCGTTGACCGGGCCATGCCCCTCGGCGGCGTCAAACCACAGGGTTTCGCCCACTTTCAGCTTGATAATCGCCTCGGCAAACTCGTTGTGGACGATGCTGTCACGATCCCCCGCGACGATCCGGTACTTGATCGCTTGGAAGTGATTCTGAAAGGTCCCGGCGACCCGTTTGACCAGCAAATCAAATGACGCTCCGGCACTCTCGAACTGATAGCCTTGGTTTTCCAGCCGCACGACTTCGGCCAAAATCTTGTCCATCAGCTCGCGATCGTCTTCGATGTTGTGTTTGGTGGCGACGGCGACGATGTTGCTGCGTCCGGACAGTTCGCTGACCAAGATCCGGCGTTCGTTACCGACGAATGCCGGATCGATATGCTCGTACGTCTTGGCGGCCTTGTTGATCGCATGCACGTGCATGCCGCCCTTGTGTGCAAACGCACTCTGGCCGACAAACGGTTGGCTGTTCCGCCACTGCAGATTCGCCGTCTCGTACACGATAGCGGCTGAGTTCGGTCAGATGCGTCAGCGGCCTCCCCCCTAACACGCTGTAGACCTTTTTCTTCAACGCCAGGTTCGCGATCACCGAGATCAGATCGACGTTTCCGCAACGTTCGCCGATGCCGTTGATTGTTCCCTGGACTTGGGTCGCACCGGCGTCGACGGCGGCCAAGCGAATTGGCCACGGCCAGTTCGCCATCGTTGTGACAGTGAATACCGATGTCGACGTTGTAGTTCGCCAGACCTTCGATCGCCTGGCCTGTCACCTCCGCGATTCGCTCAGGCAGCGTTCCGCCATTGGTATCGCACAGTGCAAAGCAAGTCGCCCCGGCCGACGCGGCGGCTTGCAGCGTCTTGATCGCGTATTCGGGATTGGCGTTGTAGCCATCGAAGAAATGTTCCGCATCATAAATCACTTCGGCGTGCCGACAGAGAAACTCGATGCTATCGCCGATCATCTCCAGGTTTTCATCCAACGTGACGCGCAGGACTTCGGTGGCGTGGTAATCCCAAGTCTTGCCGACCAGCGTGATGAAGGGTGTCTGCGCGGCGACCAAAGCTTGCATGCCGGGATCGTCTTCGGCCTTCATCGATTTGCGACGCGTCATCCCGAACGCGCAGACCTTGGTATCACCCGAGATCGTGTTTGCGGATCTCTTCAAAGAACGCCACGTCCTTTTCGTTGGACAGGGGTAGCCGCCTTCGATGAAATCGATCCCCACCTCGGCCAGCCGCATCGCAATGTTCAGCTTGTCTTGCAGAGAGAAGCTGACGCCTTCGCCCTGCGATCCGTCGCGCAGAGTCGTGTCGTAGATCTGGATCGGTTTCAATTTCATCGAATGTTCACGTCGTGCGCGTGGTGCAGAAAAAGGGGTCAGGAGTCTTTTTTGCGGAGCCGTAAATGGCTCCTGACCCCTTTTTCTGTCTTGAGGATACGAAAAAACCCCCGAACCTATGGGGCCTCGGGGGTGAAGTCAGTGTGCCATACCGAATCGAGCCACTCGGAGGGGTCTCCGGCGGCCATCGTCCCCGCGTCAGACCAGGCAAATGATGCCGATGACGCGGACAATAATCGAATTTGAGCTAGATTCAGACACGGTTTCAGTCAGTTTTTCAGTAATCGTGGCTATAGGATGACCGGGCAGCCGATTCCTGTCAATCCAAACGGTTTCCTCCTTTGGCAGTATTCGGCCACGCCGGATGCGTTCACGACCCTGCTCGTCAACGCGCAGTACCGTTCGTATTTCAGTACCGTTCGTATTGCGAGTGTCGTTTACGTAGTTCAGTGTCGTTCCAGCGAGATCGTTGAACCGCCAACTCCTGGCTGCCGACACCGGCACGAGAGGTAAACTTGCGGTTGCGTTGTCTTTCTCAAAGCAGTCGAAACGAAACAAATCGCATGCGATGGTGCGCCAGATGATTCTCGGTATCGAAATCGGTGGAACGAAGCTCCAACTCGCTGTCGGCAGCGGTGAGTCCGTTGAGATCACCGAGGCGATTCGGTTGGGTGTTGATCGACAAGCTGGGGCCAAAGGAATTCTTGAGCAAATCAAATCGAACGCTCCCAAGTTGATCAACAATCACAAAATCAATTCGATTGGCATTGGTTTCGGAGGACCTGTCGATACGCGGACGTCCACCACGATCATCAGCCATCAGATTTCTGGATGGGATCACTTCCAGCTAGGGAACTGGTGCGAAACCGAGTTAGGCATCAAGGCCGCGATCGACAATGATTGCAATGTAGCCGCACTCGCCGAAGCCAATTTCGGCGCGGGCCGCGGACACCGGCGAGTGTTTTATGTGACCGTCGGAACCGGTATCGGTGGCGGACTTGTTGTTGACGGTAACGTCTATGGCGGAGACCGACCGGCCGCGGCAGAAATAGGCCATCTGCGTCCTGGACTCTTGGCAACGCATCCCCATCAGACCGTTGAGTCATTCTCAAGCGGAAGCGGCATTGAGATCCGAACTCGCGACCGACTACGCGTAGCGGAGAAGGATTCCGATGCCGCGGAACTTCTTGCTCTCTGCGATCACAACCTAGAGAAAATCGACGCAAAGTGCATTGCAGTCGCCTGGGCCAATGGAAACAAGATCGCGACAGAGACGATGCAGCTGGCCACGCGAACGCTGGGCTGGGCGACAGCTCAGGTTGCCACGATCGCTGCGCCGGAACTGATCGTCATCGGCGGCGGCGTCTCGTTGATGGGGAAGCCATTTCTAGAGGCGGTGCGGGAAGCTTTTGAAACCTACCTGTTTCCCCCGCTCAAAGGCGTCGTCGAAATACAGTCGGCCGAACTGGGCGAATCGGTCGTGCTTCACGGCGCCATGTTGTTGGCAAAGCGAGCTCGAGAAATCTAGTGCCTGGCCCGTCGTCGATTGGCGGCAGTCAAAGGCCAGGACCTGTCCTGACAGGCTGGCGTATGCGGTTTGTCGCCAGGACAGGTCATGGCCTACGCCGATCGCGCCCGTCAATTCATGATGGTCGAGGTGCCTCATGATGGTCGAGGTGCCAGACAATCGCACGAGTGATCAAATGTTCAGTTTCATTTGGCGAGTTTTGGTTTTTCGAGCGGGCCTTGCGGTGTTGAGACGCGTAGTGAGAAGTACGGGCTTGCCACAGCGCTAAGGTGCTGAGCAGTGAACCCGCTGCGAAGAAACTGATTTTTCCGCCGTCCAGTTTGTTCTCGGCACGTCGATTGACGGCATTTCCGGTTTTTGTCCCCCAAATCGAGGGAGCGTAATGAACGCGACACAAACGATCATCGAAACCGAATCCACTCCGAATCGGCGGCTAGAAGCGATCGCATGCTGCTCCGCAAGCGAAGCCGGCTCTCGATTCAATTGTCCGAGCGATTTGCTTGGATGCCAAGTACGACTCCCTGAAGTTCATCCTGCGAAGCGACACAGGACATGACGGCGAGTAGTCGTCGATTGACTTCAGATATTCCGAAACGCGGGCAGCGATTGTTGCCCGCGTTTTCGTTGCGCTGTTGACTGACATTAGCCTCCGATTGGTCGCGTCGTGACCGCTCGGAAATCGATCATGAACGTTGGTTCCAACGGACCAGTTCGTCGTAGGGAATGCCCGTGCCACCGAATAAATCGAGTGCGCTGCCGACGGTCACATCGACTGCTCCGCCACTTGCCGTTTCCACCAACTCGACATCGGCAAATCTAGCCGCGCCGCCGGCGTAGGTCATCGGCAGGCCTGCCCAAGCACCCATTACGTTCTACCAGGTCTTCGTCGATGCCTTGGCAAAGTCCTTCCACGTCTGCCGCATGAATCAGGAACTCGCTGGCGTACTGGGATAACATGTCCAGACTCGCCGGCGTGATCTCGACTTCGGTCAGCGTTTGCCAGCGATTCATCGCCACACGCCAAGCGACGCCATCGCCGCTCGGGTCGCAGCGTCGGCAACTCAAATCGAGCACCACACGCCGGCGTCCGATTGCATTGACGAGTTCTTTCAGGCGATCGGTCAATAAACGACCATCGCTATCAAACAGCCACGATGTGACAATCACGTGGCTGGCGCCGGCTTCGATCCACTCCTTGGCGTTGCCGGCGGTGATGCCGCCACCGAGTTGCAAGCCACCTGGGTAGACCGCAAGTGCTGATCGCGCGGCGGCGTCGTTTCCTGGCCCCAGTTTGATCACGTGCCCACCGCCAAGACCGTCGTCGCGGTACTTCTGTGCAAACCAACTTGCCGGCTGTTGGGCAACATAGTTCTCGACCGGCCCGCCGCCAGCGTCTTTCAGCGTCCCGCCGACGATTTGCTTCACGCAACCGTCATGCAGATCGATACAGGGCCGGAACTTGGTCATGGGTAAGCTTCAGTAAATACATCAATCGAGTCATTTGGTATAAAAGGAATTTGATTCACGGCACAGCCCGCACACTTGAATTAGCGTATTTCGGCTCACACCGCATGGCATCACCCCGATATCTCGATTCTCGCCTGGTTTCGTTGCTCGATTCGCTTCGCACCAGAGTGCGTCGGTACGTCGTTTGGGACTCGGCACTCGCGATCGCCGCGGTCGTGCTGGCCGCGTTTTGGATTGGCTGCGCTCGACTACCTGCCGGTGCAGCTGGGCGGAACCGAGATGCCGCGGCTGGCACGGTCGATCTTGCTGCTGGTGGTCGCCGCTATCGTCGCTGCGATCGTGATCACGATGTTAATCGGTCGATTGAATCGTCCGCTTCCCGATGACAGTCTGGCGTTGTTGGTCGAACGTCATCATCCCAAGCTGGGTGGTCGGCTGGTTACGGCGGTGCAGCTGAACGAACCGGATCGCACGGGCGATTCTCATTCTCCGGCACTGCTCCAGGCAAGTTCACGATCAGGCCGCCGCGGCGATTGACGAGGTCGATCCAAATCGGGTGTTCCGTTGGGAGCCACTCGTGTCGTAAGGCCTTGGTCGTCGGTCCGCTGGCACTGCTGGCACTGCTGTTTCTGGTCATCAGCCCCCAAAGTTTCGCCCGTGCCGCCTCGCGATTGACGCTGCTGTCGGATGAGCCTTGGCCGCGACGAGCAGAGTTGGAAATGGTGGGTGTCGAGTTGCCAATTGTCTCGGCGTCCGACGAGGAATCGACGGCGCCGGAATTGATCGAGTTCACGGACAAGACCGATCCGGTTGCCGCGAGGCAGTAACGGCACTTTGCGAATTCGCGCCAAGGCGGATGGCGCCGAGTTGCCGGTCGTCTGCACGGTTTATCTACCGAACCGACACCGGAACGCGTGGCCAATCGAACATGCGGCGCGTCGGTCGCGTGATCGACGGCTATCAGTCCTTCATCCTGGACGGCCCACCGCTGAGCGGTCTGAGTGAGTCGTTGGTGCTGGATGTCCGCGGCTTGGATGATCGGCTTGGATGATTACCGAATCGAAGCGGTTCAGCCGCCGGCGCTGACCGAAATGAACGTTGCCGTACGTAATCCCGACTACCTGCGCGGCGAAGGCAGCGGGGAAATCGACATGGAGACGACCTATCAGTCGGGACTGCGTCTGCGCGAAGGAAGTGATGTCACGCTGGTCGCCACCAGCAGCGTACCGCTTGGCGAGACAGACGTGGAGCTGAAGACCGATGCGGGCGTCGACCCGCAAGTCAAGTTGGTCTACTCCGACGATCGCCGCCAGGTTCAGTTGACCTTGGCAGACTTCGATGCCGCCACAACGATCAACCTGGTCCCGCGAGACACCGATGGAATCTCGGCCCAAGCACCGTACCGCTACTTTCTTGGCGTCGTCTTGGACGAACCGCCCGAGTTGCAGATTCGCCTCCGCGGCATTGGGTCGGCGGTCACACCGATCGCCAGAATTCCTGTCGAGGCGATCGCGACCGACGACTACGGCGTCGAGCAACTCCTGATTTCGGTCTCACCAGCAGATGAAGTCGACAGTCAATCGGCCAGCGTTTCACCTGAACTCAACCGTGACGGCGAGGCTGAAACGGAATTGGATCTGCGCGACCTGGTGGCCGACGAGAAGTTGCCCGAGCTGAAGCCTGGCGGCGCCATCAACCTGATCGGTGAAGCGACCGACCGCTACGATTTGGGCTCGCAACACGTTGACTCGAAGCGAGGTTTTTCGGTTGCAGGTCGTCGGCCCGGACGAGTTATTGGCATTGATGGAGCGTCGCGAGTTGGCGCTGCGAGCGAGGTTGGAACAGACGATCGATGAGACGCGAAACTTGCGAGACACGCTCGACCTGCTTCGGCGTCGCGGCTTCGACCAAGACACCAACGATGCGCTCAGCGAGACCGAACAGACTCGCCAGCAGCAAGTTCGCCGGCTTCGCGTTCAGCAAAGTGGTCTGCAAGCGAGCAAGACGGCCGAGGAATTGTCGGGGATCGCCGCCTCGTTGGATGACATTTTGCAGGAAATGGTCAACAACCGAGTCGACTCGGTCGATCGTCGCGAGCGGATCGGCACCGGCGTTCGTGATCCGCTTCGGCAAATTGTCGAGGAACCTTTACAGCGGCTGAGAGATCAAATCCTTGAAATCGAGAATTCGGTCGCCGATCTGCCCAAAGCCGTGCAAAATACAGCTCAGGCGGTTGAAACGGCCGAGGACGTGCTGCTTCGATTGACCGCAGTGTTGGACAAAATGCTTGATTTGGAGAGCTACAACGAGATCCTTGATATGGTCCGAGAATTGATTGGCGACCAAAATGATCTGCTCGACGAGACCAAGGCCGAACGTAAAAAGCGTGTCTTGAGATTATTCGAGCAGTAAGTGATTCGGGTCGGACCGGTTCGAGAAACCCAAACGATCCGTCGTGGGATCTTCAACGCAAACACTGGATGAACGTGCGAGTCAGTCACATGCGATCGATTACTCTTACTCTTGTGCTGATCTTCCTTGCTGGCTCGATCAGCGCAGTGTTCGCCGACGAGGACGTTTTGAGCCAACGACAGGCCGGCGTGGCAGATCGCTACCAGCGGCTCGAGGAATTGTTGTTGCGGCTGGCGGATGTCGAATCGTCCGAGAATCCTGAACGCTCGGCGTTGTTGCGACGTGCGGCACGGCAATCACGCGACAAATTTGTGCTCGAGAAACTGCGTGGGGCATCGGAGTCGCTGCGCACGCAAGAGTTCCAAAAAGCGGTCACAAACCAAGAGTTGGCCAGTCAAGAGTTGCAATCCTTGTTGAAGCTGTTGCTCAGCGAGGATCGATCCAAACGCATTCGTGATGAGAAGCAGCGAATCGCAAAGCTGATCAAGGATCTGAAACGCAACCTCAATAGCCAAAGAGGCACGCGGGCGAGAACCGAGAACGGTGCGGATCTGGAAGATGTCCAGCGCGAACAAAAAGCGGTTACCCAGCGCAGTCAAGAATTAAAAGACCAACTTTCTGACGAGAATGAGTCGGAGGAATCCAGCGAAAACAAGGATTCAAAGTCGAGCGACGGAGATCGCAAGGAGGGCGAAAGCAAGGAAGGCAGCAGCGAGCAACAACAGGAAAGCGAACAGAAAGAGCAGAAAGAGGGTGATCAGGAGGGCGACAAGGCGAAGACTGACAAGGAACCGGGTGATTCCAAAGACCAGCAAGATCCCCAAGACAAGTCGCCGTCCGAGCAGAAAGACGGATCATCCGAAAAGAGTCCGTCCCAGCAGCAGAGCCCATCCGAGCAGCAACCTTCCCAGCAGGCAGAACCGCAACCAAGTCAGCCATCTCAAGATCAATCTCAACAGCAGCAGGCGCAGCAATCAGATCAGCAGCAGTCACAACAATCGGATCAACAGCAGCAGCCGCAAACAGCCGAGCAAGAGGTGGAGCAGCGACTGCAGAAAGCCATTGAAAAGATGCGTGAGGCTGAGGAAGAGTTGAAGAAAGCGGAGCTTGAACAGGCGACTGACAAGCAGCGGCAGGCCGAAGAAAATCTGCGGGCTGCGATCGATCGGCTGGAACGGATTCTCCGCCAGCTGCGCGAAGAAGAGATGATGCGTGAACTTGCCAAGCTGGAGTCGCGTTTGCGAAAAATGGCGGCGATGCAGACCAAGGTGCTTGATGACACCGTGGCATTGGCCGCCACGCCGGTTGGCCAACGCAGCCGACAGACCGACTTGAAGGCGGGAGATCTGGCCTTCGAGGAAAAGAAGATCACGCTGGAGGCCGACCGCGCGATGCTGCTGTTGCGCGAAGAGGGCTCAAGTGTCGCGTTCCCCGAAGTGGTTTCTCAGATTCGCAGCGACACCTCTCGCGTGGCCGATTTGCTAGCGCAAACCAAGATCGATGTGATTTCGCAAGGGATCCAGCAGGACATTTTAGCCGCCCTTGAGGAGATGATTGCCGCCCTTCAGAAGGCCCAACGCGATCTGGAGAAAAAGAAGCAACAGCAGCAACAGGGAAAACCGGGACAACCCCAGCAAGGGGAACAGCCGTTGGTTGAGGCCCTCGCGGAGCTAAAATTAATCCGAACGATGGAAACGCGAATCAAATCGACGACAGATCGATATTCCGGTCTGCTAGAATCGAGTGAGTCGAGGACGGACGACGTGCTGCCTTTACTCCGGGATTTGTCGGAGCGGCAAAACCGTCTGTACCGAATCACCCGAGATTTGGTATTAAAACGCAACCAGTAACACCGAGGTGATCGTGATTCGATCGACTGCGTTACCTTTCCGGCGCCCTCATCGCTGTGGCCAATGGCCTCAACGGTTCTGACAAACTGCGTCTTTACCACCGCGGTTGCGATCCTCCTCTCCGCTCCGCTTGTTGCCGATGACGCCCTTGAGCGGCGTGCCAGTTGGCATCGATACGATGCCGCTGAGATGGCTCAGAAGCTGCGAGCCGCATTGGATGATCTTGGTGTCGTCCCCGCCGAAATGGACCGAATCTCCGATGAGTTCCTGGCGGCGATCGAAAAACAGGATTCAGATCCGCTTGACGCCTATGTCGCTGCGATTCGCAAGCTGGTTCCGGTTGTCGACACCCTTGTCAGCCAGTCCGAGAAAAGCGTTGAGATTGCCGGTGCGAATATCGATCCCAACACGCCCACCTACGGAGATCTTGAGTCGCTGCCAAAGTCGATGCGGATGAGTGTGCGAACTTGGCTGGGGCGGGAACTTGTGCGTGCTCGTCTGTATGACGAAGCGCTGCCTGTCATCGCTGAAGTCGATCCGACTGAGTCGATTGACCCGGCTGCCACGCTGTTTTATCGCGGTGCCTGCTATCACACGCTACTGATGAAGAAGGAAGCGCTGGCGGACCTGCGTCGATTGCTGGAGAACGATGACGATTGCCCTGTCCGTTTCGCGCAGACTGCGAACTTGATGGTCGCCGACATCAAACCGCTGAAAGAAGATTCGCTCGATGAAATCTCTCGCATCATGACCGATGTGACCCGACGGCTGGACCTGGGGCGGACCGACGATGACGTGAAGAAGCAGGAGCAAAAGATCATCGACAAGCTGACGAAGCTGATCGAGAAGATCGAAGAGCAGCAACAACAGCAACAGCAACAGCAACAACAGCAGGCAGGCGGACAGGGGGGCGGACAGGGTGGTCAAGGATCACCGATGCAGGACAGTCGGGCCGCCGGTGCCAGCGGCAATGGGGATGTCGATCGCAAGAACATCGAAGAGCGGGATGCCTGGGGGAATCTGCCTGCTGCCGAGCGACAGCAGGCATTGCAGCAGATCAGTCGCGACCTGCCGACCCATTACCGCGAAGCGATCGAAGCCTACTTCCGCAAACTCGCCACTGATGGTGGTTGAGTTGGAGAGCTAATCCGCTCATCTTTTCTTCATCAAATCTTCACGGAATCTACGCGGTATCGTGCCTCGTAGCTTTTTGATGGGGGTGTTACTGTGAGGCCCACTTGGCCGGTCGGCCAACTGCTTCGGCAATTCTGCTCGGAAAGTCGAATGTCACGCCCCTGAGAACCTGCGATCTCGCGGAGATTACGTTGATGAACCGTCTGAAACCCACCCTTTTGGTTGGATTTGCCGCCTCGCTTTGCATCGTTACCGGTTGTGACTCTGGCAGTCCAAAAGCTGTGCCCACCCAGGGCAGTGCAGCGGCGGACGCTGGCTTGCCAACTGAATCGACATTGGTTGGGGAGATCAAAATCAACGGCAGTAGTACTGTACAGCCGATCAGCAATGCGATACGCGAGGCCTTTATCAAGATCCATCCTGGCGTGAATGTGACCGTCGGCGGCGAAGGCACCGGAAACGGATTCAAGGAGTTCGCCGGCAAGTCGACTGACATCTCGGATGCCTCGCGGCCGATCAAGCCTGGGGAATTGGAGGGTTGCAAGAAAGCGGGTGTCGAGTTCGTCGAGCTTCCCATCGCCTATGACGGGCTAACGATTGTCGTGCACCCCGAGAACGATTGGGCCAAGTCGCTGACCATCGACCAATTGAAGAAGATTTTCGTTGGCGAAAACGCCGCGAAAAAATGGAAGGACGTGGATGCCGGCTGGCCGGATGAAGAGATCAAGATCTTTGCACCGGGGACCGGTTCGGGAACCTACGATTACTTCCACGAAGTGACCGCAAAGAAAGACAATCAGGACCTTCGTGGTGACATGAATCTGAATGAAGATGACAACATTCTGGTGCAAGGTGTCGCCGGTAACAAATTCTCGATCGGGTTCTTTGGAGTCGCTTATTACGCGCAGAACTCCGAGATCCTCAAGGCAGTTCCGATCGTTAATCCCGCGACGGGCGAGGCAGTGCTGCCTACAACCGAGAACATCGCATCAAACGAGTACGCGCCCTTCAGTCGTCCGCTGTTCATCTACGTCAACACCGAGTCGCTCAATCGCGCCGAAGTGCAAACCTTCGTCCAGTTCTTCCTCGACAACGTCTCCGAGCTGTGCGCCACCGGGAAAGTTGATTATGTCCAATTGCCCGCGGATATATTTCAACGGTCAATCGAGAGCTTTGATTCGGTTGCACCAGGGACCCACTTTGTCGATGCTGACGGGAACAGCCGCAGCGGCCCGTTTTCAGAATTGTTCAAGGCCGAAAATTTGACAAACTGATCCAGCTTGGGATTCTGCTCCTTCGTTGAACGGCAAGCCGCAGGCAACGATGTCCGCGCTTCGCAGTCGCCTGCGGCTTGCCGTTCAACAGGGAGTGCCCGAGTTATGCCGGCACTGATTCGCAACAAGCCGCCGCAACATGACCAAGCACTCCTGAATGTCACTACCGTCCGCTTTGCAAAGACGCGAGTTTCGCTCCACCGCCGCTGGCAAGCTGTGGGAAAAGGTTGTCGTCGGAACGTTTGCCCTTTGCAGTTTGATGACGGTGCTGATCACGGTCGGAATTGTGGCGATGCTGATCAGCCAGAGTTGGGAGTTCTTTAAGAGCGAGCATGTATCGCTCCGCCAATTCTTCACTGGGACGAGATGGACGGCACTGCAAGCCAAGGAGCTTGAAGACGCTCAATTTGGGATTTGGCCGTTGCTCAGCGGAACGCTGCGTGTGACCGTGATCGCAATGATGATCGCGTTGCCGCTGGGGCTGGTGACGGCGATCTATTTGAGCGAATTCGCATCGTATCGGATTCGCAGTATCCTGAAACCAACGCTCGAGATCATCGCGGGCATCCCGACGGTCGTGCTCGGATACTTTGCGATCCTAGTGATCAGCCCATCGCTGCAGTTTTTGACTAGCGGCGCGTTCGATACGTTCAACGCTACCAGTGCCGGGATCGCTGTGGGGATTCTCTGTTTGCCGATGGTCTGCAGCCTCAGCGAAGACGCGATGAGGGCGGTTCCCGACAGCCTCCGCGAGGGAGCCTACGGCCTCGGTTGCACCCCTTTTGAGACCTCGGTCAAAGTCGTCGTGCCAGCGGCGCTTTCCGGAATCATCTCCGCATTTCTGCTCGCCTTTAGCCGAGCCGTTGGCGAAACCATGGTCGTTGCTTTGGCGGCGGGAACGCGAGCCACGTCGACCTTTGATCCCCGCCAGCAATCGCAAACGATGACCGGTTTCATCGTCGAGATGATCAAGAGTGAGAACGAATACGGCACCGTCCAGTACTACAGTCTGTACGCGGTTGCCGTGACGCTGTTTGCGATCACGTTTGGCATGACGCTGATTGGCCAAATGATACGTCGCCGATTCAAGGAGTCGTATCAATGAGCGTGATTCCGGCGGCACTGGCGAACCAAAATCCCAGCGAGTTGGCAGCGAAAGTTGTCAAGAGAAAACGATTCAGCCGAATGTTCTACGCAATCTGTGTTGCGATCGCGTTTGTCAGTGTCTTGGTGCTGGCGGTCTTGCTGATTTCGATCGGCTCGCAAGGCCAATCACGATTGACCAGCAGTTTGCTGCAGAACGCCCACAGTGAGTTGGAGCCCGAGCAGGCTGGCATGCGTCCGTCGATCGTTGGGTCTTTGTTCATCTGCGGGATCTGCGCCTTGGCCGCACTTCCGCTCGGAATTGGAACCGCGATCTTTTTGGAGGAATTCCAGCCGACGGCCAAGCCGTTGCGTTGGCTGCACGGGTTCATTCAGATCAACATCGCCAACCTGGCCGGTGTGCCGTCGATTGTTTACGGCCTGCTTGGGCTGACCGTCTTCGTCTACATGTTCAATCTGTTCGGCCTGATTCAAGTCAACGAATCGAGCGGTTTGGAAGTCGCCGGCGTGACGCACTATTACCAAGTACTCTCACTTGAGCCCGGCCAAACCGTGTTGGTGCCCCGGCGCGATTTGACTGAAAAGACAATCAAGATCGAAGCGCCAATCGACGGATTTGATCCCGCCGGAAACCCAATTCGGATCGAGGTATGGAATCGTGAAACGTCGCCCAAGCCGACCGACCAGGCAGTGCTGCGACGGACGGTCAAGTTAGGTGCCAGGGGCGGATCGTACTCCAAACACGAATGGTACTATTTTCGTTTGCCGTTTGGGAAAAGTTTTCTGGCCGCCGGTCTGACTTTGGCGTTGGTGATCTTGCCGGTCATCATCATCGCCTCGCAGGAAGCACTGCGTGGGGTTTCGCCGGCCCTTCGCGAAGCCTCCCTCGGTTTAGGAGCCACCACGTGGCAAACGACTCGTAACGTTTGTTTGCCCGCTGCGATGCCAGGAATCATGACGGGGGCGATCCTGGCGATGGGCCGAGCCATTGGCGAAGCGGCACCGATCTTGGTGGTGCTCGGGGCCGCGGTCGCAAAGAACTCGGGGCCGCAGAATTTGATGGATACAGTGGTTACAATGCCGGTCCTGATCTTCAATTGGGCAGGTCGACCACAAGACGTCTACCAGGAACTTGCGGCGGCTGCAATCATCGTATTATTGGTCGTGCTGCTGATCCTGAACTCCGTGGCGATCTTCGTTCGCCAGAAAATGCAAACACGTTAACTGGCGGTCCCTGACGAGGAGTCCATGACGGTCAAATCCCAGCACCGCGGTCGAAGTACTACAGAGGTTGAAACGAAGTTGCCGATGTCTGCAGAGCGATCCCTCTCGCAAGATCCTTCGCGAAAATCGGTTAACGATGCTGATCGATCTGCGCCGACCTCGGACAAGCCGAGCAAATCAGCCGGCGTTGGCTTGGCGGATGAGCGGTCCGGCGCTTCCGAAATCCTCATCGAGATCGGCGAGCTCAGTGCCTATTACGGTGACTTTCAAGCCATCCACTCGCTCAGCCTGAGTATTCCCCGCCACCAGGTAACTGCTTTCATCGGCCCCAGTGGTTGCGGCAAAAGCACGTTGCTGCGATGGATCAATCGGATGAATGACATTGTTCCATCGGCGCACGCCACGGGGACGCTGCGCATGGGGGACCTCGATATTCTGTCAGCTTCGACCGATGTCGTCGCGCTGCGGCGTAAAGTCGGCATCGTCTTCCAGAAACCAAATCCGTTTCCCAAAAGCATTTACGATAACGTTGCTTTCGGGCCGCGACTTCACATGAAGCTCAAAAAAACCGAGCTCGATGAGTTGGTTGAATGGGCGCTCCGCAAGGCGGCTGTTTGGGAAGAGGTCAAAGATCGCTTGCAGGCTCCCGCACTCGGTTTATCGGGTGGACAGCAGCAAAGACTGTGCATCGCCCGCGCGATTGCCGTCGGCCCCGAGGTGTTGTTGATGGACGAGCCTTGCAGCGCGCTCGATCCAAGCAGCACACTTGCGATCGAAGACTTGATGGACGAACTACGCACGCAGTACACGATCGTGATCGTCACACACAATATGCAGCAGGCCTCGCGGTGCAGTGACAAAACGGCCTTCTTCTTCGAAGGACGACTTATCGAAACCGGTGATACGGATCGGATCTTTACCAACCCACAGTCAAAGCAAACGGAAGACTATGTTCGTGGCCGATTCGGATAGCATGGCTGAACTGTAACATTCATTGAAGGATCGCACGAAATGACGAAACACCTTGATCGCGAACTCGATCGACTCCGCAGTGACCTGGTCGAGCAGTTTGGTTTGGTGGAACAGATGATCCAGTTGGCCGTCCGTTCGCTGGTGGAAAGACGCACCGATTTGGCCGATCGCGTGATCAAAAGCGACACGCAGGTAGACCAAACCGATATCCGCATCGAAGAGGAGTGTCTGAAACTGATGGCCCTTCATCAGCCGGTTGCGACCGACTTGCGATGGCTGATCACGGTGGTCAAAATCAACGGCGAGCTGGAGCGGATGGCCGATTTGGCGTGCAACATCGCCGAGCGAGCCAAGGCACTCGATCTGTTCCCGCTGTTTCCGGTGCCCGAGGAACTGTCTGAAATGGTCACGGCTGCGACCGGCATGGTCAGAATGGCCTTGGACTCCTTCGTCGAAGGGGACGCAAGAAAAGCGACCGAGGCGATTCAGGCCGATGATCTGGTCGACACCCTCAACCGCGTGGTGATCGATCAGTTGCACACGATCATGAAGCAGGATTCTGAACAGATCGAACCAGCTGTTCACTGTTTCAGCGCGTCACGACATCTCGAGCGGATAGGTGATCTGGCTGAGAACATCTCCGAAGACGTGATCTACCTGGTCGCAGGCGACATTATCCGACACAAGCACGGACTGTTTCTCCATTCGCCCACCGCTTCGTCTGACAATCCCTGAGCTACCCATCGTGCGGCTGCGAACAAGGGGGCTGCGAGTCTCGCTGAAATCTTGACTTGCCGATTCGAGTGGCTATAAAGCGGATAAGAATGTCCGAATTTGGAGCTCTCGCGGATGAGTCTTGAGTCTTGCCACTTGAATGCAACCCGATCGATGGTGATCGCGATCTGCTTCAGCCTCAATGCGTCCAAAGCAGCTGCGCAAATTCGATTTGAGCGTGAGCCAGTCAGTTATTCGGCTGCGCAGCCGGAAAACGAAGTCACCCGCCTGATTACCAAAATTGACTCGGGTGCAGTTCGGCTCCAGTACACGCAAAGCCATGGCTATCTGGAGTCGCTGCTCGAGCACCTTGGAGATCTCCGCTCGAAACTCAGATGCTGGTCTTTTCCAAGACCAGTCATCAGCGTCATCGGATCTCGCCGCAAGCCCCTCGTGCCGTCTACTTCAATGACGATGTCTACGTGGGTTGGGTCCAAGGCGGTGATGTGATTGAGATCTCGGTCGCTGATCCGAGTCTGGGCGCAGTTTTTTATACCGTCGATCAGACCAAGGAGGACGCAAAACCGGCGTTCACACGCCAGTTCGGTCGCTGCACGCTTTGTCACGCCTCGACTCATACGGGTCGGATTCCCGGACACATCGTTCGCTCGGTCTATCCAGACAGCGAAGGCAGACCGATTCTTGCGGCCGGCACTTTTCGCACGACACCGCGAAGCCCGATGCAGGAGCGCTGGGGTGGTTGGTACGTGACGGGATCTCACGGTAGCCAGCGGCACTTGGGGAATGTTTGGGTGAAAAATGAAGCCGCCTGGCGAGACATCGACGTCGAGGCGGGCGCAAACATCCGGGATCTATCACAATGCGTCGATCTCCATCCATACCTGTCGCCGCACAGTGATATCGTCGCCTTGATGGTGATGGAGCATCAGATCGATCTGCACAACCGATTCACATCCGCGAGCATCGATTGGCGGTTGCATTGGCATGACGCCCAACAGATCAACCAAGACAAGGGGCTTCCGGTCGATCACATCTCGGAGGAAAGCAATGCGACATTGGGGATGATTGCTCGGCGTGTTGTCGATGGCCTATTGATGAAGGACGAGACGCGGTTAACCAGTCCGGTCAAAGGAACCAGTCGTTTTGCAGAGGAGTTTTCAGGCCGAGGCCCGCACGACGAATCGGGACGCAGTCTCCGACAGTTCAATCTGACGCAGAGTCTGTTTCGGTATCCCTGCAGCTACATGATCTACTCGTCTGCGTTTGACGGGCTTCCCAAACGCTTGCGGCAGGCGGTTTATCAGCAGCTCTGGACAGAACTTTCCGGTGCGGCCGAGACCGATCGATATGACCATCGACGCCAAGCAGCGTCAAGCAATCTTGGAGATTCTCAGGGCAACCAAAGCAGGCCTGCCGGACTCCTGGCACGCGTCGTAGTTGTAGGGTGGGTCAAGAGCGACAGCGATGCAGGCCCACCATGAGTGACAAAGTAGCCATCACGCTCCGTCGTGATGCAGCCCGACCCTGTGTGACATCGAAGCGAGCCGTGAAGTCGAAGGGTCACCTCCTTGCTTCTGAGCCAACGCTACGCCAGCGGTCGAGATCATTGGAAAACCGATTGTCGGGCTTCATCTCGACGGAGCGAGATGGCCACTTTGAGCGGCCGATGGCGGCAACAAAAAAGAGGCCCCACACAGACGTGTCGGGCCTCTCGTACTTCTTGATTTCCGGATGAACTTAGCCGGAGATCTTGGCGACCAGGTCGAGCACCTTGACCGAGTAACCCCATTCGTTGTCGTACCAGGAGATGACTTTGACGAAGGTCTTGTCGAGCTGAATTCCGCCTTCGGCGTCGAACACCGAAGTGCGAGGCTCGCCGCGGAAGTCGGTCGAGACCACCTTGTCTTCGGTGTAGCCGAGAATGCCCTTCATCGGGCCTTCCGATGCATCCTTCATCGCCTTGCAAATCTCTTCGTAACTCGCCTCTTTCTCGAGTTCGACGGTCAGGTCGACCACCGAAACGTCGGAGGTCGGAACGCGGAAAGCCATCCCAGTGAGCTTGCCGTTCAGATCGGGAATGACCTTGCCCACAGCTTTCGCAGCACCGGTGCTCGAGGGAATGATGTTCTCGAGAATCCCGCGACCGCCGCGCCAATCTTTCTTGGATGGACCGTCAACCGTCTTCTGCGTGGCCGTTGCCGCATGCACGGTCGTCATCAAGCCGCGTTTGATCCCGAAGTTGTCGTGCAGAACCTTGGCAATCGGTGCCAGACAGTTGGTCGTGCAGGACGCATTCGATACGAACGTCTCGCCGTTGTAGCTGTCGCTGTTGACGCCCATCACGAACATGGGGGTGTCGTCTTTCGACGGAGCCGACATCACGACCTTCTTGGCACCGGCATCAATGTGTCCCTGCGCCGACTCGGATGTCAGGAAAATTCCCGTCGCTTCCACCACCACGTCAACCCCAACGTCACCCCAAGCCAGCTTGGCTGGATCGGTCTCGGCCGTGATGCGGATCGCTTTGCCGTTGACGACTAGATCGCCACCCTTGGTTGAAACCTCGCCCTTGAAACGCCCGTGAACCGAGTCATACCGAAGCATGTATGCCAGGTAATCGACGTCCAGCAAGTCGTTGATAGCCACCACTTCGATATCGTCTCGTTCAACCGCAGCTCGGAAGACCATGCGACCGATGCGACCGAAACCGTTGATGCCGACCTTGATCATGTTACTGTTTCCCTTTTCTATGCGAGAGTGTTTACGGTGATGGGGCATGACTCTTACAAAGTCAAGACTCTTCTAGAGTCACGGGGGACCCCCAAAAAGCTGCTCTTCTGGCAATGCACCGCGCGTCGCCAGCAGAATCTGACAACCCGATGTTGACCAGCTCGTTTCAGGCGACCCGCAACTGTGCGAAGGTGTCCAAAACTGAACAACGCGATAAGTTCCCGTTGCAGTGCTTGCGAGGCGGATTATAGGAATGCAACCCGACAGTGAACCAGCCCCCAGAATCCTCACCCCGACCGCCACAGTCGCCGCGCCCAGAAGCGTCGCCGCCACAATGGCGACGACCGCGTGGCGTGCCGCCGGGAACATGGGACTACGTCCATCAGCGGTCGATCGCTGACCATTACGACGCGTTTGTGGCGGATACTCCGTTATGCCATGTCGATGCCGAGATTCTCGCCAATCGATTGCCGGGGGCTGCGACCGATCACGCTGAGGTGGTCCTGGATCTTGGTTGCGGCAGCGGGCGATCGGCACTCCCGTTGGCCGTGCGCGGTTACCGTGTCGCGGCGGTCGACCTGAGCTTGCCGATGCTGCAGTTGCTGACGAAAAAGGCATCCCTGGCGGCACTGATCGCCCACGTCCATCCGGTGCATGCCAATCTCGTCGAATTGAGCTGCTTTGCGGAGAACAGTGCTGATCATGCAATCTGTTTGTTCAGTACGCTGGGGATGATCCAAGCTCGCGCAAATCGCCGAGACATGCTGCGACACGTTGGCCGAATCGTTCGCCCCGGCGGAAGCTTCATACTTCACGTCCACAACCGCTGGGCCGCACTACGGGAACGTCACGGGATACATGCACTGTTGGGGTCGTTTTGGCGATCGCTGCGCGACGCAAACTGCGAATTCGGCGACGCGACCTACGCCTACCGCGGGTTGGACAACATGTTCATGCACCGATTCTCGAAACCAGAAATTCGACAAGATTTGAAAGCGTCGGGCTGGAACATTGACACCCTTTTTCGCATTTCAATCGACGGATCACGAATCGACGAGAAAACGAAGATCCCAGGCGGCTTCCTGGTTGTGGCTACTCTCGCCGGAGCGTCGTGAATTGCAAATCTTCGCCTGTGCTGCCTCGCCGCTGCAGCTTGCCCATTTCAACTTGCTTCATTTTGATCAATTTTCTACGAGTCGTGGATGCCCAATGCCGCTGAACCAGGACCGTCGATCTTTGCGCTGCATCGGATCCCCAATGGGTTGCTGGTTTTGGTCACAGTGGCCCTTTTGCTGCAGGGCCCTCAAGGCGCCTTCGAGGTCCTATGGGGCTACACCTGCGAGCTGATCCACGCGATCTTCGGCGGCGAGGAGCTGCTGTTTGAGGTGCTCTGCCAAACCGCGCCTCTTACGCTGGCCGTCAGTGCAATCGTATTCTCGTATCGCTCGGGATGGTTTTCATTTTCAAGCCCATTGGGGTGGATCGCCTCTTGCCTGTTGGTACTCGGCGGGACTTGGATTGGAGGTGAACTGCGGTCCAAAACGTCCAGCAAGAATGAGTTGGCGGACTCGCAATCGACCAAGTCAGCGACAAGCTTAGATGTGCTTCCCGTATCGGCACGCGGCGAGACGCGGATGCGACTGTCCGATCAATCACTATTGAGTCTGAGTGACGCACCGGAAGACGGCGAAACGGAATCTGGTTCAGATACGATTTCGGTCGCTCAATCGATCCGAATCCTATCTGATTTTCAAACAGTCGCGACGGACGGAAGTCATCATCGTTGGGATCAACCTGTCCCTCGAGTCGCCCTGATCCCCGAGCCGGCGACACTATGGGGCTTTGCCGGGAAAACGATCAACCAACTGCTTGGATACTTCGTGATTTATCGGCCACGACTGTTCCTGGCCGCGATTCTGTTGGGGATCTATACCGGATGGAGTTGGCAGCCCTACTACGAAGGCTTACGTTCTTGGTATCGCGACAGGAATGGTCTTCCTGTTCCCCCCCGCCACTGAAGCCGATTTCACTGCCGCATGTCCGTTCGCCGTCCTCCATCCCTTCCGGTCGCCGTCGATTGTGGCGGTTGCGGAGCCTGTTGCCTGCACATGGGATACCCCGCATACATGCATGGCTTGGAGACTCAGCCCGACGAAGAGCATTGGACGACATTACCCAGCGAGTTGAAGCAGCCACTGCAGCGTTACATCGCCCACTACACAGCGCCCCCCGAAGGTGAATTGGACGGCCCCTGCATATGGCTCGACCTCGACTCGCGACGCTGCAAACATCACGATCATCGTCCGAGTGTATGTCGCGACTTTGAAGTCGGCAGCAAAGGCTGTCTCGATTGGCGAGAGCAGATCAGTGAACAGTGAACAGTTGACAGTAGGCAGTAGGCAGTAGGCAGTAGGCAGTAAGTGCAGTAGGCAGTCTAGGCAGTTGACAGTTGACAGTTGACAGTAGGCAGTTGACAGAAAGAAAAGCACTTAACCCACTCTTGCTGTCAACTGCCAACTGCCAACTTCTTCTACCCCCAATGCTCCGCAATCTTGCCTCTGAGAAACTCCGCGCTTCTTGCCAGCTGATCCATGCCGTCGACACCGTCTTCGATGCTGATCCAGTTGTCGTCGAATCCGACACGCTTCAACTCGCGAAAGATCGCGTCGTAGTCGTTGAGTCCCTGACCGACTTCGCCGTGGCTGAGTCGCTTTGCGTATCCCTCCACTCCCAATTCTTCGTTGCGCAGATCGTCGATCGTTCCCTCCAGTAGAAACCGGTCGCTGGCGTGCATCGTGACCACTCGCCGCGACACCCGCCGGAGCAACTCCAGCGGGTCTTCGCCCGCGAGAATCGTATTGCTTGGATCGTAGTTGACGCCAAAATTCGGGGCCGTGACGCGGTCGACCAGATCGCAAAAGACGTCCATCATCTGCGCGAATTCGGGGTACTCCCAGAAATCATCCTTGTAATGGTTTTCGATGATCAACGTCACGCCGCGCTCGGCGGCATACGGTGCGCATGCGTCAATGCACTGCGCCGCTAATTGAATTCCCTCTTCACGAGAGAGCTCGGGGCGCCGCTGCCCCGAAAGGACCCGGCAGTAGTTGCCGCCCATCGACGCGGTCATGTCGATCCAGAACTTTTCTTTCTCGATCTGCTCGCGGCGAAACTCTTCGCTGGGATGTGTAAAGTCGGGCGAGCAACACATCATCGGGATGGTCAGCCCTTTTTCTTCGACTTTGCCGCGGATCGAAGCCCAGTTCGATTGGTCCTGCATCTCCATAAAGCCCGCGTACCATTCCAACCCGTCAATCGGCAACTCAGCGGCCAGGTCGATCCACTGGGCGATGCTCATCGAGCCGTCTTTGCAGAGGGCCTGCATGTAGAGTTTCGGAAAGGCGGCGAGCTTCGGCATGGCGACGAGATCTTACCAGGAAGGTTTCAACAACGATTTGACGATCTGGCCGCTGTGCATCGTCTCGAACGCCTCATGCCAGTTTTCCAGCGACCAGGTTCCGCCAATGATCGGCTTGACGTCCAGCTGGCCGCTGGCAAGCAAGGCCAGCACTCGCTCCCAAATCGTCCAGTGATGACTGAAGCTGCCCTGCAGCGTGACGTTTTTTTGAATCAACGGATCAAGGGAAAAGTCGAGTGGTTGCGGGCCCCAACCGACCTTTGTGATCCAGCCTGCCGGGCGGACAAGCTCCAAGGCAAGCTTGAGCGTGGCAGAGACCCCAGCGGCATCGATCACCACATCGGCGCCCAAACCATCACGCTCTCTGGACCAATCGGTTGCGTCGGTGAGCGTCGTGCATCCGTATTGTTCGGCAATCTCGAATCTCGCCGCATCCGACTCGAGCCCAACAATCGCCACGTCACCGCCACACAACTTGGCGACCGCGGCGCACAGCACGCCGATCGTTCCCGGCCCGATCACCAAGACCCGGTCGCCCGGAGAAATCCGCGAATTGCCAACCACCGAGTTATAGGCGACACAGCAGGGCTCGGTCAGCGCAGCGTGATCGAGCGATAGCCCTTCGGGCACGCGGTGCAAACATCGAGCGGGCACCTTCGTGAATCGCGTCATCGCGCCGTCGACACCATACCCGAACCCTTTGCGAGTTCGGATCGAGGTTATACAGTCCGCGCCGTGACATTGGATTGTCCAAGTCGATGACGGCGGCTGTTTCGCTGGCGACCCGATCTCCTTCGGACCAATTGCGCACATTGCTTCCGGTTTCGACGACCGTGCCGGCGAACTCGTGACCGAGCACGACCGGGTAGTTGACGGGCCAACTGTGCGACGACGTCCACTGATGCAGATCGCTGCCGCATACGCCGACCGCGGCGACTTCGACCAACACGTCGTCGGCACCAATCTTCGGCCGGGCGAATGGTCGGACTTCGACACTACCAGCTTCGCGTGCGTAGTTAACCACGGCAGCTGTCATGAGTCATGCGGATACGTCTCCGTAAGCGTGAACCTTTTCGCAAATCAATCGCAGCGAACTTTCTAAGTCACCGTCGGCGGTCTTGAACGCGTCGGCGTCGATCGTCAGTGGAGCCCCGAGGACTACCAGTGGTGCGCCATACTCGGGGCAGCGAATGGCTTGTTCAATGGTGAGCCCGCCGACCGCTTGCACGGGAACTTTGACCGCTGCGACGACGGCACGCAAGTCGTCCAACGGACTCGGCATCCGCTCGCCCCGCGCCGCGATTCCGCGCCGCTCGTCGTAGCCGATGTGATGCACGACGAAGCCACAGCCTAGATCTTCCAAACGTCGAGCGCCATCGACCATCGTCGTGTAACCCAGGTTGTCACCCATCACGCCGATACCGTAGTCCCGGCCGGCCTTGACGACACACTTGATCGTTTCTTCGTGTGCTTGAGCCATCACCACGACGTGCGTGGCACCCGCCTTGGCCATCATCTCGGCCTCCAGGTAACCGCCGTCCATGGTCTTCAAATCAGCGACGATCGGAGTCTCCGGAAATCGCTGGCGGAGAGCTCGTACGCCATGCAGCCCTTCAGCCAAAATCAAAGGCGTCCCTGCTTCCAACCAATCGACGCCGGCTCGGATCGCCAATTCGGCGGTCGAGATCGCTTCGTCAATGGTCGTCAGGTCAAGAGAAATCTGGACGATCGGTTTCATAGTCGTGGTCTCGTGAAGCAGGCTCAGGCCAACAGAAAGTAATCCCCGGGTTCGCCGCGTACTTGTTCGTAGCGACCGCATTCAAGCGGTCCCCCCAATGAAAACCCGATCCATCGAGTTACCACGAACCAGGAGTCGCGCCGTCCAACTAAAACTGCCGCAGGAACCTGAGGTCGCCGCTGTACAGCTCTCGGATATCGGTGATGCCGTGACGTCGCATGCACAAACGTTCGACGCCCAGCCCAAAGGCGAATCCGCTGTACTCGTCCGGATCGTAGCCGACCGCCTCGAAGACTGCGGGGTCGACCATTCCGGCACCACCGAATTCGACCCAGGCGTTGTTCCAGAAGAAGTCGACTTCCACGCTCGGTTCGGTGAACGGGAAGAACGACGGTCGAAAACGGATATCGACGTCATCCCCCAAGTAGTTCGTCGCAAAGACTCGCAGCACGGTTTTCAAGTTTGCCATCGTGACGTGCCGATCGACATACAAACCTTCCATTTGGTGGAACATGGGAAAGTGTGTCGCATCGGGATCGTCGGGGCGGTAAACGCGGCCCAGCGAGATGACTCGGATCGGCGGTTTCCGTCCTGCCATCACGCGGATTTGCACGGTGCTGGTTTGGCTGCGAAGTAGTTGGGTTCCTTCGAGATTGCGGTCGCCGACCGCAAGTTCCTCGCCTGCAGTTTGCTTGCCCGCCGTCGTTCCCGCTGCAGCCAAGTAGAAATTGTCGAGCGGATCGCGGGCCGGATGATCCTCGGGAATGTTCAAGGCGACGAAGTTGTGCCAGGGATCCTCGACCTCCGGTCCCTCAGCCGCCTCGAAACCCATCCGACCCATGATCTCCATTAGATGCGAAATCGTTTGGGTGATCGGATGAATGTGACCGATAAGTGGTCGCGTTCCGGGTAATGTCGGATCGAAGGTGGGGTCTGCCTCGCTTGCATCCCCACCGCCGCCAAGCCTTGCCTTGGAACTTTCAAAGGCAGCTTGAACCGAGGACTTGCATTGCTGCAAACGCATACCGGCAGTCTTGCGGTCCGACGGATCGATCGAACCCATTTGCTTTGTTACGTCGCGGAACGCTCCGCTTTTTTGACCCAAGAACCGGACCCGCGCAGCCTCCAGCGACTCTGCGTCCGTGGCGCCGTCAAAGACACTCGATGCCTCGCTTTCGAGCAGGTCGAGCGTCGATAGGAAATCCTGGAGCGACATCGAGCTAAGCAGTCGCGGCACCCGCGAGCGATTCCTTTACCTTGTCACAGACGTCCTTGAATCCAGCTTCGTCGTGGATCGCCATTTCCGAAAGCGTCTTGCGATCGAGTTCGATGTTGGCGAGCTTCAATCCGTGAATGAACTCGCTGTAGCGAATCCCGTGCTGGCGCGTTGCCGCATTGATTCGTGTGATCCAAAGTTTGCGGAAGTCACGCTTGCGGACGCGACGATCGCGAAATGCATAGACGCCACTGCGAATCAGCGTTTCCTTGACGGTACGGGTCAGCTTGCTGCGCCCGCCGCGAAATCCCTTGGCACGCTTGAAGAGACGCTTCTTCGATTTGTTTCGAGCTGAACCTGTCGTGGTACGCATGTTTGATCGTTCCTGTTTACCTTGAATTCACGTGTTGGATTCCGACTCAGGTCCCGTGGGTCGCGCCAATGGAATGGTCACGCCAACGATGTTTTACCCAACCGGATGGAAAGGAGTGGTCCCTTTCGTGGAGAACATATCCGTCAGAAGTTGTCGCCAAGCCTCCAGCCCAGCTCGCATTTTCACAGACCCGGCTAACTCAGTCGAGAGCCCAATCGCACCAGTTCTTGCCCGGCGGCGCAGAGCTTCAACGGTCAACGGAAGTGGCAAGCGCTTAGTTGCTGTACCCATTGAGTGCGGCATGAATCATCGGTTCCATGCAAGTGTCGACCGACGTGGTACCACGCAAGTTTCGGCGGCGTTTGCTGGAAACAGCTTGCGCAAGGTGGCTCGTCCCGCTGCTGCGGTGCATCGCTTTGCCCTTGGCAGAAAGGCGAAAACGCTTTTTCGTGCCTTTATGGGTTTTGATCTTGCTCTTGCCTTTACCCTTGCTCATCACTCTCGCCGATCGGAAGTTCGGTAAATCTATATCTGTGGGGTGTTTACGAACAGCGAAAGATAGCTGAGCCGGCCAAGCTTGGGAAGTGCTAATCAAGAGGAGGGATCAGGAGTCAGGAGTCAGGAGTCAGGAGTCAGGAGTCAGGAGTCAGGAGTCAGGAGTCAGGAGTCAGGAAACGAATGTCGCTTCATTCTTCCTGGCTACTGACGCCTGACTCCTGACTTCTTCCTATGACCGCTACGACCTGAAATCTCGATCCCTCGTCGCGTCCCAGCCACCCGGAAGGCCGATACTCCACCGATAACGGACGGTTTGGATTCTTGGTCGCCAGCCGTTCCACGCAGGATCAGGACGGCCAATCGGACTTTTCAGCGACGGCAGGTAACTTGGTCACCTACGACGAAATCGGATTGCGCAAGGCTGCGATCCTGCTGATGAGCTTGCCGGTCAAGACCGCCGCGACGGTCCTGGGACAGCTACCCCCACGCTACATCGAGGCGATCAGCGTCCAGATCGCCCAAACCGAATCGGTCGGCGGGGACGACCAGGAAGTGGTCATCGCCGAGTTTCTGACCAGTAAAGCCAGCTCGCTGTACGCCAGCCCCGGCGGTCTCGAGCGTGCCAAGGAGTTGATCAAAGAGGCACTTGGTCGTGACGCCAGCGAGCTGATCAGCAATTTGCAGCAGCAGATCGAGGCGATGCCCTTCGGCTTCATCAAAAAAGTCGATTCGCAGACCTTGTTGCAGTTCATTGGTGACGAGCACCCGCAAGCCATCGCACTCTTGCTCAGTCACGTGCCCGGCAATTACGCCGCAGAAGTTCTCGCCGGACTCGACCCGGAAAAACAACTCGAAGTCATTCGGCGTGTGGCCACAATTGGCAGAACCAGTCCCGAAGCCGTCGCCGAACTCGAATACGGCTTGGAAATGCGGCTTAGCAGCATGGTCAACCAACAGCACAGCAATACCGGCGGCGTCGAAAGCGTTGCCGAAATCTTGAACGTCTGCGAACGGTCGATCGAACGAGCGATCATGGAATCGCTGGGCCGTGAAGATCCCGAGTTATCCGACGATATTCGCCGCTTGATGTTCGTCTTCGAAGACATCTCGAAGCTGGCCGATCGGGATATCCAGGCCCTGCTGAAGAATGTCGAGACGGCCCAGTGGGCGATGTCATTGAAGGGTGCCAGCCAAACTTTGCAAGAGAAAGTCATGCGGAACATGAGTACGCGTGCCGCGGAAAACTTGCGGGAAGAAATGGAGTACCTGGGCAGCGTCCGAGTCAGCGAAGTCGAAGCTGTCCAACAGAAAATCGTTGACATCGTCCGACACCTGGAAGACAGCGGCGAAATCTCGCGGCCAACCGGCGAAGAGGAAGAAGAGTACGTCAGCTAACAAATTGTTGCTCGGCTGTCTCAGCCGAGTCCCTGTCCTCGATTGGGACAAGCGAGCAACATGGACGATCCACAAAAAAAGGTTCTTCCGTGAATTTAGTGGTTGATCCGCAATGATTGGGTGGCTGGTGGTCGAGCGTCAGCGAGCCCCCAGACGCGAGCCAATGGAATTCCGGGGGCTCGCTGACGCTCGACCGCCGGCCACCCCTTGAATGCAATTTTCCATCTGCCACTAAAACTCCGGAAGAACCCAAAAAAAACGCCTCGCAGGGCAGCGAGGCGTTTTTTCGTGTACTGCTCGTCCGCGGGAGACTCAGGCTCCGGCAACCACGTTCACGCGGCGGCCCTTGCGGTCGAACATGACCTGGCCGTCCACCAGAGCAAACAACGTATAGTCATTCCCCTGACCAACGCCCTTGCCGGCGTGGAATCTCGTTCCAACCTGACGGACAATGATGTTTCCTGCCCGGACCACTTCGCCGCCATATTTCTTGACGCCGCGTCGCTGGGCGTTGGAGTCGCGGCCGTTTCGGCTCGAGCCCTGACCCTTTTTATGTGCCATTTTCTTTACTCAAAGACTGATGTTGATTGGCGAGATTTGCTCGGTTGAGCTCGGCAATTTAGCGGGAAAAGCGGGATCCCTCAAGAGGCAATGTCGATCCCGCCGAAATCCCCGTGAGCCCTGCGGTCTGCAAAGTAGCCGTCTCGCTCCGTCGAGATGTAGCCCGACTGAACTGCTCTTTCCAGTGACATCATGGTTGATCGCAGCTGGATCCTGGCCATGCGATTGTTTCGATAAGCACAAACCAATGGCTCGCCCCCCCGGCCGGGCTGTCTTCACGGCTCCTTCTTGGTTCCTATGCCTCACTGCTTGTGATCCGTTCGATCCGGTGGTCTCGCATTGCGTGATCGTGCTCTACACGATCGTTCTTTTCATGGCTTTGCTGGCTGTGCCCTTGGTGCGTGTGCCCCGGCAGATTCTCGATTCCCACGGCCAATGCGACGCCCAGCAGTAACGCGGTCGTCAGCTTGAGTCGATCGTGATCGTGGAATGACACTTCCGGCAAAAGGTCCGCCAGCGAAATGCAAATGAAGAAGCCCGCCGAAGTCGCTAGTCCCAGTCCCAGGAGGGTCGCATTGTCGGCAAGCTGCACGGTGCCAAAATAGAACAGCATCGCGCCAATCGGACAGGTCTGCGCAAACAGCAAGTTCACCACCGTTCGTTGGTACGGCGACCAACCTCCCTTCGTCATCACCGAGGTGATTGAGAAGGCATCGAGTGGCTCGTGCAGCGCGACGGCCAGAAACGTTCCCAGGCCAGCCAAACCCAGCCAGGCCGTGTGACCGGAGTCCGCCACGACGCTGGCCGCTAGCGCTACGCCATCCATCATCGTGTGCAATCCCAATCCAAACAGCATCCCCAGCCAGCCGAGACCCTTTGCGGACGGAGCGGCCGAGTGGTCGTGATCATCCGAGTGGTCGTGCCTGTGCGCGTGTTCATGGTCAAACGTCTGGTCCTCCTGATCTTCCACGCCGCAGGTTGCCGGGCCGTGTTGATGCGTGTGGAAAGCACGCAGCAACACAAACATCGCGATGATTCCGGTCAAGACTGCGGCGCAAGTTCGTGAGGCCGATCCGAGCAGGCTCACCGCGTGCGGCAACATGTGCAGCATGGCGATCCCCAACATCAAGCCGGCCACGAAACTCATCAGCAACTGGGTCCGCAGGTGCGTCATCCGCAGCAATGCCGGCAAGGAACCCCCCAGCACCGACCCGACCACAATCACGGCGCAATAGGCGGCCAGCAAAATTCCAGTGGTCACTCGTCAGCCCAGCGGGTTAATTTTAAGAAAACGATGCACAAGCACAGCGTACGCTTTTGCAATTGCAATGCAAGTCGGCAAGGGGCGGTAGAATTGATAGACTACGTCCAGTGTTGCTCGGTTGTCCCAACCGAGAACTCTCGATTGGGACCATCAAGCCACAATACTCATGGTCAACAAGTCCACCGTGAACAACGAACAAGCGACGATTCGCTTTGCAGAAGCCAAGCAGCACATCCGGGCTGCCGGGCTGCGGGCAACGCCAGCTCGAATCGCCACTCTGGTGCTGCTTCGCCAGACGACGACACCGATGACGCATGCGGAGGTCGCTCAGCAGATTTCCAACACAGGTTTCGACAAGGCGACGGCGTTTCGCAACCTGAATGACTTAAGCGAAGTCGGTTTGTTGCGAAAGACAGAACTTGGTGATCACGTCTGGCGGTTCGAGGCGATTGATCCGGCGGACGGTGGTGAAGGCGGGCACCCTCATTTTCTTTGTGTCGACTGCGGCAGCGTGACCTGTTTGGACGATGTGCAGCTGACCGCGGCCAGCCGTCGGCAAAGCGAAAACGTCGGTCAGGTGACCGAGATTTTGTTGCGTGGGCACTGCAACGCATGCCGGTGAGGGAAAAGCTATCTGCGCGGCTGGTTCACCAAACCGGTCCAACGGCCGACGAGTACCTCGACCATCGTGACTCGACCATCGTGAATTCACCGGTGGCATCGGCGTAGAAGGCCAGGACCTGCCCCACGAATGCCGCCAATCGAAGACGGGCCAGGTATTAGCCCTATTCGCCTCGCTCGTCGGCGTATGAGTAAATCCGATAGAACTCTTGATCGCCCACTTCGTCGGTGACGATTAACTTGCCGGTTTGATCGAACAACAGCATCATGCCGGGTTCGGTTAAGTCGTCGGCAATTTTTAGCGGCCCGCCACCATCGAGATCGACGATCGTCGTGCCACTGACGAGTTCAGCGTCGGGCAGCTTCTTGACTTTCATCGAAATTGGGTCAACCACGTCTGCAAATTCTTCTTTGTGACTCAGGACGGTTCCCTCGGTCACTTCGAGTCGCATCGGGACACGAGCGCCGTAAGTCGCATCAAACTTCGAGGCAACAATTTTGGCCTTGGGCGGATCACGCGTGTATTCGACATCCTTGCCAGCCACTTGCCAGTGATTGATCGTGCCGGGGTCGACCGGACCGGCAAAGTATTGTTCGAGCGTTGACAACGACACCGGCTCGGACGGTTCACTCCACTCGCTCCATCTCTCGAACAATGCCTTCCGCGACTTGGCTGCGACTGCATCGGCCATCAAGCCCGTCACACGTTTAGCGACCTCAGGTGCCAGGTTGCTTGTTTTGGGCTGCAACATTTGGTTGAAGGGGAAGTTCGGGTCGTTGATGGAGTACCGCAACCGGTAAACGTACTTGCGCCCAAATTCGGGCGATTTAGGATATCGGGGCCCGACGAAGTCATAGAAACGGATCAGCTTGTAGTCGACCGGGTCTTTTTCAATTCCTCGACCATACATCATGCTGCCCATCATGCCTCCCATCATGCCGCCCATCTCCATCTCCATATCCATCTCCATGTCCATATCCATCATGTCCATTCCACCCATTCCGCCACCGCGAACGCCGGGTGCCAGGAGCTGCAGGTTGCCTTCCTCACCAAGCACAAACTCTTCTTCTTCCTCTTCCTCTTGACCGGGATTGAGTTTTTCCTTGAGCTCCTTTTGAGGGATCATGGGGATCAGCGGATGGAGTGAGAAGGTACTGTAGTCGTCCAGTAAGACTGGCGGGATGTAAGTCGTTAATGCTTCATCGCGATAGTCGGAAGGAACGATCTCGGGTGCAAATCCAGCCCACACTTGGGCAGCCAGTCTTGTGTACCATTCACGGTTCCACATGATGCCTTCCCAATCCTCTTCGGCCAGCTGATCGACCGGTTTGTCAGTGACATCGGCGCGTTGCACATCCAGACCGAAATACATCGGCGTGTCGCGGCGCGGATCGTATGAATCCGCATCTTTGAGGGCCAATTCGTAAGCTTCGTAAATTTCTTTGTGAGGAACGACGGCGGTGCCGGCAATGAACCAACTGACCGCAGGGACGGGATTCTTCTTGTCGCTTGTTGGCATCGGGCGGACGCCAAAATCGTGATCGGAACTGAATCGCCATCCGGCTCCGCCGCCCCCCATGCTGCCGCCCATCTCCATATCCATGTCCATGTCCATGTCCATCTCCATGTCCATGCCCATCATTTCCATGTCCATCATTTCGTCCATGTTGCCCCTGCCGCGGCGTCTTCTTGGCTCGCGTTTCGGTTTGGCTTCGACCTTTTCCGGTGGCTCTGCGTCTTCGAGTGACGCCAGCGGGTAATCATCGGGGTCGGTCTTGCTTCCGCGAATCGCGATCGTCGTCGCCACACCCTTGGCGAGCAGGTGCAGCGGCGGTTTGAGCAGGGGATCCTGGCGACGCACAATCGACTGACCCTCGGTTCGTTCCCAAGGGTACGTTGGCTTGTAGGAAGAGTGATCAACGGCAGTGTAAATCTTGTTCGTTGCCTCGAGGATATTGAAGGTCGGAATGCGGTCGGGAATGATCGCATCGTTGTGGTTCTCGTCGATCGCGCTTTTGACTTCAGTCGCATCGTTGGCCAGCAGGTCAGGCTGGTGCTCTTGCAAGAAGTCAGGCATTCCAAGGCCCTGATAGATCAGGAACCCTGATGCAGCAATCACCCCCACCAAAATCATTTTCTCGAAGTGGTGAATGAAGAAGCTTTTGATTTTGTCAGCGTCCATGGGAGCGTCCCTTATTTCGGATTCAGACGAGGCGAATCAAGTGATGGGTGGTGAAGAGAAACGTAGTGGCCAAGAAGTTGGGGTCAGGGGACTGCAACGGGAATGATCACCGCCGGTGGCGTGGTTGTGCGAACACCGGCAACCGGCGGCGCCGCTGGTGTGGTCGCGTCGGGTGCTGGTGCCGCCGGAGTTGGTGCCGCCGGAGCATCTTCCGCTGGAGCCACAGTGGCCGGTGCTGGTTCGGCTTGTGGCGTGGGCAGCTCGCCATCGACCTGAGCCGCCGGAGCAGCGGTGGGCGGCTTGATGCCAGCCTGTCCCCCGATCGTGACTTTTTCCCCGTCAATCACGGTGTCTTCGGTGACAGCCTCGACACCGAATTTGGCGGGGTCAGGTGGATTGTAAATCTTGATGATTCCGTAGATTTCGCAGGTCACGTCGAGTGGGAACTCCACGTCTTGTTTCATTCCGGCTCCGCCACCCATGCCGCCCATGCCCATGCCGCCCATGCCGCCGCTCATACCGCCCATGCCCATATCCATTTCCATGTCCATATCACCACCCATGCCCATCATGTCCCCGCCACCGGCGGTGGGCGTGTTTGGCAGCACGCGAACCTGTTTGATTTGCACCATCAGCTGGGCGCTTCCACAGGCGGCTAGCAGTTCATGAACGGCACGCTGGTCGACACTCACGGACATCATCACGGGCACACGTTTGGCCACGGCAAGACTGGCGTCGGTCGGGCTGTTGCTGGTCAGGGCCGTTCGCAGCTGTGCCCCGGTAATCTTCTCCAGGCTCGCGTTGACGTATCGATTGTCGCCTGGATCAAACGCGGCAACGCCCATCCCCATGTCCATGCCGCCCATCTCCATTTCCATTTCCATATCCATGTCCATATCCATTTCCATCATGTCCATATCCATGCCCATGCCCATGCCCATGCCACCCATCCGAGCACCTGGTTTGGAGACATTGCCGGCACCGAACTTGACAGACTTGCCGATCCCGATTTTGCGAATTTCGTGAATCTTTGCCTGATATGGCTGAGTGACATCTCCGTTGACGTCCGCCACGATCTGCAGCAGTTGTTTCAGGATCCAGATGTTCTCTTGCGAATAGTAAACCTCCAGCGTCGTCGGCCTCTTTCCTCGCCATGGGAACAAGTCGGAGAGCACTTGCGACTGACTTCCAGTGCTCCATTTCACCAGCGGTCCCTCCTTGGCGCCCGTGATGTCGACGACCGCACCACGCATTCCCCCCATCCCGCTATAACCTCCCATTCCCATGTCCATCTCCATCTCCATGCCCATCCCCATCATTCCAGCACTCCTCTCGAATTCGGCGGTCCAATCGGTCTTGGCGATCTTGCCGATGTCGGGAAGTACGTTCTTGATGTAACGCTCGTACTGAACGAGCAGAGTCGTTTCTTTTTCTTCTTCTTCGGGCGTGGGAAAGTTGACGTGCGTTTCCATCGGAATCAGATCTTTGAATTCGTCGATGAAATCAGGCGTTAATTCATTGACCGGCCAAGTCAGAATGTCACGTTGGCGGTTGTAGAGCAGTTCCCAGGATTGCAACACTTTTTCTTGCCGAGCATCAATCAACTTCTGCATCTCGATGTGGGAAAGCTCGTTGGGCAGCGTGTCCAACTCGCCCTTGACCGTCGAGACGGAACTGATGGCACCTTTGATCAATCCGGTTTGGCTTTGGTTTTGCTTCGCAAGTTCCGAGGTGGTCATCCACCAAACCGCGAGCGAACCGAACAAAACGAGCACGCAGCCGATCCAAAAACCGTACTTCAGCACGACAGCTAGCTGAGTTTTGATCTGGTCCATGGTATTGCTTTGAATTGAGGGGGGGCGAGTAAAGTTTGGGTCTGCAGATGACTGTATTGATTGAGTGTTTATTCAACGCCGGGGACAGCACCGGCGGTTGCGGTTACGGTTGTGGCCGGCGTTTCGCCTTCGACCGCCGGCTCGGCCGCCACCTCCGGTTCGGCCGCCACCTCCGGATTCGCTTTCTTGTATAGCCGCTCACTGATGACCGTTTCCTGCCAAACGATCTGGTAGATGAAGTCCTGCCTATCCACCTGCAGCATGGGTGGCTCAAACGCGGGGTTCTGATCGTCTTCACCAGCTGCCGCCGCTGCAGTGCCGAATCCACCCAGAGCAGTCATGGCCTTCAACTGAGCCTCGGGATCGAAGTCGGGATTGGGAACCTGGGTCGGCATCGGTTTGGTGTCGTCCAGCAGCAGCGGATAACTCAGGCCCATCTCCGCAAGCGTGAATTCCTCGAAGATTTCGTTCCCCGCGGCGTCCTTGTCGACCGGCAGCTTGATGGTGTTTTCCCTGAAATTCGTCGTCATGTACTTGCGAATGTGGTTGCTACCCTCCAATCCCATGTTCTTGGGACTGTTGTAGTAATGGTAACAATGCAATTCAAAGACCCAGCCCGGTCCAGTGGGTCCCAGTTCGTCTTCGGGCACGGGGTTTTTCGTGATTCGAGCCCAGTTGCGCAGTTCCTCGCGATAGCGGGTGGCCACTTCTTCGGTAAACCAAGTCGACAGGTCCTCATAATATTTCGAGTCGACTTGTGTGACGTGAATGTCTTTGCGTTCTTCGAGCGGAAGTTCTTTGGGGCTGGGAATTTTTCCGCCGGGGTACTCGAATCTGGGAATCGCGGAGTTGATCGTTTTGAGGATTTCCATCCACATCACGCGACCTTCGGCGTTGCCGGATATCTTCTCACCCATCACATTCAAATAGGTCAATTTCGATACCAGCTCGTCGTCTTCCGACTTGTGCAAATTGCGGTGATCCTCCATCGCTTTGACCTTCGCGATCGGAGCGTCCCACAAGTCTTGGTGGGTCGTCGCCCAGCTTTTCTCGGTAAAGGCATAGTGTCCTGACATGCCGATCATCAAGGCGGCCAGCCCGGCGAGCGTCCACGGTTTCTTGGCGCGGATCATGCGTGCGGTCAAGATCTCCCTGGGCACCAAACTGGCATGAACTTGTGAGACACCTAAGCCCTGCAGGCAGAGGCCGTAGCAAACAGCAAAGGTCGGTGCGTTGTCGCGGAACGTCGGGATCGATAACACATCGTCGCCCTTGAGACGATCGAATTTGTCGATCACATGCACGTCGTAGCCAAGGTTCTTGCCCAGGTAAGCTGCCAGGCCAGGCATCTTGACCGTGTTGCCGGTGACCAGCAGTTCTTTGATCTCGGCTTTCTTGTCGATGCTTCGGAAGAACCCGATCGAACGCTGCACCTCGGTGACCAGGTCGTTGAAGACCGGCCGCATCGTTTGGAAGACCAGCTTCGGATCCACTGCTTCGCGGGCATTTCGCTTGAGATGTTCGGCTTTGGCAAAGGTAAGCTTTAGATCCTTGGTCAACTGGCGAGTGAAGTGGTTACCACCGATCGGCATGCTGCGCTGCCAAATCCGGAAGCCGTTGGTCACGATCAGGTCACTCGAATCAGTGCCGATCGACAACAACACGCTCGAAGGTGGCGGATTGTCGGCGTCAAACATGTCCAACTCAAGCAGCTCGGACATCCGGTCGTAGGCGATCATGTTGTAGAGCGCAAGCGGTGCAAGCTGCACGGTATCGACTTCGATGTCGGCCTTGTCAAACGGTGCCAGCTGGCGATAGGCCTGTTCACGCTTCATCGCAAACAAACCGACTTCACTTTCCAGTGCGTAGCCTTCCTCGATCATGCTGCCAGGCATCATTTGGAAATCCCAAACAACGTCGTCGAGATCGAACGGAATCTGTTGCCGGGCTTCGTAGCGAACGATGTCGCCCACTTTCTTGACTTCGACCGGTGGCGGTTTAAAGAACTTTGCCAAACCGCTCTGACCGGGAACACTGATACAGACCATCTCCCTGATCGCCTCGTTGCGTTCGAGCAGCTGCTCGATGGCTTCGGCGACAAGCTCCTCGGCTACCGCCTCGGGCTGGCTCAAGATCTTCGGGTACTCGATGTAGTCAAAGGCATTGGCGACGACTTCGCCATCTTCCACACTGCAGCGCAGAGCCTTCAACGCGGTCTGGCCGATTTCGATACCCCAAACACTTGAACTTTTTGCCATCGGTCGCTTCTACGAAAACAGGTGAGTAGTTGGATCTAAGCGCATGACAGATCGTCTGACTTCTGCGCACATGAGATTTGTGATTGGATCGATCGAGCCCCACTGCTCAGGCGCTGGCGGCAAAATACCAACAGCGGCCCTCCGCCCCCTGTCTGCCGGCCAGTGACCCTCGTCCGCCGGCCAGTAACCCTCGTCTGCCGGCCAGTGACCCTCGTCTGCCGGCCAGTGACGTTCGACGCGTGACTTTTGACCTGAGGCCTGAACCCCCAGGGGACCAATCGGATCCCGGCAGTTACAATCCCTCAGCAGGCTCATTCTACAGCGTTGAAGAAAAAATGGATAATAACTGTCCAAGGAATGAGCAAGGAATCTGCGTCTCCAGCCTGCGAGGCGATCGGGCAACAAGCTACGGGCAATCAACGGATGAGTCATTGGAAAAGGGAACGCAGGGAGACGGATTTCGCAAAGTTCCCACGAATTCCGAACCTTTGCAGTTCACTAACAGTCTATCGATCCTTGCACCCATAAGTCAAATATTACTTAGCTATGTCCCTATTTGACGAGTGTTGCGTGCTGATCCCGACGGCGACTCTGGAGGATTTTCCCTCGGATTTGTCCGATTATGAGGCCCGTAGTCTGTTGGCGGCGTGGACCGTCTTGTGGGATCCCCGCCTGTTGGCCCAGACCGAGCAGCTGCCAGTTTGGTATCGGGCCGATTCTCCGCCTGACCCCATCGGTCGTCGTCTGATCACCGTCCCGGCCCCCAGTGTTGCGCAGTTGCCCGACCACTACGAGATGCGGGCGCGCGAGTCGCAAGAGTGCAGTTGGATCACCGGCGGCTGCCGAGATGAGATGCTGTCCGACGAGATGATCGGCAGCCTCGAGCTGGGTGATCTGCCGGAGTCGTTGGCAACCCAGAATCGCAGCGTCGCCGTCGCGGACTTCTATGCGGCCGGATACGCATCTTTGCAAATCCAAGTCATGACCCGGCGACTGCGGTACACCAGCAACCTGGATGAGATCCATCTGCAAAACCGAATCGTGGCCGCAGCCAAGTCGTTTCTCCAACGCGACGCCGACGCCGCCGTCGAGGCCCTGCACGATGTCTTCGATTGCCTGGCCGAAGAACGTGACCACTACTTCTCTTCCGATCCGCATCTGATCGATCTGACTTTGACAAGCCGGTCGACCATCGAAAGTCTGCTGCAGGCGATTGATCTTGAGTCGACTGTAGACTCGCAATCCGACGCGGAGTCGACTGGTTCCAAACAGATCAGCGATTCGACGTCCTGCTTGCCAACTCCATCGAACATCTTGGTGGACTGCGACGTTGCCGAAGCGATTGCCCAGGCCAAGGAAGCCAGCGACAAGGAAGTCAGCGACGATCGGTCGAGCAAGCTTTGCGGTTTGTTGGCCAGCGGCGCCCTGGGTTGGGCTGGAGGCGGTCCGCCCCCGAGCACCTGCTTGGACGCCATGACCTTTGCCGAAGCAGAATCGGTTTTTTGCGACGCTTATCGGCGAACCACAGCAGCAATTGGATCGGCGCCGCGGGTTTACGGTCGCTTCTCGGCGCCACCCCATCGGACATGACGCAGACGCTGGTGAAGCTTGGTTACTGCGGAATGATCCCCCTTGATTTCGAGAACGGCACAGGGCACGGCGACGAAGCCAAGGTGATCATGCAAGCGGCCGGAGCTGACCTGGAAGCCTTGACCGCCAAGCCGACCGATGCGTCCAGCGATGCCTCGTTCCTGACGCTCGGCACTCGCTTGGGCGAGGCAATTGACAGCGGCGAGATCGCAACGGCGCTCTTGGTGCATTGGCCCGGCCACACCTGCGATAGCTTCCAGGACTTGAAACGAGTCGCCTCGTGGAGTTTGGCGTTGGGACGATTCTGGAAACTCGATGACTATTTTCGCGATGGCGAGCATCCCTACCATCACGGTCGTGCCCGAGCGACATCGCCCGACGCGGCACAATTGCTCGACGCGCTGATCAAGAGCGATTGCGGCGACCCGATTTCATCGCTGGCGGCCAACTTCCGCGATCGGGTGACTCAGGAACATCAAACTGTGCTGGCCGGCATGACGGGGCTTGTGACCGGCAAAGCGGTGGAAGAAGGTAACCTGGCGAGCAGCTTCGCGGCGGCCGTCACGGGCTCCCATCACGGCGGGGTCGATGCATCGTTGCTGGTCAACCCGCATGCGGTTGGGTGTCGAGAAACGATTGCCATTGCCGGTCCGGCCCCCGCGGCCGCCAAGCACATCTTCGCAACCTCGCAGGACCACGGCGGGACAACCGCGACGGTCGATATTCCGGCTTGCGGCTTTGTGTTGGTGCGAGGCGGCAATGCCGCGGCCGGCCAGGCACGCTCGTTGACAAAGGCGATTCGTGGCAAGTTGTTCGGCGGGCCGAAGTCGATTGCCCAGCAGTGGAGCCTGCAGAATGAGTTCATGGAAGTCACGATCAGCCCCGAATCAGGCGGCATCTCGGGTGTCTACAGCGGCGGGATCCGTGGCAATCGCTTTTCCATGCGACTGGTCGCCAACGGGCACGAGGACGTCCAAGCCGCTGGCAAAAAAGAGAGTGAAACCGTGATGCGCTGCCGCCAGCTGCGTGTGGTTTCATCGACTGCCGCAGTCGGTTGCATCGAAGCCGCGGGAGAAATCACGAGCGCCGCCGGTTCGACGCTGGCAACGTACTCGCTTCGCTACTCTGTCGCTCGAGGCAGCCGCGTGATCAAAGTCGACGGAGAGCTGACGCCGCAAGAGGAGCTGCGGCGTAACCCGTGGCAGAGCTACTTCGCCGCCCGTGTCGCGGTCGTGACGGAGTCTGCTATCTATCGCTTGTTGCTGCGAGACAAACTGCATCGAGCCCGTTCACGCCGCCTGGTCGCACCCTTAGGCGTGGTGATCGACGAAGCGGAGCGGCACACGTTGATCGGCGCCGGTGGCCGCGCCTTCCATCGTTGCGTGGGCGATCGTTTTCTCGACACTCTGTTGTGGGTGCCGGGAGAAACGAATCACAAGTTCACGCTGTCCTACGGGTTTGACGTTCCGGCCCCCGTTGCGGTGGCCCGGGCGTTGATCGCGCCGCCCATTCAGGTGCCGGTTCACGCGCCGGCTGGTGCCGCGGAAATCGGTTGGATCATCCACACCGGGCCGAAGGAGCTTGTGGTTTCCGATTTGCAGGTTGGCCGTCGCAAAGACGGCAAACTGGCCGCGATCATTCGTGTCATCCAAACGCGTTCGCAATCATGCAAAGCGACGCTTCGATTTTTGCACGATGTCAACTGCGCGGCCTTACTCGACGGCCCCACGCTACATTCCATTGCCGACGATCCGCTGAACCTCCCGCTGCCCCCAGCGGCCAAATCGAAGGCACCAGCGGCCAAATCGAAGGCAGATGAACCCGAGTCGGGGGAGACGAAAACGGCTGAAAACGGGCAGGCTCAACCACACTGGCTCCACAGCGAAGGCGACGTCGTCTCGCTGCCCCTCCCCAGCCACGGTGTCGCCGATGTGTTGGTTGTCTTCGTTGACGATGCCAATCTCTCACTAGGTTGATTCCGCATTTGTGCTAGTGTGTGAGAGATGGGAACCAGCCAACCAGAGCCGAAGCTCACATTCCAACAAGCCGCCATTGGCAGCGGTCTGGTCAGCCCCAAAAAGTACGACAAGGTTGTCGCGCTGGCGGAAACCGATGACGAAGCTGTGATCGCGGCCACGCTGGTCAAGAGCGGAGTCATCACGCAGTATCAGTCGCAACAGCTGCGGGCCGGTCGCACCAAGATGAATCTGGGGCCCTACCTGATCACCGATTTTATTGCGCAGGGAGGGATGGGCCAGGTTTTCAAGGGTGTGCATAACGTGATGGGGCGAGAGTGCGCCGTGAAGGTGCTGCCGCTGGAGAAACTGAACAAGGAATCTCGCGACAGCTTCATGCGCGAGGTGCGTTTGCAGGCGGGATTGGACAGTCCCTATATCGTCCGTGCTTTCGACGCTGGCAAAGACGGCCAAGTCCACTACTTGGTGACCGAATTCGTACCGGGCACCGACTTGCGTCGAGTGGTCCGCCGAAACGGCCCGCTCTCGATGGGCGATTCGGCGCTGATCATTTCCCAAGCCGCACTCGGCCTACAGTACGCGCATGATCTGGGGATCGTTCATCGCGACGTCAAACCCGGCAATATCTTGGTCACGCCCGATGGGCATGCCAAGCTCTCTGACATCGGCTTGGCGGCCTGGAGCATGGGGTTGGGCGATGATCCCCGGGCCGGCAAGATCGTCGGGACCGCTGACTATCTTTCGCCCGAACAGATCCGCGACCCGATGGCAGTCGGACCGCTTAGCGACATCTATTCGCTCGGTTGCACCTTGTACTACACCGTCACCGGCAAGGTCCCCTTTCCCGGGGGTGATTCGCGATCGAAGTGCCGGCGACATTGCGAAGAAACACCTTGGCATCCGCGCAGAATCGTACCCGATCTGGCGGAAGATTTTGTCGACACAATCGCTGACATGATGGAAAAGGATCCGTCGCGGCGAATTCAGTCAGCCGCAGAAGTGGCCGAACGGTTGGAGCCTTGGGCGAGTTCGGGCACCGAAGTGGTTGATCAGCCGATCGATCACCAAGCCTGGACACCCCCTCCGCCACCGCATGAACCGTCGCAAATTCGCGAGATCGCAGAATCTTCCGACCTGGCTAACTCGAGCGGTTTGAGTGCCTCAGGAGGCTATTCCGATTCCGTATCGGCCATGCCCCCGCTGCCCGAGGGGTGGGAGCCCGAATCGACGCCCGCTCGCCCCAGCCATCTGTTGCCGATCGCGATTGCCCTGGCGGTGGCCATCCCACTGAGTCTGCTGGTCGGAGCGATCATCGGATTCGTCGTTCGCGGGGGACTTTGAAGAAGGAGTGAGGAGTCAGGAGTGAGGAGTGAGGAGTGAGGAGTGAGGAGTGAGGAGTTGCGAAAAAACGAGAACTTCTCTGTGGCTCCTCACTCCTCACTCCTCACTCCTCACGCTTAATCCCCTCTTCCTGTACCGATTACGCCGATTGTTTCAAGGTTGACGATTAGGGGTGACGATAAGGACGACGTAGACGAGTTGGCTGTAAAAACCTGTTCAAACCGGAATTGCTGGCGTTCTTGACGACCCACAGCCTGCCACCTAGACTCACCCTTGTGTTAAGTTGAAAGTGGCAAAGGGTTTACAACGATCGCCGAGGACGTTTCTCGGTTCGACAGGGAGTCAGAGTGACCAAAAAAGACATCGTGCGAACGATCTCGGAAGAGGTTGGGCTGACTCAGCAGCAGACGAAAGAAATCGTTCAAAAGACCTTTGACGCGATCATCGAGTCCTTGGTACGAGAACGTCGGATAGAGCTTCGAAATTTTGGTGTTTTCGAGGTGAAGCCGCGTGCGGCCCGCAAGGCTCGCAACCCGCGAACTGGTGAACAGGTCGATGTGCCGCGAAAGCACGTCGTCACCTTCAAGCCGGGGAAATACATGGAAGCGAAAGTTCGTGACCTGGACGAGGCGGAGGAACGCCGATTCTTGGAATCCGAACGTGATGGCAAAGCGACTGACTCGGCACATCAAAACGACACCACACCACCCGACAGCCCTAGCGGTCGTTGGGACACAGACTGACTTAACCCGAACCAACACATCTTCACCGATCTGTTCATCGCGATAGCGAAACGTTCACGGAGGAACGCTCGATGCGACGTTTAATGCGACTCACCCTGCTGGCTGTATGTTTGACAACAACGGTTGGCTGTTTCGTGCCGATTTACTCGGCTCGTCCCGAGCGACGTGTTCAACAGTTGCTCTACACCTCAGAAGACTTACGGTCTTTGGTGGGCGAGTGGGAGCGATTCTGGTTCCTTGATTCGCCCAGCCATATGACTCCGATCCGTACGCACGGCGGAATCTTGTAGGCGGAGGTCGTTCGTACCAACCCGATTCATCAGGTCCTGGCGCATTCACCGCATGAATGCGCCGGGTGGCTGGTGGTCGAGCGTCAGCGAGCCCCCAGTGCGTTAATGGAAGGCGAACCGACGGAATCGTAAGCCAGTGGAATTCCGGGGGCTCGCTGACGCTCGACCGCCGGCCACCCCAGCAACGCACCTTTGGATCTGCCACTAAGACTTGGTTTTGCTGGCTGCAGCGAGCAGTGTTTCTTCGTATACGTCGACCATGGGTTCCCAGCCGAAACGATCGACGACGTGCTTGGCAACCGCACCGATCTGCTCGCGAAACGCGTCGTCGTCGATCAGCCTCGCGATTCCCCGCGATAGTGCGCTGGTATCGTCCGCCACCAGCAACCCGGTCTGATCATCGTTGATCACCGCTCGTGGTCCGCTGGGGCAATCGACTGCCACGCTGGGAACGCCACAGGCCATCGCTTCCAACAGCGCCGAGGGAAAACCTTCGTATCGACTTGGCAGCGCAAAGATGGTTGCTTGGGCCAGCTCTTCCCAAACCGGTTGGATCCAGCCCGGCAAAGTGACTCGATCCGACAACCCGAGTTGACGAATTTGATTTTCCAGACTCGCCCGCTCCGAACCCTCACCGAGAATTCGCAGCGACCAATCCGGCCGGCTTGTCGCGATGGCTGCGAAGGCGTCAATCAGTCGATCAAATCCTTTTTCACTCTGGAACCTGCCGAGACCCAGGATGCGACGATTCTCGATCGCCGAGTCTCGTTGCGATTGAATCGGCGGCAGGTCGACAGCCGAGGGGATCACTCGCACGGTTGTCGTGAATCGCTCGCGCAAGTGGGCTGCAGAGTGCTCGGTCAAGGCGATGATGGCGGCTGCTTTGGAGTAGCTGCGGCCGCGAAGGTATTCCCATACCGTACCAAGGTTTTGTTCTGCCGGATCGCTACGTTCGCTGACGACAACGGGGATGTCCAAGGCTCTTGATGCCATCAAGACCAGGATGTTCGTTCGGTCACAAAACGAGAGCACAACGTCGGGTGCCTGGTTGCGAATCACCGCGCGGATCGCAGCCACTCGATTTCGAGTGTTGAAATACTTGGCGGCAAGGCCACGGCTTTCCAGCATCAAATTGAGTCTTTGGCGAACGACTCTCTCATCGACCGCGTGACGCTCGACCGTCCCGTCATCGAGTGTGACCAGAGTGACGCTGTGCCTTCGCGCAACCAACCGCGAGGCGAGTGAGGCCATCACGCGCTCGGCACCGCCGCCGTCAAGGGAGTGGATGATGCAGACGATTTTCACGTTCAGGGATCTGGCAAGGGGATTTGACTCGGGGTGACTTCTTGTGGCCGCGTGCGCCATGAGGGGGTGGCTGGTGGTCGAGCTTCAGCGAGCCCCCAGCATCGTACCAATGGAATTCCGGGGGCTCGCTGACGCTCGACCGCCGGCCACCCCGTGAATGCAACTCTCAATCTGCCACGAAAACTCCGGAAGAACTTGGGGATTTGACTCGGGGTGACAACGGATGGATCTGAATCGTCGACTTGGGCGGATGGTCCAGGAAGCAGCGAATTCCCGAATCTTGACCATTGCATCACCTGAGACGGGCGACTAGTGTGGGTTTGGCAGGCACGGGGGTGCTACGCGGGGTTGGAAAAGGGTCTCGAAAACCCACTTACTCCTCCCGCTTCGAGCGGTTTCGATCCAGCGCAATTCAATCCGCCCTCCAATCCACCGTGTCCTCTTGAGGTCCCCGATGAAAAGGTTACTAATCACTTCCCTTCTGGCTGTCGCCGCTGTCGTCTTAACATCCGACTCAGCATCGGCACAGAACCCTAACTACGGCTTCTTTCCCTTTGGGTTCTATCAACCCTACGGAGCCCGCTACGGGACGTCGATCCGCACGCCGCCCTACTTCGCGACCAACCCGCCAGTCTACTACGGCGCGCGTCACTCGCGACCTTACGGCGTCAGCCCTTTCGCGTCGCCACCAGTGGTCTCGGCTGGTCCTGGCTATGAAAGTCGCTTGAGAACTCTGTTCCAACAGCCGCAAGTGCCAACGCCGGCACCGCTGTGCAATCCCTGTGTCAGCCATTCGAAAGTGGTCCCAGCCACAACCCTGGTTGCAAAAGCGGGCGAGATCCGCAGCAATCCGTTCGTCGAACCAACGGATTACATTGCCAAGAAGTAGCTTCGCAGGCCAATCTTTCTCGCCCAGCCGGTCTTGCCAAGGCAAGGCCGGCTGTTTTCGTTTTTGAGAGAGCGAAGTGGTCGGTTTGAAAGCGGGGCAAATTGAAAAAGCTAAAATGAGAATTGTAAAATGCAAACTGCGGTGGCGTGGAGGATTCCTGTCAGGAAGATGGAGGAGGGGCGGTATTCTGGTTCACAAATTGCCGGCCACACCAATCCTCGTGACGCCGGTCATTTCGTGTTTCCCGATTCCAAAACCCAATTTTGCATTTCTCAATTCTCATTTTAACTTTTTCAATTACCGATTTCGCTGTTCCTTCGCAGCAAACCGATTCATCGGGTTTTGCGCCGGCAAACCGCATGCATGCAGTCACTACGAGCAATGCGGTCAGCTCATGAATCATCGCCACCGATCTTGGCGATCCCCAGCGTTGCCGCAAATCCTAACGCCACGATTGCCAACGATCCGCCCACTTGCGCCACGCTCGGCTGGAAATAGGTGGTTGGCCAATCGTCGGGTTCGATTTCGGCGATCGAGTCGACGGTGACGAGCTGGCCTTTGATCGTGTCACCCACCTTGGGCGGCAGCGGAGATTGAAACGGCCACAAACCCACGGTCGATCCTAGCAACAAACCGATCAACGCGCCCAACGTGGCTTTGCGAAAATGGTGCAACAACCATTGCAGCAGATTGCCCACCAAGACCACGCCGGCAACGACTCCCAGTCCAACCGGCAATACGACCGAGAGCGTGGGGTCGACCATGGCGGCGATGTCGCGTGCCTTGAGTGCTGTTTTGAAGTCGTCGATGCCCGCCAGGATCGGCACATACTGGCCCAGCAACAGCAGCAAGTATCCGCCTGAGATGCCCGGCAGGATCATGGCACTGGCACCGGCCAGCCCCGCCACCAGCAGCATGAGAAAGTTGGATCCGCTGTTACCGACGGCCCCGGTTGCCTGCAGCAGCGCCAAGCAAACCATCACGGCCAGCGCCACGATGGCCGACACGACCAGCCGTATCGATGCGGGACGCGCCAGTTTCCAGACGACCGGTAATCCGCCCAGCGTCAGCCCGATGAACAAGCTGTACATGATCCAGCGTTGACCCACCACCAAATCCTTCAGCGTTCCGGCCAGCAGCAAGATCGAAAGGCCGGCGGCGCCGACAACGCAACCGAGTAACAACATCGATTGAAAACGAAATCGAAAACGAGTGACGTTGGCGACCGCATCGATAAATCGGGGATAGATGCCGGCTGCCAACAACATTGTGCCGCCACTGATGCCAGGGACCAGGTTGGCCAGTCCCATCAACACGCCGCCAAATACTGATCGTGACACCAGAGTGCCCGTCGTGATTTTCTCGAACGCGTCCTCGTCGTCCAGTTGCTGATCTGACGCATCGTGTTCAATTGAGTTGTCCGAGGGAGTGGGTTTCGAATCGTTCAATCGTCTAAGTCCTTTGTGATCCAATGCTGCGCGCGTCCCGATAGCACATCGTCCGCGGAATCGCCCGACACTACAATCAGCGCATTCGCGCTGACACTCTCAATTGGCCAGCCAACCGCACTCTCGCAGTTGGACACTCCTATCAAATCTTCCTTTTTGCCCAACCGCGTCGATACTTTCCTGGTAGGCCAGGACTTGTCCTGGCAAATCATGAATGCGGTTTTTTCGCCAGGACAGGTCCTGGCCTACATTTGGTTGCGGCCGCGCTAACGCATCGACGGCGAGTGCGTTTACCTTCGTCTGACCTTCCCCGGGGATCAACCTTCTCGTGCTAGAAATCGTAATTCTTGCCGTCGTTCAGGGGATCGCCGAGTTCTTGCCGATCAGCTCGTCGGGGCACCTCGTGATCCTGGGTGCGTTGTTGGGCAGACTGGGGGACTCGCCGACGCTCGAGATCATTCTTCACGCCGGCACGCTGGGCTCCATCCTGGTTGTTTTTTGGCGTCGGATACTCTTGCTGCTATCGAGTGATCGACGGGTGATCCCCTTGCTGGTGGTGGGCACGATCCCCGCCGTCGTCATTGGATTGACCATTCGCAAGTACTTTGAGCAGATCCTTCACAATCCGATGCTTGTCGGCGCGATGCTGTTGGTCACCGGAGGGATGCTGATCGTGCTCGGAAAACTTAAACCAAGAGCAGGTGAATATCAGGCGATGACCTGGCTGGCGGCGTTGGCGGTGGGATGCTTTCAGGCATTCGCCATTTTGCCGGGGGTCAGCCGCAGTGGGTCGACGATTCTGGGCGGTCGATTGCTGGGACTGAAAAACGACGATTCGATCACATTCTCGTTTCTGCTGGCGATTCCGGCGATTCTGGGCGCGCACAGTTCTGACACTCAAAGACCTGTACGAGGACCATGCTGCCGGAATTCCAATCGATTACACCATCTCGGAATTGCTAGCAGGTGCCGTTGTTTCGTTCCTCGTCGGCATTTTTGCCCTCCGTTGGCTGATCGGCTGGAGCAGGCAAGATCGCCTGCATTGGTTCGCTTGGTGGTGCATTCCGGCCGGGATGCTCGTGATCGCAGGATTCGGGTTGGGGTTTTTCAGTTCCCCATAGTATTGTGCACAGGTGTTTAGCATGTGGTACAATCGACGGCACGATTTCCCCTCGAATCCGCGTTCCGAAGGTCCCGTCATGTCTAGCCAACTCACCGATCGTCAACAAAGTGTGTATGACATGATCCGCAAGTTGATCGTGAAGCGGGGGTATGGGCCAACCGTTCGGGAGATTGGTGAACACTTCGGTATCAAAAGCCCCAATGGCGTGATGTGTCACTTACGTGCGCTCGAGCGAAAAGGCTTGATCACTCGAAGTCCGAACAAGTCTCGCGCAATCGAGTTGACGCATACCGCTGATCGCAATGGTCACGCATTACCGATGGCCGGGATGGTTGCCGCGGGACCAACCGCACTCGCCTTCGAACAAAACGACCGAGTCGACTTCAGCGAGATGTTGTTCAAGGATGATCGCTTTATCCTGCAAGTCTCGGGTGACTCGATGATCGACGCACATATCGCCGATGGCGACTACGTGGTCATCCAGAAGCAAGATACCGCCGAATTGGGGCAAATGGTCGTCGCGCAAACGCCCGAAGGCGAAGCCACGTTGAAGTACTGGTATCCCGAAAGCAACCGCATTCGTTTAGAGCCGGCCAACTCATCGATGGATCCCATCTACGTCCAAGATGCTCGGGTGATCGGCGTTGCCGTCGGTGTCGTGCGAGCGGCGATCTGAACAGCCAGTTTGCAATGGCCAGTCGACAGTTGACAGAATGCATCGTAGGCCAGGATCTGTCCTGGCAGCCTGACGAATGCGATTTGTCGCCAGGAGAGGGAGACCGTCCGGCTTAGCCGTTCCGTTTTTGTTAGGATTCCCGAAGCAAATTGAACCTCATTCTTGGTCGTGACAAAGCACTCGATTGGACAGCCGCGGAGCGGCGGAAGAATGTAGCCTGGGGTAAGGGTGCGAGCTTTCAGCGAGCAACCGCAGCCCCAGGTTGCGGTTGCTCCACGACATTTTTCCCCCGCGGCGTTTCGGCGGCGACGCCGCCGAAACGCCGCGGGGGAAAGGTTCTTTCGGGTTCGCTTACCTGGGGTTACGCCTGCCTCGCTGTCGCTTGTTGATGCACCCCAGGCTACCCTCTTTCACCGCTCCGCGGTTACCCAAATCTCATCACAACCGGCATTCTAAGGCCGGACGGCCTCCAGGTCCTGGCCTACGCCTCGTTTGCAGTCGCCGGTTTACAGAAAGTGCTATTTCAACCGCCTAAACCGCACGACCTCTCAGATTGAGAGGTGGTTTGAACGCATCTCCTCGGCGGTTCGGTAGAATCCTGCAAGTGTCAGCGGGGATGCTTTTCAAGGAGCCGGATTGGCCCTGCTTCTGGGACTTTCGGCGTGCGGCACCCGTGCCGCTCTGTTATTCTAGAAGATGGGTGTTTCCCGTTCGTGACCCGCCTCGATGGGAATCCCTCTTCTCTCTACCACCTTACCAGGAATACCACATGAGCCGCGTGATGCAGGATTTCACTGACTTGCTGCTGAAGCAGGGCGTGATCAGCCTCGACCAACTTAACGAAGCCGAAGGTGTCGCGAAAACCACCAATGGCGACGTCGGCGCTGTGTTGATTCAGATGGAGTATGCCACGCCGGACGAAGTAGCTCAGGCGGTTGCCAAGTTCCACAAAATCCCCTACGTCGATCTGCGCAAGGCGCAAATCGACGAATCGGTGATCGAATTGGTGCCGGAGTCGGTGGCCCGCGAAAACAACGTGCTCCCTTTTAGCGACGAAGATGGGGCCCTGAGGATCCTGATTTCCGACCCATTTGATATCGAAACGATTGAAAAACTCCGCTTCATTCTCAATCGCAAGATCGAAACCGCATTGGCGCCCAGGGGTGCCATTTTGGGAGCGATCAACAAGTATTACGGCCAAGTCGAAGGTGAATCGGCTGACTCGATGTTGCAAGAATTCACCGATACCGCCATCGACTTTACCGAGACCGATGCGGACGGCGAGGCCGCCGAAGAAGATGCTGGTGACAGCAGTGCGCCGGTCATCCGCTTGGTCAATCTGATGATCCAAGAAGCGGTCCAGCTTCGAGCCAGCGACATCCATGTCGAGCCGTTTGAGGACCGTGTCAGAATCCGCTATCGCATCGATGGCGTCTGCGTCGAGCGAGAAAACGCCCCCCGCCGAATGCTCTCGGCCATCATTGCCCGCATCAAAATCCTCTCCAAGATCGACATCTCCGAGAAACGACGCCCCACCGATGGGCGGATCAAGATCACCGTTGGCGATAAACAGCTCGATCTGCGAGTCAGCATCATCCCCACCAACCATGGCCAGTCCTGTGTCATGCGGTTGCTGGACAAGGACAACATCAAGGTCGGTGTCCGCCAACTCGGTCTCTCCGAGCGTGACTACCGCAACTTCAACGGCCTGATTCGACGCCCCAATGGTATCATTTTGGTGACAGGTCCAACGGGGTCCGGAAAAACCACCACGCTGTACGCGGCACTGAACGCATTGAATCGCCCCGACCGAAAAGTGATCACCGCGGAAGACCCGGTTGAGTACTACCTGCCAGGCATCAACCAAGTGGAGGTTCGCCACAATATTGGGCTCGACTTCGCCCTGATCATTCGCGCCATGTTACGCCAAGCCCCTAACATCATCTTGGTCGGCGAAATGCGAGACCATGAGACCGCATCGATGGGGATTCAGGCCTCATTAACTGGACACCTGGTATTCAGTACCCTACACACGAACGATGCGCCCAGTGCTATATCACGAATGGTGGACATAGGTGTACCATCCTATATGGTGGCCAGTAGCGTGATCGCGGTCCTTGCCCAACGCTTGGTACGAACGATCTGCCCACGCTGTAAGGTTAGGTATAACCCACCCGAAAGTGTTATCAAGGACTCGGGTCTTCCACCCGAGATGGTGAAGCAGGCTGAGTTCACTCGAGGCAAGGGGTGCCCCTATTGTGGGCGTACCGGATACCGCGGTCGAATCGGGATCTACGAGCTGATGCTGATCAACAGCAAGCTGCGTGAGTTGATGTTCAAGGGGACGACCACTCGAGACGTCCGCACCGAAGCGATAAAGAACGGTATGTCAACGCTTTACACCGATGGCATGCTGAAGGTGATCCGCGGCATCACGACCTTTGAAGAGGTCTATCGTGTGGCCAAAAAGACCGAGCAAGAGGCTCTTGCATTCAGCCACATCGTCAAGGATTTGGACTCGTTGTAGGCCCTCCGCTTTCGTATCGGCGGCGGTCAGCGAAGGCGTTCTGCTCGTCAACCAAGGATTGCAGCTGGGCTGCTGGTTCATGCAGACAGCCCCTCCGTCGAGCGGGCGAGACCACCAGAGTCGCGGCGTTCCTTTGCGTCGCTCCGCAGCGATGTTCCGTTTTCTCTTTGGGGAACGCGGCGGTGCCCTGCGGCAACCAGAAGGGTTCTTTTTTTGGTCTTTGCCAGTTTCACACTAATAATCATCTCGACGGGCAAGCAATATGACGTTGCGACGCCCATCTCGAAAGCGCAGCCGTTTTTCTTTTTCTTATCCCTGCGGCCCTTTCGACATCGCGATCAAACAACTTCACTTTTCAATATTCATTCTAAATCCAGGCGGCATTCTGACCCGTGGGGTCGCGAGTGTGGCGACCGTCGCCAGTCTTCCGAGTGGATTTCCCGTGCAATGTAACCACCCAAGCAATGTGACTTAGGAGTCGAACTGTGGCGACTGTTCTTATTGACAAGCTGTTGCAGGCTGCAATCAAGCAAGGTGTCAGTGACATCCACATCGTCGTCGGCCAGCCCCCCGTGTTCCGGCTTCACGGCCGGATGCGAAAGCTGGAGACAAAGACGTTGGAAGGCGAAGACGCGGTGGCCCTGATGAAGAGCATCACCCCCGAACGCTGTCAACGTGAGTTGCAGGAGAGTGGTAGCACGGACTTTGGGTTCGCCTTTGGCGAGCAAGCTCGGTTCCGGGTTTCCGTCTTCAAGCAGCGCGGTTTCATCTCGATGGTGCTGCGGCAGATTCCCAACGACAAACTGACTCCCGAGCAACTCGGTTTGCCCGAGCATGTCGTCAAATTGGTCCACCGTCCGCGTGGCTTATTCCTGGTCACCGGACCCACCGGTTCGGGAAAGAGTACGACGCTTGCCAGCTTGATCAACTTGCTCAACGAGACCGTTGACCACCACATCATCACGATCGAAGACCCGATCGAGTTTTATCATGACCACATTGAGAGCACGATCAATCAGCGCGAAGTCGGCGTCGATGTGCCAAGTTTCTCCGAGGCGATTCGCCGCGCTTTGCGACAGGACCCCGATGTGATTCTGGTCGGCGAGCTTCGCGACTTGGAGACGATCGAGGCGGCGATCACCGCGGCGGAAACCGGCCACGTGGTGTTTGGCACGCTGCACACCAACAGTGCTCAGGGTACCGTCAACCGAATCATTGATGCTTTCCCAGGCAACCTGCAGGACCAGATCCGAACGCAACTTGCCAGCACGTTGATCGGGGTGGTCGCACAGACGCTGCTACCGAAAATCGGCGGCGGGCGGGTGGCGGCCTACGAAGTTCTGGTGGTCACGCCAGGCGTTGCCAACCTGATTCGTGAAAACAAGACATTCCGCATCAACAGTGCCATGCAGACCGGAGCCAAGTTTGGCATGCAGTTGATGGATGACGCACTCTTCAACCACTGGAAGAACGAAGTCGTGACCGTCGAAGAGGTGTTGTCCAAAGCCCATCGTCCCGACGATCTCGCCAAACGCATCGTCCAGTCTCGTCGCGGACTCGAGGACGAACAGATTCCCGTTCCCGAAGATGAATAAAGAGAAGTAGTCAGTAGTCAGTAGTCAGTAGTCAGGGAAGAGAAGCAAATTGCTCTCCTCACTCCTCACTCCTCACTCCCAACTCACCCACTCCCACTCCTTTCACTTCCTAATCACCATGGCACGTCGTATCGGACAGATCCTAGTCGACCTCGGTTTTCTTACCGACGAGCAGCTCGAGATTGTTCTCGAGGAACAAGAGCAACAACCCGGCACGCTGCTGGGTCGGATTGCCGAGGAAATGGCGCTGATCACCGACGAGCAACTGATTCAGGGGCTCGCCGAGCAGATGGGGATGCAGACGGTCACGCTTGAGGAAGCGACTTTCGACCCGGCCGTGCTCAGCAAGATCAGCGAAACGATGGCCCAGCTGTATCGGATCGTGCCGCTGCAATTCGAGAACAACTTGTTGACCGTGGCGACCTGCGACCCTCAGAATTTGAGCATCCAGGACGAACTGCGGACGTTTCTTGGCTGCAATATCGCGATGGTCGTGGCCACCGAACGGGACGTCGTCGCGACGATCACGCGTTACTACGACAGCGAATCGGAGAGCGTCGAAAAACTGGTTCAACAGTTGGCCGACGACGAAGAGCTCAAAGCGGCGATCTCCGCGCTGGAAACTGAAAAGTTCAACATCACCGACGCCGAAGCCTTGGCCGATTCGGCGCCGGTGCGAAAACTTCTGAACATGGTCCTGCTGCTGGCGATCAAGGACCACGCCAGCGACGTTCACTTTGAGCCGTTCGAGGACGAGTTTCGGATTCGCATCAAAGCCGAAGGTGTGCTGTACGAAATGGTGCCGCCACCACGCCACCTGGCATTCGCGATCACGACGCGCATCAAGGTGATGGCCAGCCTGGACATCGCCGAACGGCGGATGCCGCAAGACGGCCGCATCGAATTGATGGTCGGTGGTCACCCGGTCGACCTTCGTGTCAGCGTGTTGCCGACGATTTTCGGTGAGAGCGTCGTGATGCGAATCCTGGATCGCAGCGTCGTCGACCTGAGTCTCGAGAACGTCGGGATGGACGAAGCGATGATGAGGGACTTTCGCAGTGCGATCGATCGCCCCAACGGGATCGTGCTGGTGACCGGACCGACCGGCAGCGGCAAGACGACGACGTTGTATTCATCGCTGACCGAGCTGAACAAGATCTCTGACAAGTTGATCACCACGGAAGACCCGGTCGAATACGACATTGACGGCATCATCCAAATTCCCATCGATAATGATGTTGGTGTGACCTTTGCCGGTTGCCTGCGAGCAATCCTGCGGCAAGACCCCGATACGATTCTGGTCGGTGAAGTCCGTGACTTGGAAACCGCTGAGATCGCCATTCAGGCGGTGCTGACCGGTCACTTGGTCTTCAGCACGCTGCACACCAACGACGCGCCGGCAACGGTCACGCGGTTGAAAGACATGGGCATCCAGCCGTTCATGATTTGTGCCACCGTCGAGTGCATCTTGGCTCAACGCCTGGTCCGCCGCGTCTGCACCAAGTGCCGCGAAGAAGGCAAAGTCAGTTCCTCGATGTTGATCGATCTGGGGATGAAACCGGAAGACATCGTAGGCAAGAAGTTCTTTAAGGGAGCTGGCTGCGATAACTGCAACAACACCGGATACAAGGGCCGCATCGCGCTGTTCGAGCTGATGCTGCTCAACGACACATTACGAGAGATGATTCTGCAAAACGCATCCACCGACGAGCTTCGCGAAGAAGCCCGTCGCGGCGGGATGGTCCCGTTGCGTGAATTCGGCATCGCCATGGCCGCTGATGGGATCACAACCCTGGATGAGGTCATCCGCGAAACCGTACAAGAGTGAATCAGTAGGCAGTTGACAGTCGCCAGTTCACAGCAAGAACCGGAACTGCTCACTGTCACCTATCCACTGAACGTCACCAAACAAACAACGATCAATGTTTTTACTGTCAACTGATTTTTTTACTGTCAACTGTCAACTGATACCTGTTAACTGATACCTGTTAACTGATTTCTGGCGAAGCCCTATGCCTATCTATCAATTCGAAGCGATGGACGCGACCGGACAAGAGATCCGGGATGAGATCGATGCCGCCAACGAGGAAGAGGCGCAAACCACAATTCGCCAGATGGGGTACTTCGTTACGAAGATCTCCGTCAAGAAGAGTGCAGCCGGACAGGCAGCCCGTAGGTCGGGTAAGAAGCGCGGCTTCGCCATCGGCGGCGCCAAGACGAAGCACATCTGCGCGTTCACCCGCCAGTTGTCCATTCTGCAGGACGCGGGCCTGCCGATTTTGCGCAGTTTGAAAATCCTCGAGAACAACCAGAAACCGGGGAAACTCAAGAATGCACTGATGGATGTGTGCGATGAGATCGAGGGCGGATCCACGCTCAGTGAAGCGATGTCCAAGTGCCCCAAGGTGTTCACCCGCCTGTACGTCAACATGATCAAGGCCGGCGAAGCGGGTGGTGCACTGGAAACGATTCTGCAGCGTTTGGCGGACTTCCTGGAGTCGGCCGAGTCGCTCAAACGTAAGGTCAAAGGGGCACTGATTTATCCCGTCATCGTGGTTACGGTCGCGGCTTTGATTCTGACCTTCATCATGTTGTTCATCGTGCCCACGTTTGAAACGATGTTCGAGGAATTCGGGCTGCCCCTGCCCGCGCCGACGATCCTGTTGATTGCGATGAGCAACTACATCGCCGGGTACTGGTTCCTGTTGATTGCGATGCCGATCTGTCTGTTGATTTTGATCAAGTTGTTGCGGAAGTTTCGCCAGGGGCGAATGGGCTTTGACCAGTTCATCATCAAGGTGCCGATTTTCGGCAGTCTGATCGAAAAGAATATTTTGGCACGAACCACGCGAACCTTGGGAACGCTGGTGGCCAGCGGTGTGCCGATTTTGGAGGCGATCAACATTACCCGCGAGACCTCGGGCAACGCGATGTTCGAGCGGATGTTCACCAAGGTCAACGACTTGATTCGCGAGGGTGAAGTGATCAGTAAACCGCTGGCAGAATACAGCTACCTTGGTTTTCACCCGATGGCGTTGGTCTTTTGGGCGATCTTTGGTGCGTTCCCCGGAAGTCTGTTGATGTCGGTTGCCCTGACTGCCAAGGGCACGAAGTTAGACGACGGCACGATGGTGCAGACGATAACGATGATTTCCACCTACGCGATCATCGGCGGAGCGACGTTGGCCGCCTTGTGGGGTGCCACGAAAATCAAATCACGCGTCGTCGACGACCTGGTCGTGAACATGGTCGACGTCGGCGAAGAGACGGGCGAGTTGGACACGATGTTGTACAAGGTCGCTGATACTTATGACGAAGAAGTCCGCGTGATGACCGATGGTCTGACCGCGTTGATGGAACCGTTGATGATTGTGTTTCTCGGTCTAGCGGTCGGGTTCATCGTCATCAGTTTGTTCATGCCGTTGGTCTCACTGATCACCGGATTGACCTAGGCCGGAGGCCGGCCAGTTGGCAGTTATCAGTCGACAGTTGTCAGCAAGAAAGAGACTGGCAACTGTGAACTGACGACTGCCAACTGACGACTGCCAACTGACGACTGCCAACTACTTTTTACTTTACACCCGCGAGTCACGGCGAGGACCAAGCGAACAATCGACTCTGTACCCTGATTTCCCCAACCAGATTGAAGACTAGTGCTGAAACTGCGAATTGACCTTGATGATAAACTCGCTGGAAATCCTAACCCGAAGCGTGAGTTTTGAAGTTGCGCGTTTCGCTAGTGCCGGAGGCACGGCAGCATGTAGCCTGGGGCGCGAGCCCCAGGATTTGTAATCGAAAACGACTGAAAGCCCCGAAGGGGCGACAGCATTGTGACCGTTCCGTTTTCTGTCGCCGCTCCGCGGCTGATGGGCATCGTTCGTTCCGTTTTCCTGGGGCTCACGCCCCAGGCTAGATGCTGTCGCCGCTACGCGGCTAAAAAGCGCAACTTCAAAACTCACGCATCGGGTTACGAAGTAAAGGTCAACTCACAAGTCCGGCACTAGGCAATCGAAACAAGACGAATGACGAACGACCAGATGAATACGGGACTTATCCTTGAACTACCGGAGCGATCGACAGTGTTGGCGAGAAACCGTCAACGTTGGGCGGAAGTCTTGGCGGATCCGGTTTGGCGTGATCATCCCTATCGAATCGAAACGAATGAATTTGGGCAAATCGTGATGACGCCGCCCGCCGGAGGCCCGCACTGTGGTCGACAGGAGAACATTCAAGTTGAACTTCGCCAGCGTTTGGGAGGTCGTGCAATCCCCGAGTGCCCCGTATCGACCGCTGGGGGAGTGAAAGCGGTCGATGTGGGCTGGTATTCCGCGGACCGCTACGCGTTGGTGCGAGGCCAGATCGCCTTTGAAACGGCGCCCGAGATCTGCGTGGAAGTGATCAGTCCGAGTAACAGCGACGACGAGATGCGAGCGAAGCGAGAGTTGTACTTTGACGCCGGAGCCAAGGAGTGTTGGATCTGCGACGAGTCGGGCCGGATGAGTTATTACACCGTCGCGTCACGGCGCCAGCCAAGCGAACAATCGACCCTGTGCCCTGATTTCCCAAACCAGATTGAAGACTAATCCAAGACCAACGACGCCACGAAGACGGCGGCAAAGAAGAAGAATTAATGACATTCCGCAATACAGAGAATCGCAGAATCATGACTGTTTTTGGTGGCCACCCCAAGCGCGTCGCAAGCGGCTTCACGCTGGTCGAAATCCTCACGGTGATCGTGATCATCGGCATCCTGGCCGGGATCGCCATCCCCGCGATCACAGGTGCGTTGCGGACAGCCAAAGAGACCGCGATTCGCACCGAAATTGACGTGATGGCCCAGGCACTTGCGTCTTACAAGCTGGAGCACGGCGAGTATCCGCCGGATTTCTTTGACTGGGATGCGGTGGAACGCCACTTCCGAAAGGCGTTTCCAAATATTGATAACAACGAACTTCGTATTCTCGCTCAGTTCACGCACTACGACAGCAGCATGAATCGAACCACGGCCAGCGGGCCGGCCGACCCCAGAACGGGTTCCGCATTCGCACACTATCCGCACGCGATCGATCGGGCCGAAGCACTGGTGTTCTGTTTGGGTGGATTCAGCAGCGATAAGAAACGCCCCTTCACCGGACAAGGTGGCCCACTGGTGTTGGTATCAGGTGCGACGCTTCCCTCACCTGCGACCGGAGCGGACTATCTGCTCTTTCAATACAACTCAGAGAGAGATACCGGCTTCTTTGACTTTGACGTCGCCAATCTATCTCTTTTCCTGCACGAGAGCGGGGGGCCACTCAATGGAGTCGTCACCAGCCCCTATGTGTATACGATTGATGAGGATCACGCCGGCACGAATAACGGAACCGGCGGGATGCTTCCGATCGCTGACAACGCATTGTCATTCAGGTACTTTGCAGACCCGTTTCCGACCTACCATCCGCCCAACAGTGAACGCCCTTTGGTTTATTTCAACTCACGCGATTACGACTTAGCGTGGGGAGCGAATAAGACGACTGCGTGGAACTCGGCACCAGCGAACAACCATCACTTCCAGAACGTCTATCTGCCGTCAGCGCCGACGGCAAGTTTTCCTGAAACCGGCGTCGCACGTCCTTACGCCTCGAGTGTCGTCGACACGACGCCACCGACAACGATCCAAGGGATGCCCGTCCAGACGACCGTATTGCAGTTTGCCGAGGACAAGAAGTTCCAAATTGTCTCTGCCGGAATTGATGACAACTATGGCGGGGTGATCGGGGCGGGCTGGGGCGGCGGGGCTGCGGGAATAGCGGTCTATCCGAGTGGTGCGTATTACAACCCACTTTCGACCTCGGTCCCTTCTGTTGACAAGTTTCAAGACGACGACTACGTCGGCACCCCGGTCTACAGGTCACAGCCACAGCTCGACAACATCACGAATTTCACCACTCGAACATTCGAATCGGACTTGCCGTAATGTTTCTCGCTGCAAACCAGCCGCCCAGTGCCAAGCGATGTTCACGAGCATTCACGCTTGTCGAAATGCTCGTCGTCATCGTGATCATGGGGATCCTCGGCAGCATGGTGACGGTCGCGCTTTCGGGAGCCAAACGACAGGCACAAGACACCCGTGCGATCGCCTTGATCGACCGGCTCAACCTGGTGATTCTTGAGCTGTACGAACAGGAAGCAAATCGGTTGGTGAGTGCTCCGGTGAGTACACCGCAATCAGCTGCAGGACCGAACAATGGTCAGCGCTGAAGTCTCGCTCGCTGGCGACGTTGAATTGGAAACGCGACTTTCTGCGTTGTTCGCTGCCCGATCGTGTCCAGGATCTGGTCGATCCGCCGATCGATGTCTACTACCGCGTCTACCGAGGAAATGCCGGAGCCGTCATGTTGGCTCGCATGGACCCAACGTTCAGCCCGCCAGTTCCGCCCCCGGTCACAGCCCGCCCCCTTTTGTTGCCAGCGCTTCGTTGCGTTGGCAAATGCAGGAGCGGTATCGGCAGCGCGTGCTGAGCGCTATCCAGGCAACCGCTGCGACCGCGCCCGCCAATTTCGCCGAGTGTGTCGATGGCTCGGCAGCCAATGGCGAGTGGACGACGGAACATCAAAGCGCCGAATGCCTGTACCTGATCATGTCGACTCACATCATCAATGGGACGCCCGCGATCGAGTCGCTTCGCACTCGCGATATTGGCGATCTGGACAAGGACGGAGTGCCCGAAGTGCTTGATCCTTGGGGCGTTCCGGTCGGCTACTTGCGTTGGCCTTGTGGTCTGTTTTTGGTCCCGGAGTGGGAGAAGCCCCCGAGCACCAATACCGAGTTGGCGGCCAGAAAAGTTGAGCTTAGCAAAGACACCATCGACATTTTGTATTCCGACCCAAGGTACGACGACACAACGAGCACGGACTTTCAGGCCAACGACCCCTTTTCCTTGTTGCCGATGGTTGTCTCAGCGGGAAGTGACGGAGTCTTTGACATGGTTGGTCTTGATTCGCCGCCGACACCCGCAATCAGTTACGCGTCGGGCGTCTTTCCAATCAATCCGACTGGCACACTTGGATTCCCTGGGACTCCCAATTTTATCGATCCGTACCAATTTGGTGTTTCGCCGATCGATCAGTTGGGTGCCCGCAAAGACACAGCGGACACCCGAACGGACAACAGTGCCGACAACATTTACCCTTCCTTTGACTTTTCATGATGTTTGAATTCAGCCATCGCTCATCTCGACGACGCGACCGCGGCCTGACTCTGGTCGAATTGATGGTCGCGTTGGCGGTGATTTCGGTGCTGGCCGGAATTGCATTGCCAACCGTGAAGAACAGCTTGAAGGCTCGGAAACTGACGCGTGCCGCAACTCAACTGCAATCCGCGATCCAGGAAGGTCGAGCGCGATCGATCGGTCGCGGCGGTGGCGGTGGCGTCATCATCGAGCGTTTGGGTGTCGAGGATGCGCGGGAACGTGGTCAATCGATCCAGCTTCGATTTGCGGTCGCGCCGCCGCCTTACTCCGGCGACGCCGGTGCGCCGAATCCATTCTTTGGATTGAACATCAACGGTACGCCAGCGAACATAACCGATGATGTGGTTTCGCTCTGGTTCCGAGGATCGGCCTCTCAATTGGTTCGATCGGCGATCGACATTCAAAACAATAGCTTTCCAACACTCATCAATATTGGAGACATTGCCCAGATTGGTGATGCAAATTTGCCGTTGACGATCGAACGTATCAACACCGGACCCGCGGTCGCAGGCTGGGACCCTGTCAGCTTCTGGAACGCTGATTTTGCGGTGATCGGGACGTTGGCGCCGGCAGATGTAAACCAATGGGTACGCGTTCAACTTGCTCGATCGGAACTGAACGCTGACTACAGAAGATTTGTGGGGGATCAAGTTCCTTTCTTGATTACTCGCGCACCAAGGCCAGCCATTGCGAAGCCTGTCGAAATGCCAACGGGCACGGCGATTGACTTGACGGCTTCGGGAATCGGACGCTATGGCAATCAATTTTCGCCGATGGCGATCGAGGGCAACTATTTAGACATTCAATCTGGGGCGCCCAATCCTCCGTTTACAACTGGACCTCGGGACTATCAGGTCATTTACATCCTGTTTGGTGCTCGTGGTGAAGTCAGTCGCATCGTGGCGGCACAGAATGTTCTGGGCACACCCCAGTTGGCGGAAATCCCCGTGACCGGTGACATCCATTTCTTGGTGGGCGAAGCGGGCGAGTTGAAGACTGCGCCGGATGATCAACTGGAAAGCAATGACCCCAATCCACTGATTGATGAAGCGAAAGACGGCAGGACGCCGCTCTTAAATCCGGAAAGTGTTTGGGTGACCATCAAGGCTCGAAATGGGGAAGTCATCACTTCCCCATGGATCGATCCGACGGATGCGACGACGAACCTGATTCCTCCTCCGCCAGGCGTCCCCACCGATGCCTTGCGAGAGCAACGGATTCAAACCGTCATCGGACGGACACGCACGGCTGCGGTGGAGTCTCGCGACTCCGGATCGTAGCAAGAAGATAGGCGTAGAAAAGCTTGCAAGTCAACGAAGGCTTCGAAGTCAACGGAGGCTTTCACTTCAGCGCGGCAGGATGCCGGCACAACCACTCATCGAAACCATGAATACTTATCCCTGCCAAGCCTCGAATTGTCGTCTCGCCGCTCATCATGGAGTGACCTTGATGGAAGTCATCTTCGCCATCGGGGTCATCCTCGTCGGCCTGGTTGGCTTGACGGCGCTGATCCCGCTGGCGGCGAACAACGCACGTGACACACTCGAACTGGATCGCAGCATCAGTGAATCGACTTCGGCGGCGGCATCGGGTTTGGTTCAATCGTTCAACGACCTTGGGACGTTGGTGATTTTTGACAAACCAGCTTCTGGCTCGCCCTTGAGAACGACTTCTGGATACAACTACGTGCCCACCAATGGGATGCAGACCGTCCAGTGGAAAGTGACGACGCAAAGCAATCTACATCCGCCCATCAGTGCGACGCCGCCGCCAACGATCGTGTTCGAAAAACTGGAGACCCCCGGATACGGTCACATGGCGAGCGGTTCGGGGTTATCGGCGGGGATTTGTATTGATCCGCTGGGGATGCCTGAGCTGAATCTTGCCAACGATTTTGTCAGCAGCCCGACATCGTCAAACCCGTTTACAGCGGTGGCTGCCGGGGACTCGGCGTTTGACTACAGTCGTTTTCCTTACTACGGCGAGCGATACAACGTTCTGGCACCGCCGAATGAGCAAATTGGTACCGTCGGATCGCCGGTTCCAGCCACACCGACGACGCCTGTTTGGCCGATGTCACCGCGGATGTGGCGAGCAACATTGAAGTCACCACTGTACGCCGCGGGATCACCGTTGAGACGCCAACAGTTGATTCCCGCATTAGCCCTGCGAGGCATTTTTCGCGGCTCCGGTGGGCTATCACCATTTAGCAGCGCGGACAAGGAAGATCCCCGTTCCGTGTTGATGTCCCGAACGAATGTCACGGATTCCGGCGGTACGGTCTCTTTTGTGGATGCGAGTCGTGATGCATCCACCGACTACACGTGGTTTGCCACACTTGCCCCGCCGTTCCTGGGTGGTAACTCGTTTCGCCAATCCATTGTTGTGGTTCGCCAGCGGCAGGCACCTGTCCCGCAACGACGCAACGATCCACTGGCCTTGAGAAAGGACAACTACACGATTGACGATGTTGACGAGAACCCAACGGCCGAGCGTTTGACTTGGATCAATCCCGTTGAGACGTTCGGATTCAATGGAGGCGCCGGTGGCGACGTGCGGATTTATGGTTCGCAATCGATCAGCGACGATATCAAAGCTGGTGAGTGGGTCATGCTCTCTCGTCAGCCGCATGTTTTAACACCGGCGATCGTCCCGACAGGCCCCGCGGTCCATCGCTGGTACCGAGTGTTGCGGGCCGACGATGCCGAGTACGTCAGCGGCTACGCATGGCCCGGAGGCACGCACGACGTATGGCGTCGCTGGGTGACGTTGGCTGGTCCAGACTGGGCTTTCCAAGACGAAACGGCTCGACGAATACGAGCCCTATTGATGACACGTATTGCACCATCGTGACCGGGGCGGTGTCGGTTATCGATTCGGAGGTTGTGATCCAATGAGCTCTCTCCCCAGCAGACCGGTTCGCCGAGTTCCATCGCACACTACTTCTCCTCTTCCATCCTGCACCTCTCGCAGGGAGACCACCATGTTCAGTTTAGACACGCAGCGCCCCAATCGTTTGCAATCCAAAAGAACCCTGCCGCGGCGCAGCGGCGTTGTGTTGCTTGTCGTGCTAGGTATGTTGACCTTGTTTAGCGTGTTGGCCGTTTCTTACCTGGTCTTCACGACCAATCAGAAGTCTGCCGCAGCCAGTATCAACCGTGCAGAAGCCCTGCAGGTCGACACGAACAAATTGGTCGAGAACGCGGTTGCCAAACTGCTTGTGGGCAGTAATGGACCGGACTCTTCACTCTGGGGCCATGATCTGCTGGGCGATCTTTACGGGATGCGAGATTCGGTCCTGGCAAACGTGGCGCCGCCGAATGCGTTCGTCGGGCCGACTTCGGAAGTTGCGCCGGCGGTGCTGTTGGGCAACCAGTTTCTCCGCTTCCCTTCGCTGCTGTATTTGGAGTCACCGTCGAATCCTCGGTTTACGCCGCTGTCTGATTCACGCAATTTTCCGCTGTCAGTGACGAGTGTTTACCCCCTGCTTTCGATCTATCCGTACCGACGAAACGACAACGAAGTGACACGCCGTTATCCCGGCTACCTGGGTTCGGTTGCTCCTTTGCCATTGGACCCGACGATTCACGAACGTCCCAGCTTTCCGCATGATGACGAACTGAACGGACGTCTGTTGACATTCACGGGCGGGCCGTTGGAGGGTTTGACATTTCCGATCGCCCGATACTTCGGCGATCATCGTCCGTCAGCGAATGGTACGACAGGGAATTTTGCGTCGGGAAATGGTCGTGTACAGCTGACCGGACAGGTCGTGTTGGATGTTCGCGAGCACCTGACGGCGTCGGTCACCGTCGGTGGCGTCACGCGTCCTTTGCATGAATGGTTGTCCGATACTGCATTTCGGATTGACCGGCTGTTCTACGATTACCCAGCCTCGGCTGCTGCTCTTCCAACTAACGCGCAACTTTACGCAAGCTTTTACATCAATGGACGAATGCTCAATGGTCCAGGACTAGGCTGGGACCGACCGAGAACGCGATTCGATCCGCTCAACGGCAATACCAGCTTCATGGGCGTTGATCAAAGGCGTTCGGTCGGGCCGACCAATCCGGTGCGGCCTTTCAACTTGAATGAAGTCGTTTCCACTGACCTGAACATCACGCGGATTGAGCGTGGTGTCGCGTCAGGCACCGAAGCGATTCCGGTAACAGGCTTTCCGTACCAGGTGCCAACCGGCCCCTTCAACCCACTCGACACTTACCCGCGTCGAGGCGGTCCCGATGTTCCCGTTGCCTTGCAGGGACACTATGCGATTCATCGACTTGCGCCGGAGGAGATTCCGGGGACAACTCTTGAGTCGTTCCTACAGGATCTTCCTCCCGGTGATACGGACGAGCCGTACGACGCGCCGGACTATAACAACCTGTTCCTCAGCTACATGCCGACCGATGCGATCCTTGGCGAAGCCGCGCCATCGTTCGTGCGTCCGGCCATGTTGAACTGGATTGTCAACAACCAAGAGGGCACCCCTTCGGTTCTGCGACTCAAGCAAGCGCTGATTGCGCTGCAGCGTTCCACGCTTCGCCCGATTCCGTTGTCGGGAGATCCGATGGTGCCCGCAGCCGTTTCCGATCGTGGAGTGGGCGTCAAACGACTGAGCTACGAGAATTTCACCGGCAGCAACACGACCGTTGGTTTGAATGAGCCAATCGATTTCAACAGCATTGATCCGGTCTACCTGTCAAACAAGCTCGTTCAAGTCGCGCGCGCATTGGCAGGACGCGATGATGATGGCGACGGCAATATCGATTCGTGGGACGTTGATAACAACGGCGACGGATTGGTCGACAGCGTGTGGGTGGACGCCGGGCTGCCGCTGACGCAAACCCCCGACGGACGGCTCGTCAAGCCGATGGTCAGCTACCTTGTCGAAGACCTCGGCGGTCGCGTCAACATCAATCTGGCCGGGAATATCGCGCAGGGGCGGAACATCATCACCGCAAGTCTGTCGGGGGCCGTACAGCACCTTGGCGCCATCCGACGTCCGGCAACCAGCCCAACTGTCGCACCGGGGTTGGTCTTCACTACCAACTTCTCTCCGCCAAGTTACAACGACCTGGATGAAATCAATCTCCCCTACGGCTGGGGTTATGGTCCCGCAGAGATCGACATTCGCTCGTTGTTTCCGCCTCAGGGAACGTTTGCAACGCTGATCACAGAGCCATCACCGCTGACGAGTTACAACGCGAACAATTTGATTCGTGGTCCCCAACGGTTAATCGGTGAGCGGTTGGGTGTGTTTTCAAGTCAGCTTGGCCGTGCTCGTCCCTACGCCAACATGAATGACCCGGCTTATGGCCAGATCGTGGCTGTACCCGGGTACTTGCGCGACCCAGTCACCAACAGCGGAAACGACCTTTCCGGCGCGTTACGCAATCCCAACCGACCCAACTTGCATCGATTCACGCATCCACAGGGTTTGCCTGTCGACGCTTACGGTCGAGGTTCGGTCGGCTTGGGTGTCAATGGCGACGTGGTTGTCGGTGGCACTTCTCATGTGGTCACGAACGGAGGAAATACGGCGGGTGATTCTTCCGATGATCCGTACGAGATGGACATCACGGCCACTACCGAGCCGGATGCACCCTATACCTACGCGGACCTTGAACCACTGCTCCGCCTCAACGGCTTTGATCGCGGACTTCTTTCGGATCGCTTGATCGGCATCATCGAAGATTTTCACAACAATCAGGCCGTTGGCACCGCAACTCTCGAGCAGTTGCGTCGTGCTTTGGCAGACTCGATGACGACAAGCAGTAACAGTGTCGCGACAGTTCGTGGCGGATTGCCATCTGAATTCTTCGAGAACACGTTCGCGGCGACGTCGGCGTCAAGTCCGCAAGTCATCTTTCCCGTTTCGTTTGGGGCTGGTTTGACGAAGCAGGCGCTGAACGCTGTGATGTGGGAGTTGATGCCCGAGGAACTACGATCGGGTCGAAAACTGAATCTGAATCGACCGTTTGGCAATGGTTTCGATGACGATTCTGATGGCGTGATCGACGATGACCAGAACGGCGTTGAATACAACGGCTTGGTCGCCGATGGCGTCAATGATCCGCAGTACCTCGGCGATGGCGGTGCCGTCACCGAATACAGTTCAAGTCGCGGCAATAACACGCCGTTGGAGCCCTACCAACCCTACAACGGGGCCGCAAATCGACGACGACAAAGAGACGTCACCGCACGCGCTCAATTCGCCCGTCATCTGTACGTGCTGGCAATGGTGCTCGTGCGGGATGCGAACCGCAGCGTCGCTTTTGACTTTCCGCATACCTATCCGGATGTCAATACATTTCCTGATTCTCCGTTCATCCCCGGAACACCGACAAACAACCAGCAACGTCAGGCAGAATTTGCGCAAGAATATCGGGCTTGGAAGATCGCTCAGTGGGCAGCCAATGTTGCTGATTTTCGGGATGCCGATGCAGTCATGACCCGGTTCGATTATGACCCGTTCCCATTCGATGGCTGGGACGTCAACCTGAACAATCCCGCGACCTATCGGACTGTCTGGGGTCTTGAACGCCCCGAGTTGACTTTGGAAGAGTCGCTCGCTTTCCATGATCGACGTGTTCGCGATACCGCCGATGACGCAGGCGGACAAGAGTCGCTGTTAGGTTCGGCTGGCTCGGCTAGTCGCGGCGATAGCGACATGGATCAGTGGCGTGTACCGCAAGGATCGTTGTTCCTTGAACTCCGCAATACGCGTTCACCGCAGTTGCCACGCGATCCCACTAATGCGTTTGAGATCGCGGCGAAACCGAACCCGGAAACGAATCCTGTTGCGAACACGAGTTCGTACCCGCCCGAGCTTTACACATTCGTCGGTGGCGAATGGGTGCTCAATTTGGGTGCAGTCACGCCGGGAAATGGTATCCCGGTTTGGCGTGTCGCCATCAGTGAAATTCATGCTCCAGGCGCTCAAGCGGGAAGATCGGCAACACTTGGGACAGCCGTCGGAAACCCAACGTCACCTCATTATCAGGCGTCGCCGGACCTGCTCTTGCAACCCCTTGGAAGCGAGGCAATCGCAGCAGCTGGAATTGCGGGCGTGACGTTGGATCGAGACACCGCCACGCTGCAACCAGAGCGGCCTAAGTTCTTTATCGATCCGGCGACCACCGGAAACCCAGATGATCTCGTTCAGGCGCAGCACGCCATTGATCGCGTTGTCTTTTTCTCCAACGGCGTGAACCCCACGAACATCGTCAACACACTCGCAGATGTGTATGACGAGGGGCAAGTGTTTTACAACCGACTTGCCAACGCCGCTTACCCGAATAATGGCGTCTACGTGCGGGGCGGGCAGAATGTTGTGATTGGCCCTCGCGCCGACACGAGGTTGGGATCGCGTGAAACTGATTCGATGGGTAATCCGACCCATGATGCGATGACGGATGAGCCCCTGGTCGCTTACGCTGACTACGAATCGGACCAGCGAATCGAATTGAGTGCGACGCAAGTCACCTACTACGACGTTGATGGAAATGATCAAACGCCCACCTATGACGGACTGACTGCTCCGGTTGTCAATGCGACGATTCGCCCGATTGTCGGAATCGAGGCTGCCGCTGATCCGCCAACTGCATGGACGACGATCAGCAGGCCCGTGGGAGTCAATGTTTCGGAACCGTTGCCGTACCGGACGGCGCCTGCCGGTCGGAGCTACTACACGGAACCGACGAGGCCCCTGGACAGTACCAACGGGTATCCCCTGGATTCGTATCGAGATTACTCCAGTGGCACTGGAGTGCTCCCTGATCGTCCGTTCGACGACGACCCTTCGATGTCGGAATTGTTCCGGGCCTTTGGCGTCAGCGGGCAGCAAACCGGGACGCGGACACACTTCAAAACCGCTTACTTGCAACGATTGGCGGATCCAACCCAACCCTACGATGCCGAGTTCAATCCCTACATCACCGTCGACTACATCACGATTGATTTAACGGTGTTCAACGGCAGTGACGACAACAATGTCTCGCTGCAGGACAACATGGGCGTCGACTTGTGGGTCGATGACAACGATCGTGATCCATACGGGGCTGCTCTCCCGCTTGAACGCTTTGCCACCCGTTACAAGACGGGCAAGACGATCATTCAAGACGCTCCCGGTGCGGACTTTCCGAATCTTATCCATAGCGTCAACACCTTCCCGCCGGAACCAACGGCTACGGTGGCCGGCGCGGGCGTCGTCTATTTCAGAAGGAATCTCAACCTCGATCCGCTGGTTGCGGCCGATCCCAATTCCGATGTCGATGGCACTCGAACGGTGCACTCCTCGACCCTGGGATACCTCAATCACTCGTTCGGTTCGCGATGGCAACAGGGAACCTCACCCTACAATCTGGCATCACCGGCGATCGGACAGGCGCAGCCAACGATCATGCCGTTCGTGGGCACTCCCTATCAAGGATTTGCGGCCAATGTGATTTGGCTGAACCGTCCGTTTGTTTCGGCAGAGGAACTGATGTGGGTGCCCGTTAGCACCGCCGGCCGATTCCCATTTGAATTCGGCTCAGCGGTCGGGCTGACGACGACGGACCAGTACAGTTCGGCGACGAACCTGGTCGACGAGTCCAAATCCGCCGCCGATACCACCGAACTTGCCGACCGCCAAAACGCCACTTGAGGAGCAACGGTACGACTTCAATCAGCGTTTCACTTATCTGTGGAACTACTTCTCCAGTAGCAATAATTGCTTCGCCTTTGAGCCGGCGACCTACGAGACAGCGGGCGGGACGACGAAGCCGGCATACCCATGGTTGCCGCCACCTCCTACGGCGGGCAATGGTTACGTGGGCATGCCGAATACGATGCCTCAGATGACCAAGCCGTACTCCGAGGTTGCCCAAAAGAATCCCGCCCCGAACTTCTGGCGATTACTGCAGTGGGTCGAAGTCCCGCCCCCATTCGACTTTGATGCCGATTTCGTCAATGCGGAAGGGGATTTCTTCAGCTCTGGCGAGAACTCGTTGTTCGGAACGCGGATTGATTTCCGTACGCTTGGACCGACGCCACCGACGAACCAACCGACGCTTGCGGCGGTCGAGGCGGATCCACGAAGCTGGACCTCTGTGATTCCTGGCCCAAGCTTGGGTTGGAATCGTGGTACGGGGCGATGGGAGAATTTTCCACCGACGAATGGTCGTTACAACGGTTTTTGGACGAACGATGTAAGCATGGAGCTGTTCCGTCCTCCGTTTGGCTTCCGGAGTAAGCTGTTCCGCAGTGGTCAAATCAACCTCAATACGGTCAAGAACCTGCGGGTATACAAGGCGCTGATGGCGGGCTTTTCAACGACTGCCGAGTTGGATCCAACGATCCCTGCGGGCGGCGTTCTCCCAACCGGTCGCGGTGCTTTTTGGTCGGAATACCTTCGTAATCGACGCGGCTATACTCCGACCGACAATTCGGCTGGAAACGAATGGGGAATGCAAGGGAGTAATTTCTTCGAACCGGGAACGACTCCGTTGCAGACGTTCAACGACGATGACAATCCGACAACTGCTGAGATTCCTTCGTTCGACCGAAACATTCCGACGCAGTTCGCAGGTGTGTTCCAGTCCGCGATGGGCGTCGCCATTGCACCTTTAGAATCGATGCGTGACAGACCGATCAATCCTGCCGAGTCGTCTGCCCAAATCCATGCTCCGACATCACCGTATGACCCAATCCAACGAGAGCCAATTAGTCCGCTTCAATCGACGATGTTGCGTCGAGATTTTGACCGTAGTGGCGTTTCTGGAATCCAGCAAGACAAGCCGATATTCCAGCGTCAGCCTACCGATCCGGCGGTCACGGCTCCGCAGAATCACGATCGCAGTGTCGTTCATCAGCAATTGGGAATCTCGCGATTATCCAATCTGGCGACCGATCAATCCAACGTGTTCGCGGTTTGGCTGACAGTCGGATTCTTCGAGGTGGATGTAGCAACGATGGGTGTTGGCATGGAAGTCGGGCTTGATACGGGCGAAGTCAACCGACCGAAGGGCTTCTTCATCATCGACCGCAGCGTGCCGGTAATGTATGAACCGGGCGAGCTTAACAACGCGCTGGACACCGTGCAGTTATCTCGGATTGAGAACTGAGGAATCAGAATATGAACAGACAATCCAATCCAACGAGACTGCTCGCACGGCATGCTTTCACATTAGTGGAGCTGCTGATTGCGATGACGATTACGTTGATGCTGATGGCAGCACTCGCAAAGTCGTTTTCCGCCATCGGTAACTCGATCAAGGACGGCCGCAGCAAAGTGACACTCAGTAGCAAGCTGCGAGGGGTCAGCTTTCGTGTTCGCACTGACTTGCGTTCGCGCACCGTCGATGCAAAACCGCCGATTTCATCCCAGGCAGGCAAGGGCTACTTCATGTGCTACGAGGGGCCGTTGACGGAACATACGTTCGGGCTGTTCGGATCGGAGCCGACTCAGACCACACCGGATGGAACCATTGTGCGTCCGGGCGACGCGTTGTACGGCGACTTAAAGAACGGTCCGACCTATCGTCGTCATGCGCGGATCGGCGATTTTGACGATTACATTGCCTTCACCGCGGAAGCCGCCGGCAACGACTGGTTCACCGGAAAGGTGCCAGCCTACCTCGTCGATGACAGCGCGGCCGATCCCATGGAGCCGCGAGTCATTCGCTCCAAGTTTGCTGAAATCATCATTTGGGCCTCACCGAAGTGGCAGGTCGATCCGGCTACAAACTCACTCATGACGGCGGCTCATCCAAGTGCGATGCCGCTGTACCGAGATGACGATATCGATCTGGTCCCCGATGAGATCGTTTTGCATCAACGAACGCTGCTGATTCGGCCCGATTTGAACGTGCGTCGCACGATCTCCTATTCCAATCAAGCGCTTTGGTTTGAGACCAACGTACTGCGGCCCCTTGTCAACACAGCAACTGGCGAGCCCGACATTAATCCGGCCAAGGTGCCAGCGGCCTTGGAGCAGATTTATCCCATCGGGATTCCCAATACTGGTTCCAATCCCGGGCCACCGCCACCGCCGCTCTATCCCAACTACGCGGAAGCCAATAGCGCCACCAACAATCAATTGATGCTAACCAGCAATTGGCTGGTCGGTATGGCCCCGCTGCATCACTTCTTTGACTTGTCACTTCGACGCATCGTCCACCCATCGACAGGTGATCCGACGGAATATGTGGCGGCTAACTCGCTTCAGGATCTGGTGCAGCCCCACAACCGCTTTGCTCACGTTCGATATCCAGGTCGCTACATGGGCCGTGGTAACTTTAGCAGCACAGCGAGCACAAGCGACCTTGCTACATCCATGCCCTTGCTCGCACTTGGATGGAATGACGTAATTCTGAATTGGCAAGGAGCGACTGATCCTCGTGACACTCGAACCCCGCCGATCGCGACTCCGCCGTCCTGGTTCCCCACCGGTCATCCCAGCCCTCGAACACGCAACACGGCATCTTTGCCCTCGGGACTGTTTAACGGTTGGTTGCTTCCGCACTTTGAACTTGGTGATCCCAATCCGCCGGGCAGTTCGGTTGGTGAGCAATGGCAACGCGGGTTTCTGACCACGATGGATCGACGTTGGGATCGAACCGGAGAAGATGTCATTGCGTCGAATGTGCTGGCGTTTGACGTGCGCGGATTTGACCGCAATGCGGCGGTGTTCTTAACTGGGGGTCGCGATGGTCAGCCTGGCGTCGAGAATGTCGACGACGATGGATATGGCGGCAGTGACACAACATTTGTCGTTACCTCGCTCCCGATCCTGACGAGCCGACGTCCGAACTGGGCGCGCCGGGCAGCGATGACGAACTTGTCAATGTTTCAGATTTGGCGATGTACGAATTGATGAATTCGGATGTCCTCAATCCCGCAATCCCTGGAACCTATGGGTACGACCTGCAGTCATTGGCGACGCGAGGAGCATTTGTCGATCTGCTCTACCCGTATCTGGCTGGATCCGCATTAAGAGAAAGGACCACCGAGGCCCGGTCCGCTGGTGTCCCGGCGACTCCACCTGGAGTCACTGTGCCCGTGAATACGAATGTGCGAAGAAACTACGGTCGGTATATGAATTCAGATCTCTCGGCATTCGAGATTGATCCCACGGTGCTGTCGCCGCTCAAGCACAGCGGAAAGCTCGTGCATTTTGGCACCACCGGCGCGATTTGCTTTCTACAGCCAACGTACGACACTTGGACCGATGGTTATGAAAGCGACGGGTTCGATCAATCGCAATCGTTCAATGGCGCTGTCAATGCAGTCCCTGCGGTAGGAACAACCTGGGTACTCAATAACGTCGCCGGGTTAACGAAGACGCCCCGTCTCCAGGATCCTGCGGTTGGCATGCGACTGTTTCAAATTGATACCGGACGGCAGTTACCAACAAGTCTGGAAACATCGCCGCCATTGGCGACAGACTTGCCCGCGATTAGCGTCACGGTGCGTATGGCCGATCCCTTGACCGAAGGAATGACGCAGTTCACGATCATCGAATCTTTGGAATAGTCAGTTCGAGACCGTTCGTTTTTCAGCGTCGATCCAGCGCGATTGTTTAACGGCAAGCCGCAGGCGACTGCGAAGCGCGGACGCAGTAATTCGTAGGCCATGACTTGGAGACCGTCCGGCTTAGGATGCCGGTTATGATGAGATTTGGGTAACCGCGGAGCGGTGAAAGAGGGTAGCCTGGGGTGAACCAACGAGCGACAGCGAGGCTGGTGTAACCCCAGGTAAGCGCGAACCCGAAAGAACCTTTCCCCCGCGGCGTTTCGGCGGCTACGCCGCCGAAACGCCGCGGGGGAAAAATGTCGTGCAGCAACTGCAACCTGGGGCTGCGGTTGCTCGCTGAAAGCTCGCACCCTTACCCCAGGCTACATTCTTCCGCCGCTCCGCGGCTGTCCAATCGAGTGCTGAAACTGCGAATTGACCTTGATGATAAACTCGCTGGAAATCCTAACCCGAAAGCGTGAGTTTTGAAGTTGCGCTTTTCGCTAGTGCCGGAGGCACGGCAGCATGTAGCCTGGGGCGTGAGCTCCAGGATTTGTAATCGAAAACGACCGAAAGCCCCGAAGGGGCCACAGCATTGTGACCGTTCCGTTTTCTGTCGCCGCTCCGCGGCTGATGGGCATCGTTCGTTCCGTTTTCCTGGGGCTCACGCCCCAGGCTAGATGCTGTCGCCGCTACGCGGCTAAAAAGCGCAACTTCAAAAAGCGTGAGCGAGGCCTGTTTTCCCCGTGTTTCCTCGCTCACGCTTCGGGTTACGAAGTAAAGGTCAACTCACAAGTCCGGCACTAGTGATGTACTTTCTTCTCGGTGCCTATACCAAACGACGAGCGTCGGAAATCCTAACAAAAACGGAACGGCTAAGCCGGACGGTCTCCCTGTCCTGGCAGCCTGACGAATGCGGTTTGTCGCCAGGACAAGTCATGGCCTACGTCGATCTGCGAAGAGTGGACGCAGTCGCCTGCGGCTTGCCGTTAAACGAAGAATGGATGGGACTGCAATGAAACGATGGTCGATTCGAATCGCGATAGCCTTGGTCCTGTTTGGTGCGTTGGCGCGCGCGAACTCGAATCTGCGCTTGTCCGCTGGCCCGCTTGCGGATCTGCAGCAGACGCGATCATTGGTCCGGTCTCTCTTGCAGAGTCCGGATCCGCATTTGGGGCGGGAAAAGGGGTCAGGAGCCAATAGCCGGAACGGCCCTTCGGGTGCTCTGCACTATTGGCTCCTGACCCCTTTTCCCGCTGCCGAAGTCACGGGGATTGAGTTTCAGCGGTTTGATCCGGGGGCGGTGGTGTTGATTCGCCCCGGGCGCGACGGGCAACCTGGCGTCGCTCGGGTCGATGACGATCGAAACGGGACCGTTGACGATCGATCGGAACTGGGGGCAACCCATAGCGATGATGTCTGCTCGGTCGAACCCGCTGCCGACCCGGAAGATGAGTCGACCCTGATCTTGCAGTACGGTGCTTTCGTCCCCACGTCCCCCGATCAGGCAGACGGCGAAACGCCGCAGCCGATGCGAGCGGTGGTGTTTGGAGAATCTGCGGCAGGGGAAAGATGGTCGTTTTTGGTGGAGCTTGATCGAGGAGTGAGGAGTGGGGAGTGAGGAGTGAGGAGTGAGGAGTGAGGAGTGAGGAGTGAGGAGTGAGGAGTGAGGAGTGAGGAGTGAGGAGTGAGGAGTGAGGAGTGAGGAGTGAGGAGTGAGTGAATGGCTCTTTTTCCGCTCCTCACTCCCTTCTCCTCACTCCTCACTCCTTGCCGCCTTGCCGCCTTGCCGCCTTGCCGCCTTGGCGGCTTGGCCTCGATCCCTAAAATCTGAGGTCCCGGACTCCTGTCAACTGACCACTGTTAACCGACGACTGCCCCCCCATGCCTAACCATCATCCGCTGGACATCAAACGCGTCGCGATCCTGTTTGCCGGGGGACCCGCACCCGCCGCCAACGCCGTGATCTCCACGGCCGCCTTTTCGTTTCTCGAAGAGGGGGCTCAGGTGTTCGGGATCAAGCATGGTTACAGCCGCTTGGCCGAATACACCGCCGCGGGTCCGCTGCAGGAAGGCAAAGACTACGTCCGCTTCACGCACGAAAGTCTGACCAACGCGCGGAGCAGCCGCGGGATCATGATCGGGACGGCGCGCACCAATCCGGGCCGACACGTCAACTCACCGGCACACTTGCAGGATCCCGAGTTGGTGGCACCGCTGCGACGCGTCTACGAAGGCCTCTGTTCACTTGAGGTCGACGCGTTGATCTCGATCGGCGGCGACGACACGCTCAAGACAGCCAACAAGATGAAGTTGTACCAGGACAATCTTCCCGCCGGCGCACGTCGCTTTCCCGTCGTTCATCTGCCCAAGACGATCGACAACGATTACTCCGGTATCGACTTTACCTTCGGCTTCTTCACCGCCGTGGAAACATTGGCCGAGGAGATCCGTAACTTGAACTTCGATGCAGCTGCCGGTCGATCTTACTTTTTGTGTGAGGCGATGGGACGCAGCGCTGGGTGGCTCGCCTACGGCGCGGCGATCGCCGGCGAAGCCAGCATGGTCTTGAGCGTGGAAGACATTTGCGGTTCACTGGCCGAACAAGAAGTGGTCAACCAAGAGACCGGCGAGACGCGCACGGTGATGGCGCTCGAGCGAGTGATTGATCGCATGGTCGACATGATGCTGGCCCGCGAACGCGAAGGCCGCGAATACGGCACGATCGTGGTCGCCGAAGGCATGGCGGAATACTTGCCGTCGAAGTTTCTCGAAGGGGTCAGCCGCGACGACCACGGTCACATCAATATCTCGTCCATCAATCTGGCATCGACGATTTCGAAGTTACTGAGCGAGCGTTACACCGAACGCAGCGGACGCAATCGCAAGGTCAACGGTTTGCAGCTCGGTTACGAGGCGCGTTGTGCACCACCGCACGCCTACGACGTGATGCTGGGCTCCCAGTTGGGCGTAGGAGCCTATCGAGCGTTAGTCGAAGAGAAACTGAACGGCGTGATGGTCTCGGTTTCCGGACAACTCGACTTGCACTACGTGCCGTTCGAGGAATTGGTCGATCCCGAAACGCTCGTCACGAAAGTCCGATTCATCGAACAAGACAGCGATTTCCATCGACTAGCCAGGTTCCTGGAAACCTGCATCGATAGTTAGGGAAGTTCGCAATACGGTTCGTTCTTCGTTTAACGGCAAGCCGCAGGCGACTGCGTCCGCCCTGAGTAGTCGCCTGCGGCTTGCCGTTAAACGATGTCGCTGGAACGACACCGAACTACGAACGGTTTTGCCCTCAATCGATGTACAGGAATTGATTCGAGTTGAACATGGCTCGGCACAGATCCGTGAACGCGGCGATCTCGGGATCGGTGTTTCCTTGATCGGTCAGCAGCCTTCTTTGCTGCTGCTGGAATTCGACACAATCGGCCAATTCGTTCGCATCAGGATCGCGGGAAAAAACTCTTCGATAAATCTTGGTGCACTGAGCTTCGAGACGATCCTGGGACTCAAGCTCATCGCATTCACTCGCGACCGCGCTTGCCAACCGCTTGGCGGCGACATGCGTGAGCTTGGAATTGAGCAGCAACAAGGATTGGACCGGTGTGGTGGACGGTTGGCGAACCGCACAACTGCAGTTTGCCGCCGGCCGATCAAAGGTGGCAAACAATGGATATCGTAAGTTGCGGCGCGCAAAGATGTAGATGCTTCGTCGATAATGATCCGCCTCGCGCGGACTCGTCTTCCATTGACCCGACTTCAAAGTATTCACCATCTCGATCGGCAGCGGCGGACTGACACCGGGGCCGCCGGTTTCGTGATTGAGCCAGCCGCTGGCCGCCAACATCGCGTCCCGGATCGATTCCGCATCCAACCTGCGACGTGGGAAGCGGGCGAGTAGTTGGTTTTCAGGATCGGCCTGGACCACACTTTGCCAGTTCGCGTCCGCGTCACCACCAGGCATGCTTCGCGTTTGGTAGACAGACGAAAGCAAAATCTGGCGGTGCAGATCTTTCAGACTCCACTGGTGCGAAATCAATCGGGATGCCAGGTGATCGAGCAGTTCGCCGTGCGTCGGTTCTTCTCCCATCACACCGAAATCGCTGGGCGTCGATGACAAGCCACGCCCAAAGTGATGCATCCAGACGCGGTTGGCAATCGTGCGAGCAGTCAGCGGATGCGACGGGTCCGTTAGCCAGCGGGCAAGTTCCAAACGTCGCTGGCCGGGATCGTCGACATCGACCGGTGTGTCCGCCCGATTTGCGATTCGCGGAAAGGCGGCTGAAACGCTCGCGCCTTGCCGCCGCCAGTCGCCACGTTCGAAAATGTGGCTGACCAGTTTCGGATCGGCGTCACGGTCAAGCGTGGTGACCGACTTGTCGCGTTGGAGCTTGACTGCGGGATCAAAGAAGGCTCGTAAACGATAAAAGTCGGCCTGACTGATCGCATCGTATTTGTGGTCGTGACACTGTGCGCATCCCATCTGCAGACTGAAAAAGACAGCACTGACCGTCGACGTGACTTCGTTCATCAAAACATGTTTACGTTCCTCTTGCGAGTTGATGTCGGGCATGTCCGGGCCCGACAAACAAAACGCCGTTGCGATCAATGCACTGGGGTCAGCGGGTCGAACCACATCACCGGCAAGTTGCAAGGTGACGAATTCGTCGTAAGGCAGGTCATCATTGAAAGCCTGAATCACCCAATCGCGATACTGCCATGCGGTGGGCCGAATCTTGTCGTGTTCAAACCCATCGGTTTCAGCGAACCGAGCCAGGTCCAACCAATATTGACCCCAGCGACGACCGTACTGGGGTGACGCGAGCATGCGATCGACGAGCCTGCGGTAGGCATCGCCGCGCAAGTCGCTCACAAACGCGTCAACCTGGTCGGTCGTCGGCGGCAAGCCGAGTAGATCGAAGGAGAGCCGACGGATCAACGTTTGACGATCCGTGACCGGGGCCGGTTCGAGCGACTCGGCCTCGAGTCGTGCGAGAATGAAGTGATCGATGGAGGTCCGCGGCCAGTCCTGGCGGTTGACATCAGGGACCGGTGGCATGTCGATGGGCCGAAACGACCAATGGTCGCGATCGAATTTATCGATGGGAGTTTCGTCGATGGTTCCCGGCTCGCTGGCTGGCAACGGTTGCGCGAAACAGAGACTTGATAGCAGCGTGATGACGATTGTGATGAAGGTAACGCCAGCATTCCCAGCCGCGGAGCGGCGACAGCATAAAGCCTGGGGCGCGAGCCCCAGGAATCGCAACGATCAACGATCGTGCAGCCGCGGAGCGGCGACAGCATAAAGCCTGGGCCAGCCCCAGGAATCGCAACGACAACGATCGTGCAGCCGCGGAGCGGCGACAGCATAAAGCTGGGCAGCCCCAGGAATCGCAACGACAACGATCGTGCAGCCGCGGAGCGGCGACAGCATAAAGCCTGGCGAGCCCCAGGAATCGCAACGACAACGATCGCGCAGCCGCGGAGCGGCGACGGCATAAAGCCTGGGCGCGAGCCCCAGGAATCGCAACGACAACGATCGTGCAGCCGCGGAGCGGCGATAGCAATTCGTCATCTAACGTGCTCCTCCTCGAACAGGTAGTGTTCGTCAAAAGTAATCCCGTGACGAATCAACAATTCTCGATACTCATCACGAAACGACATGACTCTGTGATGTTGCTCCTGCTGCCTAACGTAGACGCATACTTTCTCGAGATTCGATGCGCTTACCGAAAATGCTCCGAAACCGCGCTGCCACGCAAAGGGGATTGTTCGCTCGAATGTTTCGTTGATCCATTTTGATGAGTTGGTCTTGGTGATGCGCAGCACATCGGAGATTGCCAGTGTCGGACTCAGTCGCGCCAAGATGTGAACGTGGTCGGCCATCCCACCAATTTCAATGAGCTTGCCTTTCTGGTCGCGGATGAGTCCACCGATGTACTCATAAATGCGCTGCTGTGTGTCAGGGTAAATTAGATTTCGCCGGTACTTCGTGCTGTACACAATGTGGAACAGCAGATTTGTGTGAGTGCTTGACATGGATGCCCCATTTGCTGTCGCCGCTCCGCGGCTGGTCCGTTGGTTTCGCATTGATTCCTGGGGCTCACGCCCCAGGCTCTATGCTGTCGCCGCTCCGCGGCTAGTGTGCTTGAAACAAATCCTGGGCTTGCCCCAGGCTCTATGCTGTCGCCGCTCCGCGGCTAGTGTGCTTGAAACAAATCCTGGGGCTCTGCGCCCAGGCTCTATGCTGTCGCCGCTCCGCGGCTAGTGTGCTTGAAACAAATCCTGGGGCTTGCGCCCCAGGCTCTATGCTGTCGCCGCTCCGCGGCTAGTGTGCTTGAAACAAATCCTAGGGCTTGCGCCCCAGGCTCTATGCTGTCGCCGCTCCGCGGCTAGTGTGCTTGAAACAAATCCTGGGGCTTGCGCCCCAGGCTCTATGCTGTCGCCGCTCCGCGGCTAGTGTGCTTGAAACAAATCCTGGGGCTTGCGCCCAGGCTCTATGCTGTCGCCGCTCCGCGGCTGGTGTGCTTGAAACAATTCCTGGGGCTCACGCCCCAGGCTCTATACTACCGCCGCTCCGCGGCTAAATCCCGGGATTCCTTTGTGCTACCGCCGCTCCGCGGCTAACTCCTCACGACACCAGATCTTGGACGAAGTTGACTTCGGCCGGACCGGTCAAACGCTCGTCCAATCCGTTGTGAGAATAGCTGAGGCGTCGATGGTCCAGGCCCATCAAATGCAGCAGCGTGGCGTGGAACTCGTTGACATGCACGCGATCGGTTTCTGCTCGCAGTCCGATCGGGTCGGTCGCGCCATAGGCCCGGCCGCCACGCGTCGATGCGCCCGCGATCCAACCACAGTAGCCCCAAGGATTGTGGTCACGCCCTTTTCCCTGTTCGCTCATCGGCATCCGCCCGAACTCGCCGCACCACACAACGAGCGTGTCATCCAGCATTCCGGTGCGTTTCAAATCCTTCAACAGCCCGGCAACCGGCTTGTCTGTTTTTCCGCAATACTCGCCATGATTCTGCGCGACATCTTTATGTGCGTCCCAGCCGTTGGTGTCGCCGGAATAAACTTGCACAAATCGGACGCCTCGCTCGATCATCCGGCGTGCCAGTAGACAGCGCTCACCGAAGTCGCGAGTGGTCGCGTCATCGATGCCGTACAGCGATAGTGTTTCAGAAGTCTCTTGCGAAAAGTCGACGACTTCCGGCGCGGCGGCTTGCATGCGGAAGGCTAATTCGTAAGCATCGATTCGAGCCGACAATTCGTCGTCGCGCTCACGCTGAAGCAAGTGTCGCTCATTCATCCGCCGCAAGAAATCGAGGGTCGACCGTTGTTGCGTCGCCGAAATACCTGCTTGCGGTTTCAAGTTCAGAACCGGCGTACTTCCCGGCCGCATCGTGGTTCCCTGGTAGGTCGCCGGCAGGAATCCGCTGCCCCACGCAGCCGGCCCACCTTTCAATCCGCCACCCGGATCGGGCAGCACGACGAAGGCCGGCATGTCCGCGTTCTCGCTGCCCAGTCCGTACGCCAGCCAACTGCCAAAACTGGGGTGCCCCATCAAGATGCTGCCGGTGTTCATTTGATAGACCGACTGCGGATGATTCACGCTGTCGCCATGCAGCGATCGAATCACGCACAGGTCATCCGCCAACTCCGACGTGTGAGGCAGGAAGTCCGAAATCATCAATCCCGAATCGCCGCGCGGTCGAAACGGTTTGATCGGCGCCAGCAGCGGATTCTTGGCGACTTTGCGGCGTGTCATCACCTCGCCAAAACTATCCGGAACAGGCTCGCCTGCGTAACGGGTCAGCTCGGGCTTGTGATCGAACAGATCGACATGGCTGGGACCGCCATGCATGAACAACCAGATCATCCGTTTGGCACGAGCAGCAAAGTGGGTTGTCGGTTGCGATGCGGAAGCCGAGCCCTGGCGATTCGCGGCGGAAGTTTGTTCTCCCAACAGCAGCGACTGCAGAGCCATCATGCCGATGCCACCACCGGCACTGCGCAAGAAGTCGCGGCGAGTCGAATTCGTGAGTGAAAACATGACGGAGCAGACTCCGATGAATTGGTGGGGATCTCAGTGTAGCAGGAGTGGGTCCGGCGGAAATTGAAAAAGTGAAATTGACAAATGCAAAATGCAAAATGGGTTGGCGGCTTCATGGCAAGACTCCTCCTTCATTTTGCATTTTTCAATTCTCATTTTGCCTTTTTCAATCTCTCTCCTGACACCTGTCTCCTGATTCCCGACTCCTTCTCTTGCTAAACTGCTGCCTTCCAGCAGCGGCTTGCCGCCGCGGCCCACTCATACTCGTATTTGACCACACCGATCATGACGACTTTGCCCTCACGTGACCCTTCGAAGCTTCGTTCGCACCGTTGGTTTGGGCCCGACGACATGCGAGCGTTCGGACACCGATCGCGGTTGAAGGCGATGGGGTTTGATGACATCGATTACCAAGATCGGCCGGTGATCGGGATTCTGAACACGTGGAGTGAGCTGAACACGTGTCATTCGCACTTTCGCAATCGGGCTGACGAAGTTCGTCGGGGGGTTCTGCAAGCGGGTGGTTTTCCCGTCGAGGTTCCCGTCATGTCGCTGGGCGAGATGCTGATGAAGCCGACCACGATGCTGTATCGGAACCTGTTGGCGATGGAAGTCGAAGAGGTTCTGCGGTGTCACCCGATCGACGCAGCCGTCTTGATGGGCGGATGTGATAAGACCGTCCCCGCGATGCTGATGGGTGCGATCAGCGCTGACATCCCGTCGATCTTTATGCCGGCCGGGCCAGCGCTCGAGCGCACGTTGGAAGGACGTCACGCTTGGTAGCGGCAGCGACGTTTGGAAATATTGGGACGAGCGTGTGGCCGGCAACCTCTGTGACCGGGATTGGAAGGGGATCGAAAATTGCATCGGACGTTCGGCGGGGACCTGCATGACGATGGGTACCGCCAGCACGATGGCCTGCGTGGCCGAAGCGATGGGGTTCACCTTGGCCGGTGCCGCAAACACTCCCGCGGTCGTGGCCGAACATTCGCGAGTCGCGGTCCGCAGTGGGCGGCGGGCCGTAGAGATGGCGTGGGAAGGTTGGAAGCCCTCGTCTTTTATGTCCAGCAAATCGATCGATAACGGATTGATGGCATCGTTTGCGATCGGTGGCAGCACCAATGCGATTGTGCACCTGATCGCGATCGCGGGAAGACTCGGATTGGAATTGTCGCTCGATCGGTTTGACGAGCTGTCCAGAACGACCCCGGTGCTGGCCGACATTCGTCCCAGCGGCCGTTATTTGATGGAAGATTTCTTTAACGCTGGCGGTTTGAGTGCGATGCTGGCCAGAATGACAGATCTGTTGAACACCGATTGCCTGACGGTCAACGGCCAGACTTTGGGCGATCAGATCGCGGGTGCGGAAGTGATCGACAACGAAGTCATTCGCACACGAGAGAATCCGGTCGCGGCGGCCGGCGGCACTTGTTTACTGCGTGGTAATCTTGCACCGAGTGGATGCGTGATCAAGTCCATTGCCGCCGATCCCAAACTGTTGCAGCATCGTGGGCCGGCGATCGTTTTTGACAACTACCCCGCCATGAAAGAGCGAATTCACGATCCCGAATTGAATGTCACCCGAGACAGCGTGCTGATCTTGCGAAGTGCCGGTCCGCTGGTGCGCACCGGATTTCCCGAATGGGGAATGTTGCCGATCCCCAAGAAACTGCTGGAGTCAGGCGTCCGTGACATGGTGCGACTGAGCGACGCGAGGATGAGCGGTACCAGCTATGGAACTTGCGTGTTGCACATTGCCCCCGAGAGTGCGGCGGGAGGACCGTTGGCGCTGGTGCAGGACGGTGATGAGATCGAGATTAACGTGCCTCAACGCACGATTCACTGGCATGTCAGCGACGAGGAAATTGAAAAGCGTCGCGCCAACATGCCTCCGTTGAAGCCGGTCCCAGAACGAGGCTACTCGCAGCTGTACGCCAAGCACGTGACGCAAGCGGACAAAGGATGCGACTTTGATTTTCTGACGGGGAGGACACCGGGAGCGGAACCGAGCATTCATTAGGTGGTCGGATTTCTGTTTCCTATTTTGCATTATTCATTTTAACTTTTTCAATCTATGCCACGACCGGTCTGGCGAATCGTTCTGTCGAGAACGCGAAACCTGATGAACTGATTTACTGCGAACGAAGAGCGAGGTCGGGAATTGAAAAAGTTAAAATGAGAATTGAAAAATGCAAAATGGGTTTCGGGATGGGGGCAGAGTCATCGTCTGTTGGGCAGGGGTGAGAGTCTGCCGGACGAGTAAACAGAAACGCCGCAGTCTTCGGTACCGTTCAGCCACTCCCCTGCAATTTGCATTTTGCATTATTCATTTTAACTTTTTCAATCTATGCCACGACCGGTCTGGCGAATCGTTCTGTCGAGAACGCGAAACCTGATGAACGGATTTACTGCGAACGAAGAGTGAGGTCGGGAATTGAAAAAGTTAAAATGAGAATTGAAAAATGCAAAATGGGTTTCGGGATGGGGGCAGAGTCATCGAAGTGCTGGGCAGGGGTGAGAGTCTGCCGGACGAGTAAACAGAAACGCCGCAGTCTTCGGTACCGTTCAGCCACTCCCCTGCAATTTGCATTTTGCATTATTCTATTTTAACTTTTTCAATCTATGCCACGACCGGTCTGGCGAATTGTTCTGTCGAGAACGCGAAACCTGATGAACTGATTTACTGCGAACGAAGAGTGAGGTCGGGAATTGAAAAAGTTAAAATGAAAATTGAAAAATGCAAAATGGGTTTCGGAATGGGGGCAAAAAATGGATCGACGCGGAGAGGAATTGGAGGAGCGATTGCTGAGTTTTGCCGCTCGCGTTGGTAACGTGGTTGATGCGTTGCCGGATACGCGACTTGGAAGGCATATCGCGGGGCAGTTGGTGCGGAGCGGAACGTCGCCTGCACCAAACTACGCGGAAGCCTGCGCGGCCGAAAGCAAGCGTGACTTCATTCACAAGCTGGGCATCGCACTCAAGGAGCTGCGTGAATCGAGATCTTGGATAAAACTCATCCTGAAATCTGAACTCTTACCCGAACCACGCATGGCTCAATTGTTGGACGAAGTCAGTCAACTCTGCAGCATCATCGGCAAGTCAATCGTCACCGCGAAAGCCAAGCAAGAAACGAGCCAGTGAGCCTCTTGGGCGAGATCGGGAATTGAAAATGAGAACGGAGATCGGATATTGAAAAAGTTAAAATGAGAATTGAAAAATGCAAAATGGAGTCGCGTGAAGGATGCTTGTGAGGGAGATGGAGGCGGCTTCGGTTCGCTAATCACCGTTCATCCTCGCTCACTGGGTCGATCGGTATTGCTTTACGCTTCCGCTCCCATTTGCATTTTTCAATTCTCACTTTAACTTTTTCAATTTTTCCCGCTTGCAAACTCCGCCGCTCCGAGACGCAGCCAGATGGTTACTTGCTGTGAGCTCGGCTAACATATCAGCTCAAACGACTCCACTCCTCCAGCGATGTCCGACATAACATGCTTCACGCACCATTTTCCATTGCTCAACTTCGCGAATCGGTGATCGCGGTACCACCGCTGGCTCGTGACGAATCATTGAACGTGTGTGCGAAGCAAAACGAAAAGATCATTCGTTATCTTGAGAAAGGGGGCGTCCGTTCGCTGCTGTATGGCGGTAATGCCGTGCTCTATCACGTCCGCATGTCGGAGTATGCCGGTTTGCTGACGATGCTGGCCGACACCGCTGGTAGTGACACGGTTGTCGTTCCGTCGATTGGGCCTGCTTTCGGGTTGGCGATGGACCAGGTCGAAGTGCTGCGAGATTTCGATTTCCCGACGGTCATGCTGCTGCCTTCGCGCGATGTCGTCGACCAGCAGGGGATTGCGACCAGTGTGCGACGACTGGCCGACAAGTTGGGCAAGCCGATCGTGTTGTATTTGAAGTTCGATCGTTGGCTCGATACCGACTTGATCAAGTCACTCGATGCAGACGGTGCGATTTCGTGGCTCAAGTATGCCGTCGTTCGTGATGATCCCGCACAGGATGACTACTTGCGGGAGGTGATGCAGGTGTTTCCCGCAGAGAGGATCGTCAGCGGGATTGGTGAACAGCCGGCGATCGTGCATGTGCGTGACTTTGGCGTGGCGGGGTTCACCAGTGGTTGTGTTTGTGTCGCGCCGGAACGTTCCATGCAGATGATGCGGGCGATTCATGCGGGCGACTACGAAGCCGCCGAGGCGATTCGTCAATGGTTTCGGCCACTGGAAGATTTGCGTAATGAAATCCATCCGATTCGCGTCTTGCATCACGCAGTCGCTGAGGCCGACATTGCCCGAACGGGGCCAATGCTGCCGATGTTGAGTGACTTGGCGGGCGACGACGTCGACCGCATTCGCGCCGCTGTGACAACCATGATGACGACGGTTTGATCGCGGCGTCATGTTCGTAGTGACCCGATTCATCGGGTCTTCTAGTTCGTAATAACCCGATTCATCGGGTCGTCCCAACCGCATGAATGCGGTTACGACAAACTAAACTGCCGGCGTGAGTGCGGCTTGCTCGGGCTTGCAGGTTGCTTTCATCACGGTGAACAGCGACATCGGATTCGGCTTATAGCGGTGATCGAGTCGCAATGGCAATTCGCTGAGAATATCATCGAGGCCCAGGTCGGTTCGCCAACCCAAATGCTTCGTCAGGTTGCCCGCCGAATCGACGACCTTGGCAATGATCGGGTTATCGCTGCGGAAGTGATTGATGATCAGCACGCGTCCGCCAGGTTTGCAGACACGCACGATCTCACTCATCATCGCCTGAGGACGAGAAACGACGCTGATGGTGTGAAACGAGGTCACAAAGTCGAAGCTTGAATCCTCGAATTCCAGTTCCTCGGCGTTCATCGGCAGCACGTTGATGTGATCCCAGCCATTCTCGGCGATCAATTGCTGTGCCTCGGACAACATCGACTCGGAGAGGTCGACGCCGGTGACGAAATGCGTCGCGTGGGTAGCTTTCCAGTGACATGCCGGTTCCAACGCCAACCTCAAGGACTTTTGCGCCGGCCGGAATGTTTAACGAAGCGACAGCCGCCAGAATCCGTCTCTTGGCAACTGCGGGCCAGAGAGCTTGGTAGGCGGGGACGAAATTGTTGTAAAAGGGGCTGGAATGAGGCTTGGTCTGGCGGTCGATCTCGGGCGAAATTCTGTGCATCGATTGAATTACCTCAGGTGACTGGATCACGGTCGCCTAAGGATCGCATTTTTCGCTCTCTCGTCAAGCTCGCGTCACTCCGCTGACTGCGGCGATAAGTCGCGATTTGCCAGCTATTTAGGTGCGATCGGGTGGGTGCCCGCAGGCGATTTCAGCCCATTTATTACACCCCAGATACATTGCCGCTTGGCGACCATGAAGCGGTAGTACTTCGGTGACCGGTAAAGTCGACCTAAGTGGCAGCCGTTTCGCTCTGTCGTTTTCGCCAGCGACCAATCCAAGTGCGGACTGGGGAAGCAAACGCGTAGTAGCAAAACGCGATCGGTAGTGCCAGCCAGTGGAGCAGGAGTGCTCCGATCACCACAAACAGAGCTTGCCCGATTTTGTGAGGAGGACGACGCCCGCGAAGCCATTGCTGAAAGACGTGGGGGTATTGGAATCTGGACACCATCAAGTAAGCCAATGCGACCGCCAAAGCTGGGATAAAATACGGCGAACCGGCAGCCAGTATTTTTGCCAGCGATTGAATGCTGGCCGGGTAGGCTGGATCGGTTGCATATTCGGTTAGGTGTGGCATCGCAATCGCAAACGCGGCAATGGTGCCGGCAGCGGCTGGGCTGGGCAGTCCCTCAAAACCTACGTGCGTGTCCTCTTCGTTGGTTTCCACGTTGAAGCGTGCCAGTCGCATGAGCACGCAGAGTGCGAACAAGACCCCGATGGCCCAGCTTATCTTCTGATGCGTAAATGTCTGTCCCTCGCAGATTCGCCAGACGATTGCTGCCGGCGCGGTGCCAAACGTGATGGCATCGCAGAGACTATCGAGTTCGGCACCGAACTGACTTTCTTGCCCGGTCATTCGCGCGGCCGAACCATCCAGGGCATCGAAGAGCATGCCGGCAAAAATCAGGATTCCGGCCGCTGTGAGTTTGGTTTCGTCTGGCCACGTCTCGCTCATCGCGACCGCGATGGCGGCCAGTCCGCAGACGGCATTGCCGAGCGTCAGCATCGTGGGCAACACTGCCAGGTTGAGTCGACGTTTTCTGCGTTTGCGTCGTTTCTTCTTGCGTCGTAAGCGAGGAACTTTTGGGTCGCCGCCGGTGTCCGCTGTCTCGACCGCATCTTCGACTTCGAGACCAACGTCATCGTCCACGTCAATGTCATCGTCCACGTCAGGGACAGGGTCAGGGTCAGGGTGCAGCAGGCCGCGTTTCAGTTCGCTCATATGGTCGCGGAATTGTCAGATGGTTTGTCGTCGGGACGCGAGCCGGATGTATGGTTGCCTAATCGGTGGCGGTACCGACCCAGGATCGTGCTGCCGGCGCAGATCTTGTCACCGATCTTGGCCACGATCTCAAGCGACTCACTATCGGGAACAATCAGCTCGGTCCTCGAGCCGAGTTTGATCATGCCAAACATCTCGCCTCGGGCCAGCACATCACCGGGCCTAACCCAGCATACAATCCTGCGAGCGAATTGCCCCGTAATTTGTCGGATTCGAAACATTCCGTTCCGGAGATTCCGTGTCGGCGAGGATCACATCCAGGTTTTCATTCTCCTGGGCCGATTCTGGGCGAAGCGCGTTGAGGAACTTTCCGGGTCTGTAGCGCACCGCAACGACGCGGCCGGGGAGTGAGACGCGGTTCGCATGCACATTGAAAATCGAAAGAAAGATCCCAAATTGCACGCAGGAGCCGAGATCGGGGTCATCGATCCGATCGATTTGCACCAGTTTTCCATCGGCGGGTGAGACGATTGTGCCGATATCGCCGGGGATTTCCCGCGTGGGGTCGCGAAAAAACCAGGCGACCAGCCCAGCGAGCACCAGCAGCGGCACCGCCAGCGGCCACCAAAACAATCCGGCCAGCAACGCCAAGCAGAGAAAACCGCCGCCGATCACCACCAGTTCGGCCAAACCAGCGCGAACAAACGGCAGCGAATCACGCCATCTGAAGGGATCATCCGCTTCGGCCCACCAATGTGTGTCTTGGTTGCGGTAATACTTGATGTCGCGTGGATCGACTGGCACAAACGGGATTGTGCCGCGAGTTCCTTGACGTGTGATCTCCATCCGCTCGACGAATCCGCGGCGAAATCGGTTCAAGTAGGCTCTCCGCAGGGTGCCCCAGGCCAGTTCGATTGACATCACGATCCCGCCCCCTGGCTGGATCGTCGTCAGCGCCGGATCCATCGAAGGGGCTGTTTTCTGTCCCGACTGGCCCCCGGTTACCTCGGGACTGTCCGTTGCGGCGTTGTCCGCCACGTCGACGAAAGAATCGGTCGAGGTGGCGTTGCGAGAAGTTGGCGTGCTCATGGGGTACCAGCGTATCCGGTATAACGAAGGACTGTCGATATGCAGACGTTTCGCGAGCGTTGAGGGAAGCGCTGGCGGCCTCGCGATGCGCCACCGGGAATGATATTCGATGATGACTCCTCGCTACTTGCTGCCCTTTGATTCTGGGAAGGCGTTGCACCGATTCGCCGATATTTTGGTGATCGGGGGTGGGCTGGCCGGGCTGCGAGCTGCCAACGCCGTCGAGTCGAATCAATCGGTGCTGGTGGTCACAAAGGATCATCTTCGCGAATCCAACAGCAACTATGCCCAAGGTGGCATTGCCGGTGTGGTCGATCCCGACGACTGTTTCGAGTCGCATGTGGAGGACACTTTGGCCGCGGGAGGCAATTTGTGCGACCGCGAAATCGTCGACATGGTGATCCGCGAGGGGCCCCGCCGGATCGAAGAATTGGTTCGCTGGGGAACACAGTTCGATCACAGCCAAGGCGAGCTTGCGTTGGGGCGCGAAGGGGGACACAGTCGTGAACGAATCGTTCATGCACGTGGCGACGCGACCGGCCAAGAGATCATGCGGGCAGTCATCAAGCGAACTCGCGAGATGCCAAACATTGACATCTGGGAGAATGCGTTCACGGTCGACTTGCTGACCTACGAAGGGCGTTGTCGGGGCGCCGTGATCGTGAACGACCATCAGCAACCGATCATGGTCTGGGCGAAAGAGACGATCTTGTGCACCGGCGGAGCGGGGCAAGTTTTTCGTGAGTCGACCAATCCGTCGGTGGCGACCGGCGACGGATCATCCCTCGCGTATCGTGCCGGCGCGGAGCTTCGCGATATGGAGTTCATCCAGTTTCATCCCACCGTGTTGTACATTGCGGGTTCCTCGCGCTCGTTGATCACCGAAGCGTTGCGCGGCGAGGGCGCGCATTTGGTCGATTGCAACGGCGACCGGTTCATGCCCGAATACGACCAGCGCGCCGAACTCGCTCCGCGCGACGTGGTCAGCCAATCGATCATTCGCCAGATGGAATTGACCAAGCACTCGAACGTCTATTTGGATTTGTCCCATTTGAACGCCGAGCATGTGCGAAGCCGGTTTCCTGGGATTGCCGAAGCGTGTGCGAATTTCGGTCTCGACATCACCAGCGACCGAATTCCGGTTCGACCGGGTGCGCATTACATGGTCGGCGGCGTGACGGTCGATCGTCAGGGCCGGAGCAGCATGCCGGGCTTGTGGGCTGCCGGTGAAGTCACCAGCAGTGGTTTGCATGGCGCCAATCGACTCGCCAGCAATAGCTTGCTGGAGGGTCTGGTCTACGGCGCGCATGCCGGCGAGGCGGCCTCGCGGGCGGCGGCCGAAGCACGCAGCAAGTTAGTGGCACTGCCGATCCAGCACCCTGTCCGTGTCAGCAGCGAGTTCTTTGACGTTGCCGACGTCCGGGTCTCGCTGAAAAGCTTGATGGGACGATTGGCGGGTGTGGAGCGGAGGGCTGAGGGATTGCGAGAAGCGGCGGACTCGATTCGATCCTTTGCCGCCTATGTGATGCCTCATCAATTCAATACCGTAGAAGGTTGGGAGCTTCAAAACCTGCTGCTGACTGCTGCCTGCATGGTGGATGCCGCATTCGCTCGAAACGAATCTCGGGGCGTGCACTTCCGCAGCGATTTCCCCGCACCGGATGACGAGAATTGGCGGCGACACCTGACGATTCAAATTGACGTCGATGGGGGACATCCGAAAGCGGGCGAGAAGTTGCGGCCGGCGCCGCCGACCAAGGCAACGTTCACCGCCGACCCTTAGCAGCGATTGATTTTTCGAGGACAGACTTGTTGAATGATGGATAAATCGACTGGTTCAAACGCAGTACTGTTCGGATTTCAGCATCGATTGGGCGAGATTGTTTAACGGCAAGCCGCAGGCGACTGCGAAGGGCATACGAAGTCGCCTGCGGCTTGCCGTTAAACGAAACTTGAACGGTTTTGAGTTTAATTGAAGGACTGATTTGTGATGTTGGAAAAAGCAATCAACGCCGTGGACACCGTTCAAGATCCCGGTGAAGTTCCACTTGTCATTCATTCCAAGCTCAGCGGGCCGATTCGTGAGTTGACGTTCTTGCAGCGATCGTTGCTGTTCGCCGAACTCTCCATGATCTCGTACAACGATGAAGACGAAGCGCGACGCGCCTGTCAGATCATCGGTCTTCCGGACGTGACTTTCTACAACCGCGATGGCTCTCAGGCTTATCGGTTCCGCAATGACCACGACTGTGTCATCGCCTGTCGTGGCACCGAACCGAATGAATGGAACGATATTCGCGCCGATGCCAATGCGGCCAGCGTGTTGGCCGAAACCGCCGGTAAAGTCCACCGCGGCTTCAAAACCGAAGTGGACGACCTGTGGCCGATGCTTGAAACCGCCCTGATTAGCAACGAGCAACCACTCTGGTTCTGCGGCCATTCACTCGGTGGTGCGATGGCGACGATTTGTGCCGGTCGGTGTTTTTTGTCACACATCGAGAGCAATCCCGAGCAACTCTTTTCCTATGGCAGCCCGCGAGTGGGTGACAAGCGGTACATCAACTTCGTCAAACTGGATCACTATCGATACGTCAACAATAACGACATTGTGACGCGTGTCCCGCCGGTCTGGTTGGGTTATCGGCATTGTGGCAGCGAGGTCTACCTGAATCGCGATGGGAAGATCGGCCAACTCAGTCACATCGGCAAACGCCGCGACCGCTGGAAGGGGTTCCTGCGTGGATTGCGCCGCTTGAAGATTGACCATTTCGGCGATCATTCGATCCACAAATACATCGATGCGATCGTGGCGGCGGTTGAACAGGAGAACAAACGAGTTGGCTCAAGGTGGGACAGCAAAAGAGGCCAGCGCGTTTGCCGGTGACGATCCGGGGCCACAAGACCGTGTCGATGCAGAATCGAATGTCGCGGGCGGGGCTGATGACAGCGGGCCTCATGCCGGCGATGCGGGCGACAACAGCGAAATGAGTTTACAGGGATGACCCAATCGAGATCGCCTGACCGCGACCCAAGCAGCCCAGATCAATCGCGTTGGGACAAGCCCGGATCCGCTAGCCCAGCACGCATTGTCGAGGTCGACGGCGTCTGTTTGAAGCTCTCTCAGCCGTACGTGACGCCCGGGCAGTGGATCGGACAGCAAGAGATCCTGATGCAGTTGCTGGCCTGTTGGATCAAGATCGACGACGCTGATTTGCCCCTGACGCCACGCTTGGTTGGTTCTCCCGGGGTCGGAAAAACTCAACTTGCGATTGCCGCCGCACAAGCTCAACAGCGGCCCCTGTACATTTATCAATGCACTGCCGACACGCGTCCAGAGGATCTGTTGATCACGCCGGTGCTGAGCCAGGGGGGCGAGATTTCGTACCATGCCTCGCCGTTGGTTTCGGCCATGATCCAAGGCGGCGTCTGTTTGCTGGACGAAGGCAACCGGATGAACGAAAAGTCCTGGGCGTCGTTGGCCCCGCTGTTTGACGGCCGCCGTCTGGTGGAATCGATCGTGGCGGGCATCACCATCCCGGCGGCCAGCGAGTTTCGGGCGGCGGTGACGATGAACCAGGATGAGTCGACTTTCGAGGTTCCCGACTACATTCTCAGCCGGCTGCAACCAACTTTAGCGGTCGGATTCCCCAACAAGCAGGACGAGATGGCGATCCTGCAATACCATCTGCCGTTCGCCGAGCCGGAGATGCTGGCCATGACGGTTGAGTTCCTGCAGCATTCACACGAGCTGAAGCTCGATTTTTCGCCCCGTGATGGGATCAATCTGCTGCGTTACGCGATCAAACGCATGTTCCAAGACAGCACCCACCCGATCAGCCGTGATCTGGCCTGGCAGGAGGCGTTGGAGAAATGCCTGGGCGAGGATGCCGTTGATCTGGAGCAGCTGGCACAGCGACGTCGGCGGACGCTCGGCGGCGACGCCGTTCCCCTTGGTCTGGCCGATTTATTCTTTGATCCTGACGACCCCCTGCACCCCGATCGCGACGACGAGGATGACGATTTTGGCGATTGAATGCGGGTGATCGCCCTCTTGATTTGGCCAATTGGCTGACCCCATGGGAGGTCGTGCAGCTCTTAAGTCGTTGGCTTAGCGTGACTTGCGACACCCGCCCTCCGGGCATTGGAATCTACACAAGTTTGGTCCAAGGCAATGTTCATGATTGCGTGCGATAACTGCGGAGCAGTGGCAGATTCTAGCCTGGGGCAAGGGTTGCGAGCCTCGAGCGAGCAAGCCGTAGCCCCAGGTTCACGAACAATCCACTCCTTTCGAGCCGCGGCGATTTGGCGGCGTAGCCGCCGAATCGCCGCGGCTCGAACTCTCTCTCGTTGGCTTGGTACCTGGGGTTTCACGAACGCTCGCTGTCGCTCGGCTCGTTTCACCCCAGGCTATCTGCCGCCGCTGCTCCGCAGCTAAGAGCGTGAAACTCACCCCCCGGAGTTTTCTCTCACCGAATACTTAGGCAGATACCAACGCCCAGAGGGAGAGTGATTCCAGGTTCGCAAACCGCTGCAAGAATGAACCTGAAAAGCTGCAAGGCCCCATGGGATAGGGGAACTTTCCTCGGTCCCAATCGTCCAAAGATCCACGCGTATATGCGGATTTCGCTGACTTGAAAGCCCCCAGGTGAGGGATCGGGGGGGAAGGCTTGTTCGGCCGAATCGCCTGCATTGTCGCTACGACCAGTCGATTTTGCTCGATCTCGTTCATGTCGAGAGGAACCAAAGTGGCAATTGTTTGCGGGTTTTTTGGGCCCAACTATACTCGGCGACTGTGTTTCGGATCTCTCCATCGATGTGGGGATTCTGTGACATCACTCGTCATTAATGGCCTATTTCCCGCCGAACGTTCCACCGTTCGTTTCGGCTGACACCCAACTACAACCATCTCACTGTCATCTTTACCAATGGATTCCCAGGTAAGGCTGACATCGCCTGGAAGGTTCGGTCTATGACCTCGCGTAAGCGAAATAACTCCTCGACGTCCAACTCTGACGGTTCTCGCTCCACTCGTTCCGATCGATCGTTCACAAAACGATCGACGCGCAAGAAGCGACGTCAGCACATTCTCGAGACGCTCGAGTCGAGACAGCTTTTGGCTGGCCCGCAGTTGATTGGCATCCAGCCCAATGAGGGTGAGCTGATCGTCCAAGGCACAAATCTCGATACCGCTCCGCGCGTATTGACGTTTCGTTTTGACGAGAATCAGCAGATCGACCCGTCGACTTTCGAGGGAATTCAAATCACGCGGAGTGGTTTGGACGGCGTGTTTGACACCGTCGACGACGTGAATATCGTTCCCGGTTCGGTGACTTTGGGTGAGTCACGCGACAATGAAGTGGTCGTGCGGTTTGCCGAAACCCTGCCCGATGATCGCTATCGAATTGACGTCTACGGCTTCGATGACCCAGGTCGTGGCATCATCGGACTGCGTAACCAAGACCGCGAATTCCTGGTTCCCCGTAGCGGTGTGACCGGCGCCGAGCGTGTCGAATTCGAATTGCGGCTCGGTGCCCAGATCGAGGCCTTTGTCCCGCAGCCTGTGGTCAGGATCGACGGCGTCCTGCATCAGCGTCGCGATGAGATTCTGATTTACTTCAACGACGATGAATTGTTCGTTGAGAATGATCCGGCCACTGGTTTGCCCACGGAAAGGTCGGCCGAGAATCCGCGATTCTATCAACTGTTGCTGACCGAAGAGACGGTGCGAACGACCGATGACACGCTCTATTTCCCTGAGCGGGTGATCTATGATGCGCCGACCAACACAGCAAGGTTGATTTTCCAAGACGATCTCAATCAATTGCCCGGGGTTCCTGTGGGCGGTGGAACGTTCCGGCTGCGCGTTGGAACGGCGGTTGATGACGCGACCGATTTGATCATTGAGCCGACGAAGCTTGCGATCGTACCGAGGGTCAGCAGCAATCTGGGAGCCGCGGCCGATCTCGAGGTTGAATTCGTTTCCAAGGTGTTCGGAGAGTCGGTCGGCAACCGTCAGATCCGATTCGTCGACACTGGAGCTGGCGGATTGTCGGTCGGCGTCGATCCGATTTCGACCGACATTGTCTACGATTTTGGCGGCCAGTTGCCGACTGTTCAGCAGCTCAAGGACGTGACCGAGGCAGATACGGTCGTCGATGCGCTGATCTCGGTGGTGTTTGCACAGGGCGGCATTTCGGGTGCCGGCGGTAGCTTGGTGTTGCCAGCATCGCTGATTGGCGCGACGCCACTGCAGATGTTTGCCGCGGGGGATACGTTGACGACGGCGACCGACGTTGGAGTTTTCGGTCAGGTTGGCAACGCTCTGCTCTCGAGCCTGGTGGTTTCAGAGTCCATCGATCCGCGCACCTACAACGTGCAGCTTCCCGGCGCGCTGACCGACCCTGGTCGCGCCGGCGTGAGTCCAGGCCTTGCTCGCGCGATCAACGAATTGTTCGGTCCCGACGTCACCGATGGGGTGACTGAGATCGAGTACAACTTTCAGGGCATCTTTGCCGGCGGTGCCGGCACCGGGCTGCCCGCGCAATTGAACAACATCACCAGCATTCAACAGCGTCGCGTTCGCGAAGCGCTTTCGCTGTGGTCGAACTATCTGGGCGTTCAGTTCCGAGAGACCAAGAATTCGGGAATCACCTTTGCGCTGGGCACAAGCAACGAGCTGATGCCGGTGACTGGAACGGAACTGCGCAGTGTCAGTGAACTCAATGCCACGCTAAGAATCGATCCGGCGTTCCAAGACTCGGCGATGGTCTTCGACCGGCAGGCGACCTACGGCGTTCGTTACGGCGAAGACTTCTTTCGCAAGGCGATGGCCGGGATCGGCTTCCTGCTTGGATTGGAGCAGAACGATGAAGTCACTTATCAGACACTGATGGCGTTGGATCCAGCTTTCTTGAACGGGACCATCAATCCGGACTCGTTTGTGGCGCCGTTGGATCCGTTCTTTCCTGTGCAGTCCTCGGAACAGCAGAGTATCAATCCGGAAATTGACTCGCAACAGATTCAGGATCCGCTTCCCAATGCATTGGCGGGCCCCGAACCGATATTCCCTGGCGACCAGGATATTCTGCACGGCCAATTGCTTCATCGGCCGGACAGCATCGACGTCGACTTGTATCGTTTTGAAGTCGCGCTGCAACCAGGGCTCGCATTCGGAACCTTGACGGTTGAGTCTTTTGCGGAGCGATTGGGCGATTCGAGTTTGTTGAACACGGCCCTGACGCTCTATCAAGACACGTCGGCTTTCGCCACGACCGATTTTGGATTGGGAACGGGCGTTTCGGTGAACGTGTCGTCGCAGTTGCCCGGTAACTTGGGCAATCGCTCGCGTCTCGAGTTCATTCAGACGGACCGTACCGCCGGCGACACCGCGGTACATGTCAATCGCGTCTTTGCTGATAACGGCGATCTGGTCGCCAACGCAGTCCAAGTGGATCTGCCCCGTCGTGGTGTAAACGTCACGGCGGTCACCGTCGGTCAGGTGATCGACGCGATCAATGATGACGCCTTCGCAAGCACGCTTTTCGAGCTTGAGCAGACCAAGGGGAGTCCCGACGCGGATATCAGCCGCACGTCGCTCAGCAGTTTTGCTCCGATCCGCTTGTCGAACGGTGGAACCGTACCGATTACCCGCAACGACGATTACTTCAGCAGTGATTCATTGCTGACGGCGCAGCTAGCCAACGGCATCTATTACATCGGCGTCGCTTCGAGCGGTAATGATCAATACGATCCGTCGTTACCCGACAGCGGATTTGGTGGTCGATCGCAAGGCGACTACGAGTTGTTGATCAAGTTCGAGCCGCAGGTTAGCAAGACCGACGTGATTCGCGATCGGGATTCCGACCGGACGGGGGTTCCGGGTACAGCACTCGATGGCGATCTCGACGGAACGCCCGGCGGAGTCAAGAACTTCTGGTTCCAAACCCGCCCCCAGGAGAGAATCCTGGATGTCACGTCCAATGGGGCTGGGATTGCTCCCCGCCAAACGCTCACGATTACCGCTCCCGACGGAACGTCCCGGCGATTCGAGTTCGTTCCCACCGGCGGCTCCGCGAGCCCCGGCAACGTGGCGGTGTTTTACAACCCGGGGCCGGCGGCGGCCTCGCCCCCGAGCGTCATCGCCCAGGCACTTCGCAATCGGATCAATTCCGTGTTTGCGGATTTGGGCGTGCTCGCGAGCCCCGCGGGCGGGACGCAGTTGATGTTGAGCGGGGAACGCTCGCTGGAATTTAGCAACAACTTTGCCGGGATCGAAGCGTTGGGACGAACGTTGTTCGTCGATAAGCTCGGAAGTGTGGTAGCCGACGGGAGTCTGACGCAGCCGTTCAACAACATTGACAGCCAAACACAGGCGAGCGCGTTTGATTCGGCATTACCGGGCGACATCGTTCGGATTGTTGGCAACGGTGGCCAGGACAACGACATCAGCACGCCTGCTGACAATTTTGCCTACCAGATTGGTATCTCGGAGATCGGCGGAGGCGTCCTGGCTGATGGGCGACACATGGACGTTCCCAAGGGCGTGACCACGATGATCGACGCCGGGGCTGCCTTCAAGTTGCGTTCCTCGGTCATCAGCGTCGGCAGCAACAATTTGCTTTCCGATCGCAGCGAAGGGGCGTTGCAGGTGCTTGGCGTTCCTCGGTTGCTGAGGCTTACCGATCCAAGCCCCGTGGGTGCCCCGGTGCGCGACGCGGGGATTGAGGATCTTGGCAGTTCGGGCAATGTCGTGTTCACCAGCACGCGAGACCGCAGCGTCGATGCTGCCGCTTCTGGAAACAGTCCAGCCGCTTCCGACGGCAATTGGGGCGGCTTGATCTTCCGACGCGATTTCGACGACGCCGATGGGCGTTTCAATCTGGAAGACGAAGGCATCTTCTTGCAGGTCGTCAACCACGCCGACATTCGCTTCGGCGGCGGCAGCAACATCCTGATCAATTCGGTTCAGCAAACCGTCAACGCCATCCAGATGGTCGACATGCGACCGACGGTGACCTTCAACAGGTTGACCGACAATGCGAGCGCGGCGATGCAGCGCTTCGCCAAATGCTTTCTTGGAAACACGGTTCCAGGAACCGAAGTTCCAGCAGGCGGGAGCCTTCACCGCAGATTACTTGCGAGTGGGTCCCGACGTGCGGCAGAACATGGTGACGGGGAACAGTATCAACGGGCTGTTCATCCGCACTGAACAGGGCGCCAATCAACCAGCACGTCAGATCACGGTCGCCGCGCGGATCGACGACGTGGACATCGTGCATTATATCGCCGAGAACATTGTGATCGCCGGCCAACCAGGTGGGCCGATTCAGGACGGTTTCAAACCCGACTTGTCGAGAGCCGGCGTGCAAACGACTGGTGGCGGATCGCTGCCGATCGGCGGTTTGCAGTACCGGATCGCGTTCGTGGATGCCTCCGGATTTGAGTCCTTGGCAAGCGATCCAACTCCCGTGGTCACCACGACCGCTGCGTCCCGCCAGGTTCAGCTGCTCAACCTGCCGACGATCGCATCGGACTCCGTCTATGCCACGCGTCGGTTGTACCGACTTGATCCGGCCGATGGGCAGTATCGGTTGGTGGCCCAGTTGAATCGCTCCGACACAACTTACGCCGATAATGGTTCGGTCACCGGTGGTGCGGTGCTTGATCTGACTCGCGAAGGGATCCGCGGTCGACTCGACGGTTCATTGGTGATTGATCCCAACTCGGTGGTGAAATTCCGCGGTGCCCGATTGGAACTCGACCATGGCTCGCAATTGCTTGCCGAAGGGACCGCCGGCAAGCCTGTTGTCTTCACCAGTGCCCTGGATGATCGTTTCGGTGCCGGTGGTTCGTTCGATACCAACAACGATCAAGACGTTCCCGGTGGCGGAGCCGTGCCAACGCGTGGCGACTGGGCGGGCATCTACGCCGGGCCGACCGCCAACGTGAGCTTGGATCATTCGCTCGTCGCGTACGGCGGCGGTGTGAGCCTGATCGAAGGTGGGCAAAGCCGCGGCTTCGCGGCATTGGAGTTGCAGCAAGCGACGGTGCGCGTGACCAACAGCCGATTCGAGTTCAACGACAATGGGCAGGATGGCTCTGGACCGGTTGGTCGAAATGGCCGGCTTGCCATCACGCCGGCAACCATCTACGCCCGCTACACTCAGCCGGTCATCGTTGGCAATGAGTTCGTGGATAACCACGGCACGATCATTGATATCGATTTAGCGTCGTTTAACGACAGCTTGGTTGTCGATGCTGGCCGCCAGACTGGTGACATCGATTTGGTTGTCGGCTTGGACGATAACGATGGTCCGCTCGTGCGTCGGAACACGACCGAGAGCGTGGCCGGTGACGTGGACGGTGAACGCCAGCTCAACGGCATGCGAATCCGCGGTGGTGAACTGACTTCCGGCAGCGTCTGGGACGACACCGATATCGCCCACGTCCTGTTCGACTCCGTGATTGTTGGCAACCAGGTTTCCGGCGGCGCTTTGACCTTGAAGAGCCGGCCTGACGAGAGTCTGGTTGTGAAGTTCACCGGGCGGGGCACGCCAAACAGCGCGACCGCGGGTACCGGGATCACCGTCTCTGGATCGACCGGTGATATTGCTGACCGCATCGGTGGCACCCTTCACGTGCTCGGACTACCCGGTGCGCCGGTTGTGCTGACCAGCCTCAAGGATGACTCGGTCGGTGCGGGACGAAAGATCGACGGAACGGCACAGAACGACACCAACGGCGACAGCTTTGGGAGCCGTCCTGCGAGCAACGATTGGCGCAGTCTGTTCCTGGATGGGCTGAGCAATGATCGCAATACGGCGGTCGTCCTGGAGCAGGAATTGCCGACGGCCGCGCCTCCCGGACTCAATTCGACGATCAACAATGCCCAGATCCTCGGTGATTTGGCAGAGCGTTTGAATGCCAGCGACGATTTGGTGCGACTCGGTTTCGAGGTGCAGGGGTTCATCAGTGCTGCCGGCGACATCGACACCTATGCGTTTACGGCGGTGGCCGGTACGCAGGTGTGGGTCGATGTGGACCGAACGTCTTTGGGTTTGGATGCGGTGATCGAGGTGATCGATGATGCCGGTCGCGTGATCGCTCGTTCCGACAACAGCTTCGCGGAATTGGATGATCCATCGCTGTTGGATGTCTTTGGCTCGCAGCTTTCGGTCGGCAGCTTGGGCGATGCGGACGATCCGATGACCGAGCGATGGGCAAACGGCGAGTACTATGATGTCGGATCGACCAACCTTCGCGATGCTGGTCTGAGAATCATCCTTCCGGGTGTGACGGGAACGCGTAGCGATTACTACGTTCGCGTTCGAGCGGCCTCGACCGATCCGGACGACGTCGCTGGTGGAGCAACCAGCGGAGCCTACACGCTGCAACTGAGGCTGCAGGAATCACAGGAGTTTCCCGGCAGCGTGGTGCGATTCGCCGACATCCGCTACGCCAACCACGGTATTCATGTCCAAGGGTTGCCCGGTAGCTCGCCACTCCTTGGTGAAGCCCAGGAAAACGAAGCGGCTGATCCTTCCGATCTGCTGGGATTCCAGAGTCCGATCCCCGGCGGTTTCAACACCGAGGGTGAACCTCGCTACCCGACGAACATCTACGCCAACAACGATGACATCAATGGCGGCTTCTACGCGCCACTGGGACTCTTCGGCCGCGATGCGCTCAGCAATCGCCCGCAGAATCTGGGTGACTTGATCGATTCCAAGACCGGCACGATCAGCGTCGGTGGTGCATTGTCAGCCGGCTCCGACATCGACTTCTATCAGCTCGATATCGATCGTGATGGATCGCTCTCCAACTTGCAGCGTTCGACGACTTTCGACATCGACTACGCTGCCGGATTTGATCGACCTGACACCAACCTCAGCGTCTTCTACTCGCCGACGAGCAATCCGAATAGCGCCACGCTGATCCTGTTTGGTGAGAGCAGTAACGTTTTGGATGACCTTTCCAATGAAGCTGGGACTCAGCAGATTGGTGAACTGTTGCTACGCGGATCGATCAGCGAGGCCGACCCATTCATTGGTCCGGTGGCGCTCCCGGCGGGCAGTTACTTCATCGCCGTGACCGAAAGTGGTCGAGTTCCTCAGGAGCTGGTTTCCAATACCCGAGTTCGTCGCACGCCGATTGAGTCCGGAGTGCGGATCTTCGATGACCATATCGAAGTGATTGGCGGATCGACGGCCGATGCTCCGGTCAATCGTGAGTTTATCGCAACGCACGACGGCAGGCTGGGCGGTGACCACCGATCGCAGCACCGATCCGGGACATCAGCGAGCGGCTTCGCTTGAGATTCAGTCTGCGGGGGCAGGGACCGGGACCGGCTCTCTGTCGACGGCCGCTCCGGACTTGTCCGGAGGCATCAATCCTCTGGACGTGAGCAATCCTTTTGATCCCGATTCGGAGGGACCTGGTTCGACCGCTCCAGACCCGATTGATGAATTGGCCGATAGCCGGGTCATCCTTGAATTCAGCCCCGACGTGCTTGAATTCACGCGTGGCAGCATCCTGCAACAGCGCGGACTCGTGGTTGTCCAAGAATTCAATTCGATCGACGCGATTGTCGTCAGCACACCGCAAGGGACCGATGTTCTTGCGCTGATCGATGAACTCAATGAGTTGCCAGAGATCGCATACGCCGAGCCCAACTACAAGCACGAATTCGACAACACTCCGGACGATCTGTTGTATCCGTCGATGTGGCAACTCGACAACACGGGGCAGACGGGAGGTCGTTTCGATGCTGACATCGACGCGCCGGAGGCTTGGGACACGTTCACAGGGTCTTCACAAACCGTGATTGCCATCTTGGACTCTGGAGTGGACTACACCCATCCGGACCTGGCATCCAACATGTGGATCAACCCGGGCGAGATTGCCGGCGATGGCATCGACAACGATGGCAACGGTTACGTCGATGACATTTACGGGATCGATCCGGGTGAAGGAGATACGGACCCGTTCGATAACGACGGTCACGGCACACACGTGGCCGGTACCACCGCCGCGGTTGGCAACAATGGGATCGGCATCACCGGAATCAACTGGAATTCCCAGATCATGTCGTTGAAGGTTGGCGACGCCAACTCTTTGATCCCCAACACGGCGGTCATCGAGGCGCTCGACTACATCGTCACGATGAAGACGACTTACGGCATCAACATCGTGGTCAGCAACAACAGTTACGGCGGCGGGGGGCCGAGTTTTGCCTTGCAGAACGCCATTCAGGCGAGCATCGACGTCGGCGTCCCGTTTGTGGCGGCTGCCGGTAATAACGGATCGAACAACGACTTCTTCCCGCACTTCCCCTCCAATTTTGATCTGGATGGGATCATCTCGGTTGCGTCAACGAACCATTTCGACCAGTTGTCTTTCTTCTCCAACTTCGGTGCGGCGGGCGTCGACATCGCGGCCCCTGGCGAGGACACCCTGAGCACCACGCTGGGTGGCGGTTACGGCCTCAATAGTGGCACGTCGATGGCATCGCCACATGTCGCCGGCGTCGTCGCCCTGCTGGCAGGACTGGCTCCGTCGGCCAATGTGATCGATCTCAAGTCGGCCGTCATGAACGGTGGGGACGTGCTTGCGAACCTGGCCGGAACATCGGTGTCAGGCGCCCGGCTCAATGCGGCTGGTGCGATCGAAGCGTTGCTGGGTAACAACCCGCAGGGCAATGAGTCGATTCGTTTCGACCGCAGTGAAGCGGTCGGCCTTCTGGAATCCAATCCGTTTGACTTGACCGGGTATTCGGCCGCCGATCTGCCGAAGTTCTACTTTGACTACTTCCTCGATGCGGCTGATGGCGATAGTGTCGTCGTCCAAGCGCGTAGTAACGAACAGCCGACCGCCCGGCCGCTCAACGCCAATCTGAATGCCGCGACCGGCACGCTCAGCTGGCAACAAGCGATCATCCCGCTCGACCGTTTCGCGGGTGATTCCGGAATCGTGGTCGAGTTCGTTTACAACACGGATCTCACAGACACTTTGGCCGAGGGCTTGTACCTTGACAACTTCCTCGTGGGCTTCGCGGAACGGGGTGAGCGAATCACCGGTGCACAGACTGGTAGCGCCAACTTCACGCCGTCGTTCGGTGGTGCGCCTGGCGAGTACCAGCTAGAGATTCGGCCGGGGACGGACTACAGCCAGCCGATTGTTGGCGGCGTGATCGTGGAACGGGTGCTCGCGGCCGATCCACTGTTGAGTGACCCGATCTATCTCAGCTTCCCTGCCGGCCGTGGCATTGTCCGCTACGAAACGTTCACGATCGACGCTTTGAATCTGACGACTGGCCTCGATGAGACGTTGACGTTCCAGTTCCAACCATTTGAGCCGGCGCTGCGAGATCCGGCGCAAGTCGATCCGGCCGCGATCCCCGTGGTCTATTCGCGAAACAGTCCGCAAAGCGGTGGATTCAACTCGGTGGTCAGCGCGGTGGTCGCGGCGATCCGAGGCCTTCCCGATCACGCGATCTTCGATGCGAGAGAAACAGGCGTCGAGTTATTCGACTCGTTCGATACCAATGATCGTCACGGTGATCAGCTCACGCTGCTTGCTCCTGCGGGGGATCAAATCAGCGACGGCGATACCTTTGTGCTTGGCGACGGCAGCCGCTCGAACATATTTGAATTCAGCACCGATTCGAATGTCACCTTTGGAAACATCCGCATCCCCTTCACGCCGAGTGACTCGGCCGCCGAAGTGGCGCGTCAGATGATTGAGGTCCTCAACTCGGGTGTGGTACAAGGCAGCCTCAATCTGCGGGCATCGACGGCGTCGGGTGAATTTGATTTCAGCAATCCGTCCAACCCTCAAAATCCTCCGACCGACGCGCGTGTCGCGATCGTCGGATCGGCGGTCGGTAACTTCGCGGCCGTCGCAGGTGCCTCGGATGCTCCGCCGGCTGGAACGCCGCTGCCGATGGGTCCCAATGGAACGGTCATCTTGTCGGCGATCTACCACGATGGTGTCGGCGATACGAATACACTGCGTACCCAGGGCCAGGTGATTGTCGAGAACAACACGATCACCGAGGTCCACGCGATCGGGATTTGGAGCGATCCAGGAAAGCGTGGCGTCGATCCCGAGGACGTCTTTACTCCGGAGACGGTTGGGTTACCGATTGGCAACGACTTCCTGCAGTTGCCGCCCGTTGGCAATTCGCCGCTGGGAGCCGTATTGAACCTGCCAAGGTTGAACAATTCGGTCGAAGGTGGTCTGGCGCCCGGTCTGGTGGCGCAGAACAACATCATCGACCAAGCGGGTTATACCGGCATCAAGGTCGATGGCGAGACACGGCCATTCATCATCGAGTGGAATGGGAATCCGTTTACCTACGCTAGCGGCACCACGCTACTCGGTTCGCGCGGAGACATTCTGGTCCCCGACGGTTTCATCATGGCGATCGATGCCGGTGGCACTCGCGTGGTGTTCGAATTCGAGGACATCAGCGGTTCACCGGTGCCTCTGGGTGGTAGTGGTGTGGCCGGTGGTGACGGTTGGATCGATGGACACGTGCCGATCTACTATCGGCTCGGCGGAGGCCCTACCTACAACCCCAGCAATCCCTCGCCCATTCGAGACGTCGGTTACACGGCACACGAATTGATGATGGCGATTTACGAATCGATCCAAGGCAGCATCCTGGTCACCAATGGAATGGTGGAACTGGTCCGCCCCACGCTCGGACCATCCATCACCAATCCGGTTGGGCCGGACTTCCAGTCGATCGATCAGGATCTGGTCGGATTTCGAGTTGGTGGACCGTTCCTTGACTTCAGCAACCCAGCGATTTATCTCGAGGGTGTGACGGCGATTTACTCGGCCGTGTCGTTCCAGAAGTCAACGCAACTGCCTCAGCTGAGTGTCGGTTACGCCCCCGAGTACAGCCCGTTCTTGCCGATCTCGTTCTATGATTTCGTGACCGGGCAAACAAACAACGGTCCGGCCCCGGCGGTGCCAATCGCCGAAGCTCCTCAACCGCTGGCGAAGATTGTCAACAACACGATTCGCGGCTCCGATGGGACCGAAGGGGCGTTGCTGATTGACGGCTCACTGTCACCGGCGGTCGAACTGCCGACTGCGGAACCGAACGATACCATCGCCAATGCGGTGGACACGAAGCTGGAGGTCAGTCACCGCGGAGCCTACGTCGCCAGCGGTACGATCGGCGATCACGTCGGCCTGCTGCCGCAAGATCAGGATGTCGATTTCTTTAAGGTCGAGCTGGCCGTGGGTGACCGCTTGATTGTGGATATCGATACGGACCTAGGCAGGACAACCCTGTTGAACGCGATCGATGACGCCACGACCACCATTTCGGTGACGGATCTCTCTTCCTTCGACACGACGGTTCCATTTGACATCGATGTCGAGGGCGAGACGATGACGGTCACCGGCATCGGCACCACTGGAAATGTCTTGACGGTCAGACGTCCCGCAGGGGTCGCCCACGCCGCGGGCGTCGTGGTCACCGGTCCGGGGGCTCGACCCGATACGTCGGTCCGGATTCTCAATGCCGAGGGCGCTGCCCAAGTGCTAGGTTTTGCCGGCGGATTGCCGGTGACGGTCAATACGGATGGCGTCGCGCCAACTTATTTAGAGCACACGTCGACGGTCGCTAACCCCGTGGCCGATGGCGGCAACGCGTTCGATCCGTTCGTCGATTTCACGGCACTCTCGAGCGGCACCTACTATGTCGCGGTTAGCTCCGCCGGCAACGAGAGTTACGATCCGAACAACCTCTCTGGTCGCACCGAAGGCACGGGCGAAACCGGCGATTACGACATCGCAATTGAGGTGCTCGCGCCTCGCTCCTTCACCTTGTCACTGGACAGCCATCCGTTGACTCCGTTCGGTGCCGAAGTCACCAGCGGAAACATCAATGGTACGACCGTGGATGGAGGTCCCAATGGTGCAAGAAGTCTGATCGGAACGACGTTCACGATCTCGCAGATTCCGGATTACCTGATCCCGACGCGTGCCGGCGACGCCTACGCCGGTGTCAACGCCGACGGCAACCGTGTCACGTTTGAATACACCAATGGTGTCAATCGGATCGTGCTACCCAACGGAAATATCAACATCCCGATCCTGCAAGATGCGAGCATTGGCATCTCGGGTGGCCAACGGGTTCCCGATATTCTCAGAGCCACTGCCCACGCGATCAATGGTTACCTCAACAATCCCGCCCTGCCGAACCACGAAGTGGGCAACGGTCCGGACGGGCGTGATGGCCCGGTCACCCGCGTTCGGGCTCAGGCGCTTGGTGGGTCCTACGGGGACAATGTTGGCATCGAGAACTTCATCCGCACGACCGGTTTCCCATTTTCGATTTTCGGTAGTTTTGACTTCACGACGGGATTCGGGCATGACCGACGTGAGAGCGGAGACGACCTTGATATCGTGCCGGACGGAACGTTCACTGATTCTCGAGGCACGACCGAAATTTACGTGCTGATTGAGAACGCAGCCAAGATCGAGCTGAGTCCTGAAGCACGTGCGGCAGGCCTCAAACTTGGGCCCGACAATGCACGAGATGCCAACGGCGATTTGCTCAACGGTGAATACGCGACTGAATCGGATCAGGTGCTGATCGAAAACGGGATCCTGATCTCCAGCGGCGCGAGCGCTGCGATCTTGGACAACGTGGTCGTCAATGCCCATCAGAGCATCGTCCAGGAAGAATCGAGCGTGTTTGGTTTCGGCGGTCGAATCGATGAATTGAATCAGGATTTGAGCGTCAAGAAGGGACAGGTCGTGGCCACCGGCAACGCCTATCAATATGACGAGGAACGCAACACGCAAATTCGCTCGGATATCTCTTGGTGGGTCATCCCCGGCGTCAACGTGATCAACCGAAACCCGGCCTTGGACGGAAGTCTGTCGACCGACCTGCGGACCGGCCCGAGCAACGTTGCCGGCGGCAATTCGGACTTCAATATTGTGGTCCGTCAGCCTGGAACTCCGGGTCAGTCGCCGGGGAACTTCATCACCTTAATTGGGGATGACTTGTTGGAAGATGGTGCGGCAGGACGCTTCACGCCGGCCGCCAATGCCGCCATCATCGACAGCGCCGTCGACTCGATCGATCCCAATGTCAATCTCGAGGCGATCTACGATCTTGTCGGCATTCCCTCACCATCGATCTTCTCACCGCGACGAGATCATTCAGGTCAGCTGCGTGCCGACGAGCCGACCATGGCGCCTCCCGGAGGCATCGGGGCCAACGTCTTCAAGGATCGTGGTGCTTTGGACCGCGCCGATTTTGTCGGTCCAATCGTTTCGCTGGAATGGCCGCTCGATAATGACTTCGGCAGGACCGACGACGACCCCTCGGTGAGCTTCGTCAATCGCAACTCTGGTGTGTTCTCTGAATTCCGTATCCTCGTGCAAGACTTGGGTGATGCTTCCGATCCGTTCGTGGGCTCGGGAATCGATGATTCAACCGTCGTGGTTTCGCCGATCGACGGGCTGCGGACCCCGGGTGCGAATCTAGCGCTGTTCGAGAATGATCGTCTGCTGGAAGAAGGTATCGACTACACCTTCAGTTATGACGAGACCCGCGGTGTGATCACCTTGAGGCCGCTGGCGGGGATCTGGAGGAGCGATCGCTCCTACCGAATCCAGATGAACAATCGAGACCGCCTGGTGGCGATCGCGCCCGATCCAAGCCAGGTCAGCGACGGTGATCAGATTTCGATCGTCGACGCCAACGGTGGCAAGGTTGTCTTCGAGTTTGAAGAGGGCTACTCGCTGCTGACACCCGAGACAATTGCGTTGATCGTTCCACAGCAGGGAACGAATGCAGGAGGCCTATCCGACGGTGATACCTTCCAGATCAACGATGGGAGCAATCCCATCACCATCTTTGAGTTCAATCGAGGTGACACGACGCTGCCCGGCACCGTTCCGGTGGAATTGCCCGAGCGTGCGACGCCAACCAATCCAGCCGATCTAGCAGTCTACCTGCAAGAGGTCGTCAACACGATGGCGGCGGCGATTCAATCGGTGGTCGATACCGGAAGGCTCGACGTTGACGTTCGAGTGCTCGCCGATCGAGTTGTGATCGGTGCCGAAGCAGGAACTCGGGTCAATGCGATGGCCAGTGGGCTGCTACAACCAGCAAGAACCTTGGCGCTGCAGGTACCGGTGTCGGGTGCCGGTGTTGGCGGAATTGCCGATGGCGACACGTTCCTGGTCAACAACGGCCAGCGATCGGTGACCTTCGAGTTTGACACCGGTGGCGGTCTGACCAATCGAACCAATCAAGTTGTCTCCTTGATCGGTCTGAATACGGCAGCGGAATACGCTGTGGCGATTCGCGATGCGGTCGAGCGGGCAGGTTTGGGCCTGACTCCGACGATTGCCGGCGACAATGTGACGGTGTACCTCGACTTGCCTGTCGATGGATCCGCTGCGGTCGGAACGGGCCAATTGAATTTGATTGGATTGAGCCGCCCCGCCACCGATGGCGATACGATCGTGATCACTCCGAACGATGGCGATGCTCCAATCACGCTCGAGATCGATCGCATCGATGGCCCCAACCCCGGTGTCACGCCGGGCAACTCGGCGATTGAGATCGAACGATTCATTACTGCCGATGAGCTGGCTGTACTGATTAAGAACAGCATCAATACGGTGGCCGACAACATTGTTGGCGGGATTTCTGGTCTGCAGCCAGCCGATATGGTGGTGATTCCCGGTGGGCTTTTGACTGTCGGCGGCGAGAGCGGACTTGGCTTTGACGTTGGCAGCTCTTCGCTCGAAGTGATCGGGCAGCCATCGGTCACCGAATCAACGACGATCGCGGTGTTTGGACCGTTGCAGTTGACCCTGCCGTTGCTCGGCGGCGGTGGCATTCTTGACGGCAGCGTCATTGTGTTGACCGACGACAACGGAAACGATGTAATTTTCGAGTTCAACCTGAACAACACGCTGCCCACCGTGAGCGGTTCGATTCCGGTTGCCTACGATACCTTCAGCACCGTGGACGAGATCGCCATCAACTTGGTGGCCGCGGTCAACGGAGCCAATACAGGAATCAGGGCACAGAATTTGGGGCTTGGCGTCGTCTCGTTTGGTCAGATCGATCAGGCTCGGGTCAACATCGATGGGATTCCAGCGCAAGCGATACCGGGCCTGACCGGAGGCAGGCTGCGACCTGGAATCGTCAGGGACGGCGAGGTGATTTCGATTCGCCAAGGTTCGGTTTCGGTCAGCTTCGAGTTTGAATCAGTGGTCAATGGCGGCGGCGTCGCCGCCAACAATGTGCCTGTCGCGTTCCAACCCGGCAGCACGGTCGCGGATGTGGCCGTTGCACTTGCAGCTGCGATCAACAACAACAAAGGCGGACTCGATATTTCGGCCAACGTGTTGCCGGATGCCAATGGGCAACCTTCGGGCCAAGTCCAGTTGCTGGACAAGCCAGGCACCATCATTGACGTGGCGCAGGCCCCCAACCTGAACGTGACCGGCGTTCCAGGGGGTGCGACACCGATTCGGATTTCGCCAGCTTTCTCGGCCGTCGAAGTCAAGAAGGCGATGTTGTTGGCGATCAACTCGGTCGGCGGCGACACCAATCTGATCGCGGAGGATCGAGGCGGTAATACGCTGTTCATCGAGAATGGTGAACTGATCGAGGGCCCCGTCGAATTCTTCTCCTTGTTTGCGGTCAAAGACGTGGCGGGCAATCCGCTCAAGCCGAATCGCGAAGATGGCACGACCCAATTCACCGTGCTGTTGCCAACGGTGGGCTTGGACTTCGCCGATGCACCCGATCCTCGTGGTCTGGTCTCTGGGCAGTACCCGACGTTGCTGGCCAACAACGGCGCCCGTCATGTCACCGGTGACGATCTGATGCTCGGGACTCGTGTCGACGCCGAGCCCGACGGCCAAGTGACCCCTCTCGCCGACGGAGACGACCTGATCATCTCGATCTCGTCCCAGGGGCAATTGTTCAACACCTCGGTCGGGGACGGATTCGCCCAGATTCAACTGGAATCGGGGATCGATCCGACCACACGTGATCGCGATACGATCACGATCACCCTGGCGGACCGAACGGTGACGCTCGAGTTCGACATCGATGGCATCTTCAGTGAAGAGAATTTCGCAATCTCGCCGCTCGATCCAACTTCACCGGAATCGATCGCCAACGCGATTCGTGTTGCCATCAACGAGAGCGGTCTGAATCCGAGCGAAGTTGCGGTCGATGGCGATCGCGTCCTGGTTTATGCCGATGACGAGGACGGAGTCAGCTTCGTTAGCCAGATCAATCCCAACGGCAACCTGAGCAAGGGCGTGGTGACGCCGATCAGCGTCACGGTCACCGGTTCGGGTGTTCTTGAAGCATGGATTGATTTCAATGCCGACGGCGATTGGAATGATCCGGGGGAACAGATCATCGACGCCTCCCAGCCCGGCGCCGTGTTCACCGATAGCGGGATGCCATTCACGCGTGTCTTCGATGTCACCGTGCCGGCATTTGTCACGCCGCCGCCAGTGCCGACCACGACCTACGCCCGATTCCGCATTTCACGCGACGGTGGCTTGGGACCAAACGGGTTGGCTCTGAGCGGAGAAGTGGAAGACTATCCTGTGCTGATCCAGTCAGGTAATCCGCCGCAGATCAGTCAGCCGAATCGAACCTACACGGTGGAGGAGGGCCGCGCACTGCTGGCGGTCGACGCCGCCGGCTTGTTGACCACCAACCCCAATGACGACGGCTTGCTCGTGGGAGTCGTCGACTCGCCAGGTGAGGGCATCGCGATTTACGCCGAAGACGTTGTTGTTGGCCGCACACTCCTGACAACTGAGGGCACGGTCGCTGGTGTATTGGATTTGGCCAGCGACGGCACCTTCACTTTCGTGCCCGCCGACGATTTTAACGGCGAGGTTGGTTTTACGGCGCGTGTCACAGATGTGCCCGCCACCGGTCTATCGACGGCACTGGTCAATTCGCAACCGATTCTTGTGACAATCACGGTCGCTCCCGTAAACAATCCTCCCGTCGCAGTCGTCAACGACGTGGTCGTGACGCGAACCATTGACGAAGACGTAATCCAAACGTTCAGCGTCGATGACGTCACCGACGCGCAGGGGTTCCACGAGGGTCTGATCGGCGACAAGTATGTTGCGGGTCCAGCCAATGAACTGGACCAACCGCTGATCATTCAGTCCGCCGACAGCATCCGAGGCAATGGACGGTCTGCCTTGGGCGGAAACGTGTCGATCATCGATGGGGGTCGGACGATCGTGTACACACCGCCGGCTGACTACAACGGAACCACGCCCGACACATTCAATTACGTGGTTGCCGATCAGCCTGGGGATGGCCAGGTCAGCGAAGCGGCCGTGAAAGAAGGGACCGTGACAATCAACTTCCGCGGTGTCAACGATCCGCCGCGGACGACCGACGACAACTACGTCGGCCAGGAAGGTAACCCGGTATTCATTCCGATTCTTGGTAACGCGACGACTGCTGGGATCTTGGACAACGATCTGCCAGGCCCGGTCGACGAAGTGAATCCGCCGGAAAACCAGACAATCTCTCTGGTTGCCAACCAATTCCCGCGACCTACCGCCAACGGTGGAACGGTTGAATTATTCGACTCGAACACGCTGCGGTACAACCCGCCGAACTTGTTCAGCGGGGTGGACACGTTTGAGTACTCCGTCGCGGACAATCTGGGCGCGGTTGCCACGGCTACCGTTTCGGTCAACCTCAGCGGTACCAACGATGCCCCTCGGTTCGTCGGCATCGACGGCGATCCGAATGCGGATTCGATCACTCGTGACGAGGCCAAGGTTCAACCCGAGGATGAAGTCTACGACTTGACGACCTGGTTCAGCGATCCCGAGGGCGATGTGCTTGAATTCACCGTCACCTCGAACAATACGTCGGTGGTCACAGCACAGGTCACCGGTGACACCTTGACCCTGCAATACCAGCCCTTCGCCTTCACCGTTGGTTCCACCTTCCTCACGGTGACCGCCAAGGATCCGAGCCAAGCATCGGTGAACGTTCAGATCCCGGTGACGGTCAACAACACGCCTGATCCACCGAGCGTGATCGGTACTCTGAATCCGCTCTCCGGCGTCGAAGATCCACCGAATCAATTGGTGACCGCCGATCTGGGCGGTGTGTTCAGTGATCCCGATGGCCAACCACTGCAGTACTTGGTCGCGCGACTTGGAACCGTGATCAACCCGACAGCGGCGCAGATCTCGCAACATCCGTTGATCGATTCGATTAGCTTTGTCGGCGACCAATTGCAGATCCGACTCAAGCCGGATCAATCGGGCACCGCCGAAATCGAGATCGCGGCAACCGACGGTTCGTTCCGCGTCAGCGACTCGTTCTTGTTGACGGTCGATCCGGTCGCGGATAACCCGATTGCCGCCCCCGACGCTTACAACGTGCCGGTGGGTGCAATGCTGCAGATTCTTAATCCTGCCAGCGGTCTGCTCCGAAACGACTCCGACGCTGACGGCGACGCGATCGCCGTTGACCTCAATAGCGTGTCACAGCCTTCGCGCGGCTCGCTGGAGATCAACGCAGACGGAACGTTCATTTACGACAGCCAAAGCGGTAATGTCGGCGACGTCGACTCCTTCAGCTATCGGATCTTGGACGAAACAGGCCGACCCAGTGGAATCGTGACTGTTTCGCTCACGCTAAACCAATCGCAATACCAGAATCCACTGCAAGAGTTGGCCGAGGACGTCAATGCCGACGGAAAGGTCACGGCCATCGACGCTTTGCGGATCATCAACTTCCTGAGTCGTACGCTGGTCGATTCCTCGGCGATTTCGGTACCGGTAAGCGAGATCGGTGCACCTCCACCGGATTACTACGACGCCAACGGTGACGGGCGGGTTTCATCCGCGGACGCACTGCGTGTCATCAATATGCTCGGCCGGGTCAACGCCGGCCAAGGCGAATCGGTGACTTCGCTGGTGGCTTCGGCGGTCACGACCAGTTTTGCGGCCGCGTCGACGGCCAGCCTTGCCGGTGCGCAATCTGGAGCCCGTTTCCGCAGTTAGAGAGGAGACTGGATCCTCGAGACAGCGTATTGGCCGCTGGTTTCGAGATTGCCTCGGTGTCAACAGAACAAACCGTACAAGCTTTCTCAACGGCCGAACCACAGCAGTCGAGCCCGGATAGTGTTGACGAAGCGTTGTCGCTAGTGCTGGACGAATTTACGCTGGACGGAAACCTTGATTAGTTACACAGATCACCATTGAAAGAATTAAGACTATTTGTCTGAATCGAGGGCTCGCCTGACGCGGGCATTCGATTTAAAACGATCGAATTTGCAAACTTTTTGCGGCTCGATCCTGCTATCGCACATCAAGTTCATTACTAAATCCCTCTCTGAGGCCAGGTCACCTATGACCAAACGACGACCCCTTCGCCGTCACAAGCTACGCGACGCATCGCGAAGTCTTCACCACGAAACGCTGGAAAAGCGAGAGCTGCTCGCAGCCGAGTTTGGCGGTGTTGATAGCGGCCCACGGTTGATCTCCGTGGCAGCGAATTCCGGCGAACAATTTGATCTCGATGACAACAACGTGTTGTCGGTGGCACCGACGGAGTTGACGTTCCGCTTCGATGGGGCGCAACCACTTGACCCAAGCGACGCTATCGGCGATTCAGTTTCGCGGTTCCGGAGGCGACGGGTCGTTTGATGATGGAAACGAGACGACGATCATCCCGGGTTTCTTGGGATTCGCCAACGACAGTGACTCGCGAATCGTTGTCGCTCGTTTCGCTGAAACGCTTCCGGACGACCAGTATGTGATCGAAGTCGCAGGTTTCGACGATACCGATCCGGCCGCGCCGGTGGTCGCATTGCGTAATACGGTCGGTGATCTCTTTTGTCCGCCCAATCCGGCGGATCCCGATCGACCGATTCAATCGATCTTCATGGACATCGAAGTTGGGTCCTCGTGTGGTGGCGATCGTGCCGCAACCGATTATCGGTGTGGGTGCTGCGCGTACGCAGTTACGCGATACAGTTCATGTTTACTTCAACAACGATCCACTCTCGAACCCCAACGCGGGAGTCATTGACAGCAGCACCAGTTCGCTGTCGGTGGTGAATCCACAGTACTACAAGCTGCTTTACACTCAGGACACGGTCGAGAATACCGACGACGGCGCGCCTTTCCTGCCCACGCGTGTCGAGTACGATCCGCAGCTGAACCGTGCTGTGTTAACCTTTGCTCTCGATCTCTCGGAATTGGCGCCTGCCGCCGCCAACAATGGCTCCGGCACGTATCGTTTGCGGGTCGGTAGCGGCGAAGCGATTCCCGCCCCGCCGACGCCCGTCAATGGTGCTAGCGATGCCGGTGATACGTTTGCCGCGGCCGCATCGTTGGGCGTGCCGTTTGGCACCGGAACGCAAAGCGTGGTGGTCACCGGTGGTGTGATCAAGGCTGCCAAAGACGTGATCCCGCAGTGGCCGGGTGCTGGGGACGCCGCTGGACTGCGAGATCAACGCCGCGATGCTGCGATCGTTGGGCGAATCGATACCAACACTGGAATCGAAGTCTACGAATACAACTTTGCCGATTTGTATGGCTTGGATCCGCAGGAAAACAAACTAGACAACGCGATCACGCCAGCTCAGGAACAACGGGCCAGGGAGATTTTGGGTCTCTACGCCGAGCGGCTTGGTGTCGAGTTCATCGAAACCGAGAACCGTGGTCTGCAGATTGTCACCGGTGACCTGCGGGCGATTGCAGTCTCCGCCGATACCGGGATCGATACTCCCTACAGTATCTATCGTGTCAACGACGCCGACCCAACACAGGGCGTCTTGGTCTTAGATGCCGGTGAAAACTGGTACGACGGCTATGGACTGAGTCCCGATGCGCGTCCGAGCTGGTTCGTCGAAGGTCTTCGTGGAATCGGCTCTCTGCTGGGCATTGGCAACACATTCGAATTGCCGCCCGGAGATAGTAGTGGCGGCTCATCGCCTGCCGAGCCGAACTCCTTGAGATTCACCGCTCCCGACCCGAACTTACCGCTCGAGCCTGATTTCTTGACGCAGGGCAATATCATCGCCGGGCAGGCGCTGCATCGCCCCGAGAGTGACGATATTGACTTCTATCGATTCCAGGCCACGACCAATGGTCTGGTGAAGTTGGAAACGTTCGCGCAGCGGCTTGAAGCAAGCAGTTTGCTCGACACGCACTTGGAGCTTTATCGGGTTGTTGACGCGGCCGCGAATGAGTACGAGCTGATTGCCACCAATAACGATTTCTTCAGCAATGACTCGTTCCTGGCCGTGGACCTGGAATTGCCAGTCGACCTTTCGGGCAATCCGATTCCGACCGACTACATCATTGGCGTCAGTGCGGCGGGCAACGACGCTTACAATGGTGAAGTGGCAGGGAGTGGTTTGGGCGGTTTGAGTGAAGGTGCTTACGACCTTCGCGTGACGTTCGAGTCGCAAACCGGATCAACGATTACGGACATCAGCGGAACCGAGTTGGATGGTGATGCCGACGGCCGCGCCGGCGGTGACTTTAATTTCTGGTTCCGTGTTGCCAGAGACAAGGCAGCGCCAGCCGCGGACGAACCGCGGGTGATCTTCGTCGACAAGTTCTCTGGCGATGATTTTCTGAACACCGGTACGGTCGTCAAACCGCTGAAAACGATCTCGGCTGCCTTCGCGGCCGCGCGACAGGGCGACATCGTTCGGTTGCTGCCGAACGGCGGTATCGACCAGATGATCAACACGACCGACGACAACCTGGCTTTCGAGATTGGCTTTGGCGGATCCGGCAACCGACAGCTCTCCGATGGTGGTGAGTTCGAGGTTCCCAAAGGCGTCACCGTGATGATCGACGCGGGGGCGATTTTGAAGCTCCGCACCGCCAAGATTAGTGTGGGTAGCGAATCGGTCGACGAAGATCGTTCTCTGGCTGCCCTGCAGATTCTGGGCACACCGCAGCCAACCGACGCCAGCGGGACCGCGCTTCTGGACGGATTGGGATCGGTTTTCTTCACCAGCTATGACGATGCCACGCTGGGCGTCGACACCAACTCGCTGAACGTTCCGCCGCAGCCGGGAAACTGGGCCGGAATTGAGTTCCGAAACGATTTCGACTTCGCCGAAGGCCGAGCCGTATGGGAGCGGGAAGGGATCTTCCTGGACTACTCTTCGCACGCCAATATCCGTTACGGCGGTGGAGCAGTTTCGCCGTCCGAGCCGATTGTCAACGCGATTCAGATGGCCGAGAGTCGGCCCACGCTGATTTACAACACGCTGACCGATAACGCGGATGCCGCGATGAGCGCGGATCCCGACAGTTTCCGAGAAACAGATTTCAACACGCCGTTGTTCCAACGGGTGGCGGCGTTTACGAGCGACTACGACCGCGTTGGTCCCGAGATTTCCGGCAATGTCTTGCTGCGAAATTCGACCAATGGATTGTTCGTTCGCGTGGTCACGCCGGCTGCGGGCCAGTTGGAGCCGATGACGGTTGCCGGTCGATTCGACGATCGCGACATCGTGCATGTTTTGAGCCAGGTGCTTGTCCTGCAGGGACAGCCTGGCGGCCCGTTGTTGTTAGAGCAGCGTCCGGATGTCTTGAATGTTGTGTTTGCCAATGCGACCGGCGGGACGTTGACGAGCGGGACGTTCTACGACTATCGCGTCACTTTTGTGACCGCAAATGGCCGCGAGTCGCTGGCCAGTTTGCCGACATCGATGCGGCAAGCTCCCGCCGGCCGCGCGATTACGTTGAACGCACTGCCAAAGGCGCCGGCAGAGTTCGCGGGACGTCGTCTGTACCGGCTGAATCCCACGACCACGCAGTATGAATTCGTCACGCAGCTTGACCGTGGCACCACGTCCTACACAGACGACGGCACCACCCGAGGTGGTATGCTGCCGGCCGCTGCGACCGGGCAAAGTCGACTGTTGCCCCGTTTCGACGCGCGGCTGTCCATTGATCCTGGTTTGATTGTCAAACTTGAGAATGCGCGGATTGAGGCAGGTTTTGGCGCGGACTTCTTTGCCGAAGGCGTCGACGGAGATCAAATCGTCTTCACCAGTCGGTTGGACGATAGCGTCGGTGCGGGTGGCACGTTCGACACGAACAATAATCCGACCCTGCCCTCGGGAGGTAATTGGGGCGGTCTTGTTTTCCGCCAGGATAGTACTGGCAGCTTGGACTACGTTCAGCTTCGATATGCCGGCGGATCGACGGCCATCGAGGGTGGCTTTACAGAATTCAATCCAATCGAAATCTTGCAGGCCGATGTGCGGATTGCGCATTCGGTGTTGCGTGACAATGCGGATGGATTCGTTGCCGAGAGCGTTCGCGGAGGTCGCGGCTTCAACGGACCCGCCACGATTTTTGTTCGCGGCAGCCAGCCTGTGATCGTCGATAACGTGATCACCGACAACGAAGGCGCAGCGATTAGCATCAATCCCGATGCGCTTGACTTCAATGATGTACTGGACAGCGGGCGATCCACCGGACGCTCGGACATTGTCGTCACGGATCAAGATAACCAGGGGCCGCTGATCTCGGGCAACAGCCTCGATCGCAACACCATCAACGGCATGTTGGTCCGCAGCGAAGTGCTGCAGACCGAAAGCGTCTGGGACGATACCGATATCGTGCACGTGGTCCAGGGCGAAATTGACTCGCTGACTCATCATTATCGCGGTGGGTTGAGACTCAAGAGTGACCCGAATCAAAGCCTTGTCGTCAAATTTGGTGACTCCTCGACGCTCGTCGGCGGCGGTCGCCCGCTGGACATCGACGACCGTATCGGCGGAACGCTCCAGATCATCGGGCAGCCTGGTCAGCCGGTGATCTTGACTTCCCTGAATGATTGCAGCGTCGGCGCCGGATTCACTCCCGACGGCTTGCCGATGAACGACACGATTGGATCTGGCGGTTGCCTTCCGGCGGGCCCTCCACCGGACGTGCTTGACGTCGTGATCCTTCTCGACGACACCGGCAGCTTTGCAGTGGCTGGTCAAACCCTCGCGAGTGTGTTTCCCCAGATCATCGCTCAGTTGGCGATTGATCTGCCCAACACGGACCTGGCTTTTAGCATCGCTCGATTCGAGGATTACTCCTCGGACGTCGGCGTCACCCCTGATATTAGCCCCGAGGACCGACCGTTCATTCTGAATCAACCGCTGATCACCACGACCACACCCAATTTCGATACTGCGATCGATTCAGCGCTGATGCGAACGTCGCCTGGTTTTGGTGGCGACGGTGCCGAAAGCGGGATTGAAGCGTTGTTTCAGATCGTGACAGGCGCCGGCTTCGACGGCAACGACGACGGGGACACAGTGGATTCCGGGACGGCAGGTCTCGTGACGACACAGACCAATCCGGGACCCGGTGGAGACGTTCCCGCCTTCTCGACGTTCATGGCTGATCCCACCGGACCAGTATTGGACCCGGTCGGGACGCTCGGCGGCGTCGGATTTCGGGACAACTCGGAAAAGATCGTCATCCTCGCAACCGACATCGGCTTTCAGTACGAAGACGATGGCTTGACCGAGTATGTCGGTGTCGACGGTGTCAGAGTTCCCGCGACCGAGTTCTCCAGCCAGGCATTCTTTTCAACATCGGGCCTGACAACACCGGGCGGCCGTGGCGCCCAGATCCAGGACACGATTGATCGGTTAATCGCCGAAGACGTCAAAGTGATTGGGTTGGGAGACAATAGGTTCGGCTTTGCTCGGGGCCCCTTGGAAGCTCTGGCGACGCTGACCGGCGCCACCACCGCAACGGGCAGGCCGCTGTACTTTGAAGTCGAACCTGATAACGCGGAACTGATCACCATCGGGGTGATCAGTGCCATCACCGGTGGCACACCGAACCCAGCCGAACCAGGCGACTGGCAGGGCCTGGAACTGCAGTCCTATGTCAACGATCGTAACGTGGCCTATGTGGTCGAAAGCGAACGGGCGATTCCGGCCGCGATCGGCGAGAATGCCATCGCTGACACCGCGCAAGTCATTGGGGACTTAGCGGCGCACGAATACGCCGGCGACGAGAGCGAGCGTCTCGGCTTCAACATTCGGGGTACGCTTGCGAGTCCCGAGGATCTGGATGTCTACCGATTCACGGCCGACGGTGGAACGGTCGTTTACATCGACATCGATGATACCTCGTTTGGTCTTGATACCGTTGTCGAAGTGATCGATGTCAACGACCAGGTTTTGGCACGCAGTGACAATTCGTTTGCCGAAACGACCAATCCCTCGCTGTTGGTCAACAACCTTGGCCCGGGTGCCGTGCTACCGCTGTTCCAATTGGGGACCGGCAGCGTGGAATCGCCAAACTCGCTGGATGCGGGTATGCGAGTCGTGTTGGACGGGACCGGAAAGGACAACACGTACTATGTGCGAGTTCGCAACGCAAACGGTCAGTCGTCGGGTCAATATCGATTGTCAATTCGGCTGCGTGAGACGGACGAGATCGCTGGTTCGATGATCCAGCTTGCTGATATCCGTTACGCGACCGATGCAATCACGATCAGTGGTGCGCCGTTGCATTCGCCGCTGGCGGGTGATGCTACGGAGAACCTGAACTACTTGGCCGACGGAACGCCCGTTGATGTCGACACCGCTCCGCTGACTTTTACAGAAGCCAATGCGGCGCACATCGGCAACTTGCTGACCACTGACCGCGGGTCGCTGCGCGTCAGCGGTACGATCGGAAACATCGATCCCAGCCTGGCATTCCAGGCATCCGACGAAATTGACGTCTACCAGGTTGACCTGTTTGCGCAACAGATCGAGCCGGATGTGTTCGACAGCGAGAATCGGTACGTGACCACCACCTTTGACATCGACTACGCCGACCAACTCGGCCGTGTCAACACTTCGTTGGCGGTCTTCGATGCGGCTGGACGATTGATTCTGCACAGTCGCGATTCGAACATTGCCGACGATGTCGGTCGGCCGTTGTTGGGGGATGATCCGACCAATTTGACCGGCGGTTCGGTCGGTGTCTTGGATGCCCACATCGGTCCGGTAGAACTTCCCGAAGGCACCTACTATGTCGCGGTCAGCAGTGCGATCGCGGTGCCCGCGGCGCTGGACCAGTTCTTCACGGTGAATCCGACGGAAACGCAAGTTCGCTTGATGCCGATCAACTCGGTCCGGCGGATTGCCGACGATTCTTTGGAAGGCTTTGAACAATACACGGCGGATGCGCCAATCATCGAGCCGCTGTTCGACGCTTCATCGATCGTTCCTTACACGCTCGACGACCTGCGTCTGTTTGTCAGCTATGACGGTGCGATCAGCGGCAACAACAGAAGCGTGCTGGCTAGCTTCAATCCTTTCACCGGCGTGATGGATCGACTGATCGGTCAATCCGGACAGCCCACCGGTGACATCGCGGCGCGTCGTGATGGCGAGTTGTACTCGTACAGCCTCGGCCCGCCCAACGGTCCGGAGAATAACGGCAATGTTGGCAACTTCCTGAACATCAGCCCCGCCAACGGTGCGGCGACGAACGACGGCGATGACACGATCACCTTCCAACGGAACAACCAGGCCGGCGACGATCTTGAGAATGACGACAACGCTCAGCTCGATATTTTCGCCATGGCCTTCCCGCGGTCGGGCGGAAGTTCGATCAACAACACTGTGGTGGGCGACAACGAACGATTCTTCCTGGTGGGCAATCGCGACAACTTTGGTCGCAGCGGCGAGATTCCTGATATCTACCGACGCAATCTTCTTTATGGAGCCGTGTCGAGTACCGGAGAGATCACCAGCGGGCAAGCCTTGACGACCGACGCGATGTTCCATCGCAACTTTGACGGCACGATTCCATACGTTCCGTTCTATGAATCGACGTCTGACAACATTGAGCTTGGAATCATTGACACCGGTGAAATTCTCTCAGACTGGCGCTGACGGTGGAACGATCACCGGTCTGGATATCATCGCTGGCCAGACAGATGATCGCTGTGACCGATCGTGGCGGCGTTCACGTGTTTGACTATACGGATCCCCAACTTGATGGTCCTGGCGATTCGTTTACCAACGCCAATAACATCATTCCCACCACCTTCTACGGCGTGGTGACTCCGGATCCGCTGCACGTTGGTGCCCAGGTTGATTTCCGAACCGGTGGTGTGATATTCCAGAGTCTGACCCTGGGACCCAAGACCATCGAAGGTGGCGCGCTATCCCAGACGCTGTTCGCTGTGACGGAAGATGCTTGGTTGTACGCACTGGAGATCGTCAACGATGTGCTGCGTACCGGCCAACGTGTTTTACAACGGCCGTTCGGCAATTCCGCTGACGTTCGAGAGCGGCGCCTCAACGGCCTCGCGGACGCCCAACGGGATTGCCTTTGGCAACCTGGAAATCAACCCCTGGCACTTCACCGATGACCGCGGTAACGAGCAGGATCATGGCAGCGAGATTCCCTACGATCGATCGCGTTTGAACGTGCTTGGTGGAACCAGCCTGTATTTCGGATTCGAGATTACCGCCAACGCTGCGGACAACACCGTCTCGCGTGATGACGACGATCCACTCGGCGAAATTTCGCCGGGCGGTCCCCAGGGCACGATCATTTCCCAGCCGTTTAACCTGGAAGAATACAGTCCCGACGACAAGCCGACGCTGTACTTCACTTACTTTTTGGAAGTCGAAGACGACGACGATTATCGAATCGGCCCGCGTCAGCAAAACGATAGTTTCAGGGCTTACGCGGCGGGCGATGACGGCCAGTGGCTGTTGTTGGCGACCAACGATGATTTCCGAAGTCTCGGGAACGCGGACGAATACGACGTTTACGATTCGACCAAAATTCCGGTCCAAGAGTTGTTCGACGATTCCAATGCCTGGCGTCAGGCACGGGTCGATCTTTCGCCGCTGGCGGGCAACGAGAACGTGCGGATTCGATTCGACTTCTCGACCGCCGGAGCCATGCGACAGCACTTCGGATCGATCGAATTGGTCGCAGTCGATGGGGATCAGATTCAAAACCGTGAGACGCTCGAGTTCAGGGACGATGCCAATCGAGCGGTCGTGTTTGATAATGTCGTCGGTCGCAATGTCGTGATTCCCGATGCTAGCCGGATCACCGCTGGCGATCGATTCCGCGTGGTGGGGCCGTCGGGCACGACAACGATCACGTTTGTCGCCGGCCCGCCGGTCAACCCGGGTGACGTGCAATTCGACGGCACCGAGACTGCCGACGAACTTGCCGCTGCGGTGCTCGCCGCATTGCCCAAGACGCTGCGTCCTTTCAACGAGGGCAACGGTCTGATCAACATGCTCGCAGCCTCTGCGTTGATCTTTGATGTCGATTCGCCGTTCGCGCAGTCAAACCCCACACGCGTGGTGCAGAACGCTGATCAATTGATTGTGCCGGACGGATTCTTGATCTCCGATGGTAACGAATTCACGGTCGTCGGTGCCGGCACCACCACTCGGGTCGTATTCGTTACAACACTCACCGGTGCGCCGGACGAGTTGCTTTATTCGAGCACTGAAACGGCGGTCCAGATCGGTGCGAAGATCATGGCTCGGCTACCTGCGATTCTTGACCCCGTGCTTGAAATCGACGGTTCGATCAGCTTTATCAATTCACCGGTCACGATCACGTTCATTGCTCCCAACGCGGCGAACGAGTTTGGATTCCAACCGATCACCCAGAATCGCCTTGACGTCGTCCTTCCAAATGGCAGCGGGCTGGTGGACGGAAGCCAGTTAACGATTCGCACTTCCGATGGTGATTTCACTTTCACATTCGTCCTGAACTCAGTGGACGAAGGCGGGAACACCATTCATTACCTGCCGGGCGTGCCGGCCAACGTCATCGCTCGACGATTGCTGGCGAAGCTTCCCGCTTCGATGGATCCGATTCTCAACGCTTGCCGGCAATGGCATACTCGTCCTGGCCGAAGATGCGTTTGGTGCTCCCGGCGTATCGGATCGACCGCTGATTGGGGTTGAGTCGATCGACTTCCCCTCAGGTGCCGTTCCGCTGTTCAACGATACCGCTGGTCGTCATCAAGCCGTCTGTTCTCAACTTGCCGGTCGACTTTGTGTTAGTTCCCGGTCCCGTGACACCAACACCGATTCCGCCGATCCCGGGAATTCCTGGGGACCCCGCCGCGAATCCCGTCATCCCAGATATTCCTTCCATTCCTGGAACGGTTTTCTACCAATCAACGGATACGCCCGACATCATTGCGGCGAACTATGCGCCGGCACTGCAATCTCAGTGGCTTGGTCGCCACCAAAGTCACAGGCGGGAACGTGCTGGTCTTTGACGAAATTGATATGCAGACCCTCGATCCGCAATCGTCAATCGTGCATGGCTCGACGCTTGGTCATTACATTTCACTGCCGCCTACTGGTGCTGACCTGATTGACGGCGAGCGAGGTCGACATTCTTTCGCCATTTGGAAACTTCACGGTCCAGTTCGTGGAGCAAGCGTTTGCGTTGCAACCGAACCAAGTCTTTTATGCAGATGCGAATCCTGCGGCGCAGATCGAAGCTCGGCTGCAGGAGGTCTTGCCCTCGCACCTGCGCGCCGTGGTCACCACGACTGGCACCTCAGGCCGGGTCGTTCAGATTTTGGGTGCCACCGATATCATTCCTCGGGATGCGGCATCGCTGATCCAAACCGGATCGAATGCCTATTCGCGAACAGTCCTGGAGCTTGATATCAAGAGTGGAGCGGAACTTCGCAACGGTGAGTCGATTGCAATCACCGTCGGTGGTCAAACGCAAACGATCACATTTGCCCAAGCCGGCTCTGCGTTCCCACCGACTGGAAACCCGGTCATCTTTTATGATCCGACCACCACGGCCGCCGACATGTACGACCGAATCCTGGAGGCGCTGCCCCAGAATTTCGAGGCCTATATCGACTTGGATGGTGATGGGATCAACATCGGCGCACCTGGTGCCACGGCGGTCATCCTGGGCGGAGTTGCGGCGCTGACCGACGGCACGACCACGATTGACCAATTCGCGCTGCCGATTGGACTTCCCGACGGCCAGAACTTGGTCAATGGAGAAACGCTCACCATTATCTCCAAGGATGATTTGAACGGAACCTCGCCGATCACGATGACATTCCGATTGTCTGGAACCGGAACTCCGGGCCCAAATGAAGTCGTCTACTTGGCAACGGACACTCCGAGCGACATCGCGCAGAAACTCGTCGCCGCGTTGCCGCTGCAGTTGCAGGCATACACCTTCACCTCCAGCGAGGTCTATCTTCTCAACGCCAACTCGGTGGTTACCCAACCGGGATCCCAGATCGTCAGCTTCTCGCTGGCCGCTGGTTCGATTCCAATTCAGGTCAACTCATCGATGTCATCGCAAGAGGTGGCCTCATTGCTCCAAGTCGCATTTGCGGAAGGATTTGGTCGTCTGGCAACGACGGATGGTACCAACAATGCATCACCGGAAGACTTCCCCGTCATCGGCGAAGATCGCATCAGGCTGTATAACGCTCGCGCGATCGATGTCGGTTCTTACGGTCTGTCGGCCTATAGCAACCTGACTTCTTTCCCGACCGATCCGTTTTCGATCGCTGATTCAAGCCCCTTGCCGGCAGAGTTCTTTGGTGAATCTCGCCCAACAGGATTCGCCGGTAACCAGATTGATGGTCAGGGCGGTGCGAACAATAACATCGAGGGCGTTTACATCGATGACATCATCGTTGGCTTCGCCGAGCGTGGTGAAATGGTGCTCAACGCTCCGGCAAACCTTCGAGATTTCGTACTCAACCCCGAGGTGATTCCCGATTCCCGCCCCGAGGCGGTGCAACCGGAACGTCAAAACGAAACACTCACCGGCCCGTACTCGCTGGAGATCCGCACCAGCGATGAGTTTGGCGTACCGGAAGACTACGATCCAATCAGGCTGAACCTGGAAACACTGTTCGGCTCTGGCCGAACGTTCGACACCAACGATCGACTGACCGACGGAGCGGTGAGTCTGATCGCTCAACCGGGTCAGAGCCTGATCGATGGCGACACGTTTGTGCTGAGTGACGGAACACGTCAGTTGACGTTTGAGTTCAACAGCATTCTCGATACGCGAATTGACCGCGTGGCCAGCGGGAATGTCGAGGTTCCGTTCGATCCGAGTGACGATAAGGCGGAGAAAGTTGCCGCCGAGATTCGCGACGCGATCAACTCGCAACAGTCGAGAGATGTCCTTGATATCACGGCCGCAAGCGGCGACAGCCTCGAGGTTGGCGCCACGACCAGCGCAAGGGTCGAATTGTTCGCGACTGCCGTTGCCGACGATCTTTCGACAGCAGTGGACAGACCTGCTGCTGCCGAGGCAGCGACGATCATCGTGAATCCCGGTGGTGGCCGATTCATTAAGATGGACTTGGTTGCCGAAGAAACGTTCCAAGGCCGCGAAACATCAAAACTGATTCCGGTCATTGATCACGTCAATCAAACGGTGACGTATGTCAGTAACGGCGATCAGCAGGCACGCGCTGCGGTCACCGGTTTCGCTGACGGAACGGTCGATGTGTTGGTTGCAACCGGCAAGATCGGCGATCAGGTCAACACCGGTGAAGGTGTCGACGACGCCCCCGTTGTGCTCTTCAGTAACCCGAGCGACGACATTGACTATGTCCGCATTTATTTGCAGAGACGGGCAAACGGTCGATATCGATGTCGACACCGAAGGATTCACCCGTGGTGCTGAAGTCTTGAACGTGCCTGTGATTGCGGTGCTGGATTCGACATCCGCGGTGATCGCTCAGACGAGCTTGTTTACGCCCAGCCGTGCGCCGGGTGAAGACTTTGATGGTGCGTTTTTGAGATTCCAAGCGCCGAACACCGGAAATCCCAGTGGCGGAGCGTATTACGACGTTGCCATCAGCGCGTCGCCGTTCTTCGGTGGCTTCTTCTTCGGTGACTATGGCGAATACCAGCTGACGATTCGTCCCGATGCGGCGACGTCCGCTGCGATCCCGGATCGCGACGTCGTGATGGTCGACTACCAATTCGGCAAGAGTGATGTGAACCGCCTGCAAGATCAGGGCCAGATCATCATCTCCAGCAACTTCATCAGTGACTCCTCCGGCTTTGGCGTGTTGGCCACAACGGGTGGACGTGGTGAGGCGTTCGCGAGCAACGGCAATCAGATTGTGCCGGACGACAATCCGCGACCAGGTTCGGCCAACTTGCTGCGAAACATCAACACCGATGCCCTGATCCCGGGTGCGGTGATCAGCAACAACGTGGTGGTCAACTCCGGTGCCGGCGGCATCTCCTTCTCAGGTGGTACCGCCAACAACGGTCAGGCACCGGCTCCGGTTCCGATCGGGCGAATCGTCAACAACACGGTGGTGGGCGATGGTACCGGTTCAGGGATCATTGTTTCCTCCAACGCCAGCCCGACGTTGTTGAACAACTTGGTCAGCGGTTTTGCGACCGGGTTGGACATTGATGCCTCGTCGGTGGCCGCGGGAACCATCGTCGGCGCCAACGCATTCCAGAATAACGTAACCAATTCGACAACCACGCTTGCCACTTCTTCGGTCGTGATTCCTGGCCCGGTCTTCAAAGATCCGCTGCGACGAATCTTCATCCCGATTGACGGCTCGATCGTGATCGACAGTTCGTTCTCATCGCTGCCTGATCGCGGCGAATTCTTCAATACCGTGAAAGATCCGGTTGGAATTTCGGCCTCGCCGATTATCGCTCCGCTGTATGATGCCTACGGTCAACCGCGAGTCGACGACCCGTTGGTGAACCCGCCGGGAGCAGGTGGAGATGTTGTCACCATCGACCGCGGTGCGATCGATCGCGCCGACCGCACGCCGCTTGTCGCCGTCTTGACCGGACCTCAAGATGCGATTGGCACCGTCGTACTCGGCGGCGACAGCGATACCGACGAATCGTTCGTACGATTGGTTTCGGGGACTGTCGAATTCTTTGAGATTCAACTACTCGATCCGGCGGGTACAGGACCTGACACCGATACGATCACCCCCGAGAGTGTGTTGTTGACGGAAAACGGTCTTCGCCTGACAGCCGGCGTCGACTTTGTGTTTGGATACAGCGCCAACAGCCGAACGATCCGCCTGACGCCGCTGGCCGGCCTGTGGCTTCCAGACGCTGTTTATGAAATCACGCTGAATAACCAACCGCGAATTGCGTACGAGGCGCCGGCTGGAAATCAGATCTCCGATGGCGATCAGCTGATTATCAGCGACGGTGTTGGTGTTCAATCCGTGTTTGAGTTCGAGAGTGGCTTCACGTTGGTTGTCCCGCAAACAACATTGCTGACCATCACAGGCACGAACGCGGTTTTCCAAGACCGCGAGACCTTCGCGATTACCGCTCCGAATGGGAATTCGTTGACATTCGAGATCAATCTTTCGGGCGGCACAGCGGGTGGCAACGTGGCCGTTGAACTCGGACAGGCGAGTACCATTGGTGAAGTCCGCGACGCAATCTTGGCGACTCTTGCTGGAGACGTTCCCGGTAGTCCGGCGGTCACGATCATGGAGTTCCTGGACATTGATCCGATCGCCGTCGGTCGAAACCAGATTCAACTCGGTACGTTGGCCGGTCACACCCAGCCGGTTTCGATTTCCGGCTTGACCGTTTCGGGACAGCCCGGTGGAATCGCTGACGGTCAAACATTCACGTACACGACGTCGACCGAATCGGACACGTTCGAGTTCGATAGCGACATGATGCTCAACGACCTGAACAACCAGCGAATCGCGTTCACCCGTCAAAGCACGCCGGGCGATATTGCACGCGAAATTGTCGCTGCCGTCCAGCTTCGTGCACTCGGTCTGGGTGGCGCGGTTGCCGTGGATGACGGTACCGTGGCCTTAGGCGGGGTTGCCGGAGACGTCTTGGTTGTCAACCAAAGTGCGTTGTTGCAAAAGGGCACACCCGGGGTGACGGGACCGTTGACGCTAACGATTCCTCTGGGGTTAGACGCTGCAACGTTGGACGGGAATACTTTCAGCATTGATGTTGACGGGGTAGCGATCACGTTCCGCTACACGACCGATCCGACGCTCACGAGTCCGGATCGCCTGATCCTGCTGGATCCCTTCGATCAGGTCGCTGACATCGCGACCAAGACAGCGGCAGTGGTATCGGTGGCGTTCCCCGACGAGCTTTCTCCGACCGTTTCGGGCGGCGTCATTACGCTTGGTGAGCAAGCAGCGATTCCGGACGACGGTACACCAGGTTCCTTGACTCTCGTCACGGGCGGCACGACGGGGCTGATTGTCGGCGGTGTCAGTGGTGGAGCCATACCAGTGAAGTATTTGCCGACGAGCCCGCGAACATCGATTGCGGCCACGATTCAGGGAGCGATTGCCAGTTCTCGGCTGGACGTGACGACATTCTCGCCCGGCAGTGGGACCATTCTTATCTCAGGCGCACAATCGGTGAGGTCCGCCACGATCGGCAACCCGCCTAGATCAGCTGGCACTTTAACACCGGCCGTCGCCGACTTGGCAGGCAACCCTGTTCGCGAAACTCGCGTCAACAACGAGACGCGTTTCACGATCATCATGCCCGATGTCAAGTTCGATTTCGGTGATGCACCCGACAGCTACGGAACGCTGTCTGCAAGCAACGGTGCTCGCCACACGGTGAATGGCTCCGGACTTCCGCGTTTAGGTGTTTTCGTCGACACCGAAACGGACGGACAACCGATCAACAGAGACGACCTGCTGCTTAATGTCGGCCTTTCACAAACATCCGTGACGTCGGATGTCTTCGTGATCGAGTCGATCGCGAACACGGATCGCGTTACGCTGGCCTCCATGCCAGTTGGCGGTGAGAAGCTGTTGGTCACCGTCGATTCGGTGACGACGGACGTTCGAGTTGGTGAGGAACACGTCGAACCCGACCGGTTCGGGTTTTGCGGTCACGTTCAACAGCCTCGATACACTCGATGAAATCACGACAAAGCTGGTCAATGCGATTCGCGCCGCGATTCCGCAAACCGACGATGGTCTGCTGATCGCGAAGGACCCCAGCACGGTAACTGATCCTCCGTCGTTTACGATCACGTCGTACAACGATGAAGATGGATTGTCCATCGCAAACCTGGCCGGCTTTGACATCTTTACGTTGCCGGGAACCGACCCCACAAGTGTCGAGAGCAGCGATGTCCTAGGATTCCTCAATCCTCTCGATCCGTCGGGTACGCAAATCGCCGTGACGATCGCGGGAACAGGTCTATTGCATGGATGGGTCGACTTTGACCGCAATGGAAGGTTCGAAGACGACGAGCAAGTTTTGAGAAACGTACCGGTTAGCGGTGATCCGGTATCTGGTACACCGAGTTTCTTTACCATCGTCACGCCCTCCGATGCGATTGATGGAAGTACTTGGATGCGGCTGAGAATTAGCCAAGATGGCAATTTGCGTGCGAGCGGTGTTTCCAACGGTGGCGAGGTGGAAGATTATCCCGTCGATATATTCAGTAGTTCACCTCCGACGTTGAACGATGATCAATACGAGGTTGACGAGGACGGTACCCTTGATACCGCAAATGACACCTCCCCCCCCCTGCCGACCCCATGGCCACCAGTTCAAGCCAACGATGTCGTCTCGGTACCTCCGTTCCTCATGGAAGAGTATTCCGTTGTCGATTCAACCACCCACGGCACGCTGACCTTTGACTCCTTAACCGGGCACTTTGTCTATCAGCCCGATCTCGATTTCACCGGCTCGGACATGTTTACGTATCGGCTCGCTTCCAACGCGGTCGCTACGGTCACCATCACGGTGAATCCGGTCAACGACATCCCGGTTCTTGACATTCCCAATGCGACCGTCGACATCCTTGAGCGGGATGATCTTGGTGGGACGCTGGTCAGCGGATTCGCGACCAGTATTGAGCCTGGTCCTCCGGCAGCCGCCGATGAATTGGCAACGCAAACGGTGACCATCTCATTCACGGAAATCGATGTTCCCGCGGGATTGATGGATCAGAAACCCACACTAAGTCTGGGCGGCGATCTGACCATCTTCCCAGCGGTCGATGCGTTCGGACAGGCAATCTACCTCGTTGAAGCTACCGATGACGGATCGCCCAGCGAGACTCGAGGCCAGACGGTTACGATCAACGTTCGACCGGTCAACGACGCGCCGCGATTCGACCCGGCTGTTGCCGGCACCTTTGATGGCGTGTGTACCACGGGTGGACAATTCGAGGTCGGCAGCAACGGCGATTTATTGTGTCGCTTCGGGTCCGACATCGAAAAATCGGACGAAGCCTATTCGGTTTCAAGCCTCGACTTTGATGGTGACGGCGTGATCGACGATGCGACGATCACTTACAACCTGCGTGAAGACAATACGCAACCGTTGGGTGTGATCGAGGACTACTTCATCCCGCTCACGGCGGCTGCTTCGGTTGGTTACAGCCGTCTCGGATTATTGGACGTGTTCACGGTTGGGCCCGATAACGAAGCAGCCATGCTTCCAGGCGGATCCCAAACACTCTCGTTCTACCAGGCGGGGAATGATCCTGCCTCCCCAGGCTCCGCTCGCACCACCGACGCCGGCGGCAGCCTGACGGAGGTCTTTGACGGCAACAATGTGTTGATCGGTCTGAACTATCGACCACGGCTCGACTTCAACGAATCATTTGGGGGCGTTGATTCGTTCACTTACTCGGTCCGCGACATGAGCAGCAGCGGCGGCGAAACCTACGACCTTGATGCGGGTGCCTTGGTCTCCGACCCGCTAATGTCCGTCAACCGCGTCGAATTGGTCCTCAATCCGGTCAACGACCGGCCCGAGTTTACCGTTGCCACACTTGACATTTCGGTTCCCGAAGATGGCGCAGAAGTTCAAGTCGTGAACTACGCGTCGAACATCAACGCGGGCCCGCCGGATACGGCTTTTGACGAAGTCGACCCCGTTACCGGACAGCGGGTCATGTTCACTGTCACGTCACTCGACTTCCCAATCGAAGATGCGGACAGCTACTTCACCGTCTATCCTTCGATCAACGAAGAAGATGGTTTGCTGAGCTTCCAAGCAGCTCCGAATGTGTTCGGCAACTTCCGATTCGAACTCGTGCTCAACGACTTGAACGCTGACGGTTCGACATCGGACGACCCGCTGCGCGGCGACTTGATGTCGTCCATTCCCGTCACGTTGACGATCAACGTCCAACCGATCAACGATCCGCCAATCATCGATCCCGCTGCGGATCCTCTGGCATTCACGATGTTCGAGGATCAAACTTTCGAGATCCTTGTCAACGGTGATGGTACCAGCCCAGGTCTGCTGGATCAGTTCTTCCCAGGACCGAGCGGCGGCGCCACGGACGAAGCGGCTGATATCGCACCGCGATTCGGTGGCAACCAAACCGTATCACTCGCCGATCCCATTCCAACCACAAGTGCAGAAGGCGGCACGCTGGTAGCCCTTCCAAGCGGCGGATCGCCGCAGCGGTTCGTGTACACTCCACGTCCAAACTTCGTCGGTACCGACTCGTTCATCTACATTGTCGTCGACGATGGCGTGACCGTCGACGTCGACGGCGTTCCGTTCAGCGATCCTCGCATCGCTTCCAACACGGTTACTTTCGAGGTGAAACCAGTCAATGACGCGCCGTTGTTCAGTGGTGCACCCAACGTCACGAGCGCTGAAGACGACGGTCCGAAGACGTTTCCGGGGTGGGCAACCAATGTGCAGGTCGGGCCGACAACGGCGAACGATGAAATCAATGGCATCGGGACGACGCCAGCTCAGTCGATGGAGTTTGTGTTCACACAGACGACGGCCAATCCGGAACTGTTCCTGACGCCTCCGATGGCGATCATCGATCCAGTCACCGGTACGGCGACGCTTACCTACGAAACGAATCCGGACGCCAATGGTTTTGCCGTGTTCGAGGTTGTGCTGCAGGACTCTGGGCCGAGAGATGCCAGTATCGGCGACATGTTTGTCAGTAGATCCGCCGCGCACGTTCTCGATTGATGTGGCTGCGGTCAACGATCCGCCGACCTTCGATTTGGCAAGCAACTTGATCACTCGGCTCGAGGATAGTGGGCCGTACAGCGTGCTTCAGGCAGTCAACATCAGTCCCGGTCCCGCCGATGAGCAATCGCAAACCGTGTTTTTCGACATCGAGCCGTTGGCAGCCGAATTCCAGTCGCTGTTCTCGGAGCCGCCGACCATCAATGCTGATGGTGTGCTTCGGTTCACGCCGGCGGCGAACCAGAATACGGACAATGCCAATGGTCCCGCGATCGTCCGCGTGGTCGCACGCGACTCACTGGGCGCCGAAGCTGCAGCGGTCGAGTTTCAGATCGAGATCACCGAAGTCAACGACTCGCCGAGGGCGGTAGCGGATTCGGTTGATACTGACGAAGACACAGTGTTGCTGATCAGTGACGAGCTGTTGAAGCTCAACGACATTGATCCTGACTTGCAGACGAACTCCGCGGAAGTTATCCGCGTCGTGTTGCCGGCCCAATCGTTCTCCTTGAGTGGTGCGACGGTCAGCTATGACGCGACAACCGGTGACATTACGTACGATCCGACCGATGCGATTGCCGTGCAGGCCCTGGCGCCGGGTGAAACGCTGGTGGACTCGTTCGCGTACTCGCTAGTCGATGCTGCTGGATTCAATAGCAACTTGACTACGGTTGCCCTGAATGTTGCCGGTATCAATGACGCACCGATTCTGCAGCTTGACACGCCGCAGTTGAACCCTGACGGTCCAACGGTGATTCGAGTTCTTGACAACGATACGGATGTGGACGGTTTCATCGCCGCCAACACGGTTCGGATCAGCCTGCAGCCTGCCTTCGGCAGCGTCGCGGTCCAGCCCGATGGAACCCTGATCTACACGCCGTTTTCAAGCTTCAGCGAAGAAGACGTTTTTGCCTACACGGTTGACGACAATTTGGGTCTGCGCAGTGAAGAAGCACTGGTTACGATCGCGGCGAACGCGAGTCCGATTGCAGCGGACGATGCACAGGGTACGTTCCTGAACGAGGCGATCTCCATTGATGTCGCGGCAAACGACGTGGATCCAGACGGAACGATTGACCCGAGCAGTATCATCATCGTCGAACAGCCGAATCGTGGCGTTGCGATCCCGCAGGCCGACGGAACCGTACGGTACGTGCCGGAGTCAGGGTTCATCGGACGTGACTCGTTCCAATACCGGATCGCGGATTTGGAAGGCCGACTCAGTAACGTGGCAACGGTTGATACAGAGGTTGTCGCCAGCCGGCTACAGAACCCGGATGACGCTGGTGACGTCAATGACGATGGTTCCGTCACCGCCATCGATGCCTTGTTGATCATCAACCGTTTGAGCCTGCGCCGACAATGCCGCGAGCATTCCAGTGCTTGAAACCGATCGTGGTCCGAACTTCTACGACGTCAACGGCAATCAACTGATCAGCGCCGCAGATGCGCTCCGCGTGATCAACCAGATCGCCAGAGAGAGTCGCGAGAGTGGCCTTTCAGAGCAAGTGCGACAACCGCTGTCGGACGATGTCTCGAAGGACGATGCCACTGCGCCAGCGGATGTGGTCGCTCCGATCGACCTGATCGGTCCCGCGAAGATCGTGGATGTATCCAGTCCCGTCTCAATGGACGTGGTCGATTTGATCGCCAGCGATCGTGACGCGGACGACGAAGACGAGTCCATCGTCGCGGCAATCGACGCGGCAATGGCAGACCTGCTGTAACGAGCAAGGAATTTGCAAACTCGGCCAAATGCAGGCACTTCTTCCTGCGAGGAGGTTTTTGTGGATTGTGCAGGCTGTGACGACCGATAGAACCCCGAAGAGGGGTTCTTCTCGGGGGTTTGGCGATGAGCCTATTCGGCACGATTCAACAGTCCGCTGGCGCGTTGCAAGCCGCACAGATCGGCCTGCAAGTGGTTGGCAATAACATTGCCAACACCAACACGCCAGGCTATATCCGCCAACAACTGCAGCAATCTTCGGCCGAGGCTGTCCGGATCGGCGGCCTGATCAAGGGGCACGGCGTCCGGCCAACCGGCATCGTCCAGATGGTGGACAAAGTGCTCGCCGAACGAATGTTTAACGCCAAGACCGACCTGGCCGGCTCCGAGGCTCTGGACAAGGCTTACAGCCAGTTGGAAGAGCTGAGCACGGATCTCGATAACCAGGGACTGAACAAGCAACTGTCGCTGTTCAACAACGCGCTGCACGAACTGTCGGCGCAACCGGGCGACTCATCGCTACGCGATTTCGTGATTCTGCAAGGTGACACTTTAACGCAGAACATCCGACGCAGCCGCGAGGATGCACTTTCGCGACGTGAGTTATGGAATAAAGATTTGGATCAAATGTCCAACCAAATCAATCGACTGACCGAACGCATTGCCAAGCTGAACCTTGAAATCGCAACGATCGAAGGCGGCGGATTGATTCATAGCGATGCAACCGGTTTGAGGGATCAGCGGTACAAGGATCTGGAAGAGTTGGCGAGCTATGTCGACATCAACGTTCAGGAGCAGGAAAGTGGCGCGGTAAGTGTTTTTGTTGGCGGCGACTACCTGGTCAGCAACGGGAACTACCGCGAAGTCTACACCGCCTATAGCAACACTGCGGGCGGCAACGAGGTTCGGATCATCGAGACGGATTCACCGTTGCAGGCGTCTTCAGGAATCTTGGCTGCGACAAAGACTGCCAGAGACAGCATCTTTGGCGAGTTCGTCGACAGCCTTGATGATATGGCGGCTGCTTTGATCCGCAGCGTCAACGAAGTCCATTCGCAAGGTCAAGGACGCGACGGACACCTCGAGTTACTTTCCAGCGTGGCGGCCGACGCAGGCGTTCCGTTGGTGGAGGCCGGTTTAGCGTGGACGCCGCGCAACGGCACTTTTGATATGAACGTTGTTGATGAGAATGGGCAGGTCATCAGTGACCATCGAATCTCGGTACGGATCTTGGGCCAAGTGACCGATTCGACGATCAATTCGATCGTAGCTGATATCGATGCCATCGAAGGTCTTACCGCCAGTGTGACCGCCGAAGGACGTATCGAAATTTTGTCCGATTCGCCAACCTCATCTTTCACGTTCGGCGAAGACACGACCGGATTCTTGGCTGCCGCTGGAATCAATACATTCTTCACCGGCAGCAACGCAGTCGACATTTCCGTGAACGACGATCCTCAAGCGGGATGCCGATTTTCTGGCGATCAGCTACGGCGGCATCGGCGAGGACACGGATGCCTTGACCGGTCTGCTGGATCTTATCGATCAGCCGCTTGACCATTTGGATGGGCGCAGCGTACGAGATACCTACGAAACGACGGTCTCAGGCTTGGGACAGAAAATCAGCCTGCAACAAAGTGCAACCGAGGGGCTTCGGAACTTCTATGCGACGCTGCAAAGTCAGCACCTGGCGATCACCGGCGTGAACATTGACGAAGAGTCGATTAAGATGATCAGTTACCAGCGCGCCTTCCAAGCCTCTTCTCGCGTGATCGCTACCGCAAGCGAGATGCTTGAACTGCTAGTCAATCTGTAGGGCGTCGCGATCATCCGCGTTCGTCGTTTAACGGCAAGCCGCAGGCGACTGCGTCCGCGCGTCAAAGTCGCCTGCGGCTTGCCGTTAAACAATCTCGCGAGATCGATGCTGAAATACGACCGCCAACCGTCAATCGAATCCCGGCTTTATCGCTCGCTGACGCGATTTTTCGGTGATTCGACATCAATGGCGGGAATCTGGCATTTTTCAAATCCAGCCGGCGGCTTGGCTCGTCCTATTGCTGAGACCCATGAAGACAACGCCCCCTTCCTCCGACGTGCGGGATTCGGCGAACTCCCGCCAGCGGCTGGAGACGCTGTTCGATGACGCGCACGGAGAAATCCTGGGGACGCTGTTCTATTTGGTCGGCAACATGGAGGACGCCCGCGACGCACTGCAAGAGACCTTTTTGAAATGTTGGCGCAATCGCCATCAGATCGATCAGGTCACGAACCTTCGGGCTTGGGTGTTTCGCATCGCACTGAACACAGGCCGTGACTGTCGCAAAGCCGCCTGGAATCGGCGACGACAGTCTCTCGTCGAGGACACACCCATGGTATCGACATCTGACTCGCCCGATGCGGGTTTGCTCCGAGAAGAAGAACTTCGTTCGCTTCAACAAGCGGTGCTGTTGCTGCGAGCTGAAGAACAAGAAGTCTTCTTGCTTCGGCAAAACGGTTCGTTGACGTACGAGCAAATCGCCGAAGCAACCTCGTTGCCGCTAGGCACTGTGAAAACACGCATGCGGGCGGCCCTCCGCCAACTTCGCGAAGCGGTGGGAGACCAGTCATGAAATTTGAAAACAACGACGATCTCCGACAGGCGTTGCTTGAACTTCACTACGACTTGTTGGAGGACGACGAGGCGAAGCGGTTGCGAGCGGCGATCGCGACGGATCCTGAGGTGGCTTCGCTGTGGGCTTCGACACTGAGGGTGGCCGGCAAGCTTGCCGACGCCGCAAAGTTCGAGAGCGTTGAACTGCCGAAGGTCAACCTGGCCCGACTGGTGCTGGAAAAGCCAGGCACCAATGGCAGTGCGTGTTCCGATGATCATCCGCTTGTCGCTCGCGTCGTACCGTCGGATTCAGCTAGCAGCAACGTCACCAGTGAAACACCGGCGACTCGCGCCCGGTCGTGGCCTTGGTGGGCTAGCACGAGTGGGTTGGCAGCCACCGCGGCGGCAATCGGGATGCTGGTGATTGGCTGGTCGTATGCGGATCGCGTGCCGGCCCGCCCGATGTCCGTGATTGCTGTGCAGGCCCAAACTGGGCCGTCGGACGCCACTCAATCAGACAACGAGTTTCGGGTCGTTACCAGACTTCTGAACGGACCTTCGTCGTCGGTTGACGGTTTCCCGGTCACTCCGGCCACACTTTCGTTCTCGGTGCTTGCACGCAGCACGACACTGTTTTCGGGTACGACGCAAACGGGCAGCGATGGAGCGGGCAGGATCAGGCTGCCTTCTGAATTGGTGATTCCCAAAGACGCCAAGCTACGCGTGACTGCCCGATCGATTGAGGGAGAAACGTCCGGGTCCACGATCGAGGTTCCGCTGGAACCCACACGTTGCTTGACCTACGTGACGGTCGATCGGCCGGTATATCGGCCCGGCGAAACAGTCTTCTTTCGTTCGCTGACGTTGCAGCGTCGATCACTGCAAGCGAATTCGGACGTGCCGATCCGGTTCGAGCTGGTCGATCCCAGTGGCGCGGTTGTGCCGGGAGCGTTCACTGAGGGCGTGACACAGCGCGGTGTCGGCAATGGGGCGTTCACGATTCCCTCGACGGCGCCGGGCGGACCGTACACGTTGGTTGCGAAGAGCCTGGACGGATTCTTTCCGGAGGAACGGTGTGAATTTCAGGTGCGCGTTTATCGTGTGCCGCGATTCAAGAAAGTACTTGAGTTTCGCCAGCGAAGCTATGGTCCCGGCGAAACGGTCGAGGCCGACTTTTCAGCCACGCGTGCCGAAGGAGGGTTGTTGGAGGGCGCCAAGATCCGCGTCACGGCAACGGTTGACGATCAAGTCGTTCATCAGTCGACGACAACCAATTCGCCGACGGGAACCAGCTTCATCTCTTTCAAGCTGCCAGGATTGATCCACAAGGGGTTGGGGCAGCTTTCGGTGACGGTCGATGACGGCGGGACGCGGGAAACCATGTCGAAGACGATTCCAATCCATTTGGGACATGTGTCGGTCGACTTTTATCCCGAAGGGGGTTACCTGGTCGATGGTTTGAAGAACCGAGTCTACTTTGCAGCGCGCGATTCGTTGGGCAAGCCAATTCATATCGCCGGCGAAGTTCTCAGCCGCTCCGGTAAGAGCGTTGCCCAGATCGAGACGCAGCGGGACGGAATGGGGCGGTTCGAGTTCGTCCCCGAGCGAGGTCAGCGGTACACGCTGAAGATCAACACGCCGGTTGACGTGACCAGTAGTCCGATACTTCCGACCGTGGTCAAAGATCTTCCGGTGATCGATACGGGATCGGGAGTCATTGACTCGAAACGACCGATCACGGCGCTGGTTCGGGCAACCAAGCCGATGCCTGTTGTTGTGCGAGCGGTACGTCGAGGGCAGTTGGTCAGCGAGAAAGCGGTCCAGCTGCGCCGCGGTGAGAACTCATTGTCGTTGCCGATCCGGGATGATCTTGGCGGCGTGATTCGTCTGACCATTCTCGATGCCAGCACTGTTCCCGCACGGCCCTTGGTCGAGCGATTGGTCTATCGTCGCGACGACAAACAGCTACGAGTTGAAATCGTGGAAGCATCGAGTCTCGAGCGGTCCCCAGGTGAACCTTTGCGGTTGACATTGCAGGTCCGAGACGAAACTGGCGAGCCGGCCCCGGCCGTTCTCGGTGTCTCGGTGGTCGATGATGCGGCGCTCAGTCTCGGGCAAACGGAGCGACCTCAGTTGCGGACGCACTTCCTGTTGACCAGCGAAGTGCAGCAGCCGGAAGACTTGGAACATGCAAATTTCTACTTGGGTGATCAGCCGGGGGCGGCCGAGTCGCTCGACCTACTGCTGGGGACGCAGGGTTGGCGCCGCTTCGTTAGCGGATCGAGTTCGCAGCCCAACGTTGAATTCCGTGAACAGCTCATTCGATTGCTGGAATTGGACGGAAGCGACACGGCGGACGCATCAATCAGCTTCGATAACTCCAACCGTTTTCGAGAACGATGGTCGGGGTATCAGTCGTCCCTGCGGTCTGCGTGGCGGCGGCTTGTGGTGGAAGCCAGGATTCTGATGTTCATTGTGCTATTCATTTGGCTGGTGTCGATCCTGGTTCACATGCGACGGCATGCCAAAGTGAACGTGGCAGTGTGGCTGTTGATCGCATCGACATCGGCCTTCATCTTCGGTTGCGGGACGTCGCACAACGGAATTCTCGTGGGATCGCCCCAATCGCGGAAGACGGACGATTCGGAAACGTCGCAGTACGATGCCGGATCTGAGGCGCCGGACGTCGCTTTCATGAACGATGCACCGAGCGAGCCTTCGTCCGAGCTGGGTTCGGAACCGGCCGATAGGCAGGCACAGGGAGTTGGCCCCGACGCGAAAAACGAGACTGATCTCCGACGGTTCAGGGAGAGTGTCGCGTTCCTCGCCGACTCGGCAACTACATTGAATATGTCAAGTATGCAGCGTTCGATTTCCAAGCAGGACTTGCAGCGATTGCTCGCGGCGCGAGGTTTGGATGCAGAAATGTTGGCTGACCAGCTGTTGGACGAACTGCGGTTCCCAGTTCGGCAATACGCTCATCGGCACAAGTCCAGTGACGACCAAGTTCGCGAGGACTTTACCGAGACTTTGTACTGGCAGCCAATATTGATCACCGACTCGGAAGGCCAGGCCACGATTCGTTTTGATCTGTCCGATTCGGTGACGACATTCCGAGTCAACGTTGACGCGCACTCGGGCGATGGACGGATTGGATCGGGCGGCGGCGAGATCATGGCGCGACTCCCATTCCAAATCGAACCCAAGTTGCCTCTGGAAGTGACGATCGGGGATCGAATCGATTTGCCGATCGGGGTGATCAACACCACGGATGCCGAGTCCGAGGTGAAAGTTTCTGTGACTGCCGATTCGTCGTTGCAGCCAACCGGCAATACCACACGAATCATCAAGCTTGGTGCCCAGGAGCGGCGACGCGAGCACGTTTCGCTGGACGTTGTGGCGGGATCGGCCGAGCAAGATGCATCGATCGAAATCCGCGGCTCCGGCTTCGGCTCGTTGGCCGATTCGGTGCGCCGCAGTATCCACATTTCTCCGGCGGGATATCCCACGCGTGAGTCGATCGCGGGACGCTTGAGTGATCGCGCAACAGTGCGGCTGCCGATCCCCAAAGATATCGTGCCCGGTTCACTTGCTGTGACGGTGCGAGCCTATCCTTCACCGTTGGCCGACGTCATGTCCGGCGTCGAGAGTATTCTACGCGAACCGCACGGTTGCTTCGAGCAAACATCGGCCACGAACTATCCCAACGCGATGGCGTTGCTGTATCTGAAGGAAAGTCAGACGGCGAATCCAGATGTCTCGCGACGTGCACTCGGGATGTTGGATCGCGGCTATCAGAAGCTGATTAGTTTTGAATGCGAGAACCTTGGTTACGAATGGTTCGGGACCGATCCGGGACACGAGGCATTGTCGGCGTTCGGTTTGATGCAGTTCACCGACATGTCGCAAGTGATGATGATCAAGGACGAAATACTGATTCGCACGCGGCAGTGGTTGATGGGACGACGTGACGGGCAAGGCGGTTTCCACCGCAACCCCAGGCATCTGCACGTGTGGTCGGTCGAACAATCTATCGTGAATGCTTATGTGCTGTGGGCGCTGACGGAGGCCGATGTGGCAGCGGGGCAACCGCTTCGTGCGAGCAGCGAATTGGCGAGGGAGCTTGACCAATTGAATCGAGTCGCCCGCGACTCCGGCGATCCGTACTTGGTCGCGTTGTCTGCCGCGACATTGATGAACGTGAAGCGAATTGACGATGGTGAATTCTTATTGCAAGAGCTTGCGGAAATGCAAGAGAGCGATGGCAGTCTGCAGGGGAAGACGACGGTTGTCTCCAGCGGCGGTTTGTCGTTAAGAATGGAGACGACGGCACTGGCCACACTGGCGTGGGCCAAGAGCCCCCGGTTTGTACCGCAAGCTCAAGCAGCAGCCAAGTGGATCGTGAGCAATCGCATGGGGTCGGCCGGATTCGGATCGACTCAGGCGACGGTGCTGGCGCTCAAAGCACTCATCGCCATGGCTGGTCACTCGCAGTCCCAAGCCCGCGGCACGTTGTTGATTCAACATGGTGGCAAAGTGATCGGGCAGGCAAAACTGCCGGACCAAGCTCGTAGCGGTTCCACCGTCGAGATCACTGGACTCGGCGGGCAGCTTGAAGTTCTTGGCGAGAACGCTGGTGAAGTAGAAATCGAGTTGGTTGCCAGTCAAGCCAAGAATCTCTCCTTCACGATCGACGTTGCCTGTCATGCGATCACACCGAAGAGTGACGATGCTTGTCCAGCCAAGTTGTCGGTCGAATTGACGGGCGAATTCGACGATCACGGAAATGTCGCGGCGGGCGAGTTATTGAAGGTGGAGACACGGTTGAGCAACAAGACCTCGCAGGGTCAACCGATGACGGTCGCGATCGTCGGCTTGCCAGGCGGCGTGGAACCACGTGCCGAAGAACTCGATGAGCTTCAAAAGAAAGGCCGTTTCGACTACTACGAGATTCGCGGCCGAGAAGTTGTCTTTTACTGGCGAACGATTGAGCCCCACGCGGCAAAAGAAGTTGATTTCCATGTCACCGCGGCAATCCCTGGGAAGTACACCGGACCTGCCTCACGAGCGTACCTGTACTACACGGCCGAGCAGAAGCATTGGACGCAGCCGCTGGTCGTCGAGATCAAGCGATAGAGTGATCCGGGGTGGCCGGCGGTCGAGCGTCAGCGAGCCCCCGGAATTCCTTTGGCTTCTGACTGGGGGCTCGCTGACGCTCGACCACCAGCCACCCATTTCTTGAGGAACGTTCCCAGACTATTGGATTAGCTTTCGGTTGATTCTTTGCTCAAGTTGATGTCAGCCTCACTTCCGCTGCGATTGCTCGGCTGGCCATTTCGTGCACGCTGCATGCGTGCGTGACACAACTTGGCAAGGCGGGACGTGGTTTTGACGAGACGATTGGTGAACCTGAACAGCGGCGCCGCGCGGCGCAGGTGACCATGGATGTCAGCTTGGAGCACTTCTCCACTGCCGACCTCAAGGGCCGTCAGATAGCCACCGCCAAAGCAGTAGGTGTCGACGCACACGATATGCCCCGCATCCAGTACTTCGCCACTTCCCTGGGGCGTATGACCGAGGATGACTCGCTTTCCAGTTTGATGCGGAAGGGGCAGCGGATTGGGGAGATGGTTCCAGTAGATTGTTGCATCATCCTGTTGATGCATCGCCAAGAGATGATGGTATCCGGCATGCACGAAGATCGTGTCGTCCAACTCGTAGTAGGGAGCAAGATCCTGAAAGAAGGCGAGATGCCGGGCCGGGATCTTGGAAAGACAGCCACCGTAGCTGCTAACAGTCGCTTTGCCGCCATTGGCCAGCCACACCGAATCATCCAGACCACCAAACGCAACGCCCATTAACATGATCTCGTGATTGCCGCGCAACGCGACGACACGGCATTGATCCTGCAGTTGGATCACCTGACTTACGACATCTCGGCTGTCGGGGCCACGGTCAACGTAATCACCCAAAAAGACCAGCTCGTCGTTGGGCTGAGGTTTGATTGTCTCGATCAACGTTCGAAGTGCTTTCGCACAACCGTGAATATCGCCAATCACAAAACGTCGCATCGGTTTCTCTTGGTTCCTCTGCCGCGATCGTGCGGCGAGGGGGCTACGCGAATCGTTCACCCCAAATCCAGACTTGCGAAGCTGGAATGAGACGGCCGGATTGGCGAGACACTCAATTCATCGTGGGGTCGCCGAAGCGGACACCCGGCGCCATTTCAGTCAGGATCTCGTGACCGCAAGCCTTGACTGCCTGCTCCCAAATCTGATCGGGATCGCCAAAGATCAAATCGGGATTGGCTTCGCCTGCCAGCCACCCGCCCACACGAACCTCCTCATCCAGTTGTCCAGGTCCCCAGCCGCTGTAGTGAGCCACATAACGGACGCGTGCATCGGGACGTCTCAATAAGATGCGTAGATGGTCGTCGTCACCCGTAATCCAAGCGGGTGGATTTCCCAATTCAATTGACATCGACCCCCAAGGTTCGGCGGGATGATCATGCACCGTGTATTTCACGCCCTGACTGATCGACTGACCCGGCGAGAGCAATTCGCCCGTTGGATCAAATGGGCCACAAGGCTCGCCGACACCGGCCAAATCGTGCAAGGCGAGTAGTGGACCATCGACCGGACCGCCACGGTAGATGTAGTCATCATCACGGGGCCGACCATCGGAGTCCGACATTTCGACGAGGTCGCGGAAGCGGCGATCGGTGGGGCGATTGATCAACAAACCAAACGCGCCCTCGACGTCATGGCGGATCATGAATATCACCGACCGCATGAAGTTCCCATCGGTCAAATAGGGTGAAGCGATCAGCAATCGACCGGAGAGGTTAGCTGTCATGGTTGGATCCCCCGAGATCTCGTTACCGTTGTGCTGGAAAGCATCGCAAACAGAATCTGCTTTGCGACACGTGTGATTCAAGGAATCAGGACCCAGCGTGTTGATCGCGCCACAGGCACCCGGCCCATGAGAGTCCAACCCCAAATCCAACTAGCATGTTAACCGATTTTTCTCTCATCTGACCTCGATTTCGAAGCTGATTGATCAGAATCGGTATGGTACAGGAGACCGTATTGCCGATATCGCCCAGTTCGATCGGCAAACGATCTTCGGAGACACCCATGCGTATTCTGAGCTGGTCCAGCATCTTCCATGTTGCCTGATGCAGCAGGTATTTGTCGATGTCACTGTCGGAGAGCTGATTGGCTTCCAAAATCTCGTCGACCAGGCGGGGGACTGCATCCACGGTAAAATTGATCAGGCTGGGGCCATCCATATACAAGCGGCTCTTCCAGCGTTTTCGATGCCTCGGCTTGATGGCGTCCTCCGGCGGTCGCGCGCCGCCATCGCTGACCAGCAGCATGTCGCCTCCGCGACCGTCGCTGCCAAATTGGAATCCCCATATGGATTGCCTGTCGCTGGGCGAAACCAGGCTCGCCGCGGCACCATCCCCGAAAATGGTCCGCAAACTGCGGTCATCGTCCACGATGTATTTGCTGTAAGTTTCGGCAGTAATCAGCAGAATGTTCTTGGCCGCACGACTTTGGATCAGCCCATCAGCCATCGCCAAACCGTAAACGAAGCCGCTGCAGCCGAGGTTGAAGTCGAGCGCACCGCAGCCGGTGGGAATGCCCAGCCGGTGTTGGATCAAGCAACTTGTGGTCGGCAGCGGGTAGTCGGGCGTTTGCGTGCAAAACAAAATGAAATCGATCGATTCGCGGTCGATATCGTGCTCGGCGAACAGCTTTTCCGCAGCCGCCACCGCCAGATCGCTGGACGTTTCATCCGGTTCCGCGATGTGCCGCTGTCGGATCCCCGTCTTCTCCTCGATCAGTTTCAAATCCCAGCGCGGAAACTGCTCCTGCAGCATCTGGTTGGTTTCCACCCGCGAAGGGAGATGGACTGCGATGGGACCAAGTTCAGCGTACGGCACGGCCTATCCAATTCCGACTGTTGTAAACCGCACAGCCGAGCCGGAGACCCTGCGGCGGAAAGAGAGGTATCGAGAAGAACGACCTCGCCGTATTGCTGCATCCAAGAAGGTGGTTGTCGGTCGTGAAAAAGTGCGATCCGACCGAGTCGTACAGAAACTCTTTGCTGTTGGCACTCAGACGTGCCTCCGGGATCGCACATTAAAAGCGAGAGAGAGCGGCTGATGGGATTCGAACCCACGACAATCACGTTGGCAACGTGATGCTCTGCCAACTGAGCTACAGCCGCATGACTCATCGATTAAAAGGGAGATTATAGGCCCCGGCCCTGCCCCGGCAAGACCTGATTCGTGCCCCGGCAAGACCTGATCTGGCTGGGCAAGTGGCAGGCGGACACGGGCGCGTGCAGCATGCGGTTCGCCGCCGAAAACACAAAGTAGCCGTCACGCTCCGTCGCGACGAAAGCCCGACCGGGTGGCAAGCCATCAGCTCTATTCTCATCGAAGAGATCGTTCGGCCACGCCCGACCTGCGATCAGCCGTGGTTTCACTGGAAAAACGTTCGGTCGGGCTACATCTCGACGGAGCGAGATGGCTACTTTGCAGACCGCAGGACGCAATCGCACTGGCGAATTGTCGTTTCCCCGCTTGCTGGTTTTTAGCCGTCAACGGTAGACTGAACAGCTTCACGTCAGACGCGACACATCGGGCCTGACTCACCCCGCGCAAGCCTTTTTCGCAACCAGGGCAACGGGGCACCATCTCCACTGCACGCTTTGAAACCGAGGTCTTTCGACGGATGTCCACCTCTTCTACCGAGACCGAACCAGCCGACCTGAACGAAGAAAAGCCCCCCATTCAGCTTGAAGTTCAGGTTGAAAGCCCGCAAGCTTGCCTGCGTGACGTGATTGTCACGATCCCGCAGTCGGAGGTTCAGCGGTACTTGAAGGAAGCCTACGACGAGCTCGTACCCGAAGCTCAAGTGCCAGGTTTTCGCAGTGGTCGCGCGCCGCGGAAACTGGTCGAGAAGCAATTCAAGGATCGGATTGTCGAGCAGGTGAAAGGCTCGCTGTTGATGGACAGTTTGTCGCAAGTCACCGAGGCCCAGAGTTTTGCCGCGATCGGCGAACCCGATTTTGATTACAACGCGATCAAAATTCCTGACTCGGGCGACTTCAAGTACCAGTTCCAGATCGAGGTCCGGCCTGAGTTCGAAACACCGAATTGGAAGGGGTTGAAGCTCAGCAAGCCGGTGGAAGAAATTAGCGACGACGATGTGCAAGAGGCGCTCAACCGTGTGCTTTCCAGGTACGCAACCCTGGACGCGACTGACGAACCGGCCGCCATGGGCGACAAGCTGCTGTTGACCGCTACCTTCAAACGCGACGGCAAAGTCGTCTCGGAAATGGAGGAAGAAAGAGTCAATTTGGAAAGTCGACTCAGCTTCAGCGACGCCGTTTGCGAAGACTTTGGCAAGCTGATGGTTGGGATCAAGGAAGGCGAGACGCGAACCGGAAAGGTCTCCGTTGGCGATGGCATCAGCGACGAAAAATTGCGCGGCGCGGAGCTCGAAGCGGCGTTTCACGCTGTGGAAGTTTTCAAACGCGAGTTGCCGAAATTGACGGAGTCGTTCCTGGAAGAGTTGGGTGATTTTGACTCCGAAGAAGAACTGCGTGATTTCGTTCGCGATTCGTTAACCCGCCAAGCCGATTACCGGACGCAACAAGAAATGCGAAAGTCGGTGGTCGCATTGTTGGCTGGTTCGGCATCATTCGACCTGCCCGCGTCGCTGGTCAAGCGACAAACGATTCGGGAACTCGAGCGAAAGGTGTTGGAGCTTCGTCGCAGCGGATTTGACGAGGACAGCATTCGGGGATTCGTCAACGCATCGAAACAGAACGCGCAAGCATCGACTGAATCCGCACTGCGTGAACATTTCATCCTCGAGAAGATTGCCGAGGAGGAAAAAATCGACGCCGAGGAATCTGACTACAATGAGGAGATCGCGTTGATCGCCCAGCAAAGCGATATGCCGGAGCGGCGCGTGCGTGCCCGATTGGAGAAGCAAGGCCAGATGGACGCGCTGCGGAACCAAATCGTGGAACGCAAGGTCATCGAAAAGATTGTCGAAGCGGCGAAAGTCACCGAAGAACCGGTGGATAAGAAATCAGGCGACGAGGAAAGCGAATTCGCGATCGACCACAGTGTCTTAGCGACCAAGAATCCTGACGCCATTCCGGAAGCCAAATACGAAGACAACACCCCACCGGGTGAAGAGAAGAAGGAAAAGGACAGCGAAAAGGATTAAGGTCGTCGTGAATCGACTGTTTTTCGTCTGCGCATTCTTACTGGCCTCCGTCTCCCACTCGGTTGCCGCTGACCGTTTGAATGTGGTGCTGATTCTGGTCGATGACTTGGGTTGGATGGACCTCTCCTGCCAGGGCAGCGATTACTTTCGCACGCCGCATATCGATCAACTTGCTGCCGATGGCATACGGTTCACCGATGCTTATGCGGCCTGTGCGGTTTGCAGCCCGACTCGGGCCGCCGTGATGACCGGTCGTTACCCGGGCCGCACCGGTGTTACCGACTGGATTCGCGCTCGTTTTCAACGCGGCGGCGTCGGCTCACTCGATAAGAACCCGACCCAGTACGTCGGCGGCAAGGACAGGCGGCTACTTTGCCCTCCCAACCCGTATTGGATGGAGCACGAAGAAGTCACGATCGCCGAACTCTTGCAACCCACCGGTTACGCAACCTGCCACATCGGAAAATGGCATTTGGGGGATCCCGGTTGGTATCCGACCAATCAGGGCTTTGATCTGAACATTGCCGGTTGTGACATTGGACAACCACCGTCGTACTTCGATCCCTACACACATCCGAAGTACAGCCTGGACGGACAGATGCAGCCGAGGAAAGAGGGCGAGTTCCTGACGCATCGAGAAGGAGACGAAGCGAGACAGTTCATTCTTGATCAGAGCAAAGACCCCTTCTTTTTGTATTACTGTCCCTACGCCGTGCACACGCCCATTCAAGCGATCCCCGAAGTGGCGGCGAAGTACAAGCGAGACGGGCAAGACCGGTCTGAACGCCAAGTATGCTGCGATGGTGGAAAGTGTCGATGACGCGGTCGGTACGATCATGCAAACCTTGCAGGAAGCGAAACTTGCGGAAAACACCCTCGTGATCTTCACGTCCGACAACGGTGGACTGCGGGGACCCACCGACAACACGCCGCTGCGAAGCGGCAAAGGCTACGCGTATGAGGGCGGCATTCGCGTGCCGCTGATCGTCCGCTGGCCTGGCGTGATCGCTGCCGGCACGACCTCGGCGGAGCCCGTGATCAGCGTCGATTTATTGCCCACGATTGCGGAGGCGACGGGCATCGAGCCACCGGCGGATCGTGACATTGACGGTGTGTCGCTGGTCACGCTTCTGAAGAATCCGAGCATGTCACTTAACCGTGACTCGCTCGTTTGGCACTTCCCGCACTACCGTCATCCGCCAGGCCCGTACTCGATCATTCGCAGCAGGGATTGGAAACTGATCAAGTGGTACGAAGGCCAAACAGAGCTGTATCGGCTGAGCGACGATTTGGGGGAACAGCACGATCTGGCACCGACCATGCCCGAGAAGGTTGCGGAACTAGACGCAGCCCTGATGCAGGAACTCGAAAACGAGGGAGCCAAGTTGCCGCGAACCAATCCAGACTACCAGCCCGCTGGCAAGTAGCGTTCCATCTTCTTCGCATTTGGCTTTTGGTGGCCGCTCCGCAATGAGTGGGTGGCTGGTGGTCGAGCGTCAGCGAGCCCCCAGTAGCGAGCCAATGGAATTCCGGGGGCTCGCTGACGCTCGACCGCCGGCCACCCCGTGAATGTAACTTTCAATCTGCCGCTAATACTCCGGCAGAACCACTTTTTCTCGCCGACGAACCGCGAGGTGCAGCATTGACTTAGCGGGTCGGCTTGACGTCGTCGAGTTGCTTTTCCAGATGACGCATGCTGCGCGACAGCAAGACCCGAACTGCGGCATCGGTTTTGCCAAGTTTTTCGGCAATCTGTTTGGTTGGCAGGCCATCGGCGTACCTCATCCGCACGGCCGATTTTTGTTCGTCCGGCAGAGCTTCAATCGCTTCTTGCATCCGACACAGACGGATATCACGACTGTGTGCGGCACTGGGCGACGTCATGCTCACCGCCAATAACTGCTCCATCCCCATTCCCGATGTGTCGGATCCGCCAGCGTTGTGAATCGATTGCTGACGCCCCGCGTCCCGGCGTTTGGCTTCAAAGTGAAATCGGTGCGCGTCAACGACTCGACGACGAGCAATTTGCTGTAACCACTGCATCGGCTCGTAGGTGTTCAGGGGAGCACTGTCGAGCGATGCCAGCGCAGTTGCTGAGACCTCTTGAACCAAGTCGTCGAGTTCGACGACGGCGAGCAGATGCTCCCCGGTAATCGAACGGAGGAAACCGGCAAGTTGCCCACGATTCTGCTCGATGTACCGTGCCAGAGCGTCGCTATCGTGCTGTTTGATCCGCTCAATCAATGCTGAGTCTTCGTTACTGTTCATCGTAAATGCTCGATCGAGATGTGCGGACGACGCAAATAGCGTATCGCCGTCAATTTAGCTGACCATCGCAACTCCGTCGAAGCAATTCATCGATCGAGTCGCCGAATTTGTCTCGAAAAACGTTGCGGATCTTGACCAGACGCTCTACGTTGCGTCCATGTCATCTGAACCGCTTCATCCCAGCGACACACCATCCGCCGCCGAGCCGGCGACCGAACCCGGATTCTCTCCTGAACCCGAAATCGATGAAATCATCGAAGCCTGTATGAAGGGTTTGTTGAGACGCGGGCCGGTCAAGCACCCGACGGAGCTGCGGCCGATGGTTCCCGACGCCGATGTTGAGCTGCGCCAATTCGTCTTGATCGAACTGATCAAACTCGATATGGCCCTGACGGCGGAGAACCGCACGCCGCGGCCCATCGAAGTCTATGCGGAGCCATTTCCAGATCTCCTTCCGGCCGACGCGATTCCGCTTGACCTGGTATTGGAGGAAATCCAGCTGCGAAAGGAACGGGGCGAGGTGCCTTCGCGCGACGAGTACGCCAAGCGGTTCCCTCGGTTTGAATCGATGTTCGTTCACCTTGCCGGGGTGGCGGAGACATTATCGTCGGTCAAGAAACTGGGTAGACCTCCGGACCTGGAAACGGGCAGCAAAATTGACGACTTCCTGATTGTGCAGAAGCTCGGGCAAGGTGCGTTCGCACATGTCTATCTGGCTCGCCAACTTTCAATGCATCGTTTGGTCGCGCTGAAAGTATCGCGTGGCGACGGTGACGAACCACAAGCACTGGCACAATTCGATCATCCGAACATCGTTCGCGTGTATGACCAAAGGCACGTCCCGGACGAGCAGGTCCATTTGCTGTACATGCAGTTTCATCCGGGCGGCACGCTGTCGGATGTGGTCAAGGCCGTTCGAAACAGCGAGGCCGATCGTCGCGGCCTGGTTCTGCTTGAGACGATCGATCGAAACCTGCTCAGTGCGGCGCAAGTCGTGCCCGACCGGTCTTCGGTTCGGCAGTGGTTGACGACTGCCGAGTGGCCCGCCGTCGTTGCCTGGGTCGGCGTTCAACTCGCCAGGGCCTTGGATGACGCACATGATCGCGGCGTGCTTCATCGCGATGTCAAACCGGCCAACGTGTTACTGTCGGCCGAAGGAATCCCCAAGTTGGCTGACTTTAACGTCAGCTTTGCCGGTGCGGCTGGACGTGCTGGTGCGGCGGCCTGTTTCGGAGGTTCGATCGGATACATGGCGCCGGAACACTTGCGAGCGATCTGTGCCAAAGGCTTGGAATCACCGGATCATGTCCGCGAGCCGGCCGATTTGTATTCGTTGGGGATCTTGCTGTGGGAACTGTGGCAAGGGGAGCGGCCCTTTCCCTCCGACGGTCGCCCCGTTTCTTGGGAAGCGGTCGTCGAGCAACAGCTTGTATCACGCCAGCGATCATTGAAGGAACCCGTTCGCGACGGAAGTGCCTCGGAACGCGTCTTGGAAAAGACACTGCGGTTGGCGATGTCCTTCGATGTGAACGATCGACCCAAAAGCGGTGCGGAGATGGCGGGGCGACTCCGTTTGGCGTTGCACCCCAATGCGGCGAAACTGTTTGATCCAGGTGAGACATCGTTTCGTTGGCGGCTAACGAACATGTCTGCATGGATTCTCGCCGGGCTGGTGATTCTGCTGCCGAACATTGCTGCGGGGTTATTCAACTTCGAGTACAACGATCGCGAAGTCGGGCTGAGCCCCGAGATGCAACGAAGTCTCGCCCGAGTCGCAACCTGGGTCAACTCGATCGCCTATCCCTTGGCCGTTGTCATCATGATCTGGTACGCACGAGGGTTAGCGCGAGCCGTCAGAATGGCGCGCGAGGGCGCGACCGTCTCGCCCGCCGATTTGGAGGACGCGATCGAATTGGGGCACCGTGCAGCGATCATTGGCGGCACGTTCTGGATGATCGCCGGGATTGTCTATCCGACAGTGTTGTGTTGCATGCATCCGGACTTCACCACAGCTCAGATGTACCATTTCTTTGTTTCGTTAATGATCTGTGGCGGTGTGGCGATGATCTATCCGTTCTTTGGCCTGGCATTGGTGTCCACATTGGCGTACTACCCGCGTCTGATGTGCGGCACGATGGAGGACAGCGACTTCGATGCACGAGCCAAGAAGATGATCGGACGATGCGAATGGTATCTCTTGGGTGCCGCGATCATTCCGTTGCTGGGTGCCGCCCTGCTCGTGTCCAGCGAGAGTTCGTCTCGAGGTTTCATGTTGACGGCGATCGGTGCGGGCGTGGTGGGACTGGTCGCCGCTTTCGTTGCCAGCCGAACCGTTACCAGAACCTGGGTTCAGATGGGCGAAGTCCTATCCAATCAAACGCCTGTCGTTCCGGGCGAAAGCGACGGAACCACCGGAACCGGTTTCTAGTGTCAAAGATGTTGACGCCAATCGAAGCTCCCCGAAACCCGCTGGCGCGGGTCCGGGGAGTGTCATCAAGAGCAGCCGTCTGGGACAACGTTCACTGGATGTTTGTTGCTTCGATCGCCTGGGACTGCTCGGCACCCAGCTTTCGGATCGCCGATTGAAGTGCGTCGGGAGCTGGCGTCTGCGAGTCGACGCTGACATTACCAACATCAACATTCAAATCCTGGGTTTCCGTTTCTTGCACCACACCGATCTCGGTGGTGCTGGAAATGGCCTCGACCGTCGGCGTGACAATTTGCAGCGTGCTGCGATCAAACGCCTTCACGTTGTTGGCCTCGTTCGTCTCCACAAACTCATCAAAACTGTCGATCGCAACCACCAGACGCTGGAAGCCGATGATTTGCCCATTTCGATTTCCCATCGCGAGCGCCTCGATTGGCAACTGCAGCAACACCTCTTGTGCCTCGCCGGGCTCGAGCTTGGCGACCCTGACGGTGGAGTTGGGAGAAGACGGGCAAATGCGACCAAGAATCGCGACAACCGAAACGTGGAAATTGCAGACCTGTCGTATGCTCTGGTTTCGCACAATCACAGCGATCTTGGGACCGCAGGCCACGTCGTCATGCAGAACCTGAGTGACCTGGACGATTTCGAGGTCGCCTAATTCGCCGCTGGGAATCACCATCGATCCCAGGGGCGAGTGGTGCAGCATCGAAGTTGACATCGCGAGATCGACACTGTTGTTCACACCGTGAAGGTGCATCAGTTGGATCACGTTGTCGCAACGGCTGCCGCCGGGCAATATCTGCGAGGCGTGCATGATGCCGTTTTGCGCCTCGGCATGGAGCGCGGAGCAGACGATCAAGCCGAGAGCGAGAGCGGAACGAGTGAGATGGAAGTTCATCGGTTTACCTTTCGAGAGAAATTGTTTTCAGAATGTCCGCCACGAACCGACAACAACGGGGCCGCGTGACGGTTTGGCTTCAGATCAAAAAAAGCCCGGTAACCACGATCATGCGGGTCACCGGGCTCTTGGTTTCGACTTCACGAGAGACTGGAAACTGAGTTTCGCTCGTCTCGACTACCAGCATCCCCAGTAACTGCGGTAGATGGGGGTGTAGCACGAGTAGGTCACTGGCGTGTAGCAGTGAAACGAGGGGAAGTAGTTGTGGCAGTAGTTGTACGTTTGATAAAAGGGTCGGTAGCACGATCGGTAGCTGCTGCGATAACCGCAACCCCATCCGAAGCGGCGGAAGCTGGCGGCAATCGCTTCTTCGCCGCTCTCTTCAGCATCGCCAAGCAGTGCGTCGACATCGCTTTGACCGAGGTCGTCGACGTCCGCGACTTCCGCGGCAGCAATCTTCGTATCGTTCAAGTCCATGCTTGCGATTTTCGACAGCAGGCTGTCATCGGCCATGACGGAACCAGCAACCAACATCAGCGGTGCAACGGCAAAAAGGATTCGTTTCAACATCGTACTGTTCTCCAAGTTTGGCAGATTAAGTGGAGGGAATCGCGAGTCTGCCTTGTCTCGTCGTTCCCGTTTGTTTCCTGACTAACAGGCCAAGCGGTGACGACGGTGGAGTGTTACCAGGAAGTTCTGAAAAAAGTGCTGGCGGGGTTTTCGTGACACATCGAGAGTTGCATTCACGGGGTGGCCGGCGGTCGAGCGTCAGCGAGCCCCCGGAATTCCATTGGGTTGTCGCTGGGGGCTCGCTGACGCTCGACCACCAGCCACCCACGTGTTTCGGATCGCCGCCAAAAGAATCGTCAAAAAGTTCGCACCATAAGAAAGCAGTGCGATCGAGTAATTCCTGTAACGTTTCTTCACGTGTCACGCTTGGAATACCAGTCAGCGAACGAATCGCTCGATCCGAGCCGACCACGCCAAACCACTGTGAGTGTTGCCATGCGTTACTTTTTTGCCTTTGCAGTCTTCGCCGCCAGCCTTTGCCACGTTTCGATTCTCCGTGCCGACGAGGGACTTTTCTCGACGGTCGCCATGGAATCGGTGTTTGCAAAACCCGCGACTGCCTCGGCGAGTGTCGCTTCCAAATCGAAGAGCGATCAATTTGACCGGATCACGAGTGTTTCCTCGCTCGTGGAAGCATTGAAGGCCGCCGAACTGGACCCGAAAGAAGTAAAAGGACAAGCGAAAATCGACCTGCGGCATGACGGCTGGAAACTCCCGGTTTCGCTGGCTGTGGAGGTCGATCAAGATCGAATCGTTTGCGAAATATCGCTGGTGGTCATCGACGACACCGCCGCCGGCACCCAAACGTTGCTCGACCTACTCTCGTTGGGAGATTCCGTCGACGGAGCGTTCTTCGCCTACGATCGCGACAGAAAGTTGATCCAGCTGCGATCTTCGTTCTCCAACCGTTCGATCACGGCAAGTCAACTGAAGGCCGATCTGGTGAAACTAGCGAGCTTCGCACAGCAACACTCCGATGTTTGGTCGAAGCTCAAAGCGGAATCCAAGGCGTCCAGTTTGTCGAGTGCGACGGATCTGTCCGATCCAAGCGGATCCAAGTCGACCCCGAAAAAGCTCTCACTGCTCGGGACCTGGTCCGCATCTTTATCCGGCGGCCAAGCTTTCGCCATCCAGATGACATCTGACTCCAGGTTCCAACTCGTCCACCTCAAGTCGGGCAAATCGACGATTTCTAAAGGGAAGGTGACTCGAGCCGGAGATCGCTTGACTCTGGCTGGCGAGGACTCAGTGACGCTGAATTGCCGCGTCGAACAGACTGTGGCCGACAAGTTTGAGCTGACAATCCTTGACTCAAAGGGCTCAGCCACAGTGAAAATCGACTTCAAGAAGGCCAAGTAGACCGCCGGTGCGTCCGTTGATCCGGCGAGCGAGCAATGCCACCTCGCCCGACTTTCTGCTTTCGGACGCACGACTCTCCCTCTGGGAGAGCCGTGCAGTTCACGCGCAACGAATTCTTCAAAGTAGCCATCACGCTCCGTCGTGATGTAGCCCGACAATGTGCTGTGTTTCCGAGAAATCCAGCTCGAACGAGTCGCATTCCATCGAGAACGCAAGCTTCGATTGACGTCCCGGACACTGGAGAATCGCTCGGTCGGGCTACATCACCACGGAGCGTGACCGCTACGGAAAACCGCACGAACTCCCCAGGGAGAGTGGAACCAAAACCCGCTACGGCGTTGCCCGGTGGGAGGGTGATTCAGTGAACGGAACGCGAGCCAATCTTCTGGAATCCCGTGTCACACCCGTCGTTTTTTGCCGCTTGAGCTTGTAGAGCCAAACATTCCAAGGCGGTCAAACCGCCGCCCCGAGCAAAAACGAGGTGATCCGATGTCCCGTCAAAAACCACTCTTGCCGCTTTCACAAGCAACTTACGGCCTCTGCACCCTCTTGTTCCTCGCTGCATCCGCATCGCAGGCCAAGGCAGACGCCGAAACCTACACCAAGACTTTGGGCTCGACGGCATGGATCATCACGAGCAACGCAGACGACGAAACATCGACAGGAACCGGCGTTTTCGTTGATAACGAAAAGCGTCTGGTGCTGACCAACGCTCACGTGGTTGGTGACAGCCGGTCGGCAGTCGTCTTCTTCCCCGACATGAAGAACGGCTTGCCTGAGGTTAAGCGAAAACACTACCTCGACAACGTCGTCAAACTGGCTCAGCCTGGCAAGGTCGTTGCTGTCGATCGCAAACGTGATTTGGCACTGATTCAGCTGCCGAAAGTACCCGCCGGAGCTGCCGCAATCGCCTTGGCGGAATCAAGCACGACACCTGGATCAAGCGTTGATTTGATCGGAAACCCGGGCGGAAGCGACGTCTTGTGGGTCTACACCTCGGGCACGGTCCGCTCGGTCTACGACAAGAAATTCAAGTCAAACCATGGCCAGCATGATTTCAGGGTCGTGGAAACCCAAAGTCCCATCAAACCAGGCGACAGCGGTGGCCCAGTCGTGAATTCGGAAGGCAAGTTGGTCGCGATCGCTCAGTCGTTCTCGCCAAACAGCACCCTGGTCAGCTACTGCGTCGACGTCAACGAAATTCGAGCTTTCATCGAGAGTGCTTGGAAACCGGCTCCGCTGCCGACCAAGGAGTTGTTGGACAACGCCGATATCGAACATAGCAAACACACGACCGGCCACTACCAGGTCGCACAAAAACTGGCCGGCGGCAAGACTCAAGATGTGTTCGTTGCCAAGGAGACTGAGTACTTCCAACGTGCCGACGTGCGAAAGATTTGGTCGCTCGTCTCGGTCACCAAGGACGCACCGAGCACCGAATTGATGATGCGACTGCTTCGTCAAAGCTCGGTGACGAAGATCGGATCGTGGGCGATCGAGAAAAACTCAGCGGGCGAACACATGGTGATTTATGTCGCCAAACTCGACGCGACGGCTCCCAAAGAAGCACTGAAGGGAACGATTGAGTACGTCGCACGGATCGCCGGCGCGATGAACCAGGAGCTGAATCCGAAGAAAGACGAAAAATCAGCCGCTGAGACCCTCGCCTCATGGCTCGCCAAATGATGTCTGTTATTTCGCTTTCGGCTCGGAAAGAGGACGCGGCTCCAGGGTTTTTGCCCCGGCAGTCGCGTCCTCTTCTGCGTTTACGACTCCGCTAAATTTTCTTTTGAATTCCCTGTCACGCTTTTCGAGTCGTCACGCTTGGTGAGTTAGAAGGCAATTGGAAAACTCCCAAACGTTTGCCTTGACCAATCGCACACTCAAAAACGACAGGAACCCAAGCCATGAAACGCCACTTCAAGACATTCGTTGTTGCTGCCGCCGCGTTCGCAGCGACCACTCTGCAAACCATTCCCGCCCAAGCTTGCGGCCCACGCGGCGGTGGCGGACGAGGCGGTTTTTCGATCGGTTACGGACGAGTCGGCATCTCCGTTTCACGTGCACCCGTTTACCGATCAGTGCCCCAGCCGGTTTACGCTCAGCCACAATACGTGCGGGCTCAGCCGGTCTACTCTCAACCGGCTCAGCCACAGCCGGTTTTCGCGAGCCAACCTGCTCCTGTGGTCAGCCAGCAACCGGCGATCCAGCCGAGTTCGGTCGTCCGCAGCACTCGCCCTGCAGTCGCTCCCGCGAACGTCGCGCCAGCAGTACAGCGGCCTGTGGCATCCACAAACACGCCTCCGGCCAACGCCGAGAGCACCAGCGAAGCTTCTGCCTTGCAGATGTTGGCGTCGATCTCGAACAACGATGCGTCGGCAACCGACAGCACGGCTCAGATTCCTGAGTTCACGTCTGCTGCACCGGAAACCACCAACCCGCACACTGGCACTTGGAAAGTGAACCTGCCTGGCAACCAGTCGGTCGAATTGGTTTTGAATGATGACAGCAGTTTCAACTGGACCGCAACCAAGGATGGCAAGTCAAGCAGCTTCCAAGGCCAGTTCCGCCTCGAGAACGGCCGCTTAACACTGGTTCGGTCCAGCGATCTACAGCAGATGACCGGAACGTGGAGTGGTCAAGGCGCGAACTTCACTTTCAAGCTGGACGGAGCGACGACGAGCGGGTTGGCCTTCGTCCGCAGCTGAACTGCGGCGGGAATGATCAGCGAACTCGCGTCAGCCATCGATCCAGCGATATCGTTTAACGGCAAGCCGCAGGCGACTCCGTCTGCCGTTCGCAGTCGCCTGCGGCTTGCCGTTAAACGAGGTATTAGGCGTAAGCGGCCTAAGTCACCATCACCGATGCGATCACGGTGGCCGCGGTTTCGATGCGGTAAATTCGTTTTCCGAGGTTGATCGGCTGGAAACCGTGATCGATTGCGGACCGAATTTCGTTGTCGGTCCAGCCCCCCTCGGGACCGATGGCCGCGACGACGGTACTCGATTCCATCTTCTTATCGAGTTCCGTCGACTGATTTGAGACGTGTGCAATCAAACGCATTCCCTCGTCGCGAGACGCGAAGAAGTCCTTCGCCGGCTGAGACCCCATGATCTGTAATAATTCGTTTCTGCCAGATTGCTTGCAGGCTTCGACAACTCCTCGGCGGAGCTTTTCCAGCAACGAGTCGCGGGGCGGTCGCTGGGTCCTTTCGGCCGTTAGAGGGGTGACCGATTTCACACCGAGTTCCGTCAGCCGCTCAATCAGCTCACGGGCTCGATCGGGTTTTGGCAGGGCGATGCCAAGGTGAATCGCTCGATTTGGTTCGCGATCGACCGGCGCGGATGGCTCGGCCGCACAAAGACACTCGTTGCGGGTTAACTGATGGATGATCGCCCTCGCCTCGTTGCCTTTGCCATCAAAAAGCGTGATCGAGTCGCCAACTTGAACGCGCATCACGCGCGTCGCATGCTGGGCTTCCGTGCTGGGCAAACCGACGGCGCCACCATTGTGAGGCAAATCCGGTACGAAGTAGCGGCGCGTCATGAAATGTGAAAGAGGCCAAGATGAGGGGGCATCGATGTTCAAGATGTCGATACCGAAAATCCGATCATATACCAAGATGGGTTCCGTATTTGGCCTTGGAAAGAGGTTGAGGGCGTGGCAACTCAGCGCACAAGTCGCAAGACTTCTCGTGCGAAACAAGTTACCCGATCTCATTTCAAAGATTTGTACGAGAGTGATTTCTGATGGACTACCTGAGTTATTGGTCTCTTCTCAGGAAACCATTCGCCCTCGATGACGATCTGGTCTTTTACGCAGGTGTTCCCCAGCGTGAGGCAATCGCCGGAATGAACTACCTATTGGCCAGCCCGCTGACCTCCGGATTCTTGATCGCCCCGGCTCGTTGCGGCATGACCTGGCTGTTTCGGCGCATCAAGCAGATGCAAGGTTTTGGTGACTGTGCAGCAGAGGTGGTGGTCACCAACGGCAATCAGCATCAGCGCGAATCCGTCCATGCGGAACTTTGTGTGGCACTGGGATATAGCGAGGCACTCGGATGTCGCTGCGCCGCCGATGACGCTGAAGACAAAATTGCGCATGCGATCGAGGCGACTGCCCGGCAGGGGATTGAGACGATCTGGTTGATTGATGGTTGTGCCACTGCAGCGGCCGTGGTTGCGCGAGATTTGATCCTGTCACACAACAACTTTTCCGTCGTCATCGGTACAACTCAAGAGAATCTGGAAAGGCAAGCGATCCAGTGCGGTCGCAACGCTATGCAAATTGACCTGGCGCCGCTATCGCTGGAAGACACTTTCGAATACCTCAGCTATTGTCTTCAGCATGCCGGTTGCACTCGCCAATTGTATTGCGACAACGCGGCAGTGCGTTTGCATGAGGTCACCGGGGGAGCGATCGCCGAACTCTCGGCAGTCGCAGAATCATCGCTCGCATTGGCGGCCAGTCATCGCCTGGATCAGGTCACTCCGGCGGTGGTCGAAGCGATCGACCAGCAGTTCGCTCGCCGCGCGGCATGAATATCAATCGTTTAACGTCAAGCCGCAGGCGACTTGCTAGAGTTGGACGCAGTCGCCTGCGGCTTGCCGTTAAACGAAAAACGAACCTCATTGGGGAGATGGAACGAAATCGCGCGTCCGCTACCCTTTTCCGCAGACCTCGCAGTCGTCTCTGCGTGCGACCTTCATCATCTGAAAACTCATTCGACGCAGGTCCATGCGGAGCAATCGTCCCGCCAGCGGTTCGCCCAGCCCGGTAATCAACTTGACTGCCTCAACGGCTCCCATGCAGGCCACGGTACCTGAGACCGCACCGAGCACCGGGAACTGTCGTTTCCAAGTCGGCGGGTCCTCGGGAAAGATGCACTGCAGACAAGGCGACTGATTCGGAAGCACCGTTGTGATATGAGCTTCCATTTCGTACATCGCGCACTCGACAAGAGCCTTGTTCTGCAGAATCGCTTGTCGATTCATCGCGAACCGCTCTGGGAACAGAGGCGCACAGTCCACGATCAGATCGCACTGGGCGACCAAGTCGGCCGCGTTCTGTTCGTCAACATTTTCCGCGACCCCAACGATCTCGAGTCGCGGATTCAGATCGAGCAGTCGTCGCCGGATCGATTCGATGCGAGGCTTTCCGATCCAATCGTGGGTCATCAGTAGCTGGCGGTTCAAATCGCTGTGCTTGACGTTGCCGGCATGAGCGAGCACGAGCTTGCCGACGCCGGCGGCGGCAAGCTCATAAGCGACGACGCTGCCAACACCGCCAACACGAGAGATCATGACCGAAGCGTTCTTGAGCTTTTGCTGGCCTGTTTCGCCCAAATCAGGCACCCACATCTGCCACTCATAAATCGCGCGTTCTTCGTCGGTCAGCTTGGTGTCGGGCATCTGGATAGCTTGAGAAGAATGGATTGTAAATCTATTGTTGCTCGGTTGTCCCAACCGAGTGATCGGCGAAAACTCGTTTGGGACAAACGAGCAACAATCTACGCCAGAATGCCCTTTGCCACGGTGCCGGCGACGTCGGTCAACCGAAAGTCTCGGCCGGCGTAGCGATAGGTCAGCCGCTCGTGATCGAGCCCCAGCAAGTGCAAAATGGTAGCGTGCAAGTCATGCACGTGCATCTTGTCTTCCGCTGCGTAATAACCGTAGTCGTCTGTGGCTCCGTAGGCGTAACCGGGCTTCACACCTCCGCCGGCCATCCACATCGTGAAGCCGTGCGGATTGTGATCGCGTCCGTTGTTGCCTTGAGCCGTCGGAGTCCGTCCGAACTCGCCGCCCCACAAAACAAGCGTGTCTTTCAGCAGCCCACGAGCTTTCAAGTCGCTCAAAAAACCGGCGATCGGTTTGTCGACCTCCGCCGCGTTCTTGGTGTGACCCTGATACAAGTTCGCATGTTGATCCCACTGGACTTCGCTGTCGCTGTGCGTGACTTGGACGAACCGCACGCCGCGTTCAAGGAACCGCCGCGCCATCAAGCATTGACGGCCGAAATCCTCGGTCACGGGATCGTCAATTCCGTACAGCCGGTGCGTCGGTGCAGTCTCCTGCGACAAGTCTTGAATATCCGGCATCACCGATTGCATACGAAAAGCCAGCTCGAAAGAGTTCAAGCGTCCTTCGAGCGCCTGGTTGTTGCCAACTTGTTCCAGGTGCTCACGATTCATCTCGTGAATCAGGTCCAATTGGCGGCGCTGTGCCAGAGCATCGATTCTACTATTTCGGATATGTCTTGACTTTGACCTGACTGGCCGACAAGGACGCATTGCCAATCGGCGTGCCTTGACAGTGCGCGGGCAAGAACGCGGAACCCCAATTGTTGACGCCGCCGTGCGCCAGCGTGGGACAGATCGTCAGAAAAGCCGGCAAGTTTTCGTTCTCGGTTCCCAGTCCGTAGGTGACCCACGAACCGAGACTCGGTCGGACGAATTGGTCACTGCCGGTGTGCAGTTTCAACAATGCGCCGCCATGAGCGGGATTCGTGCCATGCACCGAACGCAGAATGCAAAGGTCGTCGACATGCTTGGCGACATTGGGAAACAAATCACTGACCGGTAGGCCGCTTTCGCCGTACTGTTTGAATCGCCATGGTGACTTCAACAAGTTGGTTTGTTTCGCGAAAGTGATTCGCGGCAAGTCGAACGGCAACGGTTTGCCATGATCGCGGTCGAGCAATGGTTTCGGATCGAACGTGTCGACGTGCGAGGGGCCGCCTTTCATGAACAAGAACACAATTCGCTTGGCTCGAGCCGGAAAGTGCGGGGCCTTCGCGGCAAGCGGATGCGAAACTGCCGTCGCCTCGCGTTGCAGCAAGGCCGTGAAGGCGAGGTGTCCGAACCCGACCGCCGTCGACTTCAGCAAATCGCGTCTGGTTTGCAGCCTCGTCGTCAGCATCTGATTCACCTCACGTAAATGAATTCGTTGCTGGCAAACAGACTTTGACAAAACAAGGACCAGGCTCGCTGCACCGCCGCTGGATCGACTTGCTCGGAATTGGTCCTGCCCTCGGCCGCCAGTTCATCGATAAACCGCAGAGCGCGATTTGTTTCCATTTCAGTCGGCAGTCGCGACATGACTTGCAGCATAAGCGAGTTCGATTCGCGACGAATCACTCGATGATTCGCGGAGCAGATCGTCCGCCAATTCGTCGGCCGACTCCATCACCAATTCGGAATTCATCAGCAACAGCGCCTGCGGTGCCACCGTGGTCGATTTCCGATTGCCGGTCGGCATGGTCGGATCGGGGAAATCGAATTGCTCGAACAGCGTGTAGAGGTTGTTGCGGATCACCGGCAAATAAACGGCACGTCGCAAACTGTCGTACTTGGTGTGGTCGACCGACGTATGATTGAAGACGAATTGGCGATTCCGCAGTGGAACGGTCTTGCCTCCCATCGATTCGTCCAGCCGCCCTGATGCTGCCAAGATCGAGTCCCGGATTTGTTCCGACTCCAAGCGTTGCAGATGGAACTTCCACAGCAATCGATTCTCGGGGTCGACGCTCGTGCCCAATTCGTCGTCGGGGTGGTTGGACGCCATTTGGTAGACGCTGGACGAGAGGATCATGCGATGCAGATGCTTGGTTGACCAACCTGATTCCATGAACCGCCGTGCCAGCCAATCGAGCAACTCAGGATGCGAGGGACGATCACCGAGCACGCCAAAATTCTCGGTAGACGGAACCAAACCGGCTCCAAAGTGCCAACGCCAAATTCGGTTGACGTAAACGCGTGCGGTAAGCGGGTGCTGGGTGCTGGCCATCCAGCGGGCAAACTCCAACCGTCCGCTTTGGTTCGCCGGAAAGATCGGACGTACGTTGGAGACGCGTAGCACCTCGGGGAATTCGCGTCTTACCGGATCGCCCAGATTCAAATGGCTGCCGCGAATGTAGATCGGAAGACTGGTCAACACCGTTCCTTCGGCAACCCCCATCGCAGCAGGCACATCGGGTGCTTGGCTCTCAACAACGCGAGCCTCTTCCATTCGTTGGTGGTAACCGGCCAGTGTCTCCGCGTCGAAGGCAAACTCGGGTTTCGGCGGCACCGCCAAGAAACCAGATTCGTCGTAGAGCGCCGCTCGAGCCGCCTCCAGTCGTTCGTCCTTGATGGTTCTTGCTTTTGGATTCGCGACTTTGGCGTCGGCCAGCGCCGCCTCGGCATCGCGGAATAGAGATCGATAGTGGTTGTCGATCGCCTTCGCCTGCTGTTCGGCTTCCGCATGTTGATCACGCAAACGTTGCCAAGCTGCAAAGAAGGGATCGTCGGCGTGATACTGCAGATGCAATCGGCAATGGTGCAGAATTCGCGGATGGAGACCGAGCGGCCCCGCGATTGCCTCCACTTGCTTCAGACTCGCGCTGGGGTCGAACTTGGCCGCCGCGATCAAATACTCGGTCGCCTTCGCCCTGGCATGATCCCGCAACTTCGCGAGCGACTTGTTCTTGAAATCGGTCGCGGCCTTTTTCTTTGCCGCGATCTCTGCGTCGATCTCTTTGAACGCAGCTAATTCTTCGTCGGCCGCAAAGACGTGTTCGTGCCAATGTTGAATCGCTCCCGTCTTCGTGTCCCCGAGCGTCTTGGTGCTCTTGAAAATGGCAGCGAGCGCGTAATAGTCGGATTGTTTTAGCGGATCAAACTTGTGATCGTGACAACGAACGCAACCGAGCGTCATGCCCATGAACGCTTTGCCAGTCGCGTCGAGTTGCTCGTCGATCATGTCCATCTCGAGCTTTTCGCGATCAGGTTCGGCCAGCACTTTGGCACCCAAAACCAGAAAACCGGTGGCAATCTTCGTCTCGCGATTCGCACCGGGCAGCAGATCGCCGGCGATCTGTTCGATGACGAATTGGTCGAATGGTTTATCGTGATTGAACGCGTCGACAACATAATCGCGATAACGCCAGGCGTTTCCGAAGGCCAGGTTCTCGTCCAGGCCGTTCGAGTCGGCGTAGCGGGCAACGTCCAACCAATGTCGACCCCAACGGACGCCGTATTGCGGAGACATCAACAATCGCTCAACGACTTTTTCAAGGGCCGCGGGCGAATCGTCGGCGAGGAATGCATCGACCTGCTGGGGCGTCGGCGGCAATCCGATCAAGTTGAAAGTCACACGACGGATCAGCTCGCGACGGTCGGCCGGTGGTGCTGGCGTCAACCCGCTCTGATCGAGCCGAGACAAAATGAAAGCATCGATTGGTGTGCGTACCCAAGCTTTCTTACGGGGGCCGGCTTCAGCGAAATTGGGTACCGGCGGATCGGCCACTGGTTGGAAGGACCAGAACTTGCGGCCTTCTTCAATCGTCATCCCCGTCGGGACTGGCCCGGCCACGGTACCCTCACGTGGATCGGGCGCACCGAGGGAGACCCATTTCTCAAGCACCGCAACTTGATCATCCGCGAGCCGACCTTGTGGCGGCATCTGCAGGTCGTGATTGCGATAGCGGACGGCTTCAACAAGCAGGCTGGTTTCCGGATCACCGGGTGTGATCGCTGTGCCGGTATCGCCACCGCGTAACCATCCTGCCCGCGAGTCCAGCAATAGGCCACCGTTGGCCTCATCCTCGGCATGACATTCGTAGCAATGCTGGACCAGAATCGGTCGAACACTTTTCTCGAAGAACGCGACCGCCGCGGGACCTGGTTGTACCGTCTGGGCGAGAGCCGGGTGGGGGCCAAAGACGACCGGGCCAAAGACGACACTGAGCAGGCAGGCGGTGCAAATGGAGATGGTTCGCCGCAAAGGGCGGCCAGTCGCGTCGCTGATTTGGGCCAATACTTCGCCTGACATAGATGCCATCATAATCATTATTCAGGACGCAATGAATGCCCAGGCCGTTCAGTTCGTCGTGGCTGCATTCATGCGGTTGTCCGGCAAAAACCCGATGAATCGGGTTAGGATTTCCAGCGAGTTTATGATCAGGTCAATTCGCAGTCTCAACACGAGGGACGAGAGTTAGCGTTTTTCGGGTAGAATCGTTGCGAATTTCTCCTCGGCCCGAACCGCCATCACGATCCGCAATGAGCCCACTGAGAATTACCACCGTTGAAGATGTCCGGGCAGCCGCAGACGTGATCCGCCAGCATCTTTCGCCCGCTCCCCTGATTCGCTCGTACCCGCTCGAAAAAGAACTCGGTTTGTCGGCGGACCGTCGTGTATGGATCAAAGATTATGGCTGGACACCCGTCGGTTCGTTCAAACTGTTGGGGGCTCTCAACTGGATGGCAAACAACCTGGACCGCATCGGCGATCGGCCAGTGGCTGCGCCATTCATCCGGGAACTTTGCGTCGGGACTATCCTATGCCGGCATGAAGTATGGCAAACGAGTCATCATTGTGATGCCCGAAAGTGCTCCGCAGATCAAGTTTGACCGGACGCGATCATTCGGTGCCGAAGTACGAACCTACGACAGCACAACGGATTTCCAAACTGGTATTCGCGATCGGATGACCCGTGAAATCGCGGAGGTCGAAGATGGCGTCCAAGCTTCTCCCTACGATGACAATCACGTGATTGCTGGAAACGGAGTTGGCGGACTCGAGATCGTCGACGAGCTGACACGTCAAGGCCGCCGGCTTTCCCACTTTCTTTGTCCTGTGAGTGGTGGTGGCTTGATGGCGGGTCATGCGTTGTCGATTGCCGACGGTTTTCCTGATGCCGCCATGATCGGCGTCGAACCCTCGACCGGCGACGACTTTCGTCAGTCTTTGGCCGCAGGCCAGCGGGTGAGGATCGAACACCCGACCAGTATTTGCGACGGCTTACTCTCCTATGAGGTGGGCCAGCACAATTGGCCGATCCTGCATCAATATGTTCGCGAATCGGTCTGTGCCACCGATGACGAAACGCGGCAAGCAATGAAGTGGATCGACGCTCAACACGGTTTGCGCACAGAACCATCGGGTGCGATCACCACCGCTGCACTCCTGAGCGGCAAAGTCGAACTCGACGGAGATGGCGACGTCGTCATCGTCCTCAGCGGACGAAACGTCGACCCGCAGCGATTCCAAAACTGGATCGCTTGATCGTGTTCGTAGTGACCCGATTCATCGGGTCTTGCCTGCGATCAACCGCATGAATGCGTCTGGGTGGCTGGTGTTCGAGTGTCAGCGAGCCCCCAGAAGTTACCGCGCGATCCCTGGGGGCTCGCTGACGCTCGACCACCAGCCACCCATGTCTCTGAAGTCGTTTGAAATGAGAACAACGTCAAACCGCTAGTGTCGAAATGCCATTGCCAGCATCTGGCTGGTTGAGCGAATTGCTTCGAGGAGAGTCAATTTACTCTTGCCCTCGCGGCGGTCGGTGAAGGTGATTGGCACCTCGGCCATCTGCGAGTCTTGTCGATGGAGCCGAACAAGCAGCTCTTCAAGGACTGCGTAACCGTTGCTGCGGAGTGTCGACATGCCAACGCGTGCCAACGCATCGACGCGATAACATCGCATCGAACCGCTGCAGTCTTTGACCGGTAAGCGAAGGAAGCTGGTGGCGAAAAAATTGACCATCCGACTCATCAACTTGCGGTGGATCGGCCAACCCACAATCGAACCCCCCGGAACGTATCGTGAGCCGATCACAACATCGACCGGCGGTGATTGCTTCGCACGCTCGAGCAGGCTGGGTAGTTGGTCGGGGTCGTGGCTGAGGTCGCCGTCCAGGTTCAGGAAATAGCCGTAGCGATGGTCGATCGCGTAGGTCATCGCGTGTCGGATCGCGCTGCCAAGTCCCCGAGCGTCGTGTCGAACGATGATCATGATGGACGGGTCTTTCTCGACCATCTGGGTGACTAATCCAGCCGTGTTGTCGGATGATTCGTCGTCGATCACCAAGATGTCAGCTTCGGGGAGCACCAGGCGAAGACGCGTGACAAGCAGAACGATGTTGTCGGCTTCATTGAGTGTGCAAACGCCGATCAAAACGCGCTGGGCTGAATCGGGGGTAGGCGGGATCGGTCGAATTGGGTTCGCTGGGCAATAAACTGAGAGCAAATCGTGGCGGTGATTCAACATGCCAACTGCGTCAAGTGACTCTGATAACGGCGGTCTACCAACGATGTTCGGGGCGATCGAGAATCTCGCGCAACAGAATTGCTTGTTGAATCCCACCGGGCTGCCGCAGCATGCGGATCAGATCGTGTGCCGGATGACCGGTAGGCGCTGCTGAAGCAATCGAAGCCCTGGTCCTACCCCCGTGCGCCTTCTTCAGCTTTGCGGCGGCTTCCGCCTCGGCTTGCTTCGCGGCCCGCTTTGCCTCTTCCACACGCTGCAATCTTGCGGCGAACGAGTTGAGATCGTCCTCGACAACTGCCGCGGTCAACACCTCGTCCTCGGGAATCCGGGCAACTCGCTCCGTTCTTCGGTCAGAATACTGAGGCGGCTGCCGTTGAGCAGGCTGCGGTTGCGGAGGCTGCGGTTGCTGGGCAGCTTTGGCTTGCCGTCGCTGAGCAGCGCGACGCAGGAAATCTTCGAGATCGCCCGACATGGTTCGAATCCTTGCTGGATGGCCTACTTAACTTCAAGCGAGTCAGTCATTTCTTGCGTGCTCGAGGCGAGCGATCGACGCATCTCCGTATCGGCGTTGACGTTTTGCAACTTGTAATAGTCCAGGATATTCAGTTTTCCGGTGCGGAAAGCTTCGGCCATCGCACGAGGCACTGCTGCCTGAGCGAGGACAACTGACGCTTTACTATCTTGGATCTTGGCCTGATTCTCCTGTTCTTCGGCGACTGCCGACGCACGTTTGCCTTCGGCCCGAGCTCGTGCCACTTGCGTATCCGCCTCGGCTTGGTCCGCTTGCAGCCGTGCACCGATGTTTGCACCCACATCAATGTCGGCGATATCAATCGACACGATCTCGAAAGCAGTTTGCGAGTCAAGACGTTTGGCGAGCACCGCTTTGCTGATCACATCGGGATTCTCGAGAACCGCTTTGTGGTTTTCGGCCGAACCGATCGCGCTGACGATCCCTTCACCGACGCGGGCGATGATCGTTTCCTCGGTGGCACCACCGATCAACTGCTGCAGGTTCGCACGTACGGTCACGCGAGCTTTCACCTTCAGCTGGATACCGTCTTTGGCAACCGCATCAAGCGACGGTTTCGAGGATCCTCGTGGAGGGCAATCAATCACCTTTGGATAGACGCTCGTCTGCACCGATTCCAAAACATCGCGACCCGCCAAGTCGATGGCGGTCGCCTCGCGGAAGGTCAACGAAATCGTCTTGGCTTTCTTGGCAGCAATCAACGCGCGGATGACTTGCTGAACGTTGCCGCCGGCCAGGTAGTGCGCTTCGAGTGCTTCGACGGTGAGTTCAGGGTCCACCAATCCAGCCTGAGTCGCCATGATCTTGCTGCGCACAATCGCGCGAGTGTTGACTTTTCGGAAAGTCATTCCCAGCAGGTTGAAGAACGTGATATTCGCTCTCGTCAACTGAGACTGAATCCAGAGGCCAAAGTACCGGGTGAAGACGAACAAAAAGACCAACAACACACCGAATACCATGATGGCCGCAAGAAGACCGAACATGGTCGTGTTGTCGATTTCTTGTTGTTGGGCCAACAAGCTGAGATTCAACATGGTTTCCATCTCGAAGAGGTGATCCGCTAGTTTCGCATATATAATTTCCCGCCCCCCAACCGCGCTGTCAAGCACGGCCCATTCCAGACTCGATCCAACATGCTCCTGTTCGTAGTGACCGCATTCATGCGGTTGCCCGCGCGAATCCCCGATAAATCGGGTCACTACGAACTAAAAGTCAAGGGAATTGCTACGAACACGCAAACGGCACATGGCACGACGATGGCCCCCAGGGAGTGGGAAGGTCAGTGAATCGTTGCCAGTCGACGGCTTGCAGAAAGAATCTGTCAGCCTCGCAATTTCAAAACACGCTTTGAGCGGTTGTATGTCCCAACTGGCAGTGTCAAACTTGAGCGAGGAAACGCTGGCGAATGATGATTCAATCGCCTCCTAAGCTGTAAACGGCAAACTTCGACGAAACAATTTCTGAGGCGATCAAGATGAGGAACACGGCTGCCATCACCTCGTGGGCTCTCTCCCTGTTGCTTGCTGTGGTCGCGGTGGCCGAGAACTGGCCGAATTGGCGGGGGCCCTCCTCCGACGGTGTTGTACTGGGCTCGGGATATCCAACCCAATGGGGCGAAGAAGAGAACATTGCTTGGCGGATCAAATTGCCGGGCTGGGGAACGTCGACGCCGGCGATCTGGGGCCAACAGATCTACGTCAGTTGTGATGACGAAGGCAAGAACGCGTTAGTTTGTGTGGACCGATCTGGCCAACAACAGTGGAAAGCAGTCTTTGGCGCTGCGGCCGCCAACAAGAATCGCAAAGCCAGTGCCGCCAACCCGTCACCGGTGACCGATGGCGAGCATGTCTACGCCTACTACAAGAGCGGCGACCTGGCTTGCGTGTCTACCGACGGCAAGACCGTCTGGCAGATCAATCTGCAAGACAAGTACGGTCGCGATCAATTGAATTGGGATCTCGGATCCTCGCCCGTGCTGACGAAGAAGTTCGTGATTGTTGCGGTCATGCACCAAGGGCCGTCTTACCTGGTGGCGATCGACAAACAGACCGGCGAGGAAGTTTGGAAGCAGGACCGCGATCTGGGCGCGCCGGCCGAGGCGCGGGACAGTTACTCGACTCCGCTGGTGATCGAGCAAGATGATCGCGAAACGATCGTGGTCCTGGGTGCAGACTTTGTGACAGCCTATGCGGCTTCCGACGGCCAGGAACTATGGCGCGCTGGCGGGCTCAATCCCCAGAATCAACGCAACTTTCGCTCGATCGCGTCGCCAGTGGTGGCCGACGGGATGGTGATTGCCCCCTATGCCCGCGGTGGAACTCTCACCGCCATCCGCTTAGGCGGCACCGGCGATGTGACTGACACGCACATTGCTTGGACTCTTTACAGTTCGTCTGCGGACGTGCCAACTCCGGTCGCCTACCAGGGCAACGTCTATATTTGCGGTGACCGCGGAGACGTGAGTTGTATCGAGATCGCGACTGGGAAAGAACGTTGGACCGAATCGTTACCTCGGAACCGGTATGTCTACAGTGCTTCGCCGGTGATCGCCGGCGGCAAGTTATACGTCACGCGAGAGGACGGGCGAACTTTCATCTTGCAGGTTGGCGACAAGCCTGAACTGCTCGCCGAAAACAGCGTTCGCGAGAATACGTTGGCAACGCCCGCGTTTGCGGACGGACAGATCTTCCTGCGAACGTCCGACTACTTGATTTGTATCGGCAAGAAGTGAGATGCCGGCGGTACGTTGCTCTGGTGTTTGCAGGACATGTCTTGCGTGAAGGCGTGCTACGGAGTTCGCAGAACTACATAGATCGCATCCTTTGGTAACGTGATGCGACCGTCTCGCAGCTCAAGTTGCGATCTCGGATAGCCGTTGATGTCAAGCACGATGGCTTGTGTGAGCCGCGGATTCCTGACGGTGATCGTAACGAGCGTGTTGGCGATTCGAAAAGGCGGCTTGCCGATCCGCACGATCTGCTCGCCTTCGACGGCATGGGCCGCATCGTCTTTTCCGAGCGTGAAGGTGGCTGGCTTGGTCTCAAAACCGGTGAGTCGATTTTCGGTAACGACCTGAATGAGAACCTTCTTCGACTCGGCAATGGGTTCGTCATCCAGACTCACGACATTGATCGTGGCGTATTCGTTTTGGCTTTCAATCGTGACTGCGGGAAGCTCAAACCGACCACCGCAGCGACGCAGAAAGCCTGTGACGCCCTGCGCCTTCGGCGCTTTCATCAGGCAGAGTTCGCGGCGGTAATCCCACAACAGTTCACCGGTCGCACTGCGGATTGTGCCGGCTTGCGGGTCGAAGAACCGAGACAGATCGGCCACTTCAGACTCGCTGGGATTGCCGCCAGTACGAGTCACAACCGGACCAATCAAATACGCTGCGCGATTGATTTCGCCCTGTTCGGCTTTCCAATCAGGTCGCAGGTCGGGCAGGTCTCGCTGGTCGCCGTAGGCTTCGTTGTCGTTGATTCGCGGGGACTTGCGTGAAAAAATATCCTCCAGCGAACGAACATCGCGAACGACCGGATCGGCCTGTTTCAAGTAGCCTTTGCGAAACAGCAACGCGTTGGCTGGAAAGCCCGCCATCATTGCCGGATAACAGTGATTCCACTTATGCGTCGAAAACTGGTCGCCAATTCGCCAGAACGGCTTGAGCGGATCAGTTTCGTACCTGGGGGTCTGGCAGGAAAACCAGGCCACGCCGTCAACCCCTCCGAGGCTCTGATACGCGGCCGCCAAGAACGGGCCTTCGCTTTGGTATCGGTTCGGGTTCTTCCAGGCGGTCTCGGTCAGAATGAACGGATGACCTTCCTCCTGTCGCCAGTTGGTGCACATTTCAAACGGTTTCGACAACACCGACTCGTTGACCAGATAGTGGCCGGGGTCAATGCGATAGTTGGCGTTGGAGCCCTGATGCTGATAGTCTGAGCCGACATACTCGTTCTCTGCGTCGATGTCGAGCGCGTGATACGAGTAGCGTTCGAGAGCTTTGAGCTTGGAATCGTTCGCGGTCCGCCAGTTGGTGGCGTTGAGCAATTGTTTGCACCCTAGTTCCTCTCGCAGGTAACGGCCCATCGTGGAGTAGAATTCGCGTTGGAACTCGGCCACGAACTGTGCCGTATCGTTTTGCCGTTTTGCGAAAGCTCCTTGCCCGTCCGTGGTCAGGTCGTAAACACGCAAGCAGGCGATACGTCCGTTTTTAATGTCGTCCAGCGGATCGTTGCCTTTGAAGCCATCACCCCACGCGGTCCACGCTTCCGTCACCGAACCATACTTCTTCGTTAGCCACTGGCAGAAGTGATTTGACAGAAGCTTGCGATGTGGTTCGGGCAAGTGTTGTGCTGTCCAGAATAGCAGCGAATCCTCGTTGTGAATCTGCAACACAGCAACCGTTGGGTCGTCCTTGATGGCGAGCCCCGTGTAAGGGTTCTCGCGGGTGTAGAGTTCTCGTGTCCAATGCCGGTACGCAGCCTGCAGCTTGGGATCGAGAAACAGCAACCCTTCCATGTCCACCTTGCCGCTATCCACCTCGCCGCCACCGGTCAATTCCCAGCTTTGCGGCGCGTCAAAGTGGGCATAGAACGGCGAAATGATAACGTACAGGCCGTTGTCTTTCGCAGCCTTGATAAAACGGTAGACGCCGTCGATCAGGTCTTCGTTCAGATCCGTGATCTTTGAGCCTTCCGAGTTCTGGCAAACAGTGACGTGCAGACGCACCATGTTGACGCCCAGCTTCGCCAGCCAACGCGCGTGTTGTTCCATGTCACTCGGCTCAAACCGATGCGCGTCGGTACCCACGATCCAGAATCGAATCGGCTCGCCGTCGCCGCGCACGAAGCTATTCCCATCATCGCTCAGCCGAACGAAGCCGGACTCACCGGATTGCCGTTCGTTCAAGTTGCGCAGGTCCAACACAGCCTGATCGGAAAACGAATCCCGCGGCAAACTGAAAGCCCATGAGTTGGAGTCGATCAGCGGTGTTTCCGCCTTGGCCATCAATGGTGTGAGTAACAACACGGACAGCAGCTGGAGCGACCGGATTCGAATCGCGTGAGAGACGATCATGCCGCTACCTTCTTCACGTTCACATGGCTCAAGCGATGGGCCTCGACCGCCGAAAGAGTGGTCGATGAATCGTCTTCAACGGCCTGCTCAAGCACCAGGTGTGGAGTGATGCCTTTGCCTGCGAGGTAATCGAACAACCTGGCGTAGTCGATATCGCCTTCGACGGTAAAGGCTTCGGTCCACACGCCATTGTTCGATTGTCGCAAATGAAGTTCAACGATTCGCGGGTAATATTGAGCCAGTGCGTCGAACACTGCCACCTCGGAGTTGCCGCAGCCGCGGAAAACCCAGTGGGCGTCCAGGCAGAACTTGACGTTCTCGGGGCTGGTTGCGGTCAGCATGTGATGGAACTCACGACCACCTTGTCGCAATTCCGCATCATGATTGTGGTAGGCAAGTGAGATGCCAAGCTTCCGCAATTCGCTACCCAGGCGGTCGAGTGACTTTGCCTGCAAACGCAACTGAGTGTCGGACTTATCCTCCGGTCCGCCCCAACGAATCGGCGATGGATTTGTGACCACGATTCGTGTGCCGATTTCGCGGGCAGCCTTGGCAATTGCCACGACACCGGCGATGCTGTCTTCAACTTTGGCTTCGTCGTGCAACACGCTGTTGACGTAGATCGAACGCATCTCCAAGCCGTGCCTGCGAAGTCGCTCCGCAAGACCCTCAAACTCGGCGGCATCGTTGATGATCGGTTCGTATCCGCTGATGCCGGTGGCTGCGATGTCGGCCAAGAGTTCGTCGGTATGCAGCTTGAATTCACTCTTTTCACGTCGAGCGAATGTCAACCAGGGGTAGGTGTTGGTCGCGATATGAGTCGATTGGCCAGATGAGTCGGCTGCTTTCAATAACGAGTTCATCGTCGGCAGCAACGTCGCCGCCGCAATGCTGGTCAATATTTCTCGGCGCGTCTGTTTCATAGCCAAAGCTCCTCGTCAGTTCTGGTCCCGTGTTGGGAGCGACTCTTGTCTGCACATGCACGCAAATCCTAACTGGATAGCGTGACTCTCGTAGGTCGACTTGTCCCCAAGTCAACCGATTATCGTTGAATCATGGCGGATTGGTCGACCTGAGGACAGGTCGACCTACGGTGGACGCCCCCAAGCAGTGCAGCGGTTTCTGCACAGCCGCGAACGCAATTTCCAGCGGCATTCGCAGGCCAGGACAGCTCCTGGCCTACGCCGATCGCACCCCTCAATTCATGATGGCCGAGGTACAAGCGGCAAAATGTCCCGTCAAGATCAAGACGAGTTTGCAGCGCAGGCGGAATTATCGAAACAACCGTTGAAATCGGATTTTGCCGAACTAGCTTAGGAAGGTGCCGCTCGGGGGATGTGGCTGACGCATTTTGTGTCTCCGCGCTCGTTTCTCACGAAACACTTTCCTCGAGACGAAGGTACTCAACAATGAACCGGTTTTTCTGTCCCTTAGTAGTCGCACTCCTCACCGCAAGTGTCGGTCTGGCAGGCGACTGCAGCTGCGATCCGTGTTGCAGCGGATCCAGCCCATGTGCAGCCGAAGTGAGCTTGGGGGCTGGTTGCCCCGCGCCCGCTTGCTGCGAAACCCGAACGGTCATGCGTTCGCAGTATGTTACGGAAACTCGACAAGTTCCCGTGACTTCTTACCAGCAAGAAACCCGTACCCGTATGCGAGACGTGACTCGGCGTGTGGCCTCGAGTCGAAACTCGCGAGCAGACCTACACGGTCAACGTGCCGGAGACGCGCACCAAGACCGAAACGTACAACGTTCAGGTCTGCGTGCCCTACACCGAAGAAGAGCAGTACACGGTGCAGGTTCCGGTCACGACCGAAGTGGAGGAAACCTACGAGGTCTGCGTTCCTTACACCGAGCAGGTTGAAGAAACCTATCAGGTTCAGGTGCCGGTGCGGTCGACCAAAACGTCTACCTACCAAGTCTGCGTTCCCTACAAGGAAATGGTCACCCAGACCTACTGTGTCAAGGTTCCTTATCAAGAAACTCAGACCCAGACCTACACGGTCTGTGTTCCTTACACTGAGACCGTCGAGCAGAGTTGCAACGTGATGGTTCCCTACACCGAGCAGGTCGAGCAGACCTACACAGTGCAGGTCCCTTACACGGAACAGGTCGAGCAAACTTATAACGTTTGCGTTCCCGTCACCGAGACACACGAAGCGACACGTACCGTGACCAAGTGTGTGCCCATTACCACCATGAAGACGGTCACCAAGGACTGTGGCAGGTACGAATGCCAAGCCATTGAATGCCCGTCGGCAGACCCTTGTTGTCCTCCGAAGATCATCTACAAGAAGGTTTGGGTTCCCAATCTCGTCTGCGAGCAAGTGCCATGCACAACCTACCAGCGTACGACTTGCGAGGTCCCTTACACCTACACGACGACCAGCTACACAACCGAGCCTCGCACTCGCACGGTCTGTGTCAGAAAATGCCGGACTGAACAGCGGACTCGCACGTGCAACGTCACGAAGTACCGTTGCGAGACTCAGACCCGTCAGGTCTGCGTGACGAAGTACCGTCAAGAACAGCGGACTCGTGAGTGCACGGTCACCAAGTACCGCACCGAGACTCAGACGCGAGAAGTTCCCGTCTGCAAGACTCGCATGGAAACTCGCACCTGCGAGATTCCTGTGTGGACAATGTCCTGCGAAACTCGCACTCGCTTGGTGCCCGTCTGCAAGACACGCATGGAGACTCGCACACGCACCGTCCAAAAGACGAGCTGCGTCGCCGAGACTCGGACCCGTACCGTCACCAAGAACCGCATGGAAACCGAGGCGCGTACCCGTGAGGTCTCTTACACGGTTTGCGTTCCCCAAGAGCGAACTCGAACTTACGACGTGACGACCTACGACTGCGTCACCGAGCAAGTTCCGGAAACCTACACCGTATGCGTTCCAGTGCAAACGATGAAGGAAGTTCAAGTTCAGGTTTGTCAGCAAGTCCCCGTGACCGTCGACTGTTGCGGGAACGTTGTCGAAGCTGCAGCTCCTGTGGAAATGGCTCCTGTGGAAATGGCTCCTGTGGAAGCAGCTCCAGTGGAAGCAGCTCCAGTGGAGGAAGCTCCAGTGGAGGAAGCTCCAGTGGAGGAAGCTGCCAGTGGAAGAAGTACCTGCCGCTCCAGCTGAAGAGGCATAGGGTGTTTTAACGATGCAATCTGCTTCACGTCTTGTCGACGTGGCAGCGAGGAAGCCTCGGGGTGTTCGCACTCCGAGGCTTTCTTGACGTCAGGGGTCTGCGCTCCCACAGGAACCGGCAGGTCACCTCACCTGTCCATCTTCCGTTAAACATCTGGCTGTCGGGCATACCAGATGTCGGACACGTTATTCGTTTCGAGCCACGGTCGAGCCAGACGGCCAAAAAAGTCATTGGCTGAAGGTGACCAGGAAAATGCGTAAAGCCGCGGGCCAGACGAAGGCGATGTCGTCGCGCTGGAGATCATGTCAGCTGGAGAGGAACCGGAACCGACCGTTCCGGCGGATCTGAGGAAGGCTCTCGAAAAAAGCGTCGCTCGTTGCCTGTTCGCCGGATCGTAAGAACGGTAGGGGTGCCCTTGAAGCTGCTCGATCGGCAATCCGCCGAGCGTGAATCAATGTTGGTGAAATGCCTGCGAGACGAACGTGAGGACCTCCGGCAGGGACTGACGCCAATACGTCCACGTGTGACCGCCATCTCGAATACGAAACTCGTGCTCGATTTCACGCTTGCGCATCGCAATGTGAATCAGTGAGTTTCCTTCATACAAGAAATCCTCGTCACCGCAGTCGATGTACCAGCGAACCGCATTCTTGTCTTCATCCGGCAAGCTGTTGACGAGTTCCAGGGCGCTATGGCGTTTGTAGTAAGCTTCCACTTGTGCATCGGTCAGCGACTCAAGCTCCTCCTCTTCTTCGGCACGCTGTCTGCCGCGCTGCGGCCGAGTGTAGCTTTGCTTGGCATCCTCCAGACTCAGAGCACCGGTGCTCGCGCTGAGCGGGCATGCGGACGAAAACAACTCGGGATGGTGCAGCGCGTACATGAAGGATCCGCCGCCACCCATCGAAAGCCCGGCGACGGCTCGGTACCGCTTTTCCCCCTTGATGCGATACTTCTGTTCGACAAAGGGCATCAGCTCCTCGAAGAAGAAATCTTCGTACCTCCACCCACCCCGGATGTCGTTGAAGAAACCTCGCCGACCCGTGTTGGCGTCCGGCATGATGATCACCATCGGAGTCGCACTGCCTTCGCGGATGGCTTTGTCGGCGATGTGGAGGACCTCACCAAACTGGACCCAGCCGGTTTGGTCATCGCCGCCACCGTGGAGTAGATACAAGACGGGATAACTGCGACTCGAAGTCTCGTAATCGGGCGGCAAATAGACCGCGTACTTGCGCTCCAGATTCGAGGATCTTGCTGTCCATCGTGCATGCATCCATGACTTTGCCCGACTGAGCAAAGCCGACATGGCAAGCGAATACGCTGGCGATCAGTATCGAGATGGATGGTGCTTTCATTTTGCAAACCTTTCGGTGAATCAGCTTTCAGTTTTTGAATCGGGTATTCCGAACCGACTGCGCTAACCAGCTAGCGGCGGTCGGCTTGAGTTGTCAGACAATGCCGAGAGCACTACCCGCGAACGTCGTAGCACCAAACAGTGCCGACATCACGGATGATCAACTTGCCGTCAGCGATGATCGGGTAGGTCCAGGCCTTGGACTTGACTCGTTGGGCGCATTGGGAGGCGTGAAACGCGTCAGTTCCTTGTAGCCGTCGCCCGTGGCCTCGATCACAGCAACGTCGTTGTTCTCGCCGTGCAAGAAGATCTTGCCATCGGCATAGCACAGCGAGGCGGCTCCAATGCTCCGATCCTGCCACTTCTTTTCGCCGCTGGCAAAATCGACGCAGATTTGGGTGGGGCCGGACGTTCCGAACAGATTTCCGTCAATCAAGATGTTGCCGCCCATTCCCGAGGGCAGCGTCTTTCCAAAATAGACTTCCTCGGGTTGGGACTTGCCGCTGGAAACGCGAACAAGACCGCCACCGACACGGCCTGCTCCCGTGTAAACAAGGTCGCCGCTTACGACCGGCGTTTGCACATTGGCGTCCTTGTCTGACGTGTTGGTGTATCGCCAGAGCAACTCGCCAGTTTGAGCATTCAAGCCGACAACTCCCTTGGCCAGAAACAGGACATACTGTTTCGTTCCGGCGATCGTCGCCGCAATCGGAGATGAGAACCCCGCATCGTCCGCGTCGGGAAGCGGTGACTTCCAGATGGCTGTCCCATCGAACTTGTTCAGCGCAACCACGGTCGCCTCCGAGCCGCCTGGTGAACAGACGAGAGTGTCGCCATCGATGAGCGGCGACTCAGCGTAAGCCCATTTGCCCGGCTTTCCACCAAACTCAGACCGCAGGTTCTTCGTCCATTTGACCGAGCCAGACTTTGCATCCAAACAGGCCAGATCGCCATCGGAACCGAGCACGTACAATTTGTCCCCGTCGATCGTCGGCGTTGACCGTGTGCCTGGGTATTGTGGCCCTTGGTTTTTTCCGACAGGGCCAATCTTTGTCGCCCAAAGTTGTGAGCCGTTGGCTAGCGAGAGAGCGATAACCTCCTCGGCGTTCATGTTCTTGTTACATATCAAGTACACCGTTCCACCGGCTGCCGATGGCGTCGAGAAGCCGTTGCCCAAATCGTCAGTTTGCCAGAGTAGCTTGGGACCTCCTTGCGGCCAGGAATTCAATAGTCCCGATTCCGCAGATTTTCCATCGCGATGAGGGCCTCTCCATTGCGTCCAGTCTTCGGCGCGGGCCAACGTGATCGTGAGAGAGCAGAGAATTGCAAAGGACGCCAGTTGTGTGATAGGTCTCATGGATTTACCTGGGAAATAGAAGGGGCGGCCACCAAAGGCCGGATGATTCTAGCGTTTCACGTGCATGGTGGTTGATGGCAAGCCTCTCGGAGCTCATTTCCATGTTGCCGGCTTGATTCGGTCCGACTTCCGCGCCGAGGCCAGCGATGGCTGCGACTTGCAGTTGGTACTCGATCCCGACTCTTTTCTTTGATGTGGGAACAAGTCGGCCGCTCTCCTTTTCAAATGGGACGTCCGAAGGGGGCGCGGGCGCCGAAGGGCGCCGTCCGGCCTTCGGACAACCGTGTTGTGTTCGATTCTTATGCAATCAGCAAGTTGGAATAGGCATGCAGAGCGGCTCCTCGCAACCGCTCTTTTTTTGGGCACGGCGGTTGTCGGCATGTGAAATGACGCAACGACAAAAAAACCGAAAACGCACCGCCGAGCTGGACACGATCGTCGTCAAGGGGGCGCGGGAGCACAACCTCAAACACGTCGACATCGAGCTGCCCAAGAAGCGGCTGATCGTCTTCACGGGCGTCTCCGGCTCAGGCAAGTCCTCGCTGGCGTTCGACACGATCTTCGCCGAAGGGCAGGCCCATGGTTTTCTCAGCGGTCTCACCCTCACCGGGAACCGACGCCTGATCGGCAAGGAGCTGATCAAGGAGATCGGCAACCGTCTGCGTTTTCTCATCAACGTGGGACTGGATTACCTGAGCCTCTCGCGCAAAGGCCCGACCCTCTCGGGCGGCGAGTCGCAACGTATCCGTCTGGCGTCGCAAGTGGGTTCCGAATTAACGGGAGTTCTCTACATCCTGGACGAGCCGTCCATCGGCCTCCATCAGCGCGACAACATCCGGCTGCTCGAGACGCTCAGTCATCTTCGGGACATCGGCAACACGCTGATCGTCATCGAGCACGATCGGGAGACCATGGAAACCGCGGACTGGATCGTGGACATCGGTCCCGGCGCCGGTCTCCTGGGGGGGCAGATCGTCGCCCAGGGAACGCCCGCGGCGATCCGACGCAATCCACGCTCGGTGACGGGACGCTACTTGGCCGGCAAGGAGGACATCCCCTGCCCCGCCGAGCGGCGGCGGCCGCGTCGAGACGAGCCGTCGTGGCTCACCATTCACGGCGCACGCCAAAACAACCTGGCCAATATCACGGTCCCGATTCCCCTGGAACTCCTGGTAGCCGTGACCGGGGTTTCCGGCGCCGGCAAGTCCACGCTGATAAACCAGGTCCTTTACCCGGCGTTGGCCCGTCACCTGCACGGATCCGACCTGGAGATGGGGCATCACGACGCATCGAAGGGCTGGAACGTATCGACAAGGTGATCAACATCGACCAGGCCCCCAGAGATCGTCGCCAGTAGCAAGTCGAGTTACACCGGACGGTTCCTCCGGGATATCCTGGATGGCTAGCGCAACGCCAACAGACGATCCCCGAGCTTTCCAGTCTTGCCGCCGACCCGCATGCCGCTCTAGACCGCGCAGCGCCGCCTCGTCGGCTGCTCGCTCATTGGCATCAGTACGCAACTCGTAGAGCAGGTCGCGCAGCTTCGCCTGGTCCCTCGGTGCTCGCAGCGGTTCTCCGCGGCGCTCCCTGAATGGCTCTCGTCCAGTACGAAGCCCTTCACGTTGTCGCCCAGTGGACCGGACACACTGTCGAGACGATGCGGAAGTTCTATCTTCAAGTGACGAAGGAACACCGGCAAAACGCCAAGCGACGGGAGAAAGAGGCAAAGGCGAAGCAATCCGTCGCCGAAGCCAAATCGAGCGAAAACGACTTGAATCCCCGAACGGATCGAGGATCAAAGGCGAAGCAAAAAGCGAAGCAGTCAGAGTCAGAAAGGGCGAGTCAGAGCGAGTCAGCCGAAAACGCGGAGGGGCGTTTTGTCTATAAGAAACTCGCCTTGTCCCGATTTGTCTCAGGGGGCGAATAGCGGCAGAGGGACTCGAACCCCCGACACGCGGATTATGATTCCGCTGCTCTAACCAGCTGAGCTATGCCGCCAAAGTAGTGTTTTGCCGTGTTTTCTCGAACGTTGATTCCGTTTCGTCCACGAACTGAAACCGCTGGCCAATTCAGGTGCGGCGATCCCAGGAAGTCAGCAAAAACGCCGATTGCAGTGGTCAAGACCACAACCGGCTGCGACCACCCACAGCCTGTCAAAGGCAACGTAGATGGCATCGCAAAGTCTACGAGAATCGGCCAAGTCGCGAAAGCCGACAAAACCACACACGGACTGCCCGACTGCCCGCTGAGGCACACCTTTGAAACAGTCGGGATCAGCTTGCTGTTGACCGACTCAGGGGGCATTCCGGCGAATCGATGGATTTGATCACGAATGACGTGTCAAGATCAGCCAGGGGGTTCGTTTCGCGAAAGAGATGGAATCTTGCTCAGAAAATCTGTCGTTCTGGGTCTTCTCTGGTGAGAGGATGAATTGGTCGTGATTCAATACCGCTAGAGTCGCAAACGGTCTTTCAGAAATTCATCCAGCTGTTTGTGCGAAGCGACGTCCATGAGATTCAATGCCGGTATTTTGGCCAGCCGTCGGATGACTTGAACGCCCGCTGATGTGCTCGTCGCGACACCCGAGACCAGGTCAGGGTCGAACCCGAACCCTTGGGTGACTCCCACGACGGCGTAAGGATCTGACGCGCACAGAACGGTGCAGCGAATCAGATCGTTGATTTCGCAGATCGCGACCTCACCGTTGTAAGGCTCCAGCGGAGACGCACCAGCTTCGGCAACCAACACGTCAGGTTTGACTTCGGCGATGCGACAAAGCAGGTTGCCAAGTGCGGCACGAAAGGTCGGCTTGTCACAAACGGTGGAGGGCAGGCCGGCATCCACGAAATCGAAGATCGCGTCGGCGCCCGCATCGAACATGGCCAGAATGTCGTGGTAGCGACCTGCCCCAGTCAGTTTCGCCCCAGCCACTCGCAGCCCCATTTTTTTCAAGCGTCGAATGATCACTTGGGCAGTGGTTGTTTTGCCCGACGACATCGATGTGCCGATCAACAACAACACCGGACAATCGATCGCCGCGGCAGGGGAAGCCGGCGGTTGGACGAAATCCCGCATTCTTAGCTTCTGCTTGGACCGCATCACGTGGCCGCGATAGACCAAGTCGATTGGCGGTGTCATGAAGGTCGACTGAGAAGTCACTCGGCCGAGTAATCCTGCCGCCGTCATGACCTGCATGACCTGGTCGTCTTGAACGTCTTGCCAACTACCGACGGCTTCCAGCGTCGCCGCGCGAACACCCAACGCACCGACAATCGAGTCGCCAACGGCAACCTCGGTCATTCGGCCGGTCGTGAGTTCAAGCCGAGTCGATCGCGAAACTGCGGTCACCTCGCCGACTGCGTAGTCACCGGTTTCCCAATCGCTCTGATCCAACGGCGCCACGTCAAAGGGACGCTGCTGGAAATCGGCGATGCGTGTCAGCGACGCGCAGGTGATTTTGCTGGTGTTAATACTGGATGCCTCATTTCAGGTCGCTAGATCACTTTTCACATTCACCGTAGCTTCGCCATCCCTCACCGTCTGGCCTGGCCGTTGTGCAACGTTTTCATTGATCGGCTGGCCCATCAGCAAGCAGGCAAGCAAGGCAGCCCGTTCGGGCATCTTTTCTTCGACAACGTGTTCGGTCAGTGCATGGGCACCGTCACCCACGGCACCCAGCCCATCCAACGTCGGCGTGTACAGACTGGTCCAATTGCCATCGCTGCCGCCGCCCGCAGCCGCTTCGTCGATCTCAATGCCAAGTGCATCCGCGGCATCGACCGCACGCTGCCACAGCTTTCGATTCCCAGGCGTGGGCTCCAAGGGCGGGCGACTAATGCGACCGGTAATCTGCAGTTCGGTCCCCGGTACGGTCGGCTCGATCGCATGAATCGCCTGTTGGATATGGTCCGCGTCATCATGCGTGCGAACGCGCACATCGACTTCCGCAGTGCTTTCCGGTGCAACCACATTCGGTCGCATCCCGCCGTCAATTGTCCCCACGTTGACGGTGATTCCACGCTCCGGATCATTCAGTGCAAAGAGAGTTTGTACGACGTGCGAAAGTTCCAAGATGGCGCTGATGCCCTTCTCTGGATCCAAACCGGCATGGGCGGCACGACCGATGACTTTGATCACAAACCGGCCAACGCCCTTGCGCGCAGTTTTCAAGCAGCCCCTTGGTCCGAGCGATGGTTCCATGACCATGGCGCGATCCACGACTCGCGCAAGTCGGCGAATGTGATCTGCTGACTCACGGCTGCCGATCTCCTCGTCCGAGTTGATGAAGAAGACGGGCGCGACGGAGGGCCGGAAACCCAGATCACGCAGCGCTTTCAACGCAAAGAGTGCCTGAATGAGTCCGCCTTTCATGTCGTACACACCTGGACCATGCAAACGGCCGTCACGAGATTCGACAGGCATTCTTGCGAGCGTGCCCTCCGGCCAAACCGTATCACAATGCCCCATCAGTAGTTGCCGCGGGGAATGTCTTTTGTAGGCACCGGGGACGGCCAGCAACTGTCCGCCCGACGTTTGGCCGGAGAGTCGCTTGCAGCGAAAACCGAGCGCGCTCAACTGACTCATGAACAAATCGAAGACAGGTTTTTGTGACGAGGGCACGGCCGATGGAGATTCCATCAGCGCACACTGCGAAAGCAACTGAACCATTTCATCGCGGTGAGCTTGCAGGTGATCGAAGATCTTTTTCGCGGTTGTGCTGTTCACGGCGCCGAGTCCTTCTGTCGTTGAAAACCCTTCGGAAATGGGAACGACGTGCTGCGATCAATCATGGCATAGCGGCCTGGTGAGACGTAGGCCAACAGGGGTGACGCTGCGACAGTATCTTGATCGTCCAACTCCACGCTTCGCAGCGCCTCGGGCAACAGATGGGCCGCGACGATTCGCCCAGCAATCAAGCTGTTGTCGCCGAATCCGTCGACGATGCGATCCAAGCGGCATTCGAAGAACAGCGTGGATTGCGTTAGGAATCGACCGTCAATCGATTTGGCGGGAAAGGTTGACAGGGCCTCGAGTGCTGGCTTGGAATCGTCTCCGCACCGTGGTGACGCCGCCAGGCTGGCCAACAAGATTGAGTCCGCGGTGGGAAAACTGACAGTGAAAACTGACTCGCGACGAATGTTCTGGTAGGTGCCATGCTCAGGAGTGCAGACGAATCCGAAGTAGTTCTCCCAGCCCAACGGAGTCGCCATGTGCTTGGGTGCAAGATCATACCGGCCATCCTCTTCACGAGTTCCGATCACAACCAACGGTGCGACGGTAAAGAAGCGATCCCAGATCGGATGCTCGGTCTCGAGGCTCACCAATCCCGTCGGGGCCGGCTGATCCTGAGAATCGGCCATGACAAATCTCCTGAGTGCGATCGATAGCGAATGCGTGTTTTGCTGTCACATCCTACTTGCTATGGCCTGCACGTTTCATGCCACAACGGAACGTGAGCGTGCCGTGCACAGTGGATCGCGCCTGCGGCGCACGTTGACGACTGAATGATCGTGAGGCATTGACGTTTTCGCCTACAACGTTAGACTTTCTTGCGGTTCGATGCGATATCGACACATCAATTGTGTCGTGTTCATTCAAATTCGAGATTGCAGCCACCTGGACAGCTCAGGCAAGTTTCGTGCTTCTGCGAGGCGGAAACAACGCACCCTGCTTTGGCGGCAGTGCTTCCAGGTAACTTCTTTTCGACCGCGACTGATTTCGTTGCTCCCTGTCCGGCTCTCCGAGTCGGCGATGTAGAAGGCGGGAGCGCCGCCATATCGCGTGCCGCTGGCAGTCTCTGTGCGGCATCGATACATTGGTTTCGCTCCATTGTTCGTCGCCCAGTCCTCGAAGGAAACGCAAATGTCACAAGGTACCATCAAGAAATTGGTTACAGAAAAAGGTTTTGGATTCATCGCTTGCGATTCAGGCGAGGTTTTCTTTCACCACTCCGCCGTCGTGGGAACTACGATGGAAGAGCTGCGTGAGGGACAGTCGGTTGAGTTTGAAGAAGGGCGCGGCCCCAAAGGTCCACGCGCCGAAAACGTTCGACCCACGTAGTTGCCAAGCATCGACGGCGGAGATGTTGCAGCGCGAAGGAACGCCGCAGCACCTTGCCAGATTGGCCATTTGCTTTTTTCGATCCACACCGATGGATCCGTTTTAACTTTCGAGACTTAATTGCGGAGAACGCTTTGTTGTCGCCATCCGAGAAAGCCGTTTTGTTAACATTCCAAGAGTACTTGATTGCTCCTGGGAAGATGTTTTGCTTTTCTGGTCCCAGCTTAGAGAAACACAGGGCTGCGTTGCAGCAATTGACGAAGAAGGACCTGCTCATCAAGGAGCGATTCAACGGAGCCTACTCCATGACGCAAGCCGGCTTCAAGGCGATGAAGAACTGCGAGAAGTAGTCGCCGCCCCCTTTCTCAGTTGAGACTTCGTGGTTTTGGGGCGTCGAACGCCAATGCGTGGGTGGCTGGCGGAAACAAGATTAGCCGTCACGAAAGCCGGACCGAGTGGCGAAACTCCAGCTTCACTCTCTTCGTAGAGATCGTTTGGCCACACGCCAGCTACGATTAACCGTGAGTTGACTGGCAAACGGTTCGGTCGGGCTACATCTCGACGGAGCGAGATGGCTACTTTGCAGATCGTAAGCTGCACTCGATGGCGAGCGAAGCTACGCCTTGATCTTCTTCTTTTTGCGTTTTCCGTTTTTCGCCGCCTTGCCACGAGCGAAGCTCTTGCCGCCTCCCGGCCTTGAATCGCCGGGTCTTGCGTGCTGAAACTTTGCGTTGCGATGGCCTTTGCTGCCGCGTCGCGGGCGCGATTCGCTTGACTCTTCGCCGGCAGGGCTCAATTGCAATTCTTTACCAGCGACCCAGGTATGCTGGAGAGTCTGATAGATATCGCGCGGCATGCCTTCGGGTAGGTCGATGGTACTGAACGAGTCATGAATCTTGATTGGACCGATGAACTCGCCATCGATGCCCGCTTCATTTGCAACTGCGCCGACAATGTTGCTTGGCTTCACTCCGTCTTTGCGGCCGACCTCGATTCGATACCGCTCCATCCCAGGCTCCGGGGGCCCAATGCGGCGGGCGTCACCTTTGCGATTTCCCCCGTGCGACGGTCGCTGCTCGAAGCTGCCTGATGCGTCACGCTCCGAACGCTGGCGGTTGTTTCGTTCAAATCGATCACGGCCCGACTGTGGTTCACCACTTTCGCTGCGATCTCGTTTCTTGCGATTTGGCTGATCTTTCAGCAGGAAGGGACGACCTTGTTGACCAATTTGTGCCAGCGCTGCGGCGATCATCTCCAACGGTTTTCCAGATTCCGCGGCATACTCGGCGATCAACTCTTTGAACATCGACAGATCTCGCGCGAAGTCACCTGGTCAATCCGTTGTTTGAATCGCTGGACACGCATCGCGTTGATGTCATCAGTGGTGGGCGGTTGGACGACTTCGATCGGCTGGTTCGTTGCTTTTTCGATCAACCGCAATTTGCCGCGTTGGGCATTTGTTAAAAAGATGAACGCTTCGCCGTTGCGACCGGCGCGGCCCGTACGTCCGACGCGGTGGATATACGACTGACTGTCATGCGGTAAATCGAAATTGAAGACATGACTCACGCGTGACACGTCCAGTCCTCGAGCGGCGACGTCTGTCGCGACCAGAATGTTCAGTTGGCCGGCTTTGAGCCTTTGGATCGCACGCTCGCGAACGCTTTGCGGCATATCTCCGTTGAGTGCGATGGCGGACAGCCCCGCGCGGGTCAACTGCTCGGCGACCGTCATTGTCGCTGCCTTTGTCTTGGTGAAGACAATGACACCGTCCGTTTCTTCGATCTCCAGAATTCGTGTCAGCACATCGATCTTGTCTCGCGGGTTGACGAACAATGCTCTCTGTCGGATCGACTCGGCGGTCATTGTTTTCTTTTTGATCGTGACCTTGACCGGATCGTTGAGGTACTGCTGGGCAATGTCACGAATCGGGCCTGGTAGCGTCGCCGAGAAGAGCGCAATCTGTCGCTTCTCGGGCACTTGCTCGAGCACAAACTGGACGTCTTCCAAGAAGCCCATGTTCAGCATTTCGTCGGCTTCGTCCAAAACCAAACATTCGATCCCACTCAAGTCGAGAGTGCCGCGACGAATGTGGTCGATCACGCGGCCAGGCGTCCCGACGACGACGTGGACACCGCGTCGCAACTGCCGCAACTGAGGCTCGTAGTCTTGTCCGCCATAAATTGCCGCAACGGCAAACTCCGGCATACAAGCCGCGTAGGTCGAAAAGGAGTTGGTGACTTGGATCGCCAGTTCCCGTGTGGGGGCGAGCACGAGCACTTGTGGCGGCTTGCGGCGGCCGAGTTTGATACGAGACAGAATTGGTAGCGCAAAACGCAGCGGTTTTTCCCGTGCCTGTCTGCGACTGGGCCAGCACATCGCGGCCCTGCAACATGTGAGGGATGATCTCCGCTTGTACCGCGGTTGGCTTGTCATAACCGGAAACCTTCACCGATTCCTGCACTTCTCTGCTGAGCGAAAGGTCGACGAATAGATCGTCTTGTTTTGGCATTTTCGGCTTCGAGGCAGATGGAGCAACGGGTGCGGCGACCAACTGCGGCTCGGGCTCCGAGGCAACTTGATTGCAGAGGATCGATTCCGCAGCCAGTTGCTCGGCGGCGGTGTTCTCAATTCTGTCGATGCTCTCGGTCGCGACGACATCACCGACCACTGGATTGGCATACTGCTGCAGCAGTTGCTCGACCGGTTCCGAGACGTTTTCCGTCGTAGACATCTCGAAGATATCCAGTGATGTTTGCGCAGACTCGTTGCGCAGCGGTTCGGTGGGGTTTTGCTCAGACATTCAGATTCTTCCGGTATTGGATGGCATCGCCACGTTCGATTGACGCAATAGCATCGAAACACGCGTGGAGGGCGAACCCATCTTTTCTTCAAAACACGAACTGCGACGCTGCTTCGTGCACGTTGCCTGCTCTCGCAGATCGCTGGATCCCCCGGTGAGATTACGGGGGATACTCGGAAGGCCTGTCGCTGGCGAGCCGGGGGGGGATCGACGCGGAACTTACTCGCGTGATCCGGTATCAGCCGACAAGGCCGAATCGTTTCGAAGGTGTGTGGTCTTCGAGGGCTCTAGGTAGTCCAATTAAATTACCTGAATTAGGAGACATCCGAAAGGAGCAAAGTTCGCAAGAATGCCACGACCACCACTCAAAACCGATTGCGAGCCAATGCACTCCGCTAGGCATCGTGCGGGAAATTGCTGTCGCTCTTTTTGTCGGCGTACTCTCCGAGCTCGCTACGGTCCCAACATTCGTAGGCCAGGACCTGTCCTGGCAGCCTGGCCCATGCTGTTTGTCGCCAGGACAGGGAGGCTGTCCGGCTTAGCCGTTCCGTTTTTTGTCATGACTTCCGACGCTCGTCGTTTGGTATTGGCACCGAGAAGAAAGTACATCACTCGATTGGACAGCCGCGGAGCGGCGGAAGAATGTAGCCTGGGGTAAGGGTGCGAGCTTTCAGCGAGCAACCGCAGCCCCAGGTTGCGGTTGCTCCACGACATTTTTCCCCCGCGGCGTTTCGGCGGCTACGCCGCCGAAACGCCGCGGGGGAAAGGTTCTTTCGGGTTCGCTTACCTGGGGTTACACCAGCCTCGCTGTCGCTCGTTGGTTCACCCCAGGCTACCCTCTTTCACCGCTCCGCGGTTACCCAAATCTCATCACAACCCGCATCCTAAGCCGGACGGTCTCCAGGTCCTGGCCTACGCCGATCGCACCCGTCAATTCATGACGGTCGAGGCACTGGCAAACAGGCTCCAGCGGTAAATCCAGCGCGGCAGATCGCGGCTCGAAGCTACCCTTTTAGAAATCGCTTGAGCGTCGCCGTCAGGCCTCCCTTGCCATGCACGACGCCGTAAACGAGTTTCTTGGCCTCGACCATATCGCTGGCGATCGGCAAGACAGCTACCAGATTACAGGTTTTGATCGTACTGGTAAGGTTCTCCGGGACATTGAAAAGTGCGAAGCCCTTTTTTGTTTTCTTCGTCAATGTTCGAACTCGCACCAGCAAATTGAGAAGCTCGGAGTTGGCAACCTCAACAAATGCGCAATCTAAGATCACGCCGGTTTCTGCCATTTCAGCCAACTCCGCCAAGTGCTTTTGTTGCTTGATCGCATCGGCGCCGTGCATCGTTTTGGACCAGACCACCTCGCCAATGCGAATGTCGGCCGATTCGTAGGGTTCGGTGCCGCGGGGCATTTGGATTCTCCGGCAATCCGCCAAGATATCAGTCAAACGGCTAATCAAGCATAGTTGGCCGAACCCAGCGGTAAAGACATTATTCCTTGCTGCCAGGGAACCGCGAAAGAGGTTAACGCACAAAAAAAGGGGCAATTGCTACGGAGAATTGGCCGCCTGACATTTCTTTTACATTCTTTTGAGACCCCCGACACCATTGACGATTCGAGAGACAGTCTGATGAGGACATGGTGTTTCCGCCGATGGTCTTATTACCCTCAAGATCGCGCCATCTTAACGCCGATAATCGAGAGGAGTCGAGGAGATTTTTGGACCTCGCAAATGGATGGTGGACATCCCTGGACACCGAGGTCATGTGATGTGGTGGCTCGACGAAAACTTGTATCGAGGTAACTCGAACAGTAGACGACGAATGCTGTTTCGCGCCAGCATTTCTCGCCCAGATGACACTCCGCCAGTCTCCGCACCGCATGGGGTCATGACCCTTGAGTTGACCGAAGAGCAGAAGGCAGCCAACAAGGAACTTCTGGAATCGGAATCGAACCACGAGTCGGATATCACCAGGTTGCTTGCTGATATCTCGTCGTTGGAAACTGCGGTTCGCAGGCAGGCCGGCAAACGGGCAGAGCTGGAGTCAGAACTCGAACAACAAGTCGCGTTGCACTCACAACAATTGAGCGAGGCCATCAGCAGCGCACAGCACGCGTTCGAATCGCAGCAGTCACAACACGATCTCGAATCGCAACAATTCCGTGAACGCCTCTCAGCTGCCGAGCAAAAGCAGCACCAAAGCGATTGCGAATCGCTGCAATTGCGTGAACGTCTTGCAGCGGCCGAAAAGAAACAGCACGAAAGCGACTGCGAATTACAGCAGCTGCGCGGACTTCTTTCCGCGGCCGAGGAACAAGGGCGCAAGGGCGAGCGCGACTCACAAGAATTGCGAGAACATCTTGCAGCGGCTCAGCAACTGCTCGCCCAGCGAGAGGCGATGATTGATGCGGGAATCGAGGATGCGAATCGACTCCGTAAGCTGCTTGCCGATGCCGAGACGAATATTCTGACTCGGGACAACGAGTTGGGAGAACTGCGGTCGCAAGTGGAGACACGTGACCAAGAATGTGCCAACCGCTTGGCTGAAGCCGCCCATCAGCACTCGGTGGAATCCAAGCACCTGCGGGGGATTGCGTCGGCGGCAGAGAATCACGCCGCTGAGCGGAACGATCGGATCACATCTCTCGAATCAGAGCTAGCGAGCCTGAAGGAAACGCACTTAGCAAGCCTGGATGAGCTGCGTGACCTGCACGACGACTTGCGGAAGAACGCTGACGCGAGCTTATTCGAAGCGCACGGCCACATCAAGATGCAAGCTGAAGTGATTACCGAGCTGAAGGCGCAGCTTGAGTTGCTACAGCATGAGAACGTGACTCAGCGAAATCGGCTAACCGAGGTTTCTGACGCGAAGGTAACCGCTCAGCGCGACTTCAACCAGCGTGCGCGAGCAACATGCAATCGAGCTGCAAGCCCTGAACTGCCGAATTGATCAGCTTCAAGTTAACCTCGATTTTGCGTTGGCGGAAAAGGCTTCGCTTGTTGAAGCCTCGAAAAGAACTGAGTCAGAACACGCGGCCGCGATGGTCGAGCTACAACGCGAACTTGCCGCCGCGACCACTCATGCGCATCGGTCCAGCCAGTCGGCGGCGGAATTGCGACAACAGTGCGGTTCGCTCCAAAAGAAGATCGACGAATTGAAGAAAAACGCGGTCGATCGTCAGTCGCAAGACGAGTCGGAGATCAAGAAGCTGCGACAGACGATCGAGCAATCGCAGGATGCCGTGGCCGAGGAAACTCGCCGACGCGAGAGCATCGAATGCGCACTGCGAGAAGAGTGTGATACTCTTCGAGAACGGGTTGAGCGTCTCACCAGCGAGGCGATCGAAAGCGGTACTCAGCACGCCAGCCAAATCAGCGAGCTTCAGCAAACGATCAAGGAACACCGCAACGAAATCCAACAGCTCGCATTGAAAGCTGGACAGACCAGCAAAGACCTCGATCGAAAAGAAGATGCGTTGCAGCGACTTCGATCGAAGAACGAACGGATACTTGAAATCCACGACTCGCAATTCACGACGCTGCAGTCACGGATCGACGATTTGGTGGTCGCACTCGATCTGGAAAAAGAAAAACGAAAAACGGCCGAAGCAGAGGCTCGAAGCCTTTGCCACTCGCGCTCGCAGCGACTCGTCTTCCTCGGCCAACAGCGAGAACAGTTGTTAGCCCAGACGAGCCAATTGCGAAAGTCAGTCAAGCAGCAGGGGAACGCGACAAAGCTGCTAGGTAGCGAGAACGAGCAGCTGGTGAGTGAGAACCAGCAGCTGCAGAGTGAGAACCAGCAGCTGCAGAGTGAGAACCAGCAGCTGCAGAGTGAGAACCAGAAGATGGGGAACGCGAACGAGTTGCTGCAGAGTGAGAGCAAGCGGCTGCACAGTGTCAACGAGCTGCTGGGGAACGACATCAAGCAGCTGGGTGCTGAGAACAAGCAACTGGGTGCTGAGAACAAGCAACTGGGTGCTGAGAACAAGCAACTGGGAGTTGAGAACAAGCAACTGGGCGCTGAGAACAAGCAACTGGGTGCTGAGAACAAGCAACTGGGAGTTGAGAACAAGCAACTGGGAGTTGAGAACAAGCAACTGGGAGCTGAGAACAAGCAACTGGGTGCTGAGAACAAGCAACTGGGTGCTGAGAACAAGCAACTGGGAGTTGCGAGCAAACGGCTGGTGAGCGTGAATGAGCAGTTGTCCAACGGCGTCAAGCAGCTGCGTGCAAAAGAAAGCCGTCTTCGCAGTATTGCAGAGACAACAACGCAATCGCTGAAAGAAGCTACTGACCGACTCGGCGCACAGGCCGACGAGATCAGTCAATTGCGGGAGCAGCTGACTGCCAGTGCCGCCGCGGAATCGAAAAAGCTCAAGCATAGCTTGGAGAAGCATGCGGTGGCCAAAAGGGACGTCGTGCGACTCACCGGGTTGCTCGATCAGGCGAACGAAAAACTACAGACGCTTCACCAACAGCTTGCCGAGCAGCCATCCGCCGTGGGTTCTGAGGACGTCGAGTTTGCCATGGCCCAACGTGACCGCACGATCGCACTCCTTGAACGCGAAGCGTCGTTGATGCAGGAGCGTCTGCAACGAGAAGCGGCAGCGCGGCGAAAGGCCGAGAGTGCCATCAAGCGGAAGGTCAAAGCAGCACCCGCGGACACGGCCGCGCACGACGCCTGGTCGCAAATCGATGCCTCCGAACAAGTCAGCCGGCTCAAACGTCAGATCGTCGCACTACAAAACGTTTGTCTGCTCGAACGACAGCGAGCCGCCGCTGAGATCTCACGTCATAAGAAATGCATCGCGCGGCTGCAGCAAAAATTCGGCAAGCGAGCCGCCTAGTTCATAGTGACCCGATTCATCGGGTTGATTGCGGGACAACCGCATCAATGCGGTCACTATGAACAAGACGTTGGCTGGGCCTGCGTGGTTAAACTCAATACCGTTCGCATCGCAGCATCGATCCAGTAAGATTGTTTAACGGCAAGCCGAAGGCGACTATTAAAGGCGGACGCAGTCGCCTTCGGCTTGCCGTTAAACAAATGATGTAGCAATGAAACCGATAGCGCCTCGTCTGATTGTCCACTGGATCGTCGGCTTTTTCGTGGGCACCGCGCTGATCGCGGTCTCCTCGCCCTTGTTCGTCCGCACCTACGCACCACTGCGCACGGACCCGATCCGCGGCACTTGGACACTTCCCCCTGGGCAAACCTATCGCTGGCGCAGCGAAGGTTATGCCGAAACTCAGATCGGTCCGCTGGGGATGCCGGGAAAAACGTCGATTCGACCCGACCAGCAACAGATCCGTGTCGCCTTGTGGGGCGATTCCCAAGCCGAAGGGGTGTGCGTCAGCGATGCACAGAAAATTTTTGCTCAAGCCCAGCAGTTGAGCCAAGGCGAGATCGAGGTCTTTCCGCTGACGCGAAGTGGTGAAGATGCTGCCGACTGGTTGACACAGTTTTCCGCCGTGGAAAAGGAACTCAATATCGATGTACATGTGCTGTTGATCGTTGACCTGCTCGATCTGTTGACGACCTCTGAGGTCCCCGTTCCACCACCAACTCAAGCCGATACCGCACAGGCGAACGCAGCCATTGCGGCCAGACTTCCGGCGTTTGTGATTCAGGCCGCGCACTATCTTTTGACCGAGGATGACGGAGCCACCCGCCGCAAGCTCCGTTTCTCCGTTGGCCCCATCTCCCGCGCTAACGCTGCAAGAGCAGGCAATCGGTCCTCCGCCGAGACAATCGACTGGCTCACACCAATCGCCGACGTCCGACGCGCAACCGATCGACCGATCGTCATCTTGTACGCTCCCAAGTCACCCAGCATCATTGGCGGAAAAGTGGTGATGCAAGATGCCTCAGCAGACGATTTCGCGCGCGTCAAGGCGGCCGCGGATGAAGTCGGCGTGCAAGTCATCGACATTCGGCCGGAGCTGCGTGAAGCGGTGATCGCGGGAATTTGGCCGCACGGTTTTCACAATGGCGTGATTGGCAGCGGACATCTAAACGCGACCGGAAACAAAATTGCTGCCTCCGGGTTGGTCAACGCGACCAGGGCTGCGATCGAGCAGGGAAACTAGCAGACCATGCTCTTCACCCAGCTCGAGTTTCCGATTTTCTTTTTCATCGTGCTGGTCGCAGCGTGGCTGTGTCGCGATCGAGTCACACGCAACTCGATCCTGCTCGTCGCCAGTTACTACTTTTATGCCTACTGGGATTACCGATTTTGTGGACTGTTGATGCTTTCCACCGTGGTCGACTTTGTGGTCGCGCGGCTGATAAGCGATTCGGATAGCCCAAGAGTCAAACGTTCGTTGCTGATCGTCAGCCTAACAGTCAACCTTGGCGTGCTTGGTTTCTTCAAGTATTTCAACTTCTTCATCGATTCAGCCCGGCCGCTACTGGAATCGATCGGCCTCCGTGGCGAAACGCTATCGATCATTCTGCCGGTAGGGATCTCGTTCTATACATTCCAAACGCTCAGCTACACGATCGATGTATATCGCGGAGTCCTGAAACCGACCAACCACTTTTTGGACTTTGCGTTATTCGTCGCGTTCTTTCCGCAATTGGTCGCAGGTCCAATCGTCCGAGCCCGCGAGTTGCTTCCGCAAGTTGCCACAGTTCCGTCATGGTCAAAGCGTCGCTGTTACGGCGGTGCCCAACAGATGCTTCGCGGGGCGGTCAAGAAAGTACTGTTGGCCGATCGGCTTGGTGAAATGGTTGATGTGGTTTTCGCGGGACCCGATTTATACAGTGGAGTCACCGTGTGGATCGCCGTGCTGGCCTACGCGGGCCAGATTTACTACGACTTCTCGGGCTACAGCGACATCGCCATCGGTGCCGCCAAGATGCTCGGCTATCGATTTCCCGTGAACTTTCGTCATCCCTACCTGGCCACGTCGATGGCCGAGTTCTGGCATCGCTGGCACATGACGCTCTCCCGCTGGCTACGCGACTACCTGTACATCTCTCTCGGCGGGAATCACGGCGGCATGTTTCAAACCTACCGAAATCTGTTGATCACGATGACGCTCGGGGGCCTCTGGCATGGCGCCGCGTGGACGTTCGTGCTGTGGGGCGTCTGGCACGGAATTGCCCTCGCTGTCGAGCGTTACTTCAAAGATGTCTCCGCTTTGCGACCCGGCCGAATCGTTGGCTGGGCAATGACCTTCGCTGTCGTCTTGATCGGGTGGGTCTTGTTCCGCAGCGGCGATCTCGAGACCACCGCCGTCGTCCTGCGGCGAATGGCAACGCTGGCCACTGGGATCGGCTGGTACCCGCCATTGGCAATCGGTGCACTGGCCTGTTCGGTCGTCGAACACGCCGCCTGGAAAACCAGACTCCGCCGCGTTATGCGGTTGCCTGCGTTGGCGTGGTACTCACCGATCGTAACCACGATCCTGCTCTGGGCGCTGCTGCTGTACGCCCCTCGAGGCTTCCGCCCCTTCGTTTACTTCCAATTCTAGGAAGCAAACGCCGCCGCCAAGTAAAAGGCATGCCGATAGGAACCCCATGGCATTCCGGGGTTCGCTGTCGCTTGACCGCCGGCCACGCTCGTGAAGGCAATTCCCAAGCGTCGACTGGCAAACTTGAGCGACGAATTCGATTCGAAGTCAGTCCTGAACCAGGATCGAATAAGCCGCGGAGATGGGCTCGGGCATGCTGTCCGGCGTCATCTCCTGCATGTCGCAATCCATCCACGCCATGTAGGCTTCGTCGGCGGCTTGTTCGGCATCTTGAAGGGCTACCAGCGCCTGGGCGTAAGCCGCCATTTCAGCAGTGCATCGAGACGCAATCGTTGGGTCAAACTGCGGATAGACGACCTTATGCTTCTCAATTCCTGCTTTTTTTCCAGAAACTTGACTATCGACCGCGAAAGCGGCAGTCGCGATGAGGCCAAGCCCCAGTCCCGCTACAACAATATCACGGATCCTTGCTCTTGAGATACTTGGCATTTTCTCGCCCCACTTCCTTGAGTTGGAGCATCATTTCCGCGGCACGCGTAGATCGGTCGGCGGCAAATCGCTCAATTCTGTCGTTTTGAATTCGAACACCTCGGACCACGTTCATTTCGTACTCCGATAGAGTCATTCCATCGACAGTTGGACCAATCGTGGTTGAGAGTAATTTGGCGCTTCCAAGGATTGTGCCGCTTACGAGCAATGCGCTAACGATGCTGACGAGAGGCCACAGGTAGGCAGAACGGCGTTCCAAATGTTCGTTCGCCTTCGGTGGGTTGAGGCCGGACTTATGCGCGATGTCTTTTCGTACGGCTTTTACTTCAGGAGCGTCTCCAGATTCCAGTAGCTGCCGCTTCCACTCACCAAACAACTGAAAGCTCTCCGGGGAGTTATAAACCCCGAAGTAGAAGGCGCGTCGCTTGTAATATTTCTTGGCATACCCATTGGCGTCAGCCTTGTCCGGGTACGAAAGTTCTTCAGGTTCAACGGCGGTACTCACGGTCGTTCTTCCCTGGAGGCGAAGTGATGGAATCGCATCATTGTGGTTTGAACCCGGCAACGGAGCAATGGACCGAATTGACTGCCCCGGAGGAAAATAGTGATCGAATGATCACTTCTGAACTTCGTCCTCGATCTGCGGGATCAAGTCGAAAGCGGCTCACTGGTTATCAAGCGAACGGCAAAATTTTGGTTCCTGAGATGCCGTATTGCATCTGTTTCCAGCATTCTCAGCAATCTGAACAGAAAAACGAGCCAGAGATGTGTGAGTGCCCCGATCACACATCCCTGACCCGATCAGAAGATTCTAACCAGCGCCGGGACTTCCTCTACCGACAGTTACGCGGCCACTACAGGTCACCACGAGTACTGCGCCGAGAGTCGTGTTTTGCCGCTAAATGGTTGGAGTTTTTTTTCTTTACTGCAAACAACTGCGGGTTTACTGCGCCTGAAAAGTTGCCTTCACGCCAATTTGGGGCTACGAATCACGCCGCGCGAGCCCCACAGCCGCGATAGTCCTTGCTTTCAAGTTGCACCGTAATGCCATCAGGGGCCTCAAAGTAGACTACGGGCTTGTCCTTTCGGACGCGAGGTGCAATGCCGAATTGCTGCGAACGCTCTGCCGCGACTTGGACGTGGAACTGATCCAACCTAAGGCAAGAGTGATTCACGCGAGGTGGTTCTTTGATTGGAATGGCACTTCGGTCATATTTCGATATCAACACTTCAACAACATCAGTCATCAGTCGTCCTCTTCTCGTATTGCAACGATGGAATTTGCGACGATGGATTGCGAAATCGAGGTGTTGCGAAATCGAGGTGTTGCGCCAAGGATAGTGCGATGTATAAACCGCCGTCAGGTTACGAAACCGTATTCAAGACGAGACAGCGAAAAGAATGCCTTGAGTCGCGGCTGGTGCTCGATGCGGTGGGCATTTCCTCAGAGGCCACTCATCACGACGGGTGGTGGTTGCTGGTCGTAAGCAGCGATGATCTGGCGACCTCTGCCGCCGAGTTAGACGCCTACCGTCAGGAAAACCCCGATCGATCGACTCCCGGCAGTCCAGCCATCCCGCTTTACCGTGGCGCGGCGACGGGAGTTTTTTTTTATGCGGGAACCATCATTGCGATCTTCATTTTGACCGCGCAGTCGGCGTTTGGCCTGGATTGGCTGGCGGCCGGTCGAATGGAGGCGGGTCGGGTGATGGCCGGCGAATGGTGGAGGACCGTGACTGCGTTGACGCTGCATTTGGATGTCGGGCACATCAGCTCGAATCTGGTCTTCGGTGCGGTGTTTGGTTTGCTTGCGGGACAAGTTCTGGGCGGAGGCGTGGCTTGGCTGGCGATCGTGATCGCGGGCGCCTTGGGCAACTTCATGAATGCGATGGTGCAGTCACCGGCCCATACATCGATCGGAGCATCCACCGCCGTATTCGCGGCGCTCGGAGTGATTGTCTCGCACGCACTTCGTCCTCGGGCATCCGCTGCCGAGAAACCGCTGAAACGATGGAGCCCGCTTATCGGCGGGCTTCTGTTGCTTGCCTTTACCGGTGTGGGCGGTGAGCGTACGGACGTCGCCGCACATCTGACCGGTTTCCTGGCTGGTCTGCTAATCGGTTGGGTGGGATGCGGATTGCCAGATCACAGGTTGGCCAGCCGCACCGTCCAGAAATGGGCGGGTTTGGCGACGCTCGTGATCGTGATTTCTGCATGGAGCATCGCACTGTTCGTTGCGTGAGAAAGACTTGCGGGACAATTTGAAAGGTAGCTCGTCAGAATCGTCTTTGCATCGGTATTCGGTTCCGTAACCGTCTAAGTCACGCACCTCTGCAAATACGAGTGACTGCCGCCACGAAGAGGACCCACCTCTTATGCCGATGGGACTTTGATGGTCTACAGAAACGGTCGATTTGACCCACCAAGTCGCCACACACCTTTTGCGACCATAGTCACGGAACGATCGGTCCTCTGCCCCAACCTCGCGACATAGTCGTCTGCGCCTGGACGATCGTCCAGGATGATCGTCACTCCCCGCTCCACGATCCACTGATCTACCTTTGGATCGTCCGACCAATCGACGCTGTCATAGTAGAATTGCCACTGTTCTAAAAATGATTCCCCGTAGACCGCCAACGCATATCCTTCGCCGTACAACTCCGGCCACCAGACGGCCTGTCGCAATTCCCAAAACGCGAGTCGCTCTGAGCAATGGAGAATCAGAACACGATCCGTGTCTCGTAGATAGTCCGGTACCGGCGGCACGGGACCATCGTCAAGTGAAAACCTAGATAAGACGCGCCGTGTTTTCTCCGGTTCGTCCGCAGCATAAATATCAAACAGGCTATGAATCAACGGTAATCGGTGAAGTGATGTCGGCTGACCTCGCGACACATGCCAAGCTTGCTCTCCCAAATGCACGACCAACAACACTGTCGCCAGGTAGCCGACTAGACGGAACGATGAATGACGCCGCAGAAAATCCCGCCGCAGAACCTCACAGACCGCTGACAAACAGCCAGCGACTGCGACAACGGCTGGCAAAAATGCGAACCAATGCAATCGTTCGAAGCCGCGATAAAGGTGTGGTCGCTGCGTCAAGAAGCTCGACGATCCAGCAAACAAAAGCCATAAAAGGACAAGCGACGCAGCGACACCCGACCAGCGTCGCCAATCATCTCTACCGAACCGCTTTCGTCGCACAATCAAAATCACGCCCCACATCACGCAGGCGATCGGCAACATCAGCAATGCACTGCAGGTCCACAACATGCTGGGGCGCAAACGCAACACGCCATCGTTCCACTCGGTCGTATCAAGTTCCAATCCCGCCCAACCCACCGTTGCATAGTGGCCCACCCAGTGGTGCAACGATCGTCCTGTTTCCTGAGCGACGTCCGCATCGTGATGAATGATCGCTTCGATTTCTTGGTGGTAAGCCTGCGCGCCACCGGACGTAAAAACGAACAAGAACATCGCCAGCGCCAAGCCGCCACCCAGTAAGCTACGAATTACACCTGATCGATTCATCGGGGCGGCGCTGATCACAGCAAACGGAATCAGCAGACACAGATACGCCGACGTCATCGCGTGAATCGTGATGCACAGCGGGGTCAACAAAAACAACAGCAGCCAAGCTTTCTTATCAGCTTTGCTCAAACACCAGTGAAAGACCCATAGCCAGGCGGGGATCAGCCAAAACATCGCGAAGTCTTTATCCAAGCAGAAGTTGTTTGTGAGCCGCATGCCGTAGAAATAGGCGTTGTAACTGCGAAACCACAACGTCACCGGCCCAATCACCGCCAACACAATCACCCACATCGCGGTGCGTCGACCCGCATAACGGTTGACGCAGATACAAAGCATCAACAGCGACACGACCGCCATCGGAATCGTTGCCCAACGTTTGACGATCCCTTCGACCGGCAGCCGCGTGACGTCCCCCATCAGACTGAACCAGACGTGATACGCATTGGCATTCCAGCGTGGCATTGCTTGATCGATCCCCAGCGCGGTCATGCCGATCGCGCTCGGCGAAAAATTTGTTTGTTCCGCCATGTCGATCTGCTGCAGCAAAAACTGCTCGACATCATTGGATTGGGGCACTCGCCAAGCAGCACAAATCAACAGCAACAACGCACCGCTCACAACAACTTGGCCAAGTCGAAGTCGGTATCGTGGCAGACCGTATTGGCGCAGATCGATAACGCGAACCGCTAATGCTGCCAGACACACAATGACGAAGGCAACGTAATAGTGCGCAAATGCGAGACCAAAGCGGCTTGCTGGCCAAGCCAGCCAAACATGAACGACGAATGCGATGACCGCTGCGATCGCGTACCGCACATCCAATCCACCCCCGGACCGACAAAAACGCGGGGCCAGCCACCAACCAGGCAGCAAGAACAAAGTGAATACTGCGAAGACACGCAGGTCACCTTGATCGATGCCACCCAACACCGCCATGACAGCCAAAATGACAACGTGAATCGCCAACAGCCAACCCACATCAAACGCGACGAAGATCAATGTCTGGTCAAAATCACGCGACTGCGTGGCCGGTACGGGCCCAGCTGCTGCAGGCTGATCCGCTGCGCGCTGATCATTGGGATCATCAGTCAAACTCATTCATCGCATCCTAGCCGCAGGGGCGTCTAATCGCAATTTCCCGTCGAACTCGGTACAAATGGTCTGCTGGCAAATTGCATCCATGGTCGCCGAGACTGCGTTGACCCCTTTGCCGGCATTCATCATCACCTTGTCACCGGTCTTCATCTTATGCAATCGGTTACTCTCGTAATTCCCGCGTACAATGAAGCTGGAGCGATCCGGGGTGTGGTTGAAAAAGCACGAAGTGTGTTTAGCAGAGCCGAGATTGATGCGGAGATCGTTGTCGTCGTTGACGGAGCGACGGACAATACCGCTCAAGAAGCGGTGAGCGTTGCCGACATGGTTCTCGAACATCCGCAAAACATGGGTTACGGTCGAAGCTTGAAAACAGGCATCATGGCAGCCAAGCATGACTTGATCGCGATCGCCGACGCCGACGGAACCTATCCGTTCGAACGTCTACCTGAAATGATCGAACTGTCAGACCGTTTTCACATGGTGGTCGGTGCGCGGACCGGGAGCTTTTACAAAGGTGGCCCGGTAAAACGATTAGGACGAGTCGTCTTTCGGTATTTGAGCGAATTTGCTGCCGGACAACACATTCCTGACATCAACTCCGGTCTGCGGGTCTTCCGGCGCGGCGAGATTGTTCCGTTCTTTCCGGTGATCAGTGCCGGCTTTTCGTTTACGACGACCAGCACGTTGGTTTATTTACTCAACGACAGATTCGTTCATTACATACCAATCGAATATCACTGTCGCGAAGGCAAGTCCAACGTCCGCCACATTCGCGACTCGCTCCGCGCGTTGCAGATCATTGTCGAAGCGATTTTGCGTTGTAATCCGATCAAGATTTTTTTGCTGTTGATCTTTCCATTCGTGTTTACCGGTTTGCTTTCGGCCGTGGTGGCGGCCTTTTCCGGTCATCCCATTTGGTGGCTCGCCAGTGTCGCATCGTTTTGCACGTCCGGAATCGTCTTGGGGATGGGGTTTTTGGCAGTCGCGACGATGTCAAGACAACGGTTTTCCGAGGAGGTGCATCGCGTGGCACAACCGGCGTTGCAGAGGCCGGCCGATGACGAATCCTGACGTGAGCGAGACGGTGGGTTTACCCACTGGGTTTCAAACCATGAGCCCGGCAATGGCAGACATGCGTGCCTACCCGGCCTACTTATTCGAACAGGTTGCCCCACATTTTAAGGATCGCGTTTGGGAGATCGGTGTGGGGCACGGCACCTATACGGTTTGGCTTCGTGACGCCGACAAGACGGTCTTGGCAAGCGATATCGATCAAGCATGCTTGATCGATGTCAAGCAGCGATTCGAGGACGACGACAAAGTGCACACCGCGGTGGTCGATTTGACGGACGAATCGACCGTCAAAGCCCAGCGAGAGTTTCAAGCCAATTCGATTCTGTGTCTGAATGTCTTGGAACATATTGAAGACGACATGCAGGCACTCAGCTGGCTTCGTGAAAACGTCGCGACGGACGCCGTGATGGGTTTGATTGTGCCGGCCCACCCGCAATTGTTTGGACGCATGGACTCCGAGGCGGGCCACTTTCGTCGCTACACTCGACGATCATTGACCGATACCTGTGAACAGGCCGGCTGGCGCAGTCGAACAGACACGATACTTGAACGTGCTGGGAGCTGCGGGCTGGTGGTACCACAATCGCTGGCGGAAAGATGCTGGACTTGCCGACGATTCGGTGAACGATCAAATGCGATCGGCCGACCGCTGGCTGCCCCGCGTCGCACGGCTAACCGACCCGCTGACCCGATGGTTTGCCGGACTTTCGGTGCTGGCAATCGCCCACGCAAAATAAGTTCGCACCGATTGTCGCCGCTAGCTCCGCTGCCGAGCGTTCGATCACGGAGCCATTGACGACCGATTCATCAACCCAGGAAAGCGACCAACATGTGTGGAATCGCGGGCATCTTTTCTTACGACCGACCCTCCGCGTCAGCACTCGATGCAGACGCGGGACTGCGAATGGTCGATGCCCTGACACATCGTGGTCCCGATGATGGCGGCCTGTTGATCGCACCAGAGATTTTGCTGGGACACCGGCGACTTTCAATTCTGGACTTGTCCGACGCAGGTCATCAACCGATGTCGGACGAAACCGAACACTGCTGGATCGTTTACAACGGCGAGATATATAACTTTCCAGCGTTACGAAGAGAGCTTGAAGGGGAGGGACATTCCTTTTGCTCTGGCACCGACACCGAAGTCATCTTGCGCGGGTACCTGCAATGGGGCCATGATGTCGTTCATCGTTTAAACGGCATGTTTGCGTTTGCGATATGGGATCGCCGTGATTCATCCTTGTGGCTTGTGCGCGATCCCGTTGGCATCAAACCACTTTTTTTCAAAGACGACGGTCGGCAACTTTGGTTTGGATCCGAAATCAAAGCAATCTTGGCGGATTCCAGTGTGCCGCGCGAGCCCGATTGGGCGGGGCTGGATGCCTTTTTGACGTTTGGCTACACACCGGCACCGGCTACCGGGTTCGCCGGCATCGCGCAATTACAACCGGGCGAATCGTTGTTGGCAAGAGATGGCCTCGTCACCAAGACCAAGTGGACATCATTGCCGTACGGCGAGACAACGACGAAATGGTCGGCCGAAGAATGTGCTCAACGACTGGGCGTGGCCATTGACTCGTCCGTTCGTCGGCAAATGATCAGTGATGTTCCGCTCGGAGCACTGCTGAGTGGCGGGCTCGATTCATCGGCAGTCGTCCGCTCGATGCGTCGCTCCGAAGCGGCTTCGATCGAAACCTTCACGATCGGTTTTGGCCAATCCAGCTTCGATGAATCGCCTTACGCGGCGCAGGTCGCGGAGATCTATGCAGCAACGCATCACGCGGATCAGGTGCATGCCGAAGTCATCGGCTTGCTAGGGACAATCGTCTCACACGCCGAAGAACCCTTCGCCGACAACTCGATGATTCCGTTTTATCTGCTCTCACAGCAGGTCCGCCAGCATGTCGTGGTCGCACTTTCGGGCGATGGAGCCGATGAGTTGATGGGCGGTTACGACACGTATCGCGCAAGCCAATTGGCACCCTACTATCGAATGATCCCCGGCTTTCTGCGTCGCCGCGTGGTCGCGCCACTGGTCCACCGCCTGCCGGCATCGACGCAGAAGTACGGTCTGCCCAGTTTGCTCAGGCGTTTTGTCGCGGCGGCCGATCAACCATCGCCGCGTGATCACTGCAGTTGGCGACGATACGTGTCAGCCGACTTGCGAGAACGCCTTTACAGCGACAAATTCAAACAGATCGCCAATGCAGATCCGATCGGCCAGTACGCATCGGCGACTTGACGATGCTCCTGACTGGCTTTCACCGTTGGAGCAGCAATTACACGTGGACATGCGGTTTCACTTGCCAAACGATATGCTGGTCAAAGTCGACCGAATGAGCATGGCGCACGCCTTGGAAGTCCGCGTGCCGTTCTTGGACGCTGAAGTCATCGAAACTTGTCTGGCCATGCCATCGAATGAAAAACGGCGGGGCAAGAAAGGCAAGCTGCCGCTTCGCCGATTGCTACAAAACGACTTGCCTGCGGAATTGATTGATCGCAAGAAAGCCGGTTTTCTATCGCCCATCGAAGACTGGCTGCAGGGACCCTGGCAACCACTTTTACGTGACTTGCTCAATGAAGAGTTTGCCGATCAAACCGGCGCGTTCCAGTGGCCGGTGCTGCGGGAAATGATCGACGACCAAGCCGCCCGCCGCGCTGATCACGCCTACCCACTTTTTGCCTTATTGGTTCTGGCGATTTGGTGGAAGATCTGGATCAATCAAGAGTGGCCGGTCGAATCCAATCGCCCGGCAGCAACGCCAACAAAAATTCATCGGCTGAATTAGACCGGCATATGTTTCCGATTGCACGAGGCAGCCGCTCTCCGTATCTACAGCTCTCCGTTGGAAAGCAACTGTAGCAACGCTTCGTCGACGCGTTTGACAGATGCCAATTCTTCTACATCGGCGGCAGCCCTGACGGGGTCACCAGCCGAGTTGCTCGCAGATTTGGAGGCCGCCCGGGTGTCCTTCAGTTTTGCTGACTTCGATTCAACGGTATCGATGTTATCACGACTCGATTCCACCCTCTCCGCGGCGGCGGGCGTCGCGGTCAGCGCCGCGGGCGCAGGCCAGCGAACTCTGGGCAGCGGACTGCGATGTTGTTGGCTCGAACACGAGGTAGGCCACCTGTTCGGTCGTGTGGCTCCGTTCCGAGTCCCTGATCTGATCTTCATCGACGATCAGGTTCAGCGCTGACGCCGTCAGCGGATCGCTGCCGTAGAGCACTGGCCAGGCGCCATCGTTGCCGTCCATCGCTGCCGAACTGACGATCGCCGTGGTGGGCGAGGTCAGCACGTTGTTGAGCGCATAGGAGTATCCGTTTGAGTTGTTGCTGGAGCTGCGGACCGTATCCGATCCCACGGCGGCCTGGAAGTTGTACCCCGGAATGCTGCCGCTGCCCGTTTCGATCACCACATAGCCGATCTCTTCGTTGGCGCGGGTCGTATCGGAATCTTCGGCAACGTGTTTGCCGACGTACAGATTCGAAGCCGAGGGTTGTGAACTTCGACTGGAACCGTGGGCCCAGAAGACTGACCAGTCGGCGTCGTTGGCGGTCATCACTTGACCGACCACCACGGGATTGGTGTAGGAGTTGTTGTAGCTGCGGAACTGTCCGTACCATGCATCGCGCCGATCGGTGACGGTCGAATTGAATCGAATCGCCTCCATCTTGATGCCGTCATCGGCTTGGGTGTAAACGCCCTCTTCGACAACCAGGTAGTGGACCTTGACACCGGCGGGCACGGCGCCGCCATTGGGCCGTTCCACGCGCACATCGAAGCTGTCGCCCGAGGCGTTGTTAACGCGAGCCACCATGGGAACGTTGTTGCCGCCGTAGTCGACGGTCGCGACGACCACCATCGAAGCGTAGGTGTGGGGAAGCGTCACCGTCTGCCATGCTGCCCAGTCATCTGCTCCCTGATCATCGCTGACCAAGCCAACTTCCAACTTTGGCCCCGAAAGTGGCAACGCCTCAATTCGCACGGCGTCGGCAATCACATAGCCGTTGGCACCGCTGTCCGACAGTTCCACGACTAGCGTGCCACTGCTGTCGACCGTCACCGGGTTGCCAAGATGCTGGAAATTCGTGCCAAAATTCACAGCGTCGGCCACCGGCGTGATCTGCTGATTCACCAATGTCGTCGGAGGCACTGAATCGGTCGTGCCGAGGATTCGGTAGGGTGCATTGGTCGCCCGGTTGCCGTTCAGCGTCCACGTCGCCGAAACCTGGTATTGCTGTCCCGGCGGCAATCCCGAGAAGGTCCATGTGGCGACATCGACTGCCGCGGAATTCTGATGCACATCGGTGATACCGTCACTACCAGCGTAACCCTGATTCGTCCAATAGGACCCGAAGCCAATTCGGCTGAATCCTCCTGTGTTATCGTTGTGATTGTCAATGATCTGAACCGCCGCCGCCGGCGGCCCATCGTTGTCGGTGATGTTGGCAGTGACGCTGGCGACGGATACACCGCCGTAGCCAGCGCCGCTTACGGTGTGCGTGATCAGGCTGGTGTGGAAGCCCTCCTCCACCAAGTCGTCATACGCCGTAACCGTCACGGGTTTGGCGGTGCTCCAATCCGATGAGTTGAAGCTGAGCGTCGTCGTCGAAAGGGTGACCTGGCTGTTGTCGTGCCCGATCGAGATGGTAACGGTGCCGGTCGGCTGGCTGGTCAGCACGACCGTGTAGATTTCCGACGTCTCGCCTGCTTCGCTCACGTACACGTCGCTTTTGCTAATCGTGACGCCCTTCGTGTCGTCGTCGAGGATCGTACCTGTGCCTGTGGCTGTGGCTGTGGCGTTGAGCGTGTTCGTCGCGTTCGAAAGGTTGACGTTGAACGTCTCGTCCTGTTCGTCAACGACGTCTCCGATCACCGGCACCGAAATGGTGGTCGTGTCGGTCAGCGAGCCTGCCGGTATCGTCAACGATGTGCCACTGGTCGCGGTGTAATCGCTCCCCGCTGTCGCTGTGCCGTCAGCCGTTGTCCAGTCCACCGTCACGTCTTTGCCGCTGACCGCCGACAGGCTGACGGTGAAGACTGCATTGGTCGTCCCGTTGTCCCCTTCGGTGACCGAGACATCGTTGATTGAAACCGTCGGCGCCACGTCGTCATCGATGATCGTCGTGGTGGCAGTTTGCGTGCCGTCCTCGGTTCCGTTGATCACAGTCAAGATCTCCGCGATCACTGTCTCGTCGAATTCGTCCAGCGAATCGGCTTGCGCGGTGACGGTGACCGAGCCCGTCGTGCCGGAGGCAATCACAATTTGAGTACCACTTTGGGTGTAGTCATCAATCGGGGTCGCGTCACCGCTGAATCCGAGATTCACGGTGACCGGGAAACTCGATGGTTGCGATAACGTTGCGGTGAACGTCGCAACGCCGCCCGCTTCTGCGATCGTGGGTGTCGCCGCGAGCGTGACCGTGGGAGGATCATCATCGTCGTTGATGGTTCCCAATCCCGTGCCGTCGGTGATCGTGGCATCGACCGGGCTGCTGAGATTGACGTAAAACGTTTCGTTATCTTCGTCGATCAAGTCGCCGTTGACGTCGATGTCGATCGTCTGGGTGAGCCCCGTCGTGGAGTTGAACGTTAGCGTTCCGCTCTGGGAGGCATAGTCCCCCTCGGCAAAGGCCGTGCCATTGGCCGTGTTGTAGTTGACGGTAGCCGTACCGGAAGCTGGTAACGCGGAGAGCGTGACGTCGAAGCTGGCGATGACCGGTCCGCTGTTACCTTCGGTCACCGCCGCATCACCGATCGAGACCGTCGGCAGCACCGCGACGTTATCCTTGAGGACCAAATAGGCCAGTTGCTCGGTCGTGTGCCGCGCGTTCGCTGTCGCCCAATTGATCTTCGTCGACCGCGACCTGGATCGAAGAGGTACCCAGCGGCGCGTTGCCGTAGAGCAGCGCCCAGCTACCGTCGCCGCCATCCATTGCCGACTGGGTCACGATCGCCGTATCGGGCGAGGAAAGGTTGGCAAGCGTATACGAATATCCGGTCGCGCTGTTGGTGACGCCCTGTACGATGTCCGCTCCCAGACCGGCTTCAAATTCGATTCCGTCCAGCGTGCCGCTGCCCGACTCGATCACGAGGTAACCGATCGTCTCGGTGTTTCGCGTGACGTCCGGGTCCTGGCCCACGTGCTTGCCGACGTACAGCGAGCCATTGGCAGGCGAGGTCCGCGAGGAGCCTCGGCTCCAGAAGACCGACCAATCGGGATCGTTGGAGGTCATCACCTGGCCCAGCACGACCGGCGAATTATATCCGTTGGGGTTGAGGTAACTGCGTGACTCGCCGACCCAGGAGTTATTTTCGTCGGTCACGGTGGAGGAGAATTTGACCGCTTCCAAGTTGACGCCGTGTTCCGCCGCCGTGTAGACGCCTTCTTCGACAACGATGTAATGCACATTGCCGGCGACGGAGGAACCGCCGGGGTTGACCAGTTGAATCTCGAAACTGTCGCCGTCGACGCCACTCAGATCGCGCCACGGCAGGAACGCCCAACGCTTGATCATAATTGGGCGTCGTGATCACGACCGGTGAGACGTAGGTGTTGTCAAGGTTCACCGTCGTGCCACCGACACCTACCGTGATCACGCCATGTTCGATTTGGAACGTCGGTGCGGCGCTGTCGTTGTCGGTGATGTTGGCTGTGACGGAGTTGATCGAGATACCGTCGTAGTCCGAACCGGTGCTAGTGACCGCGTGCGTGATCGTGCTGAAATGGTTCCCTTCGATCAGGCCGTCGTCATACGCTTGTACGTAGATCGTTTGCGCCATCCGGTCCGTCAGGTTGCTCAAAGTGACCGAAGCGGAAAATGCAGAATTGTCTAAGCTCACACGACTCTGTGGGTCGGCGGTGACCGTGATCTGGACTGGGTTCGTCGGCAGCGACTTCAGGGCGATCTCGTAGCTGTCGGTCGCGCCGCCCTCAGTGACATCGGTGCTGCCGCCACTTTGCGTGATCGTCACCCCGGGGCCGACCGCCTCAATCCGAATGGCGTCGGCAATCACATACCCGTTGGCACCACTGTCCGACAACTCGACCACCAACGTATCGGTGGAACTGGTCAACGGATCGCCGAGATGCTGGAAGGGCCTGCCCGACTCCATGACATCCGGCTGCGGCTCGGGCTGCTGATTCACTCGCTCGGAATAGACTTCCAACGCGCCATCAAGGATTCGATAGGGCACATTATCGGCTCGGTTGCCGTTCAGCGTCCACGTCGCCGACACCTGGTATTGTTGTCCCGGATTGACGCTGAATGTAAAGGATGCGACGTCCAGGCCGCCGCCGGCGTTCTGGTGCACATCCGTCACATTGTCACTCACATCCGCGTAACCCTGAGTCGTCCAATACGACCATGAGCCGCTCCTGCTGAATCCACCTGTGTCCGTCTCGTTATTGTCAATGATCTGAATCGGCGGAGCGTCGTTGTCGGCGATATTGGCCGTGACCGAGTCGATTTCAAGCGTGTTGCCGTAGAGCGGGTCAGCACCCGAAGCACTGTGCGCGATCACGCTGGTGTGGTTGCCTTCATTCACGGCATCGTCGATCGCGGTGACGGTAACGGTTTGCGCTACGTTCCAATTCGTTGTGGTGAAGTTGAGCACAATTGCCACGCCCTGACCGGCGCCCAAATCGACCTGGCTGTCCGGCGTCACGGTGATCGCGACGTTACCACTGGGTTCGGTGGCCAGTAACACGTCGTATGAATCGGAGGTCGATCCTTGCTCGCTGATGTTCACGCTTGTGGGAGTGATTCTGACGCCTGGCTCGTTGTCGACGATCGTGACGGTGGCGGTGTCGTTCGCAGAGTCGACCGTGATGCTCGCGTTATTCGTGCTGGTCAGTGTGACGATCACCGTTTCGTCATTTTCGAAGACGGAATTATCAATCACATCGACATCAATCGTGGCGCCGAGTTGATTAGCCAAGACAGTGACCGATCCCGCCAGTGTCGTGTAATCGCTGCCACCGACTGCCGTGCCTGTGACGTTGTAGTTGATCACGGTGTCGACGGTGCTGGTAGCCGACATCGTCACGGTGAACTGACCGTCGTCGCCCGGTTCAGTGTCCGATTCAGCGGCGTCCGGGTCATTGGCGGTGATCGAGACCGTCGCGGTGTCGTTGTCGGTAATGTTGACCGTGACCGGAGAGACTGAAACGCCGTCGTAAGCCGAAGTCCCATCGGTGCTCGAGGCAGTGTGCGTGACGATCACGCTATGGCTGCCTTCAATGTCGCCGTCATCGACCGCCGACACTTCCACCGTTTTGGGCAAGCTCCAGTCTGCCGAAGTGAACGTGAGCGACTGGATCGTGGCGCCCGAATTGTCCTTCAAGACTGTGCCGAGCTGGCCCTGGGTGTCGAAGCCGAGGTCGATCGTGACGGTCTCGCCGGCCGCGGGCTCGGTTTTGAGCACGACCGAGTAAGTGTCGGTGGTCGCGTCTTGTTCGTTGACATCAGTGCTGCCACCAGTCTCCGTGATCGTCACTCCGGGTCCGACCGCCTCAATCCGGATGGCATCGGAAATCACAAACCCATTGGCAAGATCGTCCGAAAGCTCGACGACCAGCGTCCCGGTGGAACTGGTCACTGGAGCACCAAGATGCTGGAAGGGCCTGCCCGAATCCATCACATCTGGCCGCGGCTCGGGCTGCTGGTTCACCCGTTCGGAATAGATTTCTACGCCGCCGTCGAGGATGCGGAAGGGCGAGTTGTAAGCGCGGTTGCCGTTCAGCGTCCAAGTTGCCGACACCTGATATGGTTGTCCCGTGTTCACGCTGAAGGTAAAGAATGAGGTGTCCCTGCCGGGGCCATTGTTCTGGTGCACGTCCCCAGCGTAACCCTGATTTGGCCAATAGCTCCACTCGCCGCTCAAGCTGAAGCCGCCGGTCTCGCCCGTGTTATCGTCGATGATTTGAATCGGCGGTGCGTCGTCGTTGCCGATCGTTCCGATGCCCTGGTCGTCCGCAATCGTGGCGTCGGGGGTGGGGCTGAGATTGACAAAGAAGGTCTCGCTCGGTTCGTCTTCCGTGTCGCCGTAGATCGTGACATCGATCGTGCCGCTCAGCGTGTTCGCCGGAATCGTCAGGGTGCCCGACTTCGCCTCGTAGTCGTCCCCCGCTGTCGCGGTATCATCGGCAGTCGCGTAGTCGACGGTGATGTCCGTGCCGCTGGTCTTCAACAGGCTGACCGTAAACTGGGCGACGCTCGTCTCGCTGTTGCCTTCGATCACCGTCACGTCGTCGATCGACAGCCTCGGCACGTCGTCGTCGATGATCGTGCCGATTCCCTGGCTGTCCAAAATCGCGGCGTTACCGGACGGATTCGTGAGGTTCACCAGGAAAGTCTCGTCGGACTCAATGCCATTATCACCGTTGACGGAGATAGTGATCGTCTTGCTGGTTTCGCCCACTGCAAAGCTTAAGGTGCCGGTTTCTGTGTCGTAATCATTGTCAACCTGGGTGGCAGTTTCATCTGCAGTCACATAGTCCACCGTGACCGGGCTGGTGTGCCTGTCGGATGACAGACTGACGGTGAAAACAAAATCTGTCGTCCCGCTGTCACCTTCGTCCAACGATACGTCGTCGATCGAAATCCCCACATCGAGATCAAGATTTGTGACCGAAACATCGGCGGCAACGAGGCCGTGGAACGGCGAGTCTTGGCCGTAATTGCTGACCGCATCCGCGGTCACGATCGTGTAGGTGATGTCGCCATCCACGACGACCGCCCCTTCCGAGGAAGGATCGTCGACCCCGGTCACGGTGACGGTTTGATGCGTATCCCAGTTGTTGGCGTCAAATACGAGCGAAGTCGCACCAGCGACTCCTTCGCTGTCGTCGCTGGATGAAAGGTTGATTGTCACGGTTTCGCCGGCAGCGGGTACCTCGCTGAGCCAGACATCGAACGTGGCCGTGCCGCCGCCTTCGTTGGTCACCAGCCCGGAGATGGGCGAGACCTTGATCGACGGTCCGTCCGGTTCCGCAATCACCTTGACGTCGTCGATGTACCAGCCCTCGAAATTGTTTTCAAAGCTATCGATCGTGTCGAACGAGAACCGGACGTCGATCAAGCCGCCGACGTAGCTGTTCAGGTCGACCGTCCGCTCCAACCAGGCGTTGTTGGTACCGTGCGACTCGAAGACCGTATTGAACGCGCCGCCATCGTCGGAAATCTGCACCTGCGTGAGGTCGTAGCTAGAATCCTCTTCCAGTTGGCTCCACTCAGCGAAACTGAGAATCGCTTCTGAAATATCGCTCAGATCGAACGTGTGGGTGAGCGTTCCGGAGTTGGCGGACCCGGTATTGTAAGTTCCGCTTGATTCCTGGCCGTAGTACCAGGCGGTGCTGGTGCTATTGGATCGGCGGGTGGACTGGTGCCAGAGCCCAGTGGCAGCCCACGCGCCGACGCCAGATTCCATGTCGTCATCAAAAATGACCGTTCCCGCGGTCGTCGTGGCCGGCCCGGCCGGGTTGGAAAGACCGGTCTCGTTGCCGACGTTGTCGCGCACCTTGAGCGCAAAGTGATAGGTCGTGGAGGGTGCCAGCCCGCTGACGACAATGGTCTCGGGCGTGCCGGCTACGAGCGGATCGGGTTCGCCGGTCGCCTGGGTCGCGGCAGCCCACAGCGTTTCATTGGTGATGGGCGCGGTCGAATAGCGAATGTCGTACTTGCTGGCCGTGCCGGTGGCGCCGTCATCGCCGGTGGCGGTGAAGGTCAACTCGACGCTGCTCAAGCCCGCGTCCGCCACCGCCAGATCGGTGACGTTGGCTGGAGGGTTCGGGTCATTTTCCATATATCCCAAGGCGCTGAACGCATTCAGACGGGCGTCGGTGAGCGTGATGCCTGTGCCGCCGATTTCGTCGGCTGAGTCAAGCAGCACTGACTTGAGGTAAGCGTAATCCACATTGGTCAGACCGATATCCTCGGCCTCCGCCAGCAACAGCGCGGCGGTTCCCGCCACGTGCGGTGTCGCCATCGAGGTTCCGTTGAAGGACTGGTAGGTCCCGCCAGGCGTGCTGCTCAAGATATTGACACCGGGAGCCGCCAGATCGACCGTCGTGGCTCCGTAACTTGAAAAGCCGGCGTAGTTATCGTTGTGGTCCGTGGCCGCCACGGAGATGATGTTCGGCAAGTCATAGCTGCCCGGAAACTCCGGGAAAACATCGTTGTTGGAGCTTGCATTTCCGGCCGCTGCCACGAACAACATATTGGCATCGCCGCTGGCCGCGATGGCGTCGTAGAGCGGAGTTGAGAAGCCTCCGCCACCCCAGCTGTTGCTGGTCAGATCGGCACCGATCGCTGTCGCATACTGGATCGCCTCGATGGCATCGTTCGTGGTGCCGCTGCCGGCCCCACTGAGAAACTTGAGACCGATCATCTGGACCTGCCAGTTGACGCCAGCCACGCCAATGCCATTGTTGCCGATGCCGCCAATCGTCCCGGCGACGTGCGTACCGTGGCTATGGTCGTCGAAAGGATTATTGTCGTTGTTGACAAAGTCCCAACCGAGCAGGTCGTCCACGTAACCAAGCGGGTCCGACCCGTCGAAACCGTCTGCCCAGTCCGTATCGGCTAACAGGTCGCCGCCATCGATGTAGCCGTTGTTGTTTAAGTCGGAGACGTAGTCGCTGTTGGCAGCAGCGTTCAAATCCCGAAAGGTAATCAAGCCATCCAAGTCGACATCACTGAGCGATGACGCGAGCGTGCCAGGAATCTCGCCCTGGTTGATCCAGACGTTCAGGTACAAGTCGGGGTGGGTGTAGTCGATGCCGGTGTCGATGATGCCGACGACGCTGCTCATGCTGCCCTGCTGAATATCCCAGGCTTCTGGCGCGTCGATGTCCGTATCGATCGTGCCACCGGTCTGACCCGTGTTATTCATCCCCCACAGGCTGCTGAAACTCGTGTCGTCTGGAATCGTGGCATCAATCGACACGATGTAGTTAGGTTCGGCGTAGGAGACACCAGCCAACCGCGAGAGTTGATCGGCCATCGCCAGAACGTCGGCTCCGGACGAAAACTCGAGGTGCGCGAAGGGGAAGTCGTCGAAGACCGAGTCACTGAATTGGAGAGCGTGCCAGCCGCCAGGTCTGGTCTGGTTCAGCGCCATCGCGACTTCGGTGTATCCCCCGCGACCTCTCTCGAACCCGATCAACAACTCATCGGTGGCATACAGTCCGGCGGTGTCGGCATCGGCGCCGATGATCCTGGCCGCCAGCAACAGACGATTCTCGAGATGCTCGAACCGGCAGCGGCGTCTTGAACTTTGTAATGATCCTACTTGGCCAACAGGACGCCGACGAGGTCCAGCGGGGCGGAGGCTTTCATCGTGCTGCTTAAGTGTCTGGATTCTCATCGAAGGTCTCCTGTTAACTTATGAAAGCAAGAATGGATGATCCGAATAGTCAAATCCTGTTGTAGCGCTGATGATAGAACGCGGATAAGTTATAGCATTTACCGCAGTCAAAATGCTGAACCCGCGCCATTCTCGAACTGCCACTCTCTCGCCACATTCGCACACCGCACACTTTCACGGTCGGCAACGACTCCAGCAATCCAGACTGAGACGCTGGAAACGCGGCGAACAGCTCGTCCCTCATGATTCGTGCAATAAGCATACCGTGAGGTGTGTTGGACAGCATTTATCGGACGGCAACACCGCAACCGCTGTCATCGATTTGACGATCGACAACGGTCAAGACATCGCCCGTCATGCTTTTGAACAGCTCCAAGAATGAAACTCTTTTTAAGCAGAAGGGGTAGTCAAAAGCTCAAAATAGTGTTTGCCCGGCGAAATCTGAGAGTCCACTACCGCCTGACATCAACGCAACGTTCGAAACAGCTATGCAAGCTCTGATTTCATCGGCCGAACCAGCCCGTTTCAGTTGATTGACCACCGGACAACAACCCCAGAAATTCTCCTTCCTCGTCGGCAAGATCAGCCATGCACCTATCGGCCGAATCAGCCCAACTTGGTGCGTCGGCTGTCGCAAGTTCCCTAGCTTGCTCGGTTTGCCTTGCCAGCGACTTGATCACAATGATTGCATCCGCCGCAGAGACGTACCCGCGATCGGATTCGTAAGCCGTCGCGTGCTCCGACTCAACCCGCATGCGAGCACGAGCCAATTCGCTGATCACCGCCTGCACAGTGACGTTGCCGTCACGGTTCACGTTGACCTGGGGACTCGGTGACCGCACCGGCGAGGCAACCCGCGCACGACTACCGCGCCGCTCGTTCGTCGAGCGTCGACGCTGCCCGCGCTCGCTGCCGGCCCCATCGACACATCGATGGCGTTCACGTCGTTGTCGCCCAGGCCGTGGAGGCTGCCATCGAAAAAGGTGTCAAAGCTGCCGCTGGTAAACGAGCCCAGCGACGTGCGGGTAAATACGAACACGTCCTCGTCAGCTCCGCTGGCCCCGCTGACAGAAAAACTGCCGGTGGTTGACAGGTACAGATTACCGGTTGAGTCGATTCCCAGAGCGTCAACGTCTTCGCTGCTGCTGGTACTCAGGCCGACGTCGCTGCCGTCGAAGTAGATCGAGAACGAGCCGGTAGTGCTGGGACCCGTCGTTCCGGTGAACTCAAAAATATCCTCATCCGCGCCGGAGGCACCCACGCCGCTGAACGAACCGGTCGTGGAAATCAACAGGTTGCCGTTGGCGAGCAGCTCCACGCCATCAATGTCCTCACCGCTGCGCGTTAGCCCCACGTCGCTGCCGTCGAAGTACATTGAGAACGATCCCGCCGTGGATTCGCCCAGACTTGTCGCGGTGAACTTCACAATGTCCGAATCGTCCATGGAAATGTCGCCGACCGTCCCAGACCCGGTGAACGACATCAAAATTTCGGTCGGGCTGATGATTGCGAAGGCATTGATATCGAAACTGCCCAGGCCGACGTCGCTGCCGTCGAACAGCAAGCTGAAATTGGTGCCGTCGTAGGCGACGATATCCTCATCGGCGACGCTCAAGTCGCCGACAGTGCCGTTTGACTCAAGCGAGAAGTAGAGAGTGGCTTGCTCTTGAACCGGGTTGACCGTGATGCTCACCGTTGCGGCGGTAATGGAAACCGCACCCAAGCTGTCCTTGGCGTTGTAGGTGAAACTATCGAGACCGCTGTATCCCGAGGTGGGGAAGTAAGTGAATGTGCCATTTTGATAGAGCGTCAATTCGCCATTTTTTACGTCAGCCACAAGCTCCGCAGTCAGAGGAACGTTATTTTCCCCAGGCGCTCCGCCAAGTGAGTCATCGTCATTGTCGAGGACGCTGGAACCGTTCAGCTTTCCATTTTGGTTTACACTGTACGAGTCATTATATGCCACCGGCGGATCGTTAACTGAGTCGACTCCAACGGTAAATGTTTGTGAAACAGAGGCATTATCACCGGCGGTTCCCAGATTTTTGTCAGGACCTCCATCCGTAACGGTCACGGTAATCACTGCCGAGCCGTATTGGTTGGCAACCGGTGTATAAGTCAATGATCCCGTCTCATCCGGCGATGTGTAGGTAACGGTGGGGTTAGGAATCAGTCCCGTGTTATCGCTCACGGCCGTCACTTGCAGTGGCTGAGACTCCAAATTTCCAGCCGTAATTCCGGTCAGGGATACGGTTTGCTGCGACGCGTCTTCATCGATAGCCGCCGGGTCGGAAATGAACCCAAGCGTTGGCAACGCGCTGACTGAAACGTCGAATGTTCGCGAGAACATCTCCACACCACCGTTAGCCGTGCCTCCGTTGTCTGTAACCGTCACCGTGATGGTTGCGGTTCCCGATACACTTGAACCAGGTGTGAATGAAATCGAGCCCGTTGCTTCTGCAGAGGTGTAGGTCACCGTGGGGTCAGGAATCAGCGTCGGGTTATTACTCGAAGCAGTAACCGTCAGCACCTGTGTCTCGCCACCGCCAGCCGTAATACCGGACAGACTCACGGTCTGGAGCCCAGCGTTTTGTTGGATACTTAGGTCTGCAATCGCGTTCAAAGTAGGTGCATCATTGACAGGATTCACTGTGATCGAAACCGTGGCCACGTTGCTTGTCGTGCCGCTGTTGTCATCGATCGTGTAACTGAAGCTGTCGGCGGTCGTCTCGCTGCCGTCGTGGGTGTAGGTGACGGTTCCGTCGCCGATGACGGAGAGCGATCCGTTGGCCGGCCCGCTGATGATGGCGATGCCGGCCAAGTCGAGCCCGTCGTCGGCGTCGCTGTCGTTGGTGGCCAAATCAATATTGTCCGAAGCCCCTTCATCGGCGCTGCCCGAGTCCGCGACGGCGACGGGCGGCTGGTTAGGCGGGCCGGCCAGAATACCCTCAATCCGGACGTTATCGACGTTGGCGTCTTCGTCACTCCTGCTTACCGAACTGCGGAAGCGGATCAAAAGTTGATTCGACTGATAGTCAGTCAGGTCGACCGTTTCACTAATCCATGAGTTCTCCGGCGATTGATTACCGTTAAGACGTCGAACGTCTGTGATCCAGGTTTGTCCGTTGTAAACGTCCAGGGCCAGATATTCGCCCGAATCAAATCCGCTCTCAATCAGCCAGTCGAATGTCAGTACTGCGGACGCCATGCCACTGCTATCCACCGCGTTATTCAATGTCAGAGTGGCGTTGGTGGCGCGGCCGTCAACCTCCGCAGAATGGCTCCCGTCGGTAGCACGTTGTGTCGAGCGGAACCAGTCATTCTGGCCGTCTTCGACCCACTACCATTCCATTCGGAAACCTCGAAACTGTCTTCAAACAGAACGACCTCGACCAAATCGTTGTCCGTAATGTTGACCGTGACGTCGGGAATCGTGAGACTCGTCGGGTAGTTATCGGGATCGCCCGTGGCGGTAATCGCATGCGTGATCGTGCTCGTATGCGGCGGTTCCTCGACCAGGTCATCCTTCGCACGAACCGTGATCGTTTGTGCGGTCTGGTCGGTAAAATTCAAGATGGCCGAAGGGCCAAAAAGCTTGTTCCATCCAGACTGACTTCACTCTGCTCGTCGGCGGTCACGGTGACCTCTACGGAGCCGATCGGAATAGTGCTCAGCGAGATGTTGTAGGTATCGGTCGTGCCGCCTTCGGCGACGTCGGTGCTGCCACTGGTCTCGGTGATCGTCACTCCGGGACCACGGTCGCCGAACACGATGTAAGCCAGCTGCTCAGGAATCTCGCGAGCCCGGTCGATGTCGCCGCGCGTATCTTCGTCGATGGCCAGATTCAATTGGCCAGGCGTCACCGGGTCGTCACCGTAAAGCAACGGCCAGCCGCCGCCGTCCGGATCGTTCATCCCCGCGCTACTGACCACCGCTGAGCTGACCGAGCTGAAGCCGCTTAACGGGTAGGAATAGGGAGGATCGTTGCCAATCCCTTGAATCGTGTTGCTGCCGAGGGCGGCGGTGTAGTCGATCGTCTCCATGGTGCCGCTGCCCGCCTCCATGGTGCCGCTGCCCGCCTCGATCACCACGTAGCCGAGCGTTTCAGGGTCCGGGAGGCCATTCCGCTTCAGGAGCTCCACTTTTGTGCTTGCCGATATACAGGTGCGAACTGTCGGGAGGACTATCTGGCGTCTCGCCCCTGGCCCAAAAGACCGAGTAAAGATTGTCGTTGTTGTACGTCATCACTTGACCCACCACCACGGGATTGGTGTAGCTATTCACGTAGTCGACCTGCTGTCCGAGATAAGAACCGTTGTGGTCGGTCACGGTCGAGTTGAACTTGAACGCTTCCATCTTGATGCCGTGGTCTTCCATGTTGTACACACCCTCTTCGACCGCCATCCAATGGACGTCGAAGGCGGTGCCCGGCAGCGCGCCCTCGACCTTCACCACAAAGCCGTCGGTGGTGACGTCAAGTACTTGGGCCACCTTCGGCTTTTCAGCGATACCATTTACGCCGTAGTTGACGCTGGCTACCACGACCGGTGAGTAAAAAGCTCTCCGGAAAGGTGACCTCTCGATACTCAAAAGGATACGGCGGGGGCTCGGGTGCGTCGTATCTCCTCACACCCTTCGCCACGCCGGTGATCACTTTCAGCGGTGCGACCTCGTCATCGCGGATGTTGACGATCACGTCGGAGATTGCGATGCCGTTGTAATCGTTGTCCGCACTCGAGGCGGAATGCGAAATCGTGGACGAGTGGGTGCCCTCAATGACGTCGTCGTCAACCGCTGTGACGGTTACCGTTTGCGCATCATCCCAATCGTCCGGAGTGAACGTGACGCTGCTGGTCGACGTCAAAACTTGCCGTTATCTGATACTGAGGTGATCGTGACGTCGGACGTCGGTGGCTCATCCAGGACAAGCTCGTAGCTATCCGTGTCGGCGGATTGGGGGTCTTCGACTTCATTGACATCGGTCGATCCGCCGCTTTGTGTAATGGTCACGCCCGGGGCTCCGACGATTGAGTCGATCCAGTTGACGTATGGGGCAATGGCCATGCCGCCAAGTCCAGAGCCAAAATAGGGCCACGTAGGGCTGAAAAAATTAAACCGGAACGAGTAAGTATTGATGCCGAAGATCTTCAGTCCGCCGTTGCCATCAGGGATAAACGACGGCCCGCCGGAATCACCCCCGCCGATCGATGCTTCGATGTCGTTCCCAAGCGTCAGACCACCGGAATAATTAGTGCTCGCGGTTGGTCCGTCAAAGTCCGCTTCCCAGACTTCCGCTGCATTGCCCCCATCGTCGTCGAGACCCACCGAATCCGCAATGTTCTCTCCCTTCCGTTTGACCGTGTATGAGGCACCAGTAGTACTGCCGGTGGCACCGTTGCCGGATTGGCCGTAGCCGACCATCTGGATTTGTTCGCCAGTGATGCTCGGATCGGTGTTGAGTTGATAGATCGGAATCCCAGCGGGCAGCGGCGACGCCAACTTAATGATCGAGACATCGTCATTGACCGATGGGTTGGCAAAGCCTGTATAGTCCGGATGTGCCCACCAATCGACGCCAGCAATTGTGTGCGACAAGTCCCCGTTGTAGTTGAGATGGAAGTCGACGCCCGAGATGTCGGGCACGCCGTCTGCCGCTGAAGTCCACACAATGACCAGCCGAGACAACAAAGTACGGATCAATCGGCGTGGCGGTGCAGATATAGGTACCGCTGCTGTACGGATTTCCAGACTTCCCACGCCAGCGTAGGGCTGAAGTGGCGACGTTTGGATCGACACGGTTCGCAGGTGAGTCGGTCGGAATACCGTTGGGGTCACCGGCAATGATCATCTTCTGGACAACCTTCCCCGAAGGAAGCTGCACGGGCGCGTTCCAGTTCGCCACCGGTCCCATTTCCAGAGGCGATGACTCCCCGCCAATCAGGATTGTTAGCAAACGTCGCGACTCGAGTTGCTCGAACCGGCATCGGCGTTTTGGACTTTGTGATTCTCCTCGGCCAACATGACTTCGACGTGCGCTAGCGGGGAGGAGACTCTCATCGTGCTGCTTAAGTGTCTGGATTTTCATCGATGATCTCCTGTTAACTGAATGAAAGCAAAAAGGGACGATCCGAATAGTCAAATCCTCTTGTAGCGCTGATGATTGAACGGGGATAAGCCAAAGCTTTTGCAGCAGCAAATATGATGCCTGCGACCTGATCGAGCTGTCCCCGTCGCAATTGCCCCACCAACGCACACCCGCACACCGCACACCGCACACCGCACACGGTCCTCCGCCACGGTCGGCAACCATGCGCGAAACCAGACTGAGCTGCTGGAAATGCGGCGAACAGTTCTTTCCTCTTTCCTGGCTGATTCACGCCGTGAAGGAACCGTCAGGTATCGTGGACAGCTTCCATCGGATGGCGACACCGCAACCGCTGTCGTCGATTTGACAATCGGCAAAGGCAAGAGATGCTCGTGAAAAGTACCAGAAGAACACCTTTCTGTTTTTTCAACGTCAAGATGATGGTATCGTCGTTCGTTGTCGGATTAACTGCTTAAATCGTTGGGGAGGTTCAATGCGATTCCGAAAGCTTTCGGTCGGAACGATCGTTTTGATGATCGTCGGAGCGGCCTGTCTTGGCTCCAGCTTGTCGGCTGACAACTTCGACACGGTCAAACAAATCGACTTGGACCCCATCGACGCGCAGCGGAGTCGTACCGTACCGGTTCGAGTCTATCTAACCGAGCGGGATTCGCCGCAGCCGGTCGTTCTGTTTTCGCATGGGCTCGGCGGCTCGCGAGACAACAATGCCTACCTGGGAAATCACTGGGCCTCGGACGGATTCGTTTGCATCTTTATGCAGCACGCCGGAAGTGATCGTGATGTCATGAAATCGGTGCCGCTTCGTCAGCGGTTGGACGCACTGAAAAATGCGGCGAGTGCCAAGAGTTCTCGCGATCGCTGTGCAGATGTTGCATTCGTGATCGATCAATTGGAAAAGTGGAATCAGGAAACGGGCCACCCGCTGTTGGGCAAACTTGACCTGGAACATATCGGCATGAGCGGGCACAGCTTCGGAGCCGTGACCACGCTGGCGGTCGCCGGTCGCAAGTTCCCGTTTCGCCAGGATTTTCATGAACCGCGAATCGACGCGTTTCTGGCCATGAGTCCTCAACCGGGCAAAGGCTTCTCGCCTGACGAAGCGTTCGGCGAGATCGAGCATCCGGTCCTTTGCATGACTGGCACCGAAGACGACAGCCCGATTGATCCGCGAACGACACCGGAATCACGCCAAGAGGTGTACAAGGCGATGCCACCGGGCAACAAGTTTCAATTGGTATTTGATGGCGGCCACCATTTCAGCTTCGGTGATAGCCGGACGTTACGGACCCGAGATCGAGATCCGAATCATCACGCAGCAATCCAGCAAATCAGCCTGAAGTTTTGGCAGGCATACCTGAAAGACGACGCGTCGGCCCTGCGGTGGCTTCAGTCCGGCAGACCAAAATCAGATTGCGGGCTGAAGGCAACCGACCAATGGCAATGGAAGTAAGCTGCGGTCGACTTATTCGTTTAACGGCAAGCCGCAGGCGACTGCGTATTCTTAACTTTCGTCGGCCGGCATCATCCTCTCAAGCCGGCAGAAAACGCTTCCATCACGGTCTGTGACATCTTCGCGGCCGGCGGTGCCAACAAGGCAACGTTCCCCCAGGCAAAACGTTGCCGCACATCGGGGGCGAGCGGCCACGTCGGCAAGCTTTCGATCAGTTCAATCCGTTCGACCAACTCCGCTGGCTCCGGGGTGTCTGGCCGGATTTCACGTCGTGTCGTGCGATCCCGCTGCAATTGAGACAGCTCGGCACTTGACTCGTCGGCCCGTGGCAGCAAGCTGAGCTTTTGTTGCTGCATCTGCTCGTGGAAAAACCATAAGGGCATCACGAAAGCGAACACTTCAACGACCAATGCAATGAAAAAGAATGACGCTCAAAGTAGCTGGCATTGGGCTGGCGCCATTCCGTTACAGATTAAGTTCCATTCGGTCCTGGGATCGAATTGGATAGTTCGGAGTCGCTTGGTGGTCTGAGTATTCTACGGTTTCAAAGAACTGCTGCCGAGCGAAAGCAGTGAAGGACCGAACGCCAACTCACTTACCGGCAAACTGGTAGAATGCGAGTACGAGATCGCGTCTGGATTGATTCGATGATGGCTGCAATTCCCCCAAAACCGCATCGACTCATGGACCACCGCAATCACTCGCCGACGTCAAACAAGGTCACAACCGCGAGAGAGCTAAAATGAAGAATCAGTCAGAATCAACTCAAACACGCCGTCATGTGCTCAAGCAGGCCGCGGTTTCGGCGGTCGCCACGATGGCAGCACCAGCGATTGTTCGAGGCCAAAACCTGAATGACAAGATTCGGGTCGTTGTCGTTGGCATGGGCGGTCGTGCCAGCGCCCATGCCGAAAGCTTGGTCGACCTCGAAAAGGAATCGACGGCCGGGGTCGAGTTTGTCGGCGTCTGTGATTGTGACGAAGCGAAACGCAAGTCTGCTCAGAAAGTCTGGGGAGAACGCAGTGGTCATGCGATCAAGACTTACGACGACATGCGCCGCGTCTTGGATGACCGCTCGATCGATGCGGTGACCTTTGCGACGCCGAACCATTGGCATTCGCTCAATGTGATTTGGGGCTGCCAGGCAGGGAAAGACGTTTATGTCGAAAAGCCAGGCTCGCACAATATATTCGAGGGCCGAAAAATGGTCGAAGCGGCTCGCAAGTACGATCGCATTGTGCAGCACGGAACGCAGTGCCGTTCGTCAGCGAACATCGTCGAGGGTATCGAAAAGTTGCACGAAGGTGTCATTGGTGATGTCTATTTTGCGAGAGGAATTGCCTACAAAATTCGTGGCGATCTGGGGAAGCACGCGCCGCGTCCTGTTCCTGAAGGTCTCGATTGGAACGCCTGGTGTGGTCCTGCGCCGGTGCATGAGTTCAGCAATTTTCAACATCGCAGGTGGCATTGGATCTGGGATTACGGCAACGGCGAGATCGGCAATCAAGGCGTCCATCAAATGGACATCTTGCGTTGGGGATTGAAACTTGACACGCATCCGAGCCAAGTATCGTCCGTCGGTACGAACTACATGCAAGAAAAGGTGCATCAGAGTAGCGCGGAAACACCTGGAGTGTTATCGACGTCGATGAAATGGGCGGATGGTCAGATGATCGAATTTGAAGTTCGCGATTGGTACACGAATGCCGAAGCCGGTTTCCGTGACAAGTATCCGTTCGTGCAAAAGGATTTTCCGGTCGGCGCGATTTTCTTGGGCACCGAAGGCACGATGATCATTCCCGACTACTCAAGCTACTACACGTTCCTGGGGCGAAACCGAGAGGAAGGGCCCAGTGCACTTCGAAGAGGGAAGTCCAATCTCGAACCTGCCGCATTTTCGCAACTGGGCTCTGGCGGTGCGATCGCGAAGGCGTGATGACCTGTCAGCCGAAATTGAACAAGGCCACATGTCATCGGCTTTGTGTCATTTGGCCAACATCGCCTACCGAGTCGATCGCACGGTTCAGTTCGATCCCGAAGCGGAGCGATTCAAGAATGACCCTGACGCCGACGCGCTGCTGACGCGGCCCGAGCGAGAAGGTTTCGCGGTGCCAAAGGTGGTTTGAGCATTCGGACACCTTGACGTTTTGTTCGTCGTGACCGCATTCATGCGGTCGTCCCCGCAACAACCCGCATGAATGCGGTTACGACGAACATGGGCCAACGCAGGGCGACCTCGACTCACGTCAGCGTGACTTTCAATGTGTCCCCAGCAGCGATCGTCTGCTCCTCTGCCAGGCTCACCATCGCGCCGTCGTTCAGCGTTTCGACGGAGGCCGGCACGTCAGTCTGCCCCACGGTCACCATGACGCTTCGTGGGTTTGAGATGGGAGTTGCGCGTAGGGCAAGACTCGACAGCTGCAACTGCCCCCATTTCACGGCCAGCTCCACTTCCATTTTTGTTTCGTCGCCCCTCTGTGCAAAAGAGCCCCACGCGCCTGCGGCGGTGAAAGCAGACTTGAAGTTCTCAGGCGAGAGACGCGGTGCAAAGCCGATATGACCTTTCGGCCCATGATGCTCAAACCCGCAGGCAGCCTGAAAGGCGCCGTAGCTGGCCATCGATCGCGAGTAGTGATCACTGCACTCGATCTCGTTGTAGGGGTTTCGCAATGCGGCGTTGTAGCGATCGTGAATCGCGCGCGAAATCGCCAGACCGTTTTGCAGCAGATCGGGCTGTTCGATACCTTCCCAAATCATGTGGGCAGCGGCCTGCCACTCGAATCCGCTCATGCACTCATTGAAGTACTTGTACTGCCAGTGCCCGATGAACTTGGGGTTCTGCCCGTCCTTGGGCCAGGTACACATCAGCAACCCCGCGTCACCGGCGGTGGCGTACCACCGACCCAGCTTGAAGTGTTCGCGGAACGGCCCCACGTCCGGTACGAAGTTGTATCGGTACAACGCGCGTAAGGCACTGATCTGCTTCTCCTGGTCGAAGAGCCTCCCTAGTCCCACCCAATGAGCCCAAGTCTGACCGAACACCTGGTCGATGTAACAGCCGGGACCGACGCCGATCTCGTCTTTGTGTTGGGGGTCCTCGATCTGAAAGAAATACTCGCCGTCATACAACTCAAGTATTGAATTCGCGCCGCGTTCCGCGATGGCCCGGCAGCGCCGGGCGAAAGTATCGTCGCCCATCTCGATGGCCATCGCTTCCCCCGCACGCAGCGCGGCGAGGTAGAGCGAGGCCAAGAAGGAAACCTTACCGAACCAGTGAGCGTCGAGCGTGTTGGCCTGAGCATCCTCGAGGATGCCGTCGTTGTTGCCGTCCCTGTCGATCATGAACTGCACAGCCTGTTTGAGCTGAGGCCAGATGCGTTTGAGAAACGCGTTGTCGGCGGACATCTGGTGTTCGCGGTAGGCGCCGAGAATACGGCCGCAGTGGCCGTCGTCGGCAGCATGATTGGAGCCAGCGAGGTCAGCGCGATGGCCGATGCCTCCGTCCTTGTGGAATCCGATCCCGAAATCCACTCGCTCCCGCGTGTCGCGCTCGATCTCCGGGAACAGCCGCGCGGGTGCTTGTGCGTAATGCCAGACGTGCGTGCAAGTGCCGGGGCAGCAGCCAATGCCCTCCCACGCCCAGAACCGTCCGTCCTTGAATCGGTAGCAGGTGGTGGTGGCCAGGATCGAGGTGTTGGCCATCGTGCGGTCGAGAAACCAGTAGGGAAGCGTCGAGTCGTACCAGGTTTCCACCCAGCTTCGCGTCTGACGTGCCAGTCGATCGAAGTTTTCGGCGATGTAGTCGGCCACCTCGATCGCCGAGTCGAATCGAGATGCATAATGATGTCCGACCAACTGGTTGCCCACGCCGCGTCCGCGGAAGTTGGGGAAGTGCCAGGCGATCACAAACGTGAACTCCGCTTCTTCACCTGGCGCCAGACTCACCGTCCGGCCGACTTCACCTTCCAGGTCGGCCGACAAGCCACCGACCGCCTCCGGTCCATCATGTTCACGCGAAGCACTAGCCCGAATACCGTCTGGTGATCCGAGCAACGCCAGCGTCATGGTGCCGAAATCGCTTTGGTTTTCCAGTTTTCCGGCATCTCCCGGCGGTCTGTCCGTGAAGACGATGTCGTCCACTCCGATGTTTCCCCACGCGCCGGTTTCCGATGTCCTTGATCTGCAAGCGTGCCTGCTTGCCTTCGTATGCGGCCACGTTGAAAAAGGCCGGAGACATTTTGTTACTACTTTTGCCTGTGACCGAGGCCGCGACCTTGCCATCCACCAACAGGTTGACGCAGGTACGCCGTTGGTGCGCACCACCACCGATCCGCAGGACGATGAACCGTCGCTCGAGCGTGAACGGATCGCTGAGCAGTGTGCCGGTCTGCCCGTCTTTGTCATGCACATTGTCTCCGGGGGCGGAGGCGTGCGAGTTGACGACCCGAGTTCCCTTCCCGCCCACGTCGCCCTGGTAATCCGGGATATCCGCGATCTTGACCGGCCCGGTTCCGAAGGCTGTTCCTGTGACGGTCCAGCCCTCGTAATTCGGTTTCTCGAAGTCCTCAAAAAGGATGTCCTGTCCTTGGGGCCGCCTGCGGCTGCTGGGAATTTGCGGAACATTCCACGGCTGTAAACCGGTCGCCGCGAACGACACGGTTACGCCGTTGCCCAGGAGGTGCGTTCTCTCCGCTCTGAAGGCAAACCGCGTTTTGAAGATGGCCGAAGACTCCGATCTCCAATGGCTCCGCTCCCTCGTTCTTGACTGTGTAGCTCATCACCGTCGCGGGCAATGAAGAGTCATCGGCGTTCAACGGGATGAATGGCGAAAACGCTTCGAGGCGTGCGCTGACCGGCAGTTTGGCCTTTGAGTACGACACAATCGCTCGAGGATACTCACCGCGGAAAGTCACATCCGCGAAGCCGTCCAAGTCGAAGGAAGCTTGTTCGCCATTGGCCCGTACAACGAAGCCTTGGTGAAAGGGCGAAACCGGTTCGGCGGGCTTGATGTAATTTGCGCCATCTCGTGTGTTCAGGCCCGTCCCCAGGTACGTGATCTCCCGGGGGGCGATGCCCTCCTGGTCTTGGTTGAAGATATTCCAAAGCCAGAGCCGGCCGTCGCCGCCCAGGTAAACCGTGCCGGCGAACAACCCGCCTACCGGCATGCCGATGTGACGCAAAGCGTCGGGGTGGGAGTAGACTTCTTTTTCACCGCGCTCGAACAGCGACCTTACCCAACGCGGGTCCAGTTTCTTATCCGCAGAAATAAGACGCAGGTAGTCGTTGGTGGTCTCGAACGGACCTGCCATGATCGGCGTCTGCGCCACCGCACTGCCTGCGGCAACCGCGGTCGTCAGCTTCAGAAACTCACGACGAGGAAGAGGCTGCCGGTGTGGGAGGTTACAGTGTTTTGACATCAACTCATACCTAAGGTTTGGTGGACAGCGGACTTCTTGTTCGTAGTGGCCCGATTCATCCGGCTCTTGCCATCGCCACCGCATCAATGCGGTCACTACGAACATGGGTTCTTCCGCCAATTTAGTGGCCGATCCGCGATGAGTGGGTGGCTGGTGGTCGAGCGTCAGCGAGCCCCCAGGTGCGAGCCAATGGAATTCCGGGGGCTCGCTGACGCTCGACCGCCGGCCACCCCTTGAATGCAATGTTCCATCTGCCACTAAAACTCCGGAAGAACCCCAACATGAATGCACTTAGGGCTTGCCGCCCACCTTGATCGTCTTCGGGAATCCGCTGAACATCTCGTCTTCATTGCCCAGCCGGTACATGGAGATCTTGGCGGTTCCGTCAGCTTGATTGAATTCGACCATGCCGTAACCACTCCCCTTTCGCAAGCCGATTTCCATGGGGTCAGTTGTTTTTGGCAACTTGTTGCTTCCGGGATCGGGATTCCCGACGGCAAGGACGTGAATCGGATGGCCGGCATCGTCGTGGAATTTTCCGGTGTAGTCCTGGCCGGGTTGTGGCACTCCTTGATTCACTCCAGGCCACCAGGCACGAGGAAAGCCGTTTGCCGTGCCGGGAACCATGAATGCATATCCCGCATCGTCAAAGTCATCGACGCCATGACGTAACAGAATCCCCAGATGCTGGTCACCATGAATGGCCAGGGCATTGCAATCACCCAGGATGCGAACCGTTCGATTTCGAGCCGCCTTCGGCCATGCGCCGCTATCGAAGAAGCCGCGAGTTCGTTTCAGATTCTGCCCCGTATGCGTGGCCGCAGTGCAAAAGATGGTTTGCGAAAGCGCACACTTCATTTGTTGTCCCGTCCAGTCCGCAGCCCACTCCCGCAAGAACGCTTCTTGCCTCTCGCCCAACAAATCCGCCTCCTCGCTGTCGACTCGCTCGGCTTCCGGAATCGATTTCGGACCTGTCTTGAACTTGCGGTCCTCCAAGATCGCGAAGCCGACACCGCCGTACGTCATTGCCGTGAAGTACGGTTTGATGCCGATGGGCAACTGCATGTCGACAGCCGGATCGGGTAAGTGGCCAACCTGTGTCTTCTCAATCGCGCTGACCCAATCGCCAGGCATCACGTACCCGCCCAACGTCCAATCGTTCTTTTTCCCATCTTGCGGCAGCTTGCGTCCGCCGTGCCCCCACAGGTTGCCCTGAAATACATCGTGATCATCGGGCACGATGACGCTCGGACGATCACGCAGCACATCACGCCAAGTCCAGCCGAATTGGTAATACTTGCGCAGATAATCGATCATCGCAGTTGGCGTCTCCGCGTTGCGAGCGACTCCGAATCCACCGTAGCTTTCGTAGATTTGATCGCCCGCAAAATAGACAATGTCTGGATCCTGTCGCCGAACCTGCGAAACCATCGCTGGAATCGGAAACAGATAGCCGTTGTCACACGAGAAGCAACCGAGCTTTAGCGGCTCGCCGGCTGTCGGTTCGCGACGGACGAGCCCCTCCCAGACGTACTGTTTGTTCCGCCACTCAAATCGAACCTGATATCGCTTGCTTGCCGTGGCATCCCAATCGTCAATGGTGAAGGCGACCGTACGACTCAGTTTCTCCATCGGTCCCGCCGCGATCTTTTTCCACTTGGGTTCACCTTCCGCATCAGCGATCCACAGTTCAGCGATGTGGTCCTGGCGCGGCCCGAGTGGAGCGAACTGAGCCTGCAAACGCAATCGGTTTTCGCTAAGCGTGTACTGCGTCCACAGGATCGGACCGAACGAGCGATCGTCATGTTGCTTCACGAGGTCTCCGCTGACCCTAAAATCACGAAACGCAAAACGCTTCTTGGCATCACCGCCGCCCGGCATCGCGGGACCATCCGATAGCAGAGATACGCCCCCCATGACGTCCTTGAGCACGAAGGAGCCACTGGTGCTGATTTCGTCGGAACCTTGCGTCGCAGACAAGGTGAGTTTCATCGAGTCGCCGTCTCGCCTGCCGGAGAGCTCCAGCGTGACAGGACCATTGTCAAGCGAAATCGCCTGCTCCGACAACGATTCGCCCAAAACCAGGTGACCGTCTTCGCGAATCTTGGCATCAATCCAGTCGACCGCGTGAACGAGCGCATGCCGGTAATCGTCGATCCCGCCACGACGGCCAATGCGAAAGCCGGCCGCCCTGTTCTTAGCGTCCCCGTCTGTGCCCAAAGCCTCCACCGTGACGCCGATCTCGAACGCATCGCCCTGCCCGTTCAAATCGGCTGGCAACAGACAAAGCGTGCGATCGGCGGCTGCGGCGGCGACAACAACGCCATCACGCATCGACCAATCGGTCATCGGGTTGGCCCACCAATCGGGACCGATCCAAAGACGCGTACCTTGCCAACGAGACTCGTAGCCAAGCGAATCGAGGCAGGGAACAAGCGTCAGTAACAGCAGCAGTGCGATTGGTAGCAGGTTGCGGGACATAAAAACCTATGATTCAAGCGGCGTGATGCGCGTCTGTTGCGGACTGTGCCTGATCGTCGAAAGCAGCTGGTGTCCAGACTGCTAATATACAGGCTGGCGAAGACCGCGATTGTTTCTAGCGGCGCTGTTCCGCATCGTGTTCACGCAGGGCGGCGCGAATGGCATGTTTAACGGTGAAGTGCATGGCCGCTAAAAAGCTGCCGGCCGCCAGCGGCACGAGGATGATCCACGCGTTTGTCATCAGCGCGAGTACGCCGACGACAGTCACCGCGAGTGCCCAGGGCGGCAGGGCTTCCATCATTTTCTTGAAAGACGCCCAGGCCTCCGAGCTTGAGGAAGCCGACCATACCTCCTTGCAATGCTGCCAAGACGCCCGCACCGATTGCGGCGTCGAATCGCCGTTGTGATTTTCGATCGTCGAATCCATTGTTACTCTCCGCGAGATTGCCACAGGTAAGCTACAGGTCCGCTGTAATTACATATTCGATGAATCGCCGCGAGTATTGGCAAATTCCGGCTGATTGCGGATTCCAAGGCCTCGCAGGATGCAATCGGGGGGGGAAAGCCGAACAACCAACCTCTGCCGTTGGTTTCGATTCGTCCCGATTGACCTCATTGGCAACCTGTGCTCACATCGACATCAATCTGTCATGTGCGGGCGCCGTTGCTCGGTGGATACGCAATGAGTCTTTCCTAACAAGGCACGATTTCGAAATGGTTCTACCCATCGGCGACGACAATACGGATCGGACGACGTTCCCGCTGATCAACGTGATACTGATCGCGCTCAACGTCATCGTGTTTGTCCTCTTTCAAGGGATGGGAAGCAATGATGACTTCACACTGACTTATGCCACGGTTCCTGCTGAAATCGTCAGTGGACATGACGTCGTGACGGAGAACCGAATCGTCGAAATGCGCACCTCCGAGGGTTTCAGGCAAGTGGTGGTGCCTGGTCTGCGTGAAACTCCGATTCCCGTCTACTTGACCATTCTGACGGCAATGTTCATGCACGGTGGGATCGCACATCTCTTGGGGAACATGTGGTTCTTGTGGATCTTTGGCGACAACATCGAACATGACCTCGGACGGGTCCGTTATGTTCTGTTCTATTTGCTGTGTGGCGTGCTGGCCTCGCTGATCCATGTGTTGCTCAACCGCAGCGGCCCCGCCTCGATGATCCCCAGCCTGGGTGCCTCGGGCGCGATTTCCGGAGTGATGGGTGCTTATTTGGTTCTGCACCCCCATCGCCGCGTGACCGTGTTGCTGTTTCGAATCGTGACGCAAGTTCCTGGCTTTGTGGCAGTTGGAATCTGGTTTATTTTCCAAGTGATCAGTGGCCTGAACATGCTCGGCGGGATGGAATCCGGAGTTGCCTACGGAGCCCACATCGGTGGTTTCGTGGCAGGCGCGGTCTTGGCCAAACCGTTTACGCTGGGACGCCAAAGCACAGACATCCCAACGTGGCAGGATCCGCGTTACAGATGAACTTGTTTCCCGGCTGTTGGTCGCCGATCGGCAAATGAGTGGGTGGCTGGTGGTCGAGCGTCAGCGAGCCCCCAGTAGCGAGCCAATGGTGTTCCGGGGGCTCGCTGACGCTCGACCGCCGGCCACCCCGTCGTTCGTAGTGATCCGATTCATCGGCTGTTGCGCCGGGCCGACCGCATGAATGCGGTCACTACGAACTCAATCGGTACTTCGGGGCGACGTGCCAATGCTGTAAAGATGCTCCGACGTGCGAATGTAGAAGTGTCCTTGTGAGACTGCCATCGATGCCAGGCATTTTTCATCGAGGCTGTTGCGAGCGATCTCGTCGTACTGATCTCCTGGCCGCAACACTAACGTGACCCCGTCTTCGGACAAAACGTAGATTCTCCCGTCTGCCAACACGGGTGAAGCCGAGTGCGTACCAGTTAGCCGCCGCAGCCAAACGATCTCGCCGGTCGATGCCTCCATGCAGTGCAGAATATTGTCTCGTGAAATCGTGTAGAGATGAGGGGGCACATAGAGTGGGGAAGCCAGCACGGGAACGCCCTTCTTCTGTTCCCAGGCAATGTGCGTCTCCGTAATCTCACCCTCTCCTCCCAGACGAATGGCTCGGATCGTGGGGTCTTCAAATCCAGATGAAGTAAAGATCATTCCATCGCCGACCACCGGTGAAGGCGTCACCCCTTCACCTTGGCTGTAGATCGACCAGATTTGTCTGCCGGTGTGCACGTCAAATCCTTGCACACGGTCGCCGCCGGCGCTGACAAGCTGAGCGCCATCGTCGACAAGAATCGGAGTCACATGCCCAACACGTGACTTGCCGCGTTTTCCCTTCCAGCGGACTTTGCCGGTGGCGGTGTCCAAGGACAGCACGACTGCTTTCTCCCAAGGAATTTTCCAACCGACTTTGCTGTCGTCCCGGCTGCTGCCATCGAAGGGCATGACGAGTTGGTCATCTGCAAGCAGCGGCGACGCGCCCAGGCCGTGAAGGCTGTGGAATTTGACCTCGGAATTCTTCCAAACGAGACGGCCCGAGAAGTCGACGGCAACTGCCGTGCCATCGTAAAAGACTGCATAGACTCGCTTGCCGTCGGTCACTGGCGTCGGCGTGGCATACGAGTTCTGCTCGCGCTTCGGCCCCGGATTCTGTCGGTGCACTTCGGTATTCCAGACGATGCTTCCATCGTTTCGATCAACGCAGAGGACACGGCAGGAGACGCCTTCTTCTGTGGTCGTCGTAAGGAACACGCGGTCGTCATAGACGATTGGGGACGACCAGCCGTTCCCAGGGATGCTGGTCTTCCAAGCCACATTATCGCTGGCGGACCATGTGACCGGCAGATCCACTTCGCTAGAGATGCCCTGACCGTTCGGTCCGCGAAATCGTGTCCAATTCTCTGCGCGTGCCAGGTCGCCTGCGGCCAGTAAGAGCACTAGAAAAGACACAAATTGAATGATTACGCGCATTGACCGTTCCTCACGACATTGGATTACACAACGTGGCCTCTATCATACAGGAACGCAGGACACCATTCACAATACGCCGCGAAGGAAATGCCTATCAGGGTCAATCTGTGAACGGATTCGATGAAACGTCGCTTGAGGTCAAACCTGTTGCCGAGTTCCCGCTCGTTTTTCCAAAGAACTCGGTGGTCATGTTTCCGTCGTGATCGTCCGCGAATTTTCCGTGGCCGCCGTTCGGCATACCACCCTCGATTCCACCCCTCACGTAATGGCTGCCGACTCAGACGATCACAGCGATCGCAAACCTTGGCGAGCGACGGCGGATCACAAACGAATGCTCATGCACCTTTCCCGTTGTGCCAGTCGTTCAGCTTCGTTTCGATAAAATCGATGATCTCCTGGTGTTGCTTGGCACCTCGGCCTTCGATCTCGATTGGTTCGCCGAAGGCGAATCGGACCGTTTTTTGGGGATCGATTGGACCAAGATCTTTGATCCATTTTCCGTTGCCCCAGGCGTCAGTCAGGAGGGCGATTGGCACCACCGGCACTTGGCCGCGTTGAGCAAGCTTCACACCGATCGTGTTGAACTGAGACGGGTCGAAAGTCAGGGCCCGTGTGGTTTGCGGAAACACGACAATCGAAATTCCCTTTTGAAGGCGTTCGATCCCACCCGCCATCACCGCTTTGAAGTCCTCTCGCGGATTGTCGCGTGAGACGACAATCGGATCCCGTGAACGCAGAATGTGGCGAAACACCGGATAATCGATCAGGCTCCGTTTGACCACGAAGGTCACATCGCAGACCGGTTGGATGATGGCTGGCAGCACGATCGTCTCGAGCGTGCTCATGTGGTTGGCGACGAACACACAGGGAGACTTCAGCCGACGGATATGCTCTACACCACTAATCTCGGCGCGAACACCAACCGATTCGAGCGATTGGAGAACCTGATAACTGGTCCGGCTCCACTCGATACTATCGTACTTTCCGTGCCGGGCTTTCACACTTGATCGATAGACATTCCAAGCGAATTGGCGATAGAAATGGCAGCTTGGAAAAGTCCGCGCGAACCACGACACTCGACAAGGAGCGGTCCTGTAGACGTCGTCATTGTAGGAGAGAAGTTCGTCGCCGGAGATCAACGTTCTGCAAACCACCAGAATTGCGAGTGACACGGAGGCGTGCGGAGCACAAACTGAGAACGCCGTCGCTTGCTGGGCACGCCAGTTCTCCAATCAGAATATCCCGATGGCTCGACCGCCAGCATAACCATTCCCATCCTCCAATGCACGGATCTATCGGATTATGTCCCTCAACCTGTTTCAAACTTCGACACTCCTTTTCCTTTTGGCAAGTGGCTTGGCAGGCAGCGAAGCTCTAGCAGACTGGCCACGCTGGCGCGGGCCCCACGACAACGGCAGCACGGAGATCGGAACGTACCCCACGCAGTTCGACGAAAACAACACGCAGTGGCGTGTTCCTTTGCCGGGCAAAGGCTGTTCAACGCCGATCGTGCTCGACCGGACCATTTACCTTACGGCGCCGGTCAACGGGAATGATGCGATCCTCTCGATTGGCTGGTCCGGCGAGCAGCTTTGGAGCACAACGTTCGGACCCGAGGACGCGGGCAAGCACCGCAATGGATCTGGCAGCAACGCATCTCCCGTTACCGATGGCAACGCCGTGTTTGTGTACTTCAAGAGTGGCACGCTGGCTGCCGTCGAGTTGGACGGATCGGTTCGCTGGAAAACGAATCTTGTCGAGCGATTCGGAAAAGACACGCTCTTCTGGGACCACGGTACGTCGCCGGTGCTGACCAACGAGTACGTCATCATGGCACGCATGCATCAGGGCGAATCGTGGCTCGCCGCCTTTGACAAAACCAGCGGTGAGATGGCATGGAAGGTCGCTCGCAACTACTCCACTCCAACCGAATGCGATCACGGCTACACGACACCGCTGGTGATCGAGCACGGCGGCAAAGAGGCTCTGCTGGTGTGGGGCGCCGAGCATATGACCATTCACGACACCGCCGACGGGAAGGTCGTTTGGTCGTGTGGTAACTTCAACCCAGACGCAAACAAAATGTGGCCGGCCATCGCGACCCCGGTGATCGTCGGCGACATGGCCGTGATCTGCTACGGACGCAACGATCGAGGTCAGCCGAGGCTGCATGGAATCCGACTCGCAGGTAGCGGGGACGTGACCGCGTCGAATCACGTTTGGCAGCGCGACGACATCGGCTCTTTCGTGCCGACACCCGCTGTCTATGAAGGTCGTGTGTATTTGGTCCGAGATCGCGGAGAGGTCGAATGCATCGATCCCGTCACCGGTGAGACGATTTGGAGCGATGCGTTTCCGAAGAATCGAGCAGCCTACTACGCGTCACCGCTGATCGCCGGCGGAAAGCTCTACGCACCTCGCGAGGACGGCGTCGTGTTCGTGGCCTCGGTGACGGACGATCGATTCGAATTGATCGCTGAAAACGACATGCAGGAGTCCGTGATCGGATCGCCCGTGCCAGCCTCAGACCGCATCTTCATTCGCGGCGAGAAACACCTGTTCTGTCTAGCGTCGCCGGAGGTCGCCAACTGAGCGACTCGCCGGTATGTCCCGGGAACGTTGCGCTGCTACGCAATCCGGACGGCGAATGCAAATGGCACTAATGTGCTAGTGCCTGACACGATCGTCAAGGATTTCGATTCCAAATTGGCGTACATTACCTGCCTGGCGGCTTGCGGCTGCCATGAAAAACGATCTCGATCCTCTGGCAATGGACACAGCACGATGACGAACGCGGCAAACCTTCAAAAAGCATTCGAACTTGCGGTTGAACAGTATGAAACACTTGGCGTGAACGTTGATCGTGCTCTGGACAGGCTGCGTGATGTCGCAATTTCGGTCCATTGCTGGCAGGGCGATGACGTGATGGGCTTTGAAGGCAACGACGGCGCACTTGGCAACGGACTTGCGGTGACCGGCAACTATCCTGGAAGGGCACGCACGCCCAGCGAACTACGCAGTGATCTGGAACTTGCCTATTCGCTAATTCCAGGAAAGCACCGTCTGAATCTGCATGCTCTGTATGGTGAGTTCCACGGGCCGGTCGATCGTGACGAAATCGGCGTCGAACACTTTCAGGGATGGATCGACTGGGGGCGCAGCCAGGGTGTGGATCTCGATTTCAATCCAAGCTATTTCTCGCATGAGAAGGCGAGCGATGGATTCACGCTGGCTCACTCCGATCGCGGCATCCGCCAGTTCTGGATCGATCACGGAATCGCTTGCCGCAAGATCGCCGCTGCGATGGGAGCAGCTCAAGGCAACCCATGCATCGACAACTTCTGGGTACCGGATGGTTTGAAAGACACGCCTGCGAGTCGAAAAGATCCTCGCGAGCGACTGGCTGCATTCGCTGGACGAGATCTTTTCAGAGCAGCTTTCACCGGATCACACCCTGGATGCGGTGGAGTGCAAACTGTTCGGTATCGGTAGCGAAAGCTACGTGGTTGGATCCCATGAGTTTTACATGGGTTATGCGATCTCGCGAAACAAAGTCTTGTGCCTTGATGCCGGTCACTTTCATCCCACCGAAGTGATTTCTGATAAGATTTCCTCGGTGTTGATGTACGTGCCAGAGTTGCTGCTGCATGTCAGCCGCGGTGTGCGCTGGGACAGTGACCACGTCGTGACCTACTCTGATGAATTACAAGCGATCATGCAGGAGATCGTTCGCGGCGATTATCTGGATCGCGTCCATATCGGACTCGATTTCTTTGACGCCAGCATCAATCGCGTGGCAGCGTGGGCGATTGGAACTCGAAACGCGTTAAAGGCAGTTCTGGCGGCGCTGCTGGAGCCGACCGAGAAACTGCAACAACTTGAGCGCGATGGCGACTTCACCGCGCGGCTGGCACTGATGGAAGAACAGAAGACGATGCCGCTGGGCGCGGTGTGGAACCACTACTGCCAAACATCGAACGTTCCCGTCGGAGCCGAGTGGCTCGAGAAGGTTCGCGAGTATGAATCCAGCGTGTTAGCGTTGCGCAGCACGGAATTGGGTGCCGCGAACACGTAGGCCAGGACTTGTCCTGGCAATTCGCCAAAAGTGATAACCGCGGATCGCCAGAACAGGTCCTGGCCAACGCGGAAGCGATACGATTAACCCCAGACTTGCAGGACAGGGAACGCATTTACATGAGTGAAGAAAATTCAAATTCGGGCGGAGAGTTTGAACGCGAACCGGTTCCCGATTCGGCGTTGCTAGGATCCGGAAAGTTCTGGGGGATGTACGCTGGCGAGCATGCCGCCGGCACCGAGTTCATGATCGGTCCGTTGTTCCTCGCCGCCGGTGCGAGTTTGCAGGATTTGATCCTAGGGTTGCTGCTGGGCAATCTTTCTAGCGGTGCTGACGTGGCGATTCCTGGTCACGCCAATCGCGATGTCAAAGCGGATGACGCTGTATTACCAGCTGGAACGGATTGCCGGTGGCTCGCTGGTAAAGTTCTACAACCTCGTCAACGGACTGCTGTTCTGCTTTCTGGCCGGAGCGATGGTCACGGTGTCGGCGTCGGCCGTCGGTGTTCCGTTCGGCATCACCTTCGATGTGCCCGAGGCAATGTTTGGATTGAGCAATCCGTCGTTCACCGCTTTGGTCGCGATTGTTGGCGTGGTGATCGCCGTGGTTGCGGCCGGCGGTTACGAACGTGTTGCCCATGTCGCAAACATCGCGGCACCTTGGATGATCGCGGTCTTTGCCGCTTGTGGCATTGTGTCATTGGCTCAAATGGAGGCAACCAGCGTTGCCGCACTCTCCGAAGGCAAGTTCTGGACCGACGCAATTGCATTTCGTGCAAGAAAAAAATGGACCACAAACGTTCGGGTTCTGGCAGATCGTCGTGTTCGCATGGTTGTGCAACGGAGCGATGCACTTTGGGATGGCCGACCTTTCGATCTTTCGTTTCGCTCGCAGCAAGGCATCCGGCTGGGCGCCTGCGATCGGAATGTTCCTGGGACACTACATGGCCTGGATCGCTGCGGCCTTGCTGCTTGCCGCACTGATCAAAATGCAACCATCGCTGGCACTCGGAGCCGACGGCAAGGTGACGGCAAATCCAGGTCTACTCGCTTTCCAATCGCTCGGTTGGACTGGAATCATCTGCGTGGTGATTGCCGGCTGGACGACCGCCAATCCGACGATCTATCGAGCCGGTTTGGCGTTCCAAGGCGTGCTGCCAAGAAGTTCGCGGACGGCCATGACGCTGGTGGCCGGTGCCGTGGCAACGATCGCCGGAGCATTCCCCAACCTGTCGGCTCAGTTGCTCGGGTTCGTTGGCACCTACGGAACCGTACTCGGGCCGATGGGAGCCGTGATCTTCGTCGACTTCTACCTCATGAAAAAGTTTGGTCTGCGAGACGAATACGCGTTCCATCGTTCACAGGCGGTCAATGTCGCCGTGATGGTTGCCTGGCTGCTGCCAGTTGCCGTGGGTCTCTATCTGATTTTTGCACAGGGATTGTTCGCGGCCTACGCCGTGATCCCTTGTTGGATTGCCTGCGGCGCGATCTACCTCGTGCTCAGCAAGTTCACCCAAAACTCCGTCGCCATCAGCGAAGGGAATATCCAATGAATATGCCTGCGAAAGTTGTTTCCCTGGTCGCCCTCGGCGCAGTGATCCTTCCATGCCTGCTGTACTTTGCCGGCGCGATTGGTCTGGACACGGTGAAATGGACAGCCCTTTCCGGTACGATCGGCTGGTTCATCGCGACGCCGATGTGGATGAGCCGCAAGCTGCCGGTGGATGCGACCGAAGTCGAGATTTAGTTGTCAGTGAACAGTGAACGGGAAGAAGATGTAAACCTCAAAACCAGCTGTCAACTGTCAACTGTCAACTGTCAACTGTTAACCGCTAACTGCTCCCTCCCTCAAGTACCGAAACGTGAAATCACTCTGCCTTCTGCTGACCTGCTTGCTTGTCGCGTCTGCCGCTGCAGCCGACCTCACGCCCACGCATCTGCGTTGTGAGTATCTGAACAACCCGATTGGGATCGATGTCGCAAAGCCACGTTTGAGTTGGCGTGTGGAGTCGGACGTTCGAGGTCAAAAACAAACCGCTTATCGCCTGCTGGTCGCATCGTCGGCGGACAAGCTGGCCAACGGTGAAGGCGACCTTTGGGATTCCGGAAACGTCGGGTCATCGCAAACGCTGTTCGTTGAATACGAAGGCGCGCCGCTGCAGTCGCGTCGTCAATGTCATTGGAAGGTCCAGGTGTTCGACGGCGAGGGCGCGGCAACGTGGAGCAAGCCTTCCTCGTGGTCGATGGGCCTGCTGGATGATTCGGATTGGCAGGCGAACTATATCAGCTACCGCGACGATGCTCCGATTCATACGGATACGAAGAGTCTGTTTCTGCCTGCCGCGCGACAGTACCGCAAAAACTTCGCGGCCCAAAAGCCAATCAAGCAAGCAACGCTTTACGCCACAGCTTTGGGTATCTACGAAATGCACCTCAACGGCAAGCGTGTTGGCGACGCGATGTTCGCTCCCGGTTGGACGGACTATCGCCAGCGTGCCTACTACAACACCTACGACGTGACCGACATGGTCGTCCAGGGTGACAATGCCGTTGGGGCTTGGGTCGCCGATGGCTGGTACAGCGGCTACGTCGGTTTCGGTTTATTGACCGGCATGGGAACTGAAAAGAACGGTCGCTACACCTATGGAAGGACGCCATCGGTGATGGCGCAGTTGGAGATTGAATACACCGACGGCACGCGCGAAACGGTCGGCACCGATAGAACGTGGAACGTCACCGGCGACGGCCCGATTCAAGAAGCGGACTTGTTGATGGGCGAAGCCTATGACGCAAGAAGAGAAATGCCGGATTGGTCGACCGCTGCATTTGACGACAGCGGCTGGGAAGCGGCGATCTTGGCCAGCGATAATGGTCACCCCACCGCGATGTTCTACGAAGCCCGCAATCCTGAAACAGGTGGTGGGCCGAAAATCACTGGTGTCGAGTGTGATCTTGGTTTCAAGCGACCGACACTGCAAGCATTCCCTGGCGTGCCAGTTCGAATCACTGAAGAGCTTCCCGCCAAGACAGTGACCAAGCGCGCGCGCTGGAACGTTCATATTCGATCTCGGCCAGAACTTCGCCGGCAACATTCGCCTCAAAGTCAAAGGGACCAAGGGACACAAAGTCACGATCCGGTACGGCGAAATGCTGCATCCTGACGGCAGGCTGATGACCGAAAATCTGCGCAAGGCTCGCGCCACGGACGTTTACATCTGCAAGGGCGATCCGAACGGTGAAGTCTTCGAGCCACGTTTCACCTTCCACGGTTTCCAATTTGTGGAAGTCGAAAACTTTCCTGGCGAGGCCACGCTTGATGCGGTCACCGGCTTAGTCGTGCACAGCGACACACCGATGACCAGCACGTTCGAGTGCAGTGATCCGATGGTCAATCAACTATTCAAGAACGTCGTCTGGACACAGCGGGCAAACTTCCTGGACCTTCCGACCGACTGCCCGCAGCGTGACGAGCGGATGGGGTGGACCGGCGACGCGCAAGCCTACGTGGGTACGGCGGCGTACAACGCCGACATCGGTGCCTTCTACACCAAATGGTTGCGTGAACTGATGGAGTCGCAGCGACCCAGCGGCGCCTTTCCCGGATATGCTCCGTTTCCGTTTCAACATGGCTGGGATTTCGGCTCCGCTTGGGCCGACGCCGGCGTGATTTGTCCATGGACGATCTGGCAAGCCTATGGTGACACGCGAGTGATTGAAGACTGCTGGGAACCGATGGTGCGATTCATGCAGTGGCGCGACAACACCGCAGTCGACGATCTCGGCATCGCACACGGCAATGCCTGGGGCGATTGGCTGGCGCAGGGGGCCGCGACGCCTCTCGAGTACGTCGACACGATTTACTACGCAATCTCGGCTCGGATGATGGCGGAGATGGCCACGGCGATTGGACACGAGGACCAGGCAAAGGCGTATCGTACTCAGTTCGAGAAAACGAGGGCCGCTTTCCAAGCGAAGTACTTGCGTGAGGACGGCAGCGTGAAAGTCAACACTCAAACGGCACAAGCGCTGGCGTTGTTTGCCGACCTGGTTCCCGCGGCGAAACGCGAAGGCACGGGGCGGTACTTGGCAAACATGATCGCCGACAACGGCAACCACATGTCAACTGGGTTTCTGGGCACGCGACCGCTACTGCCAGTGCTGTCTGCATCTGGCCAGCACGACTTGGCGACGTTCTTGTTGCAGTCACGCGAGTTCCCCTCTTGGGGCTACGAAATCTCCAACGGGGCCACCACGATCTGGGAGCGGTGGGACAGCTACACAAAAGAGGACGCCTTTGGTCGGCACAATGCGGCGATGAATTCGTTCTCGCACTACGCCTTCGGCGCGGTCTGCGAGTGGATGTTCCACACGCTCGCGGGAATTCAGTCGGACGGGCCCGGCTATGAGAAAATCATCATCCATCCGCAGCCGCCTGCTGCGGCCAGCAACGCGATGCATCAGCCTATCAACTGGGTGCGTGCTTCCTACGAATCGATTCGGGGCACCATCCGAAGCGACTGGAAGGTCGAGGGCGACAAGTTTCACTTGAACGTGACGGTGCCCGCCAACACGACGGCGACGGTGTTTCTACCGACCGCTGACGCGTCTAGCATCACCGAGAGCGGCGCGTCGCTGTCGAACCATCCACATGTCAAGCTGCTTCGCAGGGAAGGCAGCAATGCTGTGCTGGCGGTGGAATCTGGCACTTACGAATTCGTCGCTCGCAGCAGCATCCCAACAGCCGCAATGGCCTTGAAAACATCGAAGCCCAAGGACATGTCGATCAATCCTGATGGCGTCGATTTGAGCGGCGCCACCAGGGTCGCGAGTTGGGATTTCAGGAAACCGTCGGATGTTGCCAAGTGGATCGATCGAAAGAGCGTCGACATCGTAACGCGTGATGGCAAAGCCTTCGTGGTCGCGACAGGTGATGACTCGCAAATGGCCACGACGCTTCCATCGGAACTCACCGGTCGCCTGGCGATCGCACTGCGCGCGATGCCCGCCAAGGGAGCGACAAGTCAGTTTTTCTGGGCAAATCCCGCACGAGGATTCAACGGACTGATGCAGTCGAAGCGCACGCTGACGGCGACGGACCAAGTCAATACTTACTTGTTCACCGTCAGCGGCACAGGCCCGGTGAAGAAGTTCCGGTTCGACCCTTTTGCCACGTACGACAAGTACGCCAACAAAGGCGAAATGATGATCGAGTCAATCACGATTTACCGCCTCGGCGAATGAGCGACTGTTCACACTCGCGTTACGGAGAGCACGCCGACAAGAAGAGCGACAGTAATTTCCCGCACGATGCTAACTGTGAGTCAACGGCGCTAGCGGTCGGCCCGGTCGAATGGAAGAATGGTTCAATGAAGACAACTCGACACCTGATTCACCCCCGCGATGCGATCATCCAAACGATGGATCGCATTTATCGTTATCGCATGACGACGACATCTGGGGGCAATCTTTCGATCCGTGATGAGTCTGGTGACGTCTGGATTTCGCCCGCTCGCGTGGATAAAGGCAACTTGACGCGAGGCGACATCGTTTGTGTGCGCTCAGGCGGAACCGTCGATGGATTGCATCCACCCTCTTCGGAGTTTCCGTTTCACAAAGCAATCTATGCCGCTCGCCCCGACATCAAAGCCATTGTCCACGCGCACCCGGTCGCGTTGGTGGCGTTCAGCATCTGTCGCGAGATGCCCAACACGCGACTGTTCCATCAAGCTCATTCGGTTTGCGGAAAGGTTGGCTTCGCTCCATACGCGTGCCCTGGCAGCGAACAACTGGGTAGCAACATCGCTGCCACGTTTAGCGAGCAGTGCGACAGCGTCATTCTGGAAAACCATGGTGTGGTCGTGGGAGGCGAATCATTGGCTCATGCGTTTGAGCGATTTGAAGCTTTTGAGTTTGCGGGCAAGACGCTGATCAAAGCGAATCGGCTTGGCAAAGTCCGATACCTGGACGATCAGCAACTTCAGCTTGCCGCCGAGCGAAGCATCGACCTGGAACCTTTTGATCCACCCACAGCGACGTCGCAAGAGCGCGAGTTGCGACGGCAACTTTGTGACTTCATCCGTCGGGGCTGTCGCCAGCGTCTGCTGATCAGCACTGAAGGTAGCTTTTCGGCGCGGGTCGACGGCGATGCGTTTCTGATCACGCCGACGCGACACGATCGTGAGCTGCTGAATGTTGACGACTTGGTACTGGTCAACGGCGGGCAGCGTGAGACGGGAAAACTGGCCAGCCGAGCTGCGAAGGCTCACCAGGCGATCTATGCAAAACATCCTGGCGTCCAGGCAGTCGTGTTCGCGCATCCAGTCAACGCGACCGCGTTCAGCGTCACTGATTCGACCTTCGACGTGCGGACGATACCCGAAAGCTACGTCTTCCTTCGCGATGTGAAACGCGTACCTTATGGAACTCAATACCGCGACAACAGTCAGATTGCGGATTATGTCTCCGAGACTTCTCCGGCGGCGATGCTGGAGAATGATGGTGTGATCGTCACCGGGCGAAGTGTACTGGATGCCTTCGATCGACTGGAGGTATTGGAGTCGACCGCCGAGGCTGTCATCAACGCACGATCCGTCGGTCAAATTTCCACGATGCCCGACACCGTTATCGAAGAACTACGAGCCGCTTTCAAGTTAGGCTAGTGGTTGGGTTTCAGCCTGTCATGAGTGATCTGCAACTGGATACAGAGGTTTCGTACGCCAAACGCAAGCGACAAATGAGTCCAGAAAAATGATGATCATCAAGCAACATTGGTTTCGTGTCGTCGCCTTTGTCGCCGTAGGCTTGTTGAATGCGTCGTGGCTGCAAGCAGAGCAGCAGCGTCCCAACATTCTGTTCATGTTCACCGATGACCAACCTCAGAACTGCCTGGGGATCATGGGCAATGACCACATCCAGACGCCCCATCTCGATCGTCTCGCCCGCCGCGGGACATTGTTCAACAACGCCTTTGTCACCACTGCGATCTGTTGCAGCAACCGTGCCTGCATCTTGACCGGCCAGCACATGTATCGACACGGGATCAAAGACTTCAAGAAGCCGCTGACCGCCGAGGCATTTGATCAAACCTATCCGGCGCTCCTGCGACAATCCGGATATCGAACCGGCTATCTGGGGAAGTACGCAGTTGGTAATCCGAACGCGAACAACCGAGAACTTTGTCTTCCGGTGAGCCAGTTTGACTTCTGGTACGGCTTTCCGCAGAGCATCAATTTTCGCCAAGAGGTTGACGGAAAAACGCGATACCTCACGGAGGTGATGACCGAGAAGGCTGTCGAGTTTTTGGAGGCGACCACGACCGACCAGCCATTCTGTTTGACCGTCGCGTTCAAAGAACCGCATGGACCGTTCAACTACTTCGACCCGAACGTACCGAACATCTACGAAGACGTCGAAATTCCTCCGTCGCCGACTTTCTCTCGTGAAGATTGGGACACTCAGCCCGAATTCATCCGCAATTCACTCAACGGTGATGCTGGTCGCAGATGGCTGGGGAACGCCGAAACGTATCAGCGAGATTTACGAACGTTCTATCGCACAGTGACGCGTGCCGATGCGGCTGTGGGAGTCATTCTCGACGCACTTGAGCGGCTTGGCCTGGACGACAACACCGTTGTGATCTTCTCTTCGGATCACGGCAGCCTGCTGGGCGACCACGGATTGTCCGGCAAGTGGTTAATGTACGAGAATTCCATTCGCGTTCCTCTGATCATCTACGACCCGCGTGTCGATCTGAAACAAGCCTCTCAGCGTCGTGACGAAATGGTCCTCAGTATCGACTTGGCGCCGACCATGCTCGCCCTGGCCGGAATCACTCCTCCGGTTGCGATGCAGGGCAAGAACATGATGCCGCTGGTCCAGCGAGAACCCACCGAGTGGCGTTCTCATTTCTACTATCAGCACACCTACAACACCGAGCCGCCGAGATCACCGATTGCGGTCACCGAAGGTATCCGAACACAGCGATGGAAGTACATTCGCTATCCCGAAACCAATCCGGTTTTCGAGCAGTTGTTCGATCTTGAAGCAGACCCGCTCGAGCAAACCAACTTGGCGTCGCGTGCCGAACACCAGACCGTGCTTTCGAAACTTCGCGACATTGTGCGACGAAGATCCTAGACTTCCATGAATACCGAGTCAGAATTGCCGCCCATGCTTGCTGCGAAGCCACCAATGAATGCCCGAGAACGTTTCGGCGACTCGCTGACAAACGAGTCTCTTCAGACCTTTCGATCACTGTTGTTTGGGATTTCCGTCTTGTGCTCCGTCGGCGCCATGGCTGCGGAGCGAGCTTCGGCCGCAACCTCCTCCGACAAGCCGAACATCATCTTCATCCTCGCCGACGATCTGGGGTTCAATCAACTTGGTTGCTACGGCGACACTCCGATCAAGACACCGAATCTCGATCGGCTGGCCAGTCGCGGAATTCGATTCACTCAGGCGTACGCCGGCAATACGGTCTGTTCGCCTTCGCGAGTCTCGTTGTTCACCGGGCGTGATGGGCGGCTGATGGACAACAACTCCAATACAGTCCAGCTTCGCGACATTGATGTGACGATGGCACACGTGCTCAAGCATGCAAGTTATGACACGGCATTGTTTGGCAAGTATTCCATCGGCTCCCAGATGGGCGTGACCGATCCGCTGGCCATGGGGTTCGACCACTGGTACGGCATGTACTCGATTCTTGAAGGCCACCGCCAGTATCCACAAATCCTCTGGCGCGACGGAAAGAAGCTGCGTATCGAAGCAAATGAAGGCGGCAGGAAAGGAGCCTACGCACAAGAGCTGTTCACTCAGGAAGCAATCAATTACATCAGTGAACGACACCAGAATCCCTTCTTCGTCTTCCTTGCGTTCTCATCGCCTCATGCCGAACTGGGCGCCCCGGTGGAATATGTCAAGCAATATGACGGAGCAATTCACAGAGACGTCGTACTCCGGCATGTCGACGGGCTCGCCCAGTGACAAGTACGCATGGTATTACCCCGAGGCTGTCGAGAAACCTCATGCGACTCTGGCTGCGATGGTCACAGCCCTGGACGCCTATGTTGGTCGGATCGTTACCACGCTCGAAGAACAGGGCAGCTTCGACAACACACTGATCATCTTCAGTTCCGATAACGGGCCTCACGACGAAGGGGGTGGAGATCCGACTTTTTTCAAGGCGTCGGCTCCGTTCAAAGGAATCAAGCGTGACGTTTATGATGGCGGCATCCACGTCCCGATGATCGTGCATTGGCCACGCGCAATCACGAAACCAAGAGTCGACGACACGCCGTGGGCGTTCGCGGATGTGCTACCCACATTCGCCGATCTCGCGGGCGTTTCACTCAATTCAGTTCCTCGAGTGAAAACCAACGGAGTATCGATTCGCACGCTGCTGAAAGACGATCCGGGGACCTTGCCCGAGCGCACGCTGTATTGGGAATTTGGCAAGCAAGCGGGAGATCCGAATTCGGGAATCGTAGGAGAAGTGTTCCAGGCGGCTCGACGTGGCAAGTGGAAGGCTGTGCGATATGGGATGGAAGCACCTGTTGAAATCTACAACATCGTTGAAGACCCCGGTGAAACAAGAGAGCTTTCAAATGTCCATGCCCGAGGTACATCGTGAGTTCGTCGAGCTGTTCAGCGAGCACGCCGGCTGAACGCTCAAGAGAGCGTCTGCGGCTTGGCGTTGCCATGTTCAACAATCGCGAGAGCCATTGGCAGCTCTGCGGATTTTCGTTGTCAGACATCAGCGTACGGTATTGGGAATCAATACAACTTGGCCAACGCGGATGACGATCGGCGACATCAGGCCAGCCGGTTCGAGCGGGGCATCTTTTTGCGGGCCACTGATTGTCCAGGTTTTTTGCTTGCCCGGTTCGAGGCTGGCATCATGAACCAGTCGGTTATGCCACGTATTGGTGACTTCGATTGCGATGCTGTTGCGGCCAGCCCTCACATACTTTGAAATGTCCACTCGAAAAGGCGGCGTCCAAAGAGTCGTGACGGGTTTGCCGTTGATGACAACCCGCGCGATGTCGGCAACGCGTCCCAGGTCGATCAGATAACGAGCGTCGTGTTTGATGTCGCCCAGGTCAATGTAACTGTTGTAGGTGGCGGTACCCGAGAACGACCGCGCTGGCTGGATCGTTCAGAGCGCGACCATGGTTTCAATTCCGCAAGCTCAATTTGCGAGGGAGTGTCCCAACCGCTCGGGAACGAAAGCGTCCAAGGCGTTGACACATCGAGTTTCGCACAGGCGCCTTGCGATCCGCTGCGATGAAATAGATTTCTGCATCATGGGTGTGACGGTGGCACCAACTGGACGCGCTGCATCCGCTCACATCGGGTGTGATACCTAATTTGTCGAATACGTCGACAAGACTGTCGCCCCAAATCAGGCGGCCCTCCCCGATTTTGCGATCACCTTCGTCGGATGGATGATCGCCCCAAAGTGCTTTGACGAGTTCTGTGAAATCGGACTCAGAGCCTTCGCCGCCACTGAGACTCGGGTTGAGCGTTGGAGCGCGACCAACCACCGTCGCGCCCGACTCCACCAGTTCATGAATTTGGGCGAGTGTCTCGGCGGTGAGCCGTTGACAATCTTGATCGGGGAGCCAGATGATCTTCCAAGTCGATACCCTCGGGGTTTTGCAACATGCCATCGGCAACGTCGATTCGATTCAACAACGCGTCTTGATTCAAGTAGTCAAACGCGTAGCCTTTCGGGAAAGGACGCGATTGCATTGGCTTGTGATCGACGTCATCGCCGAGGTACCAAAGCACGTCGGCAACTGGCTGGCCCTGTTGCAGCATGAGTTGACAGCGAGCAAGATAATTCGTGAACAGTGGCATCTGTCGCCACCATGTCTGACCGCGCAAAACGGCGTGCCGATTCGGCCACCGAATGAAGTCCCCGGCACGTGATCAAGCGGATTGTGCGTGTAGGTGTGGAAAACCAAATGGTTCACGCCGAGTGTGTAATGACGATCGGCGAGATGCTTCATCGTGAAGGGATGGTCGTTCCAACGATGCCCGACATCGGTGAACGCTTCGGCAGCCACACGCGGTTTACCGTAGATGTGGGCGGCCGATGCGGTGGGGTGAATCGGTTTCGCTTCAAAGCCGCCCCAGTGCGGGTCGTTGGGTTTCCAAAATTCGCACATCGGAATGTCTGCTTTGCCGAAATACTGCAAGATATCGCCGGGCGACACATCGCCAATCGCGGTCTCGAAGGACAGCTGCATGCCGCGTGCCGAGCTAGATCGGCCAGCCGTCCAAAGTAGTTTTCAACCAGCATGTCGCTGATCGTCTTTCGCCAGTCGCGTAGAAATCGTTCGCTGGTGTGATGGTCTTCCATGACGTAGCCGGCTAGCGTCGGAAGATGCTGACGAAGTGCGTAACCGCGGCGGTCGGCGAATTCCCGCTCCATCGCAGGCGTCCACGTTTGCGTGAAACACTCCCAGCTGTCGATCAGCATGCCTTGCAGTCGCCCCTGATCGGCGGGCCCACCCGGTGCGGATAGACGACCGATGTAGCCCGCGAAATGTTGCTCGGCGCCGGCGGGTGACAGCTTGTCACACTCAAACCCCGTCGCCTCGGGCGGCGCTGGCTTGTTCTTGACGCCCGTGTTCACATGGCCAAAACGCAAGATCGTCCAGTCGCCAATCGGAGCATTCCATGAAGCGCGGCTGGTGTGAATTGGTCCGATAGGTCGATCACCGCTTCCGGTTTCAGCCACGTCGCGGGGTCTTGAACCGGCGGCGCACTCCGCTGAGACTCCGTAAGCGTAGCCCGCTTGGCCACGCCAATCGTTGACACGTGCAGCAGATGACAAGCGAGGTAGGACAGTTCCATCGGGTGAGGTGAGTCGAAAGTCAGTCGGAAACGACGCGAGGGGACATCAGCGAATGCCAGAGCCAGCGGGAATTCGTTGAGTCTGTCCTGCCACGTACCACGTGGAATCACCCGTGTCGAAGTCTCCAGCCAACTCCCATCCACAAACGCTTCTAGACGAATTCTCGCATCGGGATCGAAATTTCGTCGCTTCATCAACAGCTCGACTGGCGGCAGTTCGATGGACCGCAGGTGTGTCTGCTGTGCGAATGCGAACTCCACCCAGGTCGGTTCATTGTCGGCGTGATCTGGACTTTGACGTTCTTTTTTCTTCGATCACGTCCAACCATGGCTGTTCTTGCGATTGCTTTTTACCGCGACCGGTTCAAGATGCATCGTGGTCACCCATTGGTGTCGGAAAGGCAAGCACAGCGATGTCACGATAGTCGCGCCATGCCGCTTCGCCTGGCTGCGTTTCGGCGGTCACTCGTGGTTGCGGCAGGTCAACGGAAACGTTCGCGCCACCCGTAACGTCCACCCGGCTCCAAACCAGATGCCGCATTGCCTTGTCAGGTGTAATCCAAGGGCCACCGGACATCGCCCAGCCGGGGCAATTCTGCATGGTGAAACGCAGACCGAGTCGCTGAGTCTCGTCCGCCACGTGCGAAATCATGTCGTCCCAACGTGGGCTGAGCGTTTCAATCTGCGGTGCTACACCCGGCCATGGTTGCCCCTTGCCGTGAAACAGCTGGATCCCTTGAATCCCAGCATCCGCAATGGCTTCCAGATCGGTCGTCAAAAACGGCTTGCTGACGTTGCCGCTGATCAGATGAAACCACGTCTCGGGGTGAGATTCCTTGGGAGGATCAGCAAACACAGCCTCCAATCCTTGTGCCGAAGCCGTCGCGGACATCGCGGCAACGACAAGCAAAAGCAACACCGACTTCATGGTCTTCATCCAGCTCACCTCCGGTTGATCGATGCAATGTCGATTCGGTTGATCGACAACGGCGGCAGGACGGGACCCCGCGGATCAGACTTGACGTTGGTCAGAACGCTCTCGTCCATCCCGAATGTTTTGAGTTCGTTGAGGTTTGCAAACGAGAGTGTTTTCAGCTCGCCTGATTGCGTCTGATTCACCCCGTCGATGATCAAATGCAGCGGGACATCGCGAGTTGTCTTGTTGATCGCAAACACGGTGAAGCTTGCCGTCTTTGATCACGGCTTCCGCACTGACTGCGTCGAGATCGTCGCCAATCTTTGTCGACACAATACTGCTTTCGTACATCTCGCTATTCTCAAAAACACTCCGAATGACTTCGTAAGCGGCGCCGTAGCTTGTACGAGTGTGAACGCCCGTCTGTTTGTCGTAATGGATTAGCGGGTGGCTGGCGTTGATCTGAAAGTAGTCAGCGATGCCAAACAGTTCGGGGTGCTCGAAGAATCCGAGGTAGGTATCGGCCATGCCAAGGATGCTGATTGCATTTTCGCCGCAGCTGACCGACCACTCAGAAATCCAAAGGGGTTTGTCGGGGAAAACGGTTCGCAATGTTTGAGCCATTTCCAACATCACACCTCTGGCGGCCAAGGTATCTGCCGCGCCTTCGCGGTTCTCCTGATTGCCCATGTGCTTGTGGACGGTAATGGCATCGTAGTGAACGTGCTTCATCAGCGTCGTATTCCAGGGGTCCGTCAATGGATTTCGCCAGTGAATCGGCACCGAGATTTGCACGTCGGGTGCGACTGCTTTCAAGGCAGCAGCATGGGCTTTGGAAACATCGACGTACTTATCCACGTCACTGACGGCTTCGCTTCGCTGCGTCTTCCAGAAGATCTCGTTCCCTAGCTCAATCCATTTCACATCGAATCCCTTCGATCGTCGGTCCAACAAACGACGCACACCCTTTTCAGGACTGTCGTAGTTGACGTTCCATGTGTGCAGCACATCAAAACCGAGTTTCTGATGCAGCCTGTGCAGTCCGTCGAAGCCGTACTTCAAGTCGGGGTGATCTCTGACCGCGCTGTCATACAGCGTCTTGTAATTGTCAGTCATTCGACGACCGTCCGATTCCCAATCGTAAAAATTGGACCAGACACCATGTGGGAAACCGCAGCGAAGAGGGTTTCAGTTTCGTGATCAATTTCTGTGCGTCGGGATGATTGTAGCCAACCTTGCCGTACAGCCCCTCAGGCCAATTGCAGTTCAGCCCCAGCAGCATGTGATTGACGGGCGACTTCTTGGTCGTGTCTACCTTCAACGTGGCACTGATTTCATCGGGCAGATCAAACGGATAGAGGATCTGCGCCGTGGCGGTCGAGCCGAAGCCCATGAAGACAAGCAGTATCCATGCCAGAGATCCACGACGATGCTGTTGACGAACTCTGCGTGGTGAATGAGTAGCAGATCGACATGAAGTTCACCATCACGGGACAGTCATGCAGAAATTCGCAACATTGTTTCTCTTGCGTTTCTTTGGACGTGAAACAGCAAGCCTCGTTTGGCGTTCGACCAAACGAGGCAGGAAATTGATTCGCATTCAGCCGTAAGCTGACTACTACTGGTTCAACTGTTCCTCAATCGTTTCCGAAGAACCTCGTGTGCCAAGCGCACCCCACAATCCAAAGGGACTTGGTGACCCAGGTGCTAGAAATTGGGGTGGTCCCGGATTGCGAACTTGAGCGCTCGAACTGTCACCGGCTTCAACCGAATCAGTCATGAAGATGACGGCGCCATCGGTCATCAAGACGTGACAACCGCCTTGATGACGGCTACCGGGAGGACAGACTCCTTCAAAGTGCACGATATTCCCGCCGGTGTGTCGCATGCAGACTTCGCGGTTAGGCGGTAAGATCGTGTTCATGCCGCTGAAGAATGGGCGAGCATACGCCCATTTGTAGCCTCGTTTGTTTTCCGCCCCACCTCTCTTCACTGCCGCAGTTGCCCAAAACTGCGGACGCGCGGGGTCAACATTGGCGGCACAAAAGACCGACCCACCTGCCGCGAATAAAGCAGTTCCGCCGGGAGGACCTTCCGTAGCGCCGGTTCGTTTGTCATTGTCTCCCAGGTCGGTTGGGATCTCGCCCATGGCGATGGTGTTCGACAAACCATCCAGGATGTCCCGGAACTTGGTGGCTTTGCGGGGAATGAACACACCTCGCTGACTCGCGCGAACGTTGATCGCGCCTCCTTGAGCGAGTTTGCCGTTATCGCCTCGATAGCCGTTGTGGCTGCCATGCGATGCATCGCCCTGGCAAACGACGTAGTTGGTGCGGCCTTGCGACGGAAGTCCTTCTCCCGGATCACTGGGGCAACGAAGCGTCGGAACGGTCGTCAACCACGGAGCATACGGACCAAGTGCTCCGGTGTTGTGGTTGTTGAGAGTCATTCTGGAGTTAGGTCCCATCGGCGAGAAGCTGGCGGTTTGCCCCGGGCCTCGGTAGGCGTTGCTGATCTGCTCCCATAACGCTTGCTGTTCGATGAACGGAGTCAGACCGACCAGAGCGCTTAATTCAAGTCGATTATGACCGGGGTTCAGCAACGGCCCCGGCATGCCTGGACCAGCTCCAGCGAAGTACGTACCGCCCATCTGCATGGGCAACTCCTTGTACGCTGAATGGTAATTGTGCAGGCCAAGTCCGATTTGCTTGAAATTGTTGCTGCAACTCATTCGCCTTGCCGCTTCCCTGGCCGCTTGCACAGCGGGCAGCAGCAATCCAACCAAGACGCCGATAATGGCGATAACCACCAATAGTTCCACAAGAGTGAAACCGGACTTCCAACGAGAATTCTTCATAACAAGCGACCTCAATATAGAAAAAGCCGTGCGGTCGAAGAATGAATGACGCACGAGAACAACGCAGCAGACAACACAAATCCGAAAGGACTATTCATCGAGTTCGGGCATTTCTTCGTTAGCCAGCTCAGGGTTATCGGCCATGAATTGCTCAAGCTCCGTTTTATCTGGAGACTGAGGTTCCCCACTGCTACCACCGCATCCGACGAAACTCGGAGTTGCCAACGCAGCGAGTATGAACAGTGAACGAAAGAGACGCATGCTAAGAACGTGTTTTAAAAAAGGGGTCTGACCCTTTGCCGCGGACATGCGATCGCAGTTATTCGCTACTACCTGAACGAAAAATGAACACAACGTACCGACTCACAGAGGGTCAGACCCCTTTTTAAAACACGTTCTAAGACCTTGAAAAAGGAGAGAGAGACGGACAATGGGAAACGAATTGGAATCTGTGATTATCATGGTTTTCCGTTGGCCCAGAAGGACTTGATCTCCGCCGCGTCCAACACGCGCCGCGCGATCACAAGTTCATCAAACGCGCCGTAGAAGCGACGCTGTGCGAAGCCGGCAGACTCCTGCAACTCTTCGCTGGGCGCGCAAAATTACCTAGCTCCATGAAATCCAGCAGCAGCGGCTCAGCCTGTTCAAATTTCCCGATACCGATGGGCTCGCCGTTGAAGTAGTGGATGACCTCACGGCGAGCCACATCACAGGTAACGGCGAGGCAGGCCCAGTTGCCCCAGTTGTCAGAGCGGGTAGACGGGTGACCCACATCGAAAGCGTCGTATTGCCAGAGCGCGTCGTCTCCATGACCGACACTGAACATCACGTTGTTACTGTGTTGGGCCAATTCCCAACGCACTGTTTTGACACTGGACTTGGCACGACGTTTCTTGGCATCCAAGATGGATTGGTCATTGGCGGGAGCGAAAAGCTGACGCCTGCGCGGAGTTTCCGTCATCAACAGCGATGTCGTCCGCTGTGTGAGAGCGTCGATTCGTGCCCAAACCAGATACGTCAATTCATCATATGCACCGGGTACTTGGAACAAGACGCGGTCACTTGCGTTGCGATAAACCAACGCGCAGCTTCGCAGACCAACGCCCCTTCGCCCATTGACAGCCGATGACGACGCCATCGGTAGCCTGGGAAGCATCGGCAGCACGGTTGGTTAGTTCCAAAGCACTTGGGTCGGACTCTTCGAAGTTATAGTGAAGCACGACCGCTGATCGGCACTGAGCTTGGCGGAGCTCTCTCTCCAGGAGCGAAAACGTTGCTCAGCTCGAATCCGCTGTTGTTCGCGCAATTCAGACATTTGCGGGAAACGCTGCGGCGAATAGGCGACATCCTCGGGGCCGTCGACGCCCATCCGAATCGCATTGAGCTCTTGCAGTTCGAGCGTTTCACTTCGGCCGGACTTGATTTCAACGGAGCCTTCGAGGACGTGAACTTCCGACTTCTGCCCCTTTTTGACTTCAATGCTGAAGGCGGTTCCCAGATCGATCACCTCCATCTCTTCGGTAACGATCCGAAACCCCCGCCCCATTTCAGCTACAAAACAGCTGACCGAACCTTGTCGCAGTAAAACCTCGTCGGCAGCACGCAGTTCGAAGTCGGCTGGGGCGCGCAGCAACAAGCGAACGCCCGCGAGAAACTCGATCTGTATAGTGCCGCTGTGCAGCACAAAACTGCCGGGCTCCAATGAGTCACCCTTTGCTGGCCGTTGCTCACCGCCCCACTCCGCATTGACCGATTGGCTAAGTACCGCAATTGCAGTCTCTGCCGTACGATTGCGTTCAGCAGCTAACGCTCTGTCGTTCTGATTCTGTGGCAGTTTGTTTTGATCTCGACGATCGCGATTCTCCGCGACTTGATCGTTCATCGTTTTCGAGTCAAGCTTTCCGCGCGGCCAAACCAAAATCGCAATGAAAACCGCGGCTACGGCAAGCCCGGCGGCTAGCGAAAACCAACGCAGGTTCGCACCTTCGTGTCGCTGACTGTGGGCTGACTGTGGGCTGACTCCGCCAAGCCATCCATCACCCTTGCCTCGAAGCATTCATTTGTCGCTTGGCGATCAAGCGTCGCCGCCAAAGCGTCTTCGAGCTTCAACCAGCGAGGCTCGCTAGACTGAACCGCCTTCAATTGGCCCAACATGGCCAGCTCATCCGCCATTGCTGCGGCTTTCGTTCCCTCCAAGCCGCGACGTACGACCTGCCGCATTCGCTCGGGAAGCCGGCTGGTGCATCGCAACAGCGACTCCATTGCGAATTCGGTCTGCTCATCAAATGTTCGCTCCAGATCGTGCTCGATCAACTGAGTCACCTGCTCGCGAAACTTGGCCTCTTTCGCTTTTCGCCGGCCCAAACTTCGAAAGTGCATTAACAACTGATTGCGAGCGATTCCGCGAAGCCAAGCTCCAAAATCACCACGATCGTCAAACTGATTGAGATTCCGAAATGCAGTCATGAAGACCTCTTGCGAGAGGTCGTCCATCTCGTCGCCACGATGCAATTGGCTGCCCAGATAGCTGCGTACCATCAGCCGATACTCGCGCACCAATACCCTGAAAGCATCTCGATTACCCGCGATCACTTGGCGAATGGCCTGTTGGGTTTGATCTGAGTCCGACACGGATACCGCCTATTATGTTCGTGTATGCCGCTCAAATCGAATTCTCACAAGGAATTCCGCAGAATTGTCTTTACTGGCAGCGATTGGTCAGGGCATCATTGCTGGGAAGCAGGCAGCAAGCCGAAACGCGGATCGCCGTCGATCCTGCGGATGGCTCGCTCTTCGCCCAGGTATTTGCGACGCAAATCAATGAACGGCCGCGACCTTGCCTCTTTTGACGGATCGTAGTCGGGATTCAGCGCCGGCGTGTACTTCACATCGACGTTGGCGTCGATCCAATCGTTGAGTTTGCAAAACATCGACTCGGCTTTCTCCGGCATCGCAGCCGAGAGTTCATTCTTCTCAAACGGATCTTCCGTGATGTTGTAAAGCCGCAGTGCACCCGACCAATCGAAGATCAGCTTCCAATCGCCTTCACGAATCGCCGAAGAAGGTGCCGATGGCAATCCGTCTTCCGGATTCTTGACGATCACGTTCAGCGGGTAGTGCCAGAAGAACGTATCTCGCGAATAGCCCTTGCCCGCATTGCTGAGGTCGATGAAGAGCGGCGATAGACTTCGTCCGTCGATTCCATTGCTGATGTGTGGTGTCGGATCGTAACCGGCAAGATCCAGCACCGTCGGAAAAATATCGTTGCAATCCACCGGCACATTCGTCCAGGCATCGCCGTCGATGTGGCCTTTCCATCGAAAGACGAGTGGCACTCGAATCCCGCCCTCGAAATGCAGTGCCTTCCCACCTTTGAACGGAGCATTGCTGGTTGCGGCCGGGCGAAGTGTACGTGACCCCGCCGTTGTCGCTCATGAACACAACGAGCGTGTTTTCGTCCAAACCGGCCGATTCGAGTGCATCGAGGATCCGGCCGACGGATCGATCCAGCCGCCTGAGCATCGCCGCATAGATCGCGTTGTCGATGTCCATTCCAACCGCGCGTCGACTTCTGCTCGAAGTGCGCAACATCCTCGGGCCGTCCTTGAAACGGCGTGTGCACGGCGAAGTGACAGAAGTGCAGAAAGAACGGCTTCGAGTCGCTTGGAAGTCGACTTCACCTCGCCGTTGGATGAAATCGATCGCGTGTTCAGTGTCAGTTCGTCGGTTAGATAGTCCTGCCCGCGGTTTGGCCCCGACTTGCCACGCAATAGCTCGGTCTTGCGGCGTTTTCGGAAACAGCAACTTACGGCTGATCCCAAACCCTCGCCAGTTAAAATAGGGCGAACCGCCTTCGTCGAAATAAGAGATTTCCTCGAAGCCTTGATCCTTCGGTTGCCATCCGCGGGAGCCATGCCCCCCCAGATGCCACTTGCCGATGAACGCAGCATCGTGATCGGGCATCGCTTCGGCAAGCGTTGTTTCGTTCTGCCCTTGATCGGACGGCTGCCCAGAGGCCAGCGCAGTCACGCGTCGTGCCGTTGAGCAATGCCTGTTGGATGTCGATCTTGTCTTTCCACTCCAAGGCATCCTGCGTGACGTAACCCGGCGGCGGTTCGATCCCTTGATTGTAGAACGTCCGAACGTTGCCACCGACAGCCGTCGTGAATCCCGTCCGAGCGGCGTATTTGCCAGTCAACAAGCTGGCCCGCGCCGGCGAACAAAGGTGACACGCATAAGCTTGTGTGAACGCAGTACCTTCTCGCACAAGCCGATCGAGGTTCGGCGTCTCGTAGTACATTGCGGAAGGTTTCTCACCAGTGAACCTCGCCGCGTAAGCATTCATATCGACGATGCCGAGGTCGTCCGCAAGGATGACCACGACGTTCGGCTTGGGTTGCTCTCCGAAGCTCGGCATCGAGAGGCAGATTCCCACAACGGCAACTCGTGCCAGGAGAACGAAAGATCGGGTCAGGACTGTGATCACGCTGGTAAGCTCAATTGTGCTGCAATTCGAGAGTGAAAGCCAGAAGCGATGGCGACTGAACTGTGAGCAGTTTGGCGGCAAGCTCATCTGTTGTATGCCGCCCGTTGGCAGACCTCACAATATCCTGGTGAGATTCCGAGGCCAGCGGCATATCAGAATTGGAACGCTCGTCCGACGCGCGTGACGCAAGTTTGGTTCGTCGCGTGTTCGTTGACGTCATTCCGTCCATTTCCACTTTCTCCAAGGATCTCCGTGACAATTCTACTGAACTGCGTGCCACTTAACGCACGTCTTGGCTCGCTGGCTATTCGAATCTTGGTTGCGTTGTTGATGATCGCCTCTGCCGGATTCTCTTCGACGGCTGCGGATTCGAGGCCCAATGTGGTCTTCATCTTGGCCGATGATCTTGGCTGGAGCGATACGACGCTGCATGGAACGACACAGTATTACCAGACGCCGAACGTTCAGCGTCTTGTAATGCTGCAGCACGGTTTTGATGTCGATGTGCCCCACCATCCCGGTCCCGGTCCAGCCGGCAGTTACGTTGCGCCATGGAAATTCAAAGATTTTGACCACGATCCCGATGTGCCCGATCAACACATCGAAGACCGCATGGCGACCGAGGCGGTTTCGTTCATGGAACAGCACAAGGATGAACCGTTCTTCTTGAACTACTGGATGTTCAGCGTCCACGCGCCCTTTGACGCGAAGCAGTCGCTGATCGAAAAGTATCGGGGCACGGTCAGCATGGACGACCCTCAGCACTGTCCCACGTATGCAGCGATGATCGAAAGCATGGATGACGCCGTCGGCACGTTGCTTGACACGCTTGACCGGCTTAAGCTCACCGACAACACCATCATCATCTTCACATCTGACAACGGCGGAAACATGTACGACGTCGTCGAGGGCGCGTCGCCGACCAGCAACACACCGCTGCGCGGCGGCAAAGCGTCGATGTTCGAGGGGGGCACGCGCGTCCCGTGCATCGTCGCCTGGCCAGGAATCACGACCGCCGGCACAAGCAGCGATGCTTTGATTCAAAGCGAGGACTTCTATCCCACGATGCTCGGGGGACTCGGCCTGAAAGCGGAATCCGAACAAGTCTTCGATGGCGTCAACATCATCCCGGCACTCCAGGGCAAGCATTTGCAGCGCGACGCGGTCTTCCAATATTTTCCGCACGACCCGCCCGTTCCAGATTGGATTCCAGCATCCGTTTCGGTTCACCGAGGCGATTGGAAACTCATCCGCATCTTTCACGCAGGCGTCGGCGGTGCCCATCGCTACAAGCTGTTTAACCTTCGTGAAGACGTTGGCGAAAAAAACAACCTGGCAGCCCAACAACCAGGGTTGGTCGATGAGCTCGATTCACTGATCACCGAATTTCTCGCCGACACGGCAGCCGTGGTCCCCGTGCCAAACCCGAACTTCGATCCGGCCAAGTACAAGCCCGCACTCGAGGGCATCCGGCCAGCCAGCAAGAACAAGAGTAGCGCCAGCCGTAAGCGCCAGACAAACGAAAAAGCCAAACCTTGAGGAATGGCTCGAACAGAAGATCAAGTGTGCGAGGAAAGGTGAATGACCGACAAAATATTCGCTGCGTTTCAGCCAATCAGGAAGCCTATCGCTTCAACGGTGATCGTTCTCTTGTTGTTAATCATCGGAAACGCTCAAGTCTTGGCAAAAGATTCAGATCAACCCAATATTGTGGTCATCTTTACCGACGATCAGGTGCACAACGCGATTGGCTATGACAACCCTGAGGTGGTCACACCCCATTTGGACGGGCTCGCTCGAAGCGGGTTGATCTTTGATCGCGCGTTTGTTGCCAGTCCGATATGTGCCGCCAGTCGTGCATCCGCAATGACCGGATTATTCCCACAGCAGCACGGTGTCATCGCGTTGTCGCAGAAGGAGTTCACGGACTTTCGCGCAGGTGGTAGCAAAGCGTCTTGGACGCTCGCGTCGCACATGTCGAAACTTGGTTACCACACCGCCGCGTATGGAAAGTCGCATTTGGGCGATCAAACGAGTTACGGTTTTAAAGAAGGCAAAGAGTCAGGACCGCACGACGACCGCGAAACCTTTGCCCTCGCCGAAGCATTCTTGAGTCGACAGGCAAAAACCGATGAACCGTTCTTCTTGTGGCTCGCGCCAAAACAACCGCACGTCCCCTTGTTGCCAGAGCAGGAATGGCTGGAGTTATACGATCCGAGCAAGTTGACTTTACCGACGAACTTCCGGGAATCGCCACTATCGCAGAGTATTTTCAACCAAGGCTTGCCAGGCGAACATTTTTATCGTGACTCGGGCTACCGCCGCAACCTCGATAAACTCCCCTCCGGCCCGCCCCGTGATCGTGATTTGATGCGGCGGTACCTACAAGTTTACTATGCCGTGGTCAGTCACCTCGATCACCAAATCGGCCAGTTTGTCAAGCAACTTCACGACAACGAGCTTTTTGAAAATACGATCATCTTCTACGTGTCGGACAACGGTTATCACTTGGGCAGCCACGGATTGGGCAACAAGATCACAATGCACGAAGAGAGTGTCCGGGTGCCGATGTTCGTGACCGGTCCGGGCCTGGTTAAGACGGCAAGAACGAACTCGCTGGTGTCGACGGTCGATCTGTTTCCGACGCTCTTGGAACTGGCCGGGGCCACGAACATTCCCGAACATCTGATGGGCAAGTCGTTGGTTCCAGTTTTGAAGAATCCAACACGATCGGTCCACGACGTGGTGTTTAGCGAGTGTGTTGGGGTCGATGGCAGACCGGGCCAAGGCCACCGGATGGCCCGTAGCGAGACACACAAGTATGTCCTCACCGGGATCGATGAAGAGTACCTGTTTGATCTGCGGGCGAATCCAAGCGAAACGGTCAATTGCGTCGACGAACCGTCAGAACGAGCCACGTTTGAGCGACTACGAACGAAACTGGCGGAATGGATGAAATCGATCGGCGATCGTCCCATTTCTGCTGCCCAGACCGGACCAGACGAATGAACGAGAATGTCCGATGAAGCAGCGGGGCGCTGGTTCGGCCGCAGAGAAGGCACTCGCCGCGAGAGAGTTCCGATGCGCACGAGGAATCAGGGCTTTGCAGCCTGTTGATCTGTAAAAACGACGACCGGGATGGTCGCGGTATGCTCCGTAGACTTTGCGTTTTCGCACGCAGTCAGATGTCGTGCGGCGAACTCCGGGATTGTCTATGATGCTCTTGGAACATCTAAAGACACCAGCCTTCTTGACCGAATCAGCCGTGCGCCCATCGAATTTCTCCTACCGCAAAACGGTCCCGAAATCCAGCTTGGTTATCCTCTCGTTCCCACTGCTCCTGATCCCTGCGTTGCATTCGGTTGACGCCCTCGCCGAGCCTCCGAAGACGCCGGGGACATTAGCATCGACCGGCGAGACAGAACCCGGTGCGGCGGCATCGCCGCGTCCCGTACTGCAGATCATCAACGGCAGCAGCCAGCCGATTGAGGTCTATTGGCTAAAGTCCGATCGCGAGCGAGTTCCGCACGGCAAAGTCGAGCCCGGCAGCGACACTTTCATCACCACCACACTGGGACACCGCTTCGCGATTGTTGGCCAGGAAGACGATTTCGAGGTCACCGTGACCAGCGTCGTGCCGGTGCAGGCTTTGCGATTCGATCCGCCTGACAAGGACGGCGTGCCGGCGTTCTACACGCAACGTGTCAGCGCGGGCGGCTTTCCGATTGTCGCGTCCGCGAACGTCAATCCGTATGCGCTTCAGGAGGCCGCCTATCTTGTCGATCTCATGCTGGCGAAGCGACCTGATGTGCGCGCGGCAATGATCCGCAGTGGTGCGCGTCTCTGTGTTCTGGCGCACAACGAATTCACGACCGATCAGCCGGAATTCGCGAGGCTGCGTGAGCATCCCATGCAACAGTTCCACGGGATCTCCGGCAAGGACTACTGGGATGCGCGTGCGCGTGGCATGGGGGGCAGCGAGCGCGACCCGTTCTGCTCGTGTGCCGAGGAAAACCTGCTCGGTTATCCGGGTGATCCCTATGCAGCCGAGTGCATTCTCATTCATGAACTCGCTCACAACATTCACCTGCGCGGCATGGTCAACGTGGACCCGACCTTCGATGTGCGGCTCAAAGCGACCTACGATGCAGCGATGGCGGCCGGCCTTTGGAAAGGCAAGTACGCCAGCGTCAATCACCATGAGTACTTCGCCGAGGGTGTGCAGTCGTGGTTCGACAACAACCGCGAGAACGATCACGACCACAATCACGTGAACACGCGGGAGGAACTGCTCGAGTACGATCCTCGACTCGCCGGACTCTGCCGCGAGGTGTTCGGCGACACCGAGCTTCGGTACACCAAACCGGCCACGCGACTCACCGGGCACTTGGAAGGCTACGATCCTGCGAGTGCTCCGCGGTTTGAGTGGCTGGAACGTCTGAAGGAAGCGAAAGCAGCGATTGGTCGAGCTGCTCGACAACGTGAGCGGAAGTCTTCGGAATAGCGAATGAGCTGGCTCATCCGAGATGACCGGAACTGCTGTTGGCAAACGAAGTATCGGGGCGGCGATGGAGTTTCGCATCCTTGGCGTCGTGCTGCCTGGTGGTGGCCAGCCTGTTGGCTGCGGCGGCCAGAGGCCAGGAAAGGGCGGATACCGATGCGAGCTAAACGCAGACGCGGATGGTGACGGTTCGTCCTGAGGAATTCTCAGGCGCGATCGACAATCCCCTCAAGGGCTTTCGCGGTGGATCGATCAGGTCGGGAGGGTACGGCAAACTCGTGCGGAGTTATGTTCCGTGGAACAAGATCGAGGTCAACGTCGATGATAGTGTGGAACGCATCATCGCCCACACCAACGAAATCACCAAGGGCTTTGCTGAGAACAACGTGAAGCTTGTCCCGCGAGTCTTTCTCGATTGGGACGGGGAACCGCGCAAGCAGGGCGACTGGCCGACGAAGGGCCAGCATTGGCCGCGAGACCTTCCTACATGGGACTACGATAGCGAGCAATTCCAGAGTCGCTTGGTCCGGCTGGTGGAGAAACTGGGCGAGGCCTGGGACCAGGACCCGCGCATCTTCTCGGTTCAGATGGGACTGATCGGCATGTGGGGCGAGGACCATGATCCCGAGTCGACCAAGGCCCAACGCGTGGCGCTGGCCCAGGCGTTCCGCGACGCGTTTCCGAACAAGACGGTCTGCGTTCGCCATCCGCACGCGACTTACATGGCCGCCGGGTTCGGCATCTACTACGACACGTTTGCCTATCCTGGACGCGAGGAAGGATGGAGTCGGTGGCTGATCGGGAACTACCCCGATCAGTGGCGCACTGCGCCGATTGAAGGAGAGGTGGAGTACAACTGGCAAAAGAAGGACAACGACACTGAGTTCTTCGGCACGACGCCAGATCAGACGATGACATCGGCCAGGTTCCGGCGCTACATGATTGGCAAGATTCGCCAGTATCACGCCAACCACCTGGGCTGGATTGCGACCTACAGTCACGGGGACAAGGATGTCCTGGCTGGTGCGGCCGAGATTCAGAAGGCGTTTGGCTATCGCTTCCTCATTGATGAGTTTTCCTACACGCCGCGCGTGGATCCGGGGGGCGAGTTGGCCGTGAGTTTCAAGGTTCGTAACACCGGCTCGGCTCCACTTTATCTCGACTGGCCGGTCTCTTTGGCCTTGCTTGACTCGGAGACGCGACAGCCCGTGTGGCAGGCGGTCCTCAAGACGGCCAAGCCTCGGGAGTGGATGCCCGGCTCGAGGTGGGACGAAGAAAGTTTCGAATATCGCGAGCCTGCCGAGACGTTTGTCGTGAATGAGCGTGTCACGCTGCCCGGTGATTTGGCCGAGGGCACGTACGTTGTCGCAATCGCAATCCTCGACCGGCAGGGAGGGATGGTTCCGTCGGCGCGTTTTGCGATCCGCAACTACTACACCGGCGGCTACCATCCGCTCAGTCGTGTTGGTGTCGGCGTCGAGCCCGGCGAGACGGCGCTCGATCCGTCGACGTTCGACTCGCCCGCATTCGACGAAACCCTCCACTACATAGTCCCGCATCGACTCTTGAACATCGCCGCGCCACCTGAGCCTACGGGAAAGCGGGTGAAGCCGTGGCAGCCTTCGGCCGAAGAGATGATTGATCCCCATCGTTACTGGGATATGACTTCGCGGGGAGTCGAGTCCGAGAAGCGTGTTTCCTTCGACGGACCCAATGACGCCAAGGTGATCACCGTTGCCTGCACAAAAACGGACACGCCGGTCTATTACTCCTACGGCAAAACGCATAGTCTGCACTATGGTTTCTTCGGAGTCGAATGGGAGCAAGGAGCGACATACCGGCTGACATTCAAGGCCAAAGGAACACCGGGGTACCAGGCGTGGTTCAGGCCCGCCGAGCGGTGGCAGGGCGTGGCTGAATCAGTAACGCTTGATCTCTCTCAGCAGTGGCAGGCCCACTCGATCGAGTTCGTGCCAGACCGCGACTGCACTGACCCGATGTTGACCTTCAGTCTGCCCCAAGATCGCACCGGCGAATTCTCCATTTGCGAGCCGCATCTCGTTCAGCTCAGTGAGGACAACCAGCACTAAAAGGGCGGACCAGCCGACAGCGATCAGGGGTCGAGATTCGATCGCGGCTCGCTTGCCACATTTGATCGGCCAAAACAAGCATTTCGACTGCGTTTCAAAATTGCGAACGCTGTTCTGGTCGCGAAATCAAACGAATTTACCTGTCGCAGACCCGGGCGATGGACATTTGATCCCGCGCCGTTTGCCGATGACGGACTCTATGCCAGCGTCCATTGGCCTGGATTCATTAAGATAGTGGTGATGACCGAATCCCAGTCACCCCCAGTGCAGTCACCCCCAGTGCAGTCACCCCCCAGTGCAGCGTTTCGATTGATCAAGTTAACTTCGATTCCCGTCGTCTCTTGGCACCTTGCTCGCTGCCACGATCGCCGGCGTCGCGATCGCTGGCGTCGCGTTTGCCGAAGAGGCGATGGTCTACGAGAACGGCCGACCGGGTGTCAAATATGTCGGTACGCAGCAATGCATCGACTGTCATCGAGATCAGCACGCCAGCTATCTGAAAACGACGCACAGTGTTGCCACCACGAAAACCGATCCAGAGAGCGAACCGGCATCGGAAGGATTCGAGCACGCTTTGTCGGGCCATCGATACGAAATCGAGCGTAAAGACGGCGATTTAGTTCATCGTGAGATCTTGCGCGATTCCGAAGGTAGAGAAATCTCTGTCACCGAAGAAGTGATTGCCTATTCGGTTGGCTCGGGCACACATGGCAAGAGCTACTTGTACCAATCGGGAGACTTTGTCGCACAGTCTCCGCTGACGTGGTACCGCGATACTGGTTCCTGGCATATGTCCCCGGGTTACGACACGCCGGCTCACAAATCGTTCCGCCGCAAGATCACCACGGAGTGTCTGTTTTGTCACGTGGGAAGCATCGACCAGAGAGCACACAATCCTTACCAATTCGAGATCGTGGAAACGACGATCGGGTGCGAGCGGTGTCACGGGCCTGGCGAGTTGCACGTCGCGAAGTATCGGAACGATCCCGATGCCGCGGGTGAGGACAACACGATCGTGAACCCTGGAAAGCTGGAGCGGCGGTTAAGTGAGGCGATTTGCCAACAGTGCCACTTGCAAGGTGCTTGTATGGCTACGGTGAGCGGCAAAGAAGAATGGGACTATCGGCCGGGTTTGCCGCTGACCGACTTTCGCATCGACTATCAATATCGTTTGGGCAACGAGAAGATGCGGATCGTCGGGCATGTCGAACAATTGCACGAGAGTGGGTGTTACAAGCAGACTGAAACGCTGACCTGCACCACTTGTCACGATCCACACAACCCCGTCGGCTCCGAAAACAGCGTCGATTTCTATCGTGCGACCTGTCTGAAATGTCACGAAGATCAGTCGTGCGGAAAGTCGCACGAGCAGCGGATGGAGCTGGCAGACAACAATTGCTACCAGTGCCACATGCCCAGAGCCCAGACGAATGTCGCGCATGCGGCCTTCCACCATCATCGCATTGGTATCCACGCCAAGAACAACGACGCCTCAGCGGAAGCGATCAAGGGATTGACGCCCGTGCTTGATGTTTCCGCACTTCCGCATCGCCAGCGAGTGAGGTGCCAAGCCGTTGCGACGGTCAACTTGATACGAAAGAAACCGGGTCTCCAGGAGCTGCAGGACTATGCGATGGAGGCAGCCGGTTCGCTGATCCAGCTAAAACAAACGGGGCCACTCGATGCAGTGGCCATTAGCAAGCTTGCCTGGCTTGCCCAAGCGCAAGGCCAGCGAGAAATTGCGGAAGACCTTTCCCGAGAAACACTTGCGAACGAGAAACGCCCGACGCTGGCTTGGATCGACGCAACCAGCTTGTTGGCGCACATCGCGTTTGAAAAGGGAGACAAGCAGCAAGCAGTCCAGCTTTACCGAGAAGTGGCACGGCACGATCGTGACTCATATGAGCTGTATTATCTGGGGCTCTGCGAGAACAATGTGGGGAACACGGAGGCGGCAATTTCCGCGTTGGAAAGGTCGATCGAACTCGACCCGCTACAGGTTTCAGCGCATGCTGCACTGCGAGCGATCTATCTCGCCTCTGGCCAGGCGGCGAAGTCGGCCATCCACGAACAGGCGGCAGAGCGGAATCAAAAGCTGCTGGAAAAGTTGCGTCAGCAGCAGGCGGAGAACAACTAGCTGCGTGGACCATCATGAATTGACCGCTGCGATCAGCGTAGGCCAGAACCTGGCCTGGCGACAAGCCGCATACGTCAGGCTGCCAGGACAGGGAGACCGTCCGGCTTAGCATCGTGCGGGAAATAACTGTCCTGTATTTCCGGCTCGTCGTTTGGTAGAGGCACCGAGAAGAAAGTACATCACTCGATTGGACAGCCGGAGCGGCGGAAGAATGTAGCCTGGGGAAGGGGGCGAGCTTTAGCGAGCAACCGCAGCCCCAGGTTGCGGTTGCTCCACGACATCCCCGCGGCGTTTCGGCGGCGTAGCCGCCGAAACGCCGCGGGGGAAGGTTCTTTCGGGTTCGCTTACCTGGGGTTACACCAGCCTCGCTGTCGCTCGTTGGTTCACCCCAGGTACCCTCTTTCACCGCTCCGCGGTTACCCAAATCTCATCACAACCGGCATCCTAAGCCGGACGGTCTCCAGGTCCTGACCTACGAATGCTGGACGGACCTGATGAATCGGGTCACTACGAACAAGAACCGCACGGTTCGCAGTCACCTCGGCTTGCCAAAAACCGTACAATGCGATTCTTGTAGGACCCCCGACACCGTCGCAAAGACAGGTTTCTGGCCTAGGACCAATCTCCCCCTCGTCTCGAATTTGGAAATCTAAAAATGAAGATCCGTTTGATTTTTGCTGCTATTGACAGGATTCGTCACCGCTGGCGCGGGCAATTTCTTGAGTGCCGACGAATTGAGTTTGGATCCGGAGAAATCGACGATCGAGTTCGTGGGTTCAAAACCCGATGGCAAGCACAAAGGCGGCTTCAAGAAGTTTGAGGCGGCGGCGATCGCCGATTTTGAAAATCCGTCACGGAGCAGCTTGAACATTCAGATTGATGCTAAGAGCATTTGGTCCGATGACGAGAAGTTAACCAACCATTTGAAGAACCCGGATTTCTTTGACGTGCGGAAATACCCGGTGATCACTTTCGAGTCGGTGGAGATCGTGCCGGGAGAAGGCGAGGAAAAACATGCAATGATCAAGGGTGACATGCAAATGCTTGGTAAGTCGGTTGCAATCGAAGTGCCAATCGAAGCACAAGTCACTGAGGAATCGGTGGAGATCACAACGGAATTCGCGATCGATCGAACGAAGTGGGGGATGACCTACGGCGAGGGCAAGATCGACAAAGAAGTGAAGATCACGGCAAAATTGCATTTTAAAAGGTAGTTGGAGCAGGCGTCCCCAATGACTATTCGCCGTGACGTTTGACCAACAGATTCTGCTTGCTTGCGTCGTTTTACCGGTTCTCATTGCCGGCACGTCGTGCTGGGCTGGGCAATCGCTGAAATCGCGTTGGCCCGCGACTCGCTGGGGCGATGTCGTGGTCGCTGGTGGATGGTGGCTGGCGGTCACGGTCGCGTTAGCGGCGCGTCAAGGATGGCAGTGGTGGCCGGACGATGCTTGGCGCCAAGCGATCTGGCCGATCCTGGTTTGGACAATCTTCTTTTCAGGCTGGCTCGCGGCGCAACAGCATCGACCATGGGTGTGGATCGTTGCCGCAGTGCTGGCGTGCGCAACGGCACTGGTGGCAATGCCGATCGGGGAAGAGTGGAGTGACACTTATAACTTGCATCGCGGTTGGATGTGCGCGGTGGCCACCAGTTGTTTGTTGAACGGATTCGCGATTTGCTCCATGGCCCACCATGGAGCCGAACGCTGGGCATTGCTGGTCGCGTTGACTGCTCCGGTGGGCTCGCTGTTGTTAGCGGGAAGTGCTTTTGGCAGTTTGGCCGAATGGGCTCTGGGAATCACGGTTGCGACGATGGTCGTTGCATTGTGGGGCGTATTTTCCACATCGATCAATGCATGGGTGGTCGCGTTTGGGGTGCTGGCCGCCGCGGCGAGCGTGACGGCGGCGGCGTGTTTCTACACCTACGAGGATCTCCCGCATTGGGTCTACGGTGCCGTGTTGTACGGTCCGGCGATGATCGCCATTGTCGACCGCTCGATACGAGGACGTTCCACGTGGTTGCGGGTCTCGGTCAGCGGCGTCGTATCGCTGGCATTGCTCGGGTCATGCGTGTGGGCTGTGTTATTGAGGTGACACGTCTGGCACCCGGGTTTGCTCAGCAGCCTGGGTACTGGCGTCGCGTGCCGAGTCGATTCGCGGTGGGTGATCGATGTGTGGATCGAGATAGTCGCGCAGCATACGTTCGTGTCCGTCAAGACTTTCGTCGAAGCCCACCCGCGGGCGGGCAAAAACGGCATCAGCATTCCCAAGCCTGCATGACAGATCAGCGGGGGTGAGGGTTCGCAGCTGCACGAAAAAGCATTTCTCGAGTAGAATGGGTGGGCGTATGACGACAAGAACCCACCCTCGGTGAACTCTCTTTCACCACGTCCAGGTCCGTCGATGCATCCATCTTTGCTCCGCATGGTCGTTTCGCTCCCACTGTTTTTGGCTGCCGCCGGAGTTCGTGGGAACGATCCGCCAGCCGATACCGATTTTTTCGAGCGGCGGATTCGGCCGGTTTTCATTGAGCACTGCTACGAGTGTCACAGCGAAAAGGCGGGCGAGCAGCAAGGCGGTCTGCTGCTGGATCGGCCATCTGGATGGCTCGAAGGTGGTGATACCAACAAAGCGGTCATCCCCGGCGAACCCGAATCGTCGCTATTGATCGCGGCGATTCGCTACGACAACGACGAAGTGCAGATGCCTCCTGATGGCCGCCTCGATGACGACATGATCCAGCTACTTGAGCAATGGGTTGCCCGAGGTGCTCCGGGTCCTGCGGACGATATGGGCGAGACCGAGTTCTCGAAACTGGGCGATCAGGAGTTTCTGTTTGCCAAGGCACGCGACCACTGGGCGTTTCGCGGAGTCCGAGCAACCAATCCGCCGACCGCGTCGAATCCGAATTGGAACGACAGCCCGATCGACCGATTCGTTTTCGCATCGCTTGCCCACGCGAATCTGGTTCCTTCACCTCGGGCTGATCCGCGAACACTCGTGCGACGCTTGTACTATGACTTGACGGGGCTTCCGCCCCGCTTCGACGAGGTGGAGCAATTTGCGTCCGACGCGTCACTTGACATGGACGCGTCGATCGATGAATTGATCGACCGATTGATCGAGTCGCCCGAGTACGGACAGCACATCACACGGTTGTGGTTGGATGTCGCACGCTACGCTGATACCGATAGTGCGTATCGACCGGACACGAGAACGCCGCATTATTTTCCGTTCGCGTTTACGTATCGCGATTATGTGGTCGACGCGCTGAATGCCGATAAGCCGTTCGACCAGTTTTTGAAGGAGCAGATTGCCGCGGACTTGATGGGCTTTGAGCCTGACGATCCGGAGATGGCGGCGCTCGGTTTCTTGGCCGCGGGGCCGTTCGCCAACCGTGATCAGGCTGAGAGTCTTGACGATTGGATCGACATCACCACGCGTGGGCTGATGGGCATCACGGTTGCCTGCGCGCGTTGTCATGATCACAAGTTCGAGCCCATTCCGACCGCGGACTACTATTCGTTGCGAGGCGTCTTTGCTTCGGTCAAACGCATCCATCCGCTTGACGAACAGAGACAGCCCGAGATTCGCGGGTACAAGCCGAGCGAGGCGGAGCTCGCCGAATTTCGACAGCGGCGCGCGGAAATCGATGCCAAGATCAAAGCTGCGGCCGGCAAGAAAGCCGGCGGGAATAACCGTTCGGTTTCCGAGAAGATTCGCGAGACTGAGTTGGCCGAGCTGTTGTTGTTCCACCCGGGGGCGCCGGCACGCGCGATGTTGGTTTCGGAGGTCGCAAAGCCACCAGCTTCGTTCATCTTTGTCCGCGGTGATGCAGCGGCGCGCGGCGAACAGGTGCCGCGGCGGTTCTTGCAAGTTCTCGACGCTCCGCAGACTTCCTTTCCGTCGGATTCGAGCGGTCGATTGGAACTGGCGGGGAAAATTGCCTCGTCGGACAATCCGCTAACGGCCCGAGTTTTCGTCAATCGGCTCTGGGGGTACTTGATCGGATCGCACCTCGTCGCCACGCCGTCGGATTTTGGACTGCAAGGGGCTCCGCCAACGCACCCTGAATTACTCGATTGGTTGGCGCATGATTTCGTCGCTCATGATTGGTCAGTGAAACACCTGGTCCGCCGGATCGTGAAGACGCAAACCTATCAACAAAGGGGTCGGCATCGCGCGCCTGCATCGGAAATTGACCCGCAAAACAAGTTGTTGTGGCGAGCCAACCGAAAGCGACTTTCGATCGAAGCCATTCGCGACAGCATGCTGGCGGTCTCGGGAGGATTGGATCGGCGGGTCGGCGGGCGTGCCGAGATGCTGTGGGGAGACGACTACACAAGCCGTCGTGCTCTGTATGGATTCATTAACCGTTTCAATCTAGATCCAACGCTCCGTGCCTTCGATTTCCCCGCGCCCTGCAGACTCAGCCAGCTCGCGGCGAGAGTATCGTTGCCCCGCAAGCACTGTTCACGATGAATTCGCCATTCGTGATTGATCAGGCGAAAAATTTGACGTCAGCGGGCGAGTTCGCTTCATGTGGGTCTGATCCGCAGCGAGTCGAGTTTCTATTTCAAAGCATTCTGGGTCGGCAGCCTGCGTCCAATGAGGCGGCTCGGACTTTGAAGATGGTCGAGTTTCAGTCGCGATTGCAGAAAACCGAAACACGACCGAGCCGTTTCATCGAATCGCCTTGGCCATTGATCGCGCAAGCCTTGATGATGTGCAACGAATTCCAATACGTTGATTGAACATGAATCATTTTTACACTCGCCGGCAGTTACTGCAGTCGACCAGTCTTGGTTCGATCGCGCTTGCCGGAATGCTGCAAGAGCGTTCCACTGCGGATTCGGTGGCTCGACCCCCGGACGCGTCGCCGCTGAGCCAGTGTGAGCCGCATTTTCCGGCTCGCGTCAAGCGTGTGATTCATCTGTTCATGAACGGCGGGCCATCACAAATGGACACGTTCGATCCGAAGCCGGAGTTGAACCGGTTGGATGGTCAGCCGCTCCCTGATTCCGTCAAGGAGCAATTGCAACTCACGCAACGAAACCGCGCCGGTACGATTTTCGGGTCTCCGTTCAAGTTTCAACGCTGCGGCGAGAGTGGCCTGGAGATCAGCGAACTGTTTTCGAATGTGGCCAGACACGCGGACGATCTTTGCGTTGTCCGATCGATGCAGGGCGAGATTGCCAATCACAGCCCCGGGCTGCTGTTGACCAATTGTGGACATTCCACGCTGCCTCGCCCCAGTCTCGGTTCTTGGTTGCTGTATGGGTTGGGAAATGAAAGCGATGAGTTGCCTGGATTCGTCGTGCTCTGTCCGCGCGGGTTGCCAACGGCCCAGTCACGGAATTGGACCAGCGCGTTCATGCCGGGCGTCTATCAGGGAACTCACATTGACATTGAAAGCTCTGACAAGCAAATCGTACCGAATCTGACCCGCGGCGACGTGCGACCGGGATCTCAGCGGGCTCAAGTCGCGCTGACTCAGTTCCTGAATCGCCGACACGCGACACTGCGGCCGGGCGATGAACGACTGGAAAGCCGCATCCATTCGATGGAGTTGGCGTTTCGAATGCAGAGTGCCGGGACAGACGTGTTCGATCTATCCCAGGAACCGGCACACATTCGTGAGCTCTACGGCGACACCACGCAGGGGCGAAACATGCTGTACGCGCGTCGGTTGGCGGAACGGGGCGTGCGATACATCCAGTGTTATCATGGCGGCGGACAGCCATGGGACAATCACGGTTCGATTGTTCGAAACATCACGCGATTGGCAGCAGAGTCGGATCAACCGATCGCCGCGTTGCTAGCCGATTTGAAACAGCGCGGCATGTTGGACGAGACGCTGGTGATTTGGGGCGGCGAAATGGGCCGCACGCCGACGGTCCAACAGATCAAGGATCCGACCAAGGTTGGCCGCGACCATCATATCGACGGCTACACGATTTGGATGGCCGGCGGTGGATTCCGGGGCGGAATGACGTACGGATCGACCGATGAATTGGCGATGGCTGTCGTCGAGAATAGAGTCATGATTCATGACTTCCATGCGACCGTGTTGCACCAAATGGGGTTCGATCACAAGCGTTTGACGTACCGCTACTCAGGACGCGACTATCGGTTGACCGATGTGCATGGGCGTGTCGTCAAGGACATCATCGACGGCTAAGTTTCAGTTCGTAGTGACCCGATTCATCGGATTTCTGCGGGACAACCGCATGAATGCGGTCACTACGAACAAAAACCGGCGTTGTCCTGTTAGACGTCGTCGTGAGGCGGCACGCACAATTCGATCCAGTGACCGTCCGGGTCTTGAACGAATGTTTGTAAGGCACCATCCGGCCGTGTCTTTCGTGGCAGTCGCTTCGCTCCGCATGCATCAAGATGCGGTTCCCACTCGTCAAGTGAGTCGACCACCAGGGCCAAGTGACCACCACGGTGATGCGAATGGACCGGCAAATCGCGGTCACCGATCAAGTGCAGTTCTTGGTCCTCGCCGAGTCGAAACCAAGCCCCCGGAAAATCGAACGCCGGGCGGTCCATGGCAGGAAGTCTTAACGTGTCGCGATAAAACGCGACGCTTGTTTCGACATCGGCTACGTGCAGAGCAACGTGATTGAGTTGTCGAACAATCATGGGCATACAGGCAAAACGATTGATAAAAAACTGCTTGTAGCTTTTCATTGTGCCGAATTGTGGTCCGAGCATCTAGCCAGAGTACAATGCACGATGTTCATTGGAGCAGTTGGGGGAATGAGATGACATCAAAGCGAATTGAACTGTTAGGAACAATGCCTGCCTTTGGCGGATTGAAGACAGAGTCGCTGAAGTTGATTCTTCGGCAATCGGCCGAGGTCGTCACTCGAGTGGACGACTACTTCTTTCATGAAGGTGAGCCGGGCGATTCGCTGTTTGTGATTGAGACGGGCACGGCCATCGTTCAGCGGATTTGGCAAGGCGAAGCAATCGTTTTGGGGCGGCTCGGCACCGGGGATTGCTTTGGTGAAATGGCACTGATCGATTTTCAGCCTCGATCGGCGTCGGTCAAAGCCGAGTCAAACTGCCGTGCCATCGAGGTGCCGAGCAAGTCACTTCGATCGCTGTACAAACAAGATGTCGAGCAATACGCGATGATCATGATGAATTTAGGGCGTGAGGTCAGCCGGCGACTTCGCGATGCCGACGAGAGCCTTTTTCAGTTGCAACAGAACATGCAACGAGCGAGCAGCTGAGCTCTCAATCGTTGTTGCTGACCTCGGCACACGTTTCCTCGCTTTCCCAAAGTCGCACCTTGTAGGCAACCGCTCCGGATCCTTTCAGGATCTTGGGACAGATTTCTTCCAGGAAGTGAATCGCCATATTTTCGGCGGTCGGGTTGGAAGCCAGTTCGTAGATGCGGTGTGGCTGAGAGGCGCGAATCGCCGCCAAGCCGTTCTCGTCCTTTTTCCATAGGATAAACGTGTGATCCCAATTCTCATTGATCCATCCGTTGACTTGCTCCTTGAGCAGTTTGAAATCAAGGATCCGACCAATTTCATCTTGCTCGCGGCCGGTCACAAAGACTTCCAGTGCGTAGTTGTGTCCGTGCAGGTTTTGGCACTTCCCCTCGTGTCCGACCAATCGATGGCCGGCACAAAAGGTAAAGCGTCGCATGATACTGAGAGCCACGAGTATGTCGCCTTGATATTACCTGGGATTCGTCGAGTGATGCCCACTCAGTTACCATAGGCGGTTGGCCAGTTTTCGCAACGAGCTGCATTTTTTTGGGCGTGGACACGAGCCGGGGCGATCTTTGCCGTCTGTCGCCGGGACGATCGGCTTTCTGCTGGCCGTCGATCGTGGCAAACTGTGTCACCGCCAAGGAACCCCCGATGGACACTGCCGTGATTGAAATCCGCCAAGCCAGACCTTTGCCGGTCCCAGAGACTGATGCGCTCCGATATTTGCCTGAAGGTCCGATCCCGCTGGGCGATGGGCTGTTTTCTTGGGTTGGCATCCAACACGGCGAAGACGCAAAAGTCGGCAGTCTGAATCTTTACAACCTGGTGACAGGGACAAGCAAATCGTTCGACCTGCCTGGGCGTCCCGGGTTTGCACTGCCATGCGAAACGGCCGATACGTTCGTAGTGGGTTGCGAACGCAGCTTGGGCTTTTTCAATTCTGCGACTCGATCTTGGCAACTCTTCTGCGAGGGAATCGATGAAGATGTTGACAATACGATCATCAACGATGGGATGTCGTACGAAAACAACCTGATCTTCGGCACGAAAGACTTGGAGTTCGCCACGAAGAAAGCGGGGTTGTATTTGTACCGCGGATCCGACAAGAAACTGATTCGTTTGCGAGACGACCAGATCTGCAGCAACGGGAAAGCGATCGTGAAAGCCGTGGACGGTGGATTGAATCTGCTCGATATCGATTCACCGACGCGCCAAGTCGTCCGTTATCCGATTGACATTCCCGCGGGTCGCTTGGGTGACGCACAGGTTGTGATTGATTTCGCGGGGGATCCGGCCGTACCCGACGGAGCCATTGTGACACCCGATCAGACCGGCATCATCGTGGCCATGTTTCGGCCCGAGGTCGCTGAATATGGTGAAACGCGGCTCTACGATTTGTCGACGGGCGAGTTGAAATGTACCTGGCAAACGTTGGGTTCGCCGCAAAACACATGTCCAGCGATTGTGCGTCACGAGACGTCGTTGAAGTTAGTCATCACCACAGCCGTCGAACACATGAGTCAGGTCGATCAACAGAAGTGCCCCAATGCCGGGCGTTTGTTCATCGGCGAAGTCGACGTCGTTGACACCGGTGAGCCACTGACGAGCCGATTTCCAGCGTGAGGCATCGTGCTGGCGTCCCGGCCTTGGCAACTTGCTTGGTTCACCGCTGACTGTTGAGAGGGCGAAGTGCCTGCGTGCTAATTCTTCCGTTTCTTGGCCGCTCAACCCACGAGACCATTCGAGCCTCGGCATCCGGGGCATCGGCGGCCTGTCGATCGCGATCATCATATGCTTCGTCGATCGCCAGAAAAACTTGGCGCCAACCGTGTATTGAACTCGTGTCGAACGATCCTCGCACGTTCGCGTAAATCGGTAAGCAGTCGCTGATCTGCGAACTCAGGGATTCTCCCTAGATCGACGTAAATCGACGGGTTTGAATCGAGAATTCGATTCAGCGATTTCGCATCGATGTTCGCTGTCGTGGAGAACCAGGTGTTTCAGTGCCTTCGCACCGACGATCGCGTCCACGAGCTCCGCGTCCACGGTCTGGCCGGAGAGATTGAGCGATTCGATGTGCGAGTTACTGAGAATCCGTCCTAGCTTATCGGCTTCGATCGAAACGCCAGCCAAGTGCAATTCGCTGATTTGCCGAACCTCGCACAGTGCGTCAGCCGCTTCGTTGCTGAGGGGAACGCGATTGAGCGACAGTCGACGCAACGATTCAAGTCGGCTGAGCCAGGCGATCGTGCCGACGGAAATCGACGTGTCATCGAGATTCACTTCCCACAGCGACTTGAGCTTGTGCCAATTCGCGGTCACTTCATCATCGATTTCGGCGCCGGTGATGACCAACATGCTCAATTTATGCAGTTGTCCAATTTCAGCGGCCTTTTGAGGTGAAATCGACGTGTAAGCGAGTGTGAGTTGATCGAGCGATCCGCATTCGAGGAGAACATCGATAAGTTCATCATCGATCGCCTCTCCACCTCCGGCGAACCATTCGAGATCACGTAGACCGCTGACCTTGGCATGTTTCGGCCACGGTTCTTGAAGTGCCAGCCCGCGGAGGGAATGGGCGTTACGAATTTCCAGTTGTTCTGGTGCGCGGGACATCGTTATAAAGCCGTCGAGCGAGGGAAAATCAACGATGCGTACTTCGCTTGCATTCTCAAGCGGCGACACGTGGATCCACTTGAGATGCTTGTTAACCGTCAGGTCGAAACGTTCCAACCCGGCCCCATCAATCGATAGATTCTTGAGTTTGGGGAACTGTTCCAAGATCCACGTCAGCTGGTCGGCTTCCAGTCGACACGTGCTGATGTCGAGCTTCTCAATCTGTTTCATTTCGGCGAGCTGTTGGACCTGATCAAACGAGATCCCCGTATCACGGATGCGCAAATGGCGGATTCGCGTGTTGTTCGTCAGCGGTGAAAGGTCGGCATGGCTCAGCGGCAACCCCGTCAAGTCAAGTGTGCTTGGGCCGTCTCCATTTCCCAACTTTTCAATCCAAGCCTGGCAGCGCTCGGGTCCGCGGGTTGTGGTGTCGCGTCGCCCATCCCATTGGAAAGGTAAGATCCCAGCTTCACCGACTTCAGACGTACTGCATTATCAACGGACAATGACTCGAGATCTCTGGCGAAGCAGCCGATTCGGGAAAGGCTTGCCAGGCCATCCAGGTGGAGTTTTGAGGCCCATGTCAGCCCAGGAATCCGGTCGTTGTACGCAAGGATACGCCGGAGGCTAGAAACTCCCTCGTCGATCGTGGCTAACCGCGGCAAGTTGTGAAGGACGAGCTGATGTTTTTGGTTGCGATCCAATCGCAAGACCTCCAAGCTGGGCAGATTGGATAGCCGAATTTGCAAAGGCGATTCGTTCATGTCAGGAGAGAGACGTGAGACGCTCAGTCGCCTGAGTCGCGGCCAACCATCGATTCGCAGTATTCCCTCCGACCCGGTTGCGGGACGGGAGACCTTCAGTTCTTCGACCGTCCTGGACCACTTGGGCACGCCGAGCTCGGACAACGTCAATTCCGTACGCGACAGGTCGACCGTTCTTAAGTGCTGCATCTCGTCAAGGTGACGCAGCAATCCAGAAGTCAGACTTGACCCAGTCATGTTCATCTGGACGAGCCAACGTAGTCGTGCCACGGATCGGACATCCGCCTCGTTCAACGACCGGCGATTCAAGCCCAATCCGGCAAAATGAATATTCTCGGCGAGCGGATCGATGGCGGACGAATCGAATGCTCCACCGTACGAGTGAAATGCGACCAGTGTGGGGACTCGCGTGGCTAGCTCCACCATTTGTTGGTCAGGTCCAAAGATTTGAACCTGTCGCAGTCGCATGAAAGAACTGACGAGGCCGCTTGGAATGTGGTCGACGATTGGCTCGGGAAGCCAACAGGACATCTGGCAGTTGCCGCGGCGAACCAATTGCGAAGCGACTCTGCGATGCTGATTGGCAATGCTGTTGGGCCATGCAATGGCCACCGCTGGGACGATGAAAATGGCCAAAGCAGTACCAATGTCAAAAACCGCCTGCGTCAATCGGCGGTTCCTGGCCGCATTCGTCTTCCAGTGCCGAATCTGGATGTAGGCATAGACAAAGACGGCCGCGAAGATCGCAATGCAAAGATTCGCCACCAACTTGGGCGTTGACCAATAGCGGTATTCAAGCAGACCATCGTTGTCGTATTGCACGCCGTAACGAAGTGGCCAACCGGCCATCGTTGGAAAAACTTGCAGTCGATGTTCGGGACTGTTACTGGTGATCTCGACCATGCCGTACCACTGGCTTTCCTTTTCCACGTATTGGTACGACAAGTTGGCCAGCCCCATCGCAATCAAGACGGTGCAGGCCAGCACCAAACCGGCGACGCGGCTCTTGCCACGGTTGAAGAACTCGGCTTCGTTGACCATCACAGCTTCCTTCCCTACATCGCTGGAAGTCACGGATGAGCAAGATTGTCTTGCGTTGGATTGCCAACGCCGCAATCCGAATGTCGACAAGTTTAGCAGATGTGCCGCCGCGAATTCGATACGAATCAATCCAATTGGTCAGGAAATCGACACTCGCCGACTCGGCCCCACGCTCAGGTCACGCATCCGAGATCCGCTTTCTCGTTGCCGTCGTCGTCGTATCGGTTATAGGCGAAGTAAACGAACGGGACTGGCAAGCAGGGCAGCAGCAGCAAAAAGAACTTGCCCACGACGAAAGAGAAGCCGACGGTGAGCACCACGAATCCGGTCCAAAGCCACCAGGTGTCTCGCCACAGGCCGATCAGTTGTTTCATGGGTGGAGTCGCCAAAGGAGCACGGGAATCCAATCATTGTGGTGCTCGATCGAAGGTTGGCAATCGGGCATGTGGCAAGCGATCTTCTGATCAGTGCCATGCTCACGCTAATACAGGGGTGAGGCGATGCCAGAAGAATCAATTTGCCATGGGCTCCAGACGATCATCAGGTCCTCGACCTTCAGATCGCCCTTCCGCGGCGGTATTTCCGTCGATTCAAGCTCCATCTCGTCCGTTCGGTATTCTTCCTGCAAAGCCTCGAGATCCTTTTCCAAGTCATCCTTCAATTCCTCTCGGTCGTCCTCCAAAAGCTCGAACGCCTGTTCGGCGCGTTTCACGTCGCCACCTTGTTGGGAGGCGTAACCGACGCCTCGTGCCACGGTCGACATGCCCGTGCGTCGGCCTCCGAGAAACCCACCGACCAGGCGCCGAAAATCGATGATGCAGCTGAGATCATCGACGTGCGGCTCTGGGCTTTTTCTCGCTCGACTCTCTCCGCCGCGGTCTGCATTTTCTTTTCCAACGACTTGAGCTTCGACTCGTATTTATCTCGAAGCGCCTCGATTGCCTCGTCACGTTGTTCGTGAATCCGATGGGTGAAGTACGCTCTTGCATCCGCTTCGTCCCCGACGGGCGCAAAGCCTTTGATCAAGGGGGACTTGTAAAGCGTGACGCTACGATGCCGGTACAAGTAATCTTTGAGCTGTGATTTGTAGGAGCGAAACTTTCCTTTGCTGCGAAGTTCATCGGGAAGGTTGCTGAATTCAAAACCTTCCTCCGGTTCTTCCAGCAAGTCGACATCTTCGGGCAACGGTTCGCTTGATTGCCATAAATCGTCCGGGAATCCATGCTGGCAGGTAACAACGAGCTTGGCGTCGCGCCACTCGTCCAACCCGGCCGTCGCGCGAACAAAGTGCATCGAGCCTTCGCCGTACAGCGCCGGTCGATAGACCAGCTTTGATCCTTGAGCAGGCCGCAGGTTGACGCTGATGAACCGCTCTTCGATTCCAGAGGGAACGACCGGGCGTAACGCTTCTTGGGGTTCGTTCGCGACCGACTCGGTTTCAATAGCCTTGTCTGCTTGTGCGGCGGCTTTGCGATCAGCCATCAGGTCGCTGATTTGGCCGCGTGCCAGTGGGCCGGCAAGAAACGACATCGCCCAACGCGTCTGGAAAATCGTGGGGAATCCATCATGCACGTTGTTCATCAAAAATACACGGCTACCCAATCCGGCCAAAACCTTTTCCATCTTGCCACGGTCAAACTCTTGTCCCGCCTGACTGGCGGCCCCTTCCAGGCCTTCCAGCACGCGAGCTTTATCACGCTCGGTCTGCAGTCGGCCGAGGAACCACGTGCCAATGTTGGACAGTCCTTTGTAGTCAAGGTCGACTGGGTTTTGCGTGGCCAGAGTGATTCCAAGTCCAAACGCGCGCGCCTGCTTGAGCAGCGTCAACATCGGTGGCTTCGATGGCGGGTTGCTGACCGGTGGAAAGTACCCGGCGACTTCGTCCATGTAGAACATCGCTCGCAGCGAACTGGTTCCCATCTGCGTCCGCATCCAGGCCACGAGCTCATTGAGCAGGATCGTGACGAAGAACATTCGTTCGCTGTCGTTGAGGTGCGCGATCGACAGGATCGTCAAGCGAGGTTTGCCCTCGGGTGTGTACAGCAAACGTTTGATCGAAAGTGCTTCCCCTTCCAACCACGACGAAAACGCGGGTGACGCAAGCAGGTTGTTCAGCCGCATGGCCAGTTTGTCGCGGTCGCTAGCCGACATGAATGAATCGAGATCAACCACGCCGATGCGGTTGATGGGCGGTTTCTGGATCAGACGAATCAATTGACCGATGCCAACCGTTTTTCCGTTCTTCCACTGGTGGGACAGAATCGAGGAGAGCAGGATGTGTTCGGGCGACGTCATCGGATCGGCGTTGATTCCCATCAGAGTCAGCAGGCCTGACACCGAGCCGGTCACGCGGTCGCCAATCAGCTCTGCATCGTCGTGCGCCTCGGGCGGTGGAGCATCGAAACTTTTCAGCACCGTCAACGGCAGGCCGATGTTGCTGCCGGGGGTGTAAATGGCGACATCCACGGAGTCCTTCAATTTGCGAATTCGCTCGGGCGTTTGCCCCCAAGATGCAAGTCCTTCACGCCACATCGTCGCCTTCTGTTGAGCCAACTCATCCAGCGAAACTCCCTTGCGTTTCGCCTCGCCCTCTTCGAGCCATTTTCTGAAGTCCTCGGGGCGAAGTTCCGGAAACGTTAGCAACAAGTTCGCCAAGTCACCTTTGGGGTCGACACAAATGGCGGGGATTCCGTCGATCGCAGCTTCCTCCAGCAGTGAAATACAGAGTCCCGTTTTTCCACTGCCGGTCATGCCGACACACATGGCATGAGTGCACAGATCTTTGGCGTCGTACATCAACAGATCATCGGTCATCTCGCCCGCGGACAGGTCGTAATGACGGCCGAGGTAGAACGAAGCAAGTTTCTCGAAGGTGTCGGGAGAAGGTGCAGTCATGGCTGGATGAACAGTCAGGCAAAAGAAACAAAACAAACGCGTTCACAGGTAATGTTCTACCCGATTGACGGGCGGTCGCGGACCACCGATGACAGCGCGATGATGTTGGCAACAGGTTCAATTCCGGTAGCACGTGTTTGAAAAAGGGGTCTGACCCTTTGTGGGCGAGCGGTGGCTACCAGCTTGAGTTCCATGACGCGTCGTTTTCGATTATCAAGACGGGTTTCGGAGAGGGTCAGACCCCTTTTTAAAACACGTGCTTAGGTTCGACATGCTCGATTTGTACGACAAAATTCAAGACGCTTGCCAGAAGATTCGCGGCGAATATAGCGACACACCCCGCGTCGGAATCATCTTGGGCACGGGCCTGGGAGGGATTGTCGAAGAGATCGAAGTCGAAGCGACGATCGATTACGGGGAGATCCCACATTTTCCTACTTCAACGGCGACCAGCCATCGAGGACGACTGGTATGCGGGCAACTTGCCGGCGTACCTGTCGTGGCCATGGAGGGCCGTTTTCACATGTATGAAGGCTATTCGCTGAAGCAGATTACGCTTCCGGTGCGAGTCTTCAAAGAGCTTGGGGCGGAACTGATGATCGTCAGCAACGCCTGCGGAGGCTTGAATCCGTATTTCAATGGGGGCGACATCATGGTGATCGAAGATCAGATCAACCTGTTGGGCGATAACCCTCTGATTGGAGTCAACGACGATCGGCTCGGACCGCGGTTTCCCGATATGAGCCAGCCGTACGACCAACAATGGATCGACCGCGCGATCAAGATTGCTCGGGATCAGGGGTTCGGCATCCACAAAGGTGTTTTCGTTGCCGTCAGCGGACCGAATTTGGAAACCCGCGCGGAGTACCGTTTCTTGCGAATGATCGGTGCCGATGTGGTCGGAATGAGTACGGTGCCCGAGACGATTGTGGCTGTTCACTGCGGTTTGAAGACGGTTGGTCTGAGTGTGATTACCGATATGTGCCTGGCGGATGCATTGAAGCCATCGAATGTCGAGGAAATCATCGCGACGGCCAATGAGGCTTCGCCAAGGCTCGTGTCGATTGTGCGTGGGCTCGTCAGCGAAGCGGATCGCATTCGAATCGCTTGACCGACATGTCCTCGCAAACCGAACGTGATCGTGGTCGCCAAAGCTTAGAGCTTGAAGCAGCGGTTCAAGTCGTTTGCCAGCGCAGTGACCTGCGTCCCAGTGTCGCCATCATTCTCGGTAGCGGACTGGGTGGTTTGGCTGACCGCATCGAGCACCCGACCTGCATCCCGTTTGGCGACATTCCGGGGTTTGGAACTTCGACAGCACGTGGACATCGCGGCCAGTTGATTCTGGGTGAACTTGAATCGACGAAAATGGTTGCCATGGCGGGACGAATTCATCGCTACGAGGGCTGCAGCAACGACCAGGTAGCGTTTCCGGTTCGGCTGATGGCTGCGATTGGCTGCGAACGTTTGATCGTCAGCAATGCAGCCGGTGGTGTAAGCCCAAAACTAAGAGTTGGTGATATCGTTGTGATTCGCGATCACATCAACATGATGGGCGGGCGAACCACTTGGGACCAGGACGATCATGTTCCCTGGTTGACGCGACAAGGCAACTTGTACGACTCGGCGATGTCGCGGGTCGCGATGGAGGTTGCCGTTAGAAAGCAGTTCAATGCCTACGAAGGGACTTATTTGGCAACGTTGGGGCCAACCTACGAGACGCGAAGTGAGTACCGAATGATGCGTCGAATCGGAGCCGACGTGGTTGGGATGAGCACCGTACCGGAGGTCTTGGCGGCTGCGCGTGTCAATTTGCGGGTTTTAGGGCTTTCGATGGTCAGCAATGTCGCCAACCCAGATCAACCTTTGCAGGCCGATCATGCCGAAGTGCTGGAGGCGGGACGTCGGGCAGAGGTTAAGATGGAAGCAATCGTTCGCGGTGTGCTCCGTTGTATGTGACACCTCTTTGTTTGCCTTTTCTATGTCCAGTGCTCAAGAATCCGACTCAGACCCGGGATCCTTTGGTGAGGATTTGCTGGGGGCCTCTGTGCATCGGCTGTCGATGACTGAGATGACTCCGCAGGCGCTTTACCAAGCGATTCATGCGTTGCCGCTCTCCGAAAGCGACGAGAAGCTGACGCAAATCGAGGTGACTGGCGCCAGCGGACAGCACGCCGCGCTGATGCGGTTGAACCACCCGGTCCGGCTCCATTTGAAAGGACCGTTGGGCGATTATGCATTCGCATTCAATGCCCAGGCCGACGTCCGGGTGACCGGGGCGGTCGGGCACGGCGTAGGCGAAGGGATGATCAGCGGAGCGGTTCGGGTCCGCGGCGACGCCGGCGTGGGGGCGGCCGCCGCGATGACGGGCGGTACACTTGCGATCTACGGAGCTGCCGGCGACCGATGCGGCGCAGGCATGCGCGGCGGAGGCATCTTTGTTCGCTCAAGCGTCGGTGATAAAGCGGGAGTTGGAGCGTTGGGAGGCATGATCGTGATCGGCGGCGACGCGGGCGAGGATCTGGGAGACGCGATGAGCAACGTGACGGTCTTCATTCGCGGCAAGGCCAAGAGTTTGGCTGATGGCGTGGTCGAGGCGCCGCTGCGAAAGCGTGAGCAACTTCGCTTGGGACTGTTATTGATTAATGCATCGATCCGTGGGGACGCCAAGGATTTTCGTCGGATTGTGCCCGAAGCCGTGCTGCGGGCAGAAAAATCACAGCGTGGTGAGATCAATCCGAATTGGCGTTAGCATTGACCATCAGCCTGCGATGCAGAAAGTGCACGAATGAACGACCGTTTAGACCAACTCTGTTTTTTGCCGCCACCGACCGATACGCCATGGTCAGGTCCGCCCCCGGAGTCCCAGCGTGGGCAGATCGAGCGAGCGGACGGCGTGACCGTTGGAATCGACCTGCCGTTGTTTTGGTATGACCCGCCTTGGCAGGACATTAGCACCGACGCAGCCGATGTGGTCGCGATGGCCGTTGCCGAGTTGGGAGTCTTGGTGTCGGCCTTGCGCCGCGATCTTTCGGGTCCCGATGAGCAACCAGGTTTTCATGCCTCCGAGCGGGAGGAAAGCGAAGACGAGGATACGGATGACTCGGCAGAAGCCTTCGAGCCGCTGCCTCGAATTGTTCCCTATCGACCTGAACGATACGGGCTGTGTGATCGTGATTTTGACGGAGCCAGGATCATCGACGTTCGACTGACGATGAACCGAGATTCGTCCGGCCGTTTCGCCTACAGTCCAGAACAGATTGAACGCTGGGAAGCAACTCCCGCCGATCAGCCTCTGGCGGGCGGCAAATGGGTTCCCTCAGCCACGTTTCCACCCGACGTCGCTTCGCTGCAGCATTTGACGTCGAAGCTGAACCAGCTTCGCGTGCTATCACCGACCGCGGCCGTGTTCGTTTCCATGGGCCCGCATCGGTTGCAGGATGAGTTGCCGATCATCATGGCAAACAGACCGGATGGACTGATCTTGCGTCTGGATGACCTGCCCCTTTCCGGCCTCCAGTTGGCGCAGATCACTCGGCATGCAAGGCAACTGGTGGATCAGGCGAGTGCCAGGGGGTTTCCACTCTGGGTTGTGCCGGGTGAAATCACAGCCGACGATGCCGCCAAGCTGGTCGCATGTGGAGCATCCGCTGTCGCGATCGATGGCTGGTGCAATCAGATCATCGAGCAGCTCACTGGCGAGGATCAGCGATCAGCGGCGCACGGGTATGCCGCGCATCGAACCAACAGTGCGTACATCCATGAGTTGGTCGCGGAATCACTGTCGGTTCCAATCGATCGGTTCAACGGTTTGTCTCACTCGCTACGAGCGTTGCCGAAAGATCAGCGACTCGCGTGTCTGAGTCAGACATGGGCCAAAGCCTTGGGAGTTCATTTCCTCTCGCTTGCCGGCAACGCTTCGAGCGTGAAGTCAGCCAAGCGTTGATGGATGGCTGATTCATGACAAGACTATTTTTTCTTTTTGGCGTTGTTGTTTTCACGCTTCGGATCGGCGTGGTGCTGTCTGCCGCCGAGCCGGAGTTGCTGGAGGAGACCAGCCGCCCGCGTGCTTTGGAGCTCAAGACAAGCCGTTGGATCGACGTCATCGCGCGCGAGATACCGCCGCTGAAGAATGACCCTGGTGATCGGATGCCCATGATCATGTGGCACGGCGTTGGCTTTCAGCCGCTTGAGGTCAGCGAGATCGAGGTCTTGCGTGCCCGAGGTCTCTGTCAGCACCTGCAACTGTCCGAGTCGATGATTCCTGCGGCGAAAGCTCTCCAGCAGGCTGGCATGCCGGTCATTTTGATGGAGGGACGAACGGACAGCTGGCCCTACTCATTGGTGCAGGACTGGGCGCACCAATTTGACTTTTCCTACGAGCAGCCTTGGTTTGGAAAAGAGGACTCGTCCCAATGGCATGGCGCTTGCCCGCATCGCATCGATGGATGGAAAGTCCTGGCGACGAACACGCGGCAGCGGCTGCAGAAGTTTCGCGACGCGGGTGTGCGAGTCAGCGCCGTGCTGGTGGATTACGAGGGCGACCCATATCCATGGTCACACCTGTTTGATCAACTGCGGCATTGCAAACGCTGTCGCCGGGAACTTCCCGCGGAGATTTTGCATGACAAAGCCGCTTGGCGCGACGACGCCTGGCAACGCTACGTCTCTCTCTACGACGATCATTTCGCCCAGCCGGTCCGCGATATCTTTCCCGAATGCCTGGTCACGAATTGGCACGTCGTGTTTTCCAGCGAGAGCGATCCGGTGCGCTCCTTCGTTGGTAATGTGAATCTCCCCGAGCTAAGACCGAGGCACTTCAACGCGACCAATCCGATCGCCTATGCCAGTGACGCAGTCTGGCACGCACTTTGGGATGCCAGCAAACGAGCGACGCAGAGTTCCGCGGATGCGTTTTATCGCGAGCAGATCATTCAGCAGGTTGCCACCGACAAACGTAATCGCGACGCCGCCGGGCAAGCAGACAATGTACGGAGTATCCCCTGGGTGGCGCGCGTCTGTAAAATCGCCGACAGCGGTCAGCCGGCGGTCCCGATCATGAGTCGGTCACGTTACCGAGACACGTTAGGAGAACTCTGGGAGATGAACGTTCACTCGATGCAGGTTTTTAATCCCATGCACGATGGGTATGAAGAGCTTGCTCTGATCGAGCTGCAAGACGCGGTTGCGGCCTACGATGAAATGTTGGAGAAGGGGGAGTGAATATATTGTTGCTCCTTTGTCCCAAACGAGTGATTGCTAGACTCTCGGTTGGGACAACCGAGCGACATTCTTATCGCGTGATCTGTACTTCGTATTCCCCCGCGTTGTCGGAAAGCTTCCCCACATCGTCGTTGACGCGCAGCAACAGCCAACTGAACTGCGGGATTTCGAGCGTCGTTTCCTTGTCGATCGGGCGAATGTCCAGAGGCGGCAGCAATCGATCTTGAGGATCAAAAGCGTTCGGCAAGACACATGCGGTGAGCTCACCGAGCGGGCGACCACGATGATACTGAAAAGTGATTCCCGCCGGCTCGCTGATCCATGCTTTCGGACGATCGGCCAAGGTGATTTTCCCCGTGGGAGACAGCTTGATTCTGGTCTTACCCGGGATGCGAACGCCAATCGATTGCCAGCCTTGGTCCGCAGCGACTCGAAAGTTGATCGGTCGTCCGTCCCACTGCGGATCCGCTGCCGATAGCGCCACACGTTCGCGCGACCAGTCAAAGCCGTAGTCCAGATCGTGACACACCAACCGCCAGCGGGCGGCTACGATTGGCCACTGACCTTGTAGGCTCTCCCTGAATTTCCGATTGAATCCAGGACCGTTGTCGCGTCCGTTCGATGCGGCGGCGAAAAACGCGTCCTGGTACTCGGGATAGGCATGCAGCATCATGACGGCTGCCCAGCTCCAGCCGTACGATTCAACATCGCCCAGCAGATTCGGTTGATACTCCATCACGGCATCGAAAGTGGGCACGACCGACTCGGCACGCAACTGTTTCATCAGCTTGAACCGCCCCCAAAAGGGCACGTCATCCCGGCTCGCGGGAATCTGGTTGATCTTGATCGTTTTCGCTTTTCCGCCATGAGTCGCCAGCAATTCAGCCGTTCCCTCCATGAACCAGGTTGGGCCGGCGCCTCCATACTGGAAAAAGACCAGCGAATGGACACCTTCGTGCAGCAACAGGTGTCTTGTGTAATACTCGCTTTGTTGTGCAAGCACCCAGACCCTGTTGCCCAACGCGTAGCCGAAGGGAAAATCGGGGACCCGTCTTGGAATCAACCTTTGTCGCTGGAACCTGGCTTTGTCACGGATCAGGCAAGCGTCGACCTTCCAGTTTGCCAGAGCGTCCTCAGGAAGACTCCAAAACGTGATCCATTGAGCAACCGCTGCGTCGAAGGACGTGACCAACGCTTCGGCTTCCTGGGGCGAATCGAGATCGGTGGTCAGATGAATGAAGCGACCGTCGCGTTCAATCAACTCGCCGCCCAGAACACCAGCCGGGACCAGAACACCAGCCGGGACCAGAACACCAGCCGGGACCAGAACGCCAACCGGAGCCGGAACAACAACCGGCGCCAGCGTGAAACAGCAACCTAACAGAAAGATAATCCGTGTTTGATTCATCACACCATTCTACATCGTTTCGCCGCTTGGATCTTGCCGTCGCGATCGCCGTGGCATCCGCATTGGCGGTTTCGCTCGCCAGCACGTGCGGATGCGTTTCCCGTGCTGAGAGCGACGTTGTGGTGTATTCGGCGCTGGATCAGGAGTTTGCATTCCCTATTTTGAATGCGTTCGAGCGATCGACGGATAACGAGACCGGCGTGATTTCAAAGTTCGATGTCGAGTCAACGAAGACCGTCGGATTGGTGAATCTGATCATCGCTGAACAAGAAGCTCCGATTTGTGATCTGTTTTGGAACAACGAGATCATGCACACGCTACGGTTGCAGAAACTTGGACTGTTGCAGCCGCGTTCGTGGGATGTCGAGCCCGGGTATCCGCCCGATATGATTGCCAGCGATGGTTCGTGGTGCGGATTCGCAGCTCGCGCCCGAGTCCTGATCGTTAACACGGACCTGATCAAGGAACCGCAAGACTACCCCAGCTCGGTGTCCGAGTTAGCCGACCCAAAATGGGCCAAGCAGTGCGCGATGGCGAGGCCGCTATTCGGAACGACCGCAACCCATTTCGCTGTGCTCCGCGAGCTTCAAGGGCGACAGGCGACAATCGATCAGTTGCACAGCATCCGTGACAATGCGGTGATCCTGTCGGGGAACAAGCAGGTTGCTTTGGCAGTATCGTCAGGCCGCGTTGCCTGGGGTCTGACGGACACCGACGACGCGATTATCGAAAAGGACAACGGCCGACCGGTGGCGATCGTGTTTCCAGATCAAGCTTCGGATCAGCCCGGTACGCTGCGAATCCCCAATACCGTTGCCGTGCTTCGCCACGCGCCGCACCAGGTTGCTGCAGGGTTGCTGGCCGACTACTTGGTGCGACCGGAAACGGAGGATCGATTAGCGATGGGAGACAGCAGCCAGCTACCGATTAGCCGTGGCAGCAAGTTCCCACCGCGTGTGTTGCCCACGCAACCAATCCGTTGGATGCGAGTCAACTTCGAAGCTGCGGCGAACGACTGGGACGCATGGGCAGCCGAACTGCAGGAATTGTTTTCGGAATCGGGTTGAGTCGAAGGATGCTGGCGGAATCTTAAAACCGTGCGTTGTAGAACTCGATTGTGCAGTCTGGGAGAGCCGATTGCAGACTTGCCACGCCGTGTCGCGATACCTTCGTCTTTTTGAGAGCCAGGAATTCCAGGCTTCTCAGTGAAGCAAGCTTCGCCAAACCCGAATCGGTGAGACCAACGTCGACGAGTGTCAGCGTTTCCAGCTGATGCAGCCGGCTAAGATGGTCCATTCCTTGGTCGGTGATATGCGGACTGCTGATGCTGAATCTGCGTAGTTGGCTGAGTCTTGTCATTGGTTGCAACCCATCGTCGGTGACCGCGGTCCTGCCAAGTCGCACCGAACGAATGTTGCGTAAGTAGCAGATCGACTCTAAGTCGTCGTCCGAAATTTCGCCGCGCCTGCCAATGCAAACGGTCTCAACATCGTGGAAGAAGTCCAAGCCGAGTTGCGCCGTTAACCAAGCGGTGAGGAGATTTGCTTCCTGCCGCGCGGAAACGACCTGCTGATGATCCACGTAGCGAATGTAGCCGCCGAATTGTTTCAGCCGAGCCACGGTCGCGGCTTGGCGCTCGGCGTTACGCAAGCGGTAGTGAAATGCGGCAAACGCTACGCCCGCAAGCAGGAACAAAACGATCAACGAGCGAAGTGAAAAGCGAAGCCAACGTTTCCAAGGCCTGCGACTCATCGGCAGCTCCGGATGCTATCGAGACACCTTCACGCGGAATGATCCACGTCTCTGGGCAGCAACATGATAACGTCCCGGCGTGATCCCCGAGACGCCAACTGGCTGAGAATCGGACGATTCGTGAAACGCTTGTCAGACCGTTTCTATCGAGGTTGAGTGCAGGGTCTCACCCTGAAGCCGATACTTGCCGCCTTTGGGTCCGGCCAATGACTGCAAATGTGGGCGTCGGATCATCTGCAAGCTTGATTTTTCTACTGTGGCCGGTTGTGCCTCCACTTGCTGGTCAGCGTTCGTGCCCCATGCCCGTAGCCGGCGAATGAGAGCAGCCGACAATGGTTTTGGAGTGCTCTCGGCACGAGCCGCCACAATCGATCTGTCCTCACTCATGCGAAGCAAGCGGCGCATGTCCTCGATGCGGACCGTGGTATCGGTCTCTTGGATGAAGACGAGTTCACTGGTCGCGCGTTCCAGACCGGTTTGTCCGGCGGCTTCCATCCCTCGAGGCCGACTATGACGAACGATGCGAACTTGCGGATAACGAGATTTCAGTTCGTCCAGGACCTCCATCGTCTCGTCCTTACTGCCATCATCCACGACGATGACTTCCGAGGCTGCGTGAGTCATGTCGGACAACGCTTCGAGCAGGCGTTCGACGCGGTTGGCGATTCGGTGTGCGCCGTCGCGGACTGGCAGGACAACGGACATGCGGGCGGATGGAGAGGACATCGACAGGGGGTCTCCGACAGAGGAGCGTCGCTGGGGAGGGACGCCTTGCGGCTTGATTCTCTAAAGAGGGATGCTCTTTGGTTCGGATACTTCAGTGAGTGACCTTGATCGCCGAATCAAAAGTTCCCGTTTTGTACATCGCAACGCCACTGACGAATAATCCAATAATGAGCATGTAACGGCGGTGCACGTTGAGTCCCCTTGTCGATCCGAGTCCGTAACAGGATCTTTTAGCGAACAAGTGAAACCCGCCAAAACGGAGAATCGACATGAGTGCCGAAGCGCGACTGAAAAGAACTGGGACTCGAATTGCCAAAGGCACCCAAGCCGATGGGCGTTTACAAGCCAATCGTGATCGCCGGCAATATGGCGTACCTGTCCGGCCATGGGCCGCTACAGACAAACGGTAAGTTGATCACCGGTCGGCTCGGGTTGGACATGGACGTAGAGGCAGGCTACGCAGCGGCACAAGTGACCGGACTAGGAATTCTGGCGACGCTGCGATTGGGTCTCGGCAGCCTCGACAAGGTAAAACGTTTGGTCAAGCTGCTCGGATTGGTCCGCAGTACCGACGGGTTCAACCAGCAACCCGCAGTCATCAACGGCTGCAGCGAATTGTTCCGCGACGTGTTCGGCGAGGACGCCGGAGTTGCGGCCCGCAGTGCACTGGGCACGAATTCGCTTCCCGGCGATATCGCGGTCGAGATCGAAGCGATTTTCGAGGTCGATGTCTGAGAACGGTTTGAACCAGGGGTCTGACCCTTTTCCAGAGAAACCTGACGCCACCATGTGCGTGGGATTCATTGCCCGTGAGCGGCCGCGAACCAGACTTCGAGAGGATCAGCCCCCTTTTTCAAGCAGGTTCTGAGCGATTCGTCCAACATGAACTGGGCGTTCAGGGCAGGGGGTTGATCTTGTCCATGCGGCTTTGATATTCGCTCAGTCCATGCAACGCGTGGTACAGCACGCCACACTCGAGATCGACGTCTTGGCACTCAGCGAGAATTTGGCAGAGACGCCGCACACTTCGCTCGACCCAAGGCTGGTGAAGCGTTTCGTCGGGTGCAGCCAGCGCTAAGAACTCCAAGACATGTCCCGTTGTGCCAAGTGATTCCCCTAAATCACGTGTCCAGCCGGGGCGGTGCAGGTAGGCGACCGAGTATGAACCGTCGGGGTTTTGGTTCATCTCTGCACTGGCAACTGCTTCGCTCAGCAGTGTTTCCGCATCAGCCCAAGCGCCGTTGATCGGCTTGCCCTCACGACGTCGTTTATTCAGCGCCATTGCCACGCCGATCAAGCGATGCGTACCCCCGCAGACGCTCGTCGGGATGCTCTGCTGCAATTCTGATTCGAGCAGTTCCGCGATTGAATATTCAACTCCATCACGAGCGATCCAGCGGTGGTCGGTATCGCGATAGGCCGTCAGGGCGATCAGGGACCAGCTGAATTCAAGTTCCAAATTCCGGGGCACGTCGTGTTCGGCCTGACGAACCCAATCTTCAATCGTAAACGTCTGCCCGTCCGCGCGGAGTTGGGTTTGCAATGGTAGTTCACACTGTGCGATGACGGCGAGCCATTGATCGCGGTGTCCCTGCCCCGTTTTCGTTCCCGGCTGCAAATCGATACGCAACCCATGACGCATAGGATCGCCAATCAGGTCACCGCTGGCTGGCTCGAAACCGTCGACCCTGTTTCCATCGAGCAGGTACTCAATCGCCGACGTTTCACCCGCGGGCGTTTCGATGGTGAATTGGTCGCCGTACGCCAACACGCCGTGCAGAACTTGCCAGGCGCCGTGAGTGTCCGTGGAGAGTTTGCGATCACGCAGGTTGTCATCGAGTGTACGTGCAACCAGTTGATCCAGCGGTTCCAACTGGTCAATGCTCTGCGCAGCCGGCTGGACCGGGTTTTGGGCTAGCGGACATCCGAGTGCGAGGAGGCAGACGAAGATCGCCGAAAGAGTGCTGAGGTGACGCATGACGCATAGTAGATTGCGTTGCCCCCTGCTCGATGTCAACTCACAGTTTTCGATTCGATCCGTATTTCCCCGGAAGGGTGCGATCGGCGTAGGCCAGGACCTGTCCTGGCGACAAACCGCATACGCCGGGCTGCCAGGACAGGTCCTGGCCTACGAATACTCGTTTCCCGCACGACTACGAAGCGGCGTCGTTGATCACCGCATCCGCTTCGCTTTCGGAAGGCGTCGCCGCATCCTCGTCGGATTCCTCGTCGGATTCCTCGTCGCGAAAGTAAAGCCGTGATGACTTCGGCAGTGGGTCAATTGCCAACTGCTCGGTCATGTATCCCTCGTCCTTGGCTGCTCTTAGCACTGCGATCACGTCGCCGTAACCGCCGCCGACGGCGACGATGCCTTCGATCAACGCACTGATCGAATTCGAGACGGTTGCTCGTTGGTCATCCTTTCCCGCTTGGAAGCGGCTGATCCGTATTTGGTTCGTTTCGCTCGGATCCGGCTTGATCAACAAACCGCCCGGGCCCATCATGAATTGTGGGATATTGACCATTGTGGTGTTGCCCATCAGCACGATTTCGGGCGATTCGCGCAGAGATACCACGACCGCGGGCGGCGCGGTGGATGGAACCTTGTAGAGCCAGAACGAACCGATTGGGCGACCTGAAAGAGTTCGCTTGCCATCCACGCGACGTCGGATGGCACAGAACGAACCATACCGAGTCTCGATACTCGGTTCGTTCATCAAACGCTGCAAGGCGTCGATTGCGGACTGTTTGTCGAGGCCTTGTAACGCAAGTAAGGCTTGCGGACGAAATGCGGCGATCTCCCTGGCCGCCGATTCCAACGGTTCAATGGATTCGCTGCGGTCGAGGTAAGCGAGCGCTTCGGCCGCATAGAACCGGAGTTCGGGGTTGGTCGATCGGGCACCTTCCAAGAGAGTGGGTACGGCGCTTTCGCCGATGGATTCCAACTGTAACGCGGCATCACGAGCCTTTTCGGGTTTGCTGAGCCGATCTGCCAGATCCGCAAGTCTTGCCTGCGTCTCTGCTGACTCAGGTTCAGCACCGATCGCTTGAACCACATCCATCAGCCGACCCAGGTTGTCGCGGTAGCGAGGATGAACGTCGATTTCAATGAAATCGTCCTCCATTGCCTTGGAGATCCCGCGTCGCGTGGTCCCGTCAAAGAAGTAGAAGCGGCGGTTGATCGCTGCCGATATCGCGGCGGCCATTTTTGCGTGCTGGTATTTTGGGCGTAAGACTAGCCCTAGTTTGCGCGTAATTTGCACGCGCCCGCCGCCCAGAATATTGCCTTCGATCCGCAGCGCTTCGTCGGTGCCCGGCTGAAAGTCGGATCTCGTTAGCACAGAACCAATGGCAATCGCCATGACGTCGCTCTGACGAACTGCGTTCTGCAACATCTGCTGCTGCCGCAGCCTCGTATCGAGCAACCGACCACCGTGCAGATCGGAGACTTGACTCTCCTTTGGGGCCAGGATGCGGATGTCGATCGAGTCGCCACGTCGCGCTCCCGGCGGAATCGACGCACGGACGCGAACCAATGCCGTATCGTTTCGCTCCAAAAAGTGGTTCGGATCGGCAACATCGTGGCGTTTCATTTCCTCGAGAAGCTGGTCACGAAAAATAGAGGGATTGGCTGGACCGCCGGTTCCTGGAAGTCCGTTGACGGCCCCCACTCCGTCCACACGGATAGAGTGCATACCGTGAGGAACGGTTGCATCGCGAACTAGATCGGGGAGTGCCGGGGCTTTCATCAACTCGCGCAAACCCGTCTCCGGATCTGATTCGTCCGATTTGGCTCGCCAGGGCGACGCACAGCCGCACGCAGTCACGGTGAGGCACAATGCCAGCAAGATCGCCCTCCCACGATTTTGGGGTGGAAATGAGGAAAGGTTCAGTTGGGGCATCCTGCCAAGCATCCGTGTAAAGCGGCGAATTGACGTTTTCTCGCCCGTGCGTCATACCTTGGTTTTTCGAATGGAAGCAAGATCAAGCGAGCATCCGGCCACTGCGAGACTATCTCCAGCTGGTGCGAAGCTCTTGACAGAAAATTCGCTACGGCGATACTTTGCGGTTTGGCTGCAAAGAAAAACGCGTTTTTTGCTCCAATTCGGACCAGAACCGATCCGCCGCCCCCAAGCTGGAGGTCCGGATGAGTTCATTTATTTGCGTGGAACGCCCCACACCTGAAATCACGTTCAATGCCGACCATTAACCAACTTGTCCGTAAACGACGCAAGCTGAAGAAGAGCCAGAGCAAGTCGCCAGTGCTGGAGAAATGCCCGCAGAAACAGGGTGTTTGTCTGCAGGTACGTACGATGACGCCCAAGAAGCCCAACTCGGCGCTGCGAAAGATCTCGCGAGTTCGTTTGAGCAACGGCAAGGAAGTCACTGTCTACATTCCAGGCGAAGGTCATAATCTTCAAGAGCACTCGATCGTGCTGGTACGCGGTGGTCGTGTCCGCGATCTTCCGGGTGTTCGCTATCAGGTCGTTCGCGGCTCGCGAGACGCTCTGGGCGTCGAGGGTCGAAAGCAGTCACGCAGTCGCTACGGCGCAAAGAAGTAGAACCGAAACACACCGCACTCGAACAAGAATAGCCAAAGCAAACGATGGGACGAATCACTGCCAGCCGAACGCAACTGAAGGGCGACCCGCGTCACAACTCAATGCTCGCCGGAAAGTTCATCAACTGTTTGATGCTTGATGGAAAGAAAACAACGGCTCAGAAAGTCTTCTACGATGCCTTGAAAGAGATCGACCGTCGAAAAGAGTCGTCCGATCACTCGGCGATTGAGGTCTTCGAGGCGGCTGTTGAAAATGTCAAGCCATACATCGAAGTGCGTAGCAAGCGGGTCGGTGGTGCTAGCTACCAGGTTCCAATGCAGGTCAACCGTGCACGCCAGCAGAGTTTGGCTCTTCGCTGGATTCTGGGGGCTGTTCGTGACAAGAAGGGGCGTCCCATGCACCTGAAGCTTGCCGACGAGCTGTTGGCCGCCTACAAGAAAGAAGGCGTAGCCTACACCAAGCGGGAAAACACGCACCGCATGGCCGACGCTAACAAAGCGTTCGCTCACTTCGCTTGGTAGAAACCAGCTAACGAAAGTCAAAGTCGGCCGCGGCACGGTTACTCCGTGTCGCGGTTTTTCGTGCGCCACGCTAACCTTACGCCTCTGTCAAGCCATGAGTATGGCTTGGCTGCCAGCAGCCGAGAATTCCTCGATTGGGGACAATCGAGCCATCATCCAGCATCTCTACCGACCGAATCATGACTGTTGATATCTCCAAGCTACGCAACATCGGCATCATCGCGCACATCGACGCCGGTAAGACGACCGTGACTGAACGGATGCTGTTCCTCAGTGGAGCCAAGCATCGAGTTGGCCGAGTCGACCATGGGACGACCGACACCGACGATGATCCGGAAGAGCAGGAGCGTGGCATCACGATCTTCAGCGCATGCGTCAAATACAGCTGGCAAAATTTTGACATTAACCTGTTGGATACGCCGGGCCACGTCGATTTTACGGCCGAGGTTGAACGTTGCCTGCGAGTTCTTGATGGAGCGGTTGTTGTCTTTTCGGCACGCGAAGGCGTCGAGGCCCAGAGTGAAACGGTTTGGCGGCAAGCGGACCGATACAACGTGCCGCGCATCGTGTTTATCAATAAGCTCGATCGTGAGGGGGCGGATTTTGAGGCGGTCTTCAACGACATCGAGCCAAGATTGGGCGGCAAGCCGGTGGCGATCGAGTTGCCTGTTGGACAAGGTCCGGCACATGTCGCCAATCCGTTCCGCGGCGTGATCGATCTGATCAACATGAAGTTACTCGAGTTCGATCCTCGAACCGAGGGCAAGGAAGTTAAAGAGGGCGAGGTACCGGAGGAATTACAGGACGAGGCCCTGCTGTATCGCGAGCAGATGCTCGAGGCAATCTATGAATTGAGCGAAGAAGCCGCGAATTTAGCGATGGAGGAAAAAGAGGTGCCGCGCGACGTGATCTTGGCGGCACTTCGACATGGTTGCATCGAGCGAAAAATCCAACCGGTGCTGTGCGGTTCGGCACTCCACGGAATCGGGATACAGCCTTTGATGACCGCGGTCGGGAACTACTTGCCCAGTCCGCTCGATCGACCGCCGGTCGAAGGTGTCGACCCGAACAACCGAGACAAAACATTGTCGAGGAAACCTGATCCGAAAGAACCGTTTTGCGGATTGGTCTTCAAAATCTTGCCGGCCAAAACAGGCGACAACTATTGGATTCGTGTTTATAGCGGCGAGCTCAAACAAAACACCCGAGTTCAGTGCCCCAATCAGGACAAGAAAGAGAACATCGCCCAACTGTGGCAAATCCATGCCACCAAAAAGAACCGCGATGGCCAGATTCATTCGGTTAGCGCCGGTGATATCTGCTGCGTGATCGGTCCGCGTTTTGCCATCACCGGCGATACGATCTGTGATTCGAAGCAGGTAATCGAGCTGCCCAGCATCAAGTTTGCCGATACTGTGATTTCGATGGCGATTGAGCCAGAGAATACGGGCGACAAGAAGAAGTTAGAAGAAACCCTGGACATGCTTCGGCGTCAGGATCCGACTTTCCGAGCCGTCGAGAACGAAGAAATCGGGCAAACGTTAATCAGCGGCATGGGCGAGCTGCATTTGGAGGTAATTCAACACCGATTGACACGTGACTTTGGTTTGAATGTCAAGTTCTACAAACCTCGGGTCAATTATCGAGAGACGATTGGCGGTACCTCCGACGTAGTCGGGCAGTGCAATCGCCAGATTGGCGCGACCCAAATGTTCGCGCGGTTAAGTGTGCGGGTCTCACCATTGGAAGACGTGTCGGCACCAGTCCTGGTATTTGATCGCTTGCCGCCTGAGATTGCATTGCCTCCCGCACTGCGACAAGCAGCGATGGAGGAGTTGCGTGAACGGGCCGCTGGTGGTGGATTGCTTGCTGGTTTCCCATTGTCGGGTGTCAAAATCGAGGTCTACGATGCCGAGTCGCATGAAGAGGGTAGCGATGAAGTTGCTTTTCGGATCGCCGCCGGGGATGCCTTTGATCGAGGACTTGAGGAAGCGGGCCCAGTTCTACTGGAGCCGGTTATGAAGGTCGAAGTGACCACGCCGGAAGATTACATGGGAGAGATCGTTGGTGATTTGCAGCAGCGACGGGCGATCATTGCCGGGACGGAGACACGCGGCGCGATGACTGTGATCACGGCACACGCCCCACTCAAAGAGTTGTTTGGATATTCCGGTGCCGTGCGGAGCTTAAGCCAGGGACGTGCGGCCAGCAGCATGGAACCGCACAGCTATCAGCCGGCTCCCAAAGGGGATGCCGAAGCGTTTCGTTTCTAGATTCGACGCCCCAAATCGCCGTAATCGGATAATCGATACAAGCCTCAGGTGTTCGCTGTTCATCAGCGACCTGCCAAAAAAAACAACGCCTGCGTCCGCTTGGTGGCATGGGTTGAGGTAACTATTCAATGTCCCTCAATTGCTGATGGGACGTACACCACCGGTTCAACGTGAAGGCACGGAAGGTGGTGTGTTTAGACAGACAAAATCCTCAGTCCAAATCTTGGAGGCTCACAAGCCATGGCAAACGCAATTGCCCTTCCACAAGCTCGTGCCCGCAAGGGTTTCTCGCTGGTCGAACTTTCCGTTGTTGTGATCATCATCGGTGTCTTGGCCGCGTTCGGTGTCCCACGTCTACTGCAAAGTGTCGAGCGCAGCAAGGCGTCCGAATCATTCAAGTACTTGGCCAGCGTTCGCGCCGCTCAAGAGCGATATCAAGCACGTCAAGGCACTTATGCATCCGACATCAACCTGTTGGACATGGAACAAACTCCTCCGACCTATTTCAGCGTGGGCACCATCTCCGCTGCAGGTGGCGGAAGTCTCGAAGACAGCTGGTCGTTGACGTTGACTCGTAGCGGCAGCAGCAGCGGATACGGTGCCTACACCGTGACATTCACGCACGACGGCTACGATGCATTGAACAGTGACATCGATCCGGACATCAATCCGCAGGCCACCTAAACAGCATTCTTGCTGACGTGGTCATACCTCCACTGCAGTACTGAGTTCTGTCGTGGGGCGGTCCGAGCGATTCACGCGGACCGCCCCATTTTTTCTCGTTTATGCAATCCTTTCTTGCGCGAGGTCCGATCACACTTCGGACCCTCTTTTTCACGGGTGGAATGACAAGATGGCGACTGGCGGAGACAACCGATCCAGCTCAGATGTGATCGGCGTTTTATTCGGCGTCGAAGCACTGGACGGATGCCGCGCGGTGCAAACACTGTTTGGCAGCGTCCGCTATCAACACGCAACGGTTCCGGTGGTCGACGGCGACATCACAGCTGCCATGGGCCAGCTACTCAGTGAACTTGGCGCTGCCAAACTTTCGCTGCCAGTCGCCGCGGCGATACCCACCGAAGAATGCTACTTTGCCACGCGTCCGATCGCCTCCGGTGGCGCGAGTGCTTCTCCACGCGTTTTGCTTCGAGAGTCATTGCGAAGCACTGCAACGCGTTTGGATCAAATGGCAATTGACGTCATTCAATGGCAACCCGATCGGAGAACGGTCGCAGGCATATGCGCCGCACCCATCCCACGGATCGAAGCGATTCGAACCGCTGTTGCCGATTCAAATCACTCACTTCAACGACTCGAGCCGGCCGCGGCCTGCCTGATCGGTGTGTCCCCTGAGTGCGAGGGTCGCGAGCGCCGCAATGCTCTCACGACCCGTGTGCTGTTGGGTGATTCAAAGCTGCTGGCCGTGATGAGCCGCGGTGCCAAGCCGATCCATTGGCAACGACTGCCGCTGCCCCCCGGTGACGAGGCGACTGGCATCGTATCGGCGATTCGTTCACTCGAAACGGCCGCCGGCGCGTGTGGCCTCGACCGCACACCTGATTCTGTCGTGATTCATGGTAGACCAGAGTTGCAAGCTTTGACCGATCAACAATGGCTCAACGACAGTCTCGGAGGCAACTTCCGCTGGGTGGCGACCCCGACACTTCTTGGTGCCGATGTTGCTCAGGCACTTGCCGATCGTTTGTTGTCTGACGAAGACGAAGGCTTCGACTTGGTGCGACAGCATCGCGATCCTTTGAAACTTCGCCGCATCGTCCCATACAAAGAAATCATCGCTTACCTGGTCGCCGCCTGCGTCTTGGCTGGCGTTCTTTGGTTGCAGTTGGGCAAGATTGAAGATCAACACACCGCACTGGTTTCCGGGGCTCCTCCGATGATTGGTGGGGGGACGAATCCAACACAGGAAAAAGATCGACTCAGCGCTCGAGCGACTGCGGTTAGCCAGTTCTTGGAAAAGCGTGTGCGATGGAGTGGCCTGCTGGGCGAGATCACTCAGTCGCTACCTACGGGGATGCGCCTGACGGAGATTCGCGGCTCGGCTCCTATGGGCCAGCGTCGCAACCGCCAAATGAAGGTCGCACCCTCGACACTGATCCTGAGAGCCGAGTGTGCGCTAGGTGAAGACGGGTCAATGCCAGAGTCGCTTGATGGTTTGGCCGAATCGCTGCACGAATTAGCCACCGTCAAACCTCACTTTGACAGTGTCGAGTTGAGTGATGTTCGCCGGACACGTTCACAAGACACAGGCGTCGCCGGCGCGGAATTTGCGGTCATCTTTACTGCCAAAACGAGGGGAGGCCGCTAAGCCCTGCGGCATGCGGAGAGGTCCATGAGCAAGGATTCAGACTGGCGAAGCGAACTTGAACAGGTTGCCGCAAAACTGCGTGACCCGTTCAAGATGCGAATGGCCGTGGCTGGCGTGACGCTGGCTGTGATGTGTTTTGGGATCAATGACCCGATCCAGGGACGCATGAAGCAAACCACTCGCGAATTGAATCGCATGAGAAAGACCGTGCAAACGGCTGAAGAGGTGATGCTTCTTCGCGACCATGTTGGCACGATTGAAGAACGCATTGTCAAAGGGCAAAGCAATGATGTCGTGGTTTCACATTTGATCGATATCGTGCGCAGCGAGCCAGTCGACCTGATGCGGATCGACGCCCAAGCACCCGAGAAGCTAGGACAAATGCAATCGGTTCGCGTCACGATTGACGTGCATGGGTCTTTCGAGGCACTGATGGGGCTGCTGCACCGATTCGACGCCGACCATTACTTGATCCGCGTTGAATCCGTCGACATCAGCCCGCCCGAAAGAGACCGATCGACGCCCAAGATGGGCGTGAGTCTGCAAATGATAAAGGACGCGTCATGAACCCAACTGTTCAGCGATACTTGCCACCAATCCTCGTTTTCGGCGCTGCACTCTATTTCGGCTGGCCGCCGGCGGAGCCGTTGGACTTGGGCGAGGACGTGGTCCGCGCCAATGCGGTGCGCTGGCGACCAGAGGACGTGGCCGATCCGCCTGTCATCCAGCCGGCTGCCGATCCGTTCGAGGCTGTACTGGTTGCCAGCGATGAAATGGAAGTCGAACCCGAGACCGGAAAACTGGTGGCGGCGACAACACCGGCTGGTCCAGCACCCGAAGTCATTCAAGCGGGATTGCAGTTGGATGGCATCGCCATGATGGGCAATCGACTTTGGGCAGTACTCAACGGGCGTCCTCGGCTGCCTGGAGATCTGATTCTCACCAACGACGCGAATCGACATCAATGTGAAATCGTATCCGTCCATTCCGATCGCATCGTTGTTCGCTGCGAAGAAACGCTGGCTGAAATCCGACCTCGCCCGGCTGGTACTGCACGTCCAGTCGCCGCGAAGCACGCGCCCACTGCTGCCGAGGGCAACACGCCCACCGCACCGGTCGGCATCGTGCCGCCACCGCCCAATGCGTGAATCACCAACACAACGACATCGCTAAGCGAAAGATACAATCATGACAAGCTCATTCGCAGCATCGAAGCAATCGACTGACGATCCACTTATCGTACGTCTGCTTCGATCCACGCAGCAACTCGATCCAGAGCGTCTGCAAGAGCTTTACAATGCGCCGAGCAAGAATGAGGTTTCGTTCGAGGAACTGATCATTCGCACTGGGTTGGCCGATGAACGACAAATCGCGCAGGCCTATTCCGGCCATTACTTGATGCCGTTGTTCGATCCTCCGGAGGACACGCCACCGCCGGTTGACCCGTCGGTTGCTCAGGTTCTGCCGAGTCGACTTTGCCGTGATCACCTAATCGCACCCCTTAGCGACGATGGCCAAACGCTCGAGGTCGCCATCTTCTCGCCTGATTCGCTATTACTTGCGGACGAGATCAAACTGCTGACGGATCGTCAGATGCGGCCGATGTTCACGACGCTCTCGGTCGTCGAACGCTTGCTCAGTGTCCTGTACGAAGAAGGTTCGTGGACCAGTGCGGTCACCAGCACCAGTTCGGCAAACTTCGAGGAAGTGGACGATGAGCCCGAGGACCTGGATGACGAAGACGCACAAGAGGCCGGAGAGATCGTTCACCTCGATCAGGCGCCGCCACCGGGACGCGACGGTCGAATCATCCGTTATGTCAACGGCATCTTCGAGCAAGCACTGCAAACAGGGGCCAGCGACATCCACATTGAGCCTTACGAAGACAACTGCCGTGTGCGACTCCGAATTGACGGTGTGTTGACTGAGGTCGCCCCGCCGCCGATGCCACTGTTGAACTCGGTGATCAGCCGCCTCAAGGTGCTCAGCAAAATGGACATCGCCGAACGTCGGTTGCCGCAGGACGGTGCCATCGGACTGCGTAGTGGCGAACACCGCGTTGATATGCGTGTGAACACCTGCCCAACGGTCTATGGCGAAAAGGTTGTGATGCGTGTGCTGGACAAGAACTCGCTCCCGCACGACCTGACCTCACTTGGCTTGGACGAGCGTCAATACCGAGACCTTTCCGAAGCGATTCGCAGCCCTCACGGGTTGATGCTGGTCACTGGGCCAACCGGTAGCGGGAAAAGTACCACGCTTTACTCGTGTCTGAACTATTTGAACGACAGCGAGACGAATATCTGTACGGTCGAGGATCCAGTCGAATTCAAATTCGGTGGCATCAATCAAGTACAAACTCGCACCAAGGTTGGATTGACTTTCGCCAGTGCACTGCGTTCGTTCTTGCGTCAAGATCCCGACGTGATCATGGTCGGCGAAGTCCGGGACAATGAGACCGCGGACATTTGCATGCGAGCCGCGTTGACCGGTCACTTCGTGTTCTCCACGCTGCACACCAACGACGCGCTTAGCAGTATCACGCGACTGCAGGACATGGGCATCGAGCCGTTCCTGCTGTCCAGCACAATTCGGTTGTTGGTCGCCCAACGATTGCTACGCCGACTGTGTGATGAGTGCAAAATTCCCGAACAGGTCGATCCGGAATCAGCCAAACGCTACGAAATCAACCCCAAGGCGGTCATTTTCCGCCCCGGTGGATGCAGTCGATGTCGCGAGACTGGATACAAAGGCCGTTTGGCCGTCTTCGAGATCATTCGGATCAAAAGCCAGTTGAGTGAAATGATCCAAGCTGGCGAGACTGTTGCTGCGATGCAGCGTGCGGCCGTCGCCGATGGCATGAAATTGTTGCATCAGAGCGCCGTCACCAAAGTGGTCTCCGGCGACACCAGCCTCGAAGAAGCCCTCAGCATCTGTGTGGATCACTAGTCGATTCAGATCCCAGATCCAACCGTTCCATCCAAGTCCTCACATACCACATTCATCATGTCACTTGATTCCTGGTTCCTGGCTCACGCACGCGTCGCGGCAAAACCGCACAAGCGCGCGTCGCTGGATGACAAGATGACATTCTTTCAACAATTCGGTTCGCTACTAGCGTCCGGCACACCGATGCTGCGCGCACTGAAGATTGCCGCCGAGCAGAATCAAAGCATTCAATTGAAGCAGCGGATGGACGAAGTCGCCCAGCGGGTCGCATCGGGTAGTCCATTGCACACGTCGATCACTGATGCCGCCGGCGAAATGTTTCCCCAACACTGGGTGGCGATGATCGCAACCGGCGAGGCAACTGGAAAACTGGATGAGGTACTTTGCGATTTGAACCGCCAGATCCGCGAGGCGGCCGAAACACGCAGCAAGTTCGTCGGCGCGATGATCTATCCTTGTGTGCTGGTATTCGTTGCCATCCTGGTGGTCATCGTCATGCTCTGGTTCGTCGTGCCGACGTTCGGCGACATGTTCAAAGAGATGGGGGCCAAACTGCCTGACATCACGCTATTTGTGCTCGACGCGAGTGATCTCTTGGCCGCCTACGGTTTGTACGTCTTCGCTGGACTGGGTGTTGGCGGATTCTTTCTGCGACGGTGGCTCAAAACTGAAAACGGAAAACGCCGCGCGATCAGCTTCATGGTGGCGATTCCAGTCATTGGGGATCTGGTCATCCAGGCCTCGATGTATCGTTTTGCCTCCAACTTGGCGTTGTTGCTTCGCAGCGGTGTCCCCATGTTGGAGACGATGGACACGGTCGCCGATGTGTTCCGCGGTCAGCCGCCTTACCGGGACGCGATCGAACATGCCAAGAATCGTATGGCTGCCGGTCGCGCTCTGGCTGATGGATTGGAAGAATCCGGCCTATTCACGTCGATGATGATCAACGCGGTTCGAGTCGGTGAAGAGTCGGCTCAACTTGGTCCGGTGATGGAAGAACTGGCACCGTATTACCGCGAAAAAACACAAGCATTCATGTCGCGTGTCACGAAGCTCGCCGAGCCCGGCATCATCATGGTGATGGGGGCCGTCATCAGCGTGGTGATGCTAGCGATCTACATTCCGATGTTCGAGATGGCAGGAAACGTGAAATGATGTCAAAGCATCTGCTTCCAGTCGCTTTCTTGGTCGACACCGGTTCGGCAGTCGTGCCTTTTCGCTGATCGAAGTTGTGGTCACGATGACGATCTTGGCCGTGCTCGTTTCATTCACGGCGCCAAGACTGATGCGAACGATGGAGCAATCACATGCAGATCTGGCCGGCGCCGGACTGCGCATGGTGAATACTGCGCAGCGGTTCTATTGGCTCGAAAATCGCACTTACGCGACGACGCTTCAGACCCTGGTCGACGAGGGGCTTGTCGACCAGGACCTGACGTTGACTTCACCTAGGTATGAATTCTCGATCGCGAGTGCTAGCGCGACCGCGTTTCAGGCCCAGGCGCGGCGCAGATTATTTGATGCCTTCGGTACACCGGTCTACACAGGTTCTTGGCAAGGCACTTTTACGATTGACGAAACCGGCGTGATCGCTGGCACCGTGACGGGCCCAGCCAGCACGATTAGCGGAACCACACCCGTACTGACTCCCGCGTTCTAAGTGACGCCCAGCAACACAACTGCGTACACAGATGACTCCAGCAAGCCGCCATCGACGGGGATCCACCTACTTGGAAGTTCAAGTGGCGATGGTATTGTTGGCGATCGGCATGGCTGGTCTGTATTCCATGTCCGTTGTCCAAACCAAGCAAACGCGTCGACTAACGGACGTCTTGCCTCCCGAGGATGTGCCCGCCCTGAATCCAACCGGCGATCCTTGGATGCGAAAACTGGGGGTGTACGCCAGCGTTGAAGCAACAGTGACACCAACGAGTGCGATCCTGCCATATGCGTATTTCGAGCAAGTCGTCGACAATCTTGACGGGACGCCAAGTTTTTCCTTCTATAAGGACCCGGCTGATACCTTCGATTGGTTTGCGTGGGATTACTATCCCGCCTATCTTGGAAACTCCCACTATCACCGGTCGAACGGAAACATCGGTTCTTACGCTGAATTCACGATCAGCGGATTGCCAGTCGGCGAGTACGAAGTCTTGACGTCCTATCCGCCGCTGACGTCGCTTGGCGCGGCGATTCCCCACGAAATTCATGATGGAACGACATGGCGGACCACGGTGAATGTCAATCAAAAGACCATGGCCTCGGACGTTTCCTACAACGGACGCGATTGGGATCGATTGGCCGTCGTCCAAATCAACAGTGGCACGGTCCGCGTGCGTTTGACCGATGGCCCCGGAGCGATGAACTACATTCTCGCTGATGCGATTCTCGTTCGCTCGGCACGCTCGTTCGATGTCGTCTCTGTCGCCGAGACTGTCGGTGGTGGAGCAACCGCGACACTCGAGGCTCCGTGATGCGTTCACTACCAATCAGAACAACGAATCGTCGTGGCTTCAGTCTGCTCGAAGTCACGATCGGCGCGATGATGGCCGGAGCGGTGGCAATCATGGCTTCAGGTGTGGCATTTGATGTCACGCGTCATCTGGCAGACAATATCGCCGGAACGCAAGTCGCGGCCGAAGCTCGACTGGCAATCGAATCGTTTCGCCGCGATTTCGGTGGATCCTCGCCGGATCTTCGGACCGGCGAGCGCAACCAGTGGCGGTTGGTTGGTCGACTGGTTCCCAGTGTCGATGAACTGCGTCTCTGTTTCGACGCCGATCAAGACGCATCGGCGGATTGGATCGCCCCCGACCGCGTCATCATCTATTCGCTTGATGGTAACCGGCTGGTTCGTTCCGATGCGATCAGCGGCGACGTCTTCACGGTCGCACGCTTCGTCGACGACGTCCAATTTGTTGTCGCCGGGGGCCGGATCGACATCTCGATCGATTTTGCGTTTGGCGATTTCGCTGAAACTTACTCCTTCGCAACGGCGGACCTGCCATGATCGGTGGGCGTGTGATCACGAGCGAATCGAGTCGGCCGATGAGCCGACGCCCCACGTGTCGCCGCGGCTATGCGCTGCTGATCGTGCTGGCGCTGATTCTGACGACAACGGCGCTGGCTGCGGTTCATCAAAGGCAACTCAGCGCGGCCCTTCGTGTCGAACAGGCAAGGATGGCAAGCGAGGCTTTTGCCGACGGTCCGCTCGCTGTATTGGCAACCGCGATCGATCGACTCAAGACCGGGGATCCACCTGCTCCAGTCGACTATTCCTATTCCCACACCGTTGGTGCCACCACCACTTTGTTCCGCATCACTTATGCGGTCTCGGGGACGCAGTGGACCGTGACTGCACTGCCAGACACAACGGCAGGTCTCCTGCCGACACTGCCGACGTCTTTCTAGAGCGAACGATTTCAGGGAAATCAGACCGCCATTTGGATTGTCGCGTCTAACTCAGACATCCACGAAATCGGGATTCTGACGCCGAATTGCGCGAACAGAGGTGATAAACTGGGCGAATAAACGGAGTTGCTCGATCATTGTCGCTTTCCTACTATTCCCATACGATCTGGACAGGCAATCGAGCATGACGCATTTTCCCACCTTGCGCCAGATTACGCTTTTCCGCGCATGTTGAGTCTGAAACAAATCTACCTAGGAATCCACTATGGACAGCCCTCGTCCCCTGCATTCACTCGCCAAGTCCTCCGGACCCCCCCGTGGTGGTGTTTCGAGTGACGATCATGTTCGACCAAGCCGAGTTGTCGCCTGGATCGCCGGCTGCCTGGCGTTCAGCCTGCCTGGCGATTCCGGCTGCGGAAGCTCAGGTCCCGGTCCCAGCCACACCTGCTCCCCCAGAATCGCAAGCATCGCGGCAGGATCAAGTTCAGTTACCTGGACAGGATCAGACTCCGATCGTGTTGGCTCAACCGTCCCGACAGGATGGTGTGATCGCAAGGCTGATCGCCACCCTGATGCCTCGGAATCACATTTCCGCTCAGGGGCTTAATGACACGATCAGTCAGCGATCATTGGACCTGTTTCTAAACTCGCTCGATCCTTTGAAGCTTTATTTCTATCAAAGCGACATCGACGAGTTTGCGGCAAGCTCGACGCTGATCGATGACATGGTCGCTAAGGGAGACCTGTCGCTCGCTTACGACATTTTTGGACGGTTCGTCCAGCGCGTCGACGAACGTGTTGCCGTAGCACAAGCGTCTGCTCGATGGAAAATTCGATTTTACCACCGATGAGTCGATCATCATTGATCCTGAGGCGGCCAGCTACGCAAAGACCCCCGCCGAAGCCAACGATCGCTGGCGTCGCCAAATCAAGTACGCCCTTCTTGACTTGAAAGACGAAGGGAAGGAGGGAGATGAGGCAGTCGACCAACTGCGGAGACGTTATTCGCGGTACGCACGTCGTTGGAAGCAGACCGACAGCGACGATCTGCTTGAGATGTTCTTAACTGCGATTACAACCGGGCTATGACCCGCATTCGACTTACATGTCGGCGGGTACGCTGCACGACTTCCAGATTACGATGAGTTTGAACCTGGATGGCATCGGCGCGCAACTGCGAGAGAAGGACGGCAACACGATTGTGACTCGTGTGATTCCCGGCGGCGCCGCAGCGAAACACGGCAAGCTGGAGACGGACGACGCAATCGTTAGCGTGGGGCAGGGCGACGAAGGTGAAATGGTTGACATCGTTGAAATGCCCTTGACCGACGTCGTCGATCTGATTCGCGGAAAGGCGGGCAGCACCGTACGCTTGGGCGTGAAGCCTGGAGGCGTTGGCAACGTCGAAGTCTATAAGATCGTTCGCGCTCGGATCGAGCTGGAAGAATCGGCTGCACGTGGCGAAATCATCGAGCACACAACGCCCGACGCGGGCACATTGAAGATTGGGTACATCAACTTGCCAAGCTTCTATTTGGACATGGAATCGGCCAGGCAAGATAAGCACGATTTCCGAAGCAGCACGCGAGATGTGCGACGGATCATTTATGAGTTCCGCGACCAAAAGGTCGATGGCATCGTGTTGGATCTCAGCAAGAACGGTGGCGGCAGTCTGACTGAAGCGATCAACCTGACCGGCCTGTTCATCGATCGAGGGCCAGTCGTTCAAGTCAAGAACTCGGACGGCTCGGTGCAGCAGTATGCCGATGAAGATAGTGGCACAGCGTGGGATGGTCCGCTGGTTGTTTTGACCAGCAAGTTCAGCGCGAGTGCGAGTGAGATTTTCGCTGGGGCGATTCAGGACTATCGGCGTGGCATCGTCGTTGGTGATCCGGCCACCCACGGGAAAGGCACGGTTCAAACCTTAATGGACTTAGGTCAGCAGCTGTTCCGCAACAATCGCGCCAACTTCGGAGCGTTAAAGGTGACGCTGCAACAGTTCTATCTGCCCGACGGGCAAAGCACGCAACGCACGGGTGTCGCCGCCGACGTCGTGCTTCCCAGCATCACGGCGAAAATGGATATCGGCGAGAGTGACCTCAAGTACGCCCTCGATCATGACGCCGTCAAGGCGACACGGCATGACCAATACAGCATGATGCCGGCAGACCTGATCGGCAAGATTCGCCAGCGATCCGCGGCGCGAATCGCGAAAGACGAAGAGTTTGCCGATCTGCTACGCCGTATTGAACTTTATGTCAGCCAAAAGGAACTGAACACGGTTTCATTGGAGGAGAGTGCCTTCATGGCTCGCCGCAAAGAGTTGGACGCTCAAAAGGAGGATGAAGAGGAAGAGCTTGAGCAGCAGATCGGTAATGAAGTCATCTATCGCGACAACTTCTACAACCGCGAAGTGATCAACGTTGCCCATGACTACATCGATGGCTTGCGAAAGCAAAACCTTGCCCAGGCGGGTTAGAGGAACTTTCGCTCGAGTTTCGCAATCGAGGTCCATCGGCCGAGACATCCGAGGGACCTCGCTTTGCGAGGCACTCAAGCAACCGTAAACGCGTCACGTGTGATGAACCAACGCGTGGCTTGAATCAGCTGCGATGGGTACATGCGGGGTTGCCGAACGTTGGAAAGAACGTGCGTGACCGCTTCGCGTTTCCCTTCCCCGGCGACCAGGAACCACGACTGTTTCGCGGAATTGATCGCGGGGGCGGTCAGCGTGTACCGAAAAGCAGCAACCACTTTTCGACCCAATTTTCGACGAACCAACGCTCCTGTTCATCGAGTCGCCTTGCTGCCAGGGAACAACGATGCCGTGTGTGCGTCGTCCCCCATTCCGAGCAGCACTAAATCCCATTTCGGATACTTGTCCGCCGGGAAGTGATGGCGCAGCGTCTGCTCGTACGCAGCGGCCGCCGCCGCTGGATCGGCGACATTGACTGGGACGGTGTGAACGTTCGTTTCGGGCACCGAGACGCGATTCAACAGAGATTCTCGTGCCATCCTCGCATTGCTTTCGGCGTGATCGTCAGGCACGTTCCGCTCGTCGCCCCAGAACCAATGAATCATGTCCCAAGGCAAGTCACGCAGGGATAGCAGTTCGTAAAGACGCTTCGGCGTCGACCCGCCCGAGAGCGAGACACGCACGATATCTTTGGCCGCCAGTGTTTCGTCGACAAGTTGACAAAACGCTTTGGCCGCTGACTCGTAAAGTTGGTCAAGGTCCTCAAAGGGCATGATCGAATTCGCGTTTGGTAAACCGAAGCTCATTCGAAGGACTCTTTCTTACCCGGAAACTTACTTTCTTGAATTGCTTTGCAATAGGCGGATGCGGCTTCGCTGATCGTGCCGCGCACATCGGCAAATTGGCGTACGAATTTCGGTAAGTAACCGGAGTTGAATCCGATCATATCGTGAGTCACCAAGACCTGTCCGGAAACATGAGGTCCGGCACCGATGCCGATCGTGGGAACCGAGACAGAGTCAGTGATCGCTTTACCGATGTCGGTCGGGACACACTCGATCAGTACCGCGAAGGCTCCTGCCTGCTCTGCGGCCTTGGCGTCGGCAACAAGTTGTTCGTTGTCGCGTTGGACTCGGTAGCCGCCTTCGACGTGAACGTTTTGAGGTCGCAGTCCAACATGAGCCATTACGGGAATCCCGGCTGTCACGATCGTCTCGATCCGTTTCGCCTGCTCGGCCTCCTTCCAGCTTGACCGCGTGGCATTTGGTTTCTTTCAACACGCGGGCGCATGACCGTAGACTTCGTTCGATCGTCAATTGTCCTTCCGGGAAGGGCAAGTCGACCACGACGAATGCGCGATGGGCTGCACGCCCCACCATTTCGGCATGATAGATCATTTGGTCCATCGTCGCCGGCAGCGTCGTCTCGTGACCTTGGACGACCATTGCAAGCGAGTCGCCGACTAGCAGGATGTCGACGCCGGCTTCGTCCAGCACCTCGGCGGTCGGGTAGTCGTAGGCAGTCAGCATCGAAATGGATTTGCCCCCGTCACGCATTTTTTGCAGCGTTCGTGTTGTGATCCGCTTGGGGGACGAAGAGGCAGAGGTGGATGTCGATTTGGGCATGAAGTGATCCGGTCGAGTGTGTGTCACGGCGAAAACGACCTTTTCTAGTAGATCCGCCTGTGGGACAAGCTTCCAACCTAACCGTACAATGGGTGGCGTCTACCCGGCTCTTCGGCGACTCCATCAAATTGGCGAGCGACGCAATGTTCAAAAATCTGTTTTGTTTGATAACCTTCGGTCCCCGTGATCTTGTTTTTCGCCCCAGGCATCGCTGACGCGGAACCGCCGTTCCTGCAGGGCGGGCAGAACATGGTCACGCAGTTCAAAGGAGCGTTAAAGAGCTTTCAACGGGGCGTGCTGTTGGTGACCAAGGATGATGGCACGGAAGTCATGGTGCAACCTCCAGATGACATGTCGAAGTTCCAATTCGTTGCCACCGCCAAGCCAGCCTTCCTCGCTCGAGGTGCACTCGTTCGCTTTGCCGGGACATTCAATCAGGCCGGTGTTCCGCAGTCCCCCGTCACGCGTGTGGAAGTATTTCAGCCGATGGCTGGCAAGGTCCCTGGGCATCTGCGAGAGAGATTCGTACCGGGCGTCTACGCCGATCGTCAGTCACAAAACCAGCCAATTGCCGACTGCAAGGTAGTCGGTGCCCTCATCGCCTTGGATGCCTCTGGAATCATGGCCGTGCAAGCGGGGAACCGGCCGGTTCGCGTGCAGCTCGCGCCTGACGCAGAGTTCGAGTTGCGAGTCAACAATCTGTCCCTTGCTCAAGAAGGCGATGCCGTTTCGGTCGCTGGTTTCTACCAGCCTCCCGATGAAACCAGAGTGAAGGCCGATCGAGTGACGGTCACTACTGATCGCATTTACGGTGAACCCAACAACGTGCCCAAACGGACCTCGCGGCGAACAAGTCGCAGAACAACGAAGTCGGATGAAACTGACGAGGGTGCGGCGGCGGGCAAGCCCGACAACCAGGATGCCGACCCGAAGAACGGCAAATGAGCATGAATCTGCTGACGGACCCTGTGCAGCCCCCACCCGGGCGAGTGTCTATGGCGGATCGGCTCAGACCCTGGCCAGTTTATTGTGAGCTACCGTCTTGCCAGGGAAAATCCGTTTTTTCGATCGCTCGGAGTCGATCCGTCTGGGCCAAAATGCCCATTGTCGCGTAGCATACTGTGTCTGAGCGGCAGGAACATCTACCGCGCCCGGACGTTAACAGAACTGCTTGATTCTTCTTTCGATCAATCGTAGCCGACCCAGTTTTTGACTACGATCATGGCCTGTCGAAAACCCACCTCACCAACAGAACTTCCTACGACATGAAAATACGATTGATGCTAACTTGTGTTCTTTGCTGGGCGGTTGCTGCCTGGACCATCGAACCACGCAATGCGCCCGCAAAGGAACTTGGGGCCCAGAAAGAACTAGGGATTGGATCGAAAGCACCGTCACTGGATATCGAGCATTGGATCCAGGATGGCAATGGTTTTTTCAAACCAGTCAAAAAATTCGAGGCCGGTAAAGTCTACGTGGTCGAGTTTTGGGCAACTTGGTGTGGCCCCTGCATAGGCAGCATGCCGCATCTGGCCGAGTTGCAAAACAAGTACCGTGGTCGTGACGTTCAGGTGATCAGTGTTTCTGATGAATCACTGGACGAGGTCAAGGATTTGCTTGGTAAGGAAAACGAGCAAGTTGGCAAGACTTTTGACGAAATCACGTCTGCCTACTCGTTGACCACCGATCCCGATCGTTCGGTACACATCGACTACATGGAAGCATCGAATCAGCAGGGGATCCCCACCTCCTTCATCGTTGGCAAAACGGGGTTGATCGAGTGGATTGGTCATCCCGGGGACTTGGACGAACCATTGGAAGCTGTGGTCACCGATTCGTGGGATCGCAACAAGTTCCAAGAGGAGATGAAAGCTCAACAGGAGTTTCAGCAAACAATGGAGCAAATATCGATGTTGGCTGGTGCTGAAAAATTCGATGAGGCTTTGAAGATTGTCGATGATCGGGTCGAAAATGCTGGAACCGAACCGCTTCGCAATCACTGGCTTTCAGTCCGCAATGGCTTGAAGATATCGGGTGGGATGATCGACGATGATGTCGTCAACTACTATCGAGGACAGTTGTCGGAAATGAAGGGGAGCGCTCAAGCAATTGGCCAATTCGGGTATTCGATGTATGGGGCGTCCCAGCAGGGCGCCGACATCGGGCCACTGGCCGGTGACGTCATCAAGGCGATTCAAGGCGAAGTTGAGGGTGCCGATCCGGGCATCAGGCCGCTGTTGTTCAACACTGTCGCCTTGCTTTACAACGCGACCGGCAAGACCGAGGACGCCATCAAGGCCCAGCAAGCGGCGATCGACGCCGCCGACGACCGTCAGAAACGCCGCCTCATGCCATTTCTGGAACAGTTGAAGGAACAGGCCAAAGCAGAGGCCGGCGAGTAAACGCACGCCTCGCGCGGCCATTCATGTTACCTCTGCCCTCGGGAGAGGCCACGGTCTCAGCCGCGGGAGAGGACGGGAGCACTGAAGTGGCTTTCGCTACGACGGAAAACTCCGTCCGACATCGTCGTCGAGTTCGTCGATAAAGGAGCGATCGGAGAGCAACTGATCAACACTCTCGGCGGTCTGCTGGCTGCCGGCTCGAGTCTCGGTGATCGCGAATTTGCTCGAGGCGAAGTGCTCTGGACTTGCGGCGAAACCAGCGATACTCGGTTTACGCGTTTCCTCTTCAGTTGCCATCGTGTTGGTGGCGGGCCTGGTCACGTCGAATTGCCGTGGCATTTCCAGTGTCGGACCAGAAACCGCCAGTGCGGACTCACCTTCCCCCGATCCGCTGCCGTTTTGTTGCCGCGCGAGTTGGTTGATCACGCGCAGCGCATCGAGTGCGGTCGCCAGTCGGTCCCCACTCTGGTCAAAATAGAGGTTGGGCCACGGCGATACGCTGGACGGATCTTTCACCTCGGCCGTAACCGGATCGGAAAAAGCCCTGCGTGACAATTCGTTGATGATGCGAAGCGCGTCACCGGAGGTAACGTTGCCATCGTTGTTCACATCGCTCGGTTGGGCCAGGTTCTGCCAGGCGCTCGCGAAGTCGACCTGGACGAAGGTGTCCCCACGAGTCACGCGACTGAAGGAGAACCCGGCAACGTCGGTTGGTTCAGCCATTCGCCACTCCGCCCCGTCTGCGAACTCAATCCGATCGCCTTGGCTACCGACCATGATGATGCCGCCGCCGGTCGGGTCCATTGCCCGAGCTGCTCGTGTGTCGATGGTTATCGTCGACTCCGCGGAGTCGGTCATGTCGATCACATCGACATTCTGAAACGCGACATTGCCGTCGCGGCTGAGGTCAAGCGAATTGTTCGCGCCGACCAGACGGACCGTATTGACTCGATCGGTACCGTCATAAGATAGGCCACCTGAAGGAATCGCGAATCCACCGCTGGTGTCGATCGTCAGCACGTTGCTGAACTCGTCACCGACGATGTCGTATCGGCCGACGGAGGTGCCGGGAGCGCGAAACAGATCGGACGTTCGCCGCCGGACCACAAGCTCACCCGACTCGGTAAATAGAGTCACCGGCCCGCGCGGCAACGTCAGACCCACAGTCGGCGCGTCGGCCCCGTCCAAGATTGTGACTGTGTAGTCTTCGACTTCACCATCGGCCGCCGTGCCGATCGGCAAAAGCCCACCACCATTGCTAAGGCGAAAACGTGCATACGTGTCCCCTGGCGTTGCTCCCGCCGGGATGGTGATCGGAACAAGGTTATCGCCTGTCGTTACTGTGATGCTTGTGCCGCCCCCGATATGTTCACTTGGATGGTCAAACGTGCCATTTCCATCGAAGTCGATCCAAGCATCCAATTTGCTGGTGGCCGACACGTTCACGTTCACCGTTGCGGTTGTCGCTCTCGACAAATCAGCGAGTAGGCTGGTGATAAACGTTACTCCGTCGTCATCGGCGCCGTCCGCGGCGGAGTCGCCGCTCGGTTGCCCCTCAACCTCGGCGTCAATCGCCGTACCAAGAGTCAACGAACCGACGACATGACGCGGTCCGTCACTCGATCGCAAGGTCGCGTAGGAATCAGGCGCGTCGCCGAGATCCGATGCTTCGACCACGTTGATTGAGACACTCGCAACCGTCGTGGCATAGTTGACTGTGTCATCCGGAGTGAATTGCACCATCAGCGTCTGCGAGTCTCCGAGGCTCAGCACCGTCCCACTGTTGGGCGTATAGACGAACGTGCCTGCCGCGTTGGTCGAGGCATTGAGTTGAATTTCACTGAGTGCGGTGCCCACGAAGATGTTGTCAGGATCTGACCATCGCAAAACGGGTTCTTGCGGTGGTTGCACCTCGAAAGATCCCATGTCGACAGCATTCAAGAAACGGGAAAAAGGTGTCCCTCGCTGGTCGCTTCCCAACGCATTCGAACTAGCGTCGACCGCCAGAGCATCGTTGCCGGCGTCGATGACGGGACTGCCGACAAGCGGTGCATGCGTTAGCGTCGTTCCACCGTTGATCCCAAGCGATCCCAGCATTGGGTTGATGATTCCATCGCCCGATACGGATCCAATCAGATTGCCCATTGCATCGATTGTCTGAGCCTCGGCCAAATCCGTGCCCGTGTTGTTACCGAGAAGGCTGAACACCAATTCAACGCTTCCGGCCGGTGCGTGCAAGTCAGGTCCGATCCCCGAGTCAGTGTTGTCGGCGACAATGGAGTTTTGCAGCTTCAAAATGCCATTTCCTCCGCCACCCAACGCGATGCCGCCGCCAGAGAGCGTTGCCACATTGTTCGTGATCGTCGTGTTGACAACGTCGAAAACGATTTCATCGTCAGAAGAAATGGCACCGCCAAAAGCATCGGCACCAGTGGTCTGATTGCCTGAAAACGTGCTGTTAACGATTCGCGCGGGTACTGCTGATCCGAATGCCTGCACCTTCTGATTCATCACCGCTCATAAGATTGTTCGCGATGGAAGAGTCGGACAGGTTGAAATTGGCGTTGAATACCAGCATGCCTCCACCCGCGGCGATGTCTCCTGTCAATTGGTTTGATTCGATCCGACTTTCAGTGATCGATAGCTTACCGTTTCCAAAGAAGATGCCGCCGCCTTGCGAACGGAAACCAACGCTACGATTTCCGCTGACGATGGTCTGGCCGATGGACAGCTCACCCCCCTGGGTCATCGCGATGCCTCCTCCTCCAACACTGCCCCCGGAAATCTCGTTATCAGAAATTGTGCTGTGCTCAATCGTGACGAACGACGATCCACTGGAGGTTGACTGCACGCTGATGCCGCCACCGTCGCCAATCCCCAATGTCGAATTGTTTGAGATCGTGCTTTCCGATACGAGCAGTGTCCCGCCGGCAATATGGACTCCGCCACCATCAGCGAAGTCCCCTTCCGTAGCGTTGTTGGTAACGATGCTGTTCTCAAGATTCAGAGTGCCGTCATTGAGGAAGATCGCGCCGCCCGCGGCCCTCGTGCCTAGCGTGCGATTTCCGGTGACCGTGAGATTGCGAAGTGTGTATGTTCCTTCGGCATCGATTCGAATTGCACCACCGTGATGCGTTGTCTCGTTGACCGCATTATCACCGCTGGTTCGGCCACCTGTTAACGTGAGGCCTTCGATCACTACATCGTGAGATCCTCCGGAAACGTGCAGCACACGCGAGTTCTCCTGTGCATCAATTGTCACGACGTCACGGCCCGGGCCGAGAATGGTGACAGAATCGGCAATCCGCAACTCGCCAAGTACCAGGTCGATCGCAGTTGCTTGTGAAAAGACATTCGTATCAAATCGGATCGTGTCGGCTCCCACACTTCCGTCTGCCAAATCCAATGCTTCCCTCAAACTCAATTCGGAGTTCGCAAAGTTCAACTCGTCGAAGTTCGTGTTGACAACCAAGAGAGATTCGTCAAGCTGTTGTGTCTCGAACGATCCCATGTCGGGGGCACCATCGGCGACCCGCACAAAGAGTTTCCCGCGTTGATCGTTGGTCGCGCCGCCTAGTAGCAACGAAGTCCCTGCGTCGATAGCGGGGCTGCCGGCAAGCAAGGAATGGGACGCCGTCACTCCTCCCCGAAAACCGAGCGGCCCGAGCATCGGATCGATGATGCCGGCACCTGGGGCGGGTGCTCCAATCAGGTTGCCGAAGCCGTCGGCGGTTTGCGATTCGGATAGGCCTGTACCGGTGTTGTTGCCGATCAGGCTTGACTCTAGATCGACGTCCCCAGCCAGCCGCGACAAGTCCAGATCGGGTGCCGAACCCGAATCACCGTTTGCCGCTACGATTGAGTTGTAAATCACCAGCGAGCTGCTACTGCCCGATTCAATGTTGATCCCGCCGCCGGCGTCGCCGCTAGTGTTGAAGGCGACGGTGCTGGAAACGATTTGGTGATTCGAGGCGACCGCGGATCCCATCGAGAAGATTCCGCCGCCGTCACCGGTCGCTGTATTCTGTGACACGGTGCTGTTGGAAAGACGAATCGCACCAGTCCCGCTGGCGATTCCGCCGCCGTCGGATATCAGTGCCGCTCGTCGAGTTGCCTGAGACCGTGCTGCGAGTCATCGAGATCGCGTTGCCACTTTGCCGCTGAGCGAAAACGCCGCCGCCTTGGGCAGCCGCGCCGCTGGTTGCGTTGCCCGCAATCGTGCTGTCGGTTGCCACGAGCCCGCCACTGCTGTGAACGCCGCCGCCAGTGGCGCCGTCGCCGCTGGTCGAATTGTCTGTCACGACGCTTCCGTCGAGAACGACGATGCCGGCGGCGGAGTAGATTCCGCCGCCCAACGCGTTTTCGCCGCGCGTATGATTGTCGACGACGACGCTGTCACGCAACGTTAGCGAGCCATTGGCCAGGAATCGAATCCCGCCGCCAGTGGCTTCCGCCGACGTTGTCAAACCGCCCGTAATGGTCAAGCCGGAAAGAACTGCGTTCGTATTCCCATCGCTAACGGTCATGACTCGCGAGTTGCCTTGCCCGTTGATCGACAACAAGTCGCGTCCAGGTCCATTGATCGAAAGCGATTCGGTAATCGTCAGCTCGCCTAGCAGTAGGTCGATCGTGCTGGCAGTTGCGAATACGGTTGGATCAAAGCTGATCACGTCGGCGCCGGCGTCCCCGTTCGCCACGACGATCGCCTCGCGCAGGCTGACTGCCGTATTGGAAAAGTCCAACTCGTCGGTTGCCGTGGTAACAACCAGTGCGGCCGGAGTCGATCGTTTGCAGTTCGAATGATCCCATGTCGACCGTCGAATCCGCGATGCGAACAAAGGGCTCGCCGCGCTGGTCGCTTGCAGTGTCGGTCGCCACCGAATTGTTACCGGCGTTGACGGCGACGCTCGCCGAAAGCAACGGATGCACGCGAGTCGTTCCCACGCGTGTCAACGGGCCCAGGACCGGGGCAATGATGCCCTCGTTGGTTGCGTCGCCGATGAAGTTGCCGTTGGAGTCTGCTTCCTGCGCTTCCGCAAGCGTCGTGCCGGTGTTGTCCCCGATCAGACTCGATTCCACTGCCAACAACTGCTCATCTGGTGGCGCCTGAAAGTCGGTCGCGGTTCCCGAATCGTGGTTGCCCGCTACGATCGAGTTCTGAATCACGAACGTTTTGCTTTCGTTGTCCGTGAAGGCAACTCCGCCGCCGTCCGCGGCTGCCGAATTCAAGGTGATCGTACTCGCCGTTATCGACAAATTGCTGAAGAAGACTTTGACGCCCCCGCCGTCAGCATCAGCGCCGGCGGCGGTATTTCCAGAAACCGTGCTCTGCAAGATGGTCACATTGCCGCGAGCGGACAACACACCGCCGCCATCACCGAATTCCCCCGTCGTTCGATTGTTCGTCACCGAGCTGCCGTCGATCAACACGTCTGCCAAGTCGGTTGCGATCGCTCCACCACCGGCAAATCGTCCTTCGGCAAGATTGCCGGAGACGTCACTCCGCAAAACAGTCAGTGATTCGTTGGCGAAGATGCCGCCGCCATCAGCGTCTTGGCCCCTTGTCGTATTCTCTGAGACCACGCTCGCATCTAGCGACACTCCGCCAGCAGAGAAGATCCCGCCACCGTCCGCTGATGCTCCGAGAGTGCTGTTGCCGGCAACTGAACTTCTCAGCAACGAGACTTCGCCGCCGGCAGAGATGCCGCCACCCTTCGCGCCGTCTTGACTGGTCGAGTTGCCTGATACGAGACTATCGATCAGGGAAACTGTACCGTGCAGCGCGAAGATCCCGCCACCTTGGGCGTTGATTCCCAGGGTGTTGTTGCGCGACACGAGGCTCTTGTTGAGCACAACGTTGCCAGGATCGGCAAAGATGGCGCCGCCGCGCGCGTCGGCTCCAGCGGTATGGTTGCCGATGAGTGCCACATCGTTCAACGTCAGTGTGCCGGCAGATGCGAAATCGGATCGCACCTCCGCTCTCGCTTGAACTCACGTCGTCACCAGTCGTCCGGCCGCCAGTAATGGTCAGACCCTCCAGCGTCAGGTCACCGGCGGACACGAAGAAATCCATGACGCGCGAGTCGCCTTGGGCATCGATCTTCAACGGGTTCCCGCTCGGGCCAATGATCGCGACGCTGTCAGTGATGTCGAGTTGCCCAAGTAGCAGACTGATCTCGGATCCGGAATCGAACACCGCCGAATCAAACGTGATCGTATCGGAGCCGATCGAATCGTTCGCCAACGCGATCGCTTCACGCAGGCTGATGACAGAGTCGTTTGCGTCGACGACATCTGCCGCGGTGGTGACGCTGAATGCCGCCAGGACTCGCCGCGGTTCAAGCGTTTCCAATCGCAGCCGTCGACGCTTACGATTTGATTTGCGAATGAGCCTGTGCTTGGTACGATTGATCATCGTGGGATCGTTTCTGCGTCTCGGTCATGGGTTTCATCATGCTGTCAATCTGGGAGATTCATTGGGAACCGCGTTACACGATTTTACCGCATGCTCTCAGACGCGTTAGCGGAGCGATCCAACCCGCAAAAACTGTTAACAACAGTCTATTCAATCTACGAGACCCATCAATCGGCGAATTGACAGGATCGGCGGACTTTCTCGCCTAACGAGATGGTTCGATTGCTACTCAAAATGCCACGCCCATGTGTTCGAAAAGACGACAGCAAGCTGGGCAGCTTCATTCCTGATTGGTAGTGACCCGACTCATCGGGTCGTGCGTGACAACCGCATGAATGCGGTCACTACGAACAAGAACGTGTTGCGTCCTACGACTCCAATTTCTCCAGCAGCTTGGAGAGGATCTGCTCGTCGGTTGGCAAGTCGGTATCGACTAGTTTCTTGAGGCTGATCGGGACGTTATCCATACGATAAGCGGTGCCCGTGGCATGCAAGCCGTAGGCGGCCGTTGTGAAGGTCACGTCAGCTGCAATCAGTCGGGCGGAACCTGGGTAATCAAGCACGATTTTTGGAATCTTTACGAGGTGCTGGCGAGCTCCGGGCGACAGGTGGGGAACAGTTTCGGCGCCGACCAATAACGCGACATCGACGTCTCCGCGTTCGAGCAGTTCGTTCGCGGTAAACTCACCTGGATTGTAACGCGGATAGCCTCGTGAGAAGTCGACCGCGAAAGGATAAGCCGTTTGCCAACACAATACGTTATCCGCTCCCGAAACGTCGCCCTGCAATCGCATGCGTCGCGCTGTGAAACGCGTGACTGCGTTCAACTCTGCGACCAAATGCAGCAGTGCCGAAACGTTGATATGGCCGGTGCCGGTGCGTTCGGTCCCGCCCCACGACCCTACCTCGGCCAGACCAAGTCCAAAAAAGAACACTCCATACTTGCATTGACGCATCATCGCCATCAAACGCTTCAACTCCTCGGGCACATCGGGCATCGCGTGATCCTGCAACATCGCTGTCAACATTCTCAGCATCTCGAAGTCCTTGCTCGGTTCGACTGCGATTTTTAGGTCGGGGAGTGTCCCGTGGTGATCGAGATGCCAATCGCCGATCTGATCTTTATTACCGATCATCACGACTTTGCGATCGCTTCTGCCATTGGGAACGAATCGACCTTGGGGGTTCACGGAGTAACGCTCGGCATGTCGCGGATGGGACTGGGCCGGGTTGCAGCCCCAGAAGATCACCAGGTCCGCCCGGTTGCGAACCTCTCCCAGCGTACAGGTCACTTCGCCGAACTCTTGCAGCGCCATGATCGAGGGGCCATGGCAGAGCGACGCCGTCGTGTCGACAGCTCCGCCAAGAAACTCCCCTAGAGCAACCGCGGCACGCTGGCCCGGTGTGGAACTGCGCGAGAGGCCGTAAACCAGCGGGTAATCGCCGCGGTGTAGTAACTCCGCCGCGAGATCAATCGCGTGGCGCAATTCAGTTGGCTCGCCGCGGACCTCGGCGGCGGACGGCACGCGTTGCGTTTGCGATCGAAACCACGTTTTGCCAAGATCACATGGTGGCTGGAAATCGATCAAATTGTCCTTGTCAAACGTGAGCGTAATATCATCACACAGGCAGCCACATCCTGGACAAACAACGTTGTTACAGATTTCGGACAATCAATATTCCTTCTGAGATGAATGTTCGCGTTACCCCCGACGACCACGTCGGTCGACGCCGATTGCCAGCTCAATGGCTGCGGGCAAGCCCGCACCGACCACTGACGATCCATTAAACTTAACCTGCATGAAGTCCTCGTGATTCGCCTTTTTGAGGTACATTCGGACTTGCTGTGCGTCGTGGCAGATCGGATTTGACCAGGAAGACTCCCGAAGTTTCGTGGAATTCTGACGCCGATCTGCGTTAGGTTAGTCAGCGTCGCCAGTCGTTGTGACCACACTTTCCCAGAAATCAGCCTTGCCGATGCCCCCCCTCTATCTCACGAACCTCGTTTTCGTTGTCGCCTTCTTGTTATCCAGCGTTGCATCATCGCAGGATTGGGCCGAGTTTTTGGGGCCTGGCGGGGCGGCGAAAAGCGATGATTCCGCGGTTGCAAACTGGAATGAATCCGAGCACCTCGTTTGGAAATACGATCTTCCTGGGCCAGGTTCATCGAGCCCGATCATCGTCGGCCAACGGATCTTCGCGACTTGCTATTCAGATGCCGGTCCAGCTCTTCGCCGGCACATCGTCTGCGTCGACAAGAACAGCGGCGAGCAGCTTTGGGCTAACGAGATCGCCGTGGATTATCGCGAGGACGGCTACAGCGGCTACATCACCGAACATGGATACGCCAGGCGACGAGTTCAATCCGATCGCTCGAAATGTGATCGCCGGGGACGAGACCGATTTCAATGGATCGCCAGCCGTTTCTGAAGGCAAAATTTATCTACGAAGCAATCAGTCGCTTTATTGCATTGGAGGGTGACCGAGCATGATTCAGCAAGCCGCGAGCAAATGGTTGAATACTCTGGCCGCAAGTCTGCTTGTTCTCACGGCAAGTAGTATCGCCGTTGCCGCTGACAACCCATCGCCGCCGAATATCGTTTTCATCTTCGCGGATGACTGGGGCTGGGGTGATCTCAGTTGTCATGGACACCCCTATGTCAAAACGCCCAACATCGATCGACTGGCTGCCGAGGGTACGGATTTCCATCGCTTCACCGTCGCCAGCGGCGTTTGTTCGCCCAGTCGAACTGCCGTGATGACGGGGCATTTTCCGGCCCGCTACAACATCGACGGACACTTCGCCTGGGTGCCCAGTAACGCGAAACGCAATATGCCCGATTGGCTCAGCCCGCAGGCTCCACTGCTGCCGCGGTTCCTGCAGCAGGGCGGGTATGCCACGGCTCATTTCGGAAAGTGGCATCTCTCGAACAACATGATTCCGGATTCGCCGCTGCCAAGCGAGTACGGCTACGACACCTACGGCGCGTTCAATTGTGCCGGCGAACAGATGCCGGTGCACGAGGACGCTCGCAACGCCGTTGCGTTCATTGAAGAGTGCCAACGTGAAGGAAAGCCGTTCTTCATCAATCTGTGGCTTCACGAGCCTCACACGCCTTTTCACACGGTGCCCAAATATCGATGGCGGTTTCGCGATCTTGACGAACGGGACAATATTTACGCATCTGTCTTGTCGCACGCCGATGATCGAATTGGCGAGGTCCTTGATGCACTTGATCGGTGGAACTTGGCCGCTAACACGCTCGTCATCTTCAGCTCTGACAACGGACCAGCACGAGCCGCCGGTCCAACCGAACTGGAGTTGATGCACGACACGGCGACTGGCGCCGGCTACGGAATCGGTGCCTCCCGCGGAGTCACTGGCGGGCGGAAGGGATACAAAGGGGCGCTGTTCGAAGGCGGGATCGGCGTTCCATTCATCGCTCGCTGGCCCGGCAAGATCGCAGCCGGAAGCGTGGATGACACCTCGTTGATTTCGGCAGTCGATCTGCTGCCGACTTTTTGCGAACTTGGGTGGCGTGAAGTTACCCGCATCCTATTCGCCGGATGGGCTCAGCCAGGTGGCAGCGCTGATGGGCAAGGGAAGCGCCAAACGCGAGAAACCGCTTTTTTGGAAAATGAACTCCGCCTGGCCGGCCAGAGAGTCCCGGCCGCACCACTGGGTTTCCTACGCCATCGTCGACCAAAACTGGAAGCTAGTCACCAACAACGATTCCAGCTACGTCGAACTTTACGATATCGCGGTGGACCCCTACGAGAAAACAAATCTGAAGGAAAGGGAGCCGGAAGTGGTCGCGCAGTTGCTCAAGAAGCTGGCCGATTGGAAAACAACACTTCCGAACAAACCGACAGGGAACGTATTCTCGGCGGAAAGATCGCAGTAATGCGTGAGCAGGCAGATTGTTGCTCGGTTGTCCCAACCGAGAGCACAGAATTCTCGGTTGGGACAACCGAGCAACAATCCGCTAGAATGTAGAAGAAGTCCCCGTGGCACAATTGGACAGCGCGTCGGCCTCCGGAGCCGAAGGTTACAGGTTCGAATCCTGTCGGGGATGCTTAAAAAAACGCTATTCCGAAGGGTTGGTGCTATTCCCAACCGCCGAGTGTGCATCAGATTGTGCATCACTCCGAGTCGCCTTCGGGCGACTTCCCAAGGCTCGCCGAACGCTCCTGGTCACTCCGGTGACTGCCGACACCGGAGTAGCCCAGGATCAGGGTCCGGAGGCACCGGTCCGACACACCGCCCCAGGTCGTGGTATGTAGTCATGCCGATTTTCAACGCCACCAGAAATCATCAAACCGCGCAGGCGACATGTTGACAGCGGCGATCTCGTCGATGTTCGCGACAGCTTTTGCGACCACAGGCGATGCTGCGCCGATTGGCAACGTCATGATCGAACAGGCTACAAACAGGGGCAGGATCAATCGTCGCATGCAAATGTCTCCAAGTTGGTAAAGGAATTCAGGCAAGTATCTCGACAGCGAGGGGTGGCTGGTGGTCGAGCGTCAGCGAGCCCCCAGTGACGACGCTAAATTCCTGGGGGCTCGCTAACGCTCGACCACCAGCCACCCGGACAATGACTCTCTGTTCGCAAGCAACTACATGCCGCTGCGAAGTGCATCCAGATGGCGACCGAAGTGATCATCCAGGACTTCGACGTAAGTTTCCGGATGTGCATGTCAGACAGTCATGAACGATCTTGCCGAGCTTGGGGTCAGTCAGGACCGAGCCGAACGTGCAGTGCAGAATCTGGCGACCCGGTTTGGTGAAGCCCTTTGCCGACCGGCACGTCTTTCCACATTTCCAGGTACTCGCTCTCCAGCGTCGCATCATCAGCTTCGCTGGTCAGCGGCGCGTCCGCCAGCGTTGCCGAAACGTGGTAGGTGGCCTTGTCGGTTTCATAACGACCGCGTGAAAAGTCAATGATCTCCCGGAAAGCTGCAGGGTCTTGGCGAGCGACAACACGCAGCGCTTCCAAGTAGCTGGTGCCCGCCGTCTTGACGTGGAAGCGTCCCTTGGTGGCACTTGCCAACAAACCGTACATCGACACCTTGTCGCTGCCGCTGTGCAGACTCAGCTTGTAAGGGCCAAGCGTCTCGGCGACGGCGGCGTGGTCCTGGAGGCTGACTTCCAGTGCGGCCAGATCCCCAATGAAGTCGATTCCTTTCTCGAAGTCGCCGATAAATCGAGGAGCTAGACTGACCAGCTTCATGCCACCTTTCAAGCATTGGTCGGCGATGATGTAGTGCTCGGCCAGCGTGGTTGGCTGATCGGTTTCGTCCACCGACAATTCGATCTCGTAATCGTTGCCGGCCTTTTCGTTGACCTCTTTAATGTAGTCCCCCAGTTTCAAGGCTCGGGCAATCGCCTTGCCGTATTTGACTGCGGCCCGCATGCAGGCCTCTTCATTCAAACTCGATCACCGTTCCCGTATCAAGCGTGACCGTTTTGCCGAGGTAGCTGTCGTACCACGGTGCCGCATCTTGCCCGGCGGCGAACTTCTCTCGCAAAGTCGCTTCGTCGTAATCATCCGCCTTCTGGTCAACGTCGTCGGACGGATCGATCGTGAAGAAGGTGAATCCGACCGCGGCCGTGATATCGACATCTTGCGGTACTTTCAGGTGATCGGCATCGGCGCCGATGTCAGCGGTCCACCCGCATGCTTCCGCCGCATTCATCGCGTCGTCCATGACGCCTTGCGGCGTCCGCTGCGTCCGCGTCATCTCGCGAATCGACTGTTGCGGATAGATTGCGGCGATCCCCTGGCCACAACGCTTCATCGCGGCGACGTGACCGGGAGTCGCTAAGCCCGTGCGGTCACCGAAACCAAAGCTGGGAGTCAAGCCGAGCGCTACACATTTCTTTGTCATAAGACCTTTTCGATTGAAGAGAGTTTGTCTGATAGGCAATGGTTGCTCGGTTGTCCCAACCGAGTTCGATAACAACTTCTCGGTTGGGACAACCGAGCAACACTAGGCGACTTCGATGATCGCTTTGATCACGCCCGTTTCCGGTTTCGTGAACGATTCGAAGTCGTTGAGCACACCGTCAAAGCTGGTGCGGTGGGTGATCCAGGGATCCGTGTTGATCGTTCCGTCTTCGATCAGCTGAATGATTCGAGTGAAGTCGGGCGGTAGTGCATTTCGCGAAGCCAAGATGGACGCTTCGGGCCGGTGCATCACGGGGTGCCGGAACGTGATTTCCTCCGTCGTGATCCCAACGTAGACCAGTGATCCAGTGGGAGCAATGTACTGCAGTGCACCCGACATCGAGTGCTTGTTTCCGGTCGCGTCGGTGATGACCTGGTACATGTCGCCATTGGTGAGTTCTTGCATGCGATCGACCTCGCTGCCGTCGCCTTTGAAATGCACCGTGTTTTCGATGTTGTAGTTCTGGCGGACAAACTCAAGACGCGCCGGATTCATGTCCATCACGCTGATCGTCGCATCGGTCAACCTGGCAAACTCAAGCGTCGCCAAGCCGATTGGGCCCATCCCGATGATCAGGGCGTGATCACGACCCTGCGGGGCGCCGCGGTCGTTGGCGTGGCAACCGATCGCCAGCGTTTCCACCAGAGCGAGTTGATCATAATTCAGTTTTGTCGAAGGATGCAGTTTGTCGGCACGCACCAGGAACGAGTCGCAGAGTCCACCGTCGGTCATCACGCCGATGACTTTCAGGTTCTGGCAACAGTTGATCGCGCCGCGACGGCACGGATAGCACTCGCCGCAGTTCATGTAAGGTTCGATGCTGCACTTGTCACCCGCTTTGACGTTCGCCACGCCTTCACCCACCGCGACGACTTCGACACCCAACTCGTGACCGGGGATGCGAGGAAAATCAAAAAACGGGAACTTGCCAAGATAACAGCTGATATCGGTACCGCAGACTCCCATGCGATGCGTTCTGACCAACGCTTGTCCGGGACCGGGATCCCCAGGTTCGTCGATGTCGATTCGCTTCAGCGTTTTAACTTCCGAAATTTGAATGGCACGCATGTAGGTCTGCTCCGTAAAACGGAATTCATTCCGCTATTTGATGAATGATTCGCTGGTCTTATAATTTGCTTGTTACTGTAACGAATTGGAGTCTGGCGATCGGGAGGGCGAGGCTCCTGCCGAGTCGAAATCGGCATACTCCTCTGCTCATCCGTTCGGCAGGAGCCTCCCCTCTCGATTTCAACGCATGTCCAAGTCGTAGGCACGGATCGCGTTGTTGGCGAAGAAGTCCGCTTGCTCGTCTGCTGAAAGTTCGCTGGCCAATTCCCGGACGGTTTCGACCCATTGCGTGTGGCCCGTCCGCAATAAACAGACTGGCCAATCGCTGCCGAACATCAATCGCTGCGGCGTGAAAGCTGCTAACGCGACATCCCAATAGCGGCGAATCGTATCAGTCGACCAGGTCTCGTCGCGAACCTCCGTGACCACCCCCGAGAACTTGCAGGTGATGTTGTCTCGTTTGGCAAGCTCGCGCAAGTCCTTTTCCCATTTGTCATCGAACTTCATTGGCTGAATCGCTGGCTTGGCGATGTGGTCGAGCACCATTCTTAGATCTTGATGATGATCGACGAATTCGATTGACGCCGGCAATTGTCGGGCAAAGATTAGCACGTCATAGACCAAACCGCGGCCCTTCAGTTGCTCGATGCCATGATTGAATTCGGCACCCAAAATGAATCGATCATCGGGTTCGTCCTGCACGACGTGGCGAACGCCTTTCAGGAGAGTCGCATCGGCGAAACGGTCCAACACCGACGCCACGTCGGGATCGGCGAGCGGCACCCAGCCGACCACGCCGCGAATCAGTGGCTCGCTGTTGGCAATCTCAAGCAGGGCCTCGGTCTCTTCCACAATTTGACGCGCCTGAACCGAAACGAAGCCGTCGACGCCGCTGTCGGCGGCGATCTGACGGAGTTCTGAGGCCAGGAAATCACGCTGGAGCACCGACATTTGGTCGTTAATCCAGCCGTATTCCTCGGCGGAGTACTTCCACAGGTGATGGTGAGAGTCAATCAGCATGTGCACATCCCAGGCGAAGAGCGAGAAGCACGACACGATATCGCCAATGAATTAGCGTCGCAATTGGATGTGCTAGCGATCGGCGATGCCAGTGACCAATCGCGTCTTCTGCGGGGCGACGGCGATCTCGACGACTACTCCGCTATTGAACTCCAAAAAGTCGTTCTCGATCCCGTCGCTGAAGATCACGCCTTGTTGCGGCATCAGGCTCTCCATTCGCAGTGACATTGATTCTTCAATCATGCCGGCCACCATCTCGACGCCCGTGGTGCGACTGGCAAACGGTTCGCGAACGACCCAGGCGAATTGTCGATCGCTCCAGCCGATTCTTGGAGCTTCACCTGCTTTGCCGCCGATCCAGCCGTTGACGCCGCGCGACATGTTGAAAACGCTGCTCAGCCAGCCCGTTGAGCCGGCGCCGGTCGAAACGATCAAGCCACTCGAGGATTGAACTTCGCTCGCCCCTTGCCAGTAGAGGACGTAGCGAGCCGACGCGTGTGATCCTCGCCCGACAAAGAAGTCGTTGAATGCCAGCAGTCCTTTCAACCGTGTCGTTATGGTCACCAACGCAATCGATGGCGAGGCATGCATGTGGCTACTCGCTTGATTGCGGTGAATCTTCGATCAACTGTGAAAGTAGCTCGGGCGAGATATTCAAGCGACCGATCTTACGCGCATTTTCGGCAAGTTCACCAAATGCCATTGCAATCAATTGTTTGCTGTCGGTTCCCCCTGAGCTTGCCACGATCGTACGCCAATCGACGTCGCGCATGGCCTCCAAGGTGTCGCGCAGCGTTTCCACTCGAGCTTTCGCCACGATCGTTTCGTTTTCAGATTGCCGGGCCACAAGTTCGGCTCGACCTTGTTCGATGGTAACGTCGGACTCCAGTTCCGCTTGGCGGACCTCGCGCCGTTTCTCCTGGACAATACGCTCGGTCTTCAATTCGTTCTCACGTATCTCCCGGTCCAGTTCGATGGCTGCTTTTCGCCGCTCATTGATCGCTTCATCGGCCCTCTGCAGCAGTTGCTCGCGTGCCTCTGCCTGCATGGCCTTCTCCATTTCTGGATCTGCTCGAATCGATAAAAACACAATCGACTCAATCTCGAGACCAAGTGCGCCGGCCGCGTGCAGCAGGCTCGTCTGTTTCATCAGGTGGCCGGCTAGCAGATCCGACGCCGTCAGCATCTCGCGAAGAGGTTGGTCACGGGTGAAGGTGTGGGTCTGCGATTGGATCAGCCGAACTAACCGCTCCTGCAACCTGTTCGGATCATCCGAACGGTAGCGTCCGCGCGAATCAACCGAAAAGTCCAACTGCTGCGCCAATCGTTCTGGCGAGATCACGCGGTAGGTCAAATTGCCTTGAATGGTGACATCTTGGAAATCCAACGTCTGTTGCTCGAAGACGAAGGGGATGTCCTGGCTGGTCTGGCTGATCCGCACGATCGTGGTCCCGGGACCAAAGTACAGCATGGTTAGCCCCAAGCCATAGTCGACGACTCGACCGTGCTTGTAGCGAATCACGTACGTGGTGGGGTTTGACTGGAGATAATGCACGCCAAACATCGGATGCTCCGCAGTCGCAGGACCTCAGGGGGTTCCTTCGCCGAGATTGCCTGACAACAGTGCCTCCATGATAGCCGTTGTTGGGCATGCCTTGGAACCGTTTGTGGTTTCGCAATCGTCGCCGACGACAGAATCCGCAGGGACCGCACACACCTCAAGTTTTGACAGTTCTTGGAGTGTTCGCTCGCGGACGAGACGATGCATCAGTTGTCCTCCCAATCCATCTCCCTGGTTTGGGATCCACCTCCCAACGCATCACTCCGCCGGCGGCATCTCTCCCATGCCGCATCACCACCCTAGGGCGCGGACTTTGTCGTTGGAGTTGGATCCCAACGCTATTTGCGTGGCGATTCTTATGTCCCAATCTGAAACCGTTGAGTCCACCAACGAAGTCAAGCCCAAAGTCGCTCCCGCCAAGTCGCGAGCATCTGCTGCACCACGAAGCCGATCGGCTCAATCGCCTTTGGAAACGTACCTCCGCGAGATCAATGAGACCGCACTGTTGTCCGCAGCCGACGAACTGGAGTTGGCCGATCGAATTGCTCAAGGCGACGTGATGGCACGCGATCGTATGGTCCGTGCAAACCTTCGACTGGTGGTCAACATCGCACGCGGTTACACCGGCAAGGGACTCGGGCTGCAAGACTTGATCGAAGAGGGCAATCTCGGGTTGCTGCGGGCGGTCGAGGGCTTCGACCCGACCGTCGGTACGCGGTTCAGCACCTACGCGAGCTATTGGATCAAGCAATCGATCAAGCGGGCGTTGATCAACAGCGCCAAGACGATTCGCATTCCCGCCTACATGGTCGAACTGCTTAGCAAGTGGCGTCGCGCCACCGCGCGGTTGAGCGAAGAATTGGGCCGCACGCCGACCAACGAAGAGGTCGCCCGCGTGCTGGGCTTGCCGAAGAAGAAATTGCCGATCATTCGCAAGGCAATTCGGATCAGCAACAGCACGCCGCAAAGCGATCAGACCGACTCGGGTTGGTCGCTGGGCGAGATGGTGATGGACGAGCGGTTGAAGGCACCCGATGAAGAGATGCTCGATCACGACATCCTGCGGCACGCGATGGAGTTGCTCGGCGACCTGGAAGATCGGGAGGCGACGGTGCTGAAGCTGCGTTTCGGATTGGGTGGTGAAGAGCCGAAGACGCTGAAAGAGATTGGTGCTGAACTCGGACTGACAAGAGAACGAGTGCGGCAAATCGAAACCGAAGCGCTTCGCCGTTTGGCCGACGGACTGACCGATCCTCGCGAACGCGGCATGTAGTCGAAAAGGTCGTCGGTTGCTCCGAGGGCACCTTGTGGTTTGCCGCTGGAGAAACAAAGTAGCCGTCACGCTCCGTCGTGACGATGCCTGACAGATATGATTCCTCAGCCACAGTTGCCCTGGTTTTGGGCTCATTCTGTCTGCCGGGAGGCACTGGGGACTTGTCTCCCGTCGCGACTTTTCCTGGCGCACCTCTGTGCAGCGGGGGCAGCAAGACGGGCGGATGCTAAGTAGAATTGGAGGAACGTGAATCCATTCCTTCCCGTTTCCCACCGCATTCGAGATCTCGTATGCCCACGACCCGTCGTTCGCTTCTAGCCAGCCTGATCATCGTTTCGCTTCTTTCCGTGATGGCTCTCCCCGTCCTTGCGGACGATCCGCCCGCCAAGAAGGCCGACACGCCGCCCGCGAGGGAGAGCGGAACAGGCCGACAAACAGCCGCAGGCAGAAAAGAAGGCGGACGAACCAGCGAAAAAGAAGACTGAAAAGCCGGCCGATGACAAGCCCGCAGAGAAAAGGCCGAGGACGAAAAGCCGGCCAACAAGAAAGCTGACGACAAAAAGAAGCCAGCTGAGAAGAAAGCTGATGCCAAAAAAGCCGATGCCGAAAAAGCCGACGATGAGAAGCGGAGATGAAGGAAGAAAAGAAGGAAGAGAAAAAGGAACCCCCAAAGCCGGTCTCAATCTTCACCGACATGGCTCTGCAAGAAGCCGTCAGGTCGGAAGTTTTCGAGAAACGCTACAACAAGGAACCGATCACCAAGGAGGACGTCGCGAATATCTCACGTGTGGTCGGCAAGGGCAAAGGCATCAAGAATCTGGAGGGACTCCAGCACTGCAAGGCACTGATGTTGATCGATCTGGAAGACAATCAGATCGACGACTTGACGCCGATTGCCGAACTGAAACGGTTGCAGTCTGTCACGCTTGCAAATAACAAAATCAAGGACATCAAGCCGCTGGAGAATTTGACGGCGATGCAGTTGCTCGATCTGTCGGGCAACGAAGTCAGCGATCTTGCCGCGCTGAAGAAAATGTCAAACCTGCGGACGCTGTATGTCGCTGAGAACCAACTCAAGAGTCTCGAGCCAATCGCCGGACTTATCGAAGATCTGGTCGCTGGACGCATCGAAGAACCAACTCACCGACCTCGGGCCAGTCGGAAAGCTGGGATGGTTGACGATGCTGGATATTGTTGGCAACCAAGTGGAATCGCTCGAACCGCTGACCACGCTGCGCGAGTTGGACATGTTGTTGATGTCCAGAAACAAAGTCGCGGATCTTACGCCATTGGTCGACATGTGTCGCAAAGACGCCGAAGGGGAACGACGCTTCGCCCCCTACATGGAAGTCTACCTCGGCGAAAATCCGATCGACGAAAAGAAGAAGACCGAGCAAACAAAACTGCTCGAGTCATTCGGGGTCGATGTCTACGACAAGTAGAAGAGCTTCGTGTCGTAGTGACCCGATTCAATCGGGTCTTCTGGGACAACCGCATGAATGCGGTGACTACGAACAAATGAACGGCGTTTCATCTACAAGACCTTTGTGACACCGGGAATCGGGATTCGATAAGATCCATCCGACAGCGGTTGGATCGGTGCCTCGGCGTCCCATGATTCCGCATCGGTGGTGAGGACTTTCTCGGAGGCGAACGCGTCGTCCCAAGGAATCACGACGCCCGAGTAGGTGGCCAGCCGTCCGAGGATCGCCGTCATCGTACTGGTCGCTCCATACTCGGCCTCATTGTGCGGGAGATCTTTTAGCACCGCATCGGCCATCACGTTCCATTCGACTTGATAAGGACTGATGTAGTCGTCGCCTCGCTGACGCGGTGAAGCCCATATCGTCTTGCCGCTGGTGCTGGTCAATTTGCAACTGTTGGTGCCAAGTTCGGCAACTCCCTCGGTGCCTTCGACTTGTTCGGCAACCAGTTTCTGGCAGCCCGGAATTTGCCGGCAGTAGCTATGCATCTTGGTGCCGTCTCCATAGGTGTAGATCACGGCGTGATGGTCAAAGATATTTCCGAATCGTTTGTCGGTGCGTACTTGTCGGCCGCCCATCCCCTCGGCGCTGACGGGGTGATCTTGTTTCACCCAGTTACAGACATCGAGGTTATGGATGTGTTGTTCACAGATGTGATCGCCACTGAGCCAATCGAAGAAGTACCAGTTACGGACTTGGTATTCGAGTTCCGTTTTGTCTTCGCGAGGCAAGGCGGTTTTCGCCGGTGGGCCTCCGTTCCAGTAACATCGCATGGAGACGATACGTCCGATCTCGCCGTTGTGAATTCGTCGGATTGCTTCCTGGTAGGTCGCCTGATGATGTCGTTGCAAGCCAACGCCGACTTTCAGATTCTTTTCTCTGGCCTTTTCATTGGCCGCCAAGATTCTTCGTACGCCGGCCGCGTCACTTGCCAACGGCTTTTCCATGAAAACATGTTTGCCTGCCTCGACCGCCCGCTCAAAATGCAGTGGTCGATAGCCGGGCGGTCCGGTCAGGATCGCCAGATCGATGTCGGAGTCCATCATTCTGCGATAGGCATCGAGACCGACGAAACGCCGCTCGGGTGGCACGTCCATTGCGCCCCCAAAACCTTCTCCCTTGTCCACTTTCGAAACGCCCGCCTTGCCGCGTGAAAGCGAGCTCAAGCTAATTTCCAGCCGATCGGCAAATGCGTCAGCCATCGCGTGCAGCTTGACGTTGCGGCCGGTGGACATTGCCTGTGCCGCGGCCCCGGATCCACGACCGCCGCAGCCGATCAAGCCGACTTTCACTTCGTCGGACCCGGCGGCAAAGGCTTTCGACGCCAACGCGGCAGGCACGAGCGCACTTCCCGCAGCAATGGTCGACTTCAAACAAGTGCGTCGATTGACGGTGTCTCGTGTCTCAGTGTGGTCAGAACTGGGAGTTGGTGCTGGCATCTTTTCAGTACTCGTACCTGGGCGGAGAAAACGCGATCCTGGGAAGTTGATTCTATCCGGGCCGTCTGCTCGTGTGTCGGCGGAGTCAGATGTTCAGTTCATAGACCCCGTCATCCAGCTTGATTTTGCGTCGATTCGGTTTGCTGGGCCAAGCGGGCGGTGGCATTGTTGATCGCCACTGATCCAGCTCTCGCTGCATCTTGTCGGCAATCTCGGGGTGCGTTTTGATCAGGTTCTGTTCTTCGCCCAGATCGGATTCGAGATCAAACAACCATACGTCCTTATGAGATCGTACGAGCTTCCAGCTGCCCATACGCATGGCTCGATTCGGCCCATTACTCCAGAACAACTTTTCATGCGGCGCGCCGGACTTTTTTCCGAGGACGTAGGGGGCAAGGTTGGCACCGTCCAGGGAAACCGCGTCCGGCACGCTGATACCAGCCGCACCAGCAACGGTGGGAAACAAATCGAGCGAACTGACCGTTTGATCGTAAACGGTTCCCGGTTGAAACACACCGTTCCAACGCACCAGCATGGGCACGCGGATCCCACCCTCGAACAGGAACAACTTTCCCAGTCGGAGCGGCCCGTTGCTTTGCACGCCCGTATAAATCGGGCCGCCGTTGTCATTCATAAAGATCACCAATGTCTGATCGTCCAAACCGTTCTCTGACAACGTGCGCAAGATCGCACCTACCGCGTCATCCAACGCGCTGGTCATGGCGTTGTAGGCGCGTTGTTTAGGATCGCTCACGCCGGAGAATCGCCGTAGGTATCGGTCCGTGGCCTCGATCGGAGTATGGACCGCATTAAAGGGAACGTAGGCGAAAAAGGGTCGGTCGCGATTGTCTGTAATGAAACGAACCGTCTCTCGAGCGATCGCGTCGGTCAAGTATTCCTTTTCATTCAATGGCGTCGTTGCTCGCATGATCGTCGAGTGAACTGGCTCTTCGCGCTTGGCGGGAAAGAACGAGTGAGCGCCGGCAAGAAAGCCGTAGAACTGATCAAACCCGCGGGACAGAGGATGCAGGTGTTCTTGCGTTCCCAAATGCCACTTGCCGAACATTCCGGTCTGGTAGCCAGCTTTCTGAAGAACATCGGCCATCGTGACCGCCGACGGATCCAAACCGCGGTAGAGTCGATGTGTGATCGCGGCGCCGGATGTGTTGAACTCAAAACCGTATCGCTGTTGATACCGGCCTGTCATCAGACCAGCGCGAGACGGGCTGCAGCTTGCGGCAGTTACATAAGCGTTGGTGAACCGGACTCCGTCTTTGCCGAGCCCATCGATATGTGGCGTGGGGATTGTCTTGGAACCATGAATCCCGATATCGCCATAGCCCAGATCGTCGGCCAAAATCAGCACGATGTTTGGTGGCCGCACAGGGCCATCGGCAACTCGTTGAATCCCCTCGAGCAGCGAATCACGTTTCTTGATCGCGTCCCTGTCAGCCGGAAACACGAGGCGATTGGAGTCGTCTTGCTGATCCGTCGCGGGGGTCTGTGCTGCAATGAAACTCGACAGCAGGACAAACGTGAAAGCTGAGGCCGACAAGAAACGAAGCATCGTGAATCCCTTATTCCGACGGTGGTATGCCCTGGAGAAAACTGTTCCGTGAATGGAAGCAAATTTTAGCAAATTGCCGAACAGCGATCGGACGATCCACGCCATTCAGGTCTCTGTTACTGATCTATCAGGCGTCCTTCCGACTTGGGTCGCTAGCACCCATATGGCGAGTCCGAAAAAGAAAATCATCAATACGATTCCGATCACGCTAACCGTCATTGACGGTGTTTCGGGCAAGCCCCATAGCTGTTTGCCAACTTGCCAAACATTCCAGCTGCTGTTGATTGCCGCGTGGCAGAAAATACCTGACCAAATCGAGCCTGTTCGGTAGGCGAGAACACCGAGCCATGCACCGATGATCGTGGCCAGGGCAATCCCGTGGGGAGTTACGTGGAACAGTCCGAAAATGATTGAAGTCACGATGATTCCCGTTACGGGGCCCCAGCGATCGATGAATCGACGCTGCATGTAGCCGCGAAACAGAATCTCTTCTGCGAACCCGGGCAATAGACCGATCAGCACAATGAAAGGAATCGCCCACGCGTTTGTGATCTGCTCATACAACATCTCCACCGACTTGTCGGGCTCGATCAATTCCGCCATCAAGTATGCGGCTCCGACGCCAAGTGCGAGCGGTAGGGCTGATCCAAGCACAAACACGACGTGTGCCCACGTTGGACATCGAGGTTTGACGAGCCCGATCCGCTGAATGATTGGGACGGGCGACATCTTCGCGGCGACCATTGCCGATGCGAAGATCCCAAGTTGCCCCAACACCAACATGCCAATGAACACCGGGGGCGACATCAGCTTCGGTATCAAGGCTTCCGCCAATTCTTTCGGGTCGGAACCGTTGGCGATCATGATGACTGCCAGTGCGGCCCCAACAACGGCTTGCGAGACAATACTTAGCAAAAATGCAATCACCGCCGTCAAAAACACGGTCCATACACGCGGCCGTGCAGCTGACTGAGTTGGCTTGGGAGCCGGCAGGTCGTCGGTCGGAGTTGGTGGTTCGTAACGCCGTGGGTGTTTCCGAGCTAGACACGGGGGACTTCCTTCCCAGGTTACCGCTACCGCGCGGCCCAACGGCCGCGCGGTTCGAAGGAATTGGCTGCGAACCGAGCAAGTGGTTCTCAGTCCGGGGACTTCTTCTTGATGCCGAGTTCGGCCAATTTTTCAGCGATGGCGCCGCCGTGATCGCCCGCTTTCACCGCTTTGTCGACGTACAGGATTTTGCCGTCTTCGCCGAAGTAGTAGGTCCAACGATTGGTCAAACCGCCGGCATTGAGCACGCCCAGCGCCGCGGAAAAAGTCTTCTCGGGATCGCTCAGAATTGGATAGTCCAAATCGAGACTCTTGGCGAAATCTGTATTCTTTTCCACGCTGTCCACACTTGCGGTGAAGTAGGCAACGTCGAATTCACGGATCGCTTTGCCACTCTCACGGAGCGACTTGCATTCCTTCGTTCAGCCACCGGTAAACGCTTTCGGATAAAAGGCGATCACAAACGCCTGCTTGCCTTTGAAGTCGGCGTTACTGTAGGTCTTGCCGTCACTGCCGACCAGCTTAAAGTCGGGCACGTCGTCACCGACGCCAAGTTCCGCTGCTGCTGCATTCATCAGCGACATGACTCCTGCGAGAAGGGAGGTGAATACAAATCGTACTTTCATAGCTGCTCCGTAGGTTCGTATGAGGGGAAGCGAATGGGTCTAAAGGCTCATCAAGTATTTCATGCTCTGCTGGATACTCTCGATTGGATGCGGAGAGTGATCTTGTTCGACGTGGCAGTACTTCACACCGGCCTCGGCCGCGACGTCGATGATCGGTTCCATCGGGATCACACCATCACCAAGCTCCTCGAACGCTTCATTCGGGATCGAGCCGTAATTCGGTGTTTCAATCGACTTATTCAAGTCCTTCAAGTGCAACTGCGATACGCGGCCTGTCAGTTTACGGATCAACTCGACCGGATCTTTCCCGCCAACTTGAATCCAGAACACATCGACTTCGAAGTGCATGTCCGGCGAAAACTCTTCGATCATCACTTCATAACCAGTCTTGCCACCCGCCATTGGTTTGAACTCGAAGGCATGATTGTGATACGCCAGCTGGATACCGGCTTGCTTGGCTTGCTCGGCCGCTTTGTTGCAACGCTCGCACAGCTGTTTGTAGTCGTCCAGTGTCGTGCGGTTGCGGTCGGCGAGGTAGGGAATGACCAGGTCCGTCAATCCGGTCTCTTTGGCGTTGTCAAGAATCTGCGCGAAGGGCGCGACACCATTGTCATTGGGATTCACAACCGAGTCCCAGGCGAAGTGAGTCGAGTTGACGGCCAGATCGTTGTCTTTGGCGGCTTCGATCATCGGATTGGCATCAGGAAATCCGTACGGTTCGACTTGCTTGTAGCCCGCATCGGCAACCGCTTTGATCGTTGCCTTCACGTCGTCGTTGATTTGGTTCCGCAACGTATACAGTTGAATCCCGATCTCTTTGCGGTACTTATTGTTCGCGTCCAGTGCGAACAAAGATCGCGGCTGGGCCAGCGCGATGGTTGCCGCGGTGGCGGTGCCGAGAAATTGTCGTCGCTTCATGTTTGCCTCAGGTGAACTTGCTTTTCGTGTCAGCCGCCGAAAACGGCAGACCGGAGTATATCGCAACTCCGCAATCACTGCTGGCATGTTGTTCCTCGCTCCTGATGCCTGGTTCCTGACTCCCCACTCCATCTGCCAAGATGTACTTCTGCGGCAGGTTCGATGACTAAGACGCGGCATCAAGAGTAACGTATGCGACACGGTGTTCGATTTCCTTATCACACGCTCGGTCCTGAGGAGACCGTGGGGCGGTTCGAATTCGTGGGCCCGGAGGTCGCGAGACCCGCTTCCGATCCCTGTAATGCCGATATCGGCAACGTGCCACAACTGTTGCGCCGGGCGGGCGTTGGGCGAGTCATTCTGGTTCACGGCACGTTCGCCGGAAACGATATTGTGGGGCTCACGCGCGAGGTCGCCAGGTTCTTCCCGACAATTGCGGTCCATCTAAACCAGCTGGGCAAGAAATGGCTCGACGACCTGGTGGGTGAGCTTGGTAACTACACGGAAGAATTCGCGGACTGTTTTTCGCGTTTGATTAACCCGGCCTCTTTCGATCCGATTCCAGTGCATCGATTTCATTGGTCAGGTGAGAACCATCACCTTGGCCGGGCCAATGGCGTGATGGCACTATTGGATCTTGTCGCGACTGAGCATACCGGTGGGCGGCTGCTGATACTGGCACACAGCCACGGCGGGAATGTACTGGCCATGGCGTCCCAACTATTGGGAGCGAACCTGACCGTTCGCCGGCAGTTCTTTGAAGCGACGAGATTGCACTATCAGCTTCCGCTACTTGGACAAATCGATTTGTCGAGTTGGCAGCGGGCTCGTCAGCGGCTGTTGAGCGACAATCAGGAATCCTTGCCGCCAATCGACGTGGCTAGTTTCGGAACGCCACTGCGTTATCGATGGAATACTCAAATATTGTGCAACCAGTTGCACTTCGTTCAACATCGGCCGTTGGACGCGGAGCATCCTGAGCAAGCGAGTTTTCCTGACTCGATGCTGGATGTGATGAATGCCAATGCAGGTGATTACATCCAGCAGTGCGGCATCGCGGGGACGGATTTCTTGCCATCGATTTTCGCTTGGCGAGATTGGATCGTTGAGAGACGGATGCAGCGGATGTTTGAGTGTGGGGCGCAGCGTCGCGACATATTGAAGAAATTGAAACAAGGGCGTCGCGTTTGTTGCGATGGCACAACGTTGCTAGTCGACTACCCCGATACCGACGAGGGCTGGAATCGACAGCTGTTCGGGCACGGGGTCTACACGTGTCGTCAATGGTTGCCATTTCACCTGAAGCAAATCACCAGCCGCTTCTATCCATAGTCACCGACCACTCCACCGGTCGTTGCGCCAGGATTGACGGATCGATCGGCGACTCCTTGTTATTCGAGACATTGCGGTCCCAGTTGAATGACGCTGGTTAGCGACGACTCGACTCGCCACATCGACAGGCAGATTCTCGAACAAAGCACCGCTGAGACGTTGTGTCGCAGATATCGACTTTGTTCATAGTGTGCACCCCTGTTCGACGTCAAATATCGCAAATACCGAATCGATCGCTGTGAGCCAGCGAATGTGTCTTGGGCTCAGCGACACCCTGCCGCTCCGCAAAGGAGCTCACCGTGTCAAACTCTATGATATCCTAAAGGGCGCTTAACGCCTGGAATGACCTCTGCTTGACGATGGGGGAATCGCAGCATGTGCGGCCAGCAAAAAAATCGACGTGAATTCCTTGCCAACGTCGGCTCGACCGGCGCAGCTTCCATCCTAGCGGCTTCGGGTGTCGCCTCCGCCAACGGGGCAGCAGATCAGAAGGGGCTGGCGATCAACGGTGGTCCGCCAGTTCGCAGGCCTGTGCTCTATTCGCAGCCTTACGGTCCTCAGTTTTACGACGACGTCGAGAAACGTGAACTCCTGGAAGTCCTCGAGGCAAGAGCTCCCTTTCGCTGGAGTGCCGATCAGTCCAAGGTTCTGCAATTCGAACAAGCCTATGCCAAGCTCATTGGTGTACGGCATGCTTTAGCAGTCACCTCGGGAACGACGGCGCTCTATGCTGCAGTAGCAGCCCTTGGGATTGGACCGGGCGACGAAGTCATTCTTCCAGCCTGGACTTGGTACGCCGATTACGATGTGATCGTTCTTGCGGGGGCCCTACCTGTCTTTGCCGAGATCAACGACTCATTCAACATCGATCCGGCTGACATCGAATCGAAGATTTCCAAACGGACCAAGGCGATCATCGCCGTCCATTTGCAGGGTACGCCGGCGGACATGGATGCGATTCTTGAAATCGCTCGGAAGCATGATCTGCTTGTCTTAGAGGACTGCGCCCAGTGCTTGGGAGGCAAGTACAAGGGCAAGTACGTTGGGTCGATCGGCGACATCGGTATCAACAGTTTCCAACTCAGCAAGAGCATTACGGCCGGCGAGGGAGGCGCCGTTGTCACCAACCGACCCGATCTTGCCGAACGTGCGATTCGATTTCACGACGTCAGCGCGTTGCGTTCGCCTTACAAGGAAGAACTTGGCGGTGGTTTGTTATCCGGATTCGCAGCCTGCAATTTTCGGATGAGCGAGTTTACAGGTGCCGTGCTGAAAGGCCAATTGACCAAGCTCGAAACCATCTGCACGCGTTTGCGCCGGAACGCCCGAGTAGTTCGAGAAGGCATCGCCGATCTTCCCCAGATCAAACTCCGCACTTCGCCTGACTCGGAAGGCGAGTTGGGCGTGGGCGTGTTCCTTGATATGGGTGATCGGAAGCGCCGAGACGCTTTCCTTCGCGCAATGCGTGCCGAAGGAGTCAATGCAAAAGGACCGGCTGGATCCGTGATCCTGCCGATCGACGAACGGATTGAACAGAAACGCACGATCCATCCCGCCTGGCCTTCCTTTAACACCCCGCAAGGCAAGTCGATTCAATATGGCAGCGACTGCTGTCCACGGACCATCGACGTCATCGGCCGCTATGGCGGAGTGATCATGGATCCAAACTTCACCGAAGACGAGATTCAGGACGTGATTGCCGCGATTCGAAAGGTTTACCTAGCCATGTTGCCGGCTTAAAACGTGTTTGAACAAGGGGTCTGACCCTCTGGAAGTTTGGTTCGCGGCCGCTCAGGGGCAATGAATCAAACTAAAAATGGTGGCGTCAGGTTTCTCTCGGAAAGGGTCAGCCCCCTTTTTCAAACACGTTTCAAGCGATTGCCGACGGAAGATTGACTACGCACGAAACGAACATTGACCACTGGTTCGCAACCTCAACAAAGAAAACATGTCTGTCAACCAAAAACTAACCCGACGTCACCTGCTGAAGCAGGCCCTGCAGGTTACGGCAGCCGGCGTGACGATTCCCGCTTTGACGTCATGCGGCAGGAAACCCGAATTGGAGTCCTTGCCCACCGCGTCTTCACCGACTCCAGGGCCGAACGATCAGATCGGTGTAGGAATCATCGGTTGCGGTCGGCGTAATGCTCAGCTGCAAATCGGCAGAGGCGACCAAGGAAAACCACCTCAGGAAGCTCGCATCGTCGCCGTGTCCGACCTGAACATCACGCGCGCCAAGCAGTGGGGCGAAAAGCACCAGGTGGAAGCCTATCAAGACTATCGCAAGATGCTTGATCGCAAGGATATTGACGTCGTTATCTACGCGACACCAGAGCACTGGCACTACCTTCCCTGTATTCATGCGTGCCAAGCAGGCAAAGATGTCTACGGCGAACAACCACTCAGCCACTCGATCCGCGAGGGGAGGATCATGGTGAACGCGGTTCGCCGGCACGGGCGGGTCTTTCAAACCGGGGAACAGCAACGATCTCATCCGGCCACGCGGAAAGCAGCCGAGCTGATCATCAACGGACGAATCGGAACGATCAAAGAGATCATTGGATACAACTATCCCAGTCCGTTTGAAAGCAACCTTGCCGGCCAGAGCATCCCTGACGGACTCGACTGGGACATGTGGTGCGGACCGAACGAACCGGTGCCGTACAACGTCAATCTTTACCTGTCTCGTATCCCCTACGAAAGGACGAAGGAGTGGCCGAATGAAGCGGAGGAGAACGCCGTCGGCCCAGGCTGGATGTCATTCCGACCGTACTCGGGTGGCGAACTGCTGAACTGGGGCTGCCACGGTTTAAGTATGGTGCAATGGGTCCTGCAACTGGATAAGAGCGGTCCCACGGAAGTGTGGGTGGAACCCGACGGAGAAAAACTGGAAGCACTGGTTTACGACAAGCCAGAGGTGCGTGATCGTGGTGACGCACGGGCAAGTTCCCCGATCATCCACTATCGCTTTGCCAATGGTGTCGTGCTGAAGCTCGATTCGACTGACAAGCAGCTCGGTGGCGGCGCAAAGTTCATTGGTGAAAAAGGTGAAATCACGATCTTTCGCAACGGCTATTCGTGCAGCCCCGAGGGACTGGACCAGGAATCTCTTTCCGCCGACGCGACGCGCTTAACCGTTAGCGATAATCACATGCAAAATTTCTATGACTGCGTCGCATCACGCGAAGATCCAATCATGAACGTGGAAGCGGGCCATCGCGTCGCGACGTTGTGTCATCTGGGTAACATCTCTCGCTGGCTGGGTCGGCGTTTGCAATGGGATCCGGAGAAGGAAGAATTTCCGGACGACGAAGAGGCCAACCAATTCCTCGATACCCCCAAACGCGCCAATATGCATACCCTGAACAAGTCTAGTTCGACCCTTCGGTCGTTTCGTGTGATCTCGTTCCATCTAGCGGTAGTAGTTGCGTGATGACTAATCGTTTGGCTCATATCCTGTTGCTCGTGCCTTTTATCGTCATGACGATCGGTTGCCGGTCGTCCAAAGACGATGCCAAAGTCCAAGCCTCTCAGGTTGCTCCATCTTCGACGCCGCAATTGGAGTACATGCTGGCCGAGGGCGCGACACCAGCGGTTTTCGTGGCGGGTCATCCGCTGGTCTACACCCGGCAAATCTTGGCGATCAATGATGACCAGCAACTCGTTGGGCCAGACTCTCCCGCACAACAGATCGATCAAGTATTGAAAAACCTCGAACGCGTCCTTCAGGCATCGGGATCGGATCTTGACCAACTGGTGAAAGTCAACGCTTACGGCGACTCAGCGACGACCCTCGATCAGTTTCAAGCTGCCTTATCGGACTGTCTACCGTCCAGTTTGCGTCCAGCGATCTGTCGGGTCGTCTCGCCGCTTCCGATCGACAAAGCCGCGATCGCGGTCGACGTCGTCGCGGTGACCAAGGATCCAATTGAAAGCTTGGAGCTGGTTTCAGGCGACGATTCCAAGAACGGAGTTAATTGCGCCGACGCAGTTCGGGTGCCTGGCGGCGGTGTGGTTTTTCTGTCAGGCCAGCCTGACAAGAGCCCATTGGCTGAAGCGACCGCCAACGCCATGACTACCTTGCTGGACGTGATGAGCCAACTGCAGATCGCAGCCTCGCAAATCATTCAGTTGAAGGTCTTTATCGATTCGGCTTCACAGACCAACGTGGTTCTTGAGCAGCTTCAAGAGTTGTTTCCCGATCGGACACTTCCCCCCGTCTCGTTCGTCGAGTGGATAGCGTCGGCCCCCGTCGAAATCGAAGCTGTCGCCCATTTCCCGAGGGAATCATGGAAATCGAGCGAACGGTTGCATTTTTTCACTCCAGACGGCGTCAATCCTTCGCCCACCTTTAGCCGAGTGGCGGTCCTTCAAACGGATCATCAGATATTCCTTTCGGGACTGCTCGCACGCGACGCCGCCAGCGGCGAGCAGCAAGTTCGCGACGTGTACGCCCAATTGCAGGACATCCTTCAAGAAACCGGAAGCGACCTCACACACTTGGCCAAGGCAACCTACTACGTATCCGACCAAGATGCGAGCGACAAGCTAAACGAGTTACGTCCGGAGTTTTACGCGCCGGATCGTCCGCCGGCGGCATCGAAAGCAATGGTGCATGACGTCGGCCAAGCCGACCGAACGTTTTCGATGGACATGATCGCCGTCAAAGCAGGCGAGTAGCCACGCATCCGATGTATGCATTGGGGACAAACGCAATGAACAATCAGCGAATCAATCGCCGCCGATTCGTGCGGTCCGCGGCGGCCGGATCGGCTGCCCTTTCTTGGGCTGGGATTCGCCGCAAGACCTTCGCAAGTGGCATTGATCGGCCGGCGTTGCTGGGCGGCCATCCGATCCATTCAGGCGACTGGCCCAAGTGGCCGCAGTGGCGAGAATCGTGGGAGGGCGACATCCTTGAGATCTTGCGCAGTGGTCGGTGGTATCGCGGGAACTCCGCCGGCAAGATCCAAGAGTTTGAGACCGCATACGCGAAACTGTTGGGTGCGAAGCGATGCCTTGCCACGGCGAGTGGAACGACCGCACTGATCACCAGCCTCCACGTGATGGGCGTCGACGCGGGCGACGAAGTCATCGTTTCGCCCTACACGTTCATCGCGACCTATAACGCGATTCTGATGCACAAGGCGCTGCCTGTCTTCGCCGACACGGACCCTACGACTCTGACGATGGATCCGTCCTCGATCGAGAGTCGAATCACCGATCGCACTCGATTGATCATGCCCGTGCACATCTACGGGATGCCCTGCGAAATGAACGCAATCAACTCGATCGCTGACAAGCACAACCTTGGGGTGATCGAAGATGCATGTCAGGCATGGCTGGCCCGCTACAAAGGCCAGGCCTGCGGAACGATCGGTGATCTGGGGTGTTTTAGTTTTCAGAATTCCAAGCACCTGACTTCTGGCGAGGGTGGGGCGATCACAGGAAACAACGACGGGCTGTTGGATCGATGCACAGCTTTTCACAATTGCGGGCGGGCGACCGGCAGTTTTCAAGGCGACGGTCACTTCAGCCGCGGCGGCAACTTTCGCATTCAGCATTTTCAAGCCGCGATGCTCCTTCAGCAAATCAAGAAGCTTGTGGTCGAAACCAAAACCAGGCAAGACAACGCGGACTATCTGAAAACCAAACTTGAGCAAATCCCCGGCGTTGCGCCGGCACGACTACCCGAAAACAGCCAGGCAGTTTGGCACCTTTTTCCGTTGCGATACGACTTGCAACATTTTCATGGGCTGACACGCACTGGCTTCATGAAGTGCTTGCGAGCCGAAGGGATCCCTTGCGGCGGCGGATACCATGAACAGTACAAAGACGGCTTGCTGGACGAAGCAATCGCGTCACGCGGGTTTCAACGACTCTTTGGGAAAAGCCGCTTGAACGACTATCGGGATAGTTTCGAAGGTTTGCCGGGAAATCGTCGCACTTGCGCGACGACTGTCACTCTTTCACAGAATCTGCTTTTGACCGATCAAAAGGCGATGAGCCAGATTGCTGCCGCCATTGAAAAGATCCAAGATCACAGCGAAGCCCTGGCCGCTTCCCTGCGGTGACGATTCACGCTGCCGACATCGTCGACGCTATCGATGCGACTGGGTATCCGGCATCCAACGCATGCTCCTGGGACATTTGCTGAACGACTTGCGGATTCGCTGCAGCACGGTGGGCAGTCTCGCCAATGTCTGTTGCCAGGTCTCAGATTACTTGTTTCTCGAATGCGTGATCTTGGTCGTTCCAATCGTGCCATTGAACGTGAATGGTGACTGGCCGTAACAGTCAAGCGATCCTGGTGAATCTTGATCGGTGCCGATGTCGAACGTCGCATGAGAAGTAAAGTGGAGCGACATGGCGGCCGTCGTTGATGTAGCAAGTAATGCCTCGATCAACCCCGCGAAGATCTCCATCCGTCGGCGCTGGAGGGGTTTCTCGGATTCCGGGACCGACTTCCAGGAAGCCATCGAGCCGGGGCGTGGCGTCAATTGTGCGTCTGATGGGATCCACCCGGACCTCTTCTGGTTTGCAAGAACACGGTCACGATAGGCATCCCAACCATTGTCTAACTTGCCCTCAGGAGTCGGCCCATTCCTTCATGACCTGATCTGGACCGCGCGATGCCCTCGGCGCCCAGTACATAAAGAACGGCTTGTCCGATGCTTAAGCCTTTTGCTCGTGCAGCCAATGAATCGCATCATCGGCAATGTCTTCGGACAAGTGAAAGGAATCATTTCCACCGGTGTTGTAACCGGAAGCCTGCAGCACTTCTGCCATCGTCGCCGATGACTTGGGAATGATGTCCCATGTCGTCGCCCCAAATGATGACGTTGTTTGGCGGTTCAGTTTCGGCACGGTTGGCTGCCGCAGAAGTGAGCATAATCGCCATCGCGATCATAGCAGTGATTCTTGGACAGGCCCAATTCGTGTTGTGTTTGCATGGTAGAGCGACAGAGATATCGTCCGAGAAGGTCTGCTTGAACAAAGCCTGTCGCAATTGCTTTGTCCGAGCAGCGGTTGACATGAGGTAACGCATCCAGCTTTGAGCGCGGATGAGAAACATGACCGGTGTGCCGGCAATTTGCATTTCCGGAGTAAATACCGCAGCGATGGCTTGCGTTCCACCGGGCATCCGGATCGTATCAGCTTCGTCAAGCTTGATCCGTACCGCGAATACTGATGGCTTGCCGGGATTCAGTGAAATTGGCAATACGCCCGACGCCCCTACCGGCCAGCGCCGTGGACGTCGATTGTATTGAGTACGCGAGCGCTAAAAATTTCGCTCGGATGATAATGGAGTGCGACGTCGGGGTATTGCACTTCTTTGATTCGCGGCTAGTTTTTCTGGTTGAACGAAGCACCGATGACACCACGATTTGCTTCGGAAATCTGCAGCACAAAACTCAACACAGGGCCGCTGACCGCACCGACCATGATCCCTTCTCGGAGTTGCAGATTCACGACATAACCATCGTCCGGCGCGACAACCGTCGTCTGTTCTAGCTCAGATCTTTCCAACATTTTCCCCGCCGACCTACTGATCATGCCCAATCGTTTCGCAGGCCCATCCGTTCTCTTGCTCGTGGCTCTACGGATCGTCGGTGGGCTGTCTGCCGCTGAACCCACCAACGATTCTCCTGGCGCCGGCGAGCCATCGACGGAAGCAGCAGTGTATGGAGAGGGTGTTCGATCAACGCCCTGGCGCAGCCCCGAGGATGAGCGTGCCGGCTTCCATCTTCCCGCGGGATTCGAAGTCCGATTGTTCGCATCGGAGCCGAACATCGCCAAACCGCTGAACATGGCTTTCGACCACCGCGGTCGGATGTGGCTGACTCAGAGCGTACTGTATCCCTATCCGGCGAACGTGGGCGAAGATGCTAAAGACGCTGTCAAGATTCTTGTCGATACGGACGCCGATGGCACGGCCGATCAGATCACCACCTTTGCTGATCAATTGAATATTCCCATCGGTGTGCTTCCGTACGGCGATGGGTGCCTGTGCTTTAGCATTCCGAATATTTGGTACCTGCGAGACACCGACGGTGATGGCAGGTGTGACAAGCGTGAAGTCGTGCTAGGCCCCTTCGATACGACTCGGGACACACACGGGATGATCAACTCGCTTCGCGACGGAGGTGACGGTTGGGTCTATGCCTGCCACGGATTCAACAATCAAAGTCGAGTCGCCGGAGGTGACGGGCACGAGGTTTCGATGTCCTCGGGGAACACCTTTCGGTTTCGACCCGATGGCAGTCGCATTGAGCATGTGACGCGAGGACAAGTCAATCCGTTTGGGATGACCACAGACGATTGGGGATACCGCTACACGGCCGACTGCCACAGCAAGCCGATCACTCAATTGATTCGTGACGCCTGTTATCCCAGCTTCGGCAAACCGCACGATGGACTCGGGTTTTTGCCGCCGACGGTCGAGCACTTGCACGGGAGCACCGCGATTTCCGGCATCCTGTACGTTGCCGCCGACAGTCCGATTCAACCGCTTCGCGGCCAGATGATCAGCGGCAATGTGATGACATCAAGGTTGAATCGGAACCGATTGCGGTACCAGGGTGCCACGGCGAAAGGGCAAGAACTGTCCGATTTTCTGACCAGTGATGATCCATGGTATCGCCCCGTCGATCTACAGTTCGGCAACGATGGACATATCTATGTTGCCGATTTCTACAACAAGATTATCGGGCACTACGAAGTGCCGCTCGATCACCCCGGACGCGACCGCACGAGCGGCCGTATCTGGCAGATTCGATACACCGCCCCCGAAAGCGCGAATTCGGAGCCGGCACTCGAAGACGCCGATTCGTGTCTGTCACAGCGACGCGAACTCGTGGCCAACTCCGGGCATGTCAACGATGCGCTTCTGAGTGAACTGCTGACCGACGGGTGTCCACAAGTCCGCGTCGCCGCGTTTCAGTTGGCGACCGAGCGGGTGAGCTCAGCGTCAGAGCAGGCCAGCTTTCTCGACTTGGCCAGATCCGCCATTGCCGACGACAACGCGCACGTCGTTCGCGCCGCCGCTGAAATGCTTGGTTTTCGTGGCCAGCAAGCGGATGTTGAGTTGCTGCACCGCAGATTGGCCGCGGTCGATGAAAACGATCCCGTGCTACGGCAAACCATTCGCATCGCGATTCGCAACCTGCTGCGATCGGCCCCGGCGGACGCCGAGATCTGGTCACAGGCTGCGGACGCCGAGCTAGCTTCAATCCTGCTGGGATTGACCAGGCCGGAGACATCAAAGCCGCTGCTGAACTACCTTGCCGCCAATCCAAGTGCGGGGAACCGTGACGAGTTGCTTTCGCACGCCGCCAGGCATTCCCACGCTGGTTCACTGGCCGAATGTGTGCGAATCGCACGCGAGATCACCGCCGCACAAACAGCGAAGCAGTTCGAGCTGCTGGATGTGCTTTGTACATCGCAAAACGCGCGTCCGGCGCCGTCCCGTTGCCGCTACGTGATTGGGCGTTGAGTTTGGTGAACGCGGATCTAGACGCGATCGATGTCTCCGAGAAACTGCTTGGCTGGAGTGCAAACGATGGAATACCTTGGCCAAAAGAGTCACGCGAACTGCGCGGTGGCGGCGAAGCCAAGTTGGTCAGCAGTCTTGGCCGTGGCGAACAATACACGGGCAAACTCATCAGCGATCATTTTCCCGCGCCTGACGAAATCGCATTCCGGCTTGCCGGCCACAACGGATTTCCCCAACAGCCGGATCATGGCAAGAACCGGATTCGCCTGGTCCTGGCTGAGACGGGGAGGGTGATCTACGAGGCGATGCCGCCGCGCAGCGACGTCGCAAAAAAAGTGAAATGGGACACTCGCGACCTCCAAGGTCTTGATGTCCGCATCGAGTGCGTCGACGACGATTCGGCCGGCGCCTACGCGTGGATCGCAGTGGGCGAGTTCCAACCGTCATGGATCCAGGAATCGCACGGTGCCAATGCAATGGAGCGGGCGCTGAATTGGATTACTCGGTTGGGCTTGGACGAAAAAGCCGGCAAGTTGGAAACGCTGTTGCGACAATCTGACTTTTCGCGACTGATGAACGTCGAACTGGCACGGTCTCTCGCATCGCTTCGCAAGAACCACGATGCTGCCGTGGTGCTAGGTTTCCTGGGATCGACGGATGCGCCACGGGAAGACATCAGGCAAGCAGTCGATGCGTTGTTGAACGCGGATCAAGCCGCATTGAATGAAGCATCCAAAACGTTGTGCAAGCGGCTGTCGTCATCGCAGCAACGCGACTTCGCAACGGCATGGGCGAAAGCGGGAGCCAATCCCGCAACGTTGATCGAGATGGCCAGGCAGGGTTGGCTCAGTGCCGAGGTGTTCGTGGACGAAAACGTCGAGCAGGCGATTTCGCCGCGTCTTTCCGATCAGCAACGTGCCGATATCGAATCGCTGACGGAAAATATCGACGTTGACAATGTGAAGGCAGCGATCTTGACGAGCTTACAAGCATCTGTTGCGGTCCACCCCGGCGATCGCGACAATGGCCACCGCCTGTTCACCAAGCACTGTGCTGCCTGCCATCAACTGCGCGGCGAGGGCGCCGTGGTTGGACCCCAACTTGACGGGGCGGCGACTCGAAGTGCCGAGCGATTGCTGGAGGACGTGGTAACGCCGGACCGAAATGTCGACCGCGCGTTTCGCACAACCAGCTTCTTGTTGGATGACGGACGAGTCGTCGTTGGATTGGTAACCCATGAGACCGATGATGAAATCACCGCTGTCGAGCCCAATGGAAAATCGATCAAGATTGATCCGGAGTCAATCGAAGTTCGCCGCGAAGCAGGCCGATCGCTGATGCCAAGCAATATGGCCGAGGTCTTGTCGGCGGAAGAATTCGGCGACCTGATTCATTTCGTCCGGGAAAAATAAGAGAATTGTAAGGGGCGGGTCGAAGGTGGCTGGTGGTCGAGCGTCAGCGAGCCCCAGGACATCACGCCCTGGATGACGCTACGATCTGGGGGCTCGCTGACGCTCGACCACCAGCCACCTTTTTTGATCTCCCTTTAACTTTGTTGTCCCATGCGATATCGAAACTCACATATTTCGCCGGAATCCCTTTTCTCGCGTATCGCGGTATTCGTCGCGTCGGTGACGGTGTGCCTGGCGGTCACGACTCGCGCACAAGCCGACGAACGGCCGAACATCATCATCATTCTTGTCGACGACATGGGGTTCTCGGACGTTGGCTGCTACGGCGGCGAGATCGATACGCCCAACATCGACTCGCTGGCCGCGGGTGGACTCCGCTTTACACAGTTCTATAACTCGGGCCGTTGTTGCCCGACCCGCGCGAGCCTGATGACGGGTTTGCACCCACATCAAGTCGGTATCGGCCACATGACCGCGCCGCCTGGTCAACCGCTTGGATTCGAGGGTGCCTACCAGGGATATTTGAATGACGATTGCGTCACGATTGCAGAGGTTCTGCGATCGTCCGGCTATCACACTTTGATGACGGGGAAATGGCATCTGGGCGCGGCCAGCAAGACAACGTGGCCGTTGCAGCGTGGTTTTGATCGTTACTTCGGAGGACTCAGTGGCGCGTTCAACTACTTCAAGCCGGGTGGAGATCGAGGACTGACGCGTGACAACGAGGCGGTCGATCCCGCCGACGACTTTTACGCGACAGATACCTTCACCGACGTCGCTTGCGATTACATCAGCGACGTCAGCAAGGCGGATGACAAACCGTTTTTCTTGTATCTCGCCTACAACGCCCCGCACTGGCCGTTGAATGCGAAATGGGAAGAATTCCAGAAGTACAAAGGGAAGTACACAGGCGGCTGGACAGAATTGATGGCCAAGCGATTGGCGAAACAGCAGGCGATCGGGCTGTTCCCCGACGACATCACGCCAGCGCCGCACGTGGGGCCAGAGTGGGATTCGTTGACGGATGAACAACGAGATGACTTGGATTCGATCATGGCTGCCTATGCGGCATGCATCGATTCGATTGACCAAAACATTGGCAAGCTGACGACACATCTTCGGTCGCTGGGCAAACTCGACAACACGCTGATCTTTTTTCTCTCGGACAACGGTGCTTGCCAGGAAGGGGGCACGCTCGGCAAGGGATCCGCCAAGATGGTCAAGAATCCGCCGCTGGAAACGACCGAGGGCGTTCGCTTGGGGTTGGCTTGGGCGAATGCCTGTAACACTCCCTTTCGGCTCTACAAACACTTTGTGCACGAAGGCGGAGCTTGCACGCCGATGATTGCCTCATGGCCCGCCGGAATCGCCAAAGGGGATGCCGGCAAGTTCGTCAGGCAAGTCGCCTACCTGCCCGATTTCATGGCAACCTGCATTGAATTATCCGGAGCGAGCTATCCGCAGAGCATCCCGCCATGCGAAGGCTCGTCGATTTTGCCGTTGCTAAAAGGGACCCAGACGCCAATCCATGTCGATCCAATCTACTGGGAGCACGAGGGGAATGCGGCGGTTCGCTGGGCCGAATGGAAACTTGTTCGCGAATACAAGAAACCTTGGGAGTTGTACAACATCCAGCAGGATCGCGCGGAGATGAATGACCTGAGTCACGTTCATTCCGTCAAGCGTGACGAGATGATCGCGATGTGGGAAAAGTGGGCAACGAAGAACCAGGTTGCCTTCCCGGAACGTTTCAACATGTACGAGTTCTTGAAGAACAAACAGAAAGCCGAGAAGGCAGAGAACTGAGCTCGTCTCGTTTATCGTCTTGCTCGCACTGCGGGTTGCGACTTGACCGCTTGGTCTGAGCACATAGACCTTGGGGTCGTCGACGATGAAAGCAGTGCTCCATCGTCGGCCGTCGTCCGCACTACAAGTGTTGTAGAAGAACGTTCGGAAAGCGTTCGCAACGATAGTCGTACGGGAACTGGCTGGTGATGTAGTCCTCTTCGGTCAATTCATCGACGCCCGGTGACGCGTAGTAGTGAACCATTCCGTCAGGCGTGACACTCATTCCGAACGTCCACCATCCAGTCGTGGTGATCTGTGGGCCGCGGAAGTCACCGCCGCGACGATTGCTGCGGATTCGCAGATAGGCGTAATCTTCATCCTTGCCAGTTTGCCGTTTGTTCTCAAACTCGATAAACATGCCGGGCCAATAGACCTCGTTGCCCATCTCGCGTTTGGTTCGTTTGAAGATCCCGACGCCGACTTCTTTTTCAACCATGGCGGTCGTTTCCAACGCCAGCCGAAAACCGAAATGCGGGCCACTGCGGTCTTCCCAATCGTCCACCGGCGGCATGAAGACGCGCGTCGTCACGCTTGGCACTTCGGATACGTTCAACGTTCGTTTCAGCCGGTATTGAACGTTGGCAACGAAATCATCTTGATGCATCGTGCCGCTGGGCCGCCCTGGAATCCCGGTGAATTTTGACTTCAGCAGCAACGAACCGCGGCTGCCGCTGAGTCCGCCGCTGGGCGTCGAGACGCGCTGGACGATATCGGGATGACCTCGCTTGATACCTTCGTACCAGCGACCATTGGTGCTGCGACCCATCGGGCCGCGTTGGTTCTCGTCAATGTCCTCTGTACTTTTCGGATCGCGTGGTATGTAGCTCCATTCCGGGTCCTCGAAGTCATCCGCGACGCCTACGATTTCAGAACCTGTTCCGGGCACGACGGCACGCTGCGCCATTGCTGGCACGCTGATTCCACCTAGAACGAGCATCGTGGCCGCACCAAGGATGCGGGTAAATGAGATACGCATGGTTCGGTCCGTCTTTCCTGAACAGATTCTTATCCACCAGTAAAATGCCAGGAGACCGCTTGCGTTTGTAGCGCACGCGTCCTCCGCCCTCCGTTCGGAATGATCGGCATAACCGATACAGACCTCCAGCGAATCTGAGCCACTCGGTGGGACAATTGCCTGATTGTCGCTCGAAGCGTCCCCATCGACTGTTCCGCGGCCGACGCCGGTAAACCACGCGTGAAACAGATCCGGCATGCCAACCGGATGCGACCCGATGAATCGGGTGACTACGAACTGAGACTCCTCAAGCGATTTCAGCGGCCAGTTGTTCTCGGAAGATCTTGCTGTTGTGGCGAATGTCGACGGGCAACGGACGATCGCGAATCACGATCTCTTCGATTCGTCGCGTCAGCGGATTGCGAGAAGCGAGTTCCAGTAGCTCGTGCTTCAATTTTTCTCGCGCCGCGGTCGTCGTCGGCATTTGGTCGGCGTGCGGCTCGACGATCATCACGGGCGTTTGCGTCGGCGACTGGCCACGTGGCACGAGAGCCGACCGATAGATCGCCGGGTGGGCGTTGAAGATCGCTTCGCATGGCACCGTGAACAACGTCCGCTTGCCCATTGTGACGCGATGGGCCTTGCGACCGCAAAACCAAAACCGGTCTCGATCGTCCAGGTATCCGACGTCACCCATCCGATGCCAAATGCGGTCGCCATCGCGAACCTTGTGCATCGCATTCTGATCGGATCGAACGACATACCGCTCGGTGACCATCGGACCGCTAACCATCAGTTCCCCGATCTTGCCGCGGGGAAGCTCCGTCGTGTCGCTGATGTTCTCGATCGGGCCGTCGTCGATCTCGATCACTCGCCACTCGACTCCCTCGAATCGCGTTCCCACGCAGGTGCCCTTTCCCTTGGCCGAGGCGGGACCTGTTTCCGCGATGATCTCGCGTGACTCAATCGAGGCGATTGGAAGTGCTTCGGTGCGCACCGTACGGCGTCACGATATTCGCTTCGGCATCGACCAGCGTGCGGAGCTTTTCCAGCGTCGACGCTGGGACCGGCGCGCCGGCCGAGAGAATTCGCCGCAGAGTCGGAAACGGCTTTTGAATTTCGTTCGCCTCGGCCCAGCGGACCACCGTGTTCCAAAGCGCTGGTGATCCAAAGGCTTGATCGACCTCCCACTGCGCGGCCGCTTCGACCAGTCGCTGAGGGTTCACGTCGGCGGGTCGCGTTGGATCCATGTCGGGAATGATCGTGGTCACGCCCATGACTGCGTCGAACAGGCCGAACAGGGGAAAACAGGCCAGGTCACGCGAACCGCGGTGGATGTCATAGCGCTCACGAATTCGATCGATCTGAGCGTGAAAGGTGCCGTGCGTGTACAGGACTCCTTTGGGCGGGCCCGTACTGCCGGTCGTGAAGATAATCGCGGCCTCGTCGGATCGCTCGATCCGCGGAAATTCAATTTCGCCGACCGACGCGTTACCCAACGCCGCGATTTGCTGCAGCGTCTTGCCGCCCCAGAACAATCGTCGGCCCAGAGTCACATTCCACTTGGCTTTCCGAAAACGGCCACGCAAGAGCGTTCGAATCGCTTGGGCTTTGGGGATGCCCACGAACCCATCTGGCTCCGCTTCGCTGAGGCAACGCACCAAGTGCTTTCGCCCCATCCCAGGGTCAATCAAAATTGTGACCACGCCGGCTTTCATCAAGGCAAAGACGAGCTCGATGAAAGCGGCACCGAACGGAACCAGCATCGCCATTCGCATGCCGGGACGAACACCCCATGCGATCAGTCCGCGGGCAATGGCGTCGCTACGCTCATCGAGACTTCCGAAAGTGGTGAGCGAATAGCTGCGGGAACCGTCACTTCGTGGCGGTCCATCGGGCTCGGCGATCGCGACCGCGCCGGGCGCGATCGCGGTGACGATGCGAAGTCGTGCCGCAACATTTCCGTCAACAGATTGCTCGTCCATCAACACCGCTCCCGCCGGTAAGCCGCTGCCTCGCATTGCAGAACTTGGATGATTTGCTCGGCAATATTCAACGGGACAAACACGCTGTGCCCCTTTCCAGCCGGGGATCGCGTTGACTTCCAGAACTTTCGGTTCACCATCTTTGCAATCGATCAGGTCGACGGAGGCAAACTTCAGTCCGATTGAATGGCAAATCTGTTTTGCCATCGCGATTTGCTGCGCCGTCAGTTCCGTCGCCTGGCACGTTCCTCCGCTGGCGACATTCGTGCGAAAATCGAATTGGTTTTCGCGGCGAACGCCGATCACCTGATCGCCGATGACCAGCAGACGCAGTATCGCTGCCGCCCGGTGAGACGAACGGTTGGACATACGCGACGGCTCCGAGCTTTTCCAGCGTCCAAAAGCTGGTCCATGCTAGTTCGGCGTTTTGGATTCGCATCACACCGCGACCTTCCCCGCCAAAGATTGGTTTGACGATGCAATCGCCCCCGAGTTCATGAAATGCATCGATCGCCTCACGGCGTGATTGAACAACAATCGTTTCCGGGACGCTAAAACCCAATTCCGCAACATGCGCCAGAGTCGCAAACTTGTCGATGGCGATTTCGAGCGATCGTGGCGGATTGACGATGGGGAGTAATGCTGTGGCGGATGAATGGACGATGCTGTGCAACGTGGCCAACCGAAAGATGACTTGCTCCAAGGTGCCGGCCGGCATGGTTCGAGTCAGGATGGCGTCAAAGTCGTCGAGCGATCCGGCCTCGCACTGCAAGCTGCAACCCGATTCGTCGTCGACCCTGGCTCGCAGTGATTCGTAGGTTGCAAAGTGCAACTCGCAATCGCGGGCCGCCGCGGCGTCACGCAACTGATTGGCGTGCCAGCCTTGGCCGGCACCCAGGCAAAGAAATCGGTTGCAAGAATCACGACCGCTCATTGCAGAAACGACCGCCGCAGTACGTCGGTTGCGATTTCACCGTTGCTCCAAGTTCGACCGCTACGAAGGCTGTGGATCGTTACGACGGCGGGGCTGAACAGCAGCGGGTCAACTTTGTAGAAGTCGTAGTCGTATTGTTGGAAGACTTTCGCGAACGGTTGTCCATGATCGCTGGAGGAGCAACTCGGCACGTTCGCCGCGACCTGCTCGATCGCGTCGTCGTCGTGATCGACCCAGAGCGTCACCGTGGCGCCGTACAGCATTGCGTCGTTGGTGCGTCCGATGCCGCCGACCGTGTCGCCCGTTTTGGCCGGCGGCGGCAAGGGCGCGTGACCGGTGGCTGAGACAATCGAGCGAACATCAAAACTTCAACTCGTGCAATTTGTGCATCGCCGTTTCGATGCTCCGCGCGACGACTTGCAGACTGCCTGCGATCGAAGTGCTAGGTGCGATCGCTAAATGAATGTGCTTGGTTTGCAAGTTGCATTGGTCGGCGATCAGTTCGATTGCCGCTGCGGTTGGCAGCTTGTCAGACTCGAGTACGCCGACGGCTTGCTTGGGGGTCTCGCTCAATTCGAGTACCTTCAATGCTTGCTCACGGCCGCGGGCCATTCGCATCGGGCCGCTGCCCATCGCGAAGAAGTCATCGGTTTGAACAGGCCATCCCGCGTACTGAGCGCCCAGACAAGCCTGCAGCGCGTGGTCCGTTCGCACAAACACCGCATTGTTGGCCGCTAGCAGATTCGCGTCAGCTGGGCAGACCGAGACATCCGCTCGATCGCCCAAACAGAGTCGGGCGAGCACGATGCCCGCTGCGATCGATCCGCGGGTTCCGATTCCCGCGTCGATCAGCTGCGCACCAGCGACCGATACGACGCGACAGTGAAGTTGGTCGGCCGCGTCCGAGGAGCGTTGGAAGAGCTGAAAAGCGAGTTCGTTGAGCATGCGAAGATCGTCGTGCAAGGCTAGCGATCTGTCTAGCGGGAGACCCCATTTCAATCTCCCCCTGCCCAAAATGCGGCTGATGCGTCATCCTAAATGCAACCTTTTTCCCAAGTCATTCGCTCGCCATCATGCAGCTCAGTATCATTGAATACCCGCATCCTACACTCAGGGTTCGCAGCAAGCCGATTCGTCGTGTCGACCAAGAGCTTCGCGACATCGCCGCCCAGATGTTGGAATTGATGTACGAGGCCGACGGAGTTGGCTTGGCCGCGAACCAGATCGACCTGCCGCTGCGCCTGTTTGTGGCGAATCCCTCCGGCGAACGCGACGGTGAAGAGTTGGTGTTGCTCAACCCGGAACTACAGATGCCCAAGGGGAGCGAAATCGGCCAAGAGGGTTGTTTGAGTCTGCCGGGGCTTTCCGCTCAGGTAAAACGCCCGGCTTCTGTTCGATTGAGTGCGTACGATTTGAAGGGGAACCCGGTCGAGCGAGTCGTCGACGGATTCCTTGCCCGCGTGCTGCAGCACGAGAATGACCATTTGGACGGCGTCTTGTTCTTCGACCGACTGAGCGAGGACGCGAAAAGCGAATTGGACGATCAGCTCATGGAAATGGAATCAGATTTTCGTGCAAAGCAGAGGTCTGGAACGATCCCCAGCGACGAGGAATTGCTGGCCCGATTGGCAGTCTGGCATGAGAAGTACGCGTAACGGGAGAGAGGCACGATGTCCGATCGATCGACAACATCGCCTGCTGCGTCGGCATCCTCAAAGCCGCAGGATGCATCGCAGCCAGAGCAGCCGGTCGTGCCGCGATCAGCTCGTCCCCTACGCCTGATCGTGATGGGGACCGGGCCGTTCGCCGTGCCCTCGTTCGAGGCGCTGCGTGCAGCCGGTCACCAGATCGCGTTGGTGGTCACCAAGCCACAACCGCCGGTCAAGAGCCGCAAAGTTCCGCCGCCGTCGCCCGTTCGAAGCTGGGCCGAGCAGCACGGGCTGGAAATCTATGATCCCAGCAGCATCAACGATCAAGCGGCGGTCCAGCGGATTGCCGGCGTCGGTGCGTCGTTGTTGGTGGTGTGCGACTACGGCCAGATCCTCAAACCAGCGGCGCTCGAAACGGCAACGCTTGGCGGGATCAACTTGCACGGTTCTCTTCTACCTAAGTATCGTGGCGCGGCGCCCGTCCAGTGGTCTTTGCTGAGCGGTGATCGCGTGACGGGTGTCTCTGTGATTCACATGACGCCTCGGTTGGACGGCGGACCCATCTTGACCACGCGTCAGACGCCGATCCAAGACGATGAAACGGCCGGCGAGTTGGAGGAACGGCTCGCGATTCTTGGAGTCGAGGCGACGCTGGAGGCGATCGATCGCCTGGGCGAGTGGGATGGCCAGTCGGTGTTGGGTGCCGTGCAGGACGCGGCGAAAGTCAGCAAGGCGCCACGATTGCAAAAGTCGGATGCGGAGATTGATTGGGGGCGGACGGCGCGTGAGATCGATTGTCACGTTCGAGGAATGCAGCCATGGCCCATCGCCTTTACACATTTCCCGCTTGGCGAGGGCAAGCCGCCAGTCAGATTGGCGATCAAGGAGATCGAAATTCTCGATCAGCTAGCCGGCGACCACCACCCAGGCGAGATTCTGTTGGGCGATGGTTTTCTGGTCGCGACGACTGATCGGATAATCGCAATCAAGCGTCTTCAGCCGGCGGGCAAGCGTGAGATGAATGGAGTTGATTTTGTGCGCGGACATCATCCGGTGCCAGGGTCAAGGCTGTACTCGCGGTAGTTCAAAGTAGCCGTCTCGGCGGAGCGAGATGGCTACTTTGCGGACGCCGAGCTTTCTGGAATTGGATATAATTCTCTCCCGTATTTGTTCCCACCGTCGGTAACTACTCTCTTACCAAGGTTTTCACCATGCTTTCTCTCTGGCTTCCCATCCTGCTCTCAACGATTGCATTGTTCTTCACGAGCTTCCTGTCATGGATGGTGTTTCGGCTGCACGAGAAGGATTGGGTCAAGATCGATGATGAAGACAGATTGATCACCACGGTTCGCGAGATGAACATCGCCGAAGGTGGTTACATGTTCCCAGGAGCCGACTCGGCCCAGGAAATGAATTCGCCTGACTATCAAGAGAAGTACAAGGCGGGGCCACGAGGGATCCTGCAAGTCTTGCCCGAGGCCAACATGGGGAAGAATCTTGCGTTGACGATGTTGTTCTTTCTGTGCTGCAACGCCACGTTTGCGTACCTCGCGGAGTTTGCTCTCAAGCCAGGCACCGACTTCATTACCGTGCTGCGATTCGTCTCCACGATCGCTTTGCTGACGTTTTGTGCATCCATGCTTCAGCAGGCGATTTGGTTCAAAAACCGGGTTGTCGGCCACGTGATCGAGTCGATCGCCTACGCCCTGATCGCCGGCGTGATTTTCGCCGCGCTCTGGCCGAATTAAAGGAATCAGGAAAGAGTGACGCTCGTATTCTCCTGGCTCCTGGCTCCTGGCTCCTGGCTCCTGGCTAAGCTTGCAACGCTCGCAGGATCGCGTCGACGTTCTTCTTGGCGTCTCCGAAGAGCATGTAGGTGTTGTCTTTGTAGAACAGCGGGTTATCCACACCGGCGTAACCGGTTGCCATGCTTCGCTTCATCACCACACACGTCTTGGCCTTCCAGACTTCGATCACCGGCATGCCCGCGATCGGGCTGTTGGGATCTTCCAGAGCAGCCGGATTCACGATGTCGTTGGCTCCGATCACCAGAATTGCGTCGGTGCTGGACAGACTCTCGTTGATCTCGTCCATTTCCAACACGATATCGTAGGGCACGTTTGCTTCGGCCAGCAGCACATTCATGTGGCCAGGCAATCGACCGGCCACGGGATGAATCGCGAAGCGGACTTCTTTGTCTCGTTTCCGCAAGTTCTTGACGACTTCAGCGAGCGAGTGTTGGGCCTGAGCGACGGCCATCCCGTAGCCTGGGACAATCACGATGCTCTGTGCCTCGTCGAGCATTTCGATCGCATCTTCGACGCTGAATTCCTTCACCGTTCCATCGACCTCGGCTGCTGGGCCACCCCCACCTTTGCCGAATCCGCCCAGGATGACACTGATAAACTTGCGGTTCATCGCCCTGCACATGATGTACGAGAGGATCGCCCCCGAGCTGCCGACCAGTGCACCGGTCACGATCAGCAGGTGGTTTTTCAACATGAATCCTGCCGCCGCCGCCGCCCAGCCTGAGTAGGAATTCAGCATCGAGACGACAACGGGCATGTCCGCACCACCGATCGCGACGACCATGTGGACGCCAATCACCGAAGCGATTGCGGTCATCAATAGCAGCGGCGTCATCGCTTCGTCGTGCTCGGCGCCGCAAAACCAAATCCCAAGCCCGATGCAGGCGAGGATCATCAGTCCATTGATCAAATGACGGCCGGGAATCGTGATTGCTGCCACCGGTGAAACTTCCGCGCAGCTTCAGGAACGCGATAATCGATCCGGTAAACGTGATCGCACCAATGAAGACGCCGATGAAGATCTCGATTTCGTGAATCAGCATCTCGCTTTTCGGGAACCTCGAATACCGGGCTCGATATGACTTGAGATTCCGACCAGCACCGCGGCGAGACCGACGAAGCTGTGCAGCATCGCAACCATCTCGGGCATGCCGGTCATCGGAACGCGCGCCGCGAGTACTGCGCCGATCACGACCGCCGGTATGATGCCAGCGATCATCGATGTGTATCCACCGGTCATCACACCAAAGATGGTGGCGCCGATGGCCAGCAACATGCCGATGATACCGAGCACGTTGCCTCGTCGCGCGGTCGTCTGATTCGAGAGTCCGGCCAGGCTGAGGACGAACAGCACCGCCGCGACGATGTAGGCAACCGTCGCCATCGATTGATCGAGTGGGATCAAGTCAGTTGCCAGAAGTCCGCTGTAGGCCATCGGAGCGTTGTTTGCCAAAAGTGAGTCGGTCATTGCTTTGCGGGGAAACCTACCTACGGAACATCTTTAACATGCGATGAGTTACTAAAAATCCGCCGGCGATGTTGATGCTGGCCACGAAAATGGCCAGCGCTCCCAACAGCGCGGCGACACCGTTGCCGGTACCGACCTGCACCATGCCGCCAACGACGATGATGCCGCTGATCGCGTTGGTGACACTCATCAGAGGCGTGTGCAGCGACGCCGAGACGTTCCAGATCACCTGCCATCCGACGATGCATGCCAATATGAAAACGGTAAAGTCGGTGATGAAGCCACGGTCCTGTGTCAGACCGATGGTGACCAGCAGTGCCGCCGCGATCAACGATCAACAATGCATCGAACACGCCGAACTTCTTTTCTGCGGCCACGACCGCGGCCGGAGCGGCGGCAATCTCTTTCTTCGCTACCACGGAGACTGCAACAGGCGGCGGCGGCCAAGTGATCTCTCCGTTCTTGACCACCGTGGCACCGCGAATCACTTCGTTCTCCATGTCGACATCGAACTTTTCGTTACCGCCCATTTCCTCGAGCAAGTGAACCAAGTTCGTGCCGTAAAGCTGACTTGACGTTTGCGGCAGTCGGCTGGTCAGATCACTGTAGCCGATGATGTGAACGCCGCTGTGCTTGGTCACTTCGTTGGGCACGGTGACTTCGCAGTTACCTCCCTGTTCGGCAGCCAAGTCGACGATCACGCTACCGGGCCGCATCGACTCGACCATCTCGCGGGTGATCAACGTGGGAGCCGGTTTGCCGGGGATCAACGCGGTCGTGACAATGATATCGACCTCTTTTGCCTGCGCCGCAAACAATGCCATTTCCGCATCGATGAATTCCTTGCTCATCGTCTTGGCATAGCCGCCGGCGGTGCCACCCTCCTCGTCGGACTCAAATTCCAGCATCAGGAAATCGGCGCCCATGCTCTTGACTTGGTCGGCAACTTCGGGGCGGACATCAAAGGCGCGAACGATTGCCCCCAGGCCTCGAGCGGTGCCGATGGCGGCAAGTCCGGCGACTCCAGCACCGATGACCAGCACCCTTGCCGGCGGCACTTTTCCGGCCGCAGTGATTTGCCCGGTAAAGAAACGACCGAACAGCGACGCAGCCTCGACGATCGCGCGATAGCCGGCGATGTTGGCCATCGAACTGAGCGCGTCCAGTTTCTGAGCTCGGCTGATACGTGGAACCGTATCGATTGCCAACGCGGTTGCTTTCTTGGCCGCGATCTGGTCGAGCAATTCGCCGTGTTGTGCAGGGGCCAGGAAGCAAACCAGCGTTTGTCCCTCCCGGATCTGCTGGATCTCGTGTTCCTGGGGGCTGCGGACCTTCAGGACAATGTCCGCGCGGGACCAAATTGACGATGCATCTTCGGTGACTTCGCAACCGCTGGATCGGTAGGCGTCGTCGGGAAAGCTGGCTGCCTCGCCAGCCCCGGATTCTACCAGTACCTCGAATCCCAACTTCTCGATCAAGCGGCGAGCAGTCTCGGGCGTCGCCGCCACACGACACTCGCCCGGATAGATTTCCTTGGTAATACCAACTTTCATCTGCGACCAATGGCCTCCTGAGAAACAGTTGAAGCGAGAATCTTAAGCGAACGAGGCGGAGTCAGCTACCGGCAAACGCCGGGTGCGTCAGAAAGGCCTTCGCCGTTTCGGCTGGGATGCAGGGAGGCAGCGAAGTACTGCCTATCTGACAGCTTAGAACGGTGCTTCTTCGTCGCCCGCTTCAGAGAAAGCGTCGTTCGGTTCGGTGACCCGCTCGGTCATCGTTTCGCCTTCGCTTTGCAGAATCTTGAAGGACATCGCCTCGGCGCTCAAAAAGTACTTCACTTCGCTGGCCTCGTCGCGCTGCCAGCGTCGACCGCTCAACCGATAAGTGACCTCGACTTCATCGCCCAGGTTCATCTCATCGACCGCGTCGCACGAATCTCGAACGAACTCGATCGGAATGTAGTTGGTGAAGCTGCTCTTGTCTTGTTCCAGGACGACCAGACGTTTGCGGAACCCCTTGTTGCCGTACGTCTTGGTGTCTTCGATCAAATGGACGACGCCACTTACTTTTGCATCACTCATCCCAACTCTCTCTCGCAATTCCGGTATCAGAATGCGGCGGCTACCCTCTGTAATTCTCCGCCGGCGGGACTGATTGTAGCGAATTCAGAAAATGTTGAACCGGGGCTTGGCGATTTCTCGTGGATTGTGGATCGGCGTTTGTAGTGACCCGATTCATCGGGTGTTCGCGTTCGCAACCGCATGAATGCGGTCACTACCAACGACATCAGCAACCGAAGCAGGCTCAAAACAGACAATCGAGCCGCCATGGACGAGTCAGTCAGTCGTTTCGGGCTTTTCCAATGCCTGAGCCATCGCTTCAATCTCGTCATTCGACATTCGTTTCCGATTGAATTGAAGCATCTGTTTGAACTTCTCTCGCGCGGTGGTCGTCAGTGGGAATCCGATCGAGACGCCGTCAGCCTCACCAGCTTGGATCAGATCGCCGTCGCTGGACAGAATCGCGGTCCAAGGAAGGCTGTATTGGTCTTTGCCCCGAAAACGATCCGCCAGCGCGTCGGTGCCGAGGTTCTGGCCTGCATCAAGCTTCAACCAAACGAAATCCTTCGACCAAGCATCTTTGTGCTGATCGAAGTACCGCGAAAGCATCAGCGCGGGCAAACAAGAAACGCTCGTAAACTGCAGCAAGATATGTTTCCCCTCATGGCTGGCTTGTTGCATCGCCCGCTTCAGTAGCTCCTCGGCAGTTTTCGTTTCGGGTGTATGTTCCAATGCGAATTCTAGCAGGCTTTCGTCGATTGGCCGTGAATCCTCCGTCAGTTCGGCATAAGTGGTCGAGGCAATCTGCTTTCCCTCGGAATCGATTACGTGGATTTCGAGATCATCCTGGCGAGACTCCTGCCGACCTTCCAGCGACCGCAGGAACTCTTGGTTCTCCGGTTGATCAGCGTTTGACTCCAGGGCCAGCAGCCGGAAACCGGCAAGTTCTTGGCGAACCAGCGGTTGATCAAATGCTCCAAAAAAATCGATCGCCTCATCCGAAGTTGAAGATCCACCCAGCAACATCACGTGTTGGTTGCTAAGACGTGCGTCGCGGCTCGTCTTCCGCATTCGCTGGGTTGGATCGCCATCAACGCCGAACGCCAGGCTCGACCGTTTCCTGGCAGATACCGTTGGCGGAACTTGCTCCTGAACCAAGTGCTCGAGATCAACAAGACGTTCGGTCGGCGTCAGCGTCGTGATGTTACGCCAACTGCGGGGTTCTCCGTTCGCACCAAACCCGGCGACGACGGAAACCTTGTGCTCGTGGCCCGCCGCTAAGCCGTCAAGTTGAAAATAACCCTGATCGTCCGTCAGAGTCGATGTGTGCACGAGCCAAGACATCGTGCCCCTATCCGACTTGAGTTCAATTCCATATTCGATCGCCCGGCCAGCGAGCAGTTCGCCATCTTCGCTGATCAATTGGCCGAACGCCGCGCAGGTAGGGGCAATCGGCAACACAAACTCCTCCTCTCCCGGATTCAGCTTCGTCACGCCAGCATGCTTTCCATCTGGGCTGGCTGCGTGCACTACCGTCGCGACATTGTCACGCTGCAACTCGAACTCACCGTCGGAATTTGTCACGGCGAACAGGTCACCGCGTCTGAGCTCTGCCGAGCGTCCGGTTACCTTCGCTCCCACAACCATTTGCATTGGGTTACTGGCGTAGACGACCTTGCCCTTGGTAACGATTGATAGCGGCGCGTCTAGGTCAAAGTCAAACTGGACTGACGGTTGATCAGTGATCGTGAATTCTTGTGTCTTCTGATCGGGGCTCCAGATGATGAAGTCACCGGCGCCGACATAGAACTGATAGGTTCCGTCCTCATTGACGCTAGTGGTTTCCTGAATGAAAGAGCTGATCGCGCGGTTGCTGTCTTGGGGATTCGGAAGTCGCGATGCCTCGGGAAGATCGTAGTAGTTCGGTGATTGCTGCTGCAGCATGATGTAGCCGCGACTTGGAGCGGCGGGAATTCCAGCGATACGGACAACTCCGTGTACACGAACTGCCGGATAGAGCGTAAAGTCCAGATCCTGCGGGCCGGCCTGTCCTTCGCGGATGATGATGCCCGCGTGTGCCTTGGCGGCCCAGGATTTGTCTCGCACGGCGAAGATGTAGTAACCATCGGGATAGACATTCATGCTCCAGCGGCCCTCCGTGTCGCAATCGATGTTGTGATGAAAGCCATCGAACGCATAGGTGCCGCCGTAGGCAGCGACTCGGATCCCGGCTGCCGGCGAACCATTGGCATGTCTGACGAATCCAGAAACAGAGATCGTGCGTCGAGCCCGGACGGTCACGTTGCGGTCGGGCGATTCCCAATCAAGGTTGGCACGCTCGGGAAAGTACCATCGATTGTGTTCGATCCGGGGCCAAAACGTCATTCCACGCTGATGATCGCGCGGCAAAAAGTCAAACGTTGCTACACCCGCGCCGTTCGTTTGTCGACCAAAGCTGGCCATGCCTGACAGATTCAAACTCTCGCCGCGATCCGGTTTGTCGATCAGCCATGGGGCGACGCGAATCCCCGCGGCCGGATTCCCATCGGGATCAAGTACCGTGACTGATGCATGGCTGACGCCGTCCAATATGAATTCAATCTGTCCTTCGAACTGTTGAGGTAGCTTGTTGGGGTGTGTCCGATCGGCAGCGAGGTAAGTCGACTCAAACGATCGATAATCGAAGCCGATGTCCGGCTTATAACAAATGACACTTTGCAGCGTCGCGTCGGCCGGATACGTAACAGTGGCCAGTCCATTTGCGTCCGTCCGCCGCTGAGTAACTTCATGGAACCCCGACTGCACGATGACAATTGCGTCGGGAATCTTCGCACCGGTCGCATCGGTGGCAACGATGTCGATGCTCTTGACCGGCTTGAGCTCGACTCTTAACCCGGTGTGGGTCGCCGCGACTTTGGTATTGCTCGTGTCTTGATCGTCGACCGGCGGCACAAGCAGCATGCTTTGCAGACGCTCATCCTTCGATCGAGCGATCAAACTCAACCCTCGGCGCGGCATCAACAATGGGCCGCGAAGAACGAAGCGACCGGAGTCATCCGTTGTAACGGACGTAAAGGGTTCCACCACGGTAGAATCCAACACTGCTACCGTGGATCCGGTCGACGGCTGGCCACCGGGCTCCACCACGACGCCGGAAATGACCGACGGCATATGCTGTTCGGGTGTGGGATCATCGTCGGCCAACAGCAACGCTGGGCTGAAAGCAATCATTCCAACAGCGGCTCGGCACAAGAGTTGCCCGCAATTCATCGTGCTATTTCTCCCGAACAATGACTAACACTTCACCGATTTACGTTTCTTGCCGACGCGGCCTGCGGATTCGATCTTTTTGATGTAGGCCGTGGCATTGGGGACCTTGCAGGCGGTGTCTCCCATATCGACCGAGACGGTGCCAATCGTCTTCGCAGCTTGTTTCGCTTGTTTCAGCATTGGTTTCACATACGAGCCAACCGCGATGACGAAGTTGTTCATGACATAACGAACTTTGTCGGGCGCGTCCGCGATTTCGTTCACCACCTGATCCAAGAGCTGCTTGATCTCGCCTAGGTCCAGATCGTCGTCCGCTCATCGTGGAAACTAATGCCCGCGTATGTGTTCCAGCCGGTACAGGCAATGGACTCCTGTTTCGATTTCATCCACTTGATTGCCTGATCGCGCACATGGGAACTCTCGGCAGCGACCCAGGCGACGGTGTATTCGGAGATCATCCCGCAAGTTGCCGCCTTGGCCCAAGAATCGAGTTGCCGCTTGGTCATCTTGGCTCCATCGGCGACGAGGCCAGCCAGGTACTGGGCGTCATAGTTTCCGGTTTCGTACAGTTCCAAAGCCAATTCCTGTTTGCCCTTGATCTTCTTCGCGATCATTTTCAGTTCAGCGATCTTGACGCCGAACATGTTGTCCGGCGCACCGTGACGTGCCATGGTTTTGCGCGTCTGCTCCGAGCCCCTCTTTTCGAGAGCAGCCATGACTTCTGGAACGGTATTCATCATGCGATCCCGTACGAACACGAAAGGCTTATTCTTTACGCATTAGCATACAGTCTCGAGTACCCCGATTACACGACGCTCATGGGGCAATGGACGGTCTCGGTCGTGATGCAGCCCCAACGAGCGATTTTTCGGTGCCCGGGACGTCAATCGACGATTGCCGAAAGCTGCATGACCTCCAAACGGGAGGCTGATTTCACAGTATTGAACGCATGAAAATCCGCTACGCCGTTGCCTTACGGGCGGACGTTGAATCGTGGTTGGCGACTGCGGATTAACTCGCTTTCGTAGGCGCAGCGCACAGTGACTTTTCGTGCTGGTGAATCGATCGGGAAGATATGAAGTTCCACCGAAACATCGGATTGATTGTCGCTCAGAAACTCGGCGAGCGACTTTCGATCGCTCGCTGTTGTGTGTTGCCTAAGTCGCAGGGACAAGTCCGATGCTTCGCCGATGTAGAGATATCCTTCGCCGCTGCGAAACAAGTAAATGCCTGGCTGCTCAGGAACGCGTCCTTCCCGCAAGGCTGCTCTGAGTGCGTCCAACGAATGTGTTTGAAGTTCGCGATCCCAATCAGCGACTTTCAGCACAAGCTCGGGGCGTAACGCCCGTTTCTTTCGGAGCGAAAGTACCGCTTTGCGAACTGAGTACGCGTCGATTCCTGGCGAGATGACGACTGCTTCCTGCTGCAATTCGCGGCGATAGTTGGGATCCGCGAGCATCGTATCGGACGTGATGCGGTGTCGATCGGTGACAACGCGTGCGGCAATTTCCGCAACCGGTAGGATCGAATCATCGACCGGGGTTCCTTGTTGGGTCGCCCGCGAGCTGAGTTTGCCCGCCTTTCGCAGTTGCAAGAGTCGAAGCAGGGCCGCCCGTTCCTGCTCCGGTGGCATTGCGACTGTATCGTCGTTTGCCAGCGCACGAGGAAGCGGAGTCTCAAGTCGTCGCGAATCAAGAGTTCGTCGCTGCTATAACCATCGCAGCTAACCGAAAACGCGTGGTTGATCGCGGCAGCGTCAAACGACTGCGCGGCGGACGTCGATGCAAAGAGCCACCAAGAGAGCGCATACCGCAATTCTTGGCAGGCCAAGTATACATGCCGACTTCGCGATCCTGCCGGCGAGCGGTACATTTGCGATTTGAGTAAACAGCATCCTTCACAGCTTACCTGACCAGCCATCGATGCGCATCGTTCTTTGCTATCCAGTCAATGAAAGCCACGTCTCGCAGATCCAGGCATCTGCGCCGGATGCGGAAATCGTCAACGCCGGCCAGGAGCGGATTGATGAACTGCTGCCGACGGCGGACATCTTCATTGGGCACGCCAAAGTTCCCGTCGATTGGGATCGAGTGCTGGCGGCAAAGAAGTTGCGTTGGATTCAGTCGTCAGCGGCGGGGCTGGACCATTGCCTGGTACCGGGTGTGATCCATTCCGATATTTTGGTCAGCAGTGCCTCGGGTTTGTTCGCGCCACAAGTCGCGGAACAGACGTTTGCTATCCTGTTCGGATTGCTGCGGAAACTGCCGCTCTTCTTTCGTGCGGAAGCAAAACGAGAGTTCATTCGTCTGCCCACCGACGACCTGCGCGGTAAGACGGTCGGGATCGTTGGCCTGGGCGGAAACGGTCGCGCGATTGCGAGGGTCTTGGCGCCGTGGGATGTGCGAATCGTGGCGACCGACTACTATCCGGTCGATCAACCCGAGGAAGTGGCCGAGCTGTGGCCGGCCGATCAACTGGATCAACTCCTGGAGGTCAGCGACATTGTGATCCTGGCCTTGCCGCTTTATGAACAAACGGAAGGGCTGTTTGATGCGAATCGGATTGCCAAGATGCGACCCGGTAGCCTGTTGGTCAACGTCGCTCGTGGTGCTGTGGTGGTCGAGTCGGCGCTCGTTGATGCGCTTGCTGCGGGCCATCTGGCAGCCGCTGGATTGGATGTTACCGAAGTCGAGCCGTTGGCCCCTTCGAGTGCGTTGTGGGATGATCCGCGTGTGATCATCACTCCGCATGTGGGGGCGCAGTCCGCCCGGCGGGCCGACGACACGACGGACCTTGCCTGCTTGAATCTGCGTCGATACCTGGCAGGGGAGCCGCCCTACAACCGAGTCGACAAGAAACTGGGTTTTCCGCATCCTTCTGTTGTTTGGCGATTGGGGCAGCCGATACCTGCCCAGAAATCGGCGACCGGAGAGCAGCTGTGACACAGGTGTCGAGCAGCAGCAACCGTGAAGCGAGCATTTGCGACGCCGTGGTAATGAAAGACAACAGGGCAGTCGGTCCATTGCGGCTTCCCAATCATCGCGCCGACGATTTCGTCTCTCATTTCAATCGGATCTATGCGGAGCTTGGGATGTCGCTGGCGCCGGTGGCTGAGCCGGAGATCAATGAAAAAATCCCCGGCAGTCCGCAAACTGCCGGGGATCATGATTCTGGTTAGTTTGGTTTAGCGCCCGACATCTTTACTCGAGCGGTTGAACTCTAACGGGCGAAGAAACGATGTCCGCTTGCGTTATTGTTCGTTAGACGAGCCCTCGATGTTGAGATGTCGATGTTATTTCACTGTTCCAAACTGACTGATTTTGATTTGAACTCAGTTGCAGCCGCAGCTGGGCTCGCAACCGCAAGTTGGCTCGCAGCATGCAGGTGCTTCGCAACCGCAAGTTGGCTCTGCACAGCAAGTTGGCTCAGCAGCACATCCGCAACCGCTGTCGCAGCAGTTGTTGTGCTTGCGGAACAGCTTGCTCAGCATACCGCGGAGCTTGCCACCGCACGCCGGCGTGTCGCAGCAAGGATCAACTTCGCAACCGCATGATGGAGCTGCACATCCGCAAGGAGCGGGTTCGCAACCACATGCTGGCTCGATGATTTCGCAACCGCAAGCTGGCTCGCAACCGGTGTCGCAGCAGCTGTGGTGCTTCGCGAAAAGCTTCTTGAACAGGCTGAACTTTGGCTTGCTGCAACCGGAGTCACAGCAAGGATCCGCCATTTCGCAACCGCAGGCAGGAGCACAAGGTGCCTCGCAGCCGCAGGTGGGTTCACAAGCTGCTTCGCAGCCACAAGCGGGCTCGACGTCACAACAGGTGTCACAGCCTTTGTTACACAATTTGTCAAACAGGCCAAACGCGCTAGCGTTGACCGAGCTCGTAGCAACCAGAGCGATTGCCAGAAGAGCAGGAACGATTACACGACGCATCGTGATATCTCCATGGATTTAGGTTTTGGGAAGGTTTTGCCACGCCTGAGCCGCAACACGTCCGAGCGGCCAAAGAGGCTTCTCGAAGCAACGCCCCGATCAGACCACAAACAGGAGGTTTGGCAGGTCGATCGGCGTGTGGCGGCGCGAGTGGTACACCTGCAGTCAGGTGTTCACAACTTGCTATCGTCGAATCTGCCTTCCAGAGTGCGGAGAACCCAACAGAATTTCGCAAGCACGTGCGATTTGCCCCTCGATCACAACACTTCTACCGCATTGAATGATCGTGCCGGATTCGCAGGCAACCCGCAGCACCGATTCGAGTGGAAACGATCCGCAATACACGCTGATGAATACTCCGCGTTATAACATCGCAATGCTAATGCCTTTGCAAAACTGATGGATTCCCTCAACCCCTACGCACCGCCGCCGACCGAATCGTTTGCCGAGTTCCCAGTTCCCTCCCTGGAGACATTGGAACGCGTCGGTCCGATTTCCTTCGCGGGGGCACCTCACGAATATGCTCTGCGAGAGTTCTTGCGATCGCATGGGCATGTCGGTTGTGCCTATTTGTTCGTTGTGGGGATTGTTCTGACATTCGTCTTGTTCTCGGTGTCCGTGGTGGCTGGCGGTTTTCCGTTAGCGCTGGGCGGCATCGGAATCGTGATGATCGTCCTGACAGTCTCGACGACTCCCTATCGTCGTCTTGTATTCGAGAGCATTAACCCTCGCTGGAACCAGCCAACTCAAGGTGTATTGAGCACAGAGGGTGTTCGTATCCAACGTGAGAACTCATCCGTGTTTTTTCGCTGGGACTGGTTTGGCGGTGCTGTGGTCAGCGAGCAAGTTGTCGCCCTGCTGCCTGCCACGCAAGCGGCGCAGCCAATATTGATCACACAGGCGATGCTGGTGCATCTGAATGATTGGAGCCGATTGCTAGAGGTTGCCGCAGCGATTGGAGTCGTGTCGGACGACGCGCCCATCGACGACCAGCAGAGCGCTCAAAATCGTCGGTTGCTGCGGCAGGCAAGTCGAGCACGAAGCATCAATCCGCCGCAGGGAGCGATCGCGTTTGAGGGAGTCTTGAGCAGTGATGATTTCGCCGCGTCCCCAAGCTTTACCGTTGGCGCGAGCGACCCATGCGATCCTATGTCGTTGTCGTTGGTCTGTTCTTTTTTGGGAGTTTTGTCGTGATCGCCGTTTCGCAATTGTTGTTCCAGCAGATGGCCTTCCTGCCTGCGTTTATTCTGACTTACATCGTGCTGGCCGGCATCGGGATCGTGATGCGCAAGATGCGGCGACGGCAGGTCAGCGGGAACGTCGTCTACTATCTGAAAGCTTTCGCGACAGACTCTTCGCTGGTAACTGACTTCGCAATCACGGCTACCACGCTCGATTGGTCGGCGTTGCGTCTTGTCTTGCGAACGACCGACGTCGTCGTGCTGCGACGCCGCGAGTGGATTCAGTTCATCGTGGCACGACGTGATATGTTTGCAAGTGACGCGGATTGGAAACGGTTTAATGAACTGCTGGAGCGGAAGGCTGACGCGGAGCAGGCGAAACAGTAAGGCAACAGGCACAAATGTACTTCGTGGCTCTTGGTGGCCGTAGCACAACGATGGGTGGCTGGTGGTCGAGCGTCAGCGAGCCCCCCCGTAACACAACTGTCAATCCGCCGATTGACCTCGCAAAACCTGGACAGAAAATAGAACACTCTTGAGATCGGTCGCGTGGACCTTCATTTGCCTACGAGAACGCGGTGGTTCTCGGAATCAGCGACCACATAACCGAGTGAAGTTGCGAACGAGATTCCGTGCGGTCGTTTCAAATGGAAACTGTTCTCGGCCGCGGTTCCGCCCAGAACTGTTTCGACGCTCCCTTTGGCGAGGTCAATCCGTCGCACAGCGTTGTTTTCTGTGTCGACCACAAGCAATCGCTGCTGGTCGTCGATCACCAGCCCCTTTGGCCCGTTGAAGGTTGCTTGGAGCGGTTTTCCCTCATCACCCGAGTATCCTTTCTCGCCGGTGCCGGCGACATGGTGCAGTTTGTTCGTGGTTCGATCGATCCGCCAAATACTGTTGCCTTCGCGGAGTGCAATCCAAATCGATTCCGCGTCGACCGCAAGCGACCGTGGACCAAACAGCGGCGCAGTGCGCACGTCTGCGCCCTCGGTCGGGAGTGCCTTTTCACCTGTCCCGCTGATCGTCTCGACTTTGCCAGTGGCAAGATCAATCCGCCGTAGTCGATGATTGACCGTGTCCGCAACCAGCAATCCGCCAACGCCATCGAGTACGACGCTGTGTGGCTGTTTGAACTGCACAAGCTTTCCCGACTGTCCTTCCCCCGCAAAACCTGGCTGACCGTTTCCGGCAATCGTGGCGACAATACCGGTTTCCGCATCGATCCTCCGAATCACATGATTTCGCGTGTCAGCGACGTACAGGTTGCCTGCCTGATCGGCTCGGACTTCGTGAGGCCAATTGAATGCTGCGTCGACAGCGGGACCACCGTCCCCGCCGTACCCGCTGACGCCCGTACCGGCAATGCGAACAAGTTCGTGCCCGTCAACCCTGCCGTGGTAGATGCAATGATCATCGACTGGACGTGATCCAAATCGAATTGTCGACGATTTCGATGCCGAACGGATTGCCTATCGCGACCTCCGTCCGATCGCCCGAAGGCTGATCTGCTGGATAAGCCTCGATACGTTTGGACGACTCTCCCGTCCCGGCGAATACCGAATGTTGCAGCCGGGGCGAATCACCACAGCAGTCGACAGACACCAGCGAGCAAACGGAGAAAAACATCGCAATTCGTAAGGCAAGCATAGGTACACCGATGGATCGAGCCGCGAAATCGAGCACTTGGACCGTCCAATGAGTGTGAGCCCCGCGAATGCGAGACCTCAATCCCCGGTGTGGCAATTGCCCCCGTCTCCCGTCTCGCTCGAGGTCGCCGTATCATGTGGCGGATGAGAGTGGCAGCTTTGGGGCTGGCACCCTGAATTCTTTGTTGAACGGCAAGCCGGAGGCGACTTGGTTCGCCCACAGCAGTCCCCTCCGGCTTGCCGTTGAACGAGAGCGCCAAGGCGACTGCTCAATTTTCAAACCATGCTTTCCCTGTTAGAACGTATTTGAAAGAAAGGTCTGGCCATCTCGAAGTTTGGTTCGCGGCTGTTCAAGGGCAATGAATCGAACGCAAATGGCTGTGTCAGGTTTCTCTCGGAATGGGTCAGACCCCTTTTTCAAACACGTTCCTAGGAAAAGAAGACCCTCATTCATTTGGAATCCGATGACTGAATACCGAACCGAACGCGATTCGATGGGCGAAGTTCGCGTTCCCGCAGACGCATACTATGGTGCGCAAACCCAACGCGCGGTCGAGAATTTTCCGATCAGCGGGTGGCGACTTCCAGCGGCCATGATCTCAGCCATGGGGCTGGTCAAATTCGCCTGTGGTGTGGCCAATCGAGATCTCGGCAAGCTGACCAGCACTGGCAAGGATCCGCTGATTGATAGCCAGGTCGACGCAATGCTACAGGCAGCATCGGAGATTTCCGAAGGCCAATTGGCCGACCAGTTTCCGATTGACGTTTTTCAAACCGGAAGCGGCACCAGCAGCAATATGAACGTGAACGAGGTGATCAGCAATCGCGCCACCGAAATTGCCGGTGGCAACCGGATGGCGGAAACCAAACTCGTTCATCCCAACGATCACGTGAACATGGGGCAAAGCACGAACGATACGTTTCCAACGGCGATTCACGTTGCAACCGCTGTTCAAATTGAGCAGGCGCTGTTGCCGGCGCTCCGGCGGATGCATGCGTCGCTTGTCCAGAAAGCGGAGCAATGGGACAAAGTGATCAAGATTGGTCGTACGCATTTAATGGATGCGACGCCGCTGCGTCTGGGGCAAGAATTCGGAGGTTTTGCCAGGCAGATTGAGTTGTCGATTGCCCGCGCCCAGGCGGCTCGCGATGCTGTTTTGGAGCTTCCGGTCGGCGGGACCGCCGTTGGAAGTGGGATCAATACGCATCCCGAGTTTGGATCCCGAGTCGCCAAGGCGCTCTGCGAAAAGACCGGCATTGCCTTTGTCGAAGCAGTCAACCACTTTGAGGCCAACGCGCAGCGCGATGGCTTGGTTCAATCCCACGGTGAGCTTAAGTGCATCGCCCAAACCTTATTCAATGTTGCCAACAACATTCGCTGGCTGGGCAGCGGTCCGCGCTGCGGATTCTATGAAGTCAAGTTGCCAAGTCGTCAGCCTGGCAGCTCGATCATGCCGGGCAAGGTCAATCCCGTGATGTGCGAATCGATGATGCAGTTGACCGCCCGCGTGATCGGCAATGACACCTGCATGACGGTCAGCGGTGCGACCGGAGGCAACTTTCAATTGAACATCATGATGCCCGTCATGGCCGCAACGATTTTGGAGTCGATTCACCTGCTCTCCAAAGGCGTCGAGGCGTTCATTGATTTTTGCATCGACGAAATGGAAGCGAACGAAGAATCGTGCGAGCAGGCCGTCGAACAGAGCCTGTCGATGTGCACGAGTCTGAATCCGCTGATTGGTTACGAGCAGGCGGCCAAGCTGGCCAAAGAAGCATTCAGCAGGGGGCTAACCATCCGTGAACTTTGTCGTGAGAAAGGGATTTTGCCCGAGGACACGCTGACCGAAGCACTTGATCCATGGAGCATGACCGAGCCGCAGGCTTAACAAACGGTTCTTCTGGAGTTTGAGTGGCAGATAGAAAATTGCATTCAAGGAGTGGCCGGCGGTCGAGCGTCAGCGAGCCCCCGGAATTCGATTGGCTCGCGTCTGGGGGCTCGCTGACGCTCGACCACCAGCCACTCAATCATTTCGGGTCAACCACTGAATTCGTGGCAGAACCTAACAAACGGCCTGCCCGTCAGCGATGGCGGCGGGCAAGGCGATGTCGCTAGGAACGCGTGGCCGAGTCGTTTTTCGATTTCGGCTTTCACAACATCTGCGTTGGCCGGTACAGTGAACGGCGGGATTGGCGTACTCGCTGGTCACATCCTTCGAGCGTCGATTCGTGGTATCCGACTTTGAAATCGGTGAACTTCAGACCGTGGGCCGTGCTGATCACGACCGTTTTGTCACTTGACTTGATCACGCCTCGTTTGATCAGCTTGGTCAGCACGGCGAGGGCGACCCCGGTGTGGGGACAGGTGAACATACCGGTCAAATCAGCGTGCGCGGCGGCGGCGGCCAACTCGTTTTCGGTTGCCTGTTCGACGATTCCATCCGTTTCCACGATTGCTCTTTACGGCTTTGGCGTAACTGACCGGATCACCAATCCGGATGGCGTTGGCCAGCGTGTCTTGTGCCTTGACGATGACTTTTTCTTTGAATCCGTTTTTGAACGATTCGTAAAATGGATTGGCCTTGGCGGCTTGGGCAGCGACGAGCCTTGGCATTCGGGTGATCAACCCAAGGTCCATCATCAGTTGGAAACCTTTGTGAAGCGCGCTGATGTTTCCGAGATTGCCAACCGGGATCACGATCCAATCGGGCACTTCCCACTCAAACTGTCGAACGATTTCGATGCCGACCGTCTTTTGGCCTTCGATGCGCAGGCTGTTCATCGAATTGGCAAGGTAGATCGAATTGTCCTTGCGTGACTTCTTGGACAATCTTCATGCATCCGTCGAAGTCGGTGTCGAGTGCGAGTACGTGCGCACCATTGGCGACAGGCTGGATCAGCTGCGCGGTGCTCACTTTACCGGCAGGCAAGAAGATGACTGCCGGGATTCCAGCGTAAGCCGCGTAAGCGGCCAGCGCGGCGCTGGTGTCGCCGGTGCTGGCGCAGGCGACCGCTTTGACGGAGCTGCCTTGGGCCATCATTTGTTTGACCACGCTGACCAACACGGTCATGCCGAGATCTTTAAAGCTCCCGGTGTGGCTGTTTCCGCAGAGTTTGATCCACAAGTCGGGGATACCCAGTTGCCGGCCCAATCGTTCGGCCCAAAACAAGTTCGTGTTTCCTTCAAACATGCTGACGACATTTTCGTCAGCCAACGACGGAATTACCCACTCACGCATTCCCCACACGCCGCTACCGTAGGGCCACGTCGATGTGCTGGCTCGCGAGTCGAACAGTTGTTGCCACTGGTAGGCGTTGCGTTTTTTTAGCGGTTCACGTTCATGATGCACTTCCAGCAGGCTGCCGCACGATGGGCAGGTGTAGATCACGTCAAAGATCGAGTGCTTGGCGGAGCAACCCGCGATACAGCGAAAATAGACGGTCTGGTTATCCGTATCCGATTTGGACTCGACAGCTGACGACATTGGGGATTCCCGCTGGTTGGTATTAAGTCGTCATTATGTTCATAGCGACCAGTGAGGCAAAGGGCGAGTGCAATGACAAACCGGGGACTCAAGTCCCCCGCGGGGGCTGTGAGGCCCTGGGGCACAAAGATCGTTCTGCGTCGTTTAACGGCAAGCCGCAGGCGACTTCTGGGAAAGACGCAGTCGCCTGCGGCTTGCCGTTAAACGAAAAACCAACGGTATGGCGTTTAACGGATCGATGCTTCCGGCAGGCCCGATTGGATGCCTTGATCGATCGGCATTTTGTCGCTTTGGCCGTTGCCGTGCTGCGCGATCAGCCGGTCGAGTTCGAGACGCAGTTGCTTGATGTTTTCCGCGTAGGCGGGATCGTTGATCAAGTTCTTGTCCTCACCCGGGTCGGCCTTGAGGTCATACAGTTCGGCCATGTGCTTGTCGGGTGATCCGTCGCCGTGCGGGTAGCGGATGTACTTCCACCGATCGGTACGTAAGGCGCGGACATTGGGTGTGTAGGGAAACTGGTGCTCGTAGTTGTATTCGTAGTAGAAACCGGTGCCGCCAGTCTGACGCGTCACCCTGGGCGAGGCGTTTCCAACTCTTGCCATGAATCTTTTCAAGAGGTTTGGCGCCACAGATGTCGAGTATCGACGGGGCGAAGTCAATCGTCACCGAGATGCTCTCGATCACGCTCGGCTTGTCGGTCGCGGTCAGTCCTGGGTAGCGGACGACCAACGGGATGCGGATGGAAGGCTCGTGACCGGTCCGCTTGTCGACCATGCCGTGTTCACCCTCGAGCAGACCGTTGTCCGAGGTGAAGATGATGAGCGTGTTGTCGAGTTCGCCACGTTCTTTCAAGAACTCGTAAAGTCGACCGACACTGTCATCCACCGATAGGATCGTGCCCCAGTAGGCACGAACCATGCGGGCAAAGTCGGAGACGGCTTCGGGGCTGTCGTCGGGAAACTTCTTGCGCCAGTCGAATAGCGGGCCGTAGATGCCGTGCCAGGTGTCGAGGCGTTTCTTGAACCACGCCGGCTTGTCATCGAGGTTGAAGGCGCTCTTGGGGTACTGAATGTCAACGTCGTCGAAGGTGTGTTCATACTTCTTTTCCGGCAGATAGAAACTGTGCGGCGCCTTGTGCCCGAGCATCAGCATCCAGGGCTTGTCGCCATCGCGCTCGCCAATCCACTCCTCGGCCATGTCGGTGACGACTGTCGTGTAGTAGCCCTTGGCGATCTTGCGGCCTTTGCCGTTGAAATTGAACTCGGTGTCGAAGTAACTTCCCTGACCCTTGTGCGTGACGAAGTAATCGAAGCCTGGTCGCGGGTCGTCGTTCTTTTCGCCCATGTGCCACTTGCCGATGTACGCGGTCTCGTAACCCGACTGCTGCAATCGCATTGGGAAACTGACCATCTCGGCCGGGTACTCGGTGAAGTTGTTGACCACGCCGTGCGCGTGAGCGTACAGGCCGCTCAGGATCGACGCCCGACTGGGTGAACAGAGCGACGTCGTGCAGAAGTGGTTCTTGAACAACAACCCTTCGTCAGCGAGACGATCGATGTTCGGCGTCTTCAGATGCGGATGCCCCATGCAACTGAGTGCGTCAAAACGCTGATCATCGGTCAGGATGAACAGCACGTTGGGACGTTGGGGAATGTCTTGAGCCAACGACATCATCGTCATGATGCAAACGATGGCGAGCGTAGTGAGAGTCCTCATGCGGTCTGTACCCTTGGAGTTGGTGTGTTGGTTGCCGTCTGGCCCCTACAAAATAACAAGATTTAGAAGAACACGGCTAACCAAATTGTTGGCTCGTCGGGGGTCGTCCACTCGACGCGGTGTTTTTGGCGTGGAGCAATCTTTACATGATCACCCGCTTTCATGTGCAGCGGACGTGCGTCACCTTCCATCTGCAACTTCGCTTCACCTGTGAGCACTACCACCCACTCGGTGTGGGCCTGGTCGTACCAAAAACCCTCGCCGCTCGATTGTCCGTGCGAGACAATCCGCTCGATACGAACATGCTCATTTTCCGCTAGCACATCGACCAGTTCCGCGGGAATGTCAGCAGGAACGTTGGCGAACAGGTTTTGCATCATGCCCGCCACTGATAGTCGTCTTGCTTGATGAAGCCGTCAATTCGAATGCCGCCGTCCACGGCAATCTCCATCAATGAGAACGCGTTGTTGTGGGCGCCGCTCCCTTCGACCATGGCAACCAGCGTGCAATAGTGAATGCCATTGATCTCGTTGTGGTCGTTCTTGTGGCTATGTCCCTGCATGACTGCTAACACGCTTCCAGATTTCTCCAGGACACTACGAACTTCCTCAGCGTTCTTGACGCCATATTGATTGTTTACATCCAGACGCTGATGCGCAAAGACGATCGTTTTCTTCGTGGTCGTCTCAAGATCCTCCCGCAACCATTCGACCTGTTGCCGGGGAATGTTCGGATCGGTCCAATCGAAATTCTGACGACCATAGGGTTGGCCGTCGCCACGGAAGCATGAGTCCAGCACGACAAAGTGAAACCTGCCTGAATCGAACGAATAATACGACTTGGATTGCTCAACCGCGCCCAGAAATTCGTCTTTGTTCAGTGTCGTGACGCAGTGGTTACCCAAGCACGTAGTGACGTGTTGGGCAGATCGCGGAGAATTCCTGGTTAATTCGCTCGAGATAACCAAGTTCGGCTTGCACCGAATCGGCAGCATCGACCAGATCGCCCAGTTCGACGATGAAGTCTGGCCGCCGCTGTTTCAGCTCTGCCGCGGCCGTCGCCAGCTTGTCCAGCGACTGGCGATAGTATCGACTCCCTTTGCTTGGCTTGTCCGCGTAATGCAAATCGGTCACCAGGCCAACCCGCAACACGCTGGGGTCTACTTCAGCCGCACTCAGCCTCGGCATCGCCATCGTCGCTGATAAAACAAGGGACCCATTGTGCAGAAACGTTCGTCGACCGATTTGCTTTGGTTCGCTGACCACACTGATGCTCCGTTGAAACTTGAGGTCGCTGAGTGGTAACCGAGTGGCATGATGAATATGTTGTTGACAATTATGAATGGTATTGGAGCCAAACAACACACGACACAGGGAATCAAGTGACAGAGGGAATCAAATCATGAGTGAACCGACCACCCAGAGCCTTCGTGATAAGAAATGTCTTCCCTGCGAAGGCGGTGTGCCGGCGATCGCACCCGATCAGGCAACCGACTACATCAAGGCGACCCCTGAGTGGACGATGGCCGATGACGGCAAGTTGATTTCGCGGAAAGTGAATTGCAAGCACTTTGTCGAGGCCATGGAGTTGTTGAATCGGATCGCCGCGGTGGCCGAGTCCGAGCAGCATCATCCGGACCTGCATTTGACCGGATATCGCAAGGTGCGGATAGATTTGACGACTCATGCGATCGGCGGCCTCAGCGAGAATGACTTCATTGTGGCGGCAAAAATCGACGAAATTCTCGGCTGAAACCCCAGTTTTCGCGTGGGTCGAGCCGGCTGGATCGGGCATAATGTTCGCCCTCGCGGTGGCAGGTCGTCCGTTGCGAGTGTAGAGGAGTCATCGACGCTTTTTGGTTCACAGGGACGGTCCAGCATGGACGCGATTTGGCAAGACGAGCCGACGATCGGTTTTGGCGCGGATCCACTGAATCCCTATGGAGCCCGGCCGATCGATGCCGTGGGCGCGACGTCGATCGATCAATTGCGACAGCGAATTGTCCAATCTTGTCCGCGAGTTCCCGGTGTCTACGGGATGCTGGATCGCAAAGGCGAACTGATCTATGTCGGCAAGAGCAAGTCGTTGCGGTCGCGACTGCTGAGCTACTTTGCCGCTTCCAATGCGCAAGAAAAAGGAGGCCGCATCGTCGAGAGCGCCCGAGCGATTCAATGGGAGACACAGCCGAGTGAATTCACGTCGCTCGTCCGCGAGCAACAATTGATCCGCAGATTCTCTCCGCGTTGGAACGTGCAAGGTGTCCCCAAGCGACAGCGTCCTGTTTATCTGTGCCTGGGCGAACCCCGGCCTATTTTTTCCTGTCACCGACACCTCCGACCGATTGCATTGGCGTGGAGGGGCCTTTTTATGGTGCTGGCCGAATGCGGCGGGCGGTGGATTCGCTGAACAAGGTCTTCAAGTTACGTGACTGCGGTCAAAAGCAAGTCTTTCGTTTTGCCGAGCAGTTGCAACTTTTCGAACTCGATTATCGGCCGGGTTGCCTTCGAATGGAAGTCGGCACTTGCCTGGGGCCTTGCGCCGCGGCCTGCACGCGCCAGCAATACGACGTACAGGTCAACGCGGCTGAGAGTTTCTTGGATGGGTTCAACAACGAACCCTTAACGGTGGTTCGCGACCAAATGCAGCAGGCGATTGACAATCGCCAGTACGAATTGGCTGGGCTTGCCCACGAGACGCTGAAATCGTTGGAGTACGTTGATCGTAAGTTAGCGATGCTGGCCAGGGCTCGTCGAAAGTACACGTTTATCTACGCCGTTCCCGGTTACGACGGATGCGGCATGTGGTATCTGATCCATTGTGGGGAAATCGCAGATGTCGTTGTGGCGCCGCGAAACCAGGAGGAGTTCAAGAGACTGCGGCCAAAGCTTGAGCAATGGGCAGCAGTCAGCTCGAATCGACTCGACCGAGGCCATGGTATCTATCCGCACACGCTGCAATTGGTGGCGTCGTGGTTCCGCAAGCATCGCAGTGAACTCGACAACACATTTCCCACGTCGAAGCCATTCCAGCAGCCTCGACAACGTGCAAGAGCAGCGTCGTAGATCTCGATTCGAAACATCGAGCAGCTTTCGATGGACAGCGCCAGTTTCGAGCGGAAGTGACGTATTTCGTTGAGTTAGCAGCCGTCTGGCGATAGCCTGCGGTTGCTGCCCATTGGAGAGGATAAAACCGCATGCTATCGCATTTCGGCCGATTGAAACTGGCGCTGTCCCATGAGGGACTTCCCTTGCCGCTACCGTTTAAAATTATTAACAAACACTTACCCGGGATGCCACGATGCGATTCTGTTCCCTAATCTTGCTGCTGCTCTGCGTCTCGTTCCAGCCCGGGTTGCTGGCGGATTCTCCCGTCTGGAACCAATGGCGAGGTCCGGCACGCGATGGACTGCTTCCCGGTGCGGTCTGGCCCAATGCATTGCAAGGAAAGCTCGAGCTTGTTTGGGAGCGACCGCACGCCCCCAGTTACAGCGGGCCCGTCGTTAGCGGTGATCTCGTGTTCACCACCGAGACGATCAACAAGACAACTGAACGGGTGACCGCCTACGGTCTCGATTCGGGCGAAGTCGCCTGGACGGTTGAGTGGCCCGGCGCGATGGCCGTTCCCTTCTTTGCCGCGGCAAACGGCGACTGGATTCGATCGACGCCCGCCTGCACCGATCGCGACCTGGTCGTTCTGGGAATGCGTGATGTGTTGGTCTGCCTGGACCCGAAGTCAGGCCAGGAAAAATGGCGAGTCGACTTCCCGGCTCAGATGGGAACGCCGCTTCCAGCATTCGGCGCCGCCTGTTCCCCGATGATTGATGGCGACGCTGTCTACGTCCAGACCGGCGGCGCGGTGGTCAAACTGTCTCTGCAGGATGGACAAGTCCTCTGGAAGACGCTCGAAAACACCTCCGGAATGATGAGCAGTGGTGCGTTCTCGAGTCCCACGATCGCGACGATTGCCGACAAACGACAGCTAGTCGTGCAGACCCGCCAAGAGTTATGTGGGGTCGAAGTTGAAACCGGCAGAGTGTTGTGGAGGCAACCGATCGAAGCCTTCCGCGGAATGAATATCTTGACTCCGCTGGTCATCGGGAATCACGTCTTCACCTCGGCTCACAGCGGTAAGGCACAGCTGTTCGAGATCACTCGGTCGACCGAGGACGATTGGCAAGTGAACGAAACCTGGATGCAGAAATCACAAGCATATATGTCTTCTCCGATCTTGATTGGCGACTCGATCTACTTGCATCTGAAGAACCAACGCGTGTCATCGTTCTCTGCTCTCGACGGATCGATTCGTTGGACCAGCGCTCCCTTCGGAAAGTACTGGAGCATGGTCAGCAATGGCGACCAGATTTTGGCGCTCGACAATCGAGGTGAGCTGATGCTGATCCAGGCGTCCGAATCGGAGCTCGTGGTGCTCGACCGAATGAATGTCGCAAGTGACTCATGGGCGCATTTAGCGGTTCAGGGTAACCGTGTGATTGTTCGTGACTTGAAGGCGTTGAAGATGTATCGATGGAGCAACTAGACTCAACGTTCCTTTCAGTTCGTAGTAACCCGGTTCTTCGGTTATCTGCGGGAAGACCGCATGAATGCAGTCACTACGAACACAATCGGGTTTTCTATCTTGACGATCGTCCATCTCCGATGGAAACTTCCTCTAACAGCCGGTTGAAAAAGGGGTCTGACCCTTTGGAGGGCGTCAGAGAACATGACCAAAACGAATGCCCGGAGAGGGTCAGACCCCTTTTTCAACAGGCTGTTAGCTGACATTTACCGTTTCTCGTAAGTCGGGTCCGCGACGCCAGACCCCGCAAATGTCCTCCTCGAAACTTCGCCGCCAGATTGCTTGGGAGGCGGCCCGTTTGATGTACTCGCGCGAAGTCAGCGAGTATTACACAGCGAAACAAAAAGCTGCCAAACGTCTTTACAAGGGCTGGATCAAACCAGCCGACTTGCCCACCAATGCCGAGATTCGCGAGCAAGTTCAAATGCTCGCGCGGATGCATGAAGGGGCCGAGACGCAATTGCAGCGACTGCTTGCAATGCGCCTGCGAGCGGTCTGGTGGATGCGCTGTCTGGCGCCATTTCACCCCAAGTTGCTAGGCAGTGTCTTCACGGGAGCCATCCGGGAAGGCTCCGATATCGACATTCATGTGTTCGCCGCCAATCCACATTCGATTACGGTTGAACTGGATGATTTGGGTGTCTTTTACGAGTTGGAACGCAAACGGATCGGCAAGGATGGTGAGCAACGAGTGTTTACTCATATTCACGTTCGCGACGAGTTCCCGATTGAGCTGACCGTGTACCATCCATCCTATCTCGGGTACCGGTTCCGCAGTTCGATCACCAACAAAGCAATCGAGCGAGCCGGTTTATCCGAATTGGAGCGGTTGATTGCGCTGGAGCACGATATCGATCCCGACGCCCAGGCCCATCGATTGTCCGAAATGGATGCTTGCCCGGACCGTTTTCAAGTGTTTCAGGCTCTGCTGATCCCGCTGGAGCATGTCCGGCAGAGCCCAAAGTACCATCCCGAGGGTGATGCCTTGTTCCACAGCTTGCAGGTTTTCTCGCTGGCCCGCGAAGAAATGGCGTATGACGAAGAGTTCTTGCTGGCCGCATTGTTGCATGACATTGGCAAAGCGATCGATCCGGACGACCACGTAACCGCGGGTCTGGACGCGTTGGAAGGCTTCATCTCCGAGCGAACGGCGTGGCTGATCGGGCACCACATGCAAGCACATCAGATCCATGATCGAACGATTGGTGCACGTCGGCGTCGGCGACTTGCCTCCCATCCCTGGTTCGATGACTTGTGCGTGCTCGGCCAATGCGACCGCGAAGGACGCGTGCCTGGGGCAGAGGTCGACGAGCTAGAGGAAGCTCTCGACTACATCGAGAACATCGAAGAGATGTTTGGGCCGTGAAGTTTGTTGCTCGGTTGTCCCAACCGAGACGTTGACGGAGCCTCGGTTGGGACAACCGAGCAACAATAATCACATCGCGATCGGCGACTAGTGAACAGTTTTGCTCACCACCGACTCGATTTCACCTTGGTTCAATTTGGTTCGGATTGTGTCACCGACGTTCACACTATCGGCGTTGTCGATCGCGCGGCCGTTGGCGTCAAGCGTCACGCTGTACCCACGTGTGAGCACATTCAGGGGTGAAAGTGCCGAAAGTGATGCTGCAGATGTTGCCAATCCAGCGCGGCAGAGTTTCAGCTTGCCGAACATCGCTCGTCGCCCACGGGCATCCAATTCGTCTAACAATCGCGATCGCAAGTGAATGATTTCGTGAGGTTTCCGCAGTGTCGATCGCGCACTTAGTGCGTCGAGACGCGCGCGGCGCGATTCGATCGACGCGCGGACGGACCGCTGCAGGCGTCGACTGAGATCAATCACCGATCGATCCAACAACCTTGCGTCAGGGAGCACGCAAGTCGCGCCGTCGGTGGGTGTGAGGGCGCGAACATCGGCTGCCATGTCACATAACGTCACATCAATCTCGTGGCCCACAGCCGATACGGTCGGTATTTTGGACGCCGCGACCGCTCGCACCACTCGTTCTTCGTTGAAACACCAAAGGTCTTCCAGGCTGCCGCCGCCGCGAGAAACGACCAGCACGTCAAGCTTGGGTCGGATTTTGTGTGCTGACTTGATCCCCGAAACGATCGATTGCGCGGCGTCTGGTCCCTGAACCAGTGCAGGGATCACGATGATTTCGACGCCCTTCCAGCGATTCGCCGCGGCCTCGAGAAAATCTCGCACCGCAGCACCATTGGGACTGGTCAGCAAGCCAATCCTTCGCGGGAACCGCGGCAGTGCCTTCTTTCGCTCGGCCGCAAACAAACCTTCGGCGTGTAACTTCGCCTGAAGTTGCTGAAATGCCAACTGCAAGGCACCGAGTCCTTGCGGTTGAATTCGACGAATCACCAACTGATACGTTCCACGCACACCATAGACCTCGACATCGCCGAAACAGAGCACTGCTTGGCCCTCTTCGATCTCGTGTTTCATGCGCGTGGCCGTGCCTCGCCAAATCACGCCTCGGATCTGGGCGTTATCGTCTTTCAGAGTGAAGTAAAGATGGCCGCTACGGGGCCGAGACAGATCCGAGATCTCACCGGCGACCCAGATCGACGGAAAGGTCCCTTCGAGGATGGCTTTGATATGGCCGGTCAGTTCGCTGACCGAGACCGCATGCGGTTGATCTGCAATTAAATTTTCTGAGTTCAAAGCTGATCCCCTTTTCAAGACGACGTGGTCAGATCGCCCATTCGCCTTGAAACACCTCGTTCGCTCCGCCGGTCATCATCACGTGGCCCGTTGCCGCATCCCAGTGCAACGTCAGGTCGCCACCGAGCAGGTGAATCAAGACCTTTCGTTCGCTGCGTCCGGACAAGACGGCTGCCACGCAAACGGCCGAAGCCCCCGTACCGCAAGCCCATGTTTCGCCCGACCCTCGCTCCCACGTCCGTTGACGCAGTTCAGTCGGCGAGATGACTTCCACAAACTCGACATTCGTTCGACTGGGAAACCTGGGGTCGTTTTCGATCTTTGGCCCCAAACCCAAGACCAGATCATCCGTGGCGGATTCCACAAAGATGACACAGTGTGGATTGCCCATGGACACACAGTTGACGCGAAACGACTGACCATCGAAGTCGACTTCGTGATCGATGATTTGACCGGAATCTGCCAGAGTGGTTGGTACCTTCGACGCTTCTAGTTCGGGCGGCCCCATGTCGACGGTGACTTCCCGAACCAGGTCATCCGCGTCGACATCGAGTTGCAAGTCCAGGACGCCGGCGCCGGTTTCGACCTTCAGCGATTTCTTTTTGGCGATATTGTGATCATAAACGTACTTGCCAACACAACGAACACCGTTGCCACACATCTCCCCCTCCGTGCCATCGGCGTTCAGCATTTGCATGCGAGCATCGGCCACGTCGCTGGGGCGAATCAGAATCAGACCATCACCACCAACACCGTAATGGCGATGAGAGATATCTCGTGCCAATTTGGCGAGCTCAGCGGGAGGCTTTTCGGCGAAACAATCGACATACACATAGTCGTTGCCGGCACCGTGCATTTTCGTGAATTTCATGCCTGATATCCTAGCGAGATCGGCGGGCGTTGGTAACCAAACGAGGCATAACTGGGGCGTCGCCGTCCTTCCCCGGCGGCTTGCAGTCCTTTACGCTTTATGCGTTGCGTTTGCTCGGTTGTCCTGCCACCGCGCATTGTGGTGTTCGTGTCTTGTCGAAGGTGTTGTCCAAGATGGTTGACCTATCCAGCTATATCCGTGACATCCCTGACTATCCCAAGCCGGGAATTCTGTTTCGCGACATTACCCCCATGTTGGCTGATCCGGTCGCCTTCAAGACGGCCGTCGAGAGGATGGCCGAGCCTTTCGTCAACGCAAAGGTAGACGTCGTTGCTGCCGCAGAGGCTCGCGGTTTTATTTTTGCAGCACCGTTGGCAATTCAGCTCGGAGCCGGGTTTGTGCCGATCCGTAAACCGGGAAAACTGCCGTTCGACCTCCACTCCTTCGCGTACAAATTGGAATACGGCACTGACGAACTGCAAGTGCATGTCGATGGCGTCAAGCCGGGCCAACGGGTCCTGATTGTCGATGATTTGCTGGCGACTGGTGGTACGGTGGAAGCCTGTTGTCGCTTGCTGGAAAAATCGAAAGCCGAGATCATTGGCTGCGCTTTCCTGATTCATCTGGTGCAGATGGGCGGCGAAGAGCGATTACGTCCCTGTCGAGTTCATTCGGTACTTCGGTACGACCAAGATGATCACGAGGCCGAACTGAGCCTTTGAACAACCCGAATGATGGGCCTGCGCCGCTCTCGCTTTTCACGCACTCTACCCTTGCTCCTTACCCACGCGACATTCTACTGCGAGGGACCTTGCTGCTAACCAAAGAGTTTGGCACCACATCGGTAACAGAAAGTCGCATCGCTGCGTTGGCCGCTTGCGTGACAAGCAGGGCAAGGCGATTCGTCAGTATCTTGGCTGCGACCAGCGAACTGGGCGCTGACGAACGTCGATGGCACGATGATCAAACTGTATCCCAATAGGATCAGGATCGCCGAGATCATTTTCCCCACAGCCGTCTGTGGCACGACGTCGCCATAGCCGACGGTCGTCATGGTTACGATCGCCCAGTACATCGCCTGCGGGATCGACGTGAATTGATTCTGATCGCCAGCCTGAATCGCTTCGATGTAGTACATCAAGGTTCCGCTGATAGTCACCGCGACCAGTACGACGGCCAAGAAAACGATGATCTTGTTTCTTGCACTCCAGACCGCCGCAGCGAGTTCGTCCGCCTCGTCCATCATTCGCCAAAGCTTCAATACTCGGAAGACTCTGAGCAGTCGCACGCTCCGCAAGATCACGAAGGAACGCGACGACCTCCCCACAAAAAGCGTGATGTAACTGGGCAGAATGCTGAGCAGGTCGATCAGGCCCCAGAAGCTAAAGGCGTAACGCAGCGGTTTGCGTACACAACTCAAGCGAAGCACGTACTCGATCGTAAACAAGATTGTCAGCACCCACTCGGTGCCGTTGAAGAAAGACAGAATCCTCGCCCGCTCCTTGTAACTGGGGACTGTCTCCAGCGAGACGATCGTGATGCTGGCGAGAATTGCGATCAATAGACCGATGTCGAACCATCGCCCCGCCGGCGTATCGGCCTCGAAGATGATGTCGTACAGCGATTGCTTCCAGCCCGGCTGCTCAGGCCGCTGTTTGTGGCGACGACGCTCCGCGTTGAGCGTTCTGTGCTGGCGTGCGTGGTTCTGGTCTTGCGAGTGCATCACGGAAGTCATTGAATTTTGAAGGCCTAAACTCTGTGCCAACCCGGCGCTGCCAAGCTAGAACTTCCAACGATACTCCATGCGTGTGCCGTAGACATCCGGTAATCCGTCGAGCCATCCGTACATCGTGTCGAAACGCAGCAGCGACCAGTTCGAGATTGGGAACTGATACCTGGCTCCCACAGCGAATTGATCACCCGGTACCGCCAAGTTCTTGCCGCCGTGAGGTGTCAGGTAAGACGCTTCCAAGATGAGTTGCCGGTCAAGGTTGTCGCCGATCAAATCGATTCCGATGCTGCCTCCGGCGGTATCACTGCCGGTCGGATCAAGTGTTGGAAAGCCATTCAATCCATCCGTCTCAAAGTTGATGCCAGTATTCCGGAGAATGCCGCCCGAGACCCCGGCGCGGGCGACTGACTGAGGCCGATCCCAGCCGACAAACAAGTTAGCGTAGGGGACCACGGTCAGCGGCGCCGATGTGATCCAACTGTTTTCACAAAGCAACAAGACGCCATCGGCCGTGCGCGCGACATCCGGCAAATCCTGGCCCGTGTTGATGATCACGCGCATGCTATTGCTGATGCGATCAAAGTAGCGTCTCGTGTAGCTTGCAGTGATGTTGTGGTAGCTCAGTTCGCTGCGGTTGCGGTCGCGAACGTATGCATAGCCGGTCTCGATGTAGCCATGGTAAGCCTCGATAAACCAGGCGGTACCGAAGGCTTGTGCCGCGTGCTCGTTGCTCCCGAAAGCTGGACTGTTCAGCTGGTCGACCACCGCAAAGAAGGTTGCGTCATAGTTTGACCAATTCAGCAATCGGCTGTGACGTGCGGGCAACGAGAATGCAGCCCCGGTAACAGCGTCTTCCATCCAGATTCCGTTTTGGAACAGCAACGGAACCAAGCCGATCGTGAACGGCAGCTCGAACGGTGATGTCCTGTCTTGGGCTGCCCCGAGTAGCACGCCCAGATCTCCTTCGAAGTATCCGGTCGCCAAGTTGAGGTCCATCTCGTTTCGATAGCGGAAGTCGCCGTCCACCAATTCCCACCTGGTGAATTGCCCATCATTGTCCAGTGGACCCGCGAAAGCGTGAAAACGCTCGGTATCGGTCAACTGTAGATCCATATCCAAGTTCAAGCGATTCGCCCAGTTATCAATCCGACCACCGTTGTTGCGGCCGGTGGCGATGCCGGATCGATAGTCACCGTAAACATAAAACTCGGGACGAGCCATGTTCTTTTCGCCAAACCAGTTCTTTCCCCGCGGTGTGATGCCGTCGCCATAGAAAACACGCCCCCACTCGACCCAAGGATGCTGCGTGGGCACGTCGCGTTTCGAGTCGTAGACCCATTCTTCGCAACAGGGATTGGCGTAGATCGATTCCTCGGCAACCGGTGTGGGCGAGAAGTCCGAGTAGTACTCGTGTATGCAGGCAGATGGCCCGCAAGGGATTGACGCGGCGGAATCACATTGGGCAGTCGCAGCAAAGTCGAGCCGCAATTCCGGGCGGCGCCAGGTGACGATTGAGGCTTCGACCGAATTTTCAAACGCGATTGGATCGAATGAAGTGACTGGCGTGGGGTCGCCACTTGTCTGTTCCTCGATTTGCGGCGCCAGCAGACTGATGGCCGGAGGTGGGGCCAGCAATGCCAGGTTCGCGTAGGGTCTTGCGGCTACGGCCTGCCTCGGCACGGGGAGTTCGGGGCCTGGGATTGGCAACCGAGTCGGCCGCGCAATGTCAGGCAGACGCGCGGGCTTGGGAAGTGAGTCCTGCTGGCCGCTGCGGGCCTGTCCGGAAACAACTTCGCTCGCTTCCCGCGTTTGTACCTTCGCCCCCAGCGGCAACATCCAGTGGGGAGCCTGGCCTAACGCGAGCGGCCCCATGGTCAGCGCAACTACACAACAAACCCCGACGAAGGCGGCGGCGAACCTCAAGCCTCGGCTCGTGGCGTTGCCCTGTGTGACGTGATCGATTGTCTTGCGTTTCGCCTTCAGCATACCGGTCCTCACTTCACCAAGAACGTGTGGCTGTTGGCAGACAGGTCGAGCATGTTCTCGTTCATGCGTCGAATCATCTCCGGTGTACTGTGGATTTGACGCATGAAGTAGTTCGGCTCGCCTCGGTAACGCATTCGATAGCTCAAACGATAGGCTCCCGGTTTGCGAAATGCGGAGGCAGGAATTTTGTACTTGGGAACGCGGTGATCCAGCGGCGCGATCGAGTGCGCTTCCATGCGAATGAGCGGCGGGTGATTCAAGACCGTGATTGGCACGGCCCCGGGTCGCAAGAAGACGAGTTGGTCCAGACTAAAGTTCAATGGCAAGGCTGCTTCGCGATCGGTACCGCGAACATTGTTGATCAAGAACTTGGTTTGCAAGTTAAACAGGTTCTTATCGCGAGGGATTCGGCCCTTGGCGACCTCGACTGAATGCATATCCGCAAGATCAGCGTTGCGGTCCAGGTAGCCGCTTTCCCAAACGCGTCGACCGTCGGGATCAATCAGAACTACATTCAGCCACAGTTGCGGCTGTGCACCGAGCGAGCCTGTCGGCATATTGTGGCCTTCACTGACGTTACTGACCTTGAAGCCAACTTTCAAAGGCCGACCCGCTTGTGGTTTGTCGTAGAAGATCGGGCCCTTGATGTCCAATCCAGCTTCGAGCGTCATGATCGCGGACGATCGTTTTTGATCCAGCCTGGCCAAATTCGCGTCGATCACGCGGCGACCATCGTAACGATCGTCTGCTGTGTCCCAGGGGGCTGGAAAAAGGATCCCTGGAGGCACAGCGGATTCGAATGCGTCGGTTCCCCAACCAGCTCGATAGTCGAACGACAGCCATTCACGCTGCGTGTATTGTTGTGCGTCTGGATTGTGAGGAAAGACACCGGGGTGTGCGATGGAGTATCCCGGGCCCCAGAACATGTGACTGGAACGCTTTCGCGGCTGGCCAAACGGCTTGCCACTGATTTCCGCGATGTGGCCGTAGTCATACCCGTCAGGCTTGCCGGGAATGGCGCCCATGTGGCACTGCTGGCAGGTGATTCCTTTTTTTGCGGCTGGACCGCTGCGATATTGGGCGTGAACAACCTCCAGCGAAATCCCAGGATGGACGGCAACTTGATGGCAGGACACACAAACATCGCTGTTCGTCAGCGGCTTGAAGAAGTAGCTTGACTTGTGAATCGATTGCCCTGGCGTTGTTTGATGAGGACTTGTCTGCAGCTTCAGCTCGTCGGCGCGACTGACGGCTTGGGCCACTCCTGCGCCGCTGGAGGTTCCGCCAATGGGTTGATACGCGTCACCCGGCTCGATGCGCCGATCACCGTTGCTGCGCCAGTAATGCTCGCGGACGCGGTGACAGGCGATACAGGTAACCCCCTCACGCACCACCGGTGGCACCTCTAACAGGCTGGCGGCGCGAGGGATCTTCAGTTGCGTGCCAACGGGCGAGTGGCAGCGAACGCAGAACGAGCCGACCGTACCTCGGGTGTACTCCGTGATCGCTTGTTCAAAGCGGTTGAACATCGGTGACACGGCCGCGTAGGCATGCCCGCTCGCCCGCCACTGCTCGTATTGGCTTGGATGGCATGCGCGGCAGGACTCGGCCGAAGGATAGCAGTTCTCGGTCCAAAGCTGTTGATGAGGATCGATCTGTTGCCTTTCGAGACCGCTGGCCGGACTCTGTAGGTCGGGACTTCTGGACCCGAAATCGCTGAGTGGATCAGCGGAGCCAAGGTCGGAGAGCGGGTCGTGCCCCGGCAAACCGCCGAAGAGTTCGTCCCCCGCCAGTTCGTCGAAATCCAGCACGTCCTTTGTGGAGTCATCCTGGAGCAGGGAGTCATCCACGGCCGCCGCGATTGGCGCGAGCAGCAGTTCGTCCTCTGCGGACGTATCAGTCATAGCGCCTGCCAATAGCAGGGCGGTCAGAATGGTCGCTAGTCGGCGCATCGAAATCGGGGTACTGGTTGGACACGAAGGAATCTGGGGCACCGCGCACGAGATCCGTTCATAACCCATCGACATGTGCAGACCGGCATAAAGCATCAGATAGCTATGCGTGGCACAACGGTTACAAACGGAAAGGTTTAACGTCCAGCTTTCGTCACCTGATCTGCGAAATCGTCACAAAGTGACGCGCGAGGTTGAAGCGACTGGTTAGAGTTTGCGGATTCTCTCAAGTCCGCGACTCGGCCTGGTTTCGTCCTGTATGTTTGATTGGCGCGACGCGCTTTTGGGGTAATGGCTTCGTCGTCGCTTCACCAGGTTCGAATTTCCGATTATTCGCCAAGCAGTTACGCTGATGAATCTCTCACCTGAAACCTCTGACAGTCAAGAAGACGGCTTCTTTCGTTGCCCCGTCCAAGCAGAGAACAGCCAAGCCACCATTCGTGTCGGCCGACGAAAGGTCCACGCCAAGATCCAAGAAACCTCGATCGACGGTTTCACGGCCCTGGTTTCACCCCGAGACGCGTCGAAGTTGAAAGTCGGCCGTCCATGGTTGCTCGAGTACAATGTTGCGCGTATCGAGGTTCACCCGCAGTGGTTCTTCAATGCGCCCGATGGCCATGTCCAAATGGGACTTCGTCGACTTCGCGATTTGACGCCCCCCGAACCGATCCGCAACTCTTTGCTCGTTCGGCTGGGCGGACGGAAATATCACGATCCCAATAACTCGGCGATAGCGTTTGGCGGTTTCGTCCTCGTCTTATTCGCGTTGCTGGCGTTGCCCGGATTGGGAGATCAGTTGGGCACATCAACGCGAATCCAGGATACGTTTCGCTGGGTGATCGAGGGCCTGGATCAATCCATCGGCCGATACCTCTAGACGAGCCGCGGGACAGGTCAGGCTCAAAAGCCTGGCTACAGTCAATCCTTGATATTGCTCGATTCAATTGTCTGTTCGACAATCTCAATCGCTCGCTGCAGCACCTCGTCGGCAGTCATGCCGTCGCTGTTGATGATCACGGCGTCATCGGCGGGACGAAGCGCACCGATCGGGCGATCCTGGTCTTCCGCGTCTCGCTGGTCCTGCGCCTTCAATACATCTTCAAGCGGTAAGTACCGTCCTAAATCAGAGAGTTGCTGCTGACGTCTGCGGGCGCGTTCTTCGGGCGACGCGGTCAGAAAGATCTTGCAGGCGGCATCCGGAAACACATCAGCGCCTTGATCCCTTCCCTCGGTGACAATGCTGCGACCTTTGGCGATTCGGCGTTGTTGTTTTGACAGTTGACGGCGCACTTCCGTTAGGTCCGCAATGTGTCGAATCGCGCTGGTCACAACGGGCGACCGAATCTCATCCGTGACGTCGACACCATCGAGATAAATCTTGTGGTCATCCCAGCGAAGCTGGACGCCTTTCGCGAACTCGACCACCGCATCAACGTCCTGCAAGTCGATCTGCGCGCGAATCGCACCGAGAGTCACGGCCCGATACATCGCCCCAGTGTCAAGGAAATCGAATCCAAGTCGGTCTGCGACTTGACGGGCAATGCTGCTTTTGCCCGCGCCCGCAGGCCCATCAATCGTCACTATCAACTTGCTTACTCCGCCCCGTTCGAATTGACCATCAATAAATCCACGCTTCGCGTTAATTCCGCGAGGGCTTCGGTGACCTCCGGGCTTCGTTGCAGAGCATGCTCGATAGGGCCGTCCATTTCAAGGTCCTGTTGATCATTGTCTGGCCCACCAAACCGTAAGCGGTAAAACGTCGATGTCAGAAGACGCATGGGCTGGGCGATGGAGGGGACCAGCGGATGCGCGAGCTTTTCGGTGGCATGATCAGCCAGTTCTGCGGGTGTCTGCCAGGCCTGCCGCGTGATACGAAGGCGGGCCAACTGATCAAGGGTCTCGGCATAAAAGGCGATTGTCGGTCGAGCAGCCTTGCCTGCGGACGTACGCCGCAATCGCCTCCTGATCCAATTCGGTGTCTTGAGACGCAACAAAACTGCGATCGTCAGCGTCATGACTACCCCCAGCACCGCCGCAGGCCAAGAAAACAGCTCTCGGCCGGCCCAAGATCCACCACCCAACTCACCCGCCCGAATCCGACTGATCATCAGGCTAAGCGAATCGACCAAGCTGTCATAAGGACCCGTCATGGGATTGATTCCGCCGCCCAACAGCGTGCCGTCCTGACGACCCGCGTCCATGTCCACGACATAGTCATCCCACATGTTTTGAGCCATGTCGAGAACTTGACCGACCCCGCCGCTTGACTCGCGAACTCGTCCTACCGACGGTGTCGGGTCCAATCGCAGCCAGTACTCTTGCGACGGGGGCTGTCCGTAAACGATGCGAGACTCATTGAGCTGATCTCGATCAATCAGCGCCTCGACCCAGGCATGGGCGTGCAGTTGTCGGGCCACATAGTGTTGACCAAGCTCGTTATACTCGTCAGTGTGATAGCCGGCGACGAGACGGGCGGGAATGTCCTGACTTCGAAGCATCATCGTCAATGCCGAAGCAAAATACTGACAATGCCCCTCCTTGTCGAACGCCAAGAACTGTTCGATTGGATCGACGCCGGGACGTGACTCCGACGACAAATCCAGTGTGTATTCGTATTCCCCCGAAGTCGCCAGGTATCGTTCCATTTCTTTGGCAATCCGATACGTGTTTCGACGCTCGTTGGTGGCGGACGCGACAAAGGTTTCGGCAAGTGCCGCGGCAGTAGGCATCGAATCGACGTCGAATTCCAACAGCTCGTCGAAATAACTTTTGGCCCGTTGCTGTTCGTTGGCGGCCATCATCTGTTCGCCCAGCGACCAGCGCGTCACCAATTCCGATTGAATCCCACCCCGAAAAGCGTTTGTGCCAAACATGTAGCTGATTCGTGGATGCACCCAATCCGCGTCATTGCGGCGGGCAATGGTCCAGCGATCGACGAAGTGAACGATTTCGGGATTGCTCTTCCTTCGATGGTAGGGCGCAATCGCGAACAGCGAACTGCTCCGCATCGATTCGCAAGTGACAGCGACATCGACCGAATCGTAAAAATTCTGATCGGTGCTCCGCGAGGGAAAGTACTCGTCGGGCAGCATTTGCGACCCACTAATCCACCCCAGCGGCATCGAACTCCAGATGGCTGTATTCTTGCCGCCTGACATGCGGGCTTCGTACCGTTCCAATACGCGGCCGCGCAGATAGATGCCGCCTCCAACTTCGTACGGTTGCCCCGTCGAACGATCCGTGAAATAGAGTCGCATTGCCGTCTGCGTACTCTGCATCATCTCCCCGATTTGCTCCAAACGCAGTTCGTCGTTGAATCCGACTAACGCATTTCCGCGAGTACGCACGCGCGCTGCATCAGTCGTTCTGGGCAGCGCGTAAAAGAAGGTGACAGCGACTAGCAAGATCGACGGAGCCAGCGTCAGCAGCGCAACCCGTGGAAGCCTTAACGCCTCGGTAGCCAATGACTCCGCCGAATCGGGCGATGAAACGGAAATCGAGGGCGATGTCTCCGGCCGACGCAAGAAACCGATTGCCTCATCGCTCCCATCCAGCCCATCATTAGATTCCAGACCCTCGGAGGCTGATACCGCGGCCAGCAAGCAAAGCGCCCAGGCACCGATCACGCTGAGCGGAATCAGGAGCAATCCATAGTTGATGGCGTTGTTGAAGACCGCGGCGACCACCAACTCCAACAAACAAAACACCCCGAGTTGCTCGAAAATTCGCCGCGACTTCCTCTGCAGCATCAAGATTGCCTGCACGAAAACCAACAGCTGTGCTACCGCAATCATCTGGTGACTACCAGGCGAATCGAGATCGGCGAAATCGCTGACACAATAAAGGGCCGCCAACGCCATCAGGGCGTACGCAGCGATTGGCGGCAATGCAAAGAGCTGAAGCCAATCAACGAAGACATAACCGAAGACAGCGAAGAAGACTGCCATAGCGGAAAGAGAATTGCCGTCATCGCCGGCGGACAGCACCAAACCGCCAAGGCACGACAGAATTGCGAAGTACAGTTTCAGTCGGCTGACGATTCGCTCCGAATCCCGAAACGCGACTGCTTCAACGATGGTTGGATTCGTCACCCTAGTGAGCCTCCGATATCAGCCCGGTGGTCGTCGATTTCTGGGCATCGTCTCGTGATGCCTTTGCCGAAGTCCGACCATCGCGACTGATCCAGCGATCGACTTCCGTGTCACCGACATTGATCCAACGAAACGAGCCACGTCGCATCCAAGGTGCAATCGTTTGCATCAGAGCTATGTCGTCATCTTTGACAGCGCTCAGTGATCGCGGACTGATCACGACCAAGTCTTGCGTGTGGCCGACGATGTGCAATACCTTCTTTGCAGCTTCGCCGATTTGAGGTTGATTGGCTGGTTTGACCTCGGCCAGCATCTCCAACATGCGACGTTTGCCTTCCGTCGAACCGCCGCCTATGACTGCATCGGCGCTGCGCCTGCGACTGCCAGCACGACTCGGTTCGATGGCGAGCCAACCAAGTGAACCAGGAATGTCGCGGCAAGGCTGATCGCCAGTTCAACGCCGCGCTGGTCGGCACCGTTGTTGGCGACATGTTCGCTAAGAGTTTCACCGTTCTCATAGGCATCCACCAAAAAGCAGGTGTCGAATCGACGTTGCTGCTCGAATTGCCGCACGGCGGGTTCGGACAATCTGGCGGTTGTGCGCCAATGAATCCACTTCGGGCTGTCGCCAGTTTGCCATTCTCGCAATCCGAAAAAATCGCCTTCGGTGGGACCGCTGTGACGGGCCGTCGTAGCGACGCCGCCGGTGCGACTGATCAGCCCCTGCTGCCACCGCCCCCGCAACGTCAGCAATTCGGGTAACACGTGGAATTCCGATTGCTCGTCCACAATCTGACGTGAACTGAACAGCGAGAAAGGAAAGGTCGTCATCAGTGTAGCCGGCCCAAAACGATAGCGCCCACGACGCGTCACCAAACAATCATAGTGTGCGACGACCGTCCGATTCGCCGAGACCACGCCGACGCCGCATACGGCAATGGTCCTTTCACCGCGATCGATGGCTTCGATCTTATCTTCGACGCGAATCATCCAAACAGGCATCAACTGACTGTGATTGTGAAGTCGGTACCGCACGCGAAACGGTTTTCCGGCAAACGCCTCGGTTGGCAAACGCCGTTGCACACCGATCGCCTCGACTGCTCGACGCGACCATCGCCACTGCATGATCAATGCGCCAACCAGCAATCCAGCCAACACCAGCAACAAGTTGAATCCTGCGCAAGGCTCCACCCAGCATCGCGAAAGCGCCCACGAACAAGAAGTGGAATCCCAAGCGGGTCAATCGATGCTTGCGACGAGGTTCACTCATTCAGTCGCCTCAAACGGGTACGGGAACTTGCTGCAGCAAATCGGCGACCTGAGTTTCGACCGCCTCGCGACTGGCACCCTGGAAGATCCCTTCCGGCAGAACGCGGTGAGCGAGTGATGCTACGGCCAGCGACTTGATATCGTCCGGCGCCACAAAGTCACGCGACTCCGTGATCGCTCGCGCCTGGCATCCGCGATAGAAACTCAACGCGCCCCGCGTGCTGACTCCGACCTGAAAGCCATCGTGTTGGCGTGTGGCATCGACAATGTCCAACAAGTAGTCGACCAGCGTCTCGTCGAATTTGACGTTGCGTACAACTTCTTGCGCCGCCCGTATGGCATCCACTGAAACAACTGGCTTCAAGTCATCCACCGGTTCGCCGCTGCGATGCGTCAGCATGACCTGCTGCTCGATGGTTCGATCGGGGTATCCGATCGATGTCCGCAACAAGAATCGATCCAATTGGCTTTCGGGCAGCGAATACGTTCCCTCAAATTCGAATGGGTTTTGGGTTGCAACCACAATGAATGGGTCGGGCAATGCGTGTGTTGTCCCGTCGATGGAAACCTGGCCTTCGCTCATCGCTTCCAGCAGTGCGGATTGTGTCCGCGGTGGAGCCCGGTTGATCTCGTCGGCCAAAATCACATTGGCAAAGATTGGACCCTGGCTGAACTCGAACTCACGCGTGTCCGACCGATAGATCATGCTTCCGGTGATATCACTGGGCAACAAGTCGGGTGTGAATTGCAGTCGTGAGAAATGTCCGTCGATACTCTGGGCGAGAGCTTTGGCGGCCAGCGTTTTTCCGACACCCGGTACGTCCTCGAGCAAAACGTGTTCACCGGCCAAAATCGAGACCACCAGCAACTGAACAACATCGGGTTTTCCAAGCACGACTCGCTCAATGTTCTCCCGCAGTAAACGTGAGGTTGCAAACGCTTCCTGCGACATCGGCATTAGATTCCAGCAACGAGTGGTTCGTGAGATTGCAAAGCAGACCCCGGTGCGAGCGTCCGGCTCGTTCCAGGCAGATGGCGGACGGGCGGGCGTCGTGACACCGGCATTGTAGCATATTGTGCGTCGTAGATCAGTAAAGTAAATGCCATCGGATTAACGTCTACGGCTCACCCCCAACAACACGCTCTTAGAAATTGAGCGTGCCTCGACCGCAAACCAATAGGCAGATCGCGATGTTAAATGAATCGACCGTTGCACAACTTCGTTCCCAGTTCCCCGCACTTGACAAAAAGGTCAACGGTCAGCAAGCCGTCTTTTTTGACGGCCCGGCCGGGACCCAAGTACCACAGCGCGTGATCGATGGAATCGCAGACTATTTGATCCACCACAACGCAAATCACGCCGGTGTCTTTGCGACCAGCGTCGAAAGCGACCAAATGCTGCGGCGAGCTCATCAGGCAGCGGCCGACTTCGTTGGCACAGACGATCCCGATACGATCGCATTTGGTGCCAACATGACAACCTTGACCTTTGCGCTTTCTCGTGCCTTGGCGAGAAACTGGAATGGGGGAGACGAGATCGTGCTGACGCGGCTGGAACATGACGCGAATTTTTCGCCGTGGGTGCTGGCCGCCCAAGACCGCGGAGTCGTGGTCCGCTATATCGATATCAATACTAGAGATTGCACATTGCGTCTGGATCAGTATACCGAAGTCATGAACGATCGGACTCGCCTGGTTGCAGTGGGCTGCGCGTTGAATGCTGTCGGTACGATCAATCCGGTCAAACAGATTTGCGCTTGGGCCCGAGATGCCGGAGCCCTTTCATTTTTGGATGCTGTCCACTTTGCGCCGCACGGTCTGGTTGATGTCACCGATTGGGGATGCGACTTTCTGGTTTGTAGTGCCTACAAGTTCTTTGGACCGCACATTGGAATCATGTACGGACGCCGGGAACTGTTGGAATCCATTGAACCTTATAAACTGCGGCCCGCGCCAAACGATTTGCCTGGCCGCTGGATGACCGGGACCCAAAACCACGAGTGCATCGCTGGAACGCTCGAGGCGATCGACTACATCGCAGAGATCGGTCGTGGCAGCGGCGACAAGTTGCTCGGCAGACGCCAGGCGTTGCAAGCGGCATACGATTCGATTCGGCCCTACGAGCATGCAATGCTGGTCCAACTCCTTGACGGGCTCGAGCGATGCCCCGACATCAAGATTTGGGGAATCACCGACCGCGAGCACTTGAATCGATTCCCGACCGTTTCGATCACGCACCACACGATCCCGGCACGGAAGTTGGCCGAAACGCTCGCCGCCGAAGCAATCTTTGTTTGGCATGGGAACTACTACGCGTTGCCGCTGACCGAGGCGATCGGCGTGGAGCCCGATGGCATGGTCCGAATCGGACTCGCTCATTACAACACGCCAGAGGAAATCGACCGCCTGTTGAAAGTGATCGAGTCGCTCGGATAGCCTTGTGACCGCCGCTTCATGAATGGGTGGCTGGTGGTCGAGCGTCAGCGAGCCCCCAGCTAGGAGCCAAAGGAATTCCGGGGGCTCGCTGACGCTCGACCGCCGGCCACCCCAGCAAAGCGACTCTCAGTTCGCCAGAAACAAACCGCAAGAACGACAGCGTTGTTTGCCGCTCGGCCTCATGCCGATGCCGTCGCTTTGGCAATCCGCGTCATGCACATCAAGTTGGCCTCACAAGTCGCAGGGAGAGAAAGCTGCGCCACCTTGGTGTGGTTGAGTTGGTTGATGGCGTGTTTGGCGGCCAACCAAACCGAGATCCCTAACATCAACGGCGGCTCGCCCACGGCTTTGCTGCGGCGCACGTTGAGTTTGTGCTTTGGATTCACAATCGTATCGACATGAAAGATCGGCGGCAGATCGGTGATGTTGGGAATCTTGTAGGTGGTCGGGCTTGTCGACAGCAGTCGGCCCGTTTCGAGGTCATGAACAAGTTCTTCGGTAGACACCCAACCCATCCCCTGGATGAATCCGCCGATCATTTGGCCGTAGTCGACGCCCGGATTCATCATCTCGCCAACATCCATCAACATGTCGACCCGATCGACAGTCATTTCACCGGTAAAGCGATCGATTGTGACTTCGCTGACCGCCGCACCGGTCGTGAAATAAAAAAATGGTTCGCCCCGACCGGTTTCGCGATCAAAGTGAACACCGGGAGTCGCATAGAACGCGCGCTGGCCCAAATCGACGCGCTCGCGACGGGCTAAGTTGCAAAACTCGCCGAACTCCAAGCGGTCGTAAGGTCGACGCGAATCAAGCACGAATCCCGAGTCGAATCGTACGTGATCCGCAGAGGGCTCGAGACCGTCGCCCCGAGTGGCGAACAGTATCGCAGCAAACTGCCTCATCCTGGCTCGAATTTGACGGCATGCTTTGACCGCCGCCGAGCCGTTCAGATCGGTACCGGCACTGGCAGCAGTCGGCGACGTATTGTTGCTCTTCTCCGTTGAAGTCGCCATCAGCTTGACCCGCGATGGGTCGATGTCAAATTCGTCCGCAACCAACTGGCGGATCTTCGTGTTGAGTCCCTGGCCCATTTCGGTGCCGCCAGTGGAAACCTGTACCGTTCCATCGGTGTACACGTTGACCAGCGCATTGCCTTGGTTCAGGAACTTCGTCGTGAAGGAGATCCCGAATTTGACCGCCGACATCGCCAACCCTCTGACGTGCGTCGGCGACTTGTTGGTGAAATCCTCAGCCGCCGTCATCCGAGCCCGATAGTCGGACGACTTCTCGAGTTGGTCAAAGATTTCCAGCAACACATGGTCTTTGACGGTCTGTCCGTACGGTGCTGTGTTGCGTGATTCGTCTCCATCGCGATAGGCGTTCAACCGTCGAACATCCCAGGCGTCGATACCGAGTTCGAAGGCGATGTCTTGCAGCAGGTTTTCGATCACGACCACGCCTTGCGGTCCGCCAAATCCGCGAAAAGCGGTGTTGGGTGGCAGATTGGTACGACAGATCTGGCCCGTGATACGAACGTTCGGCAAATAGTACGCGTTGTCCGCGTGCATCATGGTGCGTTCCATGACCGCCGTCGACAAATCAGCAAACGCCCCACCGTTGCTGAAGAACCGAAAGTCAACAGCCAGAAGACGTCCAGCGTCGTCATAAGCAGCGCGGTACCAAGTCTTGTAGTCATGTCGTTTGCCGGTGACCTGCATATCGCGATCTTTCGCGTACACGACGCGTGCGGAACGGCCTGTTTTTTGCGCGACCAAGGCAGCCATCACGGCGGGAATCACGGTTTGAGTCTCTTTACCCCCGAATCCGCCTCCCATGCGGGCACATTCGCAAACGATGTTGTGCATCCCGATGCCCAATGCGCTGGCGACCTCGGCCTGTACCTCGGTGGTGCTCTGCGTCGACGACAGGACCTTGTACGAGTTATCGTCGCCCGGGATTGCAATCGCCGCTTGGGATTCGAAGTACAGCTGTTCTTGGCCGTTCGACTCAAAGATGCCTTCGATGGTATGCAGCGCCGACTGGAATGCGGCTTCCACATCGCCCCGCTCGATCGTGCGTGTTGGACCGATGAACGCGTCCGCTGCAATCGCCTGATCAATCGTCAGGATCGGCGGTCGCGATTTGCATTGAATCTTGACCAAATCACGAGCGTGGGCGGCTGCGGTGCGTGAGGTTGCCGCAATCACCACCACGGGCTGGCCGAGATAAGAGATCTCGTCTTGGACCAGAAAGGGCTCATCGTGAAAAATCGGTCCCCAAAGATTCTTTCCGGGTAGGTCGCGATGGGTGTAAATCCCGACGACGCCCGGCAGTCGCAGAGCCTCGCTCGCGTCGATCGAAACGACTTTTCCGGCTGACACCGGCGCACCGACGAAGTCCACCGACAGTTCGCCCGTGATCGCGGGCAGGTCGTCAATGTACGTCGCCTGGCCCGTTACATGCCCATGGGCGGAGTCGTGTGGGATGGGTCGGCCGATACTGGGCATGGCGAGTGGGTCTATCAGGGATTAGAAACTTGGTTGAATCGGCAATTCCCCAGCCAACTCATGGTACGCCTTCAGCAACAGATTCTCCGTCAATTGAAGCCGGAAGTCGGCTCCGCCGCGAACGTCAGACCAGGGAGAAATCTGATCTCTTGCGATCTCGCCGGCTACTTGCATGGTCGATTCGGTCAGCGTTTTTCCAACCAAGTATTGTTCGCTGGCAGGGATTCGCAAGACCGTCGGGCCGACACCGCCGATGGCCAGTCTTACGTCGGCAATCGTTTCCTGCTGCAGCTTGATCCAGAGACCAAATGTCAACGTGCTGATGTCCATGTCACGACGTTTGGAGATTTTGTAGACCGCCAATCGCTCGTCCTGTGCAAGCAGTGGCGTCGTGACTTCGGCAATCAACTCGTCATCCGCCATGATGTTCTGGCGATAGCCGGTGTAGAACTCGTTTAACGCGACCTGTCGTTGGCCTCGTGAACTGACCAGGCTGAGCTGAGAATCCATCACCAAGTGAAAGGGAATCGCGTCGGCAATGGGCGAACCAGAAGCAAGGTTTCCGGCAAGTGTTCCCGCGTTTCGGATTTGCGGACTACCAAAGCGAGTCACGATTACGTGATAGGGCGGAAACAGTTTCTCGACGTGACTTTCGATCTGTGTCCACGTCGCCCCGCCACCGATCCGCAACACATCGTCCGAAGTAGTGATCGAATCGTACCCTTCGACGCCGGTCAGGCAGAGCAGATCCGCAGACGCAGTGCCACCGTGATTGTGGAGCACACCGTAGTCCGTCGCTCCGCAAACGATCGTTGCGGCCGGGAACGATGCTTTAAACTCAACGGCTTGCTGTAGGGTGCGAGGCACGAAGACGGTCTGGCCGCCTTCGATCCGAACTGGCTCGTCACCCAAGCCGACGAATTCATCCAAGATCGGTTTGTCTGGATAAAGTTGACTGATCCGTGGGACCGTGGCGGCTTCGACGGATTTGCCGGCATCGATGATTTGTAAGTAACCGGTGCAACGACAGAGATTCCCCGACAATCCGTAGCGAAGTGATGCATCATTCAGGTTGATGTCCGCCTCGACCATTCCATGCATGGTGACCACGAATCCGGGAGTACAGAACCCGCACTGGCTCCCATGACACTGCACCATCGCCTGTTGTACCGGAGTCAGGTCGTTGCCATCACGCAGGCCTTCGACGGTGACAATGTGCGTCCGATCGAGTTGAAAGATAAACAGGATGCAAGCGTCCATGGCCTGATAGCAAAGCCCGCCGCCATCGACGCTCCGATGCCCGACCAGGACGGAGCAGGCGCCGCAATCACCCTCGTTGCATACGATTTTCGTTCCCACCAGGCCAGCACGTTGCCGCAGGAACTCGGCTAGCGTAACGACCGCGTCGTCGTACCCGAGTTCGTGACGCTGGCCGTTGATGAACAGGACGATGGAATCTCGCATCCGTTTGCATGCTTGCAAGTGAACTGTTTGCCCATCCGTTATACACAATGAGGGCTCAGGTCCGAAGTAAGTCCGGCATTCATTGTCGAACGGCAATACCGTTCATGTTTCGTTTAACGGCAAGCCGCAGGCGACTGCGTCCGCCCTTCACAGCCCCCCGCGGCTTGCCGTTAAACAATCTCGCTGGATCGATGCTTGAATACGAACGGTATTGCCGTTAAACGCAGACGCAAGCCGAGCTGTTGCTCGCCGACCCCGCAAAGCGGTACGATCTCTCAGGGAAGGAGAGGAGGAAACGCCGCGCTGAGCAGATCTTCAAAATCCGTATCCCTCAAAGCGGCATCCACATGCTCGAAGCCCAACTTGAGCGGGCTGGGGCCGTTGTACGTGTTGTCGGCCGCGTCGTCGACCAGAATGTCGCGGCCGCTGCTGCCGCCGCGCAGCACGACCGTGCTGGCAAAGGTGTTGTCGATCAGCCGGGCCGCCAATGCGCCGCTGAAGGTTTGTACGTAAGCACGGTCGTCAAAATCGTTGCCCTGCAAGTCAACCACGTTGTCGCCCGAGGCCAAAAACATGTTGACCAGGCCGACAAACTGCGAGTTCAAGAACCGCACCTCGTCGTCGCCCGCTCCCGGCTGCACGATCGCCGTACCCATCGCATGCAGATTGTCGAAATCGATCACGTCGTTTCCGGCGCCGGTGCTCAGGTAGAGCGCCGATTCCACGTCCACATCATTGCCCCTCACGCTGTCCGCGCCTGGCCCGGCCAACAGGTACAACGTGCTTCCGTGGTTCGTGTCCGTCAAGTCGATCGTATTGACTCCGTTACCGGGCCGGATCTGCGTCGCGTCGGAGATCTCCACGGTCGTCAACGCGAGCGTATCTCTCTCTGCTCCGCCGGTGAACGAGAAGACGTTTCCGAAGTTGCTGTTCTCGACGGTGACCTCGTTGTCGCCGGCACCGGTGAGCAGTTGCGCGACGCCAGTGATCGTGCTATCGATGACGTCGATGAATCCATTCCCAGCATCTTCGCTCAATCGCAGGTTACCTCCCACAATCACACCCGAAAGATAAATCGAATCGATCTCGCTCCCGCCCGAAATGATCGCGTTGCCGGTGACCGTCACATCCAGAAGACTGATCAGATCGCTGCCGGCCGAACCGACCACCGTGAGGTCCTCGGGCAACACCCCGCCGCCACTGGAAGACACAGGGAACGGTATGGTCGAACCATTGATCGTCGTTCCTCCCACACCCGTCACCAAAACGTTGCCAGCGGCATCGGGCGATATCAGCACTCCGTTGTCGTGCGCATCCGGAATCAAAATCAGGTCTGAACCTGACAAATACGCGACCACATTGCCGGGAACACGGTTGGTGTCCAAAAGGAGGCCATGAGGGTCAATGACCTTGATTGTCGTTGACTCGGTTGCACTGTCGTTGCCAGCAACGGGATCGTTCGCAACGGACGAGACGGTCGCACTGCTGGTGATCGTCCCCACCGTGCCGGGAAGGACCGTGAGAGCAAAATCAAACTCCCTCACCTCGCCAGGCAGAAGCGTGCCCAAATTCTCGGCCGAAACCGTGGCTGGTATCAATCCGGAGTCCAAGCTGAAAACAACTTCGGTGCCCTGGGCCGTGCTAGGACCATCATTCCGAACGGTGAATGAATAGCTCAACTCACCGCCTTGGATAACTGGATCGGGGCTGTCGGACATGACGATCGAGAGGTCCGCCATCGGCGTCAACACCGTGTCGTTGTCGCTGGCGCTGTTATTGCCCTGGTCGTTGTCGGTCACCGATTCAGTGGCCGTAGCGGTGTTGATCAGCGTGCCGGTGGCGCTGGAGGCGATGTCCGCCGTCACGATGTAAGTCACCGAACTGCCTGCCGGCATGTTGAGCGTATCGGCGAGACTACCGCTGGAGTCCGAATTCCCGCTCGCGCCGCCGGCGGCAACGCTGGTCCAACTTGCCGTCAGCCCGGCTGGGAAGTTGTCCGACCACCGAGACCGACGGATCATCACTCGGTCCGTCATTGGAGACCACGATCGTGTAAGTCACTGATCCTCCGGGGACCGCACTGGTGACGCCGTCGGTCTTGGTGATCGAAATGTCAGCCGAAGCCATTGGAGGAGCCGCCGAGGGCACCACCGTCAGGCCGTTGACCTGGACCAATACCGGGCCGGTTCCCGCGCTCGGCCCGGAGACTACGGTGCGATTTCCGTTCGACGCGATCCGGACCACGTGATCATTCGGGCCCGAGCCGGGATCGAAGTCTGCGTCAATAGCCAGTAGGTTACCGTCGGACTCAAAGTTGAGGTCCCGAATGGATCCGAAGGTTCCTCCGGTCCCCTGGGATGGATGAGGCGCCGCCGCTGGCGTTCGTGCCAGCGGAATAGATTGTCCGGTTTCCATTAGCGGGATCCACGGAAAATACCACGTCGCGATTCTGATCTCCCACGTAGACCGTGCCGTCGCTGCCGATCGCGACACCCGCCTGTTGATCCAGCGTGACTCCGGTTCCGGTCGTGGGTCCCGAGACAATTGTGCGGTTTCCGGTAGCCGCGTCGACGCGTACGACGTGTTCGCCATCATTTGTGGTATCGGCATTCGCGTCGTAATCGCGGTCAGCGACGATCAGGTCGCCCTTGGATGCCACGGCGATCGAAGTAATGACCTCAAAATTGCCACCGGTACCCCGCGCGGAACCGCCTCCTCCCACGTTGGTTCCACCCGAGAAAACGGTTCGATTGCCGGTGAGCGGGTCGATGCTGATCACGGCTTCCAGATTGGCGTCGCCAACATAAATTGTCCCGTCGGCAGCACGCGCTAGTCCCGTCTGCTGAAGTAAGACGGGACCGGTTCCGATCATCGGGCCAGAAAGAATTGTTCGATTGCCCGTGGCGGGATCGACTCGCACGACATACTCGTCACTTCCTGTGCCGGGGTCAAACGACCTATCAGTGACAATCAGGTTTCCGCTGTCTTCAATCACAACATCCTGCGGGGCACCGAAACTGCCACCGGTGCCCTGCTGTGTCGCACCACCGCTGGCGTTCGCACCAGCAGAGACCACAGTCCGGTTTCCGGTGGTGGGGTCGATTTTGAGGACCGCGTCCAAGGTATAGTCCACGGCCAGGATATCGCCTGGATTCAGGACGGCCAGCAACCGACGATCTTCCAGCTTCTCGCAGATCAATCGTCGCCGTGCCGTCCGGTTTTTCTGAGCTCGAATCGCTCTACGGATCATGGAGTTGCTTCCAACACAGGAGTCGAAACGAGACGCCGGTGGTCAACATCGTGGGGAGAAGGCTTGAAACAGGAGACAACGCCGACCGATCTTAACGAGCGTGAACGATGCTAACCGCGCCCGCCGGATGGGCGATTCTAACCACTCTACCCTTACGAGTGTGACGAAACGCCGCATTTCTTCACGAAATGACCGCGTTCCCACAGGCACGGATGCGGTTTTCGGGCTGGGAATTTCCAACGAACTCCGGTCCAATCGTAGTCCTCGAAGCAGGTTCACCATTGTTGCTCGGTTGTCCCAACCGAGATCCCTTGGGGTACTCGGTTGGGACAACCGAGCAACAATGGCTATTCCGCTGTCATCGTGATCTGATACGACACGCCATTGAGCACATCCGTGTTGCCCGAATAGATAAACGACTCTTCTACTTCGTCCTTGCACGCCGTCACGGTCGTCGCACACTCGACGCTGACATACCACTGCCCAGGTTCGAGCTCCGCCTCGATTCGTGTGTTCGAACCATGACCTACGTTCGAGTAAACCGCGTTCCCCGGCATCGCGGGAGTGCCTTGTTTGAGGTAGATGTTGAAATCGATCCCGGGCTGGCCGACAAGATCGATCACCACCTGACGCGCGTCTTCGACCACCTCGAACCGAAAGTGATGGCATTGGCGATCACCAATTTTCGTGTACGCGGGATCGTTGTCGGAGGTGTCTTTGTCCATCTTTCTGGTCACGCCACTGACCAATGTTCCCTTGATCGCGGGCGGCGCGACGCCGTCGAGGGCGTACAGAAAACAGGCTTCGGTCAGATCGAGCCGTTCGCCATGGGTGATCGCCTCGGGGTGAGAGCCGATGTTCACGATTCGGCCAGTCTGTTCACCCGCTTTGTACGCCCACACTGCGGCTCCACCATGGCACTTCTTCGCGGGAGCATCATAGATTGCCAGGATCTCCGTCACCTCAAGATGCTTGCCCTCCTCTGCGTTTAGCCAATTGCCATTGTTGTGGTAGATGTCTGCAACGTATCCGTCGCCGCCAAAATCGCGATACTGCATCAGCGGCGAGTCTTGAGGGATGAAGTGGCCGACTCGTTCCTGCTGCATCCCTGTGTTCAACGTGTTGAAGGGAAAAATGTGAAGGTACCCCAATCTCGGAGTCGATCTCGCATCGGTGTTGTGTCCGCTCAAAAATGATCCAGCGCAGGATCCGCAATAGCTTCCGCCTTTGGCGTGGAACTGCCGCAGCACTTCACGGCCCGACTTTCCGAGCGACTTGCCGTGCAAGGTTGCGGCACCACCGTTGACAAAGATCATGCGGAACCGCGGTTGTCCGTCTGGATACAGCAGCACTCCGTTCGTATCGATTTCACTGCCAACGATCAGCTCGGTCTGGCGATCTTTGTCTTTACCTGCGTAGTATTCGTACGAGAGCCCCAACGTTTGGGCGGCCGGCAGTCGTCGGCGGCTGGAAAGCTGAACACCGCCACTCATGAAGATCTCTTTGTAATAGCCTTCGCTTGTTCGCGGACGTTTTGATGCGCGAACGACACGATCCGTCGTGATCCGCGCGCGACTGGCAAGATCATATTTGGTGCCGACGAAAAGCGTTTGATACTTTTTGTGATCGGGAGTATCAACTTTCCATGATCGTGGATCGTACACCAACAACCGGCCGTCTGGTTTGCCAATCACCTCGAGCTGGTTTCCCTGCACGATGATCGCCGTATCTTCGTCGATACCCAGTCCAAGCATCTCGCCGCGGTCAAAACTTGTCTCCATTCTTGCTTCCGGGTCGGTCAACACGTCGATCAAGCCAGCTTGTCTTCCGCGAGCGACAAGGTGCTGGTCGATCGCGCAATCTGTGACGAATGCAAAGCCATGTTGGTGATCGCCAACCATCAGACTGTTTCCCTGCGTGTCGCCGCGTGCCAGGAACGAGCCTTGAATGGTGGCTCCCGCGGATGACCCGCCGATCACGCCACCGCGCTGCAGCACTTCGTGGAAAGCCTCCTCGGTCAACGTCCCTAAATAGGCATCCGCAAGTCTCCATTGTCTTCCGCCGGTGAACCAGACGCCGTCAGCGGTGCGGACGCGCGCCGCGAACTCTTCTGTGTCCGCCTCTTGGCGATCGTGCGTATGGACGACTTCGACGTTGCTCAGTGCAAGTCTTTCGCGAGCCATTCTGAGACTTCGGTGGTTCGCGTAATCGTAGGAATCGTCACTGGAAGCGGCGGTGGGAACGATCACGATCTTCGCCTGTTTCCCTCCCGCCAATTCGACAAACCGCCCGAAGATATTCTCAATCTCGCTGCCCCCGCCACCCATGATGACCAGCGAGCCGTTTGTTGGTCCCGTTGTTTCCGCCTCCACCGTATGAAATAGCACAGCCGATGTGAGAAGGTAAACGGCAAGTCGAATCATCTCGCACCTGCGGAACGAAGTCGGAAGAACTTTGCACCATGCAGGCAACAAGGTATCGCAGCAACATCCAGATAGCAAATCTCGATCGTCGACTGTGCCCAATCTGTGAGTTTCGATAGTCGCCGATCGCTCCGCAGATCGTAGCGTCCGATCGCAGCGTCCGATGGGGCAACGCTCGACCGCGATTATCTGTGTTTCTTCTTTGGCTTGCCTGACTGCTGAAGAACTTGGCCTATCCAGCACAATGACTGCAGCTTGCCAGTCTCTTTTCAATGGCCAGCGACGTGGGTGTGGTCGCTAAACCTCCGAGTGCCGTGCAACGATGTTCTCTCGGCATCCTCTCGGCCACCGCTTTTGCCGCTGCAATCGTCTCGTCAAACGGGATCACGGCGTCGAAACCGGCCAGCGACATATTGGCACACGACAATGCATTGCTTGCTGCCAACACGTTCTTACCAAGGCAGGGAACTTCGACACGGTTGGCCACGGGGTCGCAGATCAAACCCAGCATATTTTGCATCGCCATGGATGCCGCGCCCGTTGCTTGGGCAAGTGTGCCGCCCATGTAGGTTACCAAAGCGGCGGCGGACATCGACGCAGCCGAACCTCCCTCGGCCTGACACCCGCCCACTTCGGCAGCAAAACTCCAATGCGTCGCGATAAACACGCCGATCATGCCTCCCGCCAGCATGCCCTTGGCAATTTCGACATCGTCCAGTTCCAATACATCGCCCATCGCCAGACAAGTCGCCGGGAATGCCGCGCAAGCACCTGCGGTCGGCGCCGCGACGATCACCCCCATCGAACTCTTGACTTCCATCAATGCGGTTGTGAACAGCACGATTCGATTCAACACGCCGCCGTCGATCAAACGTTGGTCGTCCATCGCCGCTTGGAAACCGCCCGATTGAAACCCGAGTACCCGGTCGGCATATTCGGTTCCCTGCAAACCTTGTTCAAGACTTCGTCTCAAAATCCGTACCAACTCGCACATTTTTTCGATCACTTCGGATTCGCTCAGGCCACTGCGAGCTCGCTCGTACTCGACGGCCAACTTCCAGAGCGGCGTATTTCGGTCGCCATCGTGGGCCAGCATCTCGGCGCAGCTTTGGAACGGCACCGCGATATCCCGGCGCGAACGAACGGGCAGCACCGCACTCAGACGTTGCACCGACCGAACGTCCAAGACGCTCGCAAGACTTGCCAGTTCAGCATCGCTGACCGGTCGCTGCGAGCGAATTTGCAGCAGTGTCTGCGTTTCGCCCTCAAGAAATACAGCGTCGTCTGCCCCGAGCTGTGTCGCGATTGTATCCGCATCGACTTTGGCATTCGCATCGAGCCATACCAGCGTCTCCTCATAGTCGCCGCCGATCGACACTTTCACGCCGTCAATCTCGAGCACCTCGATCATTCCACCGCCCGTTGAGATCGCGATGATGTGGTGCGAGTTCTGTCCGTCGTAAAGGGTCAGCCGATATGTGTTGGGATGCGGATCGGCAAGATCAAGATACTCGAAAGTCAGATCAATCCCGGCTTCTTCCAGCCATGTCGCGGAGTTGGGCAAACGATCGTCGTCCGCATTCCAACCGAGCAGCCCGCCAAAGAGTCCCATGTCCGAACCTTGGCTCTGATGCGTTGCGGGCAAGGAACCGCCGGTATCAAACTGGACCAGCACACGATCAATTTGGCCGGACATCAGATCGCGAGCAAGGCGACCGATGCGCAGCGCGGCAGCGCAGTGCGAGCTGGAGGCTCCACGCATCACAGGCCCGACGACATCGTTAAAAATACTTACGATCATTTGCAATCTGCGTTTTGTTAATTGGAGGGGTGGCTGGTGGTCGAGCGTCAGCAAGCCCCATACGCATCAACTTAAGGAGTTGGCCTTGATTTAGAACGCGGAAGCACTTTCAGAATCGTGAGTTACGACTAAACAACCAACGATTCCACGGAAGGGACGACCGCATGGATACGGTAGCACAGCTGCGGCAGGCATTACAGAGCATGTTCTCAGGGTGCTGCGATGCTGCGATGCAGCAGCCCGCGAGGTGCCGGTCATCCTCGCGGACAGTTCGTCCATCAACTTGCCTGATAGCCAGGCTCAACGATACGAGGGTCGTGGTGGATCGCATGGCTTCGGAAAGTCTGGATGGAAGCTGCAGACAGAGCTGGATCTGCGAAGTGGTCGGCTCGAGACCGTCGAAGTCACCTCAGGCAGCGATGCAGACGTTGCCTGGAGTGGTCAGTTCAAAGCCAGGCCAAAGGGAGGCTTCGGATTACCGACTTGGGCTATTTTTCTGCGGAAGCCTTTCTTCAGATGATGGCGATGGGTTGCTTTATCCTTTCGCGACTTCATCGCACGATGCGAATTTCGATTGACGGCGTCGATCAGGGCATTGCGATTGATTCTTTGGTTTCGCAGCGAAATACCTTGGTTGACCAATTCATCCATGCGGGGATCAGAAATAAATTGCGATGTCGCTTGATCGCCTGGAAAGTACCGCAAGAGATTGCCCAGCGTCGACGTCGAAAAGCACGCGCCGAATACAAGCGGAGGTACCGTGGGACACCGCCCGCCAAAGCACTTGCCGCATGCGACTGGACGATGCTGGTAACGAACCTTGGTCCTGACGAACTGACAGTCAACGAAGCGGCTGTTCTCTATCGCACCCGTTGGCAGATCGTGTTGCTGTTCAAGCGGTGGAAATCAATCGGACAGGCGATTGTTCACCCGAATCGTTCTGACGACGTGGAGCTGGTTCGATTTTGAGCGAGGTTATGCGGGGTCTTGTTGCAGCATTGGTTGTGTGTGGTCTGCTGTTATCGCAAGCAGCCACCACTGAGTTTCACACGCGTGGCCAAACTCGCCCTCAGGATAGCTGTGCAACTGGCAGTTTCCCTGCGTGACGGCCACATCAAGCTGAGTGAAACCATCGAGACAATTATCCGTCAGTTTCAATCCTCGACTGCAAAGAGCGCTCGCCGTGACAAGCGTGCTAAGGACATTGGTACCATGGGACTATTGAAAGACCCAGAAAAACTAGGCTGGGGCTTAAGTTAATGCGTATGGAGCTCGCTGACGCTCGCCCACCAGCCACCCAAAACCCCAGAACAACACAAACGCAACACACACACACACACAAGCTCAACGACGCTTGAGGACGAACAGTGCATCGGTCAAGTCATTGTCGAATTTGCGTACTTCGTCGATGTCATAATCAAAATCATAGATCCCCGCGATTTCGAATACATCGTCGACTTTCTTGAAAAGCCGTTTCGCCTGTGCGGGAGTGTAAATCCTCAGCGGGAATTCACTGCGAATCCGCTCGATCTTCCCGGATCGCTTTTCGGCTTTGATGGAAACGCGGAGCATTTCCTCGCGGGTCTTGCGGTTGAAGTCGATGACTCGCAGCGTCACGTTCAGTTTCGTTCCTCCGCTAGATGCTTTCCAGCGTTCGGTGCATTCGGGGTCGGCATCCATTGGGATCAAGTGAAAACCCAAGATATAAAGGCCGCCCTTGCGAACATTGTCCGCCACCGACCGCAGGTGCCTGATGGCGTCGGCTTCCTTGGTCAGGTGCCGAAAGGTGTTGAAGGTGCAAAACGCCGAATCGAATTTTCGCTTGAAGCTCATCGCCGTCATGTCGCCACAGACCAGATCAGCGGACATCTCGCGGCGTTTGAGACGCCGCTCGAGATAGGCGAGCATCGGTTCACTCAAATCGAGCCCGGTGACGTCGTAACCTCGCGACGCCATTTCGACGACCAATCGACCACTCCCGCAGCCTGGTTCGAGCAAACGCTTGACTTTGCCGTCTGCGAACCGCTCGAACGCCTGATCAAAGAACCGCACCTCGGCCGGAGTTTCATCACGGAAAACCAAATCGAAATAGTGGGGGTGGTCGTACCAGGATGCCATGCAGTTCTCTTGTCGCGGATTCTCATGTTCGTGGTCAAGTCGTCAAGAATGTAGCGCTTCTCAGCGAAAATTTCGAGCCGCCGACGTTTTTCGTCAATGACTTGCATCCAAAATGAACCTGCCGCCCGATCAGGCCTCTAGCGTAGTGTATTTTGCTAGAAACCAAACACGATTCGCGGCGGTGTTCCGATGGCCAGACGTTCATTTTCGGTGCGAGCGATCGAAGAGTCGCTGGACGAGTACATTTCGATTGCCGGCGAATCGTTACTGGCATTCAATCGGGAGGCCTGGCGACTGTACGTCGAACGGATTGGACCAGAGAACATGCGGGGCGTCTATCAAGGTTCGCGTCTCGCCGGAGGCATGGCTTTCTATCGGATGGGCATGTGGTTCGGCGGAAAAAAGATGCCTTGTGCCGGTATTTCGGGTGTCGCGATCAGCCCCGCCGATCGAGGCACGGGCGCCTGCGGAGTTATGTTGCGGTCGGTGCTGCAAGAACTTCGCGACGAAGGAATGCCGATCGCTTCGTTGTATGCCTCGACACAGTATGTGTATCGGGGGGCCGGTTTCGAGCACGCGGGAACGCAAACACAGTATTCCATCCCCCTCCAATCTCTCAGTTGCGAAGATCGGTCGTTGGCGATTCATCGTTTCTTGTCGCCACCGATCGACAAGCTCGATCTGGTCGCAGACGCGCAGCGCCGCGGTCACCAATGGAAATCTGGGACGCACGGAAGGACTGTGGCAGAGGTTGCTGAATCCGTACGACGGACGCGGCTCGATTACTTACTTGCTTGGTGAGTTGGCGTCGCCAGAGGGATTCGCGATCCTGCGGCCAGGTACAAGAGAAGCCGGGCACCCACAACCTTTGACCAGCAGCGACGTTGCCGCCAATACGCCGCGCACCCTTCGCCGGCTGATCACTTTGATTCGCGATCACCGATCGATGTGCGACAGTTTTGAGTGGTTCGGCTCGCCGAGCGATCCGATCCATTTCTTGGCGGAAGAGCAATTCGTTAAGGTCAAACACTTCATGAGATGGATGCTGCGGATCGTTGATCTACCCGCAGCATTGACCGCTCGTGGTTATGACCATGCGGTCGCGGGTGAACTCCACCTGCAGATCACCGACAACTTGTTAAGCGAGAACGCTGGCCGTTGGATTCTTCGCGTGGCCGATGGTAAGGCGGCAGTGGAACCGGGCGGCACGGGACACGTTTCGATGGACATGAAATTCCTGGCGCCGCTATTTTCCAGCTTCTATTCGGCTGAAGATCTGTTGCGGCTAGGTGTCGTCGAGGCCAGTGACGCGAAGCAAGTCGCGTTGGCAAGTCGAATCTTCGCAGGCCCAGCACCTTGGGTACCGGAACTGTATTAGCAACCATCTACAACGACTTCAGATACTCGATCAGATCTGCTGATTCCTGCTCGGTCAGCCCGCCTTCGCCGTTGACCTGTTCGGGACTGTGCAGATCATTCACCACTCGGTCAAGATCGCGAGCACGTCCGCTGTGGAGAAGACGGACTTTACGATAGACGCCAACGAGCGACGGAGTGTTGTAGCCATCGTATTTATCGGACTGGCGGCCAAGTCCCACGTCGTGGATCTTTCCGTCGCTAAGATGCGGTCCGTTGTGGCAATCGGCGCAGGCCGCCTTGCGACTGTAAAAGACCAGCTTTCCTCGCCGAGCAGCTTCGCTGAGAGTCCCGTCTCTCTGGCGAAACGGATTGGGCGGCGGCTTCAATGTGGCGAGATATGCAATCAGTGCTTGTTTGTCGGCTTCACTCGGCGGCTCGCCCTGCATCGTTGAAGTGATCGACTTGTGCATCGCGTCGGACAAGCTTTCTTGCCAACCGTGCCAAGTCCAGGGGAACGTTTTCGTCACGTCATACAAGGGAAGCACCGTTTTGAGCGTTCCCTCGCTGCCGTCGTTCATCGTGTCCATCGGACGAGCGTTGACTCCTCCTTCTTGGTGGCATGAATGACAGCTGTACCACTGGTCCAGGCTAAGTCGGCCATCGTAGAACAGTTCCATCCCTTTCCTGGCCATCGTCTTGGTCTCTGGACCGCCAAGCTCAATTTCCTGTTTGATTTGTTTTGACTCGATGTCGACCACCTGCACCGAGTTTCGCAAGTAGTTCGCGACGTAGACGGTGCGATTGTCGCTGGCGATTCGCAGTCCCATCGGACGACCACCAACTTCGATACGATCGAAACGGTCTCGATCTCGTTCCAGTTGACGATCAATCAAATCCCCCGGACCACCATGCGAGACAAAGGGCAAGTCGGGTAAGCGATAAACCAACAGCTCGTGCGTTCCCGAGGCCGACGCGATCAGCCTGTTTTGATCATCGCTGATTACCAGGTCATGTGGATCGGCGATCGCCTTGCCGGGAACGTCCAAAGAGATCGCCTCGCGATAAGCCGGCCCATCGAGGCGCACACGACCAATCCGACTGGCCAGCACCCAACCGCGGCGAATGTTGCCGACACTGATCGGGTTGGTGCGATAAACCATCCAGGTGAAGTAAGCATATTTGCCGTCTGCCGAAGTTCGCATCTGGCCGAAGTTCGTGCCGTTGGCAAGCGGAGCATCGTAAAGCTGATCACCCGTGGCCGTGTCGATCACCATGATGTTTCCATCGCCCCCGTTCCCAACGGCAAGTCGCTTTCCGTCGACCGAGAGCGTCAGGTAACGAGGCCAGTTTCCAACGTCGAATCTTCGTTGAACTTGCTGCTGCTCCAGGTCGATCTCGGCAACTTGAGCGGACGCCACTAATCCGGCATAGGCCTTTGTTCCATCGGGCGAGATCGCGATTCCATGGGGCTCATGACCGATGTCGATCGAGCCAACCTCTTCCAAACGACCGTCGTCAATCGAAAAAAGCTCCAACCTTCCAGCCCACTGCGTACTGACGACGAACCGACTGCCGTGGGGAGTGAATTCGATGTCGACCGGATGGGAACCGCACGCGATTTCGTCCACCACCGTGCCGTCGCTGGCTTGGATCAGCGAAACCGAATCGGACGTCTGGTTGGCGGTCACGATCCAGCGCTCGTCCGGCGAACTGGCCAGATCAACAGGTGATCGGTCCACCGTCGCGGAGATAACGTCGCGCGGCGGCACCTGTGTGCTTTCGGCGGCAGTCGCGGCTAGCGGAGTGCAAAATGCGAGTAAAACGCAAGTGATTGCGCCCGAATATGCCATCGCTACAAAGTGTCTGGGCATGCCTTTTGTCTCACGATTCGTGATTTAACGACGGATTTGACGCGAAAAACGAGTGCCGCCAGCGGCGGGCCAGTTCCCGCACTGGTCATCAACACCTAGCATACTCCTGCGGCTTTTTGAGCGGAATATCTCCCCCAAGCCACGACCTTGCTTTACAATCTCCGCGATCGCCACGCTGTGTGGCATCGTAATGTACTCCCTCCTTAAAGGACTTCCCGTGAAGAATCTCTTTGTACTCAGTCTTGGTCTTGTCGTCGCCTTGGCAGTCGGCGGTGTCGCGACGGCTGATGAAGCGGCAAAGAAAGAACTGAAAAGTGGGCCGCAAACCGGTGACAGCCTGGGGGCTTTCTACGTCACCAAAATCGCTGGTGCTGAAGACGATGGCATCGAACAGGGTCAGAACCTGTGCTATCGATGCAAGAATGGTCAGTAGGCCACAGGTGGTTGTTTTCACTCGATCGACCAATCAGAAGGTTGCCCAACTGGTTCGCAAACTTGACAAAGCCGTTGCCGATAACGCGTCGTCGAAGCTCTGTGTGTTCGTGAATTTTCTCGGCGATGACAAAGAAGAGTTGTCAGCCGAAGCCGAGAAGTTTGCGGCGAAAAGCAAAACCAAGAATGTGCCCTTCGTCGTGCCAAACGAATTCGAGAACGGTCCCGACGATTACGGCATCAACACCAAGGCCGAAATCACGATTACTCTCGCTAGCGACTTGGGTGTGAAGGCGACCCACGCTTACGCATCTGCAAAAGATTTGGATGTTGCTTCGGTCCTGAACGACATCAACAAGATCCTCGAGTAATTCTGGCGATCGAAGGTTCAACAACGAAAGCTCGACTCTCCGGGGTCGAGCTTTTTTGTTGGATTAATGGAAGCAGCTCTGTAGATTAGCCGGATCAAGCAGGGGGTGGCTGGTGGTCGAGCGTCAGCGAGCCCCCAGCAAGAAGCCGAGAACATTCCGGGGGCTCGCTGACGCTCGACCGCCGGCCACCCAACGCATGCACCTTGAAATCAACCAATAAGCTTTCCCATGACAAACAAGAACGATGAGCTGACAGTCGCGGACGTGATGCAGGTGGTCGTCAAGAGCGTCCCCTCGGCAATGTCCCTGCCTGATCTGGAAGATGAACTGTTACGAGACCGTGTGAGTGGATTTCCCGTTGTTGACGACAACAAGTTGGTGGGCATCATCTCCCGGTCGGACATCGTTCGCCGATTGTCTGCCGAGCGGGAAGTTGCCGAGCACACATCGGATTTCTACTTTGATGAGAAAGGCTTTTTCGAGAGAAAGATGGAGTCGTTCAAGGACATCGCCGATCGCGTCGGAGAGAGAATCGAGGGACTCTCGGTCGGAGACGTAATGGTCAAGAATCCGCTGACAACTCGGATGGACCAACCAATCAGCGCGGCGGCGAAAAGCTTTGTTGAACATCATATTCATCGTCTTCCCGTGACCGACGCGGGAATTCTCGTCGGGATCGTCACGACCACCGACCTGGTCCGCCTGATCGCGGAAAAACGAATCGTCGCCGTGGGGCATTGAAACGCAATACCGTTCATTTTTCGTTTAACGGCAAGCCGCAGGCGACTGTTCAGGGGGGAAGCAGTCGCCTGCGGCTTGCCGTTTAACGCACTCACTAGATCGATTCTGAAATAGGAACGGTCTTGCATTGCAACGAAGGTCGAGGACAACTACTCGCGGAAACGGTAACCGACGCCGCGAACGGTTTCGATCAGCCCGGCGGCGTCACGCATTTTCTTCCGCAAGGCACGAACATGTACGTCGATCGTGCGGTCCAAGACCATCGTGTCTTCGCCGAGAGCAGCGTCGACCAGCTCGACCCGTCCAAAGGCTCGTCCCGGCTGGCGAATCAACGTTTCCAGCAATTTGAATTCACTCTTGGTCAAATTCAATGTTTCGTCGTTGACGGTGACCACGAAGCGTCGACGATCAACGGTGACACCGTGATGGCTGACTTGATCAGCGTCCTCCACCGTGGGTTCGCGACGACGCAACAACGCTTTCAAACGTTGCAACAAAACCTTGTAGCTTTCGACCGGTTTGACAACGTAGTCGTCCGCGCCCATCGCAAAGCCAACGACTTGATCGGACTCCTCCCCGAGTGCACTGAGCATCAAGATCAAGACTTCTTTCGTTGTCGGATCGGCTCGCAACTGTTTGCAAACTTCGATTCCGCTGAGTACGGGAAGATCGACGTCCAGGAAAACGACATCGGGAAGGATCAGTTTGGCCTGGCTCAAAGCCTCACGCCCGTCGGCGGCGCGGAACACCTCGTAACCCGCTCGCTGCAACTGGTACTCCAGCGTTTCCGCTAGCGGTCGATAGTCTTCAACAATCAGTACTTTCGTCTTCGACATGTTTGAATTTGATAACGGCGTGGCTTCTCTCGCCAGAGCAGGGTACCATGATGCTGTTTTCCGGGAGGCCGATTTCCAGACTGATCCACCTACTGGCGAAAGCAGCTGTTCGAATTCGCAACCACGTGACCCAGCGAACCTACATGGTCGCCTATTCGGCAAGAATTTGCAGCGGCCAAAACGTCCGACAATTGTGAAGGTTTGATGAATTCGCGGTTAGGTCATGAGGCGGCGTGATGAATACTTCGGCTCGGAAGCAGTACCTCGAACTTCGAGCCCTCACCGGGATTGCTGCTAACGCGAACCTCGCCGCCTAAAGTCACCGTCAAATTCTTGACGATTGATAAGCCGATACCGGTTCCTCCGTCAGCTGAACTGCGGCTTTTCTCGACTCGGTAGAATCGCTCGAAGATTCGTTTCTGTTCGCTCTGGGGGATTCCCACGCCGGTGTCCTCGACCGCCAGCGCCCAGCAATTGCCGGCTTCGCGACAGTAGACGCGGACTTGGCCGCCCTCGAGCGTGTAGCGGATAGCGTTGCCGATCAGGTTGTTTGCGATCGTCAACATGGCTTCGGGATCAGATCGGACTTGGGCTTCGGCTGGCGGGGCGATCACGATCAACTCGATCCTCTTCGATTCCGCAATGGGCTGATAAGACTTGATCGATTCGGTGATGACATCGCCCAATGAGACATTGCTGATTTTCATGTGGCTGCGTCCTGCTTGCGCCCTGGCCAATTGCATCATGTCCGAAATCAATCGTTCCAGCCGCAGGCACTGCGTACCGATCTGGCTCATGAAATGGACGGCAGCGTCGGGATCATCTTTGATCGCCAGTTCCACGGTTTCGGCGTAGCCTTTGATCGCCGCCAGTGGAGTCTTCAATTCGTGCGAAATGTTTGCCACGAATTCTCGCCGCATTTCGTCGACGCGATGAGCTTCCGTTTTATCGTGAAGCGTCATCAGCAAGTTACTCTCGGCAACCGTGGCGAAGCGGTCGACGCGGACTTTGACCGGGCGTATGAGTTCTCCGTCGGCAACCTCGACCAGAATCTTCTGCGTCCCGTCGCCGGCACGCGCTGCGGCAACTGCATGTGACAACTCGGGAATGCGGACCACTTCGACGAAGACCCGCCCGCACAAGTCGCTCTCCGAATCGAGCGTCAGCAATCGACGTGCAGCTGGATTGATCAGCAGGATCTCGCCTGATTGGGACAACATGATCACGCCGTCGCGCATTTTCGAGAGTGCAGACAACGTTTGCTGTGCTTCCTGTTCAAGAGCCAGCCAACGTTCGCGCCATTGTTCGACTTCGAACTGGTAGTCCCGAAAAAATCGAGCAATTCTGTTTTGACGTGCGTCGGCGGCTCGAAGCAAAAACACCCCAACGGGAACTGCCGTCAGCAATGCGGCTGCGGCCACGGATAATGATGATCCGCCGAGGGCTGCAGTGGTTGCCGGCGGCAGCCACGATCACGGCGATCGAAATGATCAGAGCAGCAGACTCGCCTGAGTTGGATGGATGCACCCGGGCCGCCATCTTCCGAGAATCACTGGGCTTGCTGCTCATGTTGGTGTGTCGGTCGCCACAGGTGGGTATCTTGAAATCTGATTTCGCATGATCGTGCGATTTCAGCGGGGCGCGAACCCGTACTGAAAACCGTTCTCAACGCGTTGAGGCGTATTTACGCCCTTTTGGAAAGAAACGGACCGGGCGCGGGCGCTTTCGCCTTAGGAACGTACAATCACCGACAGTCCACCGAGCCGACCACGGGTGATGCGAACCGAGCAGCCCGGATTGTGCTCCAAAAGAGTGAGAATCACGGCCGATTTCCCTTTCCCATTTTGCCCATGTCTGCTTCTGTCAGCCCACTTCGGCCCTCGCCGGCAGCCCCAGTTTTCCCTCGCTCGAGCAGCAGATCCTGCAGTTTTGGGACGACAACGACATCTACCATGAGTCACTGCGGCGCCGCGCGGATTCCCCCTCGTTCGTTTTTTACGAGGGCCCGCCGACGGCCAACGGCATGCCCCACCCGGGCCACTGTTTGACGCGCAGCATCAAAGACGTCTTTCCCCGCTACAAGACGATGCGCGGGTACCGCTGCGAGCGGAAAGCGGGCTGGGATACGCACGGGTTGCCGGTCGAAGTCGAAGTCGGCAAAGAGCTGGGGATCCACAGCAAGGAAGAAATCGAAGCCTACGGTGAAGAACCGTTCATCCAAAAATGCCAACAAAGCGTGTGGCGATACATGCAGGAGTGGCAGCAGTTGACGCGAACGACTCGGTTTCTGGGTCGATCTGGAAGAAGCCTATGTGACCTATCACCAGAGTTACGTGGAAAGCGTTTGGTGGAGCCTGAAAAATCTGTTCGATCGCGGACTGTTGTACCAAGGTCACAAGATCGTCTGGTGGTGGGCGCAAGGTGGCACGGCACTTGTCGGCGGGCGAAGTCGGCCAGGGCTACCGCGAAGTCGCCGACCCGAGCGTCTATGTCCTGTTTCCGCTGGTCGATCATCCCGAGTACGCTCGCTGGTGGTCTGGACGACGACGCCTTGGACGCTGCCGAGCAACATGTACGCAGCCGTCCATCCGTCGGCGATCGAGTACTGCGTTGGTGAAAGACGAAGAAACCGGCGGTGAGCTTGTGATGGCATAGGCTTTGGTGGAGACGATCGCGGGAAAGCTGAAACGCGAACTGAAGGTCATCGAGATGTTTCGCCGCAATCGCTGATCGGCCAGCGATATCAGCCACCGTTTGACAACTATCGCCAGTCCACAGGTGATCCGCAGGGCAAGTTGGTCGACGGGTGGAAGCGAGCATAAGTATTGGCGAGTCGTCGCTGCGGACTTCGTGACCACAGAATCGGGTAGCGGTATCGTTCACCAGGCGCCGGCGTTCGGTGAAGTCGACCACGATGTGCTGGTCGACGAGCAAAAGCGGTTTGTCGAAGGCGATCGCCCCGAGCTGCTGTGCGCCGTCGGACCGGACGGAAAGTTCACCGACGAATTTGCGGAGATGAAGGGCCAGTGGGTCAAGGACGCCGACAAGCCGCTCACGCGCACGCTCAGCGAATCGGGCCGACTGCTGCATCTGGAACAGTATCTTCACGAATACCCGTTCTGTTGGCGGGCCAGCGAAGATCCGCTGATCCAGTATCCGCGTCGAAGTTGGTTCATTCGCACGACCAAGTTCCGCGACCTGATGCTGAAGAATAACTCGCAAATCGGCTGGCAGCCCGAGCACATCCGCGACGGTCGGTTCGGAAATTTCCTGGAATCGAACGTCGACTGGGCACTGTCACGAGAACGCTACTGGGGCACGCCGCTGCCGATCTGGGTGTGCCAAGCAATCGGGCAGAGCGGAGGCGATTGCCAGCTACGACGAATTGCTCGCCAAACCGGGTGTCAGCGGCACCGAAGTTTGGGACCAGGCCAAGGCGGATCATCCCGAACTGGTCGACGATCTGCGAGTCCACAAACCGTACATCGACGCGGTCACCTATGATTCGCCGTTCGCCGAAGGCGCACGGATGCGACGCGTCACCGAGGTGATCGATTGCTGGTACGACAGCGGTGCGATGCCGTTCGCCCAGTGGGGATGGCCGCACACCGACGACGATCGCTTTCGAGATCAGTTCCCCGCCGACTTCATCAGCGAAGCGCTCGACCAGACCCGCGGCTGGTTCTACAGCCAGCTGGCGATCAGCACGATGCTGTTTGGCGAAGGAGCATCGATCCAGAGGAGGGCTCGGCTGCGGGCGTCAGCGAGCAGCCGCAGCCCGGTCAAGGCTTACCCGCATCCGTTCCGCAATTGCATCGTGCTCGGGCTGATGCTGGGCGAAGACGGCAACAAGATGAGCAAGAGTTTGCGGAACTATCGCGAACCCACCGAGATCTTTGACAAGTACGGTGCCGACGCGTTGCGGTGGTTCTTCTTCGCCGGTCAACCGCCGTGGACCGCGATCCGCTATCGCGAACAAGTCGATCAAAGAATCGATTCCCGAGTTTCTGCTGCGGCTTTGGAATGTCTTCAGCTTCTTCACGATCTACGCCGAAATCGACGGGTTCGACCCGACGACCGCCGGCGATGCCGACGATCAGCTGACGCCCGGCAAGTCTCGCCTCGGCGCCGACCTATCGCGACGCCTCGCAGCGCAGCGAAATCGATCGTTGGATCCTGTCGGAGTTGAATCGGACGATCGAAACGGTGACCGAGCGGATGGATGCGCTGGACAACTACAACGCCTGCCAGGCGATCACTTCGTTGGTGGACGGACTGAGCAATTGGTACGTCCGTCGAAGTCGCGATCGGTTCTGGGCCGAACGACACCGATTCGCAAGACAAGCACGACGCCTACTGGACGCTGTACGAAACGCTGTTGGAAGTCACCAAGCTGATCGCCCCCTTCGTGCCGTTTCTGGCCGAAACTTTTTGGCAACGGCTGACCGAACCATTCGGCGGCTCGACGCTCAAAAGCGTCCATCTGTGTGATTACCCGACGCCGATCAGCGATCGGATCGATGGCGAACTGTCCGATTCGATGAAGCTGTTGCGCGAGATCGCGTCGCTGGGTCGTGCCGCTCGCGCCGAAGCGAAGCTGAAAGTACGATTGCCGCTCTCGCGAGTCGAGGTGGTACTGACCGATGACGCGAAGATCGCCTGGCTGAAAAACCACGATGAACTGGTCCGCGAAGAACTGAACGTCAAAGCAGGTCGAATACACGACCGATGGCGACGAGTACGTTCAGTACACCGTTGTGCCGAACTTCAAGCGGCTTGGCCCGAAGGTCGGCAAGCAGGTGCCGGCCGTCAAAAAGGCGTTGCAGGAAGCCGATGGCAACGCAATGCTGCAGTCGCTGCAAGCGGACGGCTTCGTCGACATCGATTTGCCCGACGGTCCGCTGCGGCTGGACAGCGACGATATCGAAGTCCGCTTGGAAGCACGCGAAGGTTGGGCCGCGGCGCAAGGGCCTAGTTGCGTGGTTGTGCTGAACACCGAAGTCACCGACGAACTGCGCCGCGAAGGAATCGCGAAGGACTTGATTCGCACCATCCAGAACCAACGCAAAGAGATCGGATGTGAGTACACCGACCGCATCGAAGTCGGCGCTCAGAGCGATGATGAGCAACGCGGTGACCGCCATCAACGAGCATCGAGAGATGATCTGCTCGCGAGACGCTGGCGGTTAGCTTGGAGCTCAATCGACTGAGCGGAGTTGAACCGGTCGAGACCGAATATGGGCAGGTTTACGTTCGGAAAGCGAACGATTCATGACGGATGGACCGCCCCCTGCCGATCGCTGTCTTCCTGAGCGGAGGCGGCCGGTCGTTAGCAAACTTGATCGAGCATCGTGACAGGCATGATCTGCCGATCGATATCCGCTTGGTCGTCAGCAGCAGTGGAAGAGTTCGCGGCGTTACGATCGCGCGCGACGCCGTCATTGAAGACGATGGTCGTTCGCAAGTCGGATCATCCTGACCCGGACGAATACTCCAAGGCGATGTTCGACCCCTGCCGAGAGGCCGGTGTCGAGTTGGTCGTGATGGCGGGCTTCTTGAAGCACGTGCTGATTCCGGAAGACTTTGTCGGTCGCGTGATCAACATTCATCCCTCGTTGCTGCCCAGTTTCGGCGGGCCGGGGATGTACGGCCAGCGAGTCCATCAGGCGGTACTCGATCGAGGCGTCAAGATCAGCGGTTGCACGGTCCACTATGTCGACAACGAGTACGATAACGGCCCGATCATTCTGCAGCGAAGTTGTGTGGTGAAGGACGACGACACGGCCGAAACGCTGGCCGCGCGAGTCTTCGAGCAAGAGTGCCAAGCCCTGCCCGATGCGATTCGCATGCTCTGTTCGTAGGCCGGCTGAAGGACAAGTCATTGCACATTCAACGGCGTTCTCGTTCTTAGTAACCGCATTCATGCGGTTGGCCCGTAAAAAACCCGATGAAGCGGGTCACGACGAACCCAAGAATGGCGCCCACCGGCCTAACGACTCTTCGACCTACGAACTTGTTTCGCTCTCGACCTTGTGCTCGTGATCTCGCAAGTGCTCTTCGCAATAGGCGTGCTCTCCGCCGCACTTCGAGCAGTAGCGAAAGTCCATGTTCGGATGCGTGTTGCTGTTCACACCGCAAACCGCGCAGCTATGACGCGGCGCGTTGCCGGGTTTGTATTGCCGTGAATTCCACTCCATGCGGCGACGCAAATTGTAAACGCGTTGGATCACCGTCGGCGCAAAAAAAACCAGGTAGTTCCCGATCGACGCCAGCACCATCAGACGGACCGCCATCGGACCGGAAACGAACGCCATCGCGTAGCCGAAAACCTGCAACCAGGCGAGCCACTTGACCTTCACGGGCAAAACAAAAAACAGCCGCAACTCGAAATTTGGATTGTAAGTCGCGAAGGCTAGAAAGACCGTTCCGCCCAGGAATGCGCCGGTCACCGGTTGGTCGTGCGCCACCCCGGCAGCCGCTATCGTGAACAGAGTTCCCAGCAGCAGAAAGGTGTTGTATCGAACGAAACCCCAATGATTGTCCAGTGCTGATCCAAAGATATAAAAGATGTAGAGCGCGAACAGCAGGAAGATTGGGCTCAGCGAGACCGGCACGAACAAAAATGAAACCAGCCGCCAGACTTCGCCCTCGAGGACGTTGTCCCAGACAAGCGTCAGTCGATCCAGCATCGCCCGGTCACCGCTCGTGCCAAGAAAGACGAGGACCTGGCCGGCGATCAGCACCATCGTCAGATTGGGAATCGCGATCGGACGAACCATGCGATCGAGTCGTTCTAGAAACTTCATTGCGAACTATACACGAGTAACCAGGAGCCGAGCGAGTTGACTGCAACGGATTGTAGCGATCTTCGCACCTGCGCGTTGTCGAAAGTTAGAGGCTGACGTTTTGAGAGCGTTTCGCCGTCATCGTTTAACGGCAAGCCGCAGGCGACTTTGTCTCCCATGCGCAGTCGCCTGCGGCTTGCCGTTAAACGACGCCCCACTTTGAACTCAACCGAGCACCCTCTTCAAATACCGGCCCGTCGCATTGCCGGTCGTCGCCGCGATTTGCTCGGGCGTTCCCTCCGCCAGAATCTGGCCACCGTTGACGCCCCCTTCGGGCCCGAGGTCGATGATCCAGTCACACGCGGCCAGCAGGTCGAAATTGTGTTCAATCACCATCACCGTGTTGCCGGTTTCGACGAGACGTTGCAGCACGCCGACCAATCGCTCCACATCAGCAAAGTGCAGCCCTGTCGTCGGTTCATCGAGCATGTACAGCGTTCGCCCCGTGGAAACTCGCGCCAATTCCGTCCCCAGCTTGATACGCTGGGCTTCGCCGCCGCTGAGCGTTGTACTCGATTGCCCCAGATGCACGTACCCGAGTCCCACCGCTTGCAGCGAATGGAGTAGGCGTTGAATCCGAGGCACGTTCTCGAAAAAGTCGGCCGCGTCGTCAATCGACATGTCGAGCACGTCGGCAACACTGGCTCCTTTGAATCGCACTTGCAGCGTTTGGCGATTGAATCGTTTGCCTCCGCAACGTGTGCAGGTCACAAACAAGTCACTCAAGAAGTTCATCTCGATGCGTTCGACACCGTGCCCTTTGCACAACTCGCATCGTCCCGCCGCCGCGTTGAAGCTGAATCGACTGGCAGTGAATCCGCGAGTCTTTGATTCTCGCGTGGCGGCGAACACTTTGCGGACTTCGTCCAGAACGCCGGCGTAAGTCGCTGGGCAACTACGCGGGCTTCGTCCAATCGGTGCCTGATCGATCGGAATCAGCTTGTCGATATGCTTGGCGCCACTGAGGCTCTTGTGTGCCCCCGCTTTGGGTGTCACCAATCCCAGCTTTTTCGCCAGCGCCGGGTAGAGCGTGTCGTTGATCAGCGAACTCTTGCCGCTGCCCGAAACGCCGCTGACACCGATCAGCGTCCCGAGTGGAAACTTGGCGGTCACATTCTTCAGGTTGTGTGTGGTGACGTCCTTCAGCGTCAACCACTGCGACTTGCTTGGCTGGCGGCGTGTTTCCGGAATTGGCACACAACGTTTGCCGCTGAGGAATTGGCCCGTGATGCTCTGTTCTGTCCGCCGCGACCTGTTTCGGTGTTCCCTGGCTGATGATGTGACCGCCGTGAGTTCCCGCACCCGGTCCAATGTCGACTAGAAAGTCGGCAGCCCGCATCGTTGCCTCGTCATGCTCGACGATCACCACCGTGTTGCCATGCTGCTGCAGATCGCGAACACAATCGATCAGCCGATCATGATCAGCTGGGTGTAAACCAATGGATGGCTCGTCCAGCACATAGCAAACGCCAACGAGTCCACTTCCAATGCTGGTTGCCAAACGGACACGTTGCAGTTCTCCGCCGCTGAGCGTGTCGGCGGGACGATCGAGCGTCAGGTACGAAACTCCCACTCGTTGCAAGAACTCCAGACGCCTGCTGACTTCACGTTCGATTGGCTCGGCCACCAGCGACTTCAGTTGCGACAGGTGAGACGAAGCGTCCTTGATCCACGCCGCAGCTTCGGCCAACGGCATCGCGACCAACTGGTTGATCGCGACTCCGCCGATCGTCACTCGCAGGGCTTCCGGCCGCAGTCGTCCTCCGTCGCACTCGGGGCAGACCTGATTGTCGTCACCAACGTAGCCCAGCCCGTCGCAGTGGCTGCAGGCGCCGTAGGGACTGTTGAAGCTAAAGGTCCGTGGTTCGATTTCTTCAAAGCTGGCACCGCACTCGATGCAGGCCATTGCCGTGCTGTAAATCGATTCGTCCCAATCGCCGCCATCGCGTTGGACCAACGTGGACATCAGGCCCGATCCCAGGCGGAGCGCCAGATCGACTGAAGTCTTGCAGTCGTGATTCGATCCCTTCGCGGATCGCCAACCGATCGATCACCGCCTCGATCGTATGGTTCTGTCTCGGTGCAAGTGCTGGTACGTCCTCCAGCAGGTATTGCTCGCCGTCAACGCGAACCCGGATCAGCCCGGCTTTTTGAATCGACTCCAACACTTCGCGGTGCACACCCCGGCGGCCGCGAACCATCGGAGCCATCAGCACCAACTTCGTCCGCTCGGGCAGCGCCAACAACGAGTCGCGGATCACGTCGGACGACTGCTGCGCGATCGACGAACCGCACTGGCTGCAGTGTGGCGTGCCGGCACGTGCGTACAGCAGTCGCAGGTAGTCGTAGATCTCGGTGATCGTGGCGACGGTGCTTCGTCCGCCAGTGGAGCCCGGTTTCTGGTCGATCGCCAGCGTCGGAGCGAGTCCGCTGATCGAATCGACGTCGGGTCGAGGGAGTTGATCGAGAAACTGTCGCGCGTACGCGGAGAGGCTGTCGATGTATTGCCGCTGACCTTCGGCATACAGCGTGTCGAACGCGAGTGAGCTTTTGCCACTGCCCGAGACGCCGGTGATGACAGTCATGGCATCGCGCGGAATGTCGATGTCGACCCCTTGCAGATTGTGAACGCGAGCGCCTCGGATGCGAATCATGCCGCCATCGTTACCCCCCGATCCCGATCCGTTCATCGTCGATCCGCGGCGAGATGGTGTTCGCGATCGTCGACTGGTTTTGGGAGCAGGCAATGCGACTGGATCCGTGTGGGCGATATTTGCGTGGCGCGTTAGAATGGCTCAAACACGGTAGAGAATTGTCCAGCGATTGAAAATCAGGGACATTCGCTTCATTCGAGAGGACAAATTTGGATCGGGCCCAACCAGAGCCGATGATCGACTTGCGACGTTACGGCGATCGCGAGCATTTGTTGCTGGCTTCTTATGCGATGTTCAGCCGCGATACGGAAGGGCGCTTGTTCGACGAGCCTGAGCACTCCTATCGCGGTCCGTATGCCCGGGATCGTGATCGCATTTTGCACAGCACCGCTTTTCGTCGGCTGAGCGGCAAGATGCAGGTCTTTACCGGCGAGATGGGCGTCTATCATCGCACGCGATTGACGCACACATTCGAGGTCGCGTCGGTTGCCCGCACGATGGCGCGGGTACTGCGTTTGAACGAAGACTTGACCGAGGCGCGCTCGCCCTGATGCACGACATTGGGCACCCTCCCTACGGGCACTGTGGCGAAGATGTGCTCAGCGAGTGCATGCAGAACGTCGGCGGTTTCAGTCACAACGAGTTCGCCACCGTGATCGTGAGCGAACTTGAACACCGCTACAGTGGTTTCCCAGGCCTGAACCTCTCGCGTGAAACGCTGGCCGGTCAAGACCTGCGGGCCCACAAGTCCGAGGCCGCTGTGGGGCGGTCACCCATGCTGGAAGTTCAACTTGTCGACTTGGCCGATTCGATCGCCTACGACGCTCACGATGTCGACGATGCTCTGCAGATGGGATTGCTGTCGATCGACGAGCTTTCCGAGTTGGCCGTCGTCCGTCGATCGCTGGAGCAGCTGCGGGCAAAACATGGGATGTTGCCAACACTGCAGCTGCGGCAGTTGTTGGTCCACGAACTGATTGATCTTCAAGTCAGTGATTTGCTGCAAATTGCCGTCGAACAATTGCGAATGGCGGAAGGTTACAGCACCAGCGACGTCAGTGACGTGGGGTTGCGATTACAGCACAGCGAATCACTTGGCGCCGAACGGTCGGAGTTGGAAGCCTTTTTGTTCGAGGCGGTGTATCGCCATGAAAGGTTGATCCCGGTGCGAGAAGCGGCGGCCGACCGTTTGCGGACCTTATTCGGGATTCTCGTGCAGGATCCGGGGCGTCTTCCATTGCGATTTCGCCAACGAGCCGAACGCGTGCGAGTGGAGAAAGTGGTCGGTGAGTACCTGGCAGGAATGACCGACGCGTTTTGCGATTCCCAATATCGCTACGCAATCGAATCGGATGCCGGTCCCATGGCCGATTGGTAGGTTTGGTGAGCCCTAGCGGTACTGCTCGTGGCAGGCGTCGCATTTTTGTCGAATGCCGCTGACTCCTTTGCGAACCGCATCGGCGTCGCCGCGATCGATGGCGGCGGTCACTTTTTTTGATTCGTCGATCATGCTACGGCTCAACGTGGTGTAGTCCTTGTCGTCGGCTTCGTCCATGCCTTCACGCGTCAATACTTCGCCAAGTAACGACAGCAATTCGGAGTTGCGTTTGACCAGGTCCGGCGCTCGCTGCACGGCGCCGGCATCGCGACTCGCGTCCTCGAGAGCGTCAATCAGTGATTCGGCGTACTCCATCAAGGGTGAACGGTCGGCGATCATGGACCAGTCGTTCTCGGGTTCGGCGTCCCGTTTGGAAGGTCCGCTTCCGGATACAAGATCCTGCAAATCGGCTTTTCGCAATTTGGCTTCGTTGTAAACCTGCGTCGATCCCGCTTTGCAGTTGAAGGCGGTACGGGCCAGCAAATCGCGGGCAGCGGCCGCCTGATCTTTCCAGCGAACTTCACCGCGATATTCATGGATGACAGCGAACAGCATCGCCATCACGGTCAGGTCGAGGCGTGCTTCCTGGTAGCCACCGCCATTGAGTTGCCCGGCGTGGTGACAACTGCATCATAGTGCAACCGCATTCGCTTGATCTCGTCCTCGAGCGACGTAGGGCTAACCAGTGGTGACCAGGCGTCATCACCACCGTCCTCAACCGTCGGCGTGTTGGCTGCGGTGGCGGCCGTTGCTGCGGCATCGGAGGACTTGCGTACCGACGACAAGGTCGGTCGTGCGCCGCGGAAAGCTTGGTTGAGATCGTCGAAAAAGATTCCCCGAGTTTGATTCGGTGAGAATTTGGGTGCTGGTGCCCGTCGTTCATCCGCACGCAGGGGAGGTACACTCGCGATCAAAACGAACAGCAAAAGCGAGATGTGTAGCGGCGTCTTCGTCATGCGAACGACTTCAAGTGATGGGATGGTCTGTTTCGTTGAACGGCAAGCCGTTGAATTCTCGCAGCAAAAAAATGAGGGTGGCTGGCGGTCGAGCCAAAGCGAGCCCCCAGTTTTTCGGGAGAGCAGTTTTTCGGGAGAGCAGTTTTTCGGGAGAGCAGTTTTTCGGGAAGTAGTTTTTCGGGAGAGCAGTTTTTCGGGGAGAGCAGTTTTTCGGGAGAGCAGTTTTTCGGGAGAGCAGTTTTTCGGTGAAACTGGGGGCTCAATACTGGCGAAGCTCGCATTTCGAGCCCAGCCACCCAGAAACTGCAAGATCTCGACGTTCAACGCTTGCCGTGACACCATTGTAAAACGCGGCAATGATCTAGCCGCCGACCAAATCCAAGATTCGCCGCATTTCCGCCACGGCTTCTTTCATTCCAACCATCACCGCTCGGCTGATGATCGCGTGGCCAATGTTCAATTCGGCCATCTTTGGAATCGCGGCCACGTCGCGGACGTTCGTGTAATTCAATCCGTGACCGGCGTGCAATCGCATGCCGGCCGCGGACGTGGCCTTACTCGCTTGGCAAAGCCTTGCCAATTCGGCGGTTTGTGCATCCCGACGGGCGAGCGCGTAAGGGCCGGTGTGCAGCTCGACTGCGTCCACGCCCAATTTCGCGGAGGCTTCGACCTGTTTCAGATCAGGGTCAATGAACAGGCTGACCAGGATCTCTTCTTGCTTGAGTCGCTTGACCGCATCGGCCACTCGGCCGTCGTCCCCGACGACATCCAGCCCACCTTCGGTCGTGATCTCGATACGACTTTCAGGCACAAGCACGCCCACTCGGGATGGACCCGGCAGGCGATGCCAACGACTTCGTCGCTGCAGGCCAATTCCAAATTGGTTTTGACCGTGACGGTCTTCATCAGCAATTCGACGTCGCGGTCTTGAATGTGCCGACGATCTTCGCGGAGGTGAAACGTGATCCCGTCAGCGCCGCCCTGTTCGGCGAGCGCCGCAGCGATCACTGGATCAGGCTCGTAGGTTCGACGAGCCTGTCGCACGGTCGCCACGTGGTCAATGTTGACTCCCAATTCGATCATTCTCTGCGCTCTCGCTTAAATGCTCGAATCGATTTCGACTCGCTCGCCGTTGGCATCCCGGCAATCCATTTCCAAGTGTTCTGGGTACATCGCCTCGCTGCCGAGGATCTGCACCGCCATCTTTCCGGCATCCTCCATCTCCATCACATCACGACGTTTCTGATTGTTCAAGTGCGCGGTGACCTCATCGTTCACGCGTACGGTCACCCGCTTGATGTGATCATTCTTGACTGCCAACGCTAACGTTTGAATGACTTCGATTGACATGCTTTCCGCCGTCTTGACCAATGCGCGTCCTTCGCAGCAGGGACAATCTTTGTAGATGCTGCGTTTCAGACTGGGGCGAATCCGCTGCGCGTCATCTCGATCAACCCGAATGGGCTGGTGCGAAGAATTTTGGTGCGGGCCCGGTCACCGGCCATCGCCGCGCGAAGCGTATGCTCCACCTTGCGTCGATGACCCTCTCTTTTCGCATGTCGATAAAGTCGTTGACGATCACACCGCCCAGGTCACGCAGTCTCAGCTGGCGTGCGATTTCTTTCGCCGCGGCCATGTTCAACACGAAACGCGTTTTCCTCGGCCGAATCATTGCCGCGGAAGCTACCGCTGTTGACGTCAATCGCCACCAAGGCTTCGGTCGGATCGATCACGATCGACCCGCCGTCACGAAGTTGAACCTGACGCTGGTTGATTTTGATGATCTCCTGTTCCAACTTGTATTTGTGGAAAAGGGGTACATCGCTGTCGTACAGTTTCAACCGATCCACGACTCGCGGCATCACCATCTTCAAAAAATCGCGAGCCTTCTCGAACGACTCTTGTTCGTCGACCAGGATCACATCGATGTCATCACTGTAAATATCGCGGATGGTGCGAATGATCAAATCGCTCTCTTCGTAGATCACACCAGGTTCGCTGGTGCCTTTGAGCCTGCGAACGATCGCCTTCCACAGCCGCAGCAGATACTCCATGTCGCGTTGCAGTTCCAGTTCCTTGCGGCCGCGCCAGCAGTCCGGACGATAAACCCAAGACCTTTGGGCGGATGCAGCGACAACATGCAGCGTTTCAAGCGTCTGCGATCGTCGTCGTCTTCGATTTTGCGACTGACACCGACGCGGGCCAGCGAGGGCATCAGCACCAGGTAACGTCCAGGAATCGAGATGTAAGTGCTGAGCGTAGGCCCCTTCGTGCCGATGCCTTCCTTGATGACTTGGACCAGGACCTCGTCGCCACGGCGAAAAATTTCTTGGATTGGCGGTTTGACGCGAGGGCGTCCACCTTTGAAGGCGTGCTTGCTGCCCCGCCCCGACTCGCGAGCCCGCTTGGCGGCCGCTTCGGCCATCTCGTCCGACTCACGCATGATTTCTTCGGGATCGTATCCGCCTTGGCGAAAGTATTGCGGTTCGACATCACTGATGTGCAAAAATCCGTTTCGTCCAACGCCGAAGTCGACGAACGCTGCTTGAATACTCGGCTCCAGATTGACGATCTTTCCGCGGTAGATGTTCCCCGCAAATGCTTCGACACTCTTCCGCTCCATGTAAAGTTCATCGAGCCGGTTGTTTCAAGACAGCAATGCGGCACTCTTCGGGCTGCAACACATTGATCAACATTTCTTTTTTCATACAAGCACCTCTTACGGTGTAAGGTCAGCTTGATGCAGGGAATCAGTTCCCGGCATGGACGCCGACGGGTAATGTTTTGTTAAGTTCACGCGGTATGTGTGTCGGCTTTCGCTCCGCGAAAGGAGCGTTCTTCGTTTCTTTCGCGGAGCGAAAGACGACAGTCAAAGGCCGCACGATGCTTAGTTGTTCTGTATTGGCTCAGACTCAAGTTTCTTGGTGGAGTCCGAATCGGGGGTGGAATCTGATTTACTGATGGAATCTGATTTACTGATGGAATCTGGGTCACGTGCGGGCTCGGCAACGACCATTTCAGAATCGTCATCCGATTGAAACTCCCGCTGCAAGACGACACGAACTCGCGTAATCAAGGATCCTTTTTCGATCCAATCGCCGAAACCGAGCAGGTCGAGCACGTCGGCCGGACGAAGTGATGCCGATTCGCTGGCGGCCAGCGACAGGTGAATCTGCTGGTCGCGAAGATCCAGTTCCAGAATTTGCTGGGCGACCTCGACCGTCATGGTTTTCTTTCCGCTCAACCGAAACTGTCTGCTGCGACGTCAGTTGCTCGATTGCTTGTGTGATCGCCTGCGGGTTGGCCGCCGCAATCGAGCTGATGACGTAATCGCTTTGCAGCAGCTGGGCTTTACCGAACGCCTCCGGCAACTTGGCAACACTGTTGATCGTCAGCCCGGGTTGGTCATCCTCTTGCAGCCGTCGCAGCATCTCTGCGGGCGTCAGTTCCTCGGCCAGCTCAATCTCCACGACCTCGTCAAGACTTTCCACGCCCAAGGCAAGTGCCGAGGGGAAACCGATCCGCGGCTTGGGATGGAAGCCCTCGGTCATGGAAGGCTTCAAGGCAGCGCCGGGCGGATGAGCCGTTCCCACAGCCGGGCGAGATCTCGATGGCTGATCCAACGCAACAGATCCGTTTTTGCGAATCGGACGCGATACCGTATCCGTAGCGGTGGCTCGACAGCCGGCTGTTGCTGCGGCGTCCCCTGTGGTTCGGTATTGGGTGGCAATGGGTGAGTCACGGTGGGCATTGGCTTGATTGCGCCGTAGAGGCTGCTATTTGACAATCAACTCCGGTACGAATGCTCCCAGACGGTCCAACAAGTACATATCGACATCGCGAGCCGCTTCCAACTTCATGACGGGCGCGGCCACCTCGCGACATTGCTCGATCGACACACTGCGAATCGCTTTCTTACCCGTGGCACGCCCGAGGGCGGGACGCTTAAATTTCGCACACCGAGTCCCAGCAACAGCAAGGCTCGACCCGGATTGCTACTCATCTCGCCGCAAACGGCCAGCGGTACATCCCCCGCTTTCGCAACTTCGACGCAACGTTGGATCAGCCGCAACACCGCTGGGTCGCTCGATTGATAGAGGTCGGCGACGTATTCGTTGCTGCGATCGACGGCCAACGTGTATTGGGCCAAGTCATTCGTGCCGATCGACAGAAAGTCAACTTCGGGGACGAATCGATCCAGCATCATAACCGCCGCGGGGACTTCGACCATCATTCCGACCGGAATACTACTGCGATAGGGCATGCCGTATGCTTCAGGTCATCCCCAACCACCTTCAGCAACATCCGAGGCCTGGCGGAACTCCCCAAGCGTCGTGATCAGCGGAAACATCACCCGAATATCCCCATGGACAGCGGCACGCAGGACGGCGCCAAGTTGGGGCCGGAACCGATCCAAGTTGCGAAGAGACAAACGAATACTGCGCAAGCCGAAAAACGGATTGTGTTCGTTCTCGGCGAGCGGTCGATGGCCCATCTTGTCGGCGCCCAAATCCAACGTCCGGATGACGACCGGCCGACCGTCCATCTCCCGAACGACTTGGCTATACGCCTGGTAGTGATCTTCTTCACGGCTCCTCGGCGCTGGACAGATACGAGAATTCGGTGCGATAGAGGCCGATCCCGTCGGCACCACGTTGGATGCAGGTGGTGGTTTCATGGGGGAATTCGATATTCGCGTTCAGCCGGATCCGCACGCCATCGGCCGTTTCGGCGGGCAGATCGCGCAGTTCGGCCAGCCGCGCGGTCAGCGACTCACGTCGTTCCGCACGCTGCTGGTAGCTGGCCAGGCGTTTCCTCGTCCGGATTGATGATCACGCGTGCCGCGATCACCATCGACGATCACTCTCGGATCTGACCGAACCGGTGATCATCCTTTCGCACGTGCTGACTCCCGAGCGAGACCGCGAGCCTGGATCGTCGATACGTGCGTGGATTCTGCACCGAAACCGGAGGTCCTGGCGGGCACACGGCGATCGTCGCCGAAGGACCTTGGAACTGCCCGCCGTGGTCGGAATCGGACCGTTTCTAGATCGCGTCGGCAGCTGCAGACCGAGTGATCGTCGATGGTGATCGCGGTCGCGTGATCATCGATCCTGACGAAGCAAACACTGGAACAGCTACCAGCTACGCCTGCAGCAACGTCGAGTCGCTCACCGCACGACTGGCCGAACTGAGGATCTGCCGGCCGAAACGCCGACGGCGTGCGGATCCGGCTGAACGCGAACATCGAATTCCCCCACGAAGCCCGCCTCCTGCCTGGAACGGGTGCCGACGGAATCGGTTTGTACCGCACCGAATTCTTGTACTCTGACCAGCGACGACGAGCCGAGTGAAGAGGATCACTACCAAGCCTACAGCCAAGTCGTGCGAGAAATGGATGGCCGTCCGGTCGTGATCCGGACGCTGGACTTGGGCGCCGACAAGATGGGACATCGACCGCTGGTCGAACAACGAACACAATCCGTTCCTCGGTCTCGCGAAGCATTCGTTTGTCACTGCGAAACTCTGGATCTGTTCCGCCCGCAACTTCGCGACGATTTTGCGTGCCGCTGTCCACGGTGACATCCGCGTGATGTTTCCGCTGATCACGACGATCGTGGAATTACGCCAAGCTCGAATGCTGCTGAAGGTGGTCGGGGAGGACCTAAGCATGCCGGCATCCCCTACCGCAGTCGGTATTCCGGTGGGAATGATCGTGGAAGTCCCCGCGGCGGTGGTGATGCTGGAACGCATTCCGTCCGCGAAGTCGACTTCCTCAGCATCGGCACGAACGACTTCGGCCGAATACACGTTGGCGGTCGACCGCAATCAACGAGTATGTCGCCGACCTCTATCAATCGAGCGACCCAGCGGTGCTTGCGGCTGATCCAACGAAGCATCGAAGTGGCGAGACGCGAACGACGTACCCTCGCCGTCTGCGGCGAGATGAGTAGTAACCCGGGTCGAGCCTTGCTGTTGCTGATCGGACTCGGCGTGCGAAATTTGAGTGTCCCGCCCTCGACGCTGCAGGGGTCAAGAAGGCGATTCGCAGTGTGACGACGAGCAATGTCGCAGATCGCCGACGCGTGATGAAGTTGGAAGCCGCTCGCGATGTCGACATGTACTTGCTGGACCGTCTGGGAGATTCGTACCGGAGTTGGTCCTGAAATAGCAGAAGCGAGAACTCTACGGATCTCCCTCCGATCGCCAGAGTGCCGCAACGTGACTGAGTCCATTGACGGACCCAATACCGAACCAGCCGCAAGCCAGACGCCGCAGCAACAGCCGGCTCACGAGCCGCCGCTACGCATACGCTACCGCGTCCGATTCGCAAAAACGGATTGTTGCGTTGGATCAGCCATCGAGATCTCGCCCGGCTGTGGGAACGGGTCATCCGACGTGTGGCGTTGAAACCGTCCATGACCGAGGGCTTCCATCCCGAAACCCCGCATCGGATTCCCCTCGGCGCTTGGCCCTGGGAGTGGAAGGTCTTGACGAGGTGGTGGAACTTGACCTGGCCGAGGACTGTCGCCCGCCGAGATGCTGAACGACTCGCAAGCGGACGACCAACCCGGGCTGACGATCAACAGTGTGGCCCGGTTGCCGGAGGCGCGAAAAGGCAGCAGCTGCGATGCAAAGCGACTACATCATCAGCTCGATTGCCGAGCGTACCAACCCGCAGGCGATCACAAGAGCCATCGAGCAACTGAAACGCAAGCACGGTATCGATGAGCGAAAAAAGAAACCCGTGAGGTGCGAGGTGGCCCCGCAAATCCCTGGAGCTGGGTCTCAGCGACCAGCAGTTTCACCTGTCGCTGGCCGCAAGCGAATCGGCATCGCTGAATCCGCACGATGTGCTCGACCTGCTCGGTTTTGGCGATTGGATCGAAAAAGGATCGTTGATTGCGCGAGTACGTGTCGCCTTAGAGCGCGAGTTTGAATCGGTGACGATTCTGAAATGGTCGTTGCCGAGCCCGCACGTGACCCAGATTCCATCAGTAAATCAGATTCCATCAGTAAATCAGATTCCACCCCCGATTCGGACTCCACCAAGAAACTTGAGTCTGAGCCAATACAGAACAACTAAGCATCGTGCGGCCTTTGACTGTCGTCTTTCGCTCCGCGAAAGAAACCGAACGCTTCGTTCGCGGAGCCGAAAGCCAACCAAACACCGCATGAACTTAACAAAACACTACCCGTCGAGCGTCCATGCCGGGATCATTTCGATTTCCGGGCATCGAGCCGGCCTCTCACCACAAGAGGTGCTTGTCATGAAGAAAGAAATGCTGATCAACGTGTTGCAGCCCGAAGAGTGTCGCATCGCGGTTCTCGAGAACGGCCGACTCGAAGAACTCTACATGGAGCGGAAGAGCGTCGAGGCCTTTGCCGGAAACATCTATCGCGGCAAGATCGTCAACCTGGAGCCGAGCATCCAAGCCGCGTTCGTCGATTTCGGCGTCGGCCGCAACGGATTCCTGCACATCAGTGATGTCGAACCGCAGTACTTCCGCCAGGGCGGCTATGACCCTGAAGAAATCATGCGTGAGTCCGACGAGATGGCGGAAGCCGCGGCCAAGCGGGCTCGCGAATCGGGCGCGGCAGCAAGCATGCCTTCAAAGGCGGGCAGGCCCCGCGTCAAACCGCCGATTCAAGAGATCTTTCGTCGCGGCGACGAAGTCCTGGTCCAAGTGATCAAGGAAGGCATCGGTACGAAAGGGCCGACGCTTGAGCACCTACATCTCGCATCCCCGGACGTTACCTGGTGCTGATGCCGTCGCTGTCGCGCGTCGGTGTCAGTCGCAAGATCGAAGACGAAGACGATCGCAAACGTTTGAAACGATGCCTGCTGATCCCTGCATCCGCCCAAGGGACTCGGCTTCATCGTCCGCACTGCCGGCGCCGGACCGCAAAGAGACCGAACTCCAACGCGACCTGGAATACCTGCTGCGACTCTGGAAAGCGATCGCGCGGCGAGTCAAGAAGCACGACCGAACCCGGAGTGATCTACGAAGAGAGCGATCTGATCATTCGCACCATCCGCGACATCTACAGCGACGACATCGACCAGATTCTCGTCGATGAACCCGAGTCGTATCGAGAAGGCTCGCGACTTTCTCCGTATGGTGATGCCGCGAGTCGTCGATCGTCTGAAACTGTACGACAGCAGCTAGCCGCTGTTTCACAAGTACAAGTTGGAGAAGGAAATCATCAAGATCAATCAGCGCCAGGTCCAGCTTCGCGAGGGAGGATCGATCGTCATCGATCCCACCGAAGCCTTGGTGGCGATCGATGTCAACAGCGGCAGCTTTCGTGGCGAACGATTCGGCCGAAGAGAACGCATTTCGCTTGAACATGGCGGCCGCCAAAGAGATCGCTCGACAACTTCGATTGCGCGACCTCGGTGGCGTGATCGTCAACGACTTCATCGACATGCGAAAGGAAAGCCATCGCCGCAAAGTCGAACGATGCGCTGCGCGATGCGATGGCGACGCGATCGGGCGCGAACCAAAATCCTGCGAACCAGTCCGTTCGGCTTGATCGAAATGACGCGCCAGCGGATCCGGCCAAGTCTGAAACGTAGCATCTACAACGACTGCCCCTGCTGCGAAGGACGCGGGTTGGTCAAGACCGCCGAAAGCATGTCGATCGAAGTGATCCGCATGCTGGCCCTGGCGGTGCAAAACGAGCACATCGACGAGTCACGATGCGCGTCAACGATCAAGTCGCCGCCCACCTGAACAACAAGAAACGTCGTGAGGTGATGGAGATGGAGGATGCCGGCAAAATGGACGTCCAAATCCTCGGCAGCGAGGCACTCTCAACCACTACACCTCGAAATGGATTGTCGCGACGACCATGGTGAACGTGTCGAAATCGATTCGTCTCTCTAAGAACGTGTTTTAAAAAGGGGTCTGACCCTCTCTTGAACCGATCTCAATAACCGAAAGACGCATCCGATACAAGTCTAGCCTGCCGTAACCTCTCGCCCACAAAGGGTCAGACCCCTTTTTAAAACACGTTCTAAGAACATGATGGAGCGTATGATCCAGCTTCGGAGTCAACATCGACCACATCGCGACGGTTCGTCAGGCTCGAAAGACCTACGAGCCCGATCCCGTTGTCGCCGCAGCATGGCCGAGCAAGGAGGCAACGAGGGATCACCTTCACTCCGCGAGGACCGCCGACACATCCAAGATCGCGATGTGGAGTTGCTCAAACAGACGGTCACGGTCAAAACCAACATGGAGATTGCCTGCGGCCGGAAGTCGTCGCAATCGCCTGCCCCCGGATCCAACCCGATTGGGCACTGCTGGTGCCGGAAACCGCCAGGAGGTGACGACCGAGGGCCGCTGGACGTTTCGGCCGACACCGGCCGGATCGCCGATTCCATCAAGCGTTTGAAGGATGCCGATATCCTGATCAGCTTGTTCCATCGACCCCGATCTTGACCAGGTTGAGGCCGCATCCAAGCTCGGAGCAGATGCGGTGGAATTGCGCACCAGTCCCGTCCTGCATTGACCAAAGGGGAGGCGCGGATCGCCAGTTGGCGAGGCTCAGCGATGCGGGACGCTCCGCGACCGCGGCGGGCATGCGGCTGCACGCCGAACGCACAGGACTCAATTACACCAATGTGCGGCCGGTCGCAACGATCCCCACGATGAAAGAATTGAACATCGGCCACGCGATCGTCAGCCGGGCGGTGATGGTCGGAATGAAGGAAGCGGTGGTGATGACGCCTGGTCACCACTGGTTAGCCCAACGTCGCTCGAGGACGAGATCAAGCGAATGCGGTTGCACTATGATGCAGTTGTCACCACGCCGGGCGAACTCAATAGCGGTGGCTACCAGGAAGCACGCCTCGACCTGACCGTGATGGCGATGCTGTTCGCTGTCATCCATGAACATCGCGGTGAAGTTCGCTGGAAAGATCAGGCGGCCGCCGCCCGCGATTTGCTGGCCCGCACCGCCTTCAACTGCAAAGCGGGATCGACGCAGGTTTACAACGAAGCCAAATTGCGAAAAGCCGATTTGCAGGATCTGGTATCCGGAAGCGGACTGTCCAAACGGGACGCCGAACCCGAGAACGACTGGTCCATGATCGCCGACCGTTCACCCTTGATGGAATACGCCGAATCACTGATTGACGCTCTCGAGGACGCGAGTCGCGATGCAGGCGCCGTCAAACGAGAACAGGACCTGATCAAACGCAACTCCGAATTGCTGTCGTTACTTGGCGAAGTACTGACGCGTGAAGGCATGGACGAAGCCGACGACAAGGACTACACCACGCTGAGCCGTAGCATGATCGACGAATCAAAAAAAGTGACCGCCGCCATCGACCGCGGCGACGCCGATGCGGCGCAAAGGAGTCAGCGGCATTCGACAAAAATGCGACGCCTGCCACGAGCAGTACCGCTAGGGCCTACCAATCGGCCATGGGACCGGCATCCGATTCGATTGCGTAGCGATATTGGGAATCGCAAAACGCGTCGGTCATCCCTGCCAGGTACTCACCGACCACTTTCTCCACCCGCACCCGTTCGGCTCGTTGGCGAAATCGCAATGGAAGACGCCCCGGATCCTGCACCAGAATCCCGAATAAGGTCCGCAAACGGTCGGCCGCCGCTTCTCGCACCGGGATCAACCTTTCATGGCGATACACCGCCTCGAACAAAAACGCTTCCAACTCCGACCGTTCGGCGCCAAGTGACTCGCTGTGCTGTAATCGCAACCCCACGTCACTGACGTCGCTCGTGCTGTAACCCTCCGCCATTCGCAATTGTTCGACGGCAATCTGCAACAAATCACTGACTTGAAGATCAATCAGTTCGTGGACCAACAACTGCCGCAGCTGCAATGTTGGCAACATCCCATGTTTTGCCCGCAGCTGCTCCAGCGATCGACGGACGACGGCCAACTCGGAAAGCTCGTCGATC